>JBLWXW010000006.1:0-132623 GCA_048267265.1 Bacteriovoracaceae bacterium
CGCAGAAGCTGGCCCACCGAAGCTGACATGCTAGAGAGCTTAACAGCAGTAATCGCACCATCAGCAATCTTGGCCGTCGTCACTTGCTCGTCGCCAATTTTGGCCGTCGAAACAGAAGAGTCCGGAAGATTGAAAGTTACATCAATAACCGTCGCCCCATAAGCATCTTCAAGCGTAAGAGACATCAGTGTATTTAAGGCCAATACAATTTGACTTCCCGATGAAAGAATAAGCTGTGTAGCACTTTGTGAAATGATGGAAAGAGTTGAATCCGTTCCCGATTGAGAAACTTTAACGGTAGTAACTTCATCAAGAGAGCTGCCGGTAATGATAATTTGATCGTTAACAAGGGAGACATCTTCAACTTCAGCGCTCGAACTCTTGGCACCATCACGGGCCGCTTGATCGGAAGAGCTTAAATTCAATGACACCTTCCCCTTCTCATTGGGAAGGAGGCAGGAGCTTAGGGATAAACTCAAGAGCATGAATGTGAAAAGACGTAAAATTTTACTCATAAATCCTTATGGTATACATTACCACTTAGACTTATCGGCATAATCTAACTCTAATAGAACCAAGTACTTAGGTAAGATTATAAAGAGGAAGAATTTACCGAAATGCCCCAAAAAAACGGCATAAGTGACCAATTTTTCGAAGAATTATCGCAGGAAGAATTTAAAGCTACAGCTTCCTTTTCCGTTATAGCAAACCTCTGTGGCCTTATAAGCGGGAACAATTCCCTCATTACCCGACTCAACAGCAATATTAAAGGCATCGGCCCCATCCCAATTATCATTGGCATTTTGGCCACTACAGCCCGCAGTTCGAGAAGTGTGTCTGAGAACACCAGTACATTTTGTTTCGTCGTAATTCCATAAACCGAATCCATTTTCAATATAGGCTGCTCCTCCATTATATGAAGGAGAAATGAACATGGCATCAGTGGAACCAACAGCAAGAGAGAAGGCTTCGGGATCAAGAGAAGCCGAATAGTTCGCTAAATCTTTAGCATAAACTGCTCCTGCATTATAACCCGCTTCAAAGAATGAATTAGCAAGTGTTGCAGTTGCAGTTCCATTTGAAAAGGCCACGAGGGTCCAACCACCACCATCTGTGGTCATATCACAATACACTGTTCTCTGATCACTAATACTTCCCGCCGTAAAGTCTATATTATAGATACCCGATGGAGCACTTGGGTCATCTTCGAGAATTTCTTTACAAGAGGATTTATAGCGACCTTCTCGCTTATGTTCTCGAATAAATATCCAACCATTTCCAGCTCCTGCAGCAGTGACAGGATCTGCCCATTGCTTAGCGCTTCCGGTCCAATAAGCACCATTAAAATAGCCGAGTCCATCAGCTTCGCCACCACCATTCATACTTCCTGACCAGCAACTCGTATACCACCAAGGGCTATTACTATAGTTACTAGCACAGTTTGAAGCATTAGCATCATTATCAGCATCTACTGTGGTCCATGGAACTCCAGAAGAAAAAGAACCTAAAGACCTAATCCCTGCAGTGACTGACCCGATAAGTGGAGAATAAGAATTAATTTTTAAAGTGTAGTTACTGCCTGAATCAAGCTTATCTATATTCATAATGGCCGCCATATCCGTATCGCGTTCGTAATCGGCCGACCATTTGTACATAAGCTGCATGTCTCCTCCTGCGCCTACACTATTCCAATGATCGAGTCCGACAAAGTAATTAAATCGTTCAATATAAGCATTTTCCGCAGTGAGTGAGGTTAAACTACTAGTCCATAGAGAGCTGCATGCTCCACTTGTATCGAGAACGCTCCCACTTGAATTTGAACAGCGAGGGCGGGTGGCAATAGAGTCAGCATAGCTTAGGCCAGTGACAGGTTTATTTGTCCCCGTGCGAGTATTACTCCAGACAAGGGTCCACCCTCCACCATTTGTTGTCATATCACAGTACGTAGCAAAAGGAAAAGTTGTACCATTAGGTCCATCAGGGTCAATCAGATAAACCCCATCACCACTTGAATATCCTCGATCAAGAATTTCTCGACAAGATCGCATTGAAGGAAGTGACCTTACCCATACGGCGGTTTCTTGATACTGTCTTAGTGTTAGGCCGAGTCCGCTATCGGTTTCAGTACTAGTATAAGCATCCGTACAATAATTATTTCCCGTACTCGTACAGGTCGTAATATCGGACTTAATAAATGAATCAGCAATAGGACAACCAGGGGAATAGTAACCAGCGAGGTATATATAGTCATCACTTGTATCATTTGCATTTACACACGGATAAAAAATTCTCCAAAAATTTCCATATCCTCTAAAGAAGAAGTTTCCGACCATGCCTACATTTTCAACTCCATCGCGATCAGCAAACTTTACTGTAGGCTTCAAAGTATCATCAATAGCAAATTGTTGATAATAGTATTCACGAATTGTCTTCTTAAGATAGGCCGTCTCATAGGTTTGATCGACCATATCCACTCCAATATTCACTCCCTGCATTCGAACTTGATTGAAGGAAATAGAATTTGATTTAGCATAGGTTTCGCCAGTAGTTGAATTATGAGCGGCCCTAGATGGATAACCGTGCCAGACCTTTGTCCATCCCCCACCGTGAGTATTCATATCGCATTCAACAGAAACGGCCACCCCATCAGGATATATCGTATAGGTCCCATCCCCAACAGATTGTCCTGTTGTAAGAATATCCATGCAATTTTTAGGTTTATCGTACTTCTCTCTTAGAAAGTATCTTGCCTTTGCATTGAGGTCTCCATTATTAAATCCCCCAATACCTCTAACACGAGTGCTATCCGAAGCAGCAGTAATATTATAGAGGAAGTGACGGGGATAATTCTCAACATCCGAAGCATCTGTCTGATCCACTGAGGCCATACAATCTCCCCATCCTATACCATTATAGTTCTCTCCCTTATCATAGTAATAGCTTGTTCCATTACTGTTACTAAATTTAAATATTCCTGCTCCAGGTAAAGAGCGACAATTAATACCGGCAGCAGGTGTTTGGTTAACTTCAAAGGCCATCTTAAAGTCATAGTCATTATTAAAATCAATTCTAGAGTATTGAGAACTCGTCCAATTACCAATATCCCTAGCGTAAGCTTGAGTTGGTGAAAATTCTTTGAAGTCCAGCATTCCTACAGTATTAGGATTACTATAATTAGAATCCGTAATAGCAATTCCACTCTGATCAGCAAGGTGTTCCGTGTAAGACTTCTTAATGCTCATAGAAGCGTCAGATGCATTGGCATAAAAGAGAGTCCACCCTCCACTATCTAAGTCCATATCACAGTAAACATCCACCCCATTAACCTGATCAGGGTAAATAGTATAAACACGACTTCCCCTAGATTCTCCGAGCTCTATAATATGCTGACAACTCATAGGTTTGAGACCACCATCATGTACATAGAGTTGAACTTCATTAACACCTAGGCTTGAATTTTGACTGGCCAAGGGAATTCCACCACTCCAACTCGTCTTAGCCCCAACAGAATAATACCAATTACTATGGCCAGCAGAGCCATCAAGATAGCTAGAAGTAATATTAGAGAATTCTAATCCACCCCAGTAATTAGTGAAAACATTAATATCAATAGGGCGATAACCTATCACGGGAGAATGATATATAGGGCTAGATTGTTGAGACCAAATATTCTTTAGAGCTTCATTGGGCCAATAAAGCTTGAAGGTCAAGCGATTCATTGACTTGAAGTTATCTAATAATGAAAGAATCGAGTATAAATTATTATTGGGATCAGAGGTATTAGAACTGGCCGCAGCTGTGTTGTCAGCAAAATAGCCATCAGCGATATTATGTTTAAATACTCGTGTCCATCCCCCACCATCATTGGTTTGATCACAATAAATATTCATGGCAGCTGTTGGCCCAGCACCATCAACGTCAATAGAATAGAGCCCATCAGTGGTTACCCCTGATTTATAAAGATTCGAACATGAGGAATAACAGTCACGAATCGTTATATTAGCAGGAGTATTAGTATAGAAGCTGCTCCACTCTAGAAAAGATTTGGTTGCAACAAAGTGAGCACTTGTACCTGTATTCCAAACTTTCTTACAAACATTATGAGCAACAATCGTTTTGAGTTCATCTGCCGCAACTTGAAACCCCGTCGCGACAGTATTAAGAGCATAAGCGTTTGTAGAAACACTTAATAGGAAAGCTAGAAAGATTTTGTTTTTCTTCCACAAATTCATTCTTCCTTATTATCTCTTTGAGCTTTTTGCATTTGCTTCAATTCTTTTAAACCTTTTTTAATCTCTTCCATTTCACGTCTAAGCTCTTCATTTTCTTTTTCAAGAGAAGAAATTTTACGCTCTAATTTTTCATCATTAGAAAAAAGACCAACAATTTGATTCTTAATCTCTTTTATGGCCTCAACTAATAAGGCCGTAATATTTCCATATTGTACCGATTTATAACCATCAGCAGAAGTCTTAACTAACTCAGGAGCTACTTCTTCTACTTCTTGAGCAATAAATCCCATCGTACGCTCTTCTGGGAACATTCGCTCAGGAAACTCATCATTTCTCCAATCAAAGCTTACTCCCCTCATTTGAGATACCTTATCGAGGGAAGCAGGAATGCGCTCGATATTCTTTTTGAAGCGTCTATCTGAAGTATAGAGATAAGCAGCGGACAGAATATTACCATTTACATGGAGCTTTTCACTGGGACCCGTAACACCAATTCCAACATTTCCTCCATTTTGAATCGTCATAAGAGGAGATGAGCCATTTGTCTCACTACCTTTTCCAAAAACGATATTACCTGAGCCTGTATTATCCGCATCAGCATTGATATACATACCAGCACCTGCAGATATAACCCCACCATTCTTAAAGAGGATATCTGACTCACTAGTAATATCATTAGCATCAGAAAGTTTTATAGCTTCGTTATCCCCAATGATCAGCATACGATCAGGTGCCGCTTCACCTAGCCCAATATATCCATTCTTAGCAATAGTAAGTCGGTCTGCAGCAGCAGTTTGATCCGTTATACCAAAGTTGTCATTTCCAGCAGTTTTCAAAACCCAATTTTGTGCATCATTAAACAAGGAGATAGTCGCTGAACTGTTTACTCCTGTTGTTTTTGCTTTTATAACAGCGTTCGCTACACCATTAGTAGCTTCAACGGCCAGTGGATTTGAAGGTGATGTCGTACCAATTCCTAGATTTCCATCTTTAGAAAGGCGCATCCTCTCAGCAATAGAACTTCCATCATGGGTGAGAAAAACTAAATGTGCATCCGTTGCACTGGTAGCTGATTTTTGAGCAACAATTGATCCAACAGGTGTTCCACTAGAAGAAAAAGTTAATCCACTTGCATGACCATTAGAGATTCCACTATGATCGATATTAAGCTCTGCAGAGCCGTTACTTGATTTCAAATGAATACGATTTGTTCCAGTTCCTCCCAAACGACCTGTAGGCGAAGTCACACCAACTCCCAAATAACCGTTTGAAGTAATTCGTACCCTTTCACTACCAGCAGTTGATGCGGCAAGATTATCAGCACTTGGTGAAAACCACCCAGTGTCTTCATCATCTTTAAAACTGAAGGTAGGTGCGCCTTGACCTCCTGGTGTGTTGTTTAAAACACCACCACGAGTAGTTGAAGAAGTGATCCCTGCTGCACTCAAATCAAAGATATTAGAGCCATTAACACTTACACCAATTGAATCTGCACCAGAAGAATAGAACCCTGAATTAGTATCTGAGTTGAATGTGAAGGAAGGTGAAGCGGCAGATCCTGCATCTGCTCCAACTATTGAGCTGGTAACAGGACCGCTAAAGCCAGTTGCTGTGACGACTCCAGCGACTTCTAATTTAGATGCAGGAGAATTAGTCCCAATTCCAACATCACCAGACTCTTTAATTCTAACTAACTCTGTCGGTGAACTCACTGCACCTACTCGGAAGATGAAATCACTCCCTCCACCAGAAGAGCCAGTTTCATCGTGAATATTATCATAGATGGCCGCCTTTCGATTACTCTCCTTATTCATATAACGAATAATATGTGCCCCGCCGGATTCAAATTCAAAGTACTGGTTATGACTATCTTCACGACGGATACGAGTAACTCCACGAACATCGAGTTTGGTCATAGCATTGGGGTGGCCAATGGCCACATTACCGTGATTATTCACTGTTAGCTGTTGATCGTCATCAGCTGAGACGATATTTAAAAGATACCCATCCGTATAGGCCGCAACATTTGTAGCCCCGGCCGTATGGGTGCTGGTTAGAGTTAAGTTTGTAGCATCTGTGATCGTATCAATAGTATGAATTTCTCCAGCAATAGAAATAGGATCACCTTCGTAGAGCTCTCCAGAAAAAGCAGTTCCCGTCCCAACAACAGCTGAGGTTCCGGCCGTTATGGAAACCGTACCAGAAATGGCATTAAGAGCATTTCCCTTTACATCTAACATTGAGCTAGGAGTACTAACTCCAATTCCAACTGATCCTTCATCCGTAATACGAACCGCTTCGCTCCCCCCTACAGAGGCAGCCAGTTGATTATCAGCAGGAGAATACCAACCCGTGTCCGTATCTCCTGCAAAACTATATGTTGGCGCACCATTTGTTCCTGCGACACTTCCAACCTGGGCTCCTTTTGCAGTGGAAGATACGAGCCCGTCGCTAATGAAGTCGAAGATATTCGAGCCATTTACAGATACTTCAATTGTATCTGCACTTCCAGAGTAGAGCCCTGTATCAGTATCACCGCTAAATGTATAAGAAGGAGCAGCAGCACTACCACCACTTACAGTTGTAGTAGAGCTAGTTATGGGTCCATTGAAGCCTGTTGCGGTAATCGTTCCATCAACTTCTAATTCAGTAGTTGGAGTTGTAGTTCCAATACCTACTTTTCCATCGGAGAGAATTCGCATCTTCTCTGTTGTATTAGTTGAAAACGTCATAGAGTCATCAGAATGATCATAGAGCAATCGACCAGAGTCTGCATCGGTAGGATCACCAAATGTAAATCCCGTTTTACCGTTTGCCGCTGAAGAGATATGCATTCCAACGGCAAGCTGTGAAGATTCAATTATGACTTCATTATAGCCAGTTCCATAATCGCCACCAGTCGGATTCTTTTGAATATGCAGTCTTCCTTGAGGATTATTTGTACCAATCCCGACAAGCCCATCCTCATCTACAACAATTCGCTCCGACAAGCTATTTCCGTTATGAGTAAGGATTGAATAAGTTGTCTTAAGGTCGGTCCCATAACCCGAGGAGGCCGCAACATTAACACGAGCGCCTTCTTGATAGGCAGCACCGTCATATCCAAAATAACTTGTACGCCCAATACCTTCACTAGCGGGAATAACTGCAGGTGCCCCTAGAGTCCCTCGAGACTTATAGAAATCAACCTTACTAGATAACCCACCATTACTACTCACTTCTAAATTAAGGCTCCCACTTGAAGGATTAACTCCTGCAATATGAAGTCCAGTACTAGGAGTAGATGTACCTATTCCTACATTACCAGTAGAGTAGTAAATATCACTTCCTGTTGTCGTCCATTGGGTTTGATTTACTCCCCCAACTTGCGCGTCTACATAAGTCTTCACTGCATTTTGCGAAGGAATCGCTGTATCACTAGTACCTAAAGTTGTTGTGGTATCAAGATCTGAGGCCTTAAGTTGAGCATCATTAGTAACATTACCAAGACCCACATCAGATGCCGTTGCTCCCGTCTTATCAATCTTACTCCATGCAATCGCCGCAGAAGAATTAATCTTAGCATTGGTGATTCCATCATCTTTGATTTCTAAAATATCTGAAACAATCGCAATCGTTGAATCATCTACTCGTACATCTAGGGTTCCCGTCGTAGTAATCGGTCCATCCGTTAGTCCCGCTCCACCGGTAATTGATGTAACCGAGCCCATACCCGTTACTGCATTATCTACATAAGTCTTTACTGCATTTTGAGACGGAATCTTTGTATCATCCGTTCCAAGAGTCGCCGTGGTGTCGAGATCGGCCGCCTTTAATTGAGCATCATTGGTAACATTACCAAGACCCACATCACCTGCTGTGGACCCGGTCTTATCAATCTTTGACCAAGAAATCGCCGCCGCAGAATTAATATCCGCATCGACAATTGAGTCATTCGCTATTTCAGTGGAAGTTACTGATCCTGCTCCCCCACCAGAGAGGTCATCATCGGCAACCCAAGAAGTTCCATCAAACTTTAAAACCTTTCCCGTCGTAGGAGCAGTGGTTAAATCCACATCGGCAATATCCCCAATGGAAGAAGTCGTCTTATTAATCATCGCCCAAGTGTAGTCACCTGATTGCGGCATGACGGCACCAGTTCGTGTATTAAAGCTTGATACATCCGAGCTATTACGAATCTGATCCCATGAAGAAGTGTTGTCGTTGTAAACAATCCAGTCTCCTTGAAACCAATCACGAGGATTGCCATCACCCGGATCAACATTAGATCCATCAGTAGAGACAATATAATATTCTCCTCCAACAGCTGAAGGATTGGGATTACCAGAAGCATTCCATGTTCCTGCATAAGTGAGTGCATCTAAATCACTTGCCACCCAAGTCGTTCCATTCCAGCGCAGAAGCTGTCCCACGGAAGCCGACATGCTGGAGAGCTTTACAGCAGTGATGGCACCATCAGCAATCTTGGCCGTTGTCACTTGCTCATCACCAATCTTGGCCGTCGATACAGAGGAGTCAGGAAGATTGAAAGTGACATCAACGACCGTCGCCCCATAGGCGTCTTCAAGAGTTAGAGACATTAATGTATTAAGGGCCAAGGCCACTTGAGTAGAAGAGCTCAGAATTAGTTTCGATGCTGTTTGAGAAAGAATAGAGAGAGTGGAGTCTGCGCCTGATTGAGTAAGCTTAACGACGTTTACACCATCGAGCTCACTACCCTGTACAATAATTTTATCATCGATAAGTTGGATACTTGATACTGTTATTTGAGATGAACCTTCATGATCAACCTTACCAGCATCACGAGCAGCTTGATCATCTGAACTAAGACTCAGTGATACCCTACCCTTATCTCCGGGCATCAAACAAGAAGTTGCTAAGCTACTTACTGCCAGAAATGTGATTAGTCTCAAAAACTTACTCATATATAACCAACGTACCGCTTATGAGGGTTAGTAAAATTCCCATACTTAAACGATATCACTAGTCTTTATCGGATTATTTATGCCAATAATTGCTTATACTTAGGATTTTTAGGAAATAGGTAAGATTTGCCATTATGCCTTGAGAACTAGGCATAAGTACCTAAGAGTTCATCACGACAATAGGCTTTATCCCTTGGTTTAAAGTGAAAGCATCGGTTAAACTAGAAGAGAAATGAGCTTTAAAAACCAATTTTGCCCCAAGCCTTTTGAGTACCTTGATATCCATTATGTGAATGGCGAATTTCGCTGTTATATGTGCTGCCCCACTTGGCTCCCTGTAAACCTGGGGGATATTGGCAAGACAGGACTACAGGAAGTATGGAATGGAGAATTGGCGCAAGAAGTGAGAAAGAGTATTCTCAATGAGTCCTTTCTTTACTGCAACAGTGAGCTTTGCCCAGAGATTCAATCAGATAATTTACACCACAAAGACTTCATCTTTAAAAAAGAATATTTAGAGTATTTAAACCATACAAGTGGGGTCGTTCCCCATGGCCCTCGCATTGTCTACTTTAGTGAAGATCGTACATGTAACCTTGCTTGTCCCAGTTGTCGTAAGGACTATATTTCCCTACCTCAAGAAGAAGTCGATCACCTTTTTAAAGTTCGTGAAGGTCTTATGCCTGAGCTGATGTCTAGTGTGGAATCATTAAATATTTGTTCCAGTGGTGACCCCTTCGCTTCTCAAATTTATAGAGATTTTCTTTTTAATCTTCAAGGTAGCAAATATCCTAAACTTGCTATTAATCTCAATACCAATGGAGTCCTCCTTACTGCCGAAGTATTTGAGCGCATGAGTAAAATTCATCATAATCTCGACTCCATTTTCATAAGCCTTGATGCTGCGACAAAAAGTACATACGATATTGTCCGTCGAGGAGGAAATTGGGAGGCCGTGATAGAGAATATTAAATTTCTAGTGAAAGCGAAAAAGCAAGGACACCTCAAACACCTTCAGATTGATTTCGTCGTTCAAGATAATAACTTCCATGAGATGCCGGCCTTTGTTGAATTAGGAAAGAAGCTTGGAGTTGATAAAGTCTACTTCCAAAGAATTTCAAATTGGGGCACATACTCACAAGAAGAATATATCAAAAAGAATATGGCATCCCCTAAGCATCATCAGTATCAACGCTTTCTCGAAATTTGCAAACATCCTCAAATGCGCTCTAGTATAATTAAGAAGGGGAATATCCAATCCTTTATTCCCAAGGGAGCAAAGGATCAGTGGATTGACTTTATAAAAGGATTGAGTTGGGTGCGAAAATCTCGCAATCAACTTCTTAAATTTCTAGACTAGCTCTTTATTCATCTGGGCAACTTTATCTTTCAGCCCTTGCATATAATCTAAAAGTTTTGTCTGTAGCTCCGTATTTGCAATGGCCAAGGCCTTCACCATAAAGAGACCAGCATTATAAGCACCATTTACGGCCATGGTTGCCACAGGAACACCTTTGGGCATTTGAGCTATAGAAAGAAGAGAATCCCAACCATCGAGAGAGTTACTTGATTTAACAGGAACTCCAATAACAGGAAGAAAAGTTGCACTGGCCACCATACCAGGAAGATGGGCCGCTCCTCCTGCACCAGCAATAATTCCCGAGTAGCCTTGATCTGCTGCACTTTTAGCAAAGTCAATCATGGCCTCTGGTGTGCGGTGAGCACTAATCACTTTCACATCATAGGCGATATCGAATTCTTTGAGAGCGTCGATGGCCCCATTCATTACATTTAAATCACTTGATGAGCCCATTATCACGGCAACTTTCATATTATACTCCAATGACCCTAATCTTCTCAGACCAATACTCATAGCGCTTGATCAAATCCGACTCAGAATTTCCTAACAACGTAATATGGCCCATCTTACGACCGGCACGACAATCGATTTTACCATAATTATGAAGATAAGCTTCTTTTTCACTAAGAAGCTCTCCTACTCCCAACCACTGGGCCTCTCCATCACTTTCACCAATCACATTGAAAGTCAGTGAAAATTTATTTTCATTGACTCGCTCAACACTTCCCAAGGGAAGTCCCACAACGGCGCGAATATGATTTTCAAATTGAGAGGTATAAGTCGATTCAATAGTGTGGTGTCCAGAGTTATGTGGACGAGGGGCCAATTCATTGACGAGAAGCTTACCGTCAGTATCGATAAACATCTCTACCGCCATGACTCCAACCATCTCTAGCCCTTGCGCAATTTCTGCGGCAAGCTCCATCGCTTTAGTGCTCATCACCTGATCGATTCTCGCGGGATAGAAAGTATAGGCAATGAGATTAAGCTTGGGATCAAAGCCCATCTCTGTGGGAAGATAGCACTGGGTTTCTCCAGAGTAGCCCCGAGCGACGATTACCGATATTTCCTTATCTATGGCAACGCCTTCTTCCCAAAGAACATTTTTCTTAAACTCTTCAGGAATTTGAGAAAGATCTCCCTTCCACGAACTCACTCCCTTTCCATCATAGCCACCTGTAGGGACTTTGAGGAAACCATGGGGAGTATCAGACTTTAGCTCGCTTAGTAACTTAAAATCTGATGTTGGAATATCACTATCTTTAAAGAATTTTTTTTGAAGGTATTTATTTTGAATGACACTAAGAACTTGTGAGCTTGGGGCACAGAGTACCCCTTTATCTTCAAGGGCTTTCAAACCGGCCACTGAAACCGCTTCAAGATCGGCCGTTACCACTTCAAAATCACAAAAAGCATCAATAACGTCTTGCTTGTCTTGGAAACTTCCTATGACTTTGTCCTCACAAAAGCGAAAGGCAATTGCATTTTCTCTATCGAGAATGCGGACATGAATATCCCAGTCCATACATGAGGGTAGCATCATGCGGGCCAATTGGCCTCCACCGAGTATTCCAAGCTTCCTATTCATAGGGCCTATCCAGTTAAGATTTAAGGATGCCCAAGTTTAACAAATGTTTCTATTAATGGCGAGAGTCTAGTCTCTTAATTGACAGCGCTTAGTAAACTGACCAGCAGCATTCTTTTGACCTGCACAAATTGCAGTGGCAACAGAAATTTTAACCTCTACCCCATTGTTGCTATAGTCTGCACCATAGACAATGAGCTGTTGGGCCAACTTATATGCATCTTCATCTTTCAATACCGATAACTTCCCCGATTTATTCTTGTAAGTGCAATTTCCAGTCTGAGAGAGCTCACGATCTTTTATATTTATTGCACAACGAATTTGAGTGAGTGAGATAATACACTTCTGATCAGATCCACAAAGCTTCCTAACACCGGACTTATAATTTCCCATCAATAGTGTTTCAAATAAATTCTTAGATACACCTTTAACAGAGATCGCGGCCTGCGCACTTGAGATGGTCATTAAAATTGAGATGAAAATCACAATGAACTTATTCACTTGAGGTCCTCCAAGAAAGAAATCACCTCCTCTTTTTAGGTCATCCTCAGGTGTTTTCATAGAGAAGCGAAAAAATTACTAGAATGAGTCCATGTGTATAAAAGTTTTACAGGCATTTACATGAAGAGAGCTCTAATTAGCTGTAAAGACATAGACAAATCTGGCAAAGATCCTGCACTATTTTAACGTGAGGATGAAAATGATTAAAAATATTACATATCTATTCACACTAACCCTACTCTTTACGACGCTTTCGTCGTGCGGAGTCCCTCTTCCCCTACAGAGTGACCTCATGGTTCGCGGGGAAAGCGCTGTTCGTAAGTTCTCTACAACAGATGAGTCCTTTTCAAGCTATATAACCGAGTTCGAACAACTTGGGAAAACCCTCAATGGTGACGTCAATTTTGTAGTTGGCGATATACCCGTAAACTTTGGGAATATAGAAAATGATAGCTTCCAAGGGGTTTGCTACACCTATACAGATGGATCAAAAGAAATCATTATTAGAAAGTCCTGGTGGGATAATCATACAGATGATTATCGCCGCTCACTTATTTTCCATGAACTCGGTCACTGTCGCCTTAACCGTGATCACTTAGATGATACCCAAGAAATAGGTGGAGAAACTCTCAAAGTATCCATGATGAACTCAGTCATTGTTCGTCCAAGAGACTATGAGCGCTTCACTGATCCTTATCACGAAGAGCTCTTTACCCAAGACACGGCAGACCTTTTCGAAGCTTGGACTCTTAGTATACAAGATTCTGATGACGACACTACCGACGACTCAACAGATTCAACAGACTCTTAATCAACTTCCCCTAAGCTACAGCTTTATCCCTGCTGTCAATAAAGGCATGACCAATGGCTCCAGTTGGATGCTACTGCTTCATGGCCGTGGTGACAGCAAAAGCTCCTACGAAATACTCGCTAAAGAAATTAATGTAACCGGAGTTAACTTTCTGGCCCTTAATGCTCCCTTTGCTATGGATATGGGTGGTTTTATGGAAGGTTACTCTTGGTACGATATGCACAAAGATGCCAATGAGCCTGCCTACAGAAAGTCCATTGAACTTTTGCTTCAGAGTATCACCCTTTTAAAAGAGCTTGGAGTGGGTGCAGAGGATTTATTTATTCTTGGCTTCTCTCAAGGAGGCCGTATGGCCCTAGACATTCTGCATCACCTTGATAGGCCAATTGCAGGGGCCATTGCCTTAAGCCCAAGAATGAGCCCATTCATCTCCTTTGAAAATACGCCCCCGGCAGTAGCGCAAACTCCCCTCTATATTGCCCACGGAAACTCTGATCCCATGATTCCCTACAGTGAAACCAAGGCGGAGGTTGAGCGTTGGCAACACCATTGCCAGCAGCTAACCTTCAAGACCTATGACTTCGGGCATGAAATTGATATCATGGAGATCATCGAGCTCAGAGATTGGCTCAATGAGCTAATCTAGATCCAATCCATTAAAATACTACTCAAATGAGTCGATCACAGGCATAATTTTAGAATGACTAATGAAATTAAATCCTATTGCCTAAGAACACGTGCCATTATCCTAACCACTCTATTTGTGGCCCTCACCGCCTTGGATCAGTGGTCAAAACTCTGGGCCGTGGATGCACTCAAGGGCAAAATGCCTCGCTTCTACCTTATGGGAACTTTTCAGCTGCGCTATGCTGAGAACACAGGAGCATGGGGAAACCTAGGTGGAGACTGGGGCGAGCCATGGCGCAGTCTATTTCTAATAGGACTGCCTATCATCATCATTCTAGGCTTCACGGGCTTCTATCTCGTTCACAAACAAACTTCAAAAATTGAATCCTGGGCCTATGCCCTTATCATCACGGGCGGAGCCGGAAATCTCATTGACCGTGTTCGATACAACTATGTTGTCGACTTTCTCTACATGGGAATTAAAGAAAGGCTGAACCTAATCTTTATAAAGATTCCACTTGAAACCAATATCTTCAATGTGGCCGATGTCGTGATTATGACAGGCGCTTTTCTTATTCTCATTCACCTTATTTGCGAAAAAATTAAAACGCTAAAGCAACCTCAATCGTCTACAGAGTCGACACCAGAAGCTTAGTTTTAGTGTTAACATTTTAAACACTCTGTAGAAATGACCAACATCTATTCACTTCTCGCTTCCTCTAATTGCCTAAAATTAGGTTATCTCCTTTGGCATAATTCTTGTAACACTATAAGCAGAGAGAATTTAAGAGAATGAGAGGAAATTATGGAATACGAAATTGTACAAGCATCAAATGTAGCAAAGAGAGCGATGAGAAAGGTCAATAAGAAGCAGGCCGATCAGCAGCAACTCATGAAGCAGAAGAAGTATGCCATGAGACAGTATCGTAAAATGATTAACGCTAAAAAGAGGGCATCTGAAGCAAAGCTCGATCAAGACTATTCTAAATATATTGAATGGGCCATTCTAGCGACGATTGCACTGGCCGTTCTCAGTGTGAGTCATCCCCAAGTTGGAATTCTCGCCATTATCTTCTCTATACTCATTGTTGCTGCCATTATGGATACAAAAATTAAGGCCATGGGAACAAAGCAAAAAGAAGAACTTGATAAGAAAGAAGAAAAAATTAATAAGCTTATGAGAATGGTAGAAAATGAAAACCGTCCTCAGGCCATTGAAGTCAAGGCCTCAAGGCCAGCTTCCATACTTGAAAAGACGGTTCATAAACTTAAGCTTGCTACCAAGCAAGACCCTGATGAAACTCAAACTTTTACAGAGTTTCCTTATCGGAATATCCAATAGGATTTAACTTTAAAACCTTATGATCGTGGGCCTTAATATCTTTAAGGTCCATCCACTGTTCACGATACTCTCCATTTAAAAAGAGCTGTACTTGGTCTTGATAAAAGGGACTATTCACATGTCCCACATTTCCAGTAGGAAGAATTCCAAGGGAAGTCTCAGGTCTTTTAAAGTCGATGAGTCTTCGAACACTAGGCCCTAGCTTTACATCAAATGAATCTTCATAACGGGCCGTGCTCATATTATCCACTTGAAAATAACCTCCACCTGCCTCATAGGGCCCAAGATTAAAGATATAATTGAGAGGCTTAACCTTTCCCATGGGATGGGCATATTCAACCGTATGAAGTTTGCCCCACTCCCACTGATTAAAGTCCTTTCCTAGCCTTTGCTCTAAAACGGCGACGGCCTTGTAATAGGCCTTTTCAATAATATCTTCTCTACTCTCTTTGACTTCAGCAGTAGAGACATCATCCCAAAATACAAAGTCCTCTTCCCTTAGAAAACTCTTAAAGAAATTCCAAAAATCGGCAACTTTATTATAAGCAATATAGCGCTCAGGGCCCAACTCATCTTCTAAGGCGAACTTTCCAATATAGTGAGTCCACATATGATAAAGAGCACTTCCAAAGCTCTTCTTATCACTTTCCCCAGTCCAGTTTTTAAATTTTTGAAGAATCTCCTTATCCTTTTCCGTCTTCACCTTTACGGAGGATACCAGAATCTTTCTCATCCACTCTCCGGTAACGACAAATTGATCAAACTGCACAGACATCATCTCTTTCACTGTCCACTTATCTTGACGATCAAGGAGCTGAGTGATTCTCTCAAAGCGCTCACTTGGTTGCCAATAGCCATCAATAGGAAGTTCTCCCGAATACTCAGGTCTATAATTTGTCGTCACAATAAAGCCACGCTCAGGATTTATAAGTCCCGGATTCTCTTCAATGGTAAAGTAGCGCTCATACTCAAATAGCCCATTGTCTCCTCGAAGAATTTGATTTCCTCTAAATCCTTTTCGATAGGGAATCTTTCCCATAACTTTCCATGCAATATTACCTTCACGATCCACCCAACTAATATTTAGGCCAGGTGTTGCTGCGTACTTAAGGGCCTCATTCAAATCAGAGAGCTTCTTGGTTCGAGACAGTTTATAAAAAGCGGTCGCAATATCATTATCAGGATGATGATAAGACCATTTGATTGCGATATGCTTGCCCTTAACTCCATACTTAGTATCATCAATCAATGGCCCATGGGGAGTTCTATAAACCATGAGTTCATAGTCATCTTCACCGCGAACTTCAATAACTTCTTTACTCTTTTTAAGATCCACCCAATTATTTCTATACATGACTTGGGAGTCTTTATTAATCATCTCTTCATAGAGGTCGAGGTCGTCCATTTCCGACATGGTAACCGCCCAGCCTCGATAACGATCGTGACCCATGGCAGGGAAAGGAACTAAGGGAACGTAGTGGCCATAGATTTCATAATCTGGTGATTTTAAGTGGGCCTCGTACCAAATACCAGGACTAGAGAAGGCCACATGAGGATCATTGGCCAAAATCGGTTGACCTGAAATGGTTTTAGAGGGAGCGACGACCCAACTATTAGACCCATGAAAGAGGCTCATATAATCTCTAAAATAGTCATGGGCCTTTAACATATTCTTATACCAAGGAGAGCCTATATCGAATGATGTTTTGTTACTTAAGTTTATCGCATTTTTATCATTCTTTTCTCTAACCCACATAAGTTCAAGCACTTCAGCAGGTAACTCATCTTTTAAATCCGTATAAAGAGGATCTGTGATTAGAGCTTCTGCAAAACTCAAAGCAAGATAGCCACTAATTCCCATGGCCTCTTGAGCAGTGAAAGGACGCGGTCGATATCCCAAGAGAGCGAACTCAAGAGGAAGCGGTTGAGTTTCCATATAATAATGAACCCCTTCCAAAAAGGCGTCCATTAGCTTAACCATCTTGGGATCAAAGGTATGGCGCTTATTATTCCACACATCATCCATATGGGTACGTATTCGAAGTCTTCTAAGAAGAATATCAAACTCTAAAGTAGATGCTCCAAAGATTTCACTTAACTGACCATTAACAATTCTTCTAAGAAGATCCATTTGAAAAAGTCGATCGCCGGCCATTACAAAACCAAGGGCCCTTTGCAGATCTTCTTCATTACTTGCCTCAATATGAGGTACTCCCCATTGATCACGTGTAACTGTCACTTCACTGTTCAATCCCCTTAAGGATAGGTTTCCCTCATATTGAGGTAACCTGGTTTTGACAAAGAATATAGCGCCAATTGCCGCGAGAATAATAGAGAGGGCCAAACTAGAGAGGGCAACTTTTTTCATATTTCTAATCCATTAGAAGAACTTATTTTATTTACTGATGTATACAAAATTTACCATCAATAACTCTAAAAATCACGAATTCTCCTCGAAGGAGAGAAGCCTTTTTGCTAGAATATCTCAATGGTAAAAGCAGAGCTATTTGATCTTCCAATCAATCACAGGTTATTCGTATTTAACTACGTAAACCTCATCTATAGCGCACTCTCTAACTCTGACTTCGCTTTTTCAAATGATATAAAAATCGAAAGAATCAATCACTTTCTTGAGCAATCTCTACCGGGAAGACCCGGAACCTTTTCCAACTTCCCTGTTGGACAGGCCTATATACAGTCCATCTACAAAATTTTACTTGAAGACCTCAGTGAAGAAGAACAAATTATGTACACCTTCAAGCTGGCAAGTAATTGTCCTGAAAATCGACATCGCTTACTAGAACAGTTGATTAAGGTAAATTCTAATCTGGCCCATGGACTTGAAGACTTGGCCAATTTCTATAATCTAATCAACCCTATTCACTTCGTTATGCTATATCCAGACAGCATATGCCTTTACACCAAGTATCCTCAACTAGATTACGATCTCGCCTCATTAACATTTGAGCTTTCATGGATCATAAAAACCCTATCACGCTCATTCCAACTTCCTGAAAGAAAGTTTTCAGATTTAGAATTTGGCGAAAAGTACATATGCCTTCCACTCAGAAAGAATGAGCTCAAACTAAAGTCATCACGACCAGACAAAAACCTAAGGAAGATATTACATCGACAGGCCCATGATACCTTAAAGCAGCTCTTTGGTTTCGACCATACATCAGTCAAGCATAAGAGATTAGGCTTAGGTATAGAGTTTGTATTAAATAATATTCAGGCCTCTCAAATTAGTTTAGGGAAAATGGCCTCATACTTTGGACTATCTGAGAGAACACTTCAAAGAAGACTTGATCATCGTGGAATAAGCTTTACTGAGTTGATTTTATTTATGAGGATGGAGATCGCCAAACAAATGCTAGAGGTTCCCATTTTCAAGGTTACCGACATAGCACAAGGGCTTGGGTATTCAGAATCGAGTGCTTTTACAAGGGCCTTTAAAAAGAGCGAGGGGATCTCTCCCCTCAAATATAGAAAAAAGTTTACGAATTAAAGAGTAACAGAAACAGGAGCGCTATCTCTTGTATCAGCTCCATTATCAAAGTCACCTTTTAGGTAATAATCTAAAGTTAATTCATAGTCTTTAAGGATGGCCGTCTTTAGTTCATCTTCTGTAATAGAGAGAACTTTTAAAAAGTTAACCATTCCCTTTAGAGGGATGCTGCAAAGTCCACGCTCAAGATTAGAAATAAACTGACCATTCTTATAACCGAGAGTTTTGGATAGTTGAGTTTGTGAATATCTCTCAGGGTGGGATAGTCTTTTTTCTTTTATAAGTTTTGCAACATAGCTAAAATTACGCATTTAATTCTCCTTCGCCAGAGCAAATGTCTTTGATTTGCTCAATAAAATTATGTCAAAGAAGTTTGCTAAAAAATTGACATTTTACGCCAATCTCAAAATGCGCTTAAACTATACGTAATATTAAACACTTAGGAAATTACATTTTGGACTTGTGGCCAAATTTTGCCCCAACGCACTGACTCACTTTCTTGTGCAAAGCTAAATTTAAATGAAACTTTATGTCCTGCATAAGGAATTTTCTCAAAAACAAAAGGCTTAACTTTCAATTTGGAAGTAATTTCGACTTTCATTTTGACGCCATAAGGACCAAGCACAGCAGTAATAGGCCCATCATCAGTATCAAAAGGAAAATGATCTGTTTTGGCCAAGATGATACTTACTCCACCTTTGCTGATATCAAAGATCTTATAGGTACGACTATGGCCATCAAAATCAATTTTAAGGTTGAGCTGCCCATCAATATCAAATCTCTCATCCTTTCTTCTTTCTTTAGAAAAGAGTACTTCTGGCAACTTGGCCTTTAGTATTTGCGAGTCGTTGGAGAATGAGTGGTATTTAGAGAAACTATACACTCCAGAGTTAGGGAAAAAACATTTTACTTCAGGGCTTCTTTTAAAAACCTGTGAAAAAGACTCGTCTTCTCTTAAAAGCCGTAACCAACAGAGTTCATCATCTAGGTCAACTTTGATGAGCTCAAAAGGCACGAGAATAATTTGGTCGGGTAAGGTAATCCACATCTCCCCACCCTGAGCAATATTCTTCTCTTGCTGCAGCACTTTAATAATCGACACCTTATCACTTATCTCTTTCAATTTATTCCCTTTTTAACCTTAAACTGGGTTATAATCATTGTAATTTTAACTCTTTCTAAAATCAAAGAAATAGGATCTTACCCATGATGGATGAGGATAGCGACGTATTAGACGAGTTTCAAATAGAGGCTGAAGAGCTTCTTGCCGAAGCTGAGGATATTCTGCTTAAAATTGAGAATACCTCTGACTATAGTGCTGACTTTAACAACCTCTTTCGTTTATTCCATTCTTTAAAGGGAGCGGCCGGAATGTTTGAACTCGATGAGCTTCAAACATTTATGCACACGATTGAAGATCAATTTGAATCGACAAGATCACAAAAGTCCATGACTCAATTTCAAGTTGATTACTTCTTGATGGCCATTGATTGTGCTCGCAAGATTCTAGCGAAAGAAAGTTATGACTTTAATACTCAATCTTTTAATCAATCATCCTCACCAAAAACCCAAAAAGCAGCTAAAAATATAAGGGACAAAGTAAAAGTAAGTGAAGCTAATTTCGAAGGTCTCATCTACATTGTGGATGATGAAGAATTCATTTGTGAGGCACTAGCTGAAATGCTTATGTCTCATAATTATGAGGTTGAGACATTTACTGATCCTAAGGATGTTCTTGGTGCAGTAAAGCAAAGAACTCCCGATCTCGTTTGTACTGACTTAAAGATGCCGGATATTAGTGGCCTAGAGTTACTGAAAATTCTTCGAGAAGATAACTTCGACTTTCCAGTAGTATTCATCACAGGATTTATCGATAACGAGCTTCTTACAGAAGGTATGAGATCTGGAGCCAGTGGTTTTCTAGAGAAGCCATTTGAGGAACATCAAGTCATAGGCCTTGTGAGCAATGCCATTGAAAAGATCAAAACTTGGAAACTGCTAAACAAATCAATTAATTATATACTTTATCAATTCAATGATTTAGATAAATATCTGGAGTCTCAAGGAAAGAGTTCTCTGCGTAAGAGCTTACGTCATGAACTACAGGAGCTCCTACAGCTTAAGAAGAGCCTAAAGAAATAACTAAAATAAGGATTTTGACCATGACGTTTTGTCCTATCCATAATGCGAGAAGACTTTTTACCCTGATTACTTCTGTTGGAAAAACAAACGCAACGATTCACGATATTGCTTGGGTTAGAAAAGAAATTAAAGATACAGTTAACTACTACTGTACATTTGGATTCTTAAGATAGATTGAGAAGAAATCACTTCCTACCCGAGCCCATTCTGTACATCTTATAACGAATGGGATTCTTTTTATAATAGTCTTGATGATATTCTTCTGCTCGATAGAAAGTTAACGCCTTTTTAACTTCAGTTACAATTGGCTTTTTGTACTTACCAGATTTACCTAAATTCTCTTTTGAAGTCTGTGCAAGCTTCTTTTGCTCTTCATTATGGTAAAAAATTACAGTTTTATATTGAGAACCTTTATCGACATATTGTCCATCGGCCTGAGTGGGGTCAACCTCATCCCAGAAGGCTTCAAGTAATCTATTATAAGAAACTTTCTTAGGATTATAATCAACTTGAACAACTTCATAATGACCAGTGGTTCCACTTGAAACCTTCTTATAGTTTGCGTCTGATTTAGATCCCCCCATGTAACCACTTACAACAGAGTTAACACCATCTACTTTTTCTAAAACAGACTCGATACACCAAAAGCATCCCCCGGCAAAAGTCGCTTTCTCGGCATATGTAGAAAATGAAAGAATATAAAGAAAGCAAAAGAAACTAAATTGTTTTTTCATAACGATTCCATTGTTCATGCTTAGAACTTAACCAATCAATCTTGGCGTCCCACTGCTTAATCTTAGTGTATAGGCCAAGGTGAGTTCGATCAAGAAGAAGAAACTCTTCTCGAGGGGTATTGCGCCCCTTGAGATCAATTGTTTCGACAAATCCTTTTACAAGATCAAAAGGATTTTCCTTCTCAATTCCCTGCTTGCCCTCTTTTAGAAAAGGAGCATAGAGTTTAAAAACCATTTTTAAATGATTGGAAAAGAGGTCATCGGAATCATTTTTATCAAAGAAGCCAAAATTAATAAGTGTTCTCTTATATCGCTCTAAATCTCTCTCTTCGATGGACTCGAGAAGATCAATATAGGAGCGTACAAATTCTTCATCAAAGCTCCTAACTGAGCCAAAATCAAGAAAACAAATTGAATCTTGAGTAAAGAGAAAGTTTCCATACTGAGGATCAGTGTGAAGCTTACGAAGTTCATAGAAACAAAAGTTATGATAATCATAAAGGAGCTGGGCCAGCTCATTACGCTTTTCTTGAGGATAATTCTTAGATTCTAAGAACGAGTCACCTTCTATAAACTCCATTGTTAGAATCGTTTGACTAGAGAACTCTTCATATACTTTTGGGATCTTGATATTTGGAAAACGCTCAGCACTTCTCTCTCTAAAAAAGGTCAGTGATTCCATTTCTGATTTATAATCACACTCTTCTAAAAGGGAGCGCTTTAATTCTTGAAGATAAGTATCCACATTGGGAAGTCCAGGGAAGATAGCTAGTAGAACTTTCTTCAAACGATCAATATTAGAGATATCATACTTAATGGCCTGTACTATTTTCGGATATTGAACTTTAACGGCAACCACTTGACCATCTTCAAGAGTTGCACGGTGAACTTGTCCAATAGATGCCGCTGCGATAGGCCTTCTCTCAAAAGATTTGAATATTTCTTCAGGCCGTTTTTTAAATGACTCAAGAAAAACTTCATCCAGTTCGTCTTCATTCATCGCAGGTGCATCTTTTTGTAATTGAGCAAAGATAGCAGTGATTTCTGGTGGGAGAATCATATCCTCCGTTATAGAAATCATTTGACCAAGCTTCATGAGGGCCCCTTTAAGCTCCCCCATTGTCGTCACGACTTCTTTAGCTGCAGCCACTCTTTGCGCCATAGACTTTACCTCTTCTGCTTTAGAGGTCAGCTGAGTCAATTTATCCTTGGCAACTGCATGGGCCATGTGGCCCGATGCCTTGGCCAAGGATTTTCCGAATTTTGAGATTCTTCCCAAGCGGTGGGAAATAAATTTTTTACTCATTTCCCACTTATAATCGAACTCTTTTAGAAAAAGAGCAAGTCGGCAAAGCTAGATACAAGTGCAGCAAGGTCATTACTTGAGCAAGATCCTACAAATGATGACTCCCATTGACTTGGTTGATCAGACTTATAGTAGTGCATGCCACACAGCTCCAAGAACTTAACGCCACCGATCGTATACTCTCCAAAACTTGATCCATTAAATGCAATAGGGAGACCCTCATTAATTTCAGGGTAACTCTTATCTTCAAAGATTCCTGCATAGACTTCATCAAATGAGGCCACATTAGGAAGTCCTTCTACAATGGAGAGCTTCGTTACCTCTTCTCCGCCACACCCATTTTGAGTACAAACATTAACCTGACGACAACGACTTCCATCGCTATAAGTGACCACTTCGTAATCAGTATCCCCTCTTACAAGAATTCCTTCCGCAACTCCATTTGATTGATTAATGACAACAGACCCAGAGTTTCCACCAAAAGTATCAAGATCGGTTACAAAGAAGTTTTCATTGGAGCTATCTCTAACACTGGCACCATCAGCAACCTTAGTAGGAAGCCCCGATGGGTGCCCGATAACTACGATGTCCTCACCTTCTGCAATCGTACCTGAAGTTCTTGGTCGAAAGAACTTTCTCCCTGTCACTTTACGATCAAGCTTGATTACGGCGTAGTCCTTGCCATCATCTGTTAAAACGCTACTTATAATTTCTTTACACTCATAAATATTCTTGGGATCAAGCTTTGTGACTTCATTTGTAAAGTCGAAGACCCAACTGTAGCTTGCACAGCTCGATTCACTAACACAGTGACCGGCAGTAACTAAAGTATCCGGTCCTACAAGGAATCCACTACAAGTGGCCGAGCTAAATTGATTATAAAATTTTTGATCGGGACATAGCCTCATCGCATCCCCAATAATATCAGAAATAATATTGAAGTCGGCATCCCACTCACTTGGAGACATCATGGCCGCGGTTGACTTTGACCAGTCTTGAAACTTGGCCGGAGCATCAGCGACATCTACACGATTATCTTCCCCATAGATAACTTTAATCATAAGGGACTTCGTCCCAGAAGCTTTTGAGGCACTAACAAACTTGGGAAGTGACTGTGAAAAAGCTTTTACTTGTGCAGTTGGAGCATAGCTATTGCCTTCACTATCTTCACACTCGACATCTGAATGATCGGCCAAAAATTGATCAAGAGTTGATCGAAAGCTCTCTAGTTCTGAAACTCCGGCCTCTTGAGTATAGAGTTTCTTGAATCCACTTTGCATAGACTCATAATCTTTCATAAAGGCATCAGAGCATACATCCGACTCATCAGGCTCCGGCTGACATGCCGTCATAGTCAAAGACATTAGACCAATGGCCAATAAGCTTCCATGAACCTTAAATTTTTGAACTAGATTCTTTCTATTCATCACTTCCTCTCCTTATTCTCTCCAAATCCACTTAAGTTTCCACCTAAGGATACCGCTCTAAAATTTTATCAAATTTAGGCACCTTTACTATGTGGGCAAAAAGAAAAAGAGCGCAAAGCTAGGTTAATGCAGGTAAATGTTAGAAAATGAAGAGAGAAAAATACGGATATAGATCAAATTGACACTAAACATACAATTTTAGTTATTGAAGTTTAGTGCCCATTTTTTAGAAACTACCAAGCAATAGACTCACCATTAGTATGCCAGAAGGTTCCTGTATCCGAGATTTTGCCATGATCTTGAATGACTTTATAAAGGCCAGCTGCAGACTCCTGTGTATCAATTAATCCCTGGTGACCGGTCATCTCTGTCTTAACATAGCCAGGATGAAGCATAAGAACCGTAATTCCCATATCTTTTAAGTCCATGGCCAGCGACTTTGCCGCCGCATTGGCCGCGGCCTTAGAGAGTCGATATCCATAGTATCCGCCAGAGTCATTATCAGAGATAGAGCCCATACGGCTGGTTAGAATACCGAAGGTACTGCCTTTTTTTAGGCCCTTGCCGAGAGTAAGCGCTACTTTAAGAGGTGCGTAGGTATTCACCTCTATCTGCTTTTGAATATCTTCAAAATTCATAGAATCAAGAGTTTCCACCGTGAGAAGTCCCGCATTATTGATAAGAATATCCATCTCCCCCACCTCAGAGGCGGCCTTTTCTAAACAAGAAATATCAGTGACATCAATACCCTCTATAACCTTGGCCTGAGACTTTGAAAGCTCCTCACTTGATTTTCGGCATAGGGCAATCACTTCATGCCCTTCATTTAAGTACTTTTGAGTCAAGGCCAGTCCAATACCGCGGTTGGCCCCTGTAATTACTACTCTCGCCATTTTGATCTCCTATTTTCAGTTGTTTGTATTCATAATAATAGGACGGAAGGTTAATTATAAGAGCAAAAGGATAGACATACTTCTAATATCCCTGATGGGTTCGCCCCCTAGCTTCTATTTAAATAGTTCATATGGAGTCGCTCCGGGCCAACAAAATCCTAATAAAAACCACTACTTTTTTAGTTTCTCTCCAAGTAGTATGCGAGGAATTTTTACAATAACTCGTCCTTTAATTGCGCGGCGTGCCCCAATGAGATAAGTTCGAGCAAATTTTAATACTAGAGTGAGAGAGAAAATGCAGAAAATCCTTAACCGTAGTTTATTACTCGTTTTGGCCTCCATGTCCGTGGCCAGTGTCTATGCCCAAGATAATGTTTCAATTCAAAGAATGAAGCGTGCTGAAATCAAAGAAGAAACTCCTGAAGATAAATCATTCTTCATTGAGACTTTCTACTATGAAGATCACGTCTACTCTAAAGGTAAGAAAACTGAACTTGGTGACTCAACTGAAATTTCCGCTTCTCTTCGCTATCAATGGTCACAGGACACATTCTTCAGAACTCGTTTTGAAACATTTCCAGAAGATAACCGCTTCAACAATAAAACGAATCGTTTCGAGTTATTGGCCAATCACCAATACGGTAATGTTAACTTCCAACTTGATCTTGAAATCAATACCAACGAGAAAGATTCAGATGGATCAACGACAGGGGGATCATCTGTTGGGCTAGATCTTGATTCAGAATTCTCTGTTATTCAGTGGCAACTTAATGACAACCTAAGATTCAGCTTCTTTCCTTTTAACTTTGATGGTGAAGTTGGGGTTGAATTCAATACTTGGGATGTAACAAGAATGTACTTTATCGATGGTGGACAAGCTTCATTCATTGGTTCTGATCCTGGTTCAACAAAAGTTGCTCAAAAGACAATCCCTGGTGCTCAAGTTACTGTTGGAAACTCTCACCTCAATTTCTACATTGGTGGTGGTGTGGCCACTTACCTTTTCCCAACTAACCCTGATTTCGATATTCAGTACAACACCACTGCCGTTAGATGGGAGCGTAAGCAAAATATCGGATATAAGTTTGGAGCAAACTACCTTACAAAAGAAACTCGTATTTCTTTGGCCGGTGTTGGTCACACACAGTCAGATGAAACGGGATCAATGCTTGAGCAGGCCGTGGCCCTTTATGGACTTCACAAAAATAAGTCGGGCTTCATTCTTGAAGGTGAAATTGTTGGTGCAAAGGCCGGAAAGAATGCGTGGCGCTTAAATAGAGCGAGTACATGGTTTGAGCAAACAACTTTCCCAACTTTCCAGCCCATTTACAAAGATTATAATGGAAATCGTCAGGACTGGTTAGGCCAAACAGACTTCGCCGCCAGTCTTCGTCTTGGTTTTGAATTAAGTGATATCTATACACCCTACTTTGCCTTTCGTTACCAAGGGAAGAACTTTGTATATAATGACGACTTAAGTGCTAATGCCCTGAGAACGGCCGATGAGTCTCAATCTCACGGTGGACTCCACAGAATGGCTGCAGGATCTTTTCTCAATTACGGAAATTTTGTTGTAAACCCAGAAATTGAATATCGTTTAGCGAAAAATCCAGTATTCACAAATGCTGCTGATGCCGTTGATATCACAAGTTCCACTTATCAAGGTCAGCGCCTACAAGCAAAATTTAACAAAGATGATGTTGTACTTAAGATTGCTCTTACCTACAGCTTCAATGGAAGTAAACCTTTTACACCATAATACGTAGACAGGATAAAACATGAACAACATAACTAAAATTGTTGGAATTCTTCTTCTCGCGACTCTCCTTCTCAATTGTGGAGGAAGTGACAAGCAAGTTTCTGGGTATAAAGATCCTAAAGTAGAAGAGCTCATTGCTGATGCAACTGATCTCGACTATCTCATTGGCTCACAACAGATCCTAAGAAACTCTTCAGATCGCGATAAGCAACAGCTTCAATCGGCCCTAAATGCCATAAAAGTTAACTTGGCCATTCTTGACGAAAAGCCAGGAGACTCAGCAGCACTTCAAAGACTTAATACGGCCATTGAAGAGTATGAGACCCTCATCATTACTGAGAGAGATCAAGAAAGAATTCGTCCCATTTTTGATGAGGCCGTAAGACTTCTCGCAAAGTTTGCGAAAGTTCAAAAAACAGACTTACCTAATATTCGCTGGTCAGTATTCTCTTATCGCTTCTCTGATGGCCTTGGAGATTTTACCAATGTTATCGATAACAATAATTGGAAAGTTCGCTATGTTCAGCAGGAGCGCTACCTTGCCAACTTTGGAAGTGGAAAAGTGATCACTGCCGCAATGGTATCACCCATCTACGACTTTAGTGATGTAAAGAATGTTGCCTACTCTATGCGCCACAATATTGGTGTTGAAGACGATCCTCAAGATCAAGCAACACGTTCACAAATTATGAATGAAACTTTCAAAATCATGGTTTCTACGACCTATAAGAAAGGTGATAAATTCGATATTAAGAAGTTTAGAAGACTTCCCATGGGTGTTCTGCCTACAGGACTCAACTTTGATACTGTTGATACGGGAGTTATTCCCTTAAATGATTACTCAGGTAAGAAGAATGTTACCTTTGCTATCGTTTATGATCAGAAGTATAAGCTTGAGCGCTTTAGCTACATCAGTTGGTCAATTGAAAGGTTCAATATCTATGGACTATCTGACAAAAAACTTCCTTATGTATCGGCCTATATTCCACCACTTCCTTCTTCACTGGAATATAACTTCGGAACAGATGGCTTCTCTAAGCTTCAGCAAATCACTGTAGACGGAAGTCCAGATGAATTTGTTCTGGGTGATCACAATGGAACGAAGTTCATTAAGATGCAAAATCAAAATGCACGTGGAACAAAACTCATGTTCTCTGCACCCATCGATATCTCTGCTCTCAAGAAACCTGCTGTTCAATTTGAACATACAATCAACTTCTATGAGGGAGACGCCAAGGCCAATAACGATGTACGCATGGTTGTTGCCGAGTACCAAGCAGGAGTAAACCCTACAGATCTTGATTGGAAGACCTTGGACTTTAAAAAAGGTCCTACAGGCGACAGCTGGGATGTATTTAAAACAGAAGACCTTAATCTTCCAACAGAGCTAGTTGGTAAAGTCATAAGACTCGGTTGGTCTCATACTTCACGTGATGGCAGCACACCTGTATGGCAAATGATTTCAACTAATATTAAAGACCTTGCAGGAAATGCTCCAAGTGTAAGCTTCCTAGAAGAAGATATTGTACTTGATGGACAAGCTGGCAATGATGCAGATGTACCGGCCGAGGCCATTACTTATACCTATGATTTTGGAGCCGAGGGACTCTCTGGTCTCTCTCAAGTTACTCTTGCCGGTGCACCAGCTGAATTTGTTGAAGGTGAACATGCCGGAAATGCATTCGTAAAAATGCAGGCCCGAGATGTAGTAGGAACACAGCTCCTCTACTCTAAGGCCATTGACCTACAAGGCAATGCGGAGCCTTCAGTACAATTAGTTCACACGATCAATTTCTACAAAGGCGAAGCTAAAGAGCAGAATGATCTCAAAGTACTTATTGCCATTGATCAAGATGGTGTTGCGCCTCAGGATCTCACTTGGGAAGTCATCGACTTCCAACAGGGACCTGATGGATCAAGCTGGGATATTCTTTCATCAGAAGACTATATTCTTCCCGATACCTACAAAGCAAAGAAAGTACGTCTAGCATGGTCGCATACATCACGAGAAACAAGCACTCCAGTATGGCAGCTTATTTCAGTGAATATTAAAGATCAAAGTAAAATCGGAGAATAGACATGAATCGTCTGGCCAAGTTATTCATTCTTCTTATTCCTATCCTCTTTATTTCATGTGGGGATAGCTACCAAATGGTGGAAGATGAAACCTTTATTTCAACTATTAAAGGTTTTGAAGTTCAAGAAACAGAAACGGGGACAGCGAAAGTCTACTCTTCAACGAGTGCCGGTAATCTTATGGCCACGGCCATTAAAGAAGAATATAACCTCGATGTTGTCTTCTACCCACGAACACTCATCAATGATAATTCATATGGTTTTCTACACCCAGAAATGAGCAGTAGCGAAGTTGACTATCTTCTCGATATTTTTCCGAAGAACGGAACACAGGACCAATTCATGGTTGGCCTCATGGATGGAGCCGCGATCAAAAAGCTTATCCGTACACGAACTCAAGATACATTTAATGTTGATGTCGAAGTCGCAGGCCTTGTTTACAATATCAACCTCATGGCCGGAGTCGTTCAAGGGGCAACCTTTGAATTGGCCAATGGACGTAAGCTTGATGATAAAACAACTTATCGTGTGGCCATAAATCAATTCTTCTGGTTCTCTGGAGAAACATTCCCTTCTTACAAGTATAGAAATGGACTTAACTTCAGCTTTGTTCACGCGGGAATTCGCTTCTCTGCAAGAGAGGCCCTTAGTAACTACCTTCATAAAACAAAGATATTTCCTTGGCTGGATAATAAAAGAGCTACGGTTGTTGACTTCGAGTTAAAAGAAGCAGGAAATTTCAAGACTTACGAAATCCAAAGTGATCGCCACCGCTCTCCTCTATGGGGAAAGAAAGTTGTGACATCAGGAATCGTTACAGCTCTTAGTAATGTGCAATGGTTTCCACGTGGAGTTGACCTCATTATTCAAGATCCCAATGGAGATGGACGTGATGAAACATCTGATGCGCTTCACGTACACCTTGATGGAGATATTACTGACGTAAAAATTGGAGATATGATCCAAGTTACAGGTACCGTTTGGGAGCGCATGACGCTTGAAAAAGAGCAAAGTATGTCTAAAACGGTTATTCGTAACGTTACAGATCTGAAAGTACTCTCAAGTGGCAATACGCTTCCTGAGCCGGTAGTGATTGGTTTCGATGGACGTCAAATTCCAGACAAAGTTATCTCGACTTATAAAGGTAACTTAAATTTTAAAACATACTTAACTCTTACAGATGGAATCGATTTCTGGGAGTCCCTTGAGGGAATGAGAGTAAAGATTAAAAACCCACGTGTCACGGGCTTTCTTGGTGGCCATGAAAACTTGGCCCGTCAAAGTGTTCAAAGGTATATCACGCTCTTTATCCTTCCCGATGGAAAGAGAAGGAAGTTTGGTGCTTCAAACGCCGGTGGTCAAAGAGAGAACTTTATGCTTGGAGACTTCACTCCAGAAGTCATTCCATTGTGGACAGGTAACCTTTCAGCAAAAGGAGTACTCGATCCCGAAGATTACTATAATGTCGGCGATATTCTTGAAGGTGATGTTGTAGGAAATATTAGCTACGAAATGAACCTCTTTGGTGGCGGAGAATATACCCTTGTTCTTCCTGTCCTTGAGGAAGGAGTGGCGCAAACTAAGCTTATTAGACGTGATGTTGATACTCCGGCCTTCACAGAAGATATTGACTGCTCAAAAGTAAGGGCCGACAGAGCACATTGGCCAATTCAATGTCGTCCAAGAACAACTCTTAAAGGTCGAGGTAATGACTTAACCGTAGCTACCTATAACCTTAAGAACCTTTCGTCCAATGAAGATGGAACGATTGATTATGGAAATGTTAGAATGGAAGAGATGGGAACATCTATCCGCTTTAACCTTCAATGCCCTGACATACTTAACCTTGTTGAAGTTCAAGATGACAATGGTCAAGATCTTCAAGGGGGAACCGGTGCGAATAGAACAATTGAAAAAATCATAGAAGCCGCTAAGTGTGATGAACAGGGAGTCATTTATAAGGCCGTCAATATTGATCCTATAAACCACAGTGAAGGTGGACAACCTGGCGGTAATATACGTGTGGCCATGCTCTACAACGCTGCCCGAGTTGGATATACACCTCGACATAATGATCTCTTCAATGGAAATATTCTCAATCGTGAATTAAGAGAAACGACGGTAACTGAGAGCGGTGACCTTTCCGTAAACCCAGGTAGAATTTTTCCCTTATCAAAACAGTTTAGAAATACGAGAAAGAGTCTTGTGGCCCAATTTGAGTTCAAAGGTGAGAAGATCTTTGTTATCGGTAACCACTTAAACTCTAAACTTGGCGACAGCTCTTTTTGGGGAGAAAGACAACCTCCTTATATTCACTCAGATGAAAAGAGACATGCATCAGCAACTCTTTTGGCCCAGTTTACAAGAATTCTTAATATGAGAAATGGTGGGGCGGCCAATGTGATTCTTCTCGGTGACTTTAATGCTCACTATAATGAAAGATCGATGACTGCTCTTGAGAATAATGGTGAAGTGACAAATCTTATGTTTGAAGATGATCTCACACCTTGGGAAGAGCGCTATACCCATAACTATAGTGGTGAATCGAGTGCCATTGATTTTATCTTTGCTTCTAAGAATCTTATGAAGAAGAATCCAAAGCTTGAGCCAATTCACATTAATAGTGACTTCATGGGAAGACTCTCTGACCATGATCCCGTAGTGTCGCGCTTCACTTTCTAATTCATGTACTGGGGAAGATTAAAGTCTTATTTAGATAAGATTCTTGAAATTCCCCACTGCTCATTCTCCCGTGAGCGCATTCTCGATTTTGAAAATCAAGAATTAAAAACGGACTGCATGGGTATAGTCCATCTTCTCCTTCAAGAGATGAAACTTGATCGCCTTCCTTCTCATTTTCGTGCGTGGGAAACCTTCGAGTATATCAAAGCAATGGGGGCCACAAATAAGATTTTCCATCTGCATCCTGGGATGGTTTTTGGCTGGAGGAAGTTAAATCCTCCACAAAGTGGTGACACGGGACACTTTAGCATTATTTACGACTTTCCAGTGGAAATCCCTTCTTCATCATCAAGTTTTATTGAATATAAATTGAAGATTTTTGAAGTGACCAAGAGTGCAAATGGCCCACGAATTCATGAGCTTTACCTTCGTACGGATCTCAATGGAACTTTAAATGCCGTTCGCTGGGATGATAAGAAGTGGAAATTGACCTCGTTATTAGGAATAGATCTTTTCTCTTCAAAGCGCTCTCGCTGTAAAAGATGTGAGAGAGTCTACTCTCTTTGCCTCTGCTCTCTATTACCCATAAAAAGATGGAGCTGCCCAGGTATTTCTATTATTCGACATCCCTCAGAGAAAAAGCATCCCTTAAATACGGTAAAGCTCTTAGAGTTTTCTTTTGAAAATTTACAACTTTGGGATACGGAAGTTATGGGCCCTGATTTGATTGCGCCAGATACACTTCTTCTCTATCCAAGTGAGAATGCTACAGAATTATCACAAATATCACAGGAGAGACTATCCGCTTCCCCTATTCTTTTACTCGATGGAACTTGGAAAAAAACAAAGAAAATTCTCTATCAAAATCCTTGGCTCAATAAATTGACTCATATAAAAGTTAATAAAGAAGAGCTTCCTCAGTATAGAATTAGAAAAGAATTGAGCAACCAGCACTACTCTACTCTTGAAGTATTCACAGAGATTTGGAAAAGAAAGCATCCTGAGAATTTCTATAAAGCTAAACGCTTAGAAGAGGTTTTCTCTCTTCTCATCAATCAACAAATAGAAAAGATGGGTGCTGATCGCTACCAAAGTAACTATCAGCACTATCCAGGTCATAGCGACTAATCTTGAGGCAGGCCTGAGAGAATTTTATCGGCCCAGCTATCAATAACATCATCGGGGACTTCAACATCAACAGACTTTACTTGAATTGTCCCTTTTTCTACAGATTCGGCCAGATCTGCACCAATTGGATTGGCCTCTCCACTTGCTTCATCCATTTTTACAACACCAGCTTCAGGTCTTGCTTGCTTATCTTCAACAAGGACAACTTCCGTTTTTACTCCACTTTCACTGACTCCAGTAAAGGTATGCTCGATAACTTCATCTTTAATAAGCTCTTGCTTATGCTCTAAATCATTTCCTACTGCAAAATGCTCATGAATAAAAGGGAGAAGTACGGCAGAGTAGAAGATCATATAATCCCAACGCCCAAGAGCTGCAAAACCATGATAGGCCCCAAAGTCTAAGCCCGTTTGAAGTGGCCAATAGGCCTTCTTCAATCCTGTTTTATTGGCAATGGCCTGGGCCAAGCGTGGAATAAACTTGTGGCGAATGGGATTCATTACCGCCATATTTTTAACTCCCAACCAAACTCCATGATAGAGAAACGAGACAGGAAGGAGTACCACCATATCGTTAAGAGAAAGCGGAGTTGCAACAGAGTGGCCAAGGGCCAAGAAGAGATGGTCAAATCCAGAAGTCAGAGAAAGAAGCCCAACACTGGACATGAAGCCTTTGAAGGCGACTCCCCTAAGAGTTTTAAAAACACGATTGGTTTTAGTAAGCGCATTTGTAATCACTTCCTTTTCAGGAATCTGTGTTCCAAAGGCCAAGTCGCCCTTAAATGAAGCGCGACAATTGGCTTCGGCCATTACAGGTGCAAAAGCGGCACCATTTATCATTATCTCTAAAGGAAAGCGCTGGAAGCTATCAGGGTTTTGATAATAGAACCATGTTAATCCCCCCCAGACGAGGGCAAGATCCATTACCATTGACTTTAAGACAACTGGATTATTTCTCATGCAAGAAAAAGCATTCTTATAGGGCCTCGAGCTAAAAATCTCAAGCCAACCATTTCTTGCTTGCTTATTATAACAGTCAAGATCAGAACAAGACTTCTGCCCTTTACTAAGTTTATCCCACAGATCACGAGTTCTCTCTACTGTAACCTCAGCAAAACTTTTATTAACAACTGGTGGACGATCCTGATAAGGAGCAAATTTCTGATATTGCTCTCTCAGCATCATTCCCAGGTTTACATCAATCCCCTCTGCATTTCTCACTCCACGATAGTACTGAAGACTCTCCTCGCTAAAGAAGTTCTTCTCCATAAGGTACTTTGTGAAGCCATCTTGATTAAATTTTGGCTCTAAGAGGGAAAAGAGCTCGAGGTGAATAAAGCTATTTTTCTTTAATTCATCTACAGATGTGAAGTCATCGATATGCTTAATTGTCACTTGATTATAAACAGTGAGAAGGTTTTTCTTACCTTCGATAATCATATCTTTTCGAGTGGCCTTAGACATATGCTTGGCCACATCACGATACTCTTTTAACCAACTATTGATACTGTCATAGACATGAACATCATCGAATTGATCGAGGTCTACTTTTGAAAAGAGCCAATACGTAAAATCCGTAAGCTCTTCTTTAGTGAGGTCCCCATTGATATCGGCATCACTACTTTTAAGTTTCGCCCAGACACCTTGAATAATAGCACTACGTCTACTGACGAGCTCCATTGATTCTATCTCTTCGGCCTTCAACTCTTTAACAGCGGCCTGTGCTTCTTCTTCAATTTTAGTTATCTCTTGAGATTTCTTAATCAACTGAGCTTTCTCGGCCTCTCTCCACTTAACAAAGAATGATTTTTTGTAATTATCCCAATTACCTTTAAAAGTATCAAAGGGACCACCTGAATACTTATATTGCTGAAATGAAGACATCATGGATATCCACGCTTCTTGTAATTCCTTATCTTCGAAAACAAGAATCTTCCCATGGAGATCAGCAATAAAATCTTCAAAGTCCGCCAACTTCTCAGGATTTCCAATCGTTTCTTCTAGGGTTGTAAGCTCATCTAGAGCACGATGACTTGGAGAAGTATCATCATAGATTTCTCCCAGAACAGAAAAGCAGTTCCCCTCAAATGAAGATGGACTTCTAAAATGTCCAAAGTGAGAGCAACTTGTTGAAAGAATAAGAGCGAAAATAGGTAGAATTAGTTTTTTCATAGCGCTACCCTTATCGACAGCTCCTCTGCTAAAGTTGAATTTTTCTGGTCAGGATTAGGGGAGGATATATGAGTAACGCTTAAATATATTCAATCACTTAGCAGGTTTCTCACTAAATAAAGTCATTAATCTTCTCTGGTGGACGAGCGATAATTGCTCTCTTTCCTTTTACCACAATCGGTCTTTCCAGAATTTTTGGGGTGGCCACTAGAGCTTTTACAACTTGAGTCTTCTTAGTGACATCAAAGGGAGCTTCTTTAAACTCGGATTCTTTTATTCGAATGAGCGCACTCACCTCTTCACCTAAAAGGTCATAGAGCTCTTCAACTTCTGACTTCTTAAGACCCTCTTTGAGATATTCGATCACTTCAATATCATGGCCACCTTCATTTAAAATTTCCAAGGCCTGACGACTCTTACTACATCTTGGGTTGTGATAAATTTTTACTTTCGCCATCTCTTTACTCCTTAGAACGTCTAAACTTTTAATTAATTATTTTAGGCCCTGTGCCTTTACCTGTCGAGTTCGAACTGACAAACTAGAGCAATGAAATTTTTAATTCTTTTAACGATCGCAGCGACATTACTCTATCCCAATTTAAGCTATGGCTTTTTAAATATTGAATCTCTTCGTCAATCAAAAGATTCAACAGAACGTCTAAGAGGCTCTACTCAGCTTGGAGTAAGTGATGCCAATGGTAACGTCAATAAGACCATTCTAGGGTTAACCTCCCTCAATATGATGAACCTAGGACAGAGTAATTATATTATCCTTGGAAGTTATAACTATGGTCGAAGTACTGGTGTTGAAGATGTAAATGATGGTCACCTTCATTTTCGCTATACTCGCTCTTTTGGAAGTGGATTCTTTGGTGAATTATTTCAACAAACTGAGTTTGATAAATTCCAAGATCTAAATGCTCGCTACTTATTAGGCCTGGGTGCAAGACAGAGGCTCTTTGAAGGAACCAAGCACTCCCTCTTTCTTGGTGCCGGTGCGTTTTATGAAAAGGAAGAACTTCAAGACTCTCCAAATCAAGATAATCCGCGAGGAAATATTTACTTAAGCTATGTCTTCTCAAAGCCTAAGGAATATAGCGCAAGTATAGTAACTTATTACCAACCCAATACTGAGCGCTTCTCTGACCACAGAATTCGTCTCAATATGGGAATTGAAACCTACTTTGGAGAGAACTTCGTCCAGCAATGGTCATACTCCATGTCGAGGGATAGTGCTCCTCCAGCGGGCGTTAATCGTACCGACAGTAAAGTTACGGCCCAAATAGGATTAACCTACTAAAACGCTCTGTATTTTTTTGCTCCATAGATTAGCGCCATTTACTTTAGTAAAATAGATTAGAGCTCTATTGGTGCGAAAGCGCTGATAAACTCTTTTTACTTAACTTAATACAAAGTGCGACTCTATGAAATTGAAGAATATTTTCTACTATTTTATATCCTTTACTCTTATGGCCTCTTGTGGAAAAGATGCTGATACTATTGACGCCGCTATAAAAGAAGCACACTTTCTACTCACTGAAAGAAATTGTGCAGGTGCAAGGTCTTCTTTGGATGAAGTTGGCTATCAGGCCAATAATGCTGACTATATTGGAGCGTACGCTTCTACCTATGCTTGTGATGCAAGTTACTCAACCATTACATTCTTTGCAAATGATATTGACCAACTCTCATCCACTGCAGGTGGAATATTTGGTTCATTAACCACTTTTAGTACATCTGATGATATGACATCGGCCACTGACCCTGACTTCACCAATTTACAATTGGCCATTGATACTATTCTCTATGCGGGAGGGCAAACGGAGTCTGCATCAGCGAACAGAGAAACCGTTTTTTCAATACGCGATAATACGAACTTAAATGTACAAGCGCTCTATATGATCATTGTTAATCTTGGACGTTGGTTTTACTTCTATGGGAACCCTGACGCTTCTGGAGAGAAAGGGGCTGGTCCAGGTACAAATACGTGTCTATTTACCTATTCTGATCCAGAGGCCATCGCTGCCATCTCTCTTGGAGAAACAGGAAGCTGCACCAATGCTGCAAATACAGGTAGTGCCGATATGATGACGGGAGATGCAACTGAGGAAAAAACCCGCCTTTGCCAAGGAATCGTTATGATCACTAACTTTATTGACCTCTTGGCCAATATCGAATTTTCCAGTGATGAAGTTGGAGAACTAGGAGAAATTGGAGACTCATTTGAAGGAGTCTGCGATGATGCAGCAGCAGCTGGTTACGATTACTGTAGCATTAGGGACCTCTCAGGATGTTTGGCCCAGGATATAGGAGATCTTCAAACTTTTTCAGCAGTTGTTCTTGAAACAAATTTTAAGTAATTAAAAGCGCGCAGAAACTTTATTCTTTAGCTTCCAATCCTCCTTTACTTGCTCATGAAGGTCATTAATCATATCAAAGGCCTCTCTTCTTTTATCTAAAACAAGTTCATATTCTGATCGGTCTACCCCACTTATATGGTGAGTATTTGAATAGGCCTTAACAATATTTTGAACTTCCTTTCTATACTTTTGGCGCATTCGACTAAGACCCTTGAGAAGAGATCTGAATGAGCGATATTGCTGGGAGTCCGCAACACTATACTGTTGTATATCGATTTGTTCTATAAGCTCAACCGCCGATGGCATGATAGAGCGAGAAGCAATAGTTCGCCCTATTGGTCGAGTTTGAAAATCAGAGTTTGTTTTGTTTTGAATTGAGTTGATGATTTCACTCTTCATTTGTCCAAGCTTTCTATCTAAGTATCTTTGTTGTTCTTGAGCACTGAGGGAATGGTTATTAACTTCTACTGAAACCTGGCCACGACCAATTCTTTCAACCTCTGCACCAAGACCATCCACTCTTTTTAAAAGTTTCCAATTCATAAATAGTGATCCGGCCAGAGCAATGCTGAAAACAAGATTTTTATTAATACCAACGATTCGACTTTGGATATTAAATTCCGGCAACTCAATCCTTTGCTTATCTAGAGCAGAGTCTTGTTTTTTTCTTATTTCGCCCTTAGCTAGTTTTTCTATTTTATCGCTCATATAAATTCCGATGATTTAAGCTTTAACGATTATTAAATTTTACTCGGATCATGAAAATGCACCTAATAAGACGATAAATAGCTGAAAGTTCGTAAACAGGAATGCCTATAATCAAGTGCAGACCAGGATTAACCGATAGGATTAATAGCATATTGCCCATTAATGAAGACGTAGTGGATTTTTATATTATGAAGAGACTCTTATTGACTATTTTACTATTTACCATCGTGAGCACCTATGCAGAGCTGTCTCAAAGCAATGTTAATAAAATTGAAGCAATTATTAAGAAATATAAAACAGAGAGTAAGCTCTCCCAAGCGCAGCAATTTAGTTTAAATGCAACAATTGCCATGGAGCTGAAGCAATACGGATACATGCAAAAGGCCAGTGAGTATTTTCAAAAAGCAATTTCAATGGCCGACAAGGCCAAAGAAGCTAATGAAAAGTATGAGCTCTACACTGAGTATCTCTTTCACCTCACAAAACTTGATGAAAAAAAAGCAAAAGAATTTTATATAAAAACTTATAGACCTACTCTTAAAAAGAGTGACTATAATAAAAGAGATGAACTCTTAAGTTTTTGGAGCAATCATTTTTCAAAAGATCCCAAACTCAATCGTCCCTTCTTCAATCAACATTATAAAGTTAAAAAGTTAAAGAAATTAATTGAAGAGAAGAAATACAGTGAAGCTTACAAAGTCATAGAAAAATCAAACCCTAGAGATTCTAGTATCAATCGAAAACTTGAGTTTGATATACTCACGGTACTTAATCATAAGAATAAAGAGCTCTATTGTTTGGATATGCTCAAACGCTACCCAAAGTCATACGCGGTCACAGTTGAGGTATGTCGCTACCTAAAAGATAGAAAGTTAAAATTTGGAACTCTTGATGCACTGATAGAAAGAAGCAAGGAAGAGCAACCACAGATCCTTTATATAGTGAAAGCTCTAAAAGATATAAAATAGATGAAACTACTTTTGAAAACTCTATTCATATGTATATTGCTTGGTTTTACTTCCTGTAACCAAAGCCAACTTGGTGCACTTACTGCTGTCAAAAATGCGGTTAAGCTTCCTTTCACAGGAATAAAGAATCACTTTTCAAATAAGGCCTACGATAGAATTCCCGAGGCCAATACTCTTCAACTTAGTAGTGAAGACCCAGGTGAACTCAAGTGTGGACCAACTCCTGAAAATCTTCTTCCTCTAGTAGATGGAGTAGAGGAACTATCAGATGCCTCTCGTGATTTGGCCTGCTCCTGTAAGGCATGGGGTAGCTGTAGTAGTGATGTTTGTTCTTGTAATCAATTATGTCCAAAGAGTTTTGAAATTTTTAAAAAAGAGCCCCTCTACAATATAACCAATGACCTCACTTACCCCACTAACTCCTTAAGTTTTAGAAATGCAGATGCATTAGAAAAAAGTTCAATCAATGGATCATTTGGCTATTGCTGGGGACACGCTTCCGTTACTTCAAAATTTACCCGCCTCGCTTTCTTTGATCCCTCAGATGACTCTCTCAAAAAGCAACTGGACTCTCCTCCCAATAGTCTGCAAAGAAAGTATGCCATTCAAGAGTATAAGAAGATAATTGACGATATCGTCGACAATAAAGTCAAAACGATACCTGGATTTACTAACCTACACGAATTATCAGATCATCCAGATCTTGAAACCTATATCGCAGATAAAGTTGCAAGGTCATGGGCCGATCGTGCTATGTCTATGCAAGGTATGCTTACTGCTCTCCAGGACTCTCCAATGAAGAAAGATGAGTCTCAAGAACTTTTTAGTACTATAGAAGGTAAAATTAAGAACTTTCAGCAACCTCAGATTGTTTTTACTGAAAAAGGGAATAAATTTAAAACCCATGCAGTATTGGTTTCCCATATAGAAGTCGTTGATGGAAAGAAAAGATTATGCATAAGAGATAATAATCTACCACCATTTACTAATCTTACCTGTCAAAACTATATGGTGACTAATGATGATGGCGGTATTGTATACAATGATGGCCCTTATCCAAGTTGGGGAGAGCTAGGAAGCGTAAAGCTTGCCCATAATGATAATCCAGATGCGCTAGAGCAGTACCACTCTCTTCGCACGCACTGCTCGGAAACTAAAGACTGTCCCCTATAAAAAAGGCCACCTCAAAGGGTGGCCAATTCATTCTCAATTTTTTGATTTATTAAAGTGAATCAATAATTTCATTTAAAGTAGCAGAAGGTCTCATGATGGCCTCGACTATAGAGCTATCTGTATTGAAATAGCCTTTTAGGTCAACGGCCTTTCCTTGGGCGCCATTGAGCTCTTCTAAGATTTGTACTTCTTTAGAAGTAAGGGCCTCTGCAACAGGAGCAAACTTAGCTTTAAGATCAGTATCCTTATCTTGCTTAGTCAGCTCTTGGGCCCAGTACTGAGCAAGGTAGAAGTGTGATCCACGATTATCAATTTCTCCAACTTTACGAGAAGGTGATCTATTTTCATCAAGAAATCTTTCAGTGGCGGCATCAAGGGTTTCAGCAAGAACACCGGCCTTTGTATTTGATTCATTCGTTGCAAAGTGCTCAAGTGATACACCTAATGCCAAGAATTCGCCAAGAGAATCCCAACGTAGGTGATTTTCTTCAACAACTTGTTGAACATGCTTAGGAGCAGAACCACCAGCACCCGTTTCGAATAGTCCTCCACCATTAAGAAGAGGAACGATAGAAAGCATTTTTGCCGATGTACCAAGCTCTAGAATTGGGAATAAGTCCGTTAAGTAGTCACGAAGAACATTACCTGTAGCTGAAATAGTATCCTGACCTTTTCTAATTCTCTCTACTGAATATTCAAGAGCTTTTGCCGGAGCGAGAATTTTAATTTCAAGACCATTGGTGTCGTGATCAGCAAGATACTTCTCAGTCTTTGCGATAACTTGAGCATCGTGAGCACGATTAGCATCTAGCCAAAATACAACAGGTGTACTTGTGGCACGAGCACGATTAACAGCAAGCTTAACCCAGTCTTGAATGGGGATATCGCGTACACGAGACATTCTCCAGATATCACCCTCTTCTACAGTGTGCTCCATCAGTGTATTACCTGCAGCATCCTTAACAACAACTTTTCCTGCTTTTGGGAGGATAAAAGTCGTTGGGTGAGATCCATATTCTTCGGCCTTCTGGGCCATGAGTCCTACGTTAGAAACAGATCCCATTGTAGACACATCGTATTTTCCGTTTTTCTTACAATCTTCAATGGTTGATTGATAGAAAGTTGCGTAAGAGCGATCAGGAATCAGTGCAACAGCTTCTTCAAGCTTCCCTTCAGGGCTCCACATTTTACCACCATCACGAATAACTACAGGCATTGAAGCATCGATGATCACGTTATTAGGAACATGAAGACAAGTGATCCCCTTATCTGAATCAACCATAGCAAGCTTAGGTCTCTTTGCGTAAACAGCATTGATGTCAGCAATAATTTCTTCTTTCTTAGCAGCATCAAGAGTTTCAATTTTATCGTAAACATCTTTGATACCATTATTGGAGTTAACACCAAGCTCAGCAAAAGTTGCAGCGTGCTTAGTGAAAACATCTTCGTAGAAAACTTCTACACAATGACCAAATATCACAGGATCAGAGACTTTCATCATTGTTGCTTTCATATGGATGGAAAATAGTGTTCCTTCGGCCTTTGATTTTTCAATCTCAGCAGCAATATATTCACGCAGGGCCTTCTTACTCATGAAAGTTCCATCAACGATTTCACCATCAAGAGTCTTGATTCCACTTTTAAGAACAGAAGTTGAACCATCAGCTCCTTGAAGCTCAATAGTTAACTCAGAGGCCTTATCCGTAATAATAGATTTTTCATTTCCAAAGAAGTCTCCATCATTCATATGGGCAACGTGGGCCTTACAATCAGCACTCCACTCTCCCATTCGATGAGGATTCTTTTGAGCAAAGTTCTTTACCGCACGAGGCGATCGACGATCAGAGTTACCTTCACGAAGAACAGGGTTTACGGCCGAGCCCATTACTTTTGCATATTTTTCTTGGATTGCTTTTTCATCATCATTGGCCGGATTTACTGGATAATTAGGAAGAGCATAACCTTGAGCTTGAAGCTCTTTAACGGCATCAAGAAGCTGAGGAAGAGAAGCAGAAATATTTGGAAGTTTGATGATATTGGCCTTTGAATCTTTAACCATTTCTCCAAGAAGAGAGAGATCATCATTAATTCTTTGGTCTTCTTTTAAAACTTCAGGAAATAGAGAAATGATTCTTCCCGCAAGAGAAATATCTTTAGTCTCAACATCGATCCCTGCAGATTTCGTAAAACCTTTAACGATAGGGAGAAGTGAAAAAGTTGCGAGGGCGGGGGCCTCATCTGTTTTGGTCCATGTGATTTTTGCCACGATACATCATCCTTTATTATTTAATATATATTTGAGGGTAATCTAACACTAATGGACCCAAATATATAGAGGTGGGCATTGCGACAAAAAGAACGAATATACGCTAAATTAACATCAAGCAATAAGTGAAGCTATGGGCATTCTCAATTTTAGTTATCCATAAGACTTTATACGATGATAAACTATTGTAATGAAAGATAGTCCCATCCTCTTCTTTGATGGAGTTTGCAACCTTTGCAATACGTTAATCGATTTTGTTATCCATCATGACAAGAGGGGTCTTATTCGAGTGGCTTCCTTACAAGGGCAAACCGCTCAGGAGAAGCTCCCCCCCCACTATACAAATGTTCTTGATACTGTCGTTCTCTATGAAGAGGGTAAAATCTATACCAAAACCAATGCCGTGATTAGAGCTCTTATGAAGATTAACACTCTATTCACTATACTTGCCCCTCTGCTGATGATCCCTTCTTTTATTAGAGATCCCTTCTACAACCTAGTGGCCCGCTATAGATATAAGTGGTTTGGGAAACGTGAAACCTGTCGTCTCCCAACCACTGAAGAAAGAAAATACTTTCTCGATTAATCTAATACTAAAGCAAGTCGATTAGCGCATAGACTTAGAAAGAGCATCATCAAGCTCTTTTGCCTTCTTAAATGCCACTCTATTTCTTAGCTTATTCCAATAGGCCACAAATGCAGGATCTCTTGGGAGAATCTTAAAGAACATCCCTAGTGCAATTTGGTAGCCCACATAGATATCCGCTGCAGTAAATCTCTCTCCCGCGATGTAGGCGTGTTTTCCAAGTGCATCCTTGAGAACCTTAAATGTCTCTTCATGGTTTCCTCCATGGGAAGCAAATCCATTCCAACCATTTTGGTTTTCAACTTTACGAAGGCGATCCGACATCACGAGCTCTAGTGGGCCAGCGGCAAAGAAGAGCCAGCGATAGTAGTCGGCCCTTTCACGCTCAAGAGGCAATAGTCCTTTTGAACTGAATGTTTCAGACAAGTAACAAAGGATGGCCGCACTTTCAGTAATAACCTTTCCCTTATGAACGATGGCCGGAACCTTGCCAAGAGGGTTAATTTTTAAAAAGGAAGCCGCTTTCATATCGGGACCAAATTTTAAAGTCTCCACTTTGTAGTCAGCACCGAGTTCCTCTAGGGCCCAACGAATCATTCTCGCGCGAGAATCCGGATTAGTGTATAAGGTAATTTCGCTCACTTAGCACTCCTTTGTGCAATTCAATTTTCTTTTCTAGCTATGATAAATCTGCTCACTCAACCTCTCAATAAAAACTTATTAAACATGCTCATAAAACTAACACCCTCTGAAATTAAGACCTTCTCCACCCACTAAAAGAGACTTACGTGCAAAAATAAGCTCAAAATTAATGACGGAGAAAATATGAAAGTTGTTGGACTCATTCCCAAAATCGTTATTCGCGCTACTATTGTGCTCCTACCTTTTGCGAGCTTGAATAGTATCTATGCAGATATTGACCCTGCGGTTAACTCAAATAACTGTGCCGAGCAGCTTGGATTTCTCTTTCAAAGTATAAAGAATGCTGGAATCGATGATAGCGAAGCTCAAGGAATTCTTAGTAATGCCAAAAAATTTGATCCCTCAATAGATCGCTATAGTGTTACTGAGGAGACGGCCGCTTATAAGAATAACTATATGCCTCTCATGTATGGTGGCTTTGACTGGCCATATAGAACTGGCTTCAAAATGGATACATCTCCATCCAATCACTACTTCTTCTCTGAGGGTCAGTATGAAACCGCCAAGGTTTTAGATGCAGCAACCATCAAACACAATGTTTTTAATGAAATGAGTGCGCAGGAGATTAATGACCTTTCTCCAATTAGAAAGTACGCTCTACTCACAGGTGATTTTGAAATGAACTCCCTAAAGGCGGAGATGTTGGCCCGTGGACCAGAACGCCAAGGTTTCGGTCCCATCGAAGGTTGGGAAGGTTCATGTTACGCTATGAGAACTACAGGCTGTCTACTTCCAGAGCCTAATACTGTCATTCAAAGAACAATTGTTGATGAACAAGGCAATGAAGTTGTTATTGATTTTTATCCAAATGACCTAAAGGCCCTGGCCGCCCTTCTTTATAAGAACTCAGAGCTCTATGTTCGTGCAGGAGAGATCAACTACACTCATGACATGGACCTTAACCCAGTAAATCCTGCGGTCTACCACATTTTCAAACGAGTCTATAAAACCATTAAAGAAGAACATCCTACAAAGCCCTACGCGGCGATTTTTGATGTTGAACCTAATCAACAAATTTGGAATGAAGGTTTTCAAAACTTTGCCGATGAACTTGGAGAGCCCAAAATTCTAACCGAAGAAGACTTTGCTGCAGGTAATATTCCTGAGGGAGCTGTTTCCTATGTTGATGTCCGAGATAGAATTGAACTTACCCATGAAGCAAGAATTGATGGGACCGACAAGGCCACACGCCAAGAAGTTGTAAATGGATACGGGCTCAATGATGAGGGATATAACTATCGTCTCTTTCTAGATGAGAATGACTATATCATCGATGGACACTGGCAAGATAACTTCACCAGTAGGCCTTATCCAGACTTTATTGGTTGGCCAAATGGAAAAGGAAATCCTGCAGGAGCTGGTAATGCTTATGTAGATGTTCAGACAGTTCTACGTTTGATACAAGATAGTACAACTGAAAAAGATAAAATTATTCCAGGATTAGAAGATTAGATATTAATAATACCTCTAAGACCATCAATACACTGAGAGAGGCAGGCATTTGTCTGCCTTACTTGTTCTGGATCAAGTGAAGTCAAAGTCTCATTAACAATGTCAAAGAACTTAGGACGGTTATTAGCAATATACTCTCTTCCCTTATCAGTTAATTTAAGTATCTTTACGCGATAATCACTTTCACACTCTTCTCTAGTCAGATAGCCATTCTTTTCCAGGCGTCCAATCATTCCTGTCATATTGGCCTTAGAAACATTAAAGCGCACTGCGAACTCTGAGGACTTGGTACAGATATTAGAGTTAATCATGTTGAGGATCTTTATCTGAGTAAAGGAAAGCTCGCTACTCACTTCTTTAGTAGCAATCTTTTCAAAAATTCCAGAAAGGAAGAGCACTTGGGTTAAAAGTGTATAGTGGTCATCCTCAACAAGCTCAGGGGTTTGGTTAATTTTATACAAATCTTGGTTTTGTTTATCCATAATAGAGCTCCTCAGAACTACTAACTCTATGAGTCATACTTTAAAAACTAGTTTATCAGCAATCCAAAGTATGACGTAATAGAAAAACATAAGACAGTATTATTTCTTCTCACCACAATGAGGCATTGAATCCGAAGCATAGGGATTCATAACTTTTTCACTTTCTTTTATATTTTGAATCCAATATTTCTTAACCATTGGACAATAGTAACGGGAATAGTTGTTATTTGGAGATTCTTTTTCCAATACAACAAGTAGTCCCTGGGAAATTGTATTAAAATCTGCCTGCCCCTTCTCTAAAGTATCTACATTTACAAGAGATTCAAGCTTCTTCTTTGTATAAGTTAGAGTCTTGATCATTTTCTCATCTTTGATGTCCTCAATTTGTTTGAGAACTCCCTTTGCCGACTCGTGAACTTTAGAGAGGTCTCGATCAAAAAAGGCCTGATGCAACTTTTCATAGCCAGCTAAGGCCCTATCAAATGCAGGGTCTGCAGCAAAAAGAGAGTTTGATGTAAGAACTAAGAATAAAGTAAACCATTTCATTATGAATCTCCTTGAGTCGTGATTTTTCTTTCATAGATAAAACTAAATATTACAGGTACTACAAATAAAGTGATGAGCTCTATCGCCATCCCTCCAAGGGTGGGTATCGCCATAGGCTTCATAATTTCACTGCCCTGCCCTGTTGACCACATAATAGGAAGAAGAGCAATAACAGTCGTTGTCGTCGTCATGACCAAAGGACGAATTCTGCGGCTTCCCGCTTCGGTGATAATAAACTTAAGCTCTTGCCATGATGTGGGCCGATGCTTTTTAAGTGCATCATTCAAAAAGGTCATCATCACCACACCATCATCTACAGCAATTCCAAAGAGGGCGATAAATCCTACCCAAACGGCCACAGAGGTTGAAAAGCCCCCTAGCCACAGCAGAATCAAACCACCAGAAGCAGCAATAGGAATGGCCGTAAAGACAATCGAGCTCAATGAGAATGAACGAAAACCAAAATAGATAATCATTAAATTAATAAATAAAGAGAGAGGAACTAAAATAAGAAGCCTCTGGTTAGCTCGAGTTTGATTCTCAAACTGTCCCGCCCACTGAAGAGAGTAGCCAGTAGGTAACTCGACGCTATTGTTGACTCTCTCTTTGGCCTCTTCTACAAAACCAATGACATCTCTTCCTCGAACATTCAACTGCACAGTGGAGCGCAACAGTCCATTTTCAGATTGAATCATAGCAGGACCTTGAGTCACGCTGATTTTAGCTAATTGACCGATTGGAATATGTTGACCATTAGGCGTGGCCACTAAAATAATTTTGAGATTATCTAATCTATCACGTAGCTCCTTCTTGTAGCGAACACGAATGGGATAGCGTTCGCGGCCTTCATACATTTGGCCAATCGTCATCCCTCCCACGGCCGACTGTATAATTGCATTTACATCTCCCGTATTAACGCCATAACGACTGGCCGCCACTCGATCCACTTCAAACTCAACATAGGATTTACCATTAATTTGTTCAGCATAAATTCCGTAGGCACCATCAATTTCTTTAAGTTCCTTTGCAACTTTGGCCGCCGTCAGCTCAAGTGTTTTAAGATCTTTTCCAAATATTTTTACAGCAACTTGAGTTTTTATTCCTGTTGAGATCATTCCTATTCTTGTTTGAATGGGAAAGTCCCAAGAATTAACTACTCCAGGGATCTGTAGTTTTTGGTCAAGTTCATCCATAATATCGTAAATACTCACTCCAAAAGGCCATTGCTCTTTGGGCTTGAGTTTTATCACGGTTTCAAACATCGCCACAGGAGCAGGATCTAAACTCGTATTGGCGCGACCAAGTTTTCCAACAGAGTCTTCAACCAAAGGATGTTCTTTAATAACTTTATCTGTGTAGGCCAAAAGCTCTCGGGCCTTTGTGATACTCACATCAGGAGTTGTGACAGGCATATATAGGATATCCCCTTCATTTAAAGAAGGCATAAATTCACGGCCTAACTGAGTAAATGCAAAAACTCCTAAAAGACAAAGAAGCAAAGGGGCGATCATAAAAGTACTTCTATGCTCAAGCACCCAACTCAATAGGGGCCTATAGAAAGATACGATTTTTCGGCTCACAGTATTTTTCTCAATGGGCTTGAGCTCCCCTTTTAGCATGTAAATAGAAAGAACAGGAGTGAGAACAATCGCCACGAACACTGCTCCCAGCATGGCCAAGGTCTTGGCCCAAGCAAGAGGTCCAAAGAGTTTTCCCTCCGCTCCTTCAAGGGCAAAGACAGGAATAAAAGTGACTACGGTTGTTAGGACGGCGGTTAGAATGGCCGGGCCAATCTCTTTAGCAGATTCTCCAACGATTCGTATACGCTCTTTTACATCATCTGCGGCATTTGGATTCTCTGCAAGATGAGAATAGATATTCTCCGTCATGATGATTCCCATATCCACCATTGATCCGATTGCAATAACCAATCCTGACAAGCTCATCACATTGGAGTCCACCTCTAGGAAGTGCATAAGAATAAAGCTTATTCCTACCCCAAAAGGAAGAGTCAAACTCACCAATATAGATGATTTGAAGTGAAGTAGGAAGGCCAAGATTACAATCGCTGTGATTATAATCTCTTCAGTAAGGGCCGAGTAGACCGTTCCCATCGTTTTCTTCACTAACTCTGAGCGATCGTAGAATGAGCGAATCACAACACCTTTAGGAAGACCGCGCTCAATTTCTTTAACTTTTAGCTTCACCCGATCAATAACATCCTTAGGATTCTCCCCAAAGCGCATGGTAACAATTCCACCAACAGCTTCCATTCCATTCTTATCGAGAGCTCCCCTCCTAAAGGCCGGTCCAATCTGAACAGAAGCAAGATCTTTCACCCTTACTGGTGTTCCTTCCCTAACGGCGACAACAACTTCTTCGATATCAGATAGACTCTTAAAAAAGCCTATCCCACGGACAATCATCTCACGATCGCCTTCCTCTATAACCTCGGCCCCAACATCTATATTGGAGTTTTTTATCGCCTTTATGATTTGAGGAAAATGAATATCGTAAGCAAAAATTTTCGTGGGATCGACATCAATTTGATACTCTTTAACAAAACCACCAATACTTGCGACTTCTGAAACACCTTCAGTGGACTGAAGAAGATAGCGCACATAAAAGTCCTGAAGAGAGCGAAGTTCTTGAAGTGATTTTGGATGGGGGCTATCTTCGTTATTTTCTAGAGTATACCAATAGATCTGCCCCAAACCTGTTGCATCTGGGCCCATTGTGGGAACAACTCCGTCAGGAAGCGAGGCTTGAGCAGTAGAGAGCTTCTCTAATATACGGCTTCGAGACCAATAGAAATCTACATCTTCTTTAAAGATGACATAAACAGTTGAGAAGCCAAAGGCACTTGTTCCTCGAACACGATCAATCCCCGGAATTCCTTGGAGTAATATACTTAACGGATAGGTAATCTGCTCCTCTATATCTTTAGGAGAGCGGCCCTTCCATTCAGTAAAGACTATTTGCTGATTCTCTCCAATATCTGGAATGGCATCGACACGAGCATTCTTAATGGCAAAGAGGGCACCAATGGCCAGAGCGATAAAGCCAATCACGACAAATACGCGATACTTGATGGAAGATTCTATGAGTTTATGAATCATGGCGTACTCCTAGTGGTGATGACCCGATTGAGTAGAGCTTTCATCATTTTCTTTTGAATAACCTCCGAAGAGCTGGGCCTGAGCATCTAAGAGAAAGTTACCCTCAATGACGACTTGTTCACCTTCGCTTAGTCCATGCTTAACTTCAACATATCCTTCAGACTCAAAGCCCGTGTGAATTTCACGGGCCTCATAACGATGCTTACTTTTTCCTACGGCAAGCCAAGCAATCTTCCTCTTTCCCGTATCAATAACGGCACTTCTTGGAATAACAAGAGGCCTTTCTTTTAACTCTAAAGTAACGGATGCAACTCCGGCCATTCCTGGACGTAGCTTTCCATTCTTATTTTCTAGCGTTGTTCTCACCTTAAGAGTTCTCGATCTCTCATCAAGGACAGGATTAATGAAGTCAATTTCTCCCTCCCAAAGCTCTCCCGGAGAAGCATTAAATTCAATTTCAACTCTCTGGCCAAGATCGACAAGAGCTGAATCATGCTCGTAGACGTCCATCTCGACCCAAAGAGAGCTTAAATCAACGAGATCAAAGAAACTTTGCCCCTCTTTAAAATACTTTCCAACAATTGCATTCTTTCTTTCCACAATTCCCGTTACAGGTGAATAGATTGTAATTTCGCGAGGTATTTTACCATCCTTGCCCCAACTCTCTAGCTGACTCTCTTGAACCCCCCATAACTTCATACGTTGCTTACTTTGCTTATAAAGGTCGATAAACTCAGGGTTTCCCTTATTGGCCATAAAGTTTTTACGAGCAATTAAAAATTCATCTCCTCCCGTTAAGAGCTGTGGAGAATAGAGTTTTAATACGGGATCACCCTTTCGAATTAGTGATCCCGTTGATTGAACCAGAACCTCTTCAACTCGACCAGGAACGCGTGCAGGAATATTTGACTCACGCTCCTCGGACTTCATAACAGTTCCCAGTAATCTAATTTTCTTTTGCATTTTCATATGCTCCACACTAAAGAGATCTGCACGAAAATGTTCGACCTGTGCTTTTCTTAACCTAACCTTAGCTACTGTATTCTTTGAAGGTCTTTTCATAAGCATAGCAGAGCCATCTAAAGGGCACTCTCCAGGAGCTTCACTGGTAACACTAGGATCAGATGCACAGTAATACACCATTTTTTGAGGTGCCGTTGTTTTTTGATCACTTCCAAAATCATCATGCTCCACAACAACTTTGGATAATCCCATTGCGCAAATAGGACATTTCCCTGGTTTTTTCTCATGAATCTGAGGATGCATAGAACAGGTATAGAAAACTTCCTGCTTTGCCTTTTCAACTTTTATAGGTTGTTCACTATTGAATGGAGATTCACAGCTCACATAAATAAAAAGAGATAATAATAAAACTGCTCTCATGATTTACTCTCCATCATTAAGTCATCCCCTTTAATAAAGAGGTATTCAACTTGTTTACTCTTAAGTTTTGCAACTACTTTAATTTCTTTAATCAGTTGATTTTGATATTGAAGTTCTGCTCTTAAAAGCTCCGTATAATCAGCTGCTCCACGTGAATAAGATTTGGCCGTGATATCTCGTGAACTTTTAGCAAACTTCAAAGTTTCCCGTTGTAATATAGACAATTGATTGCGAAGATCTTTAACTTCAAATTCAATTTTCTTAAGAAGATGCGGTTTATTTTCTTTATAATTGCGATAAGAGTGCTCTGCCTCAAGTCTTTCAAATACTGCTGTATTCTTATCTGCGTAACGCTGAGAGCTTATCGGTAGAGGAAAACTTATGGAAGCTCCAACAAAATCCCCAAGGCCATCAATTTTATTTCTCTTTGTATAGCTCATCCCCAGAGTGATATCAGGAATAAGATTTCTCTTTTGTGCTGACACTTTCAAGTCACTAGCTTCAAGATTATGGGCCAGGGCCTTTTCTTGATAGTCATATTCAACACCTGCTTCTTGCCAAGATTTCAAATGATTCCAAGGAACTGATTTCAAATCGATATCAATAACTTCATGACTTCCAAGAAGTGCAGAGAGTTGATACTTAAGTGACTCTAGCGCGAACTCAATTTCTTTTACTTGCGCTGTCAGTTCACTCTTTCGTATTTGAATATCCAAGACGGCCTGCTGAGGAACCTTCCCCGTCGAATAAAGACGTTTCGTTACTTTGAGATTATCCACAACCCATGAAAGGTTCTCTTTGAGAACTCTTTCTTGTTCACTTCATTGTTCTTTATCAATGGCCAAGGTCCATAGAGTTTTCACAAATTCGCGCTTCAACTGCACGGTGGCGGCCTTATAAGATTTAGACATTTCTCCAACGGAGTCTTCAAGCTTCCCATACTTACCGGATAACCCAAGCTTTTGAGAGATTGCGAACTGAATTCCAGTCATCATGGATTGATCACTCTCTAATGATCCCTTTGGGAAATTCATGGCCTGAACCTTAAGCATAGGGTCCCCCCAGCTTCCTGTAGATCGTGACTTTTCTTTTAAGGCCCGGGCCCTATTGAGTCGCGCCTGAATAAGGTTATGCTTCTCTAATTTTCCAACAAGCTCTTTAAAGCTTGCGCCCATAGCATTTCCCATGGACATGAGTATAAATAATTTTAAGAATATAAGTTTCATTTGATTTACCTTAAGCTCGCCTTTTCTATGAAAGGAGCGTCATTATAGAAAATGAATGTTAAGGAAAATCTTAATTAAGGAATTGTTCTTTGATGATATATTGCTGAATTCTCGCCCTATAGGCCAAGAACTCATTTTGGATATGGGGTATTTTAGGACGATAATTAAAATTTGCAACTAGCTCAACTTTATTAATGAACTCAGCAACAGGAAGCTGCTTGAGTTGAATGAGTTTACTAGAGGTAACCATATATTTCTGAGTCTCAGAAGAGTTGCTCTGCTCTCCAACGATTTCATGAAAGCAGTTTCCCTCACCGTCTTTGTGCTTAGAATCTTTTTGAGATTTCTCATCCTTTCCATGGCAGCAAGAATGATCTTCTTTCATTTTATTTGGAGTTGCAGATTTTTTAGTCTCTACTCTATTAAGAGAAAGACAATCAACAGCACATTGATTCGCCGCCACCTGGGTGGTGGTATAGAAGAGGGCAATGAATATAAAGATTAATCGCTTCATCACTTCACTAGTCTATCATTAATGATGCATGATTCCTACTTCCAAAATTTGGACGGATAATTGGACAGATAAAGAATAGCAATATCTAAGTTACTGAAATTTTGTTATCCCGTTGTTAACATCCCACAAGAGATACCGGCCACAGACTTTCTCACGAGTACGGAGTCATCTTTCTGGTGACCAATAATTTGAAGAATATTGAGCGGATGAATCATAGGAGATCTTAGCTTTATAGAGTCCTCTAGCCAGGGCGTATGCCATAACAAGCTCTTTTCCTCCGAAATTGTTTTTACAAAATCAATGGCCAGCTTTAATTCACGAGAAAACTCTTTAATAATCTCTTCTTGGATTTCAATACTTAGATCACTCTTTCTCAAATAGAGTTTAAAAATATTAAACTCAACTTTAGCAAGTGAGAACCCAAGAGTTCTTATAAAAGAGCTAAAGAGTGAACTCGACTTATAGGCCTTTTTTAAAGCCTCAACCTTCTTGGGCTGAGTTTTAAAATCTTTCCAAGAGCTACCAATTCCCCACCATGAAGGAAAGAGCAGACGAGTCTGAGTCCAGCATAGAATCCAAGGAATGGCCCTAATTGATGAGAAGTCCAATGGACCTTGTCGTGTCGATCGCTTTGTTGGCCTAGATCCTAATTTTAAAACATTGAGGTAGGAATAAGGAGTAGCGTGCTCCACCATTTCAAGAAAGAGTGGCTCCTTGAGTTTAGTGGAGTATTGCTCTTTAACTTTCTCAGATAGTTCGTCAAGAATGGGCGCTAGTTTAATAGGGCCACGTTTACCTTTTGACTTTTCTGCGTTGGTTACGATTTTACTTACATTGGAGATATAAACTTCCGGGGAAGTGAAATAGCGCTCAACCATCTCACCTTGAACAGTCGCTTTATAGAGATCAAGAGATGATTTAGGCCACCAACCTGTCTGATCTTGTAGCTTCCCTCCTCCACGGTCAACGGAGCCCCCTGATCCGTGAAAGAATACCGGAATAAAGCCTTGCTTAGAAATAAGATCATCGAGTTTTCTCATCGTCTTGGCGATATTTAATCGACTGGGAAATACTCCCATACCTTTTGATGAGTCAGAATATCCAAGCATCACTTCAAGGCGGTTGCCCCATTTAGAGGCCACATCTTTGGCATACTTCTTATTGGCCATAATCTGAGTAACAACGAGATGGGAATCTTCAAGGGCCTGCGCTGTCTCAAAGAGAGGGATAACGGGAACTTCAAGCTTACCAATATGTTTTTGCTGCAATTTATTTGCATTCATAAAATCTTCATAGGTCTGACACATACTAATAATCAGACCTTGAGCATAGTTTCGAATCGATGCATCCCCTGCGATGATTTTCAAACTATCTAACATTCTTGAGATATTTAAAGGTTTTTTAGCTTCAAGGGCCTGAGCAATGACCTCACTATCCTCACGAAGCTCGATAGGAATAACGAGGGCAGGAAAGAGAGTTAAGAGATCTAAGATCTTATTGATACGAGGATTCTTTGCCCCAACAAATTTTTCGTAATTCTTCTGGATATTCTCAACGCTCTTCTTCAGTTGAATAATTCGAGAAGAGTCATTGGCCTTAATTCTATTAAGTGACTTTAGTGATTTCTTTAAAGATACTGTCTTTTGTCCAAACACACCAAGGTCAAGCATGTGAAGATCCTTAAGAACTTCATCGAGATATGTTTCTAAGAATTGAATAAAGTGAGTTCGAGAAGCCTCAAGACATTGCTTCATCACTTTCTCATCAACACCAGGGTGTCCATCCTTATCGCCACCTACCCAAGTACGAATACGAATATGACAAGCATCTCTATTTGTTCTCAGAATCGAATCGAGAATATCCTTTCTTAAAATAATGGAAAAGAGGTGATTCGCCTCATCAATAACTTCAGGCTTCTTATGCTTTGTAAGAGGGACAAGCCAAGAGAGCTTGATATTATGTTTGATAAGACTTAGTAAGTACTCCTCTTCTCCTGTGCCTTCGAGGAGTCGAATGGCGACATCCTGAATACGCTCAAAAATAACTGTGTTATGAGAAGTTCGTACTTCCGTGGGATGAGCCGTTAAGACAAAGACAATGGTATTATCTGTCTTAGGTAAATTCTTATAGATCTGCTTCTTTCTGATTTGATAAGTTCTATAGGCCGACTCACACACATTGATAAGTTCAAGCATAAGTGAGTAAGAAGTTGCAACGCTGTGTTGAGTGTGTCCATCAAAGCGCTTCATTTGTGAGTAGAGTTTATCTAATGAGTCTTGTTTCAGAGAGTCACTTGAGTTTCTGTACTTAGTCATTTCCTGACGAATCAGTTCAACTCGATTATAGAGCTTTACTCCCCCCTCTTCTTTAATAACTTCACCCAGAAGTCCGATTGTTTGCCCTACAAGTTTTTTAAGTTCCTTAGGCAATCGGGAAGGAATAATCTGCTCAGCACTCTTCATTTCCATAACATAACCTCAATAAAATTTTATAAGATTATGACATCTTTAAGATTTTATTTAAAGCTACGTCTAAGAGTCTTTGCCAGAATATTTAAATTAAAACAGTGCGTTAATGGCATCAATTAAAGTTGAATTTTACCATGATCTTTCTTTGGCCCAGGAACGATAAAGATAATCGCAAACATCAGAACACCAAAGATGATGAGAATATATTTTTCAGCAGATTCAAAAACATGCATCGAATCCACCGCCCTTTCACTAGCGCTTAGCTTAACCTTACCTTCAATGAGCTGAATTTTGGCCAATGTTTTTAAGTCCTCATTAAGGCCGACAAGTTGGTCGGTTAAGTTCTTTATCTCTTCTTTCTTTAAGCTTGTTCTATCCGATAGACCCATTTTCTTTTCACTGGCCTGTAGTGCTGCAATCTCTTTTTCAAAACGATCAAGAGTTCCCTTCTCATCACGAGTTAATCGAGTCGCACGAAAGGCACGAATATCTTCTTTAATTTGGGTATTAATAGATTCATTTGTACTTAAGAAAAAATTCGTATCATTGGATAGAAAGGCGACTTCTTTACGATGAAGAGCACTTGAGAGGTCAAAGATAATTCCCTTAACAACAAGCCTATCTTTATAGATTTCTTCGATAGAGCTTTGTACTTTCTCAAAATTCCTAATATTAGTTTGACCTGTAATTAAAATAACGAGGAAAGTACTTAGGATTCCTAAAATCCATATGGCCTTACTTGTTGCATTCATAGAATTCTCCTAAAGCTCTATTTCAATAGCTGTCCCTAACTATTGAGACTTATACTCAGCATATTCTATTCTACCTTAAAAAGACTAAGGCACGTTCGTGCGAAAGGGCCTTTGTCTAAGAGCTAAGCCCTCAAACTTAGAATAAAGCTAGATCTCTTCAAGCTCGATTACGTGAAGAGTAGATTCATCATGACAATTGGCCTTTGCCTCTTTCTTGGCCTTAGTAAGCTTAGTAACACGAAACTTTGTCTTTGGAGGAAAGAGAACCTCTTGTTCATTGGGATAATTACTCATCATTCCTATAAAGCGGCCAGTCTTACTCTTAATCTTAAGCTTAACATTTCCACTCCAACAAAACCCTTTCTTCTTTGAAGAAGAGGTATAGGCCTTAAACGTTTTAATCTTTCCTGGCTGCCATGAGTTAACTGACTTCTTACGCTCAAAGCGAACAACATTTCCAATAAAATGAGGAAGCTTCTTTAAACCACTGGAGATGATATCAACCATTGGCCCGTATTTTTCACGATCGGCCTTGCGTCCCAATCTTAAAGTTTGATTAAGCTTCTTGTAGATATCATTAGTGGTGTAACTATAAATGGCCATGACCTCTTCACGAAGTAATTTATAATAAAGATCCTGACTATGATCTTCTAGTCGATCACATACAGAAGTCTGCAGCCTGAGAACATAGTTATCGTATTTATAATCTCCAACTAGACCTTCAATAACCTGTAGCCCTTCTTCCGTTTGATCCGCACAGGCGAAAACTTGAGAAGAGAATCCAATAGAGAATAGAGATAGAATGAGTAGAATACGACTTTTCACGACATGCCCTTAAGTAGTTATAAATTAAATATGGTGAGCTTCATAGCATGGACCTAGGCATAGCGGGCAACCTGTTGAAATATTTACAGAGGCAACTCTTTTTTTAAGTACAAAACGGGTCGATTCTCTAGGAGTTCGTTGATAAAATCAGATATGAATAACTTTGAATTAGTCCGAGCGGCCATTAAATTCTATAGTATCGAAATGAAGAATCAGCCTGCAGTTGAAGAGGTTGCTAGTGCTATTGGGCTCAACCAAGCTCAATTTAAGAAAGTATTTAAGCAATGGGCAGGAGTCTCTCCTAAGAAGTTTCTCAGCACCATCACCGCAGAATTTGCCAAGAGCAAGCTTCTTGAATCACAAACGACCTTAGAAGCTGCTTTCTCAAGTGGACTCTCCGGACAAGGAAGGCTCTATGACCACATGGTAAAACTCTATGCCATGACCCCTGGTGAAGTCAAAAATAAAGGCAAAGGCCTATTGATTCATTATGGAATTGTTCAAAGCCCTCTTGGGAAGCTCATTGTCTTCTTCTCTGAAAGAGGAATCTCTCAACTTGAATTCCTTGAATATCCAGCAAATGAACATATCGCCCTCTTTCAAAAGAAGTGGTCAAACTCGATTTTAAGGGAAGATTCAAAGCTTGCTGCTGAACTTATCGGTGATATTTTTGATCCTAAAAGCAAATCAGAAATCAAGCTTCACACCTTAGGCTCTAATTTCGAGCTCAATGTATGGAAGGCCTTAATCAATCTTCCCTCATCAACGTTGGCCTCCTATGGACAAGTTGCACGCTTCATAGGAAAGCCCACTGCCCACCGGGCCGTGGCCAATGCAATAGGAAGAAACCCGGTGGCCTTTATCATTCCCTGCCATAGGGTGATCAGAGAAAGTGGGCTTATAGGAGGCTACAAGTGGGGCATCTCTAGAAAGCTCGCCATCCAGGGAAGAGAGCTGCTCTAAATAGCTGTAAAAACATTAATATCTGACTAAAGCCATCCGCTTTCTAAGCCGATAAGAGCGTATGCTTTTATCAAAAGTTTTTAATATTTACCTATGCTTGGCCCTTACTCTCTCTCTTATAAGTCATAAGACGAGTGCTCAAAGTGGGGTTCAAATTGGGGTTCAAAGTAAAGCTCAGTCCTCAGAGAGCGTTCTAAGTGAACTTGAATTTAGTGTAAAATTTGCTTCTCTCATTCTTAAGACCGGTGAAAAAATTGATCGCGACTTAGCAGGCAGAAGCCTATCTGATCTTAATGATACCCAAATTGAAAAAATCATTAGAACACGAATTGAAGACTACTTGCTTTTGATAAAGAGTGAGACACAGTTAACTCAAAATCAATATGACCTATTGAAAAAATATTTTTCAAAAATAAAAGGAAAGAGCTTAGTCGAAATTATCAAAAGCTCACAGGTGGGACTAGAAGTCTTTTTTAAAAAGCATGGAATTGGCATTGCGATAGCAATGGGAATAGGTCAAGTCTTCAATTACGCTCTCGTTTATGCGAGCTATGCTCTCGGTCAGCCCCAACTTATTCCAGTCGTTCAACTACTACCCTTTTCTTGGATTTTTGCCATCGTCCCTGGCACCTATGAAGTCATCAAAATAAGACGTAAACTCATAGAGACTCTAGGTGGAAAGGATCAATACCTCGCCTACAAACTTCAAATGAAAAAGGGTCTTGAGAAAATAAAGTCCTCAAAATCTCTTATCTTCCCTATGACCACTAATGAACTGGAAGGATCAACAAAGGTAGATGTTCTGGTTATCGATAGGCTCGATTGGAAGGCCAAATATTTTGGGCGAATAGGATTAAATAAAGGAAAATTAAATTATCTAAGCTTAAGAAATTATCTAAAGAAAGAAAAAATATCGGATCCCTATATTACGAAAATTATGAATCGTAGAGAGATTGATAAAGATCTGAAGACCGCCCTTATTGCTACTCATATTTTTGAAACCAAAAATGATAAGGCCATCCTAAAGTTCAAATCGACTTTTTCTAATAAATTTATTCAAGTAAAAAATATCCCTTCTTGGGATAAGCTTGAGAAATGGAGTCTAGAGACCCTTAAGTCAATGGACCCATTGGCCATTCGTACTCAAATGTATAAGATACCTGCCGATGCAGCTCCAGAGATAATCTTTGAAATTTGGGAAGAGATTCTCCTGTCCCATCTCGCCACGATAAGATCGGTTAAGCTTTCTGAATTTAGATCTTTCAAAGAAGAGCTTCAGCTTTTAAAAGCATGGAGTTATCAACAAAACTCACCTCACTGGAATCTTGATCATGCCGAGCGCTTTGATGAGCTTCTTGGAAAGTCTCTCAAACTTTTTCCAGAAAAATGTCCTCACCCCGAAGCTCACGCCATAAAGCTACTACTCAACTAGGTATCTTAAAATCTACTGTATAAGCAAGACAGTAAAAAGAAGTAACCACAACCCTATACAGACACTAGCGGCCTTAAAAAGAGGCTTTTGATGAATAGAGACATCTTTATGGCCAGGAGGAGAATGGTGCTTGGTTTCTTTAGTGAATGGAATGGTAAGTACAACAATAAAAGCAAAAAGAGCTATCCAGATGGGCCATGATGAAATAGACATTTGATTTTCTCCTGTTATGGTTCTTAGCAACCTAAATTAATGCTAGAACATTGGGAGATAACAAACTTCTAGAAAGAGTTGTTAAATTGTGAACTTTTCTACAAGAATCACATATCAATAATATAAGTCTTTCCAATACCTTTTCTTAACAGCCTTAAAGAAGAGCATGAAAGTTTATCACCATTTTCACAACCAAATTTGTAGGCCTTTACTGCTCTCTTTATATCCACAGGAGATTGTAGAAATTGAAAATGAACCCCTACAGATCCACAGTGCTTTATATTTGTTTTATCAAAGCAGCTCTTCTCTTCTTCTAAGATTTTTTTAGGAATCTTAATTAGGTTGGGGTTGGCCTTTATGGCATCCTCAACACTCTTATCCCACTCTTTCTTTTTCTTCATAATAAAGATCATTCTTTTTATTGCTTTATCACTTGAACAGCTCTCTTTGTACTCCATTTCACAACCCTTAATCGCAAAATGCTCTGCCTCTTGTTTCTTCTTTGCCAAATGGTACAGATGAGCGACCTCGTAGCAACTTCGATAATGGGCTTGTTCGATACATCTTCTCTTCGCTACTTTGGGAAGAGTTATACGCTCCTGTGCTTGAAGAAGAGAAAATGAAATTAGAGAAAAAATTAAAACTATCATATATTCATTATACCATATCCTCCGCCACCAGGAGTGCGAATGATTAATTGTGAACCAGCGCAAAACTGAGTTTCAAAATTCTCTGAAAGCTTTAATTCGCGTCCTTCGTAAACTTTGATATTTTCTCCCCTTTTTCCTGCGCCTCCCCCATCAAGACCTTGGGGTGGAAAATCACGGCCTTGAGAAATCATACTCACTTGCATATCTTCAAGAAAAGTTAAGGCCCTCTGAATACCGTCCCCTCCCCTATGCTTACCTTCTCCACCACTATTGCGGCGAATAGACATCTCAGAAACTCTAATGGGAAATCTCTCTTCCATAACTTCGGGATCAGTGAGTAAAGAGTTAGTCATATGCACCTGAATAGCATCTGTTCCCTTAAAGTCACGAGTCGCCCCACTGCCTCCTGCCAGAGTTTCATAGTACTGATACTTTCTGTTGCCAAAGCTTACATTATTCATCGTTCCCTGTGAGTCGGCCATAATACCTAAGGTAGCAAAGAGCACATCGCAAATGGCCATGGAGCTCTCCACATTACCAGCAACTACAGCATCTGAGGGCCCTGGGTTAAGAAAGCAGTCTTTTGGAACTCTGATATCGACGGCCCTCATGAGACCATCATTGAGCGGTATATTATCTTCTATCGTACAGCGAAGTACAAAGAGAATGGCCGCCTTTACCACGGCCTTTGGGGTATTGAAGTTATTCGCTTGTGCTTTTGAAGTTCCTTCGAAATTGAAAACCCATTGCTCCCCAAGCCTAGAAACTTCGACAAAAATTTCGCGATCCTTTGCAATTTTTTTATTTCCAGTCAGGTGATCAAAACCTTTGAGTGATTCCACTATTTTTTGATGGGAGTAATCGAGAATCTTCTCGGCCATATGAGAGACATATTGATTTCCATATTGTTTATAAAGATCCACAATATCCTGAATTCCTCTGAAATTAGCAGATACCTTGGCCCTAATATCATGAAGATTAAGTTCAAGATTTCGCACCGGATACTTTGACTTTGTTAAAAGCTCCTTAAGCTCATCAAATTTCACAGCTCCTTCTTCAACAACTTTCAAAGGATTAATGATAACCCCTTCTTCTTCTAGCTTGGTACTGCCGCCTGGCATAGAACCGGGTGAGATTCCTCCAATATCGGCATGGTGACCTCTTGAGGCGACCCACATAACAAGGACACCATCAAAGAAAACGGGTGCAACTAATGTCACATCAGGAAGATGCGTTCCACCATAGAGAGGAGAATTGCAAAGGTACATTTCACCTTCTTTAGGTGAGTGTACTTTGGTTACTGCACCCACTACTTCTCCCATCGAACCCAGGTGAACTGGGATATGAGGAGCATTAGCAATAAGTTCTCCCTGAGCGCTAAATAGCGCACAGGAGAAGTCTTTTCTCTCTTTTATATTTACTGATCGGGCCATTTTCTCAAGAGTAAAGCCCATCTGCTCAGCAATAAACTGAAAGCGCTGGTAGAAGATCTCAAGCTCAATCTTTTCATCTCTCTTACTTTCAACCTCAGAGTGGTTCTTATGGGAGATCATCCACCGGCCGTACCCATCACTTTGTGCCTCCCACCCTTTTGCAACGACAAGGGTCGTATTATTTTCACTTATAAGGTGAGGTCCAACAATCGTCTTTGCATCACTCACTCTTAGCTCTATTTCATTATCTTGTTTCTTGATCCTCCTAACAGCAATTGTTTCACACTCAGGGGAACCATCGAGCTCTAATCCAAATATCTTTTTGTAGTGATCACGAAATTCAGCACAAGCTTCATTAAAGTCAGAGGTTACAAATTCTGCTTGATAGTCACTCTGCGGTGGCGTCAAAAAGTAAGAGTATTTATACTCACCTTGACCAAGCTGAAGCGAGAGTTTCTCCTTTAGAGGATCAAACCCCTCACTTCTCTTTCCCTGTAAGCTTAGAGAGTGATGAGATTGACCAATGCCTAGCGCAGAGAGAACAGAGCTATAAGGGTGAGAAAAAACTCTATTTATCTGTAGCCTCTTTGCAACCTGGCAGGCCATTTGTCCCCCAGCACCTCCAAAACTTACCAAAGCAAAATCTTTAGGATCATGACCTCTTTCAATGGAGACTTTCTTGATCGCTCTTGCCATAGTTTCAACAGCTATATCTAAGAAGCCTTGAGCTATCTTCTTTGCATCCATTGAAAATTCACGAGCAAGCTCTTCAAATTTTTCTTTTACAATTTTTTCATCTAGTGGCGCCTTGCCATCAGGACCGAATACTCTTGGAAAGCCCTCTACTCTTATATTTCCTAAAAAGAGATTAGCATCCGTAAGCGTAAGCTTCCCACCATTGCCATAACAAGCTGGTCCCGGAAAGGCTCCGGCAGACTCTGGCCCCACTTGAAAGCGATGCCCATCATGAGTGAGAAGGGATCCTCCGCCAGCGGCAACGGTGTGAATATCAACCATCGACGCCAACAAGGTCATTCCTCCAATTATAGGACGATGATCCAAAGCAAGCTCACCATCATAGATCGCCACATCAGTTGAGGTCCCCCCCATATCAAATGTTATGATTTTCTCGAGCCCTACTTCTTTAGCCGCTTCAATGGCCCCCACAAGTCCACCTGCAGGACCAGAGAGAAGTGCATTATAACTTTTAAGTTCACTTCCTTTACAAAGCCCACCATCGGATTTCATATAAAGAATATTATCTAGCCCAAGTTTTTCTTCGAGATCTTGAGTATACTGCTGTAAATAAGGAGATAAGTAAGCATCAACCACAGTTGTCTCTGTACGAGAAACATAGTGACTACGTGGACTAACTTGATGGGAAACTGAGATATAATCAAAACCTATATTCTTAGCAATCGATTCAATGGCCAGTTCATGAGCTGAGTTTTGATTTGCATGCATAAGGGAAATAGCAAGGGAGCGTATTCCTCTTTTTTTTAGATGATGAAGCTTAGCTGTAATATCCTCTTCATCTAGCTGCGTGAGAACTTCTCCAGAAACAGTCATTCTTTCTATTGCCTCTATAGCGACTTCATAAAAGGGCTTTACTTTTTCAATTGGAATTTGAAAGAGATCACCACGACTTTGATCACGAATTTCTAAAATATCTCTATGCCCCTGTGTTGTAATTAAGGCACAAGGTAGACCACTCCTCTCAAGAAAAGCGTTTGTGGCCACCGTCGTTCCCAATCGAACCTGCTCGATTTCTTCTTTAAAGCGCTCATGTCCCAGCAAGGTTTTTATGCCTTCAACGACGGCCGATTCATAATGAGGTGAATGAGATAGGATCTTATGAGTATGTGAATGACCGTCTCCGTCAATTCCAATAATATCGGTGAAGGTTCCTCCACAATCAATCCAAAAGTTCCATTTTTTCATAGCTTCTCCCTTAGATCGCTACTTTAGCAGCGCTTAGGCCTCTTTGCCAAAAAGATGGCTTCTTCTCCTCACTTTCTTTGACAGCAAATATCGCGACTGTCCCAACAAGTGTCACAAAAAGGGATATAGGTAAATATAAGTCTGATACTCTTCCCTTATCTGAATCAAAGTTTGAACATGAACTGGCCGATATTGAGATGAGAAGACAAGGCCTACCCCTTGTAGACACTCAGAAGAAAAATCGCCATCATAAATACAATGAAGAAAGTGGCCATTTTAAAAAGTGGCTTTGAGTGAATATTTGTATCTTTATTTCCTTTAGGGATATGAGTTTTGGTTTTCTTTTTAAAACCTAAAATCGTAATGGTGGCCAAGACAAATATGGCCAACCATAGAGGCCATGAGTAAATCGTCATGATTAATCTCCTTTGTTAGCTCAATAATAGCGCGAAACGAAGGAGATCTCTTATTCAGAATCTGAAGAGAATGTGTAGAAATCCACAAATAACGAATTAAAAGCAACTTCTTTTGGTATGTAACACCATTTAAAGATGAAAAAAGTAGATGCGAGACTCGTTTAAAACTGGGAGTGGCTACTTTTGGAGCGTGCTTTTTTCCACTCCCCCCAAAAGTAGCCACACTATATTACCCTATCAAGCTTTTAAGCATCCAAGCAGTTTTTTCGTGATACTCAATACGTGCACCAAGAAGGCTATTTGTCCCTTCATCGTTGGCACCATCGAGTAGAGGTAAGATGGTCTTTGCCGTTCTTACGACTTGTTCATGATCATTCAATAAGTTTTCGATCATTGAATTGGCCGCAACATCTTGAGAAGCATCATCTTTAACAGTACTAAGCTCTGCAAACTCACTATATGAGCCCGGAGCTTTAACACCGAGAACTCTGATTCTTTCTGCAATTTCATCTACCGCAAGCGCTAGCTCTGTGTAGTGCGTTTCAAACATCAGGTGTAAACTTTGGAACATTGGCCCTGTCACATTCCAGTGATACTTGTGCGTTTTCAAATACAATGTGTAAGTCTCGGCCAAAAGCTTTGATAAAGATTTAGCAATCTCGACTCTCTTACCTTCTTCAATTCCAGTATTTAGACTCATCAATTCCTCCGGTGAATTTGGCAAACTGTTAGACAGATTGTCATTAAGGTTCAATAGTATTAGGTTATTTAAACATTGATTTGTGGACAAAGGTAGCCTTTTTCTTTTTCTTTACTTAGGCAACGGTCTTTGGGACTCAGTGCGTTTATCTCACTCAGTCCCAAAGGTAGACACATACTTATTTAAAAGTACTGCCCATATCTATGTACAATTTAGATTAAGCTCTTAAGTACAATATCTACCCTTCTATTCTTCTGACGCCCCGCCTTGCTATTATTAGCGGCTACAGGGTCTTCAAAACTTCCGGCCTGTACATCAATGCGAGCATTTACACCTTCACTCTTAAGAACTTTAGCAACATTTTCCGCTCTCTTTTTAGAGAGCTTCTCGTTAATGGACTTTGATCCTGTTGTATCTGTATGCCCAACAACTGTTACATTTCGAGACTGAGTACTGTCTACCGCTTTAGATATTTTGGCCAACGTTTCCTTTGAGCCTGCAGGAAGCTCTGTTTGCCCAACGGGAAAGTTCACAGACTTCACCTTAATCACAATGGAGTCCCCTTCCCTTACAATAGCTGCTTCCTTAGGCGAGAATATCTTCTTCACTCTTTCAAACTTTTCTTCCACAATGGCCTTTCTTTCAGCGGCACTGAGTTGTATATCTTTGATAGTAAGAGCATCATCCATTCTCATCATTTGTCCAAATTGAAGGCCAACCTGCTCTCTTAGAGAATCGACTCGCCCATCTAAATCAGCAATTTTATTTTGTTGCTTATAGAGCTTCATAGCCACACTTTCTGATACTTTTGAATCCTCTGACTCCATAATGGCGATAAGGTCATTAAGAATAATCGTCTCTTTTGTGGCAGAACGAACATCCATCTCATAGCCTTCTTTGTCAGTGGGACTACTTTGAATGGTTGTCTTTGCTAGTTCAATCGCCTTCCAAGCCTTGTTTTGCTGATTGGGAGCTCTAAAACGTGCCCCATTATCGATGGCCTTTTTATACATCTCTTGAACTTGTCCCAGTTCTCTATGAATCAGAGCTGTATCTCTTAATTTGAAGTAATCTTTTTGAAGTGAAACAAATTCTTCTTCATCAGGTTCAACTTTATTCTCATCAACAAGTGAAATAAAATCATCATCAATATCTTTCAAATCACTTCTTAAACCTTTCGATGAAAGAGCTCCATAATTAATTGAACTTCTTCTTGCATCTAAGACAGCACGGTAACGTGGCTCAAGGTCTTCAGATCTTGCAATGGCACGATCAAGATACGTAATTGAATATTCAACATCTTCTTTAATTTCTGCGGCATCTTGGTCGTCGTCTTTAAATTCTTCAGAAGCATCCATGTAATATGACTTTGCTTTACTATAATCTTTTGCAGCAAGTACATTTGCCTGTGATGCCTGAGCTTCTTTAAGTTTAGCCTTGTTATAATTGATCAATTCCTGAGGTGAAAGGTTCTTTGTAATTTCCTGTCTTTCAATCTGAGTAGAACAGCTTACGAGAAGTGCTGAACTTAGGACTAATCCATAAATCAACTTTTTGCTATTTTTAACTTTCATATTCATTCCTCCCTGAGGGTTAATATTGAAGTTAGATTATCGAGTTAGTGAAAATCTTTAATCACATAAATATTTAGATAATGTGTTGATTTCTAAAAGAATAGTTTTAGGTACGTGGCCAGATTCCAACGGGCAGTGCAACTTTCTTTGACAGAGAGTTTCAATCTATGAATACTAATTGGATACTTAAATTTTCTTGTTCACGGAGGAATCAATGAAGAGCTTACTTCTTTTAATAACGGCTTTCTTAACATCCCAAGCATTCGCAGCTCATCAATTAAAATCAATGCCAAACAAATCTGTAGGAGCTCCAAAAAATTATTCCGTTGATTCCTCAGAGTTCATGGAAACTTTTAAGAGCACTATTCAAAACAAAGGCTTTGGAAATCTTAAAGACCTTCAAGACTTTACTCTTCACAATGACAGCTCTGAAGGTGTATGTTCTTTCTATGTTTCCCCTACACAATCCGACTCATGGGGTGATGATCTTCTAGGAGACTACTATCTTCCTTCTGGAGCTTCGGCAGATGTGACGATGAGTGGTTGGGGGGATCAATGTCAATTTGATCTTCTTGCTGTTCTCTGCGATGCAGAAGAAACCGAAATCCCTGGCTGGGATCTCAACCTATGCGAAATCACTGACATAACAATCAACTAATCCCAAAAGAAAGTACGCCATCCTTTTGCGGATGCATATTTTTCATTTCCGCAAAAGGATGGCGTACTTATTACGATATGGAAGTAAAGAAAACTATCTCAAAAGATCAAATCAACGAACTGCCTCTTTACCAATATAAGGGTAGAGTTGAAGTTATCGATAATGAAGAGAACGCACTTATTGCCGCCAAAAAACTTAAGAAAAAAAAGATTCTTGGATTTGATACGGAAACTAGGCCATCTTTTAAAAAAGGTGAATCTTATGATGTATCCCTTCTCCAACTGGGAACTGATTCCGAAGTCTATTTATTTAGACTTAATTACACTTCCCTCATTCCTGAAATCATCGAAATCTTAGAGAGTCCGCAAATCATAAAAGCCGGTGTGGCCATTGATGATGACATAAAGGCCTTAAAAAAAATCTGTACTTTTTCTGAACAAAACTTTGTTGATTTAGCTAAGATGGCCAAAAAGGAAGGTATACAAAGCTTTGGTCTGCGAGCATTGGTGGCCATTTTCTTGTCTAAGCGATTATCTAAGAGGGAGCAGACATCAAATTGGGATCGAAAAATTCTTACACAATCCCAAATCTCTTATGCCGCTTGTGATGCAGCTGTAGGTTATAAGATATACAATAAATTTCTTCTCAACAAAGACTAAAGGCTTCTCAGCAAAGAATGTTTTTACCATCGAAAGATAAAAGTCGAATTTTAATTGGAAAAATGTAAGTGAGTTAAATGGTGGACCCTAACGGGATCGAACCGTTGACCTCTTCGCTGCCAGCGAAGCGCTCTCCCAGCTGAGCTAAGGGCCCATTTAAAGATGATTGATGAGTAATTTAGGGGAGATGGGCCCATAAGGCAAGTAAAAACCTCAGGTACGATGCATATTTTTCCGCCAGCACTATTATTTATTTGTTTATTGAAAAGAGAAAAAGCGTACGACCGATAGGGAAAGTAACACATCTCAATTTAATAGAACAAAAGGATTTAAGAATGAGTGAGAAATGGACTGCACAAGTACAGGTAAAGTGGAATAAAGAAGCTCCAAAGTCATGGGATTGGCTCAAAGAGTGGAAGGAAGTTAAAGGTGCTTGGTCGACTATGGGAGATTGGGATATGACTCTTTGGCTTGATGTAGCAGGTCCAAAAGAGCTCGAAGACTTTGTTCAAAATAAACTATGGTCTAAAGATTGGGTTGAAAATACCAAGTCAACATGGACCAAAGAAGTATGGTGGACTGGTTCTGCCGCTGCTTAATTTAATACATCAGGCTTGCTCACTCTAGTGAGCAAGCTTTTAGAAGAAGCGAATCAAATTAAAGTAAGCATGGTTAGCTCCATCAAGAACCTCTAGTCCTTGGGCCACACTTCCCTTCTTAGGCGCATCATAAACTCTTAGTCCCGTACTAATATTCCAAAGATCATCCAATCTCTGCTTATAAGTAAAAGTGATTAAGTTTTCATTCGCTCTTTCAATATCGTGAATCCACATAAGAAGGATTTCTCTTCCCATTACATCGTTAAAAGAATGTCTAAAGCCCGTAAGAACATCTCTTTGGAAAATAGAGAGCTGGGCCCTCGTATCTTTATCAGCACCTAAAATACCACCTGCTTCAAAGAAGAGTGAAGTCTCTCCCATGCTCCATTCTGGTAAATTATATTCTAGACCAAAGGCCACATCTCCATGATCAACAGGTTTTTGTAATCCACTTGCCGTATAGATTTCCTTCGCATCTTGGAAGATACGATAAGCACCTTCAAACTTTAATAAGAAGCTCGATAGAGCATATTGAAGAGTTCCCCCAACTTGTGTTTTCTTAAAGTAATATGGAGTCGGCGATGTCGTTAAGCGATTAACATCGAGAGGTACTGTTGCTCCGGTCAATGGGTTCACACCATAGTTAATGGTTCCCGTTAAGGGCATATTGCGATCAACATGATGAATAGCATGAAGACTCAAGTCTCCATCGTCCATTAGATACCTTAGACGAACTCCCCCTTGGGCAGTCCATTGACCATCTTGAGCTTCCTCACCATCCATAACTTGTGGACGAGAGATATCTGTTCCAAATCCAAGACGAGAGTGCGCTCCGGGAAATTGTGGGTTTTCAAAGCGAGGCCAATAAAAGAAGCTCACATCACCCCAGTCAAATTCCTTATTAAGCTCTAGCGTGAGCTCACCAAGTTTTTCAAAGTACTCAAGGTCAGAATCATAATTTCTCGAGTTGATAACATCGGCCGGATGAAAGGCCTCTGTTGCCGTCCAATTAAAGAGCTTATAGCCTGCAAGAATTTTCCAGCTCTCCCCTTCGCCAAAGCGCATAGAGAAGTTAAATTCCTCAATGGCCATAAAGTCACGATCAGAGTCCTTATTATCCACACGGGCAAAACCGCGAAATGAATGTTCAAAGGGTCCCCCGGTATACTTGGCCTCTACCCTTGAGAAAACAAGCATCCCTGTATCTTCGGTATTTTCGTCATTATCATTTTCAAATTCACGAAATTGAAAAGAAACTTGCCCACGATTAAACCACTCTTCTTTTGCAAAAGAAGGAGTGACCACGAGGGCAAATAAGGAAATAAAGAAAATACTCTTTAGCATCAAAAAGGCCTTTAAATATTAGTCATATTACTTTAGAGAAGTCTTCTTAAAGTCACGAGAGCTATGCTGAACACCAAGCTTTCTCTTCTTCCACTCCATGGTAGACTCTTTCTTCGTTTGAACATTCTTCATGTGAATTTTATCTGCACGCCAAAGAACTTTCTTTCCAATCTTGTGACCCTTAAAGTTAGAAAAAGCTGCAACCTTTAGGAGCTCTCCTTTTCTATCAAAATACTCAACCTTAATTGGGTTCATATACTTAGATGAAATGGTCATGATCATTTTTGAGTAACCAGAATTGCTCTTTGGAACACGTTCAACTTTCCAACCACCAAGAGCACCTTTCTTTGTTTTCATATCAGCAAGCCACTTGAAGTTATATTTATCAACCTCTTGAGAACCGAGATCTTCATAGCTAAATTCACTTCCCATAAAAGAAGATGATTTATTACTTGAAGAAATACGCTTTACTCTTTTAATCGTTGGAAGATAGAGCCACTGATCATCATCATCACCCTTGTGGGAATGAGTGAGCATCTTTGTTCCCTTCACATCCTTTGGATTAAGAAATTCCATGAGAGACATATCACCGTCACCGTTAACTTCTAAAGTCTTCCCTTCCATAATACGAGTGGTCTTTGCACCATAAGCATCAATGAGAACCATCTCCATATCTGACTCTTCACCCTGAAAGCCTTCATTCTTATATTCAAGACCTTTGGCAATAAGAGTTCCTCTTACTTCAGGAGTTTTACTGCTCATGAATTTTGAATCCATGAGATTCATAGAGGGCTTGAATTCTACATTGGCAGCCACAGAAGTTGATGTAAGAGTCAAAAGAAGGCCTGTGCATTTTAAGTAATTCATTAATTTCATCGTGTCTCCTATGGGATCACTGCGATGCGCAGAAGATGCTTATAAATCACAGCAATCTTAGCGTGTTAAGTGCTTACTGACCAGAATACTAGGCCTCTTTCCTTCTTAAATCTGGACAAGTATAAAGAAGGTCTAATCCAATCCATAACCAATCCTAATAATTTCAACGAATTACACGCTGTACCATCTCGATTGGCCTCAAGGAATCTATACTCTTTACACAAGAGACAAATCCTCCAAAAGGAATAACATGACAGTATTTATCAATAGAACCATCAACCTAAAAAAGATCAAGGCCATTGGACTCGATATGGATTACACCATCGTTCGCTACAATGCCGAGGCCTTCGAAGAGCTTACTCACAAAGAAGTGCTCAATAAACTTGTTGAAATAAAGAATTATCCAAAAGAAATAAAAGATTTAAAATTTGATTTCGAGAGATCTATCCAAGGTCTTGTTATAGATAAGAAGCGTGGCCACCTACTAAAGATTAGTCGCTACGGGAAAGTGAAAGAGGCCTACCATGGTCTCAATCCCCTCGATTTCAAAACACAGCAAGATATTTATAGCAACCGAATTATCGATCTTGCTCTCCATCAATTTCAATCACTAGATACCAGCTTCTCTATTTCAAATGGAGTACTCTATTCACAACTGGTTCAAATGAAGGCCGATGGCCACAATATCCCTGACTACTATAATCTTGCCGATGATATAAAAGAAGTACTTGATATCTGTCACGCCGATGGAACTATTAAAGATCAAGTTCGCGATGACCTTCCACGCTTTATTGTTAAAGACAAAGATGTGGTTAAACTTCTTGAGCGCTACAAAGACTATGGTAAGAAGGTGATGGTGATTACTAACTCTGATTTTGAGTACACTAAACTTCTACTTGATTATGCCATCAACCCTTTTCTTGAAAATCACAAAGACTGGAGTGAGCTCTTTGATATCACAATCACTCTAGCTCGAAAGCCTTCTTTCTTTACTCATGAAGCAAGTTTTCTCAAGATAGATATCGAAACAGGACTGATGAGTAATCATTTTGGAAAGATTGAAAATGGCATCTATCAAGGTGGTTCGGCCGGGAAACTCCAAAAAGACTTAGGCCTTGATGGTGATGAGATTCTCTATCTTGGTGATCATATCTATGGAGATGTCGTTTCGATTAAGAAGACCTTCAACTGGAGAACGGCGCTCATACTTGAGCCTTTAATCGAAGAGATCGACTCCATTCGCAAGTCTTCAGTTGTTCAAAAGAAAATTGATTCCTTAATGAATGATAAACAAGATCTCGAATATAAGATTAATGATATTGAAATGAAAAAATTTGAAGCAAGAAAAGCTAAAGATTCTAGTGATCAAATTAAGTCCTATAAAGATAGCTTGAATAAAGTTTATGCTCATATTGAAAGAATCAATACAGAGATTTCTGATTTAATTACAGAATATCGAAGTCACTTCAATCCTTATTGGGGAGAGCTCATGCGTGCAGGACAAGAGGAATCACGTATGGCCGACCAAGTAGAAAAGTATGCCTGTATCTATATGACTAAGGTTTCAGATCTTGTTGCCCATAGTCCTCGCACTTACTTTAGACCAGAAAAAAGAGTTCTACCCCATGAGGTGGAGAATCTTTAAGAGAAATTGAGAGTAAATCGTTGCGGCCTCTTCTCCATAGCCTCCGGCCATAACCCAGGCCTGGGGAAGTCCGCAATCTTTGGCCCATTTATAAATTAACATATCTCGAGCAAGTAATTGCTCTTTTGATAACATCAATCCTTCACTTGATTTCAATGCATCCAATTCGTAGGGGTCCGCTCCATCAACAACAAAAATGAGATCCCATTTCTTCTCTTCAAGCTTATAGAGTTCATTTTGCAAACGTGGAAGATACTCATCTTCTTGTCCTCTCTTAAAAGGAAGATCGTGATCAGATGGAGTGATAGTCAGTTCACTATTAATAGGCCAGCCTTCGGCCATATGTAAACTTACTGTAGTTATACTTGAATCACCATAAGTAATCTCCGCAGTACCATCACCCATATGGGCATCTACATCGAGAATGAGGACATTCTCAATTCTTCGCTCTACCTGGGCCTTGCGAATAGAGATAACAATATCACTTAAAGGACAAAAACCTGCACCACGATCACTTCGTGCATGGTGCATGCCTCCTCCGAGATAGAAACAAAACCCATGATCGAGGGCCTGCTCAACAGTGAGACAAGTAGCGGCCACTTGATCGAGAATACTTCTTCGAAGTTCCGTAATAGGTGCCTTCGCTTTAGCTTCATCATAGCGAGCAGGGTCTTTACAGTCATAGGCCAAGAGCATCTGTTCTGGAAACTTTTCATCATCAAACCAGTCGTCTAAGAATTCTGGTATATGAGCAAGCTCTAGATCCCGGCGCTCTACTTTAGGTAGAAACTCTAAATTCAAGGGTGACAAAACAGGAAAATCTTCTTTAAGGCGAGCAAAGACTTTCTCAGAGCGATCATCGCAAAGAGGTATATCAATGCCGTAGCGTTTAAGTTCAGTGGCCAATTTGGGGTGGTAAATAATGGACATGGGAAATAGACCCTCTGTGCTTTCTTTATTGTTTGAGAGCGTATTTCTATGCTAATTCCTCTAAGTAGTCAAAAATATTAAGGCGAAATGGACTATAGGAATCTCACCCAGGTTTTCTATTTTACAAGTAACCTTCCCCTAGGACCTTTTTTCGTTTATTAATAACACCTTAGAGATTTAAGTATTTGAGGATTCCTATGAAGAGACTTCTTTGGCTTCGCCATGAAACCAAACCTTTTGAGAAACGTGTGGCCCTGACTCCATCGCAAGTAAGCGTGCTCTTATCAAAGGGTCACGATGTTGTTGTAGAGAGAAGTCCTAATCGGATTTTTAAAGATGCAGAGTATGAACAAACCGGTTGTCGTATGATGGAGGCCAATAGCTGGATTGAACTTGCTCCCAAAGAGGCCACCATTTTTGGTCTCAAAGAACTAGAAGAAAACACCTTTCCCCTTATACATCGCCATATCCACTTTGCTCATGTTTTCAAAAATCAAAACGGATCTTTTGAGTTCTTCAAGCGAATGCAAGATGGTGGGGGAATTCTCTACGATCTTGAGTACCTTATCGATAAAGATAAGAAACGTATTGCCGCCTTTGGAGAATGGGCAGGATTTACTGGAGCGGCCTTAGGTCTTGACCTTTGGATTGCTCAGCAACAAGGGCTTGACTATAATGACCTTGGTACAGTTAAACCATGGGAAGACTCGTATCAACTTGTTGGCCAACTTCAAGATAAGTTTGCGCAGTTTGAAGAGCGTGCTCCCAAAGTATTAATCATCGGAGCCTTTGGAAGAAGCGGTCGTGGAGCACAGAGGTTTTTTAAACGTATGGGTATCCCAACAACAAACTGGGGATCTAAAGATACAAAAGAAAAATCAGAAATCTCAGAGATCCTTGATTTTGATATACTTGTAAATTGTGCTCTTATGACGAAGAAGGTTGGACCTTGGCTAACTCGCGAAATGCTCCAAAGAGAAAATATTAAATTAAGCGTCCTCTCTGATGTAAGCTGTGATCCAACGGGGCCTTGTAACCCTCTGCCTATCTATGATCGAACAACGACTATGGATGCTCCTGCTCTTTATATTGATCTAAAAGAAAGAGGAACTCCCCTAGCGGTAACTTCCATTGATCACCTACCTTCACTACTTCCCAGAGAAAGTAGTGAGGACTATGCGGAACAGCTCTTCCCTTACCTCTTAAAGTATATGGAAGGAAATATTGAAGGATCTGTTTGGGATCGCGCTCTTACGAGTTTCTATAAGAATTTCTATCGTCATTTAGATAGCGAGTCTCTTACCGAGGTGAATTCTTCTAGTAATGAGAGGATATAAGGGAGGTGCTCAAGATTTTGGTGCTTCTCGTAGCCAAGTTTAAGGATACGACACTTTTCTAAGAGCATCTCTGTAAGCGCTGCGACTTCATCGCTTTTAAGTTTATAATCAGGATTGCGATAAATCTCCTCCATCGCTTTCACTCGCCAATAATCCATCGCCTTATATTTCATAGAAAGTTGATCTTCATGGCCTCCATACTTGATGGCCATGGGATCTTTAATAAAGCCGACATCATACTTATGAGTAATTCGAAGCCATAATTCATAATCTTCGCAGACCACATAGTCTTCACGAAAACCATTCATCTCTTGATAAAGAGATCGCTTTATAAGAACGGTAGATGGAGATATCAGGCAAAGGGCCAGGCAGCGTTTAAATATTCTGCCTCCTTCTTTTTTATATTTAAATTTTGGATTTACCCTCTTTTCATTTCGAATCCAAATTTCTTCTCCATGAATGAGGGAGTACTGAGGATTGTGCTGGGCAAACTTCAGCTGAGCTTCCAATTTATGGGCAGGCCACTCGTCATCACTATCAAGAAGGGCAATCCACTCACCGCAACTTAAGGAAAAGCCTAAATTGCGAGCAGCACTAACCCCTTGATTATCACTGCTAATGACCTTTAAGCGAGAATCAGTGATCTTCTTTAGACGCTCCAAGGTGTCGTCTGTTGAGCCATCATCAACGACTATGCACTCAAAATCAGTATGAGTCTGGGCAAGAACTGACTGCACAGATCGTTCAATAAGATGGCCACGATTAAATGTGGGAATAACAACCGTTACGAGCGGCATACGCTATTGATTCTCTCCACAATCTCTGCATTTTCAAATGGACTATTCTTTACGGAAAAAGCTTTTTCCCAATCCTTAAGCGACTTTGCTCCCATCAAAGTTGTGGAGTGCCAGTCGTGACTAAAGAGATAGCGAAGAGCAAGTTCACTCAAGTCTATCTCCAACTCATCAGCAATAGGTTTCAATAGCTCAACTTTTTCACATTTTTCGAGTACAACTTTTTGTTGCCACCATGGAGCACTTTTACGACAGTCATCCTCATCGTAATCCTTGGCCTGCTCTCTTTTCTTTGTTACTCTTCCCGTGAGGATTCCCTTATCAAAAGTTCCCCAGCCCATAAAAGAGAGGTCGTTTTCACGAATGGTTGCAACCATATCATCGTTAGGAGCATGAAAAATATTATGCTCCGACTGAATCACTTCTATTTTATCTACTTCTGAAGCATTCTTAAAATCTTCAGGGAAGGTATTACAAAGTCCAATATGTTTAATTTTTCCCTGGACCTTTGCTTTAGAGAGAACTTCCATAGGATAGCGAATATCAACTTTGGCATCAGGCCAGTGAATCATATAGAGATCAATATAGTCGGATTGCAGACGACGGAGTGAATCTTCCAACATTTTGGCCGTGATCTTGGGATCATTTGTCATATCAACCCGCTTATTATCATGCCAATAAACGCCACCTTTGGTGATAATCTTCACCTGATCGCGAGTCTTCTTAAAATGTTCTCCCAAGACCTCCTCGCTTTGTCCGAAACCATAAATAGGGGCCGTATCAAAAATACGTACACCTTGATCATAGGCATAATCCAAGAGTGCAGCAGGTGCATCTACGGTTTTACCAAAGCCGTAACCGCCTCCTTCACCACTGATGGCCGCACCACCAAAAGCAAAGGGTGAATCTGACCAGTTAGAGAGTAAGTGTTGAGTCATATTTATAGTCCTTTTTAAGAGATAAAGTTTAACTCGTTAACGCGCATTGTTGACGTGAGATATCTATCACACTATACTGCGCCCACATGAATTTGACTAATGACACCGACAAAAACCACTGCCTGCTGCTGTGCTTTGCTCATCGAGCGGAAGCCCGTGCCTTCTTACAAGAATTTAAGAATAAGCTGCTCTTTGATAACTTCTATAAGTTAAGCACTCAATATCAAGGTCTCGAACTCTATTTATTAATTACAGGTGAAGGTCTAAACGACTCCATGACTTCCCTCTCTTTTATTTTAGGACGTCACCCCGAAATAAATGAGATAATAAACTACGGTGTCTGTGGCTTACTGAGAAAAGATACGGCCGTAAAAAAAGACGACCTTGTTGCCGTAGCAACAGTCTATGCCGACTCTGCAAGTGAAGGCCCAAAGAAACATAAGATGTCCTTCAAAAGTTTTACCTTAGAATCCAAGAGCGAGAAGGCCCTTGATTTAGTCACTACCACTGAGCGAGTACTGGATAGGGATAAGGCCGACTTTTTAGACAACTTTGCTCCACTCGTTGATCGAGAACTTTGGGCACAGGCGTTTTGTGCCCACAAACTTGGCGTAAAACTTTCTAGCTATAAAGTTATCTCCGATTACGCGGATGGAGAAATTTGCCAACAAGTAAAAGATGATGCTCCTCAATGGAGTGATACACTCTTGCGCCACTTTATAAATTTCTGTAATTCTCCCAAGGTTGAAAAAAGCTCGCAAAGTAGCTACCTCGACCTATTCCTTCAAGAGAGCGAAGGTTTTCATATCACGCTTTCCCAAGAACGGGCCCTCGAGAGGATTCTTCAGGCCCATCATATAAAAGGAAATGACTTCTCAGATCTTAAAGATAAGATTAACTTTGAAGACCTTACGACCCAGAAAAAACGTCCAAAAGATAAAACTAAGGACTTGATTACACTCTTAACCAATTCTCTTAATCCTCTTGAAGTAAAACTAAGGCGCCAGCTTGGAAATATAACGTTTGGCCTTGAGAAGTTAGGCGTACAAGTTAAACATGATCAAGACTTAGATAAAGAGAAACTCCATCTCAATACAACTTTGCAAACAAAGGAAGATTTTCAAAGACTAGCAATGGCCCTAGAAAAATTTCCTTTTGAAGATTGGAGTCGTGTCCTTAGAGGTGAAGATGTTTAGTCGCATCCTCATTGAAAAAGAAGTTCAAGATTATCCTGTAACTCGGGCCATTGTTGAGCGTTTCTCCCAAGTACCGACCAAATCCATTGATAAAGTGGATGATATTTTTGGTCGTGTTAAGAAGCCCTATCTTCAAAAACGAGATAATCTTCAACTCTTTCTAGGAAAGAAAAGAGGAACAAAAATAAAGTTGGCCCCGGATGCCTACGGCCTAGCAGGTGAGCCTCACTACTATTTCATTCATGCCTATAATTGTATCTATGAGTGTGAGTATTGCTATCTTCAAGGTCATTTCCAATCTCCTGATATTGTGCTCTTTTTAAATCACGATGAAATTGGAGCTGATATTGAAAAAACAATTAATGAGCATGCTCAAGCTCCTATTTGGTTTCATGCAGGAGAATTTTCTGACTCTCTTGCCCTCACACATCTTACGGGAGAGCTTCCCTTTTACTTTGACCTCTTCAAGAAATATCCCCATGCAAAGCTAGAATTAAGAACAAAATCGGCCAATACTAGAGAGTTAGAAAAGCTATCTCCTCTGTCCAATATCATTACGAGTTTCTCCCTTTCACCTGCCCATAGAATAAAGAGTACGGATCTTAAGACACCTTCTCTAAAAGGTCGTTTGAGTGCGATGAAGAGACTAGCGCAGCTTGGCCACCCTCTAGCGATTCACTTTGATCCTGTTATTCATGAGGATAACTTTGAAGAGTGTTATCGTGAACTCATTAAAGAGATATGTGCAACTTTGCCACTAGAGTCTATTCAGTATATCTCTATTGGCGTGGTTCGCTTTACCAGCAATGTCTTCCATCAAGTCAAAAAAAATTATCCGACTTCTGAGTTATTAGCCGCTGAATTCACTTCAAGCTTTGATGGTAAGATTCGCTACCCTCGCCCCTTTAGACTTTGGATACTAGGAAAAATTAAAGATCTGTGTTTAGCAGAAGGTATTGATCCCGAAAAAGTCTATCTGTGCATGGAATAAATTTTAAAAACTTAGCCCCAGAAAACCACCATACTGGGCCTGAGAAGTCGAAGTATCCCCTTTCATCTCAGAGTCTTGGTAGTAGAGCTTAAACCAGAGATTGGATTTAATATACTGCTTAAAATTAAGGTTCCACTTAGTCGAAGTAATATCTTCCTCTTTTGAGCCATCATCAAGAGATTTAGTTCCGAGCGGAGAATAACCTAATGCTAATGTTAAGTAACTCCCATGTCCCATGATAGAGAAGCGATAGCTTATTGAAGGTATCATCCAAATAACTTCAGATAAACTCACTTGTAGGTTTTGTTCAATAATTCTTAAAATATTAAATCGATCACTATTGAAAGAAATAAAAGAGAACTGTTGCCAGCCTAGGGCAAAACCAAAACTGAAAGATGAAAACTGAGGATGGTAGCTTACTCCATACTCAATATTATGATTAATAGGAAATCCGTAAATTCTAGTAGAGTTCGCTAATTGGAATTTATTTTTTTGCATCAATTTATAATTTAAATAGCTATGCCACTCGAGTGTATGAATGAAATTAAGCCTAAGATCAAGTGTTGGCCCACGATTCTCAGTTTCAATCGTTCCACCAAGGGCCAAAGTTTCACTATTAAGATAGTAGTGATAGCCTAGTGAAATATCATAAATGGGGTTGTCACGATAAACATAAATATTTTCCCAAGCATCAATTGTTCGCCAATCTTTAATCTGTGGATTCCAATAGCGAAGTAATTTTTTAAAGCGCGGGATATCGGATGGAGCCTCAAGGCTCATTACTGGGATAGAGTGTTGAATCATAAACTCAAGTGCTTCATCTTCAGTTACGAAGCGCTTATTGATCCATACTCTTCGTAAACCACCACTATCTCTGAGTGCCCATGAATGAGAAGTGGTCATTATTAAAATTGTAAGTATAAATAATTTCACTAGAATATTCATCACTTTAGGCCCTATGCCTCCAAAAGGAGCATATTTTCAGTAACTTATTTTTTTGCAACCTATTGAAATTATATCCTGATATCACCTTAGTAGTAAAATAAGTGCTGAATATGCCGATGCGTTTTTGTTGAGTCCTAAACTTGGGACATATAAAGATAGGTAGTCGTGAAAAAGCTTATTTTTAACGCCATTTTAAAATACTTAGTGTTTTCCACGACACTTCTATTTTATTCATGCGTTGACCAGAACACTAAAATCTCAGGTGACTTCGCTTTATCTGGTTTTGACTTTGATGTTAACCCTCCCATTGTTTCTCTTATCTCCACTCATTTCCCGTATGTGAATTCAACAGCTCTCTCTATTGAATTAGAAACCGGAATCGAAATGAGAAATTGCGACTCTTTTGATCTCTTAGCAATAACTGAAAGTGAAGATGAACCTCAAGACTCGGACTTCCAATACTCATGTAACAAGGCCAATACCCAAACACTTAGCTATACTTTAAAGAATACAACAGAAGGTCCACGCACTCTTCATATTTGGTCCAAAGATAGTAGGGCCGAAAAAATATCGATTCCCTCAGAAATAGAATTTATTCTCGATACAACAGCTCCTACGGGAATAATTTCTGCGGTTCAAGACTATATCCAAGGGGGAACCGTTCATTCTTTGAGTTTAGTGGCCCAAGATAATATTCAAGTTGATAATACAGAACTTATGATTGCTCACCACGCTTCTGGTAATTGGGAATCTGTTTCCTATCAAGATGGATTCTTTGCAGGAACAGATGTAACTTTTCCCTATGTGGATTCAAGCTCTTCCAATCTTCGCTACTTCATTACCGATGCTGCCGGTAACACCACTGAAGTTATCTCTAATAGTTTTATTATTGACTCCTCTGCTCCTACCTTAGCTATCTCTGATCCCGCTCTCTTTCTTGCTGGGGGCTCAACTTATAACGTAGACTACACCGCTTTTGACCTCAATGGACTCGATTCATTAAGTATAAGTTATTCGATTGATGACGGAGTATCTTACTCGCCTGTCGCTGTTAATCCGGCCCGTCCCTATAACTGGACGATCCCCATGGATGATAGTAACGATGTAATGCTCAGACTCTCGGCCGCTGACCTCGCTGGAAATTCGAATTTTACCATCTCTTCTAAGTTCACTATTGACTCTACACCTCCGGCCATATCTCTTCAAAATCCTCCGACTTGGCTTCTTGGTGGCAGTACCTACAATATTAACTACAGCGCTAGTGACCACAATGGTCTTTCAACTTTTATCCTAGAGTACGCACAAGACGGTGTTAACTATACCACTTTAACAACAACCAACGCTCCTCCTTTTGTCTGGACTGTTCCCACTGTTGATATTACGGTAGCCGCTCGTCTTAGGCTTACGGCCATTGATCCTGCGGGGAATCAGTCGCAAACCACAACTTCACTATTTGGAATTGATTCAACTGCACCAACGGTATCTCTTGCCGATATGGCGGCCATTATTAGAGGAGGAATCTCAAATAATGTCACTCTTAGTTCAAGTGACTCGGCTTCAGGGATTGCCACGGCGATTCTTTCCTACTCAAACGATAGTGGAAGCACATACTCAACTGTGGCCTCATCGCCTTCTAACCCTACTTACTCATGGGCCACTCCATCAGTTGATCTTGAGACAGCTCGCTTACGCTATGTCGTAACCGATGTTGTCGGTAACTCAACCACTGTTGAAAATACAGTTTTTGAAATTGATTCAACGGCCCCTGCTTCAACACTTGATAGTCCTCCTTCCATCTTAAGAGGTGGAGATACTCTTGATCTTAACTTTACAGCTACTGATAAGAATGGAATTTCGACTCTGGAATTAGAGTATGCGGCCGATGGTACGAATTATGTAACCGTTCAATCATCTCCAACCAGTCCTTATACTTGGAGTATCCCCCTTGATGATGTCCAAACGGCCAACCTACGTTTAGTATCTATCGATCCAGTGGGAAATCAAACGATCATTACGACCTCATCTTTTGAAGTGGATTCAACTAAGCCTTCTGCTCCGACAATATCGTTACATACACCTCAGTATACGAATGTGACAGGTATTGGATTTACTATGGCCACCTGTGATGAGCACTTCGATGAAGTCCTCATCAATACAGGAACAACCCCGACAGATGGAGATACGGCCTGGGTAAATTGTAACATCTCTAATGGAGGAATTACCTATACCATTCCAGCAACAGAGGGCCCACACGATCTCAGTGCTTGGGTGAGAGATGATGCAGGAAATATCTCAGCAACTTCTACTGACTTCACCGTTTATTATGATGTCACAAATCCAGTGATTGCTGTATCCAATCCTGGTATTCTCTCGGGAAATACTTCTCACACCATCAACTGGACTTTAACGGAAACTTATATCAATAATACTCGCTCTTTTAATGTCGATTATTGGAATGGAAGTACCTGGGTTGATATAGTCAATCAAGCGGTAACTACAGGGCCTCATAGTACACAGGGATTTTCTGCTTCATGGACAACGCCAGGTCTCAATCGCACAGATATTAGGCTTAGAGTACAGGTTACTGATCTTGCAGGAAATACAGCATCGAGCGAATCAACGAACTTTGAAATTGATTCTATTTTCCCTCCACTAACCATTGATACACCAAGTGCAAATAGTTACCACAAGGCCTCTATTGTGATGACAGGTGATTGTGAGACAGGACTTCCCATCTACTTTTCAGGGGCCATCCAAGAGGATTTCTCTATTACCTGTAGTGGAGGAAGTTATTCTCAAACCCTAAACTTTTCAGATAATGACGGAGCTAAACTTATCGTCGCCTCGCAAACAGATGCTGCAAGCAATAATACAACAGTGAGTAGAAATTTTTATCGTGATGAGGTTGCCCCAGTCCTTACTCTTAATACAGGAGTAAACCCAGACTTTACGAATCAAAACCAACCCAATACATGGGGTGGTACGTGTGAAGGAAACTTTACGATCAATATCACTGGTGATCAAACCACAACCATTCCCTGTTCTTCAGGAACTTGGTCTTGGACACCTTCAGCTAAAACGAGTGATGGAATATATAACTATTCACTAACCCAAACTGATGCAGCAGGAAATACCTCTAACCCGGCCCTTGCTCTATCTTGGGAGAGAGATGCAACACCTCCAGTCTTCAATATGCAATCTCCCGTAGTGATAGCAACAGGAGGAAGTACTACTGATACGAATAACCAGAGTCAAATTAGTTTTTCCGGTACTTGTGAAGGAACGAATGTAATCAATATTACAGGCACTCAAACGGCTGCCATTTCCTGTTCAGCATCGAGCTGGACGTGGTCAACGAATACAGTGAGTACTGATGGAACAAGAAATTATACATTCACCCAAAGTGATTCGGCAGGAAATACTGCATCTTTAACTTATACTTGGATTAGAGATACCACAGGTCCGGCACTCTTTCTTACTGAGAGTTCGATTAAATCAAATCAAAATACCGCGACCTTTGGCGGAACCTGTGAGACAGGAATTGATATTGTCATTACGGGTACTGATTCGACAACGATCACCTGCCCTTCAGGAACATGGAGTTACACTACAGCATCCAAGACAACTGATGGATCGAGAGATTACACCTTTACCCAAACTCTTCTTGTTTCTCCCTTTAACTCTACAAGCGTCACCGGTACTTGGATTAGAGAGACAAATGCTCCAAGTTTTATGACCTATTCAACTTCGGCCTCAAGCCCATCGAGAAAACCATTTATTCCGATTTCATTAACAGCAACAAGTCAAAACCCTGACGTCTTCATTGCCAAGATTTGCTTTAAGTCTAATAGTTCTGCTCAACCTGCGGCCAATGATCTATGCTGGCTAGAAGTCGATTCACCTACAGTGGGTCAACCCCTCTCTCAAAGTCTAACCCTTACCAACTTCAATATACTCTTAGGTTGGGAACCTATGCTTTATAACTCCTATGCTTTTGTAATGGATCAAGCTGGTAATATTTCAACAAACTCAGCAACTCTTGGAACCGACCGTTTACAAATTACATATGATCCAGGAATAGCACCTGTTCTCTTTGATGTGATCGGTTCAAATATAGGAACTTCATCAATACCTCCAACACGCTCCCAGGCCGAGGTCCCTCCGGGATCAGATGTCTATATTCGCTGGAAGCTTACAGATAACTTTCCCTTACCAGCCGGGGCCATTAGCCTTTACTACACAACAGATGATATTAACTTCAACGCTATAACTGGTGCTGAAGCCCTCAATCAAAACACCGATTACGGCTGTGGAATTTCACTGGCAGCAGATGAAGGATGCTACAGATGGGTCGGAGGATCACCGGTTTCTGTTGCTTATAAAATTCAAGTCTCGGTTACCGATACAACAGATATTACCACTCAACAGACTTCTAATATTCTTAATAGTGGAAGGCTAAAAATTATTGCCGGTAATACGGATAATGGTATAGGTGGCTCGGCCCAAACGGCCACTTTTTCTATTGAAGGAGATACCGATGACTACGATGGACATGGAATCATCTTTACTGATGCCGGAGATATGTTCTATATCGACAAAGATAGAGGCATCTTAACTGTTGATGAGTCGGATGGAAGCTTAATCGTTTTTATTCCTAAAACGGGAAGTAGCACCGGTGATGGTGGTCCTGCCAAAACAGCAACACTGAATTACCCTGTAGCAATGACTCTTGATTACCAAGGTCGAATGCTCATTTATGACTATAATCGTATTCGCCGAGTTGATCTCAATTTAGCAGAGCCCACAATTGAGACTATAATTGGAGGAGGCTCAAATACCGCCGATACAGTGGCAAATCCTCTTGATGTACAATTTGAAAATCCCTGTACTGGATGTCGTGAAGAAGATGGGATGACCTTCCACGCTATGCCTAATGGAGATATCGTCTTTTGGTCAGAGCGCCCACGCCACAATCGAGACTCTACCCTTCCTCGTTTTAGAATATATAAGAATGCAACAAAGAATGTTATCTCTCAGTACTTCAGTGGTACGGGAGATGCAAAGTCGGCTTCTCAAGATCTAACGAAATGCTACCTCTACCTCTTTGGAGTTGGCTTTGATGCTACTTCAACCTTTGATTATGCTTACGGAATGTCTCAACATCGAACAGGATATACGGGATGTAGTGATGCTGATAATGAATACCGCATAAAATTTAATCCCTCTACCTTTGTGGCAGAAACTCCTGATAATAATAGCTATGCCCATTATACTCACTATCCCTATACAGGTATGGATGGAGAGCTTTATCAAATCATTTCTAGAAATTATGTCATGAAACTAGACAAAACAAATGGCTCTTGGACCCGAGTACTCGGCTCTGGAACTCGAGGGGAATGTCTAGATGGTGAATCAGCTACGACCTGTAACATGCATATTATGAACCTCTTCGTCTCTACGACAGGAAAGTTTTATTTTGGAGATAGAGGTTCCATTCGAACCGTTAACGATGATGGGGATGTCGTTACGATATTTGGTCAAAAGCGAACCTATGGAGATGGAGTCTTGGCCATTAATGGCCGCTTCGACCTCCCTAAATATGTAGAGCGAGTCGATGCTACAGGCAAATATATTGTCGCAGATAATAGTGGTAACTTTATCAAAGAGTTTGAAGTAGAAGGAAATATTAATATTATCGCTGGAACTGGAAATCATGGCGCTCCCAATGATGGCGATAGTGCCACGGCCAGCAATATTACATACTCAGATCATCTCGGAGTCGACCCGACAGACGGTAGTATTATTATGGCAAGAAATCACAGCTATGGTGAAATATTAAAACTCAATCGTGGAAATGGACTATGGGAGCGAATTATTGGAGCAGGTGGAACAAGTTGGTTTAATGCCGCCAATGGTACTCCTGGACTGAGTATTGCTTCAGGTGGAAATCAAAACCGAGGTAGAATAGTTGGCTATGCAGATAATAAAGTCATGCAATATAGATTTAGATATGAATCTTCTAACTTACGTTATGAAGATAGTCACCTCGCTCTATACGATGGAGACTCCTCTTACTCGCAAAAAATAATTATGGGGATAGATGGCTACCCTGCTGATAATAATACCAGAAGGTTCTGTACAGGAGCATTAACAAGTACCACCGCTTCTACATGTGAAGTTCCGCAAACGACGGATACCCTAAGCAATGTCAGTTATGACTCCTATGATGACAAATGGATTATCGCCATTGCTATAGGAGGCACTCAGCAAGATGTTTTCTATTACTATGAAAGCACAGATACCATTACAAAGGTCGCCTATACAGCTCAAGATATAGAAAACTGGTATAAGTATGTTCGATATCCTGGTCCAGATACAGTGGCAGGAAACGGTGATGATATCGAAAAGCTTATCTACTGCTCAACTTCAGGAATTGTTCGGGTTCATAATATTACAACAGATAGTGATGAAGGTCATGTGCCATGGCCTATGAGTAATCTAAGTTGTATGGGCAGAAATGCTGGCTACAACCCTGTTAATGATTCAATTATTTTTACCTTTGAGCAAAATGGTCTCTATGGAGTTGCTGAGTACTTTCTGCCATAAAAATATTCAATTACATCAATCAATTTAATCAATTTTATTTCTATCTCAACTTATGGGAAAACCCTTTTAACAATTGAGAGGTACATAAAAGGAGATAGAATATGAAACTCATTACACTACTAAGCGCACTATTTTTTTCAACTTTATCTTTTGCTAATTCTAATATTAAGGAAATGGATTTTTGGGATGGAACATTCGCTTATAACCGTTTAACGGTAAAAGAGGTTCCTTTTCAAAGTAATCTAATCACACTAGAACTCACAGGCTCCACTATTGCCCTAGGTCCACAGATCGAAGGTTTAGATCAAACATGGGGTGTAAATGACAAAATTTTAGTAACCATAAGAAAATCGGACTGTAGTACTCTAAACTTTGATAAGAAAATCATTAAATGTAATAGCACTAAGACAAGTGGCCTTATATCTTGGAATATTAATCCCAGAGTTACTAAGAGCTTAGATACCATCTTTGAAAATATAAACGTTGAAGCGAAAGCTCAGGACAGACTAGGAGTAGATGTATTGGTTGAAGTAGAGCTTCCAAGTGATGAGTTCTTCACTCCAGTAAATGAGTTGTTGCGCATTGATTTCAAGTCTTTGAGCTTCTAATCCTTCCCTAAGCGTGCAAAAGGGAGCTCTAGATTCTTCCTTTTGCTTCGCTTTTAACTGCATAATAAGGGAATAGTACAAAAATCCACAAAAAATTGTCACCTTATTCCACTGTTGACTTTCCATCTATCTGAAATCACGACAAATCAGTCCTGTAAGCTAAACTAAAGTAACCTATAGACCGATATGTAGCTGATATTAAATATATCTTTGGAGGCAGCATCCCTTTATTAACCACGATTCTTAAGAGTAAATTCGCAAACTTTCTTTTGCTGAGTGTAATTCTCTTAACAACTTCGTGTGTGGATCAAAACACAAAGATCGCTGGAGACTTTGCCCTCTCTGGTTTTGACTTTGATGTGGATGCTCCGGTTGTTTCTCTTATTTCTGAGCGCGGACTCTACGTTAATTCGACTATCCTAAAAATTAATCATGAAACAGGTATCAATTTCAATAACTGTAACTCCTATGATGTAGTGGCCATAACAGAAACAGATGATAAGCCCGATGATTCAGCTTTTATTTACACTTGTATATCTGCACCAGAGCAAACCCTAACTTATGAACTCACAGATTCCACAGAAGGAAATCGTACTCTTTATATTTGGTCTAAGAATAAAAGTGCAGAGAAAATTTCAGAGTATTCAACTATAGATTTTATACTCGATACAACACCACCAACGGGATCAATTTCTGCTGTTAATGATTATATTCAAGGGGGAACAATTCACTCCCTCTCGATTAATGCTCAAGATAATATCCAAGTTGATAACACAGAGCTGACGATTGCTCACCATGCCTCAGGTAATTGGGAATCTGTTTCGTATCAAGATGGATTCTTTGCAGGAACAGATGTAACTTTTCCCTATGCAGACTCAAGCTCTTCCAAGCTTCGCTACTTCATTACCGATGCTGCCGGTAACACTACTGAAGTTATATCCAATAGTTTTATTATTGACTCCTCTGCTCCTACCCTAGCTATCTCTGATCCCGCTCTCTTTCTTGCTGGGGGCTCAACTTATAACGTAGACTACACTGCCTTTGACCTCAATGGACTTGATTCATTAAATTTAAGCTATTCAATTGATGACGGAGTATCTTATTCGCCTGTCGCTTCAAATCCGGCCCGTCCCTATAACTGGACGATCCCCATGGATGATAGTAACGATGTAATGCTCAGACTCTCGGCCGCTGACCTCGCTGGAAATTCGAATTTTACCATCTCTTCTAAGTTCACTATTGACTCTACACCTCCGGCCATATCTCTTCAAAATCCTCCGACTTGGCTTCTTGGTGGCAGTACCTACAATATTAACTACAGCGCTAGTGACCACAATGGTCTTTCAACTTTTATCCTAGAATACGCTCAAGACGGTGTTAACTATACCACTTTAACAACAACCAACGCTCCTCCCTTTGTGTGGACTGTTCCCACAGTTGATATTACGGTAGCGGCCCGCCTGAGGCTTACGGCCATTGACCCTGCGGGGAACCAATCACAAACCACAACTTCACTATTTGGAATTGATTCAACCGCACCAACGGTATCTCTTGCCGATATGGCGGCCATTATTAGAGGAGGAATCTCAAATAATGTCACTCTAAGTTCAAGTGACTCGGCTTCAGGTATTGCCACAGCAATTCTTTCCTACTCAAACGATAGTGGAAGCACATATTCAACTGTGGCCTCATCACCTTCTAACCCTACTTACTCATGGGCCACTCCATCAGTGGATCTTGAGACAGCTCGCTTACGCTATGTCGTAACGGATGTGGTTGGAAATGTTACGACTGTAGAAAATGCAGTTTTTGAAATTGACTCAACCGCTCCTGCTTCAACGCTTGATTCACCAGCGGCGCGTATTCGTGGTGGGGATACTCTATCTCTGAACTTCACGGCGACTGATAAAAATGGAATAGATAGTCTTACTTTTGAATATGCTGCAGATGGAACTAACTTCAGCGTTCTCTCATCATCTCCGACTAGTCCTTACTCATGGAATGTTCCGGTTGTCGATACAACAAACTCTAAACTTCGCTTAGTTTCAACAGACCCTGTAGGGAATCAAACGATTATCGAAACAACAAGTTTTGAAATTGACTCCACTCCCTCTCCATTGGCCAGTATTACTTTAAACTCACCTTTATATACTAATGTTACCGCAACAACTTTAACCATGGGTAACTGTACAGATATAGACTCTGTCTTTATTAATGAATCCACCGCCCCAGGTAGAGATGATGCTGGTTGGCAGTCATGCTCTACTAATGTCGGGGCCATTACTTATACACTACCGGCCGTAGAGGGAGAGCATACGCTCAATGCCTGGACAAAAGACGACGTTGGGAATGTGTCTCCTACGGCCACAAATGTAACAGTTTATTACGATGTAACAAACCCTGTACTTAATTTCACAACACCTCCTATGCTTGCAGGAGCTAATACCTATACGATTAACTGGAACCTTACAGAAGAGTATATAGATAACTCGATTAACTTTAATGTCGACTATTGGAATGGCTCAGCTTGGATCGATGTAGAAGACCAGGCGGTAACCACCGGTCCTCACTCTTCTCAAGCCTTTAGCGCTTCTTGGACGACACCTTCCTTAGATCGTGAAGATATTTTACTTCGGGTACAAGTTGTTGACCTTGCAGGAAACGCAGGATCTGCCCAGACTGCAGCGTTTGAAATTGATTCAACTCCCCCGGCATCGTCACTAGATAATCCTCCAGCGATTCTTAGAGGTGGGGATACCCTCGCTCTAAACTTCACTGCAACAGATAAGAATGGAATTGATACTTTAACCCTTCAATATGCGGCCGATGGAACCAACTACAGCACTGTAGTGTCATCTCCAACGAGTCCCTATAATTGGACAATACCTTCAGATGATGTTCAAAATGCTAGACTACGCCTTGTTTCGACTGACCCTGTTGGGAACCAAACAATTATAACGACGACATCGTTTGAAGTTGATTCAACGAAACCTTCTGCCCCCATTATCTCACTTCACACTCCACAATATACAAATGTAACGGCAGTGGCCTTCACTGTGCCTAACTGTCATCAACACTTTGATGAGATTTTAATTAATACTGGCGCGACTCCTACAGATGGGGATGCGGCTTGGGTAAACTGTAATACCTCTGCTGGAGGAATCACCTATACCATTCCAGCAACAGAGGGTCCACACGCTCTCAGTGCTTGGGTGAGAGATGATGCTGGAAATATCTCAGCAACTTCTACAGACTTTACCGTTTATTATGATGTCACAAATCCAGTGATTGCCGTATCCAATCCTGGTATTCTCTCGGGGAATACTTCTCACACTATCAACTGGACTTTAACAGAAACTTATATCAATAATACTCGCTCTTTTAATGTCGATTATTGGAATGGAAGTACCTGGGTTGATATTGTCAATCAGGCGGTAACCACAGGGCCTCATAGTACACAGGGCTTTTCAGCTTCATGGACAACACCAGGGCTTGATCGAACGGATATAAGATTAAGAGTACAGGTAACAGACCTTGCCGGAAATACAGCGACGGCCCAATCCACGACTTTTGAAATTGATTCAACTTTCCCAGGACTTACCATTAGTTCACCAGGGAATAATTCTTATCATAAATCATCGGCCGTCATCACAGGAAACTGTGAAAGTGGTCTTAATATCAATTTCTCTGGTGCCCTTCAGTCTGACTTTGCTGTGGCATGCTCAGGTGGTACTTATTCACAAACGGTAAACTTTTCCGATGGAGATGGTAGTAAATTAATCGTTCTTACTCAGGTCGATGCAGCCGGAAACACAACAACAGAATCAATCACTCTTATTCGTGATGAAATTGCACCTATCCTTTCTCTCACTTCAGGAAATAACCCTGACTTTACTAATCAAAACACACCCAATACATGGGGTGGTACTTGTGAGGCAAATTATACGATTACAATCACAGGAGATGAGTCCACAACAATTGCTTGTAGTTCAGGAACATGGAGTTGGACACCAAGTCCAAAAACAACCGATGGAATTTTTTCTTATTCTATGACTCAGACGGATGCGGCAGGAAATACTTCTACACCACCGCTTGCTCTGTCTTGGGAAAGAGATGCCACCCCGCCTTTATTTAATATGTCTAGTCCTATTGCGATCTCAGGAGGGCAAACCAAAACAGATACTAATAACCTCAATCAGAGAACCCTAAGTGGTTCTTGTGAAGGAACTAATGTTATCAATATTACGGGTGCACAAAGTGCTGCAATTTCATGTTCCGCATCGAGTTGGAGTTGGACAACCAATACTTTCACTACAGATGCCACTCGAAATTTCACCCTTACTCAATCAGATAGTGCAGGAAATACGACTAGCTTTACTTATAGATGGATAAGAGACACGACGGGGCCTCAACTTACTTTAGATACTTATACGCTCAAGACAAATACAAATACAACGGTCTTCAGTGGAAACTGTGAGACAGGCTTAGATGTAACGATCTCCGGAGTGGAAAGTAATACAGTAACATGTCCATCAGGAACTTGGAGCTATACCACAAATTCGAGAACAGGTGATGCAACGAGAAACTTCACTTTCACTCAAACCTTCACAGTCTCACCATTTAATTCAACCTCTGTAAGTGGTACATGGATTCGTGAAACAAATCCCCCTACTATTTCTTCTTTTACAACTACGGCCAATGACCCTAGTACGAATGCCTATATTCCTATTGATCTCGAAGCAACATCTCAAAACTCAAATGTTTATATTTCAGAAGTTTGTTTTACTCGCCTAGTTACCACAGCTCCTTTAGCAAATGATGAATGCTGGGTTGGAGTCGACTCACCTTCAGTTGGTCTACCTTTAGGCCAAACCCTAAGCCTTGACGATTTCTATATCCTCCTTGGATGGACCACTCAAAACTATGACATGTACCCATGGGTAAAGGATGAAGCTGGAAATATTTCTGGATTATCCAATGGTGGAAACGGAACTTTGGGCACTGATAAGCTCATTCATGGTTATGACCCAGGTATTGCTCCAACCGTTTCCGATGTAACCGCTTCAAATGTTAATAATCCTCAGGTACCTCCAACTCGTACACAGAGTTCAGTTCCTGCTGGACAAGATGTTTATATACGATGGAAAGTTACAGATAACGCGACAATGCCTAGTGGCTCAGTTTCTTTATTCTATACAACTGATGATACCAACTATACGGCGATATCCACGGCCCAATCACTTAATCCTCACTCCGACACAGGTTGTGGGGTATCTCTTGGGGCCAATGAAGGTTGTTACCTCTGGCCAGGTGGATCACCCCTGAGTGTTCCCTACAAAATTCTTTTAAAAGCTACCGATGCTACAGCTATTACAACGCAAGCAACTTCAAATAATACCAATACAGATATTATTAAAGTGATAGCCGGTAACACAGAAAAAGGGATTGGTGGCTCTGCCCAGACGGCGGTTTTCGTAAACGAAGGAGATGGGGACTCGATGGACCCAGGAACTATTGTCGTTACTGATGATGGACGTTTCTTCTTTGCCGATGCTGATCGTGGTCTACTCACTGTCGATAAAGATACAGGTAAACTTATCGTCTTCATTCCTGATACTGGTGTGTCTACTGGGGACGGTGGTGCAGCGGCTAATGCAACTTTAAATAATGCTATTAAGATTACTCTTGATTACCAAGGTCGCCTTTTACTGTTTGACGATGATCGTATTCGTAGAATTGACCTCAATCAATCAGAGCCTACAATTAACACCATTATCGGAACAGGCTCTGATACGTCAGATACTGTGGCCAATCCTCTTAATGTAAAAATTGATAATCTTCCTGAAACTGATAACTATGTAGATGCGATGCCTTTCTTTGCCATGCCTAATGGCGATATCGTCTTCTTCTCTGAGCGTGCCGTTAGTTGGGCTGGATCTTCAAGCCTCAATAGGCTTAGAATCTATAAAGCAGCTACAGGTCAAGTCATATCCAAACAATATACTGGTATAGGTGATTACTCCTATCCAACTCAAGATCTAACCAAGTGTCGAATAAGTCACTATGGACTTTCTTTTAATAGCAACTCTGAATTTGTCCTCAGTCAAGCTCTGTCCCATCACGATAAGAGTTATTCAGGTTGTGATCAAGTCGATAATGCCTATCGAAGAGTTATGTTTGATCCCAATACTTTTTCGACCATCACGGCCAATAGTAATTCTCATACTTACTGGCAACGTTATCCTTACACAGGAATGGATGGTCACCTTTATATCCTAGGTTATGGGGGTCGAGTTGATCGTATGGACAGTAACGGTACATGGACTCAAGTGCTGGGAACAGGGACTCGTGGAGAATGTCCCGATGGGACTCCAGCAACTTCATGTAATATCAATATTAGAAGTTTCTTCGTAAATAAGAACGGCGAAATGTTCATTGTTGATGCCGGATCTATTCGTGTTGTGGATACCAACGGAAATCTCAAAACTATTCTCGGTCAACGTAAGACCTATGGGGATGGGGTTCTTGCCGTTAATGCTCGTTTTGAAGTGGTCAGAGAAGTTACTCGTCTCAATAATGGTGATGTCGTGGTTGTTGATGGTGATGGATACTACGTGAAGCAATTTACTCCGGAAGGAAATATCAATGTTGTTGCCGGAAATGGTAACCTGGATCGTCCTGATTATGGTCAACCGGCCGCCTACAACTCCGCCCATATTCGAAGTTATCTGCAAGTGGATCGAGCAACCGGAGATCTCTTCTTCAATGAGTGGAGTAATGATGAATCGATCATTCGACTTAATCGCTCCACGGGAATGTATGAAACCGTCATTGGTGATTCTTCAGGAACCAATTTTGAAACGGCAGATGGCCTTGCTGGACTTTCAATCGATGCCAATGGAAATCAAAACTATGGACTTGTTGTTGGCCTTAACAGTGACGAAGTCTTACTCGCAAGAATGAAGTATAACGGTACAGAAAGTCGCCAAGGAACCTTTAGACTCAAAAGTTATGATCGTAGTGACTCTTATCGCCAATCTCATATACTTGGTTTTGGAGAATTTCCGGCCGATGGCAATGTGAGGAAGGTTTGTAATGGAGCGAGCTCGGGACCTGTATCCACTTCGTCTTGTGATGCCTTATATTTTGATAGCTACCGCTCCATTGATTGGGATGATACCAACTCGCGGTGGATTCTAGCGACTGCCCATGGAGGATCTGAGCAGGACGTTTACGCTATATCAGGTGGAAATATTGAAAGAATCGCTTATGTCTCCAATAATATTATGGACTGGTATAAATTTGTTCACCACGGTCCCGGAGATGAAGCGCTTTACTACTGTAATACAAGTGGCCGCATTCGTAAGTATAGCTTTGTTGATGACTCTGATGTGCAGTTGACTTGGCCTATTGCCAATATGACCTGTCGAGGATATCGCGCAGATTATAACCCAACCAATAATTCACTTATCTTCCCCTTTGAGCAAAATGGTCTCTATGGAGTGGCCGAGTACTTCCTTCCTTAATTATCAAGGGAGCCTATCCAATCCAATAAAAGTATAATATCGGCATCCCCATTCTTGTCGATACCATCAGACTGTTTCGAAGTATGCTTAAAGGCCTTATAATCGTCATGTATACGATTATATATATATGAAAGCTCCTTTTCCTGCTCGCCAGTGAAGAAGTTCATCTCAGCTATATTCATAAAGAGACCCACCGCCTGAGTTAGCGGAAAGTAAGACCTTTTGTTATCTAAAAGAGCATAAGCAATTGAAGTATATTTAACCAATACAATATTTCTAACTTTAGGATCGCGCCCATCTCTTATAGAGAGCATATATTCAATATTTGAAATTTCTTCTCTTAATGGAGCACAGAGCACTCCATCTTCTTTAAATCCCTGATCAATCTTCTTCATATAGTTAAGAGTATTCTCTTCAACATTATCAAACAGCTTCATCAAAGTAGAAAAATAAATTTGATCATTTTTGAGATCCAAATCAAAGAGCTCCATAGACTTAAATGCTGGACTTAAGCCTACACAGATTGCTGATGGTGAGCTTCTCTTCTTTCGTCTTAGCTTCTTTTTAATCTTTCTTTGCTTGGTCTCCACCAATGAAATAGGAATAGGAGAACTCGTGGTCTCAACGGATTTATCCTTTTCAACAGGCTTTTGCTTTTCTCCATTTGGAATATGAAAGAAAAAGATGCGATAAACTAGCACCAACACAAATAAAAAAATACTTCCCAAAAGAGCTTTTTTAATAGATTTTCTCCTTAATCATTATGAATAGTATAGGTCATTACCAAAATCTAAAAAACTGTGGATCCCTCTCTTGCTCATTTAATTTACCTGAGAAGTGGAAGGTGTATGTGCAAAATGCTCATTACGATCAGCTCTATCAAGAAATTGAGGCCCAACTTCCCCTAGATAAAGAGCTGGGACAACAAATTTCAGCACTTCTCTTCACTATATACGGTGAACAAAAGCAGTGGAAGTATGATTGGATGCTTGCCCTGCGCGAGGGTCCTCAAGAAGAAGAGCAAGAAGGTATATGGCACGATGATGCCTCTCGAGATCTTGCGCTGAGCCTTTCTTTGAATCTAAAACCAGAGTTAATTCAAGGTGGAGAGCTTCGAATGAGACCACGAGCCAACAGAGATAAAGTCACAACTATTGGCCCTAGACCCTGGGGACATGGCCACCTCTTCGCTACCGGAAAGTGGGACTGGGAGCATAAGACATCGAGGGTAACTAGTGGAAATCGCTTAATTCTTGTGGTCTGGATCACCTTAACTCCCTAATAGTACACAAAAAATTTCCATTCTTACAATCGGCCCTTGCCCTTTCAGCCCAGAAAGTCTATATTACGCCTTCGAATATCTTAATTAATGTGCTGAAATGCTTATAAAAAGGATGCTGTATGTCCCGCTCATGTGATTTAACTGGAAAAAGAAGACTAGTAGGAAACAAAGTTTCTCACGCTAACAACAAATCAAAAATGACTCAAAAGCCAAACCTTCAAACGAAGAGAGTTTTTGATCCAGAAACTGGTAAAACTATCAAATTAAGACTTTCTACAAGCGCGATTAGAACACTTGATAAAGTTGGTTCACTTTCTAAGTTCCTTAGAAAATATCGTCACCTTTTCGAAGCTTAATTCGTAATAGCTGAGCATTTTCATATTATATAGGCCAATCGTTAATTCAAAGATTGGCCTTTTTGCGTTTTACATCTTTAAGCTTAGGTAATCTCCTAAATCTCCGAAAAGACTAATAAGATGATAAAGCAATTCCTAGATCAAATCGCCGACAACTTCTTGAAGGACGGCATCCCTCTTACGGGAAGTGAAAATGCCAAAGCTTTGGTATTCATAAACACATGCTTCTTCTCATCTGCTCTGCTCTTAATTGCTAGCTTTAATCGCTTTCTGGCCACAGATACTCTCCCCCTATTTGCACTTTTCTTGTGTCTAGTACTCTTATCACTTCCCTATTTGATAAAGTACTCAAAGAACTATAGAAAATATTCTATTTCGCTACCTGTAGTGGCACTCGTTGCAGCTCCTGTTCTCACCTATATCAGAGGTGGAATTGGGACGAGTCAGGCCATGCTTTTTATTATTATCCCCATCCTCTCTTTCTACTTTGCAGGTTCAAAGAAAGGAGCCGTTCTATCGTTTATTGGACTGAGCCAGCTCTTCGTATTTCTTTATCTCGACTTAAGCGGACACAATTATCCTAGTAACAATACCTTATTGAAAGATAATGCGCTTATTGTTCACAACGGAATTACGCTAATCTCAATCTTTGCGCTCATTTCCTATATTACTTGGCACTATGAAAAGCTTAGCTATGAATCTGAGATGGAGCTTATAAAAAGTGAGAATAGGGCCAAGGTTGCTAATAAAACAAAAGATGTGTTTTGGGCCAATATTAGTCATGAAATTAGAACTCCCCTTAATGGAATACTTGGAATGACTAATCTCGTTCTTGACTCAAGAATTAATACCGAACAAAGGGAGCTCTTAGACATCATTAAAGATTCAGCAGAGAACCTAAATATTATTCTTTCTGACGTTATTGATTATTCAAAGATAGAAACGAATGAGCTCGAAATCGTAAAAAGACCCTTTAATCTACAGCACTGCCTAGAAGAAGTTACTCAACTCTTCTTTCATATGGCCCAAGAAAAAAATATTAAACTAACCTATAGCATTGACTCAGATGTTCCCAAGGGAATATTGACTGATGAAAATCGTCTCAAGCAAGTTCTTATAAACCTCGTGGCCAATGCTATCAAATTCACGGATCACGGATTTGTTAAAATTATAGTCGAAAAATCAGCGAAGAAAGATACGCTTAGTTTCTTTATTGAAGATAGCGGTATAGGAATTGAGCAAAAGAAGATGGAGCGCCTCTTTCGCCCATTCTCCCAGATTGATGACGGGAGAAATCGAAAATATGGAGGAACAGGTCTAGGTCTTGTTATCTGTAAAAAAATTCTTCAACTCTTAGGTGGGGATATAAAGGCCGAGAGTAAAATGGGCTCTGGCTCAACTTTTAGCTTCAGCCTCAAGGCCATGCAAGTACAACTTGCCACCCGACATGGAACCTATGAATCAGATGTCCCAACAAGACTGACAAAATCCTTAAATCTGCATGTACTTATTGCAGAAGATAATGCTGTTAATAGAAAATTACTTATAAGTTTACTGAATAAGAATCATATCTACCCTGATATTGCCACCAATGGAGTCGAAGCGTTTGAGATGAGTAAAGAAAAACGCTATGACTTAATTTTCATGGATATTCAAATGCCGGTAATGGATGGAATTACGGCGACAAAGAATATTATTACCTACAATAAGGATCAAAATATCTCTCACCGACCAGTTATCATAGCTGTTACGGCAAATGTCCTTCAAGAAGATAGAGATCGTTGTTTCGAAGCAGGTATGGACGATTTCATGGCCAAACCAATTAATAATAATATTTTAGTTGCAGTTATTGAACGCTACTCTCATCAGGTCATGCTTGAGTCACGCCCTTCTCGAAATATTACCGAAAGAATGAATGAGCCCTCTAGTGAGCTTCAGAGAATGTTCAATAGCAACGAAATTATCAGTGCTAAGCTGGAGCGAAATATTCCCCAAAAGAAATATGACTCCTTTGATCTTGATGCGCTTTTAAATCACTTTTCAGAAGATCTCTATATTATTGAGAATATGTTTGATCAATTCTTAAATAAGTATTTAGAAGATATTAAGACGCTACAAGAAGCAATTGACGAGAAAGATTATAAGAATTTGGCCTTAAAGGCCCACTCACTAAAAGGAACATTTACAACCCTCTTTTGTTCTAAAGGACGAGAGAAGACTATGGAGCTTGAACTTTTAGGGAGAAAAGAAAGTATAATAGGTGCCCAAGAAGTCTTAGATGAAATAAGGGACGTTAGTGAGTCCCTTATTCAAGATTATCAAGATTTTTCAAATCATCAAAGTGTCAGCTAGTTACTGCCACTGAATCTTTTCAATAATAAATCCCCACTTCGTAATAGAGCGATCTGACCTAAAAAGAAGATGAATTTCCTCTCCTTCAACGTAGTCAGAGACGACTTGATTTAAACTTCCCGTAAGTTGGGCAACAGGGTTTCCATTGCTATCGGAAATTTGAAGATAATCATAGAAGTCTTCAAGCTCTAATCTTTTAACAACAAGACGAATGAATTTGGCCCCTGCAACTTTAAAGCTCTTTCTTTCAGATAGGTTTTCCAAGTAAGGATGATTCGTCTCCCATGGTTGACTCAGATCAAGAGTTTGCCAAGCATTAGCATCTGGCTCAACTCTCTCTGGACGTGTATCAGTTAGAAGATTAAATGCGTTCAATCTTCCTCCTCTATTAACTTTTCCTCTATAGCTGACTACTGGAACTGACGTTTCTTTCAGACGCTCAACCATCGCACGGTGGGGCATTCTTCCCTCATGAGAAAGAAGGAGTCCTAACGCCCCAGAGACATGAGGAGTCGCCATAGAAGTTCCAGAGAGAACTCCATAGGATCCATTCGTCATGGTAGAGAGAATGCCTTGTCCAGGAGCTGCGATATCAACACTCTCCTTTCCGTAGCAACTGAAATTGGCCAAGTTGTCTTGAGCATTATGGGCGGCAACAGAGACAACATTATCTACCGTATAATTGGCAGGGTAATGAGGAACAGAATCATTATCATCTCCACTATTTCCAGCTGCAGCTGTAAAGATTATTCCTGCGTTTGATGCTCTTTCAATAGCCTCTTTCAAAAGCTCGGAATAAGCTCCTCCTCCCCAAGAGTTACTCATAATATCTACGTTTAATGAGGTCGCATAATCGATGGCCTTTATCGCATTGGCCGAATCACCCGAGCCCTGATCTGTTAAAAACTTAATGGCAACAATCTCAACATTTCCCATCACACCGGCCACACCAATAGTGTTGTCATGAACAGCACCAATCGTTCCTGCACAATGAGTTCCGTGACCGTGTCCATCTAAAGGATCTCCGTCATCATTGGCAAAGTCATATCCATGAATATCATCAATATAACCATTTCCATCGTCATCGACTCCAGGTTCTCCTAACTTCTCTGCAATATTTTCCCAAATATTCTCTTTAAGATCCGAGTGATTGTAATCAACTCCGGTATCAATAACTGCAATCTTTATCTGTCGTGAACCTTTGGTAATATTCCAAGCTTCATAGGCCGAAATATCAGCTCCGCTCTTTCCCCCACGAGATGAATTTGGCTCATTACTTCCTGTATTATCAAGCCCCCATAACTGACCAAAGAGAGGATCAGATGGTGCTTGAAAATTGTGATTCACAGTATCTCTATATAAGAATTTTCCTTTTACCGGTCTCTCTATAGAGTAAATATAATTGGGCTCAACGGCTTCCACATTATGATCTTGAGAGATCCGATTCATCATCTCTTCCAAATCAACAGACTTCTGATTAAATTTAATGAGCATTGCCTCTGAGCTTTTAGATAAAAGCTCTTGAGAATGTAGTCCAACTCCTTTGAGCTCTAGTGACTTCACCGATGAATCCTTCAGCTTAACAATCAACTCTCCAGGGCGATGGGGATAATCAATAGAGGCCCAAGCTGATACTGAAAAAACGCAAGTTGCCGTCAATAAATAACCTTTCATCCTGAAGTTACGGATCATTAAACCCTCCTAGGTTTGCTCTTAAAGGAGATACACAAGTTTTCTCCTCCACTATTCTTATCTTTGTATCCCTCTATTTTAGACACCTTGCACAATCCATGTCTCTGAGGGAAAAACCTTCCCTAGGTAAAACTGGTCTCTATTGGGATTGATTCTTTCATTTGCTAGAATAAAAATGATGTTATGCAGCTTAAGTGAGCTCTGCCAGAGGGAAGGAGAAAACATTGATCCACGGTAATTCAAATGATCCTGTTTTAATTAAAAGAATTGGTCTCAAAATATGGAGTCTTCGCGATGAGGTAGAAAGTGTTATTCAGCAACATTTGGCCCATAAGGCCGATGGGAAGGCCCTCTCGTCCCAGGAAATCAATGAAATCAAAAATGAGTACGCCTATAGTGGTCCAATTGAACAGAAGGCCGGACTTCAACTCATTGACGGCGGAGCAGACACCAGCGAAGAGTCTGGTGATGACCTAGAAGCCGCTATGGCCGCAGCAATGGGTGGCGGTGATGATGCTGAGGCCGAAGAAAGTGGAGATGATCTTGAGGCCGCCATGGCCGCTGCGATGGACGGTGGTAATGATGCTGAAGGTGAAGAAAGTGGCGATGATCTTGAAGCCGCCATGGCCGCTGCCATGGGTGGTAGTGAGGAAGCGACTACTCCCTCTGAAGCAGTAGCTAAGCCTCAAGGTGCTAAGAAGATCATTCAAAGAGGAAGCCATAATATTAAAGAAGATCGTTTAAGTCGGGGTGTATCCATTCTTAGCGAACTTTCTATGGATGGACTCTACTTCTTTTCTGAAAAGAAGTTTATGGAAGGCCAATCAATTGTCATTGAGTTTCAAATTCCTAAGAAGTTTGTTCTCAATGCTATAGTGAGTTTTTGTCGTCCCTTCAATGCAAGCTCTAGAATCATTTCAAATCGTAAAGTTGATTATAGAACAGTGGCCAACTTCACTTTCCTAAAAGAAGGTGAAAGAACTCTACTTCGTGAATTCATTAGATCTATTGAGCCAGATATCCCTGCCCCAATAATGGCTCCACCTAAGCAGCAAGATGATGGCGGTGATGATGACTTTGATGGATTGGATGGATTAGATTTCTAAAAAGGATATCTAAGGGTGTCTAATGAGCCTCGGCTTCAGCAGCGATAGCAAATTTTGTTGCTCCTGCGGCCTTGGCAATATCCATAATGACCACAGCACTTCCCAGTTTTGATGCCTTATCCCCTTCCAAAATAACAAGTCCTGTACCGGCCTCTTTTATCGCGGCCATGAGGTCTTCCTTCAACCGGGTCATATCAGAAGCCTGTCCTTGTACGGATAGACTTCCCTGTTCATCCAAAGAAATAATGACGGCACTTCCCTCTTTGGAATCAGTTCCACCAGATACTTGAGGAAGCTCTACGTCGAGACCACTCTCCAAGGACATACTTGAAGTCACCATGAAAAGAATAAGGAGAACAAGCATAATATCAATGAGCGGAGTCATATTGATATCCGCTATGATTTTTTCTTCTCCGTCATCGTCTCCAAAATTCATGGCCATTAAATAAGCTCCCTAAGATCTTCTAATCCATTCTTAACTTCGATTGAAAGTTCACTGAGACGACTTTGGAAAAAGTTATAAAAAATAACGGCGACAACGGCCACGATAATCCCTGCAGCGGTTGCTATAAGGGCTTCACCAAGACCACCCGCAACAACTGCAAAACCAGACTTTCCAGAAGCTGCAATACTTTCAAAAGATTTAATAATCCCAACAACAGTTCCAAATAGACCGATGAAAGGTGCCGAACTTCCAATCGTTCCAAGGATCCAAAGGTAGCGCTTCATCCCCACTTGAGTTTCTTTAAGACGACGGGACATTTTAAATTGCCAGTTTTCAAGATTCATTTCAGCATCTTCAAATACCACAAGATAGGACTTTCCAATTAAAGGGGAAACATTGTGAGCAAGCCCTCGGGCCTCATCAAACTTCTTTGATAGAATTAACCCTTCGGCCTTCTCTACTAGGCGAGCGAAGTCTCTTCTGAATTGACGGATAAAATAGAGCCTCTCAAAGAAGACGGCCCACGCAATAAAAGAGCAAAGCAGAAGAGGTGCCATAATGAAGCCGCCCTCTTTAATTAAATCAATGATATTCATAATAAATATAACCTCATACTTGAGTCTAAAGATCACGTTTTTAGGGCCTATCATCTCTAGTCGAAGCTACTAAATCAAGCTAATATCTATAGATTATAGGTAAAAGAAGTAAAAACGCCGCAGCAATGAGACTCATCGCATCCTTACTTCTTTGCTCCCATGGATAAGGAATACTATGCTCATTAATCTAGAGATAAAGAAATCAAGTGCATCGACATGGATGCTCGCCATTTTTACTTTCATCATTCTTCTTACTGGCGTCTATAGTGACTTCTTTCAAGCCCCAACAGAGCTCACTCCCGAGATGAGTACATACCAGTCTCTCTTTAAACCTGGACAAATTCTTGGCGTGCAGCAAATTGTTCTTAAGAATAATCTAGGAACCTTTCATTTTGAGAAGTCAAAATCTCTACCCGATACTTCATGGGTTATGATCTCCCCTAGAAACCTTCCGGCCAATACAACTTTGATAAAGAATATTCTCAATGATCTCAATAATGTTAAGATTAAAAATGTTCACGAAATGGATGCTATCAATATCTCCAACTATTCATTGGATAATACTCCTATTGAAGTCACACTTATTGGATCAAATGAAAAAAAGGCCACACTTAAATTTGGTCTTGTAAATCCTCTTGATAACTCTACTTATGTAAGCTTAAGTGACCAAAAGGCCATTTATCATATCGACAATATTGGGATGTCGCTCAACACCCTAAACCTAGGGAGCTTTGTAGATACGAGAATTTTCACTTTCAACCCTTCAGAGGTGACTGAAGTGACTATCTATAAAGGCAAAAAAGGATCTCGCAGCGTCCGCTTTGCGCTTGAAAAGACAAAGACAGGATGGGATGGAAAATACTCCAAGAACTTGAAGTCTGAAGCTGTTCAAGATTACCTAAGTGAATTGGCCGATCTCAGAAGCTCTCTTATCCTCGATAAGACCAACCAAGAGCTTGAGGAGAATATTGAAAGCTATATGAGCAACCTCTCCTATACAGTAGAAGTAAAAACAACCCAACACTCCTATAATTATGAGATTACTGGTCTAGTGAAAAAGCTGGGAGATATCAAACTTGAGAAGTGGCAAAACTTTATGATTAAGCCCTCTAATAGGAATCATCCCGTTGTTGTTCCCAAAAAGTATCTTGGACTTTTCAGCCCCAGTGAAAGCAACTTGCGCTCCTTTCCTGTTAAGAAACTTTTTTATTAACGACTCTAGAGTTTGAAGGAAGATGGTTTTCTTTAACAATCTTTTCAGGGTTAACGAACACTTTAATTAAGCACTCAATAATAGCTGAGTTATACCAACTAAGCTCTTCTCTACGACTAAGAATAATCTTTAAGGCCTCAACGGGCTTCTTATCTTCATCTTGAATAATATGAACAAAGTTGTCGGCCAAACAGACAATATTTGAGAGCATCAAAATTTTTGAACCACGCTTTCCAAAAGGAAAACCGGTACCATCAAAATGTTCATGATGCTGAAGAATCATCTGCTTTACTGAGTTATTAATCAGCGGATTGCCATCAATGAGTTCCAGACCTAATTCGGGATGCTTGCGATATTCCTGCAGCTGATCTTCGTTCATTTCATCAACCTTAATATCAAGAAGGGCCGGATCAAGGCGCATCTTTCCTATATCATGAAAGAGGCATGCTAAGGCCGTGCACTCAATCGTCGTCTTAGATTGCCATTCAAATTGTTTGATAATTGCCGTTGAAAACATCGTCACTAAATAAGCATGAGTATAGGCATTGGGATCAAAGTCGGAGTAGTCCTTAAAAACCGAATAGAGATCCTCTTGATTTTTAACGAGCTCATAAACATTCTCTGCAATCTCTTTTCCTTGATCTATAATAAGTGGTTTAACGCCCTCATTGAAGGTTTGCTCAAGAAATTTTTCGGCTACATTTTGCAACATTTTCACTTTCTTATGACCACCAACTTTTTCGTTAGCGATTACTTTGGTAGTGAAATAGTTATTAAACTTTACATACTTGTAGAGATCTTTCTTATGAAAATAGAGATACTCGACATTCTTTTCGTCTTTGTATTTATTAATTCGCTCTTTAGAGAGTTCATCCCCTGCATGAAGAATTTTTATATAACGATTACTTTTAAGCTTCACATAGATATCAAATAGAACCGGCTGACTGCTATAAAACTCTTCGATTCTAACACTTGTAAATTCATCATCACCGAGGGAAACTTCCTCTTCTGGACCCAGCTCTTTTCGTCTAGGAATGGTACTTACCATATCACCAACACTCTGATGTCCCTCTAAGAGCTCCTTAAGATCAGCATATTCAAAAGGCCTGACGATAACTTCAGTCGCGCCTGCCTTCTTCAGTTTTTCAGGGTTCCATTGTTCTTCAATATCTTCTTCTTCATCAATTTCTGTGACCATGATTACTTTTTGAGAAGGATGATTGGATCTGATGAATTTTAGAACTTGGATACCAGCGTGGTTTTTGACATTTACATTGAGAATGACGGCAAAGAAGCTGCCGTTGTAGATGCTCATTTGGGCATCTTTACCGTTATTAACGATAGTGGCCTGATAATTGATTCCCTCAAAGTACTCCTTCGCGCTAAAGAGCCACTCATCATCAGGATCTACAATTAAAAGATTCAGGGCCAAAAGGTCCTCCCAAATATACCAAGATTTAAGACAAATACTGCCTAAATTCATATCGGTTATATTAGGAATAAAATAAAGCCGAAATGTAAAAAGGCCCTTATCCTAAGGGCCTATAATTACTAAGAAATCTAGTAAATAATTACTTAATTTCTTTGTGGATCGTGTGCTTACGAAGAAATGGATTATATTTCTTCTTTTCCATACGATCTGGAGTATTTTTCTTGTTTTTAGTCGTAGTGTAACGAGAAGGAGTTTTTCCTAGTTTTCTAGCTTCCGTACACTCTAAAGTAATTATGACTCTTGGTCCCTTGGCCATGAGGCGCCTCCACATTAAGTTCTTCTACAATTTAGCCTACGGAGACTACACCTAACTTCTTGCGATGACAAGACTTTGTTGGTACTAAGTAGAGATGGAAGAAAAAAATTTCATTACTTCAGATAATTGGACCTTTACCCACTATACAACGGCGGATTTACAGGCCTTCATCCACCTAGGCGCTGAGCCGCCTAAAGACGAAGACTCCGAAGTCAATATTATCTATCTAGTTACCGTTCTCAAAAATGAAGAAGAAGAGCTCTTTCAATGGGAATTCCCAGAGCTGCACGAAGCTATCACCTCTATCAACGAGAAATATGGAAGTTGGGAGCTAAGCGATAGATCCCAAAGCTCTGGAGGCTGTGGCACCTGTGAGGCCCATTAATTCTGGCCATTTAGCGTGGTAAATATCTCCTTCTAAGTTGACATTTATGATATCCTAGGCCAAATTACTGCCCTAGTTAAAACTTTACCCGTCATTGTAATGGACATGATCCCAATCAATGATCTTTTGAGAGGTCCAAATGAAAGCAAATATCCACCCAGAGTACAACGCTGTTACTATTAACTGTGTTTGTGGTGCAAGCTACGAAACACACTCAACTGCTAAGCTAGATAAAATTGATATCTGTGCTGCTTGTCACCCATTCTATACTGGTAAGCAAAAAGTAGTTGATACTGAAGGTCGTATCGAGAAATTCCGTAAGAAATTCGGTTCACGCTACGCCAATCTTAAGAAGTAATTCTTTTGAGAAATTGATTTATAAAGAAGCTTCCTTAGGGAAGCTTTTTTTATTCCTTTTTATTATATAAAACTGTTAAAAAAATGGACACTAGTCGAATATCTCTATTTTAAGTCCACCTATACTTCCTACTTTCAACTACTTCACACATTTCTCATGGCGCACTTATTGCTTTAATAAATTAGCGAGAATACCTCAGGAGAAGATGTGAAAAACCTTAAGATGCAAGTCATTTATTTTCTAAGCTTATGTATATTCATAAATTTATCAGTTTCAGCTAAAGAAGCTGATAGACCTACTCACAAGGGTCTCATGGGTATGATTGAAGATGGTGACTTTGATCATTATACGGATCTTTCTAACTACTATAACGACTTTAGTAATATTGATCAGGGAAAGTTTGTTAAAATTGAAATTGAAAATGAATCTTCTTTTAAGGATGCCTTTGAGAATAGAAGTGAAATGGATTGTAACTGCGATGCTCTTTTTGAGGACGATCGTGTCGTAAAGGGTGCCAAGATCATCACAAGCTATGTCGAGTCGGCCTTTATCGCAGAGAGACTAAGGCAGGAAATTGAGACTCCTCAAAATATTGGTCACCTTGAGGCAGGCTTCTATATTGGAAGTGTCGCTGGCTTTGCATGCGAATATGGAGAAATACCTATTTTTCAAATCAAGAATAAGAAAGTGGCCAGAGCTGTTTGTGCTATAGCGGCGGCCACCATTGCAGGAGTTGGCAAAGAAGTCTATGACAGCTTCTATCCAGAATCTCATACGGTTGATCATCGTGATGCCATTGCCACGGCCCTAGGTGGAGTCGTTCATCTCAATGTTTTTGAACTTAGATGGTAGCGCTTACTCGGTAATGTTCATCACTTACTTTTTTTAGAATCTCAAACGTAAAGTTCTGACCAACACTTAGCTTTTTAAATTGTTTCTGATCAGCTTTATTAAGTGATTTCTTCATAATTTCAAACTGACACACTTTAAGAGTATTCTCTTCAAGAAGGCACACTTCCCAAGTAAAGGCATACTTACTTTCATTTATATAGCGTATGAAGCGGGCTTCTACTTTGTTATTATCTATAACTTCTCTTGAGTAAAGGTGAATAATCATAGGCATGGCCTTGCGATCAATCTTAGCAAGCTGACCTAATCTCTCCACTCCTGGATCATGAGTTCCCCGCCAAACTTGGTGACACCAATCCTCTTTACCCTCATCAACTCTCTTTTTCACAGGACAATCCAGCTCCAATGAAGGGCATGGATATAAACTGGAGAATCCCTTTTTTTTAAAGCTCGCTCTCAATTCCATAATCTGATCGTAAACGACTGGGGTTCCAGGCTCGATAAAAAGTACAAAGTCCGCATTGATTTTCTCAATCACATCATTTATCTCGTTAGTTGAAAGCTCATTACATGAGTTACCAAAGATTAATAATCTCTTACGTGATGCCCCTCTACTAGGTAGTTGATCCGTAAACTGAAATTTGCCCTTAGGAAATAATCCCTTCACAAGCTCATGGGCCTGATCAAGCATTAATTCTTCTTTATCAATCCCTATCATGGAACCTTGGGCATCTTTAAAGTAGCGGTTAAAAGCAACCAAATAAGTCCCAGGGCCAGTTCCAAAGTCAACCACATCACATTGAGAAAGCTCACTTCTAACCTCTTCACTGAGCTGCTCCATCGTCCACTCAAACTTGGCAGCGTTAGTCGTAAGATAGAAGGCCGCATAGGCCGATACCTCATCTCGACTCCACTTCTTTGAAGGAAGCCCTTTGCGATCGATAGTGTACATAACCTTAATCTTTTCAAGAATAGAGGCCAGCTTTCGATCATCAAGCTTAGGAGTGAGTAAGTAAGGTTTAACTTCTGATAGCGCAATCGTCATATTCATTTCCTAAAATAAAAAAGGCCCCAATCAATGGGGCCTTCTTATTATACTCTAATGATCTAAGTTAATTATCTTTTTTCTACTGCTACGTAATTTCTCTCTGTAGCACCAGTGTAGATTTGACGAGGACGACAAATTTTTGAAGAAGTGTCTTCTCTCATTTCTTTCCACTGAGCTAGCCAACCTGGAAGACGTCCAAGTACAAACATTACAGTAAACATTTCAGTTGGGATCCCTAGGGCCTTGTAGATAATACCAGAGTAGAAGTCTACGTTAGGATATAGGTTTCTCGATACAAAGTAATCATCGGCACGAGCTTCTTTTTCAAGACCACGAGCAATGTCGAGAAGTGGATCTTGGATATTAAGCTTATCAAGAATGATATCACATTGCTTCTTAATGATTGTGGCACGAGGATCAAAGTTCTTATAAACGCGGTGACCAAATCCCATAAGACGGAATGAATCATTCTTATCTTTGGCCTTTTCAAGGAACTTCTTATAGTCACCACCAGCGGCCTGAATCTCTTCAAGCATTTCAAGAACAGATTGGTTAGCACCACCGTGAAGTGGTCCCCAAAGAGCGTCAATACCAGCAGAGATAGTTGCAAATACGTTAGCTCCAGAAGATCCAACCATTCTCACACTTGAAGCAGAACAGTTTTGCTCGTGATCAGCATGAAGAATGAAAAGAATATCAAGTGCTTTTGCCACTTCATCATCAACTTCTTTCCCTTCTTCAAAGAACATCATATTTAAGAAGTCTTTTGAATATCCAAGGCTTGGGTGAGAGCGACGTGGCTCCTTCCCTTGAGATCTTCTATAGAAGTAAGCTGCAATAATTTTTAATTGAGCAAGAAGTTGAGCAAAGGCCCTATCTCTTTGAACATCAGTCAAAGGAGTTTTAAGAAACTCAGGATAGAATCCAGCAAGTGCACCAGTGGCCGCACTCATAACGGCCATCGGGTGGGCATCTTTTGGAAACTGATCAAGCATATTCGTGATCCCTTCAGGAAGAGTCGCGAATGAAGTGATTTTCTCTTCGAAGAAATCGAGATCTTTTTTAGATGGTAATTCACCAAATTTAAGAAGGTAAGATACTTCTAGGAATGACGAATTTTCTGCAAGTTGCTCAATTGGGTATCCTCTATAGCGAAGAATACCTTTCTCACCATTAAGGAATGTAATCCCTGATTTACATGAACCCGTGTTCATATAACCATTATCAATTGTGATATGTCCTGTTGTTCCACGAAGGGCCGTAATATCTATTCCCTTCTCACCTTCACTGCCGGTAACAATAGGAAGTTCAATGGTTTGATCCCCTAAGTCCAACTTGGCAACATCTGTCATAGTTTCCTCCAAAAGGCTAAAGTCGTCACCTAAAGCTTGGGTTACTCAAGGCGACACGACGCATAATAAGAATTAATACAGGCTAAATATATGCCAATTATCAAAGGAATACAAAGGAAGGAGCGTTAAATTATAACTTCTGTCTCAAAAAATATTAGACCTAGCTGTGGCGTAAGGACCAAGCTTTTGGATCACTGCGCCAAGTTTTTAAAAGTTTAATATCTTCATCAGAAATGGCCCCCATCTGCTGAGCAGCAATACAAATGGAATCAAAGTCGGTCAAAGATAAAGAAGGAAGCGACCATCTCTTGGCCACACTTTCGGCCTTTGGCATTTGATAGGTAACAATCGATAAACAACCAACTGCTTTAAGATCTGCATTTTGTACTCCAACCAAGGCCTGATCTAAACTTGAGCCTTGGTTAATAAGATCCTCCACAAGGACAAGCTTATCATTAGGGCGATACATTCCTTCAATTTGATTACCTCGCCCATGGCCCTTAGGCTTGGAGCGAATATAAACCATGGGCTTCTCCATGGCATCGGCCAAAAGAGCAGCATGGGGAATTCCGGCCGTGGCTAGTCCGGCGAATTGGTCAAATTTCCAACCGGCTTCTCTAACCATTTGCTTCAGACCATCTCTGATTATTCTTCTCTCATTGGGAAAAGCAAGGATCTTACGATTATCACAATAGATTGGACCTTTTAAACCTGACGCGTAGGTAAATGGACGCTGTGGTCTAACCTCAACCGCACCAATACTTAGTAATACTTTTGCAAACTTTAGTTTAAAATTCTGATCCATATCGAGCTCCCCTTGATTTCCCACATTCTCTCCTATCTTTTTAAACTTTCCTATATGAATAGTGTCATGACGAATAGTACTTCTTATGGGATATTGCCTCTCCCCCACAACAACAGAAATAGGGTTTTCTATGAACTTCGAAGCTCCTTTAATAAAAGGTAAGATTCTTAAGCGATACAAGCGCTTTCTTGCGGATGTTGAACTTGAAAATGGCGAAGTGATTACGGCCCATACGGCCAATACGGGAAGCATGAAAACCTGCTGGGAACCAGGTTGGAATGTACTTCTTTCCTATCATGACAATCCTAAGAGAAAATTAAAATACTCTCTTGAACTCACAAATAATGGCTCGACTTGGATCTGCATCAATACCTCCTTACCCAATAAGATTGCTATGGAAGGGATTGAAAATGGGATAGTCAAAGAACTTCAGGGTTACACAACCATTAAACCAGAGGCCAAAATCGGCAAGAGCCGCATCGACATTCTTCTCTCTAATGAAGGTGAAAATCCATGCTATGTAGAAGTTAAGAATGTCACTCTCTTAGGAGAAAATGCTCAGGGGATTTTTCCAGACGCTGTATCCACTCGAGGCCAAAAGCACCTAGAAGAGCTAACAGGACTAGTGAATGAGGGGATTCGCTCGGCCATGCTCTTTGTAGTTAATCGAGAAGATGTCGACTCTTTTGCTCCGGCCGATCATATTGACCCAACCTATGGAGAGCTCCTTCGTGCAGCCCATCGTGCAGGTGTCGAAATTCTTGCTTATCAGTGTAAACTCACTCCAAATGGGATTGCTCTAGCAAAGAAACTTCCCGTACATCTTTAATATTTGTCATCATTTAGAGAAAATTCTATGATTTTTGGAATCATGAAATTTCAAAAATCAGGCAAGGCCTATCTCTATTTAATAACCCTTTTGGGTCTGGCTACCTTTTCCTATAAGGTAACAGCGATTGAGAATTTTATTTATTGCTCAGAGGCAAGTCCCGCTGCTTTTAACCCTCAGGTCACAACAGACGGAACTTCCAATAATGCTTCTTCTCATACGATTTATGAAAAGCTAACTAATTTTAAATATGGATCAACTGAAATTGTTCCTGCCCTAGCAACAGATTGGAAAATTTCTAGTGATCAGAAAGTCTATCGCTTCACTTTGAGAAAAGGTGTGAAGTTTCACAAAACGGATTACTTTACTCCCAGTCGTGATTTCAATGCAGATGATGTAGTTTTTAGCTTTAATCGAATGAAGGATTCCAAGCATCCCTATCATCTCGTTGGTGGAGGAAACTACGAATACTTTGCCGGCATGGATATGGCGAACCTCATCGATGAAGTGAAGAAAATTAATGATTATGAAGTTGAGATTCGTCTCACCAAACCAGAAGCCCCCTTTTTGGCCAATCTCTCTATGAGCTTTATGAGTATTATCTCAAAAGAGTACGCCCTTGAGCTTCTTAATAGAGGAAAGCCAGAAGATATTGATCTAAAACCGATTGGAACAGGACCTTACTACTTTCATAAGTATATAAAAGATACAGTTATTCGATATAAGAAGTTTACGAACTATTGGGGTGAGAAAGCAAAAATTAATAATTTAATTTTCTCTATTACTGCTGATGCATCTGTACGTTATCAGAAGCTAAAGGCCCATGAGTGTGATCTTATTATTGAGCCTCTTCCCTATGACCTCAAATCTATTTCTAAAGATAAAAATTTAAAACTCTTAGAGATGGCCGGGCTTAATGTGGGCTACCTTGCCTTTAATACTCAAAAGAAGCCATTTGATAAAGTTGAAGTTCGTAAGGCCGTCGCCCTGGCCCTTAATCGTCCATCCTATGTTGAGGCCATTTACTTGGGTAATGCAGTTGTTGCTAAGAATCCCATGCCGCCAAGTATCTGGTCTTATAATGATGATATCGAACCTTATCATCAAAATTTAGAAGAGGCGAAGAGACTTCTCGCCAAAGCAGGTCTCGCTAAGGGCTTTAAAGCACAGCTCTGGACCCTTCCAGTCACTCGTCCCTATAATCCCAATGGAAAGAAAATGGGAGAGATGATGCAGGCCGATCTCGCAAAGATTGGCATCGAAGTCGAGCTCATCTCCTTTGACTGGCCTACCTACCTTAAGAAATCTCGCGCCGGTGAACATCAAATGATTCAGCTTGGCTGGACAGGAGATAATGGAGATCCCGATAACTTCCTTCACACCTTACTGGGATGTAGTGCTGTAGAAGCTGGCTCCAACGCTTCCAAGTGGTGCCATCCAGAATTTGATAAACTTATAACTAAGGCAAAATCTATTTCACTGCAAAGTGAACGATCCCAACTTTATCGCAAGGCCCAAGAAATTTTCCATAGAGAACTTCCTTGGGTTCCTATTGCTCACTCGAAAATATTTCGTGCCATGCTTCCAGAAGTTGTTGGCTACAAGATGGACCCACTTGGTGGAGACATTTTTAAAACGACAACCAAAGATCGAGGAGAAAAGAAATGATTAAGACTTTTCTTCTTAAAAGATCAAAAGATCTTCTCCCAACTTTAATTGGAGTCTCTCTCCTATCTTTCTTCTTAGTGCGTATGATTCCCGGTGATCCTGTAATGCTTATGCTAGGAGAGCGGGGGGCCAATCCTGAAGTCTATATGGAGATGAAGCAAAAGCTCGGACTTGATCAACCTATTATCATTCAGTATTTTAAATTTGTGGCAAAGGCCATTCAAGGAGATCTTGGCCACTCTCTTATTTCAAAAACCTCCGTTGTTGAAGAGTTCTTCGCACGCTTCCCAGCAACTTTAGAACTTGGTCTTTCTGCCCTTCTCTTTGCTCTCCTTTTTGGAATTCCCTTTGGTGTCTTTGCAGCACTTAAGAGAAATAGCTTCATTGATTACTTCCTAATGAGCTCCAGTCTTATTGGATACTCCATGCCCATTTTTTGGTGGGGCCTCATTCTGATTATTACTTTTAGTTTGAATCTTGGACTTACCCCTGTGAGCGGACGCCTGAATATTATTTTCGATATCGACACCACGACAGGCTTCTACCTTATCGATACCCTAATGCCCTCTGTGATTAAATCTTATGGAATACGACCCTTTCTGAGCACCATCGCTCACCTCATTCTTCCCTCCATAGCAATGGGGACAATTCCTTTGGCCGTAATCGCAAGAATGACCCGCTCAAGTATGATTGAAGTCCTCGATGAAGACTATATTCGTACCGCAAAAGCCCGTGGACTTCCTTTCAGAAATATTGTTTTCATCCACGCATTAAAAAATGCATTGATTCCTATCATTACTGTATTGGGTCTCATGTTCGGCTCCATTATTACCGGTGCCATATTAACGGAAAGTATTTTCTCTTGGCCCGGCATTGGAAAATGGCTCGTTGCCAGTATCACGGCCCGCGACTATCCCGTTATTCAGGCGGGAGTTCTCTTTATTGCGAGCTTTATCGTCATGATTAATATCGCCGTCGACTTCCTCTACACTCTTGTTGATCCACGCATGGCCAAATTTATGAAGCGCCCATCAAAAAGAAAAGGAGATAAAGAATGACTCCTTTTTTTAAAGAGGCTTATTACGGGCTTAAAGAAAATAAAGGTGCTCTCATTGGAATGATCTTCGTTCTTATTTTTATTTTCATTGCTCTATTTGCACCCATTCTTAGTCCCTATGACCCCAATATCCTTCATGAGGGAAAACTAATTCTCCCCCCCTTAAGTGATCACTTCTTTCTCGGAACTGATGACCTTGGACGTGACTACCTCTCTCGTCTGCTCTACGGTGCTCGTATCTCACTTGGGACGGGAGCACTTATCGTTCTCTTCTCCGGTGCAATTGGAACACTTCTGGGACTTCTTGCAGGCTTTTACGGTGGTAAGATTGACTGGCTAATCATGAGATTAGTTGATATTCTCATGGCCTTCCCTTCTATTCTTTTGGCCATGGCCGTAGTTTCTGTACTTGGGCCAGGACTCTTTAATGCTATTGTTGCCGTCTCTATTGTAGCCTGTCCAAGCTTTATTAAGATTGTGAGGGCCAAGGCCATGATGGAGAAGAGTAAAACCTATATTCAGGCCTCTCGAACTTTTGGTGCGTCCGATCTTAGGCTTCTCTTTATTGAAATCCTACCCAACTGCTTGGGCCCACTACTTGTCCAAATAACTTTGGGAATTAGTGATGGAATACTCAATGTAGCAGCGCTAGGTTTCCTAGGCCTTGGAGCACAGGCCCCCACGGCCGAATGGGGAATTATGCTTGCTGATGCACGTGTTTTCATTATGAGCTCCCCTTTTCTTGTGACACTACCTGGACTCTGTATTCTTATCCTCGTTCTTGCCTTTAATCTCTTTGGAGATGGACTTCGTGATATCTTAGATCCAAAGTTAAAATCGAGGTCACAATAATGAATCCTATATTAGAAATCAAAGACCTCAATATTTTCTTTCAAAATAAGAGATCAAAGAAGTCTATTCACGCCATAAGAAACCTCAACCTCTCCTTAAATGCTGGAGAGATTCTTGGGATAGTAGGTGAAAGTGGTTGTGGAAAGTCACTAACCAATCTTGCTATAATGGGTCTACTTCCAGCGCAAGCGAGGGCCAATTGGACTGAGTTCAAATGGCTTGGTAAAAACTATTCCACCTTTAGAGAATCTCAATGGTCAAAATTTAGAGGAAGTGAAATCGGTATGATTTTTCAAAACCCGATGAGCTCTCTAAATCCAACCCTCTCATTGAAGTATCAATTCGATGAAATCCTGAAATTTCATCGAAGAGACTTAACGGCGATAGAGAGGGATAAAGAGGCCATAGATCTCCTAGGACGAGTAGGAATCCCTGCCCCAAAAGAGAGACTTACAAGTTATCCTTTTGAGCTTTCAGGTGGAATGGCCCAAAGGGTAATGATTGCTACAGTTATGGCAACCAGACCAAAGCTTCTGATAGCCGATGAGCCCACAACCGCCCTAGACGTAACCATTCAAAATCAAGTTCTCAAACTCATCAAAGATATCGCAAAGGATAGTAATGAGATGGCCGTGATTTTTGTCACTCATGATCTAAGTGTTGTTTCTCATATGGCCGATAGAATCAATGTCATGTATGCAGGAGAAATTGTCGAAACGGGGAAGACTCACAATATTATCCACCTCCCAACTCATCCCTATACTCAGGCATTAATTAGCTCACTGCCTGGCACTACTGCTGACAAAGAGGGAGAAAAATTAGAAACCATTGAAGGGACAGTTCCTCACTTCTCAAATCGAGCAGAAGGCTGTCAATTTGCACCAAGATGTAAATACCAAAGAGAAGCATGTCTTCAACCTGAACTTCTTTTCCCAAGACAGGATGTCCTCTGTATTTTCCCCATGGAGAATCAAAGATGAATATCCTAGAAGTTAATAACCTTCATAAATTCTTCCCCACAAAAAATGGTGCATCCGTAAGGGCCCTCAATGGAATTAACTTAATGGTCAAAGAGGGGGAAACCCTAGGACTTGTCGGAGAAAGTGGTTCAGGAAAGTCCACTTTGGCCAAAGTGCTTATGCAATTAGAAAGTCCTTCTAGTGGAAGTTTCACTATTAATGCAAAGGACTTCAATCAATACCCTAAAGGGGAATACTACTCCATGATTCAAATGGTTTTCCAAGATCCTTTTAGTTCACTGAATCCAAGAAAGAATATTTTTTCTCTAGTAACAGAGCCACTAAGAATACTGGGGGCTCACTCAAAGAATGAATTGCTAGAAATAGCTAAGGATAAATTACGTCTCGTTGGGCTTGAAGAGTCATACCTCAATTCCTATCCTCATACTCTTTCAGGAGGGCAGCGCCAGAGAATTGGGATTGCAAGAGCACTCACTCTAGATCCCAAAATACTTATTCTTGACGAGCCGATATCTGCTCTCGATGTCTCTATTCAAGCATCTATTTTAAACCTTCTCAATGAGCTCCAAAATAAGCTGGGATTAACCTACATCTTTATTGGTCACGACCTAGATGTTATACGCTTCCTCTCTGATCGCGTGGCGGTAATGTATCTTGGTGAAATCGTGGAATGCAGTACTAAGGAAGAAATTTTTAATAATCCTCTGCATCCCTACACAAAAGCACTACTCAATTCATCATTAAGCTTAAAAGAAGATAGAGCAGAAAGTGAGTTCTACACATTAAAGGGAGAAATCCCCTCTCCATTGAATCCTCCCTCGGGTTGTCCTTTCAATAACCGCTGCCCCAAGGCCATGGATATTTGTAAAGAAGAAGTGCCCCCAAGACTTGATTTCACTAAGGAGCACTTTTCTAGTTGCTACATTTCTTAATAGCAGTGCTTATAATCTTCAAAGTTATAGTCATCTGGATAGGTAGAGCTATCGAAGAGGTCAAAGCCGACTTTATTACAATCAATTAGTCCCTCTTCAGTTCCATCGTAGAGGTCATCACGCTCTTCTTCATTGTTTACATTTTCATTTTCATTTTCATCAGGTTCATTAGAATCTTGAACGACTTCATTTCCAGAATCATTTTCACTAGAGTTACCATCTCCACTCTCAATGGACTCTACTCCTCCCCATTTAAGAACAGGTTTTAAAGTACAACCACCATTACCTTTGAGAACAAGTGATCTTTCAGCATTAAAATTAAGAACCAAAGAATAATTCACTCCTGCTTCAATTGAAAAACTAGGATTTACAACTTTTAATCCTGTCTGTTGCTGAGAAGGAGTATCAAGCTCACAAGTTGAACCGTCTGAGTAAGTAATGGAATTACCTGATTCTTCTAAAACCATTCTAACTTGAGTAACTGTACCACTTCCAATATATCCACTTGCAACTTCCATATTAATTTCATTACTTAAGCTAAGAAGATCTACACGACCAACAGAGCTAGCGACTCTAACGTCAGAACTCCCTCCACTTACTTTTAAAATCACTTCCTTTATATTGACATAAACTTTACTCACATCAGCTAAGCGTCCCTTATCCGAAGAGTCACCGACAGAAATATGGATATTATTTTCTGCTCCCAAAAGAGAAGAAAAGTGCATTGCGCTTAACGCACAAACCACGATCCCAACTTTATTCAGATATGGCTTCATAAAAAACTCCTCATATATATTTTTTAATAGCAGTGTTCATAATCAGAGAATACGAAATCAGATGGCCAAGTATCAACATCGTAGAGATCAAAATCAACACTATCGCAATCAGCGAGTTCTGTATTTGAACTATCATCTGACGAGTTATCACCTGACGAATCATCATTTGATTCACCATCATCATAACCTGATCCATCATCTCCATTATCAACAATAACCTCTTCGTCATCTTCGATGTCTCCACCATCAGGAATATAGGCAATCCCTCCCCAGCGTAGAACTGGCTTTAAGAGGCAACCACCATTGCCTTGATGGACGATAGATTTTTTTGCATCGAAATCCACAACTAAAGAATAAGACTTCCCTTCTTCTACAGTGAATTCAGGGTTAACAATTTTTAAACCTGTTTTACTTTGTGAAGGAATCTGAAGGTCACAAGTTTCACCATTGCTATACTCAATACTATTTCCAAATTCTTCTAAGACTAATCTGATCTGATTTACCTTGAGTCCAACAGGTAGATTTTTGTCGGCCATCCCCATCATTATTCCATCTTGCAAAGAGAGAAGGTCAACAACGCCTACGTTATCAGCAATTTTAACTTCGGCCCTCTTGGTGCCTGCAGCACCAACTTTAAGTAAAACCTCTTTAATATTTACATAAACTTTTTCGAGGTCATCATTGGGTGCATCAGTAAGGGAGACCATAAAATTATTTCCTGATTCAGAGTAACTCGATAAGAGTAAGCCCCGTGAAGGTGTCGAATCAGGATCTAAGGCCTCATTTACCTGATCAACCTGACAAGACCCTAGTAGAAATATACTTAATCCCAATACCCAAAATTTAGACTTCATAAGCACTCCCATTTATCTATGGATAGGCTCACACTAGCAAAAAAGAGGTTTAATGATTGATAAACGAGAAAAACTCCTCATTTCAAAGATTTATGAGTATCCATAAATAAAAAAAACATGGAAAAAGTGCCAATAAAGGCTGTAACTAAGAAGCTAACTTTTTAAAAGTTGCATCAGTAGGAAGAGTCACTCGAAATGTTGTATTCTTGGCCCCTTTAATAAATTGAATATCGCCCCCATGATCATTGAGAATTGCTTTTGTGATGGAAAGTCCAATGCCAGTCCCCTTGCCCATTTCTTTAGTGGTAAAAAAAGGAATCATCAATTTATTAATCACAGACTTTGGAATTTTAGGGCCAGAGTCGATGACATCAATTTCGACCGAGCTTGGATAGTTTTTTATTTCAAGTTTTATCCACTTCTGATTTTCATTCTTGATAGCATCATAGGCATTGTTAAATAAGTTTAGAATAACTTGAGCGATTTGATTTCTTTGACCAAAGAGAGTGATATCTGTATCTCCTACAATTTCAATACTGATTTGAGCATGCTTAAACCTATCCTTAGAAATATTTAAAATATCCTCTAAAGTCTCACTTAATAAAAAGATATTCCATGTTTTCGTTTCTGACTTGTGAGTTAAGTTCTTCATACTCTTTACGATAGTTGAAATACGTCCAACTGTATCAGTAATCATGTCGGCTTTTTCTATCGCCTTATCAATCATGGGCTCTTCTCGCATCAACATTTTCTTCAAGGAAACAGCAGAGCCCGAAATAATCATTAGAGGATTATTAATCTCATGGGCGATTCCCCCAGACATTTCTTGAATTTCTTGTATACGGGAGAGGTGAATACGGTTTTGTCTTTCTTCATCACTCTTAACTTGAAGTCTTCTGATTTTACGAAATACATAAGTGAATAAAACCAAGAAAAAGAAAGTCAAACTAATGCTCGCTATATTCAACTTGTGTATCATTTGATGAATATGATTATGAAATGACAGTTTTATCTTATGTTGTTTATCAGAGATGGATTTTCCAATCCATTTAATTGCTTCAACAGCAGGAGCATCATTTAGTTTGATTACTTTATCAATATCTTGAATCTCTCTGTCAGCAAAATCAGATTTCATACTCAAAAGATTTCTATAGTAACTCGCCATCGTTCTTCTTATGACTCTTATTCGACTTGCGTACTCCCTAGAAGACTGATTCATTCTTTCAATCATTAAGAGATCATTCTCCATCGCTTTATAGTTTTCAATTGCAGCATTATAGAAGTTAGGATTTCTTCTTAAGAGATAGTTCTTGTAATTATGAATAAAAGCGCCATAACCAAACTCAAGGGTAAAGCTCTGAATAGCACGACTCTCAGCAACCGCCTTGGAGTTTTCTTTTTCAAATTCTATCGTCTCATTCAAGTTATAGGAAAAATAGAAATAGAGCCCTGCCGAAATAGCAAGGTATAACACCACGGTGAAACTATAAAGATAGTAATACTTTCTCTTGATCTGAGGCGAGCTCATAAATCTCCTAATCCTATGAACTGCTTATCGGACTATGAGAGTGTATCTAAAGAGATTTATTACGAAAATATCATATAAATAAATAGTATTACTGGTCTAGTTGGCTAAGAATCAACCTCAAACTTAGAAGGAACCCGCATCATTTGCTCAATTACTTCCTTGGCATTGGCCCCCTCGTAGAGAACCTTATATACGCCCTGGAAAATTCGAGCGCGAATCTTGTACTTCTCGGCCAAAAGATACGCGGCCTTAGCGGTCTTATAGCCTTCAACTACTGTTCTTTGACTCGCTATGATTTCTTCCGGAGTCCTTCCCTTCGCTATTTCTAACCCGAAGGTTTTATTTCGAGAAAGACCACCTGTTGTAGTAAGAATAAGGTCCCCCATTCCAGAAAGACCGTAGAATGTTTCAGAGCGGGCACTGAAAACTTTCCCGAATCGAAGCATCTCTGCAATGGCCCTCGTGATCATTGCGGCACGAGTATTATGGTTATAACCAAGCCCTTCAATAATTCCACCAGCAATAGCAATAACATTCTTAAGAGCACCACCAAGGAGTACTCCCTTTACATCATAGCTCCCAAGGCATTTGAAAAATGGAGCCTCCAACATTTCGGTTACTCTTACGAGAACTTCGCGATTACGGCCCCCCAGTGTGGCGAGAGTAATTTGCTCCATCATAATTTCTTTTGCAAAACTTGGCCCTGATAGAAAGGTAAAGAGCTCTCTGTGCTTAGAGAATAACTCGTAGAAGAGATCATCTGCCATTTCCAAAGTCTCAGGGTCAATCCCCTTAGATAAAGAAACAAGAGGAACTCCATCTTCAAAGTAGCGTACAAAGCGAACGTAGTTTTCCTCGTAAAATTGAGTAATACCAGCAGTAGGAAGACCACTAACAATAAGCTCATAGTCTTCTTGCCCATGAGAGTCCACTTCCTCCCACTCTAAAGCAGCATATAAATTATCAGGAATGGGAAGGCCTGGTAGATAAACAGAGTTTTCACCACTTTTAATAGCATCGTAGACATCTTTGGAGCGTACCTTCAAAACGACGGATTCAAAGTTTTGGGCGAGAACAGTGGCCACCGCAGTACCAAAGGCACCTGCACCAACGACGAGGGCCTTCTTATACTTTTTATTTGCTTGTTTCTTTTCCATTAGAGCATTCCTTTGCCTAAAGATTAGATTTTATAACGAAATAACGCCTTCAATTACAGATACTGATTCATAAACTTTAATAACATCATCAGCATTATTCATAACTTTTTTAACCGTTACAGATATGTAATTTCCCTTAGCGCTTGGCTTAGTTTCAAGCTTATCTTCACCTGGAAATAGACCGAGAATCTCAGAAAGCTTTGCAACGGGAACAATAAATTTGAAAGTATATAATGAAGGCCAGTGCTCCTCAGTTCGCAGCAGCTCTCTCATTTTATCTAGTTTATGCGTATCAATTTTTTTCATAAGTTAAAATAAACCTTTAATCTTCAAAATCTGGAATATCAGGGTAGATATCACATGCATAGCGAAGAAGATCAATCACTTCACGAGCTGCACCTCTTCCCCCTTCAATTTGGGTTACATGATCTACAACTTCTTTAATATCGACACAAGCTTCGGGAACTGTCGCCGAAAATCCTGCTTTCTTAAGAAGAGGCATATCAAAGTGCTCATCCCCCATATAGAGTATTTCTTCAGCACTAAAGCCTTCATTCATAAGCTCAATAAAAGCACCGCGCTTATCTTCCGATCCTTGATACATAAAATCGAGACCAAGATTTTCAACAAAGCGCTTTCGAAGTCCTGCACTATTGCCACCAGAGATGACTCCAACTTTATATCCTGCCCTTTGAAGAACCTTCATTCCATATCCGTCTCGGATATTAAAAGATCTATTCCAACCAACTTCTTCTCCGGCCCACCAAACACGACCATCCGTAAGAATGCCATCTACATCAAAAGCACATACTTTTATCTTCTGTAGCTTATCTTTATATTTGAGAGAGAGTTTTTTTAAATCAAGAAGTTCCATTAAATGACCTCGCGGATTCTAAGTAGGGATTCAATAATTCCTCCAATTTTTCCAAGCTCAAGTGAGGTCGCAGAGTCACTTAAGGCCTTTTCAGGATTAGGGTGACACTCCATAAAAACACCATCTGCTCCAGCAGCAACAGCAGCGCGGGCCAGAACAAGAATTTGCTCTCTCTTACCACCAGTAGCACTTCCAAGTCCCCCTGGTCTTTGTACACAGTGAGTGGCATCGTGAATCGTCTTCACGCCGAAAGACTTCATGATAGAGAAAGAGGCCATATCCACGACCAGATTATTATAACCAAATGAAGATCCTCTCTCTGTTAGAAGAATCTGATCTTTCGAAATGAAATTAACTGCTTTATCTACAATATTCTTTGTCTCTTCTGGACTTAGAAATTGTCCCTTTTTAACTTTCAAAATACCGTCGTATTTCTTACAGGCTTCGGCTCCAGCAATAATCATATCTGTTTGGCGACATAGAAATGCTGGAACTTGAAGCACCTTGCAAACAGAGGCAACTTCATCGGCCTGCTCAGGAAGATGAAAGTCAGTAATAACAGGAAGGCCTGTTTTTGCTTTAACCGCTTCCATTATCTTTAGACCTTTCTCAATTCCAGGTCCACGATAGGAATTAATACTGGTACGATTGGCCTTATCAAAAGACCCTTTAAACGTAAGCTGAACTTTATCTCCAAAAGGCTTAAGTTGCTCTTGGAGTGATCCCGCTATCTCGAGGGCCAACTCTTCACTCTCTAGGACACACGGCCCACTAAAAATCATAAAACTCATACTAATTTCCCTGCTGCTTCAATAAATGTTCTAAAGAGTGGATGAGGAGAAAATGGCTTCGACTTAAATTCCGGGTGATACTGACAAGCAATAAAGTAAGGATGATTTTCTAATTCAATTACCTCAACCAGATTCAGCTCTTTATTCACACCAGAGATCACCATTCCCTTGTTCTTTAATTCTTCAACGTAATCGTTATTGACTTCAAGTCTATGACGGTGGCGCTCACTGATGTCAGAGCTTCCATAGATCTTTTGGGCAAGCGTTCCCTTTTCAAGATGACAATCATAAGCACCAAGCCTCATGGTTCCCCCCTTGGCACCTTCTTCGCTTTGCCCTTTCATATAATGAATAACAGGCTCACCTTTATTAGAAAATTCCTGACTCGTGGCCTCTTTGATACCTGCAATATGACGAGAGTATTCAATCATCGCCAACTGCATTCCCAGACAAATTCCAAAGAATGGAATATTCTTCTCTCTTGCGTAACGGATGGCCTCAACCTTTCCTTCAGTTCCTCTCTCCCCAAAACCACCGGGGACAAGAATCCCTTGAATCGTTCCAAGAATTTCAGACTTATCTTTGGCCTTCTCAATTTCTTCTGCATCAATATAGACGGGTTCAATCTGAAGCTGATTGGCCAAAGCACCGTGAGTAAGGGCTTCATCAAGAGACTTATAGGACTCAATGAGCTCAGTATACTTACCAACAATACCAATGCGTACTTTCTTAAGAGGGTTATCAAAGTTATAAACAACTTTTTCAAGATCTTTAATATTAGGAGCAGATGTCCACATTCCCAGTAGCTCAGTGATTTTCTCATCAAGACCTTGACGATGAAAACTAAGCGGAACTTTATAAATAGAATCCAAGTCAATCGAGCTGAACACATGATTGCGAGGAACGTTACAAAAGAGAGAAATCTTATCAATAATTGAAGGTTCAATCTCTCTATCACTTCTACAAATAATAAGATTAGGAGTCAGACCAATTGATCTAAGTTCTTTTACTGAGTGCTGAGCTGGCTTTGACTTCAATTCACCTGCGGCACTTAAGTAAGGGATGAGTACGAGGTGAACAAAGAGTACATTCTCTGGACCGACATCTTGAGCAAATTGTCTAATCGACTCCATAAAAGGAAGAGATTCAATATCCCCAACTGTTCCACCGATTTCACCGAGTAGAAGATCTGCACCTTCTGCTGCGATATGGATTCGCCTTTTAATCTCATCAGTAATATGAGGAACCACTTGTACTGTTTTTCCAAGATACTTCCCTTCTCTCTCATTCTCAATCACATTCATGTAAACTTGACCCGTGGTAAAGTTACTTTGGCGACTAAGGGTCAGAGAGGTAAAACGCTCGTAGTGACCGAGGTCTAAATCTGTTTCTGCACCATCATCAGTTACAAAAACTTCACCATGCTGAGTAGGACTCATCGTACCCGGATCGACATTAATATACGGATCCATTTTAAGCATATTTATTTTTATTCCTCTTCGCTCAAGCAGTGAAGCAACGGCCGCTGCCGCCAAGCCTTTTCCAAGAGAAGATGAAACTCCTCCTGTAATAAAAATAAACTTCTTGGAAGCTTTACGATTTACCATTGGGGTATTCACTTAATGACTCCTTCAACACGTTCAATATCTTCAGGTGTATCAACACCAATTAATTCATGATCAATAACAGTGGCCCCTATCGCCATTCCAGCACCTAGTGCCCTAAGTTGTTCAAGCCTTTCTATTTTCTCTAGTTCTCCTTCATCCAAGGAGCAGAAATTTTCAAGTGCCGATGTCTTGTAACAGTATACTCCAATATGAAGGAACCAATTCTTCAAATCGCCCTCTTCTCTTGAGTAAGGAACAGGAGAGCGCGAAAAATATAAGCAATGCCCATTTGATGAGTTATAGACGGCCTTTACACGATTGGGGTCTTTAAAGTCTGTAAAGTCATCCATTCGTCTAATTAGAGTTGTAATATGATAATTTGGATTTTGAAGATGAAAGCAAAGTAGATCCAGAAGGTCATTGCCCAGAAGTAAGGGCTCATCACCTTGAACATTAATAATGAAATCAAATTTCTGGTCAGCATAATAGCGCTCATACGCCAGATGAATTCTCTCCGTTCCACTTGGGACATCATCATCAATACGAATGGCCTTGCCACCAAATTCATTCACATGATTTTCGATTCTATCGTCATCAGTAACTACTGCCACCTCAACGTAGAGGTTTTTAATATTCTTATCATCTTTAAGAGAGTCAGACAGAGAGGCACAGGATTCGTAGACTCTTGAAATCATACTTTTTCCTGAAATCATGGCCATGGGTTTGCCGGGAAAGCGCGAAGATGCATAGCGCGCAGGAATAAGGATTAGGGCCCGGGTCTCGGCCATAAAAGTCGCTCCTTGAATAAGCTTTATAAAGGAAAGAAATTACCATCAAGCCATTGATTTGGCCAAGTTATGTTATCCTGACTATATGTATAAAAAGCCGTTAATCCCGATAAAAATACTTGCCTTTATTCTTAGCGTTCTCGTTATTTACGTCGCAGGGCTCCTTGGTGGCAAAGCTCATGCTGCTGATGACCTGAGAAAAACAATTATCACCGACCCTTCCATCTCACGTCGCTGTGATGCACTAATGAAGCAGAGAAACCTCAAAGTTGACCATAAGCAAAAAATTATGGACCTCATTCAAAGAAATAAACAACTCATCTCTATAACGCCGCCCGAAAGAAAAACCGTTGTTGAGAAACTTAGAAATAACTTTAAAAGTTTAAGTCGTGAATTACGCCATACTCTAAATCAAATCCAACACAGAGAAGAAAGCATTATCCGTAAAGGATGTCCTGGAATCACTCTCTAAAACTCAACTCTATAAGTCCAAATAGAGCACTTTAAAGGTCAACAAATCATTTGTCCGACCCTTTCATTCGTTCTACAATTCCACAGTAAGACAACACAACACACAAGAAACAAAAGGGTAAACTTTTGGACTTTCGTAAACTCACGATCCTCTATGTTTTTGCATCCTTGCTCAACACTTCCCTCCATGCCCAAAATTTGAAACGTGGGGGCTCCGTACAGAGCTTGGCCAAGTACCGCAATAAATCAATCAAAGACTCTAAAAAGGCCATCAGCTTAACTGGTGTTATCGAACAATCTCTAAGGGCCAACTACGACCAGAACCAGAGGGATTACTCAAAGGATATTTTAGATCTTAATTGGCAAAATACCAAAGATGGCTTCTGGATGCCACAGCTACGCTTAACTCTATCTGCTGATACTCAACGAGAAGGAAGACTCAAGGCGGGAAATCTTGGCAACGGTTATGATAGAGTTCCCGATGGATCTGTTGGAATTGACTTTGGTGACTACACCATATTCAACTGGGGAAAAGACTATCTTCAATATCTCAATGACAAAGAAAGCTATAAGCGCTCTACCCGCTTTCTCTTAGAGCAAAAAAGGGCCCTTCGAAATGAGGCCATCATTAAATACTTTCAACTCGTCTACTTAAACGAAACAGTATCTGCATATCGCAAGCAGCTAAGGCATGCCTCATTTATTTACAGATACAATAGAGAGAAAGTTGCCATCAGGAAGGTTTCTAAACAGGAATATTATCAATCTCGTTCAGAATACTTACTCGCCCAAAATAATTACCAGCAAGCGGCCAATCAACTAAGAGTGGCCGAAGAAGAAATGGCCTTCCTTATTGCCGATGATCCAGGTACATCCTATATCTTAAAAGATGAGCTCAATTACGAAAGAATACAGATTCCGATGAATGATGCGATAACTATCGCAGCAAAGAATAACCCTGGCATTCTCGAATCAACGAAAGATGTTAGAAATGCCAGAAGAACCTATGAAATTCAACAAAGAGAAAACTTACCTCTTCCTAAATTCACTGTGAATCTTGGGGCTTATAATCACAAGTTTGGACCAGGAATTAATCAGACTCGCTACGGAAATGATGCTGGAAATAATATTGATATCGTCGCTACTGTTAATGCCACGTGGAGTTTAACGGGTGTTGGAGGATTTCTAAACTCGAGAACAACTGAGATTAAAGATATTCAAAGACATTTAAGCTACTCACAACTTGCTCAGGCCAAACACTTGGCCAATTCAGAGATTCAACGCTCCTACTACAGAATAAAAACTTATGAGCAGCAGATAAAAATTCTTGAAGCGTCAAATACAACTAACACAAAGACATTTGATGTTGTCTTAGAAAATTATCTCAATAGAAAAACAGCATATATCAATTTTCAGGATGCCTTACTTGAAAGTGTATCTTCTCAAGTGGCCTTGGCCGAACTCTTCTACCTACACACTAGAGAAAAAATTCTTCTCGCTCAACAAATGGGTGTAGATGAATTTCCGGGAAAAAGTTTCGAACAATTAGGAACTCCTGCAGGAGCTAAGAAATGATCAAGTTAGTAGCACTCATACTATGCACAATCCTTATCCCTTATAACCTCCATGCTCAAGAGTTTGGCAATGATGATGATCTTACTTCAACATTCACAGAAGATGACCTTGCAGAAATCGATAGTTTAAAAGAAGGGGCCGTTCTTAAAAGAAGAGATTCAGAAACCGGCTTATTCATGAAAGATTACAATACGGATTCTGATCAAAACCGCTTAAGTTTCCTCTATCATGTTAATAGTGACCTTACAGCACTAACAGAAGTTCAAACCTTTGAGGCCATCTACGCCCACCGTTTTAACGAGCTTTGGTTTGAGCTCTTTGGCTTTAGAACAGTTGGAGAATTTAAAGACCTTACGGCCAATAACCCCTATGAAGGTGCGGCCACAGATGAGCTTATCAGCTCCAGTGATACCGTTACGGCCTTTGGTGGATCGATTTCTTACCGTGATTCTTGGATTGGACACCTCTTAGATACAGAAAAAGTTTTCACAACTACCGCGGCCGGTATTGGCTGGTACTCATTCAACCAGACGTTTAGAGATAAGAGTTACTCTGGCCCCGGTCTTAAGGCCGATTTTGGAGTACATCGCCGCTCGACCCGAACGATGCACTACGGGATAAAGATGAGTTACCATTTGGCCAGCGTGAAGAGGGCCGCGGAAGATGAAACCGAAACCTCTTCTGCCAGAGCACATACTCTCACTTGGCTCACTTTTGGATTTGATTTAAGTTTTTATTTTTAAGCTATATTTGGAGCAAACACTATGATTTCAAGGTACGACAAAGAAGAGATTTCAACCCTATGGGATGAGCATGCAAAATTTTCAACTTATCTAGAAGTTGAACTGGCCATCCTAAAAAGTCTTGAAGGCGAAATGGTACCAGTGGGAACCAGTGAGAAAATTAGAGAAAATGCTAAGATTGATCCTGAACGTATCAATGAAATTGAGGCCAAGACTCGCCACGATGTTATTGCCTTTTGCACATCCATTACAGAGAATCTTGATGCTGAAACGGGGAAGTACTTTCACTTTGGAGTAACGTCATCAGATATCATCGATTCCGCAACTGTTGTGCAAATGAAAAAGAGTATGGAAGTTGTTCTTCCGGCCTACGAGGAACTTCTTCGCACTATTGAAGCGAGAGCTCAGGAAATGAAGAATGTAATTTGTATGGGACGCTCTCACGGAATGTACGCCGAGCCTATGAGCTTTGGGCAAAAGCTTCTTGGTCACTATAATGAGTTTGCAAGACGATATGCTGAGCTAAAAGACTTTTATGAGAACGAACTTACGGTTCAATTCTCAGGGGCCGTTGGAAATTACACCATCCTTACTCCTGAACAAGAAAAGAGAGCAGCTGAAACTCTCGGTCTCAAGGTTGAGGCCGTATCAACTCAAGTTATTCCAAGAGATCGCATAGCAAAGCTTGTTAATATCCATGGTCTTATCGGATCGGCCATTGAAAGACTATGCGTAGAAATCAGACATCTCCACCGCTCAGATGTAGGAGAGCTTCACGAAGGCTTTAAAAAAGGTCAAAAAGGAAGCTCTACAATGCCTCATAAGAAGAACCCTATCAGTGGAGAAAACCTAACGGGTATGGCCAGAATGCTGCGCTCTCATACTCTGGTAGCTTCAGAGAATATTGTTCTTTGGCACGAAAGAGATATCTCCCATTCAAGTGCAGAGCGCTTTATGCTTCCCGATAATTTTGGAATTCTGTACTACGCCGTCACTCGCTTAAGCGACACTGTTCGTGACCTTGTTTTTCATAATGAAAAAATTGAAGCTCGCGTAATGGAGGGACATACCTATCTTTCAAGTTACTATCTTCACCACCTTATTGAAAAAACTGATATTAAAAGAGAAGACCTCTACTACTTTGTTCAAGAAGGAGCATTCGCAGGTAGTGAGGCAGGAAGTGCAGAAGTCTTCCATGAAACTCTGGTTAAAACCATGAAAGAGCAGGGACATGAGATTTCACTTCCTAAGCCGACATTTGAAGAGATTAAAAATATCTACATGAAGCATGTCGATACTGTTTTTAAACGCTCACTAGAGCAATACCCTACTCCATAACTAAACCCTAGATCCGCCTAAATCTATAAGAGGAGGAGGAGCGATGAAAAAACTTCTACTGACTTTGGCCATTCTTTTAAGCTCAAGTAGCTACTCCATGCACCCAGATGACTTTGCATGGAAGCTCAAAGAAGAAAAGGATCAGATAAAGATATTCTCAGCTCCTCGCCATGATGAAACAGGAATTGTCCCTATAAAGGCCAATACTGTCATCAATGACTCTCTCCCCCGTATCCTTTCTGTTCTCGCGGAAACAAGTCGAAAGAAAGAGTGGATTCCAAGTCTTCTCGATGCCTATACTGTAGAGAAAATAAGTAAGTATGAAAGAGTAGAGTACACACTCTATGATTCACCTTGGCCATTCTATGATCGGGCCTTTGTTATATCGACGAAAGGAAAATATAACGAAGAGGATAATACAATCTTTATCGACATCAGTTCCACTGAACACAAGAAAGTACCACTGGACCCCAATCATGTTAGAGGAAATACCTATATTGGATCAATTTATATGAAGGGACTCGCCAGCAAAGAAACCTTCTTTGAGATCACTCTCCTCACAGATTTTAAAGGCAATATTCCAACCTGGATTATCAATTTGGTCCAAAAGAAGTGGCCCTATAAATTCTTCACCAATATCAAGGCCCAATTGGCGAAAGATGATATTAAAATTTGGCCAGAGTTTCAAAGCTACGACCCTTAATCACTAACAACCTATAGGGTCTCAGTTTACTTAATCTTAATACCTGCGTGTTCCAAGACTTGGCACACTTGTGACAGAGATGACTCTTTTACCAAGAGATAATCTGTATCATAAGTTGAAAGAGCGAAAATACTAATCTTTGCCTGAGCAAGGGGATCTGTTAGCTGATTAAGCACTCCTGTTAGAGAAAAATCTAGAACACCCATAACCTTTAAGGCCTTCCAACCCTTCTCCACTTCAGCTCCAACAGGCTCACTCCCCTCTTCAATGATAATAGATATCTCATCAGATGTTTTCGTTATAGAAAAGAAGTTACCCTTGAGATCGGGAATTTTTTCAGAAGCTTGAAGCTTACAAACAGAATACTTTTTTTCTAGTGTAAAAAGCTCCAATTTATCCATTATTTAGCACACCTTTCCTGAAGAGTTTATAGGTCTTTTACAAATTGTTTGACGGCCCAAACAAACCTATCTAAAAACACCTAAGACATTAAAAAAGGATAAGGCATGCAATTACTAAACTCAATCATTTTGAGCACATTTCTTCTTTCTACGACTACAATGGCAGAAGGAATCGATCGCTCCAACCAATTTGTATTCAAGACAGAACTTAAGGGCTATACCTGTGAGCGCTGGGGAAATAAAGGCTTTAAAGTTTCAGCACTAGAAGAAGAGCAAGGTTATTCATTTATAACTCTAGATATTTCAAGAGACACGAGAAGATCACGAATTAACTTGGCCAAAAAAAATTCAGATTGTAGTTATACTGCACTCTTTGATCGCAAAAAAGGAAATATCTTTCTCACATTTGCCTCATCTACTGTAAGCGATGAATTGAGCTGCGAGCAGATGAAGGCCGACCTAGATGAGTTCTTTGCGGCCGGCTGGAATTATGAAATTAAAATGAATAAGTACCTATCGGTAGAATTTCCAAGCGGTGTTTCAAGTAAGTGTGACGAAAGCACTGGAAAATCTTTCGCTCGCTTTAGCTATAATGTAATGCTTTAAAGAGTTTCAACAAACCTAGAGAAAACCTCACAATGCTTCTCTAGGTTAAAGTCAGCTGCTACGGAGACGCGAACAATATAATCTTTATCGCTCTCCTTAGTTGTTCCTTGAGTTGAGGTCGCTGGGATAGTCCAATAGCAACCCTTCAACTGTCCATAGCTCACACAATACTTACTCTCTTCGGGAAGTGCTTCAATCATCATTCCAATGAGTCTGTGATTTAGCTCTCTTTTATAATTCTCTCTTTCCTCATGGGACTCTCCCTTTGTGGGTAAATCAAGGGAGAAAACTGAAGGTGTAAAGTGAGCATCGGCCAATTCCTCCGTCACAAAATTAATCTTTGCTTCTGGAAGCGTCTTTTCAATATGATCAACAAAAGCTCTTGTATTTTGATAGGCCCTTGCAATACGCTCATTCATAGAAGGCATCTCTTTAGTCAATATTTCTATTTGCAGGTCCGTCGCTTCATTATCACAAAGGAGTAAATGCTTTTGAATATACTCCATATAATTGGCCGCACTCTCATTGGCGACAGCATAACCTGCTGTACACAGCCCACCACTTGGAAATTTTGAACCACTCACATAAGAGATAACTGCAACATCACGTAGATGACCCTTTTCACCGAAGAAGAGAACATTAGGGCAGAATGTTTGATCAAGAATAAATACCGCAGAGATGGCCTCAGAGCCCGAGCTCGTTTTACGACTCATTCTTAATGTCTCTCTCAAGTTTACGAGGTCTGGAATTTCAACTCGCGGATTTGTAGGAATCTCTGCAATAATATAAGGGACACTATCGCTCAATGCACATTCATCAAGAATACGCTTAAGTTCAATAACCATATCCTTCCCACTATCAACAGGAAGGTCAACAATTTCAACATTGGATATACAGGCCGCAACCCTACGGGCCTGGTCATTAGTTCCACCATAGCAATTAGGGGGAACGATAAACTTTATGCTCTTTCCAGCATGCTCTTCTTTAGCAAAATGAATGAGTCCCATCATGATTGAATATTGAACAGAAAGTCCACAGGAGCTTAAGGCAGCATCTGTAGCAGCGTGAGTGATTGAGCGAATCGTTTTGTTTAGAGTTTCTCTACTGCCCTTAGGAGCCTCTTTTTCTGATATTTCAGTCATTGCTTTTAAAGCACTCAAACAATTCTGAGGAGTCATAGCTATAGACTCTCTTCTTCTCACATGTTGAATTTCTTTTATATAATCTGAATCACCACTTAGAACCTCAATAACACTTCCTAGCTTTGGATAGGTAATGAGATTGAAGTCAGCTCTGCCTCTGTGCTCGGCCTTAGCATTGATAAAGAGAGCACTTCCCTCAAAATGGGTTATTGCCTCAAAGTCTTCAACCTTAATTAGTTCAAAGTCATACTCGTAAATATTTTTTAAAGTTTCCCCATCGAAACCTTGGGGCAATCCTTCACTATATACAATGGCAGTCTTCTTATTTAAGAATTTATTCTTTCTTAGAACAGCAAGTAGCGGCATTACTTGAGAAGAAAAAGAAATGACACTTTCTGAACCTAGCCCAGAGCTGTTGGCCAGTGCCCATTCAAGAACACAAGATAGAGGATGTCCCAAACGAATATAGTCATAGGCCGTGGGAAGTTTCGCTAAGGATTCAGCACTGAGATCAGTCAGGGCCTCAAGCTTTTCTAAGAATTCTACCTTCGCCAATTTTTCATTGTAAATATCGATGCGATGAGTGGTTAGCTTTAACCAATCTGAGGGCATATTATGAATGATTTCTGAAAGGGCCTTAACTGTAAAATTACTCATCGCTTCTACTCCTAAATTAGGAGATCATACTAGCAATAAGCTATCATTTAATTAAGCTTTTATTTGTGAGACATGAGGCCTTCCAAATGAAGACCTCAATGGAAAATATTTTAGTCTTCAGCACCAATCTCAGGGTCCATCTGGGCCTGAATAAAGTTCTGCTCACCGACCTTATCAAGTAAGCTAAGCTGAGTCTCAAGCCAGTCAACATGGTGTTCTTCAGACTCAAGAATGTCACGGAAGAGGTCACGAGACACATAGTCTCTCTCTTTTTCCGCTAACTCAATACAGTCCTTTAAATTTGGAATGGCCTTCATTTCAACTTTTAGATCACATTCAATAAGTTCGCGAATATTTTGACCAATAAGTACACGATCAAGCTTTTGAACATTAGGAAGCCCTTCAAGAAAAAGGATTCTTTTAATCAACTGATCAGCATGTTTCATCTCATCAATTGATGCTTCGTACTCAAGCTTTCCAAGTTTGTGAAGACCCCAGTCTTGTAACATACGGGCATGAAGAAAATATTGATTGATAGCTGTAAGCTCTCCAGTGAGAACAGAATTCAGCGCATCAATTATGGCCTGTGAACCTTTCACAAATGACTCCTTATAGAAGATGAATAATTAAAATTACCCTATCTTACTTTTTTTTGGAATCTTTGGCAGGACACTTTGCAGCGACTTTTTCGAGTGCATCGATTAGACAGACGCCACATGACGCCCCAAGATTGAGTTTACGAACCGCTTCATTCACATTGCCATGGCTTTGCTCCATGGTCTCTTCAAGTTCTTTTTCAGTAATTTGATGGCAAATACAAGCGTACATAGTTCTATCAACTCCTGTTGCTATCATAACACAGGTGTTTGATCGGTCAAACAAAAATAAACATTAGCCTATTTTTGTGTACAAGTGTCTACAATTATTAGAGCTCTCTAATAATTATCACTATTTACACTAAAGTAAATCTGTAAAATTTCCAGAGTTTTTGAGG
>JBLWXW010000006.1:132633-147052 GCA_048267265.1 Bacteriovoracaceae bacterium
TCTCGGGGAAATATCGTTTCTGCCCCAAATAAGTATGTTTCACTGATGCGAGTTAACGCCCTCATTGTAGTTTCCAATGATAAAACCCTCTTCGGTAAACCGACGAGGGTTTTATCATTGGAAACTACAATGAGGTCCTTAACTCCAATCAGTGAAACATACTTATCAGGAGCATAGACGATATTTCCCTGCGACTCTGAAACAAAGAAGCCCCTCTCTCCAACGAGAGTATTCTCAGACTTCTGCTCCATAACGGCCTCAAGGGCATCCCAACTACCAAGGTCATTCCAATCAAAATTTGCAGGTACAACGGAAACCTTCTGACTCTTTTCCATAACCGCATAATCAATAGAGTCCTTAGGAATCTCGTTATAAACTTCTTTAACTTTTTCTTCATCACCAATGGCCTGAAGCAATTTAGGGTAATGAGAAAATGTCTCAGGTGAGCACTTTTCAAACTCTTCTTTAAGTACTTTTAGAGTGGATACAAACATCCCTGCATTCCAAACATATTGACCGCTAGCGAGGTACTTCTCAGCTGTATCGCGATCAGGCTTCTCCTTAAACTCTTTAACGACAAAGCACTTCTCATCCACAGCATCGCCCTTTTGAATATAGCCATATCCTGTATGGGGAAAGTGAGGAGGTATTCCAATCGTTACAATCGATTGATGGGCGACGGCCGCTTCCATTGACTTTGTTATCGTTTCCCTAAATCCATTTTCATTAAGGATGACATGATCAGAGGGAACAATGGCCAAAATATCATCATCTCCAGCTCCCTGCTTCTCCAAATGGGCCATACTCAGCATAATACAGGGGGCAGTATTACGACCACTTGGTTCAAATATAAGACCATTATCATTGATTAGTTTTGCCGATGACTCTTCGGCCAGTTGCTTTTGCTCTCTAACCGTAACCACATAGCGCTGCTCTACAGGAACGATGCCTTCAAAACGATTTAGAGTAATCCCCAATAAGGGACCTTTTCCCGTTAAGTTAAGATATTGCTTTGGTTTTTGTGACGTAGATTCTGGCCAAAAGCGGGTTCCCTTCCCTCCGGCCATAATGACAGCATAAGACTTCATCATCTTCCTTAATTATAAGTATAAATAGGTTATGATGTATTATGCCTTAAGAAGGGAGCTTATTCAAAGCGCACAAAGACATATTCTTGGCCTTGAAATAGTGAATTCTCTTTTTTCACATATTCTTTGGCCTCGGTGATGCTCTCAAAAGCACCTAGAGAAACACGGTACCATACACCGCGTCCAGGAATTTCAACTTCATTAACGATAGGATTGTAGCCACGTACACGAAAGCCCTCAGCAAAGGCCTGAGCTTCTTCGATTGAGCGATGTGAGCCCAGTTGAATCGTATATTTACCACTATACTGGTCATCTCGCCCAGCAGGCGCCGCAGTAGGAACTGTCACACCGGCAGCTGGCTCAACCATTTGATTGGAAACTTCGGGAGCTTCTTCAACAACAGAGGTTTTTTCAACCTTAGGTTTTGCCTCTCCCGTAGTTTCATCTTTAATATGCTGCTCTAGTTTCTTATTTAGGTCCTCCATATCTGGACCCTTCATTTCAGGCATATCAGAGGAAGGAGCCTCTTTTTGAGTTTCATCGAGAACTTCATTGACCGCTTCTTCTTGTCCAGACATCAGCTCAACTCTTTGGCGATCAATAGGCTCAAGACCAGATTGCCCATAAGAGTAGCTCTTTCCTATCTTTACTCCAAAGACAAAAGACGTCAGAGCAATAAGAAACATAAATAAAAAGATCAGTGCTACTTCTCTTTTTGAAAAGACGTAAAGTTTTGTTTTCTCATCCATGCTACTAATTTTAAATGGGTTATGGACTTCGTGCAAAACATTTTATGAGGAAATTTTGACCATCTCCTACTTCAGAGAGCTCATTAATTCCGAGTTTAGCGATCAGAAATTGATCTCTACTAGGCTAATTTTGTCATTCTCTTTATGAGAGCGGCCAATAGATTCACTCAATTGAGTTTCAAATCAGAAATAATCTCCCTTTCCCCTCCTCAAATCCACGACTGAAGCTTATTTTCTCCGTCGACTAGAAACTAGCTTCAGTCACAAAGGAGAAATCTATGAAAAAAATGATTAAAAATGAAAAAGGTCAATCCATGCTCGAATACGTCATCCTGACTTCACTTATCGGAATCTTCTGCCTCGTAGGAGTAAAAAATTTTGGAGACAGAGTTAAGACACGAATCGATCAAATGAATGACAGGATCGTCAAAGATATCGTTATAAATAAATAATCAATGCTCTACTCAACGATAGTAACGATTGCATTATTTATAAGTGTGTATATCTCTCAGGTAGGACTCTTGAAGACAGTAAGCTGCTCCACCTATCAAAGGCATCAACGTTTCAAGATTTTCACTCAGTACTTACACACAAAACAAAGGCCGCAATCATCACTGCTCTACCGTTTAGCACCATGTAAGGCCAAGACGAAATTTAAAGTAACCCATAAGTCGATTAAATATTATGACCATAAAACAAAACAGCAGAACATTCTTAAAAGACCTTCTTGGTGGCGCTAATCATGGAAGAAGTGGAGACTCAGGTCAAACTGAGCTCCTCTTTATTCTACTCACCTTCTGTCTTCTCTCACTTATGACCCTCTTTAGTTATCGTATGATTCTCTATTATCAAAAAGGACAGCAAAGAGAGAATGCTTACCTTTGTTTAAAAGAAAATATTGAAACTCATATCTCGGCGAAAGAAAAGGTTCAATATGCTAATCACGGCATATCTGCAGCACTCGCGACCCTTGTAGGAACCCTTGGCTCAACTGCCGCACAAGTAAAACAGGCAGTATCAGCATTAAAAAAACTTCAATTTTATGTAGTTCTTAAGAGCTTCTACGATATTTATAACAATGATCACTGCTCACTTGAGCAAAAACTGATTCTTATCTCTCTAACTCCTATTCGCATGACTTGGGCCCCTTTAAATATCAAACGAATCGCAGGAACTCTTGCAAGATTCAAATTCAAAAAGAAGCGCTTCTTCTTCCCCTCGCAATCGATCAAGCAATCAGACTTCTTTATAAAGGGAGAAGTTCACTATAGATCGGGACTCAAGCTCAAAAGAACAAAAGAATATTCTCTAGAATTACTAGACCCCATTAGCAGATCAGAAATGAAGGCCATCGCGAGGTCCACCTTTGCTGATTTCAAATCGTTATTTTCAAGTCCAAAAAAGATAATTGAAGGACTTCTCGAGTTGGCCTTATGAAACTCGTCGTTGCCTTGATTTTATTAAACTTGTGCTTATTGATTAATTTACGTTTTATAAAAGGAGCTAGACACTATCATGAAATCAAATCTCAAAGTGAAGAGCGATTTATCAAGTCTTGGAATGAATAGTTCTTCTAATATCAGCCCACTTAGACCTGAAAAAGAGCAATCCCAACTTAGCCCTAAGGAGTTATGGCAAAAGAAAGAAAAAGAGCTCAAAATTAAGGGCTTTATTTTAATTCTACTCACTCAGCTATTTTGGCTAACTCTACTTCTTTCTGAAGAAGAAAAAGCTCAGGTAACTCAACCCAAGAAGCTTCAGGTTGAAAGTGGTTATCAGCTTATTAAGCTACCTGCGGTTATCTATGCAGAAATTCCCTCAAAGGGAAATAAGACCGCCATCTCTCTTTTTAAAGAAGGCTCCTCTCATACCATTTCAGCTTATTTGCGTGGCACAGAAGAAGACCCTATTGGAGAAAGTGGTGTTAAAGCGATCTTAGAAGTTCCTCAAAATCAATTGCACTTAGTTAAGAATAATACAAAAGCATGGCAAATCTTCCCTCCTATGGTGAAGCAAGCTCAAAGCAAAAGGAATATTTATGAAGTTAATTTTTAAGGGTCTTATTTTAGCAGGACTATTATCGACTCAGTCGGTATGTGCGAGATCAACAAAGTATATGATTCTCTTTAGCGGAACTCCCTCTAAAGATTTCAAATCTCTCTTAAATAAATCACTCACTAAAACACTTCCCGAGTGGGAGGAGCTCTCTAGATTTGAAAAAGATAATCCTGAATGCAAGCGAAGAAAGAAGTACTTAATTCAGTTTTGCTTAAAAGGAGATAACCTCACTCTTGTTCATCAAGATACTAAGGCCATAAAGAGAACCATTTCAAAGCTTATGAAAATGGATGAACGTGGTGAGGATATGAGTGAAGATCAAATACTAAAGGCCTTCCAATAGGAAGGCCTTTAAAGATATATCAATACGTCTATAAGACGATTAATTACTTGTCTGTCTTTTCTAAATGGATAGCAAACTTAGGAGTTGTTCCCTTGTTATTATTCTCAGCTTTTCTTCTCTTACCCATTTTAGTTTTTTTGTTGTCTCTTCTGTTTCTTGTTACACGAGTTCTTGAAACCATATCTCCACTCCTCTTTCAATTAAGCCAATTTAATCGCTTTATAACTGTTTGTACGGTCACAATTACGGATATATTTACATCTTATTGCCAATCAATAAGATCAATGTTCTCCACTTGGACGAATAATAGTCTCGCAGTTGTACCCGCTAAGGGTTTATCTGTCAAAGTATTATCGGCCATTTACCTCTTTGGGTATGTCTTTTCTTCAAGTCAGGCGATAGCACAAACGAATAATCAAGAGGTTATAAACCTGGCAAAGGGGGAAATTAAGGAATTGATCTGGGAGCCATTAACACGATACACCATAGGCAATAAAGAAGTCCTCTCGGTCAAGGTGCTTAAAGATCAGAAAAAGGTCCTTATTAAAGGAAAGCACCTAGGTCTGAGCGACCTTGTGCTTTGGGGTAAATTTAACCAGAGGAGACAGATTCAAGTCAATATCATCGACAAAAGGTCTCATCAGAAAATTCATCTACTTGCATCGCGTCTTAAGCAACTTGGCCTTGAAGCAAAAGTTCTCGATAAGTCTATTTTTCTCACTGGAGAAATTAAAAACTCACAACAATATGCCACTCTCATTGAATTTAGGGAGGAAGCAAAAAAGATAAATATATCTCTTCACTTAAGAGAAGTTGAAATCTCTGACTCGCTTGAGAGAAGTATATTTACTCAATTTCTTAAAGAGCTCATGGGTCTAAATCTAACCATGCTTGAATGCAACCCTAGTGGAATATCAATCCAGTGCCAAGAATTTGGAGACCCAAGCTTAGATACATCAAGGGATTATCTCAATCAAAACTTTATTATCGACTGGATTCCTCAAAGAGGAAGTAGAGCAATGAAGCAATATGAGGTTCAGTTAATTTTACAACAATTCGAAAATCAAACAGGGGAAAGCTTTTCATTGGGACTCAATCGTCTTGAGGGTAGCTGGGAACAAATTCTATCTGACTCTCCTCTCACCCTTATAAAGAGTAACAAAGTTCATATTGAAGATAGCGAATTCAAGACCTCCACTCTGGCCCGGCCAAAGATCATTGGACGTTTTGGAGTTCCTATCACTGTACAAGTTGGTCAAGAGATCCTATTTACACAAAACCTTGGAAATAATCTTGCTACTCAGCAGTGGAAGTTTGCCGGTCTTGATATCGATATCAACCTCTCTGCTGTCGCAGAAGGAATTCTTGTTAAATATAAGAATGGTCTATCCCAACCTAGTGGTAACACGATTACCAAGAGTTCCCAGTCGAGTTCAATCATAGTTGAAGAGGGTGAATCTAAAATTCTCTTTGATATCGGCTTTCAGATGAAAAAGAAAGATCAATCGCGCTTTCCAGGTCTTTCCTCGATTCCCCTATTTGGAAGTCTATTTAAGAATAACTTCTCTTCTACAAGTTATAAGAATGTTCTTTGTATTATAAAAATCACTGAAATCTAGGATAAGAAATGGATAATCTACCAAGTTATTACTACAACGATTCACAATACTTTCACCAAAGAATTAGAAATTATATTTTAGAGGGATTTAAAGAGAATCAAGAGTGCCCGAGTGCACAGATGTGTATTGATTACATTGCTGGGCTTGGTTATGAGCTTGGGGATGAAATTCTCCTATCTTTACAGCAATGGCTGGATCATATTCTCACATTAAAGTTTATTCAAGATACCGTGATTAGCTTTGGTGCTGCCAATATAGAAGAAGTCATTATACATGGCCCTAGTTGGATTCAATACTTTGGTGCCCGAAGAAATGAATTCTATGGGCAATCACTGTCTCTTCAAGATTACCAATTTGCACTCGAAATTTTCTGTCTTCATTCCAAAGTTCTGTGGAATGAGTCTGCGCCATTTCAAAGTTTTCAAGTGAACCTTTGGGGTGAAACCTGGAGAGCAACTTTAATCCACTCTCACCTAACTGCTTCACAACCTTCAAAACTTTTCTTGCGATCACAGAAAAAGCAGAGCTTTGAATTTGAAAACTTTGGAATAACAGAAGGACAAAGAGATTTCTTAAAGAATTTAATCGATCAAAAAAAGAATATCATTGTTTGTGGTCCAACGGGATCTGGAAAAACCTCTTTTTTGCGCACCCTTCTCTCTAATGTACACGATCGAGAGCATATTGCTTTATTAGAAGATACTCATGAAATTCTATTAGACTCTCCGTTTGTTACAAAATTGCTAGCATCTGAAAGACCTGGAGAAACTCTTAAGGATTATTGTAATTATGCTCTTCGCCTAAGGCCTGATCGAATTGTATTAGGAGAGATTAGATCGAGTGAAGTCGTGCCCTTTCTTCTCTCTATCAATACAGGCCATGGTGGGATGATGGCCTCTTTGCACGCCAATTCATGTATTGATGCTATTCATAGACTATGTTTACTTTTCCAAATTTATGGTGGTGAAATTGGTGTTAATTATAGTGAGGTTCTCAAACTTGTCTGTCAGGGGGTCGATTTCATTGTTCATCTCAATCACAAAGAAGTGACCGAGATTATGGAAGTAAAAGGATGTGAAGGAACTACTCCTTTTTATCAAACATGGAATTAATCAATTAAGAAAGTCATCAATCACAATATCCAAATCTTTCGAAGGGATATAGTAACGAATAAAATTTGGTGTTTTTTCTAAAATAAGATAATCTCTTTCTGTTAACTCAGTTCCTAATTGAGTTAACAGTATTCCATCTGAGCGCTTCTCTATACAAAGAGAGTAACCACCAGTTTCAGGACATGCTTTATCAGAGATTAGACTACCCACTAGATCCGGTCTCTTAGTGCTCTTCACCCTCAATTTAATCCCTTTTTCAATCAAAGGTGCCATAGTCTCAGGATAGAGAACCTTCGCCCCAAACTTCGCCATTAGGCTTGCTTGCTTATAGCTTAAAAAATCTAAAACTTTGGCCTTTGAAGTCATTCTTGGATCACATGAGTAAACACCGGCCACATCAGTCCAGATATAAACTTCTTTAGCATCAATCGCTTCAGCAAAGAGGGCGGCCGAATAGTCGGAACCTTCTCGACCTAAGGTCGTGATATCTCCATTTTCATTGGATCCAATATATCCTTGGGCCACATAGAGATGTCCTTCTTTGTAACGACTTGTTTTGAAGCTGCTAAGGCTATTTTTAATATATTGAGCTCGACCAAAATTTGAATCTGTTTTTAGATAATCATAAGATTTAACAAATTCTACATTTCGCTCTTTGAGGCCTGGGAGATGAGAGAGATATTTATAGAAAAGAGTCGTCGAAATTCTCTCTCCATAGCTAAGTGTTCGATCTCTGTTCTTTGCCTCTTCTAGCTTCGTCTCGCTATTCCAAGAATTTATAAATGATAAGAATTCTTCAAAGAGTTCCTCTAATGCCAAGCACTCATCACCAAGAAGCTCAAGAGCAAGGATACGATGGCGCTTAATAATATCGTTGGCCAAGCTTGCTAACCGATCCGTCTTTCCTGCTTCCATAAATGAGCTGAATAGAAAGTCTAGCTCGTTAGTGGTATTATAGGTAGCGGAGAGAATAACCAGAGTTATGTCAGAGTTGCGCTCAATAATTTGGGCGCAATTTTTCATATTCTCAGCATCTCTAACGGAACTTCCTCCAAACTTGGCAACAATCATTGAAGGTTAATCCCTTTTAAGTTTCTTATAAGAAATTCGCTTCGGCTCAAGGGCAGCATCACCAAGACGCTTACGCTTATCTTCTTCATACTCTGAGAAGTTACCATCGAACCATACCACTTGAGAATCTCCCTCAAAGGCAAGGATATGAGTTGCAATTCTATCTAGGAAGAAGCGATCGTGGGAAATAACAACGGCACACCCAGCGAAGTCAACAAGTGCTTTCTCTAGGGCCTGAAGCGTATTTACATCAAGATCATTGGTTGGCTCATCCAGAAGAAGAACATTTCCTTCTTCTTTTAAGGTACAGGCCAGGTGTACACGATTTCTCTCACCACCAGAGAGCTCAGAAACTTTCTTCTTCTGATCTTCACCAGTGAAGTTAAATTTTCCAATATAGGCACGAGCATTCACTTCTTTATTTCCAAGTTTAATGAGCTCAGTACCACCAGAGACGACATCTACAATCGTTTGATTGGGATCAAGCTCACGACCTTGATCAACATAAGCAAGCTTTACTGTTTCACCAATTTTGAATGTTCCATCATCAGGCTGCTCTTTACCCATAATCATTTTAAAAAGAGTTGTCTTACCAGCACCGTTTGGTCCAATAATTCCAACAATTCCACCCGGAGGAAGTTGAAAATTAAGGTCTTCATAGAGGACCTTGTCTCCGAATGCTTTCTTCACATGACTGGCATCAATGACAACATCACCAAGACGTGGTCCCGAAGGAATGAAAATTTCATTGGTTTCAGAGTACTTCTCGTTATTATCACGAACCCTTTGTTCGTAATCTTTAATACGAGCTTTCGATTTGGCCTGACGAGCTTTTGGACTTGAACGAATCCACTCTAACTCTTCTTTGAGGGCCTTCTGCTTCTTCGATTCTGTTTTTTCTTCTTGCTCTAGACGGCCTTGCTTTTGCTCTAGCCATGAAGTGTAATTCCCTTCAAAAGGAATCCCCTTCCCACGGTCAAGCTCAAGAATCCACCCCGCGACATTATCCAAAAAGTATCTATCGTGGGTAACAGCAATAACGGTTCCTTTATAATTTTGAAGGTGACGCTCAAGCCAGTAAACCGTTTCCGCATCCAAGTGGTTAGTAGGCTCATCTAATAAGAGAATGTCTGGCTCTTGAAGAAGAAGACGACAAAGGGCCACCCTTCTTTTCTCCCCACCAGAAAGGACTCCACATTTCTGATCACTAGGAGGACAGCGAACAGCATCCATTGCAAGATCTAGACGACTATCAATATCCCAAGCATTGGTTGCATCGAGACGATCCTGAAGCTTTGCTTGCTTTTCTAAGAGTGCATTCATTTCATCATCACTCATAGGATCGGAAAACTTCATTGAGATATCTTCGAACTCTTTAAGGTCATCCATTATTGATTGAACACCTTCAGATACGATCTCGCGAACTGTTTTATCAGGATCAAGAGTAGGTTCTTGTTCTAGGTAACCCGTTGTATAACCTTTGGACTTTGTTGTTTCTCCTAGGTGATCTTCATCGAGTCCGGCCATAATACGAAGCAAAGTCGACTTACCTGCACCGTTAAGACCGAGAACACCGATCTTTGCTCCATAGAAGTAAGAGAGACTAATATCTTTGAGTACATGTTTTTGCTTATATACTTTACCTACTTTATGCATTGAGTAGATGATCTGCTTTTCATTGGCAGGTCTGTCATTCTTGGCCATATACCTTATCCTTTTTTCATTAGTGATTTGGCATTGACTATACTCTCTTAAGCCTAGATTTCCAATCCTTTCAGATCTTACAGCTAGAGCATGGACAAGCTTCCAAGCCCCACAAGAGAGGAGCTAAATAGCGGAGGCAAAACAAATAGAAGTGACCAAGTGAATACACTCACTTTAAGCTTGGCCATAAAGTTTTCGGCCTTATCTTCAGCAAGTGCAGAAAAGTCCTCAAAGAGCTCATCAACCTGAGCTAATTCCCCGCGACCTCTCTTTCTCCATCCTTCTAAAGTCCTCTCCATTCTAAGAAAAAGGGATTTATCACGTCCCTTGAATACAAACTCTGTCGGTAAATAAGCATCTGTTAAGGCTCCGCGATAAAACATGAAATGCATGTCGAGAAGATTTTTAAGCAGTTCGTCTAGAGGCCCCAAAAACTTCTTCTTATAACGCCTTAGCCAAATGAAGTAGCCAAGGACCCCAGCCCCTTGCCACAGTAAAACTATAATGAAAAATCCTCGCCTGAGTGCACCATTAGCTACAAAGTGAAAGGCAACCAAGAAAATCCAGACTAGGGCCACCATAAAGAAAACCTGAATGGTTGCCGACTGAAGTAAACTCTTCTCCCTTCTGGTGCGCTTAAGATCTTGGCGAATGGATAATCGAATTGCTTTTAATGGCGAGGCCAGCTCTCCTCCTCGCTTCTGAACACTATTCCAAACCTTGTGGATATGCTCTCCAAACTCTTTATATACTGTTTTAGCTGGAAGTTTTTCTCCAAGATCGTGACCATATGAGCCAAGACCAAAGTTATCTAGCCACTCTAAGAGACCCTCACCCCTATAAATCAGAGATAAATTCTTAAGTTGTGACTCTGTTTTTTCATAGGCCATTAGAATATATCCAGAAGGAATAAAATAGAGAAATAAACAGAGAAGAAAAAGTGCGATCGTAAGGATGTAAGTCATGAGAATTCCTATTAGCTTAAAAGCATCTTTAAGTTTGACGTGGCGAACTCAATAAGCGAGTATAGAGAAATGCAACAACACAACACACTGAATCAACTTGATATTTCTCAATTGAAATCAAGGGCGCAACTTCTGAGACAATTGTGTGAGGATCTCGATCCTTACTCCCCGCTCACTCGTGAAGAGAGGGATTTACTGGAGTCTCTCGGAGTTTATAATTATAATGACCCCTTCCAACTTACTAATGAGCTCATAATGAGAATGGAAGATACTCTTGAAGAAATCCTAAAAAGAGAAGGTGAAGACACTTCTGAAGAAGCTCCCCGCAGAAACCTTCATTAAAAGAACATCACGTTGCCTATGAAAAATTCATCTCAGCCCGAAATAACCGAAGTAGAACTCCATCCGGCTTCTTATAGACATTTGTCTAGCGGACACCCGTGGATCATTAAGGATAACTTTACAGAGAAGTTTAGAGCAAAAGATCGCCTTCTGTGGACGACGGATAAGAAAAGTGGAAAGCAATTCACTCTACTTAATGATACGGCCCACCCAAAAATAAAAGCACGCTTTTGGTGCTCAGGTCATATTGATCATGAACAATTTTCTACTGATCTTCAAAATAGATTATTTAATGCCTTTAACAAGAGACAAGAGCTCTTTCAACAAAGAGAAGATATTTTCCTTAGTGTTGGAGAAGCTGATCGTCTCTCAGGACTCATGATTTTAAAGCTTGGAGATGGGATTCTTATTCAAAGTTATTCAAAGCTTTGGAAGAAGTTTCAAAAAGAAATTATTCCAATGATAAGAGATCATATTTGTGTTGAGTTGCAGCTCGATATTTCTTGGATCGCTTGGCAAGATCGGGAAACAGAGGCCCAATCTAAAATGTCTCCTCTATGGGGAAAGCTTCCTGAGCAAATTACAATCAGGGAGTTTGATACTCAATATCTTATAAAACTTAATCAAGGTCACGATTTAGGAATATATCCCGATATGGCCTCGATACGAAAGCGCTTCTCGCATCAGCTTGAAGGCAAGAAAGTTCTTAATCTCTATAGTTACACAGGAGCCTGGTCACTATTTCCCTACTCCCGTGGTGCAAGCTCTGTAACCAGTGTTGATCTATCTGCAAAGTATATGGATTGGCTAAAAGAGAATATTGAGATTAATGACTACAATATGAGCGACTTCGACTTTAAAGTTGGAGATGTATTCCAGTCATTAAATCAACTGGTTGAAGATGGTGAAAGATTTGATTTTATTGTTTGTGACCCTCCAAGTTTTAGTAGTGATGGAAAGAAAACAACAACCTCTCTAAAGAACTATGAACGTTTATTTCCCCTCTTTAGCCAGCTTCTCAACGAAGAAGGTCAAGCCCTTCTCTTTATAAATACTCATAGTGTTAGTAAGCAAAAATTTGAAGTCACAATGAATGGATATGCCCAGAAGGCCAGAGTTCGCAAAGTTAAAAGTATAACTCCAAGTGAAGATATTCGCTCCCTAGATGGTTTTCCAGAGGGAGACTACCTCAAAGGTATTCTCTATCAAAAAGGTGGCGTTATCATACCAAGTTCGAAGAAAGGAAGAGGACCTGGAAATAAAAAAGGAAGTCGCAGATGAATTTGACCTATATTATTCCATTGGCCGTAGGTGCAGCAGGAATTATTCAAGGTGGACTTAATAAGACCATGTCACAAAATATGGGTCTAACGATGGCCCTCTTTATTGGAAATACACTTGTCGTTCTTTACTCAATCTTCCTTTACTTTCTAGCATCTAAATCACCTGAGAGTGTTAGTGAGTTATTTAAACTAAAGACCTCTAGTGTTGGCTTCAAGTGGTGGTATATCATTCCATCAATTTGTGGTTTTATTATCATTACTGGTATCCCCTTTGGAATCTCTAAGATTGGAGCTGTTAAAGTGACGGTTCTCATTGTTACAGGTCAGATGCTCACCTCTATTTTCTGGGATGTGATGGTTGAGAAAATACCTCTAAATTCTATGAAGGCCTTAGGTATTTTCTTCTCAATGCTATCCATTTTTTTCACGCTTAAATAAGTCTAGGTTTAATATTGTGAAATCTTTTTTTTATTTGGACTTGTTTTCCCTTCATACGAAGTTAACAGAATTCTTACTTGGTCCTACTGACAATAAAAATCTGATTACAAAAGTTGGACTGATCATAATTTATCTCTATCTCGGTATTTTTCAGTTTTTCTATTGTTACTCTCTTGGCCTCCCTTTAACCTCGGCATTAATCTTATACGCCATAACCTCTGTTCTCATACTTGTTAACCTTTTTAAATGGAAGTTAATTACTGAAGAGGTACTGCTTTATTTAATCGCGGTAACTTTCTTTATTTTACTTCAAGGGGTCTATATTACCGCTGGAGCTGCAACGAACCCAACAATTCTTTGGTTGGCCCTTTCACCTGTCGTATATGTAAATCTCTTAGGCCAAAAGAATGGAGCTTTCGTTAGCCTAGCATCCGTTATTTGCTCCATATATTCCTTCAGTTATTTTCAAATTAATCCAAATCAATTCTCGGAGTGGAGTCAAGAAGTTACGAATACGATTATGAGGTCTAACCTCTTCTTTGCTCCCTTTATCCTGTATACAACCTTTGTCTATTACGCAAAATCACTTCAAAACTTAATCATACAAAACTCTATTCTTGCAAATAGGAATGAACAGCTCTTCAATCTCATCATGCATGATATTAAGAATCCTCTATTTGCATTAGAGGCTTGCTTTAAAAGAAAGAAATTTGAATCTGTTGAGCTTCATATATCCTATATTAAGCAAATTCTAAATGGCGCTAAAGAAATGGCCTCAAAGAATGAATATGCAAGTAGAGATAAATATAGCGCTTTTAAACTAAGTGATATCAAAGGCCATATTCTCGAAACATTTGACTATGCTATTGAAAAGAAGAATATAGCGATTCACTTTAATCAACTTTCGCCACCTATTTGCTGGGGCCACTACGAACAGTTTATCAACCATATCATCAATAATATTGTATCTAATGCTATTAAATATTCTCCAATGAACAGTAAGATAAATATAGATTTTGATAGCTGTGATCAATATGGATCGATTAAGGTCACCGATCAAGGTACAGGAATCGATCCAGACACTATTGAAAGAATAAGAAATGGAGAAACCATAACTTCTAAGCTTGGTACCTCTAATGAGAAAGGATATGGGCTAGGCTTAAGAATTGCTCTTGATACTATTGATACTCTTAATGGAGAGATCGAATTTTCAAACTCCTCTCCTTTTAGTGTATTGATTAAGCTTCCTTTATACCGAGAGCGAGCTCACAAAACGACTTATAAAGATTGAATAAAGAGTCCCTTAAATCTCTTGGTTTTAACCCTCACACCGTGAGTGGATAATTTCTTATTTAAGTTTGAGAGGTGGGTAGATATAGTTTTATCTTCAACGAATATATCTCCCCATACATTTTCTATAAAGATACTCTTTGGAACGTAGGTCATCTCCTTCAAAGAAATCAGAAGATTACAAAGTATGCGATATTCAATAGAAGTACAATCGACTTCCCTATCACTAACAAAGACCCTTGCTCTTCCTAAATCAATCTTTACGGCCCCATGCTCTAATACTTTTGAGAAAAACTTGGCGCGATCAAAGGCCGCATTAAAGCGACTTTGAATCTCAAGGTCCGATCCTTCTTTATC
>JBLWXW010000007.1:0-140278 GCA_048267265.1 Bacteriovoracaceae bacterium
CATTACACTTTCAAAATCCAATCCAACTTCTTTCTCAAGATTCTTAAATAGGTACCAGAAAATAAAGCCGACCATAACCATGCTGGGAACAGCAATAACTGGATAGGAAAGGAAAGTCATTCTTCCAATGGACTCAACAAACTCAGTGGTTCCGGGTTGTCCTTTAAGGACGACAACCGCAAGAATAAAGTTAAGTAGTGCTGAGATAAAGAAGGTTGCACCTAGCATATAAGATGATCGAGTAAGTCGAGTTTTGAATTCACCCTCTTTACCTTTTTCTTTGTAGGCAGAAGCAATCTTATCAAGGTCAATAACTTGTCCAATTAAATTCTTAACAAGGGGCTTTGATGTTCTCTCTGTAGCAAAAACAAAGATTCCAATAAGAAGAGGGATTGATGTCTCCTTTGCTATCATCCAAGTCTTATCAAGCTCTAGTAGACCAATTCCACCTGTCAGAAGAATACTGAGTAATCCTAGTAGAGATACATAATTTACTTTACTGGCCCCTATGAGGTCGTAGATTCCATAGAGAAAAGGAAAGGCCAATGCTGTAATAAGACCATAGACCTGTCCTAGATATTCGGGCTTGGAGAGTTTGGTCATGATAAGAAATGGAATTAGAATATTGAAGAGGAGGTTGAAAAGAGGATTTTCTTTCTTTGTTCCTTTCATTACTTTTTCGTTTTCAGCTTTATTTGTCTGGGGTGTTGGGTTTTCTAAGTTGTCCAATTAGTGGCTTCCTTGGGCATAATCTTAAATAGAAAGATTAGTTGAGTTTTTCTGTAATGTATTATCGTCTTACATCTGAAGGAAATATTTGCCTAATAACTTCGGCAGACGACAAAATACATTAACGGCAATATTAACATGCATCAAGGAAGATGAATATGAAAAATCTAATTTTGGGAGCGACACTCCTTACTTGTACAACTGTTTATGCAGCACCTACAAAGTACATCGTTAAATTAAAAAAAGGGGCTAACCCTAAGTCAGTTTCACTTTTCAGTATGAAAAGTGTGAATGACGTAAAAGAACTTAATGCATCTTTTGGAAAATTCTATTCTCTTAAAACAGAAGAGTTAAGTCAGAAGTCTATGAGTGTTTTATCAAGCGATCCTAATATTGAGTATATCGAAAAAAGTCAGACTTATACGATTTCTCCAGTAGCGATCAATAAAGAAACGATTAGTGATGCTAAATATTCTGATCAGTGGGGACTTAAGAACACTGGTAAGAACTCTGGTGGTTGGTTCTCACGTGGTAAAGCGGGTGAGGATGTAAATGCTGAAGGTGCATGGGCCATCTCAAAAGGTAGCCGCACAGTTAGAATCGCTGTCATTGATACAGGTGTAGATTTCACTCACCAAGATCTCAAGGCCAATATGTGGACTAATGAACTTGAGGCCAATGGAATTGAAGGTGTAGATGATGATGGCAATGGTTATGTAGATGATATCCATGGATATGATTTTGCTAATAATGACGGTGATCCATCTGATGGACATGGTCACGGAACTCACTGTGCTGGTAATATTGGTGCCAAGCACGATAGAAGTGGAGTTCGTGGGGTAATGAATGATGTTGAATTGGTAGGGATTAAGTTTCTTTCAGATAGTGGTTCTGGAGAGAGTGAAGATGCTATCGAATCAATTGAATATGCTATTAAAGCAGGAGTTCATCTCATGAGTAACTCTTGGGGTGGAGGAGAGTTCTCTCAGGCCCTTAAAGATGCGATTCAAGCTGCTAATGATGCAGGAATTGTATTCGTAGCTGCTGCTGGTAACTCAAGAGCTGATAACGATACTAGAGATTCTTACCCAGCTAACTATGATATTGATAATGTAATCTCGGTTGGAGCAATGGAAGGTGCTGGTAAGCGCTCAAGCTTTTCAAACTACGGTGATGAAAAAGTTCATGTATTTGCACCAGGATCAAATATCCTATCTACTGTTCCAGGTAACCGCTATCAGAAAATGAGTGGGACTTCTATGGCCGCACCACTTGCTTCAGGAGCTATTGGACTTCTCCTTGCTGAAAATCCAAACCTAACTCCACTAGAAGTGAGAGAAAGAGTAGAGGCCACGGCCGTTAGAAATGGTCAACTCGATAAGTACACTCGCTCAGGTCGTATTGATGCTGAGAGACTACTTCTCAACACTCAGCAGTAAGATTAAAAGTTAAAATTGATGAATGAGAAAAGCTCCAGAAATGGAGCTTTTTTTATAGACTGTAAAGATCTTCAAGCCGTGTACATTCAGTTTGGATCTGAGTTTCAGAAAGCTCCTTACTCCAGATAAGAACTTCGGCAATATTCCCGTCGAGTCCTCTTGTCCCGTCTTCAATGAGTTTATTTCCTATAATAAGTGGTTCTGTAGATGATTTAAAATCTAAGCTATTGAGTGTGCTTATATATTGGGTGGGCAAGGACTGCGTACCTAGGTAGAGATTACCTTCAAGATTATCTAAGTTAATCGTATAAGAAAGGCATACCCTCGAGTTTTCAACAGGGTTTGAACTGGCCTCAACATTTTGACCTCCGACAATGGAAGAGTGGAGAACTTCGGGGGTTTGCAGTTTAGTCAGTCGTCCCTCAAAGCTAACACCGGGCTCTCCTGAATTGGCCTTAGAGAAGATATTATTGAGATTACTTACACTCTTAGTATTTCTTGTGAAGTAAACCATAATGGTCATACGATCACCTTGGTCATAGTCACCACCGTGCAGGGCCAGTGCAGTATTTGAAGATGCTCTAAATCCCAGTGTGGGTTGTGCATCAAAATAAGCACTATACGCAGCAGTTCCAGGTGCTGCACTAATATTATTTTCAATTTGAAAAACCGGTCCATTACCATAAGGTGTTCTTGCAACGAGTGGTTTTTCACTACCTTTTACCGCCTTATTTCTCCAAGCAGCAATATTATCACCCTGTAGTGCATGGGTTGATCCTTTGATATCGCTATAGAGATAGGAAGATTTTGGCTCTAGCCATACTTCTAGTGAATCTGTGTCTGGATTATTGGCAGTCGAAGAATCCATGGTGTTAACAATAAATTGAATATGGCTTCTCAAGTCGCCATCATAGGCCACGATTTTAAATTCATAAGAGTCTGCGGCATTTGTTCCGATCGACCAGTTAAATTCTCCCGTGGAGGAATTGAAGCTAAATGATCCGTCTGAAGCTGACATTAAACTACAAGGGTCTTCTAATAGAATATTGACTTTGCCATCAATCTTTTTATCAAAGAAACAGGAGTATGTAATGGTGTCATATTCAAGATCTGAGAAGTGATCTGAAGCAGTGAAATTAATGAGAGTATTTCTTTTAGCTAGAATATGATCTTTCTGACTTAGAATAACGGGAGCATTATTTGCGGGCTCAGGGATATTGAGAACGGCACTATCAGCATTTACAAAAACCATCTTTGTATTGGCAACACTATAGAGGTAGGCCGTCTTAAGCAGACTCTTATTTTCTTGGTCTATTAGGTTAGGCTTTGTTCTGAAAATTCTTCCATTTCCACTACAGTCGGTACTTGGGTAGAAGTAGAAGGCCAAGGGAACATTTTTAATAACTGAATTTTCTCCAGTAAAGAGCATCATTTCACCATCTTCAAGATTGGCCTCATTTATACAGCTTGAGAAAGCAGGAGCTTGCTCTAATGGTTTTGAGTTCTCTTGAGAGAGGTAGGCCACCTTATAAGATCTTAGGCCAAGAGAGTCGCCACCTGATGTTGCTCCATCAGGAACACAGAACATGGCCGTTGATGTTCCTGAACTTTCAAATGAATCCTCAGTACAGGCTCTCATTCTTATTTTGTTGACTCCGGCCTTTGCACAATTAGCAGCGCTAACTTTGATATTTACATCTTCCCCAGAGTCACTAACTCTGAACTCACCACTTGCACATTCTGTTGTCGCACTACTGGCCGCATCTGTGCCAGAGTAGGTTACTACTGCAAGATTCCAAATCCCGAGTTCCATTTCAACCACAATATTTTCACCAGCTGGAAAGTAGCGGCTAAAAGACCAGCCATCATTATGTTGACCGGCAACGAGAGTTCCTCCTGAGGAGTTAATAAAAGACATTGAAGAGACAATGCCGATTCCTGTGGTTACTTTTGCAGACTTTGGGGCACAACTAGAGAAAGTCGTCATGGCCAAGAAAGTCCCTAAAAGTAGGGCCAGCATTGAAGTGAATGGAGCTTTTGTCTGCATATGACTCATAGAGCTCTCTTTAATTAAAACTAAAAATTTAATAAAAATAGTCCTTTACCTAAATAGTCTTCTCGGTAAATAGGATAGATTACTTTAGTATCCCTACATAATTACAGGTGTTTATGGTTTGACCTAGAAGTGAAAACGCCTCAAAATATGGACATGGATAAGAAAAGTTCAAATTTTAGTAATCAAAGAATACTTGTAACCGGATATGGGCCTTTTTTAGATCATCTCGAAAATCCATCTCTAAAGGTTGCGGCCTTAATGGATGAGATCTCTGATAGGTGTGACCATATCGAGTTACCTGTTGAGTTTTCTAAGCTTGATGAGAGCTTGGCAGCGGTTTCCCTTGAGAAATATTGTGTGATTATACTACTTGGACTTGCAGGAAGTCGCACTATGGTTACACCAGAGAAAGTTGCGCTCAATTGGTGCTACTGTCCAGGTCGACCTGATAATGAAGGGCGAACTTTTGAGCAAGGGGAGAAGCTCATTGAAGATGGGGCCAATGCTCTCTTTGCTACTTTTCCTGTTGAAGAGTTGACTGACTTTTTAAAGAAAAAAGGAATTGAGTCACAGCTGAGTTTCACTGCAGGCACTTATGTTTGTAATGCTACCTTTTATAAAGTTCTTAACAGTTGCATGAAAACAAAATCCAAGGCCTGTTTTATTCACATTCCTGCTAAGGTCGATTGTCGCGCCTTAGCAGAGAGCTTAATTGAATTTATAGAGAGTCTTACTCTTGAATAAACCATTCAAAGTCGAAGTTGATTTTTCCCTCATCGATAAGAACTTTGTGAATTTCTTTGGTCCAAATCTTCTTACTTGGATTCCATTTAAAGCGTGCCTTGGCCACCTTATTTTTTACAGCATTGAATTCACTTACTGCAACCGGGTCTTTCCAATTAGGAGCTTTAAGGGAGGCGACAAGAGTAACCTTCGGACTCTCTGCTAACTTTATAATACGGGTGATGGAATATTCACGAGCAATCTTCAACATAGAGAGAACATCGGTAACTGCACGGTGAGGGAAGGGGTTGATGAAGCCGTGGGAGTGCTCAAGAAGGGCCATGGATCTTCCTGTCATCGTCTTAGGAAACTCAATATCTGTCATGGTATCAATCCAAGTCTTCTCTGGCATTTCTAATCCATAGCGAGAGAACATTGCTCTTAGCATTGGGATATCATAGCCAGGTCCGTTATGGGCCATGAGATAGTCGGCCTTTTCCATCAGTCCCTTTAATTGCTCCAGTACTAAATGGATTTCTTGCCCCTTTGCTCCCCAGTCATCAAGGAGTTGGTCCGTAATTCCTGTAATGGCCTCAACCTCTTCAGAGATAGGAAGATGATCGACTTCATTGATGAGTTCACTGAGAATCTTAACAGGTTGGCCAGCATTCCAATCCCAGAGGACGGCCCCAATTTCGGTGACACGATCCGTTTTAACGTCCACTCCTGTGAATTGAAGGTCGCGATTCATTCCTTCTAGGTCAATTCCAAGAATGTAATGGGAAGGTGTGTCAGACATGGGGGCTCCTCTTATATATATGATATATGCATAATAGATGAGATCTCGTTATCTAATAGAATCTTTTAAGTTTCAAGGCATAGGGCAAGACAAATGGCCCTGTTGTGGAGCTTTAGAGCTTAATTTCGTTTAAAATTTGCCAAAAAGTTAACATCTGGCCCACTGATGTTTACAATACTTCTCGTATATTAAAATGGTCGCCTAAATAGAAATTCAAGAGAGTTTCAGGGCAAAAGGATTCAATAGTTAATGAGGCTCTATATCATCTTGATTTTCACTGCGGTAGCGATGGCGTTTTCAACAGGCTATATCGCTCTCTTTTTGCAGGGAACCTATCAAGCGACGCCCTCAGATATTCTAAGGATTGATCAAGTAAAGCAGGATTTTCAAAGAGAAGTTGAGCCACGCTATATTATCAACTTCAATAGTTTATACTTTAGTGAGAATCAATTTCAACTTCTTGATCCACGCTTCACCTTCAATCAAAGAAATGTTTTAGAAGAGAATAATCGTTTTGGAACGAATAAGCAGTGTGATGTTCCATTTTCTGATCTCTTAACCCAGAACAACTTTAATAAGGTTTGGATTTGGGAAGAGTTTCGTTGTGGTAGGCGTGCGGTTTTGCCTCGAGAATTCTTTATCTCTGATCCTTTTATTCATCCCTCTGGTCAAAGTTTTGCTTATCTGGCCTATCGCTTAGGTAAGGGAGAGTATAATGGACGTTCGTGGGTGATGGCCCATCTTCCTTTCTTTCATGTGAGTGAGCTTAAGAATTTAAAAAGAGAGTTTGGAGAGTTGCGAGGAATTTTTGAAATTCTTCAGGCCGTCGGTGACCAGGCCCTTAATGACCTTATTAGGGGGAAGGGAACGATTCTGAGCAGACAGTATCTCTTTGCAAGACTTACCTATCCAAAGATCTTTAATATTCTTGAATATCGAATTTATGATCGCAATGATCTTGAAGATTTTCTGAAGGATAATAGTCCCTTTATTTTGAATAATTATAAACGGGGAAGAAATTGTTTCTATCGCGATGGTGGCCTTTGCTGGGATTATAATATTAAGCATATCTTCAAGCTCGCTAATGACTCGACGATTGTTCTCTTCTTTGGTCTGATCATCATTATTCTTGTTGTTGTGAGGCTGCTTCTCGTTAAACTTAAGGCCCAGCGCTTAGAAGATGAGAAAAGACGCTTGGCCCTTAGGGTATTAACTCACGAGTTTAGAACACCGATTACAAGTTTAACCCTATTGCTTGAAAAAATGGGGCGCAAGTATGAACTCTTTGATGCGGATCTTGAGGAGGTCTATCTGCGAATGTCTAGTGAAGTTCATCGCTTGAGAAGGCTTACGGATACGTCTCGCAATTACCTCAAGGCCCAACAGAATCATCGCCTGCTGGAACTTAACTATGAGTTGGTCCCTTCGGTAAATGATTTTGTAGAAGATATAATTGCGCCCTTTATGGATGCTCATGAGGGACAAATTGAATGGATTCCTCTCGAAAATGATATGGAGCTTACACAGGATGCCTACTGGCTGGGGATCTGTATGAAAAATATTGTTGAGAATGCGGCCACTCATGGAGAGTTTCCTGTAAAGATTTCTCTGAGGAAAGAGAAGAATAAACTTCTCTTTAAAGTTCAAGATTGTGGGCAGTGCCAATTTGAAAGTCTGGGAATCATGACTCAAGAATTTATTAAGGGTAATAAAAGTAGTGGTACCGGTCTCGGTATGAATATAGTAAAGAAGGTTTGTCGTGAAATGGGAATCGATTTAACCTTAGAGTTAAATCCAACTGTTTTCACGCTGGCCATACCATTGAACGGTAATGGACATACTAAGGGTATAAGGGGATAGAATGAGCGCAAAAATACTTGTGATCGAAGATGATGAAAATCTAGGGGCAACTCTTAAGAGCTTCTTAAGAGATGAGGGACATAATGTTGAGCTCGCTCCAAACCTTGGACGTGCTCGCGAGCTAGAACTTAAAGACTATGAGCTTGTTATTCTTGATTGGATGCTCCCTGATGGACAAGGTATAGACTTTCTTAGAGAGATTAGAGGAAAAGGCCATAACGGACCCGTTATTATGCTTACGGCCCGTACTGAAGTTATTGATAAAGTGGTAGGACTTGAAAGTGGTGCCGATGACTACCTTACTAAACCCTTTGAGCCTAGAGAGTTGGCCGCAAGAATTCGTGTCCAATTACGCCATCAAAGTGAAAAGGGCGAGGTTGCCGCTGGCCCTCAAGAAGTGATTACCCTCGGAGATTTAAATATTGACCTTGGCCGCAGAGAGATTACTTTCAAAGGTGAGTTGAAAGAGTTCACAAAGATGGAATTCGATTTTCTTGTTCTCTTGGCCGAATCTCCAAATCGCGCCTTTAGCCGTGAAGAAATCCTCAATAAGGTTTGGGGCTATGAAAACTATCCTTCGACAAGAACAGTGGACACTCATGTGCTTCAGATTCGTCAAAAACTCTATGATGAATTAATCGAGACCGTGCGTGGGGTAGGTTATCGTCTTCGCTTTAATGAGAGCTAATCTATTTCTCTTAGAGCGCTTATTAATTCATCGATATCGGTTTCATTATTATAGAAATGGACAGAGGCCCTTATGAGGCCTCTTCTATTATTGACGTAGATAGACCTCTCTTCCAATTTTGCTACTATGTCTTCAGAAGGAAGATTTGTTTTAAAAGTTAGAGTTCCACTGGATCTCTTTGGGTTAGCATCCCCAAGAATAGGATACCCAAGATCTTCAAGTTGTGATCTTAAATAAGAAGAAAGACTTAGAATTCTTTTTGCAATATTTTCAGATCCTATCTCACGATTAATCTCTAATGCCTTTTTCACTCCCGCCAATGCACTAAATGGAAGTGTGCCCAGTTGATAGGCTCCAACGTCGCTTCTGGCCACCCCTGGATCATTCTTCATTTCAAAGGGCTCGGCCACCGAGCACCAACCCAATATTGGTGGGCGATGGGTTTCTATAAATTTTGAAGAGAGGTAGAATAGGGCCCGGCCCATCCCGGCCCCAAGCCATTTATGGCAAGTTGCACTCATGGCCATAAGCTCAAGCTGGGACAAGTCAATGGGAAAAGCCCCTATAGATTGAGTGGCATTTAAAATAAATCCTATTCCACGTGCTTTGAGTTCAGCTGATAATTTATAGATATCTGTTCTCAGTCCTGAGGAAAATTGAATATGGGAGCAGACGACGGCCTTCGTATTCTCTGTGGTGGCATCAAGTAGATCACCTATAGTGAAAATACCATTTTGGGAAGGAACTTGAATAAGCTTGTGCCCATGATGGTAGAAGGGAAGTATACTGCTGGGAAATTCATCGGCCGGGGCCACAATTTCTGCTCCCTGTGGAAACTCTTCTTTGAGCATCATTGCCACGAGATTGAAGTTGTGGGAAGTATTTTCAGTTAAGCTTATCTGTTGAGGCTCACACTTGAGAATTTCGGCTGCACAGTCTCTGGCCTGAAAGACGAGATCACCAAATCTCATTTCATTTATTGCCCCTTGATGAGCAATACTGGTTTCCCATTTGATGATTTCATCAAGAACCTGGTTATTCATGCCTCCAATAGAGGCACTCTTGAGGTAAATACCATTTTTGGTTACAGGATATTGCGAGCGTATTATATTCCAGTCAGACATAGTAATTGAACCTGTTATTTGATGAAGGTATAATTCAATAGAATAATTTAATCTATTTAGGAGTACAAGTTGCGAACCGTTAGTATTAAAGCGAAGAAAGGTGGACGTTCATTTCTCTATCGTGATGAATTTTATGAAAGAGAAGTAGAAGATGGATTACTGGGACGAACACCTGGGGAATGGGTTTTAGTTGTTGAGGGAAAAAATGATACTCCTGCTCTTTTGGCCATGGCGAATCCTCTTGTGCAACAAGGTCCTTGTTTGAGAGCTTTAAAAGCTTTTCCTGATCTTAAGTCTTTAAAAAATTTTACTCCAGAGAACTACATACAATCCTCCATTGATCACGCACTTCAAAAACGTGCTCGCTTCAAATTCTTAGATGAAGGCAGTCGCCTTATATACGGTGCTGTTGATGGTCTACCGGGAGTCATTTGTGATGAGTATATTAATTGTGCGCTCTTACAAATTAATACTGCGGGAATGGATATCTATAGAGATACGATTCGCAACTATCTACAAAAGAAACTAGGTGATAAGAAAGTCATCTTTATGGACCAAGAAGACTACCGTAAGGTAGAGGGGCTTCCTCAGCATACAAAAGAAGAAATTCCCGATATAGAAGTTTCAGAAAGTGGTATCAAGTATCATGTAAAAAAAGAAGTGATGCAGAAAATTGGTCACTACTACGATCACAGAATTAATCGATTGAAGTTAAGACAATGGATTGAAAACTACAAAGGCGCGCTTGAGACTGGAGTCGATCTCTTCTGTTATAGCGGTTCATGGGGCTTAAATGCTCTCGCCGCAACGGCCGAGGGAAAACTTAATATGAGCTTTGTTGATCAAGGCAACTTTAGTGAAACGATTGATAAAAATTTAAGCTTAAATAAGTTTGTTGGTCGTGGGCAGTTTTATAGGTCCGATGTCTTTGATTGGCTAAAGCTTAAAGGGCAAGAAGGTGAGAAATTTGATCTTGTCATTAGTGATCCTCCTGCATTTTCTAAGTCTCTAAAGAATAAATCAAAGGCCCTAGGAGGCTATACTAAGCTTCATAAGGCCATTGCTAAGGTATGTCGCCCTGGAACTCTTTTGGCCATTGGAAGCTGTACTCATGGTGTAACCTTGGATGAACTTGATCAAACTGTGAATCAAGGATTTTGGGATACAGGGTTAAGGGTGAACCTCCTCGATTTAGGTATTCAAGGGCCCGATCATGTTATGGCCGCAATGAATGACCGAGAGAATTATATCAAGTATCTTCTCTACGTCGTAGATAGATAATTTTTAAAATACTCTTCATTATCTTTAAAGAACCATGTGTAGCGGCTTTGATGAACTCCCGATAGGACTTCTCGAAGCTCGCTTGGATCGATTTGATTCTTAATCTCTTTGGTGAAGTCCATAAGGTATGGCCTAATCGTAAAGAGTAGAAGATCACTTCCTTCTATGGCCGCAAGGGTTTGTCTTTCAAATCGAAAATAGAAGTAAGGGGTCTCCTCTTTTATAAAGGTTTCCTTGTGATCGGGGTGGCGTAATAAGTAGGGATAGCTGGTTAGAGTCATGGCCCCTAATCTTTCATAGCGTAGGCCACTTTTAAAAATACGATTGAAAACTTGCTCAGGTCTTTTCACAATTTCCTTTGCTCTGGGGATATGGATATGAATTTCATCAAAATTCTTATCGATTCCCCATTTGGCCGTCCAATCATTGGGACTGAGTAGATGAACAAGCCTTGTTTTTAGGGTCTTGGCATCAACAAAGCAGAAATCTTCCTGTATATGAAAGGCCAAAAAATCGATACCATCACGATAGGAGTCGTGTTGCTCTCCCCAGCTAAAACATTCTTTTGTCTCAAGTAGGATAAGTTTATTTTCTGAAAATTGAAAACGTTTGGGATATTCAAGGGCAAGGCGTTTGCCCATATAGTTAAAAGCAACTTTGAGCTCCTCTTGAGAAAGATTGTGTTTATAATCTTCATCTGGATAGAGAGACCTCATTTTCTCTTTAGATTTTCTATAGTGGTCCATAAAGAGAGGATCGAATTGAAAAGTATTTTCTCTATCTAAATGGATTGTATTTTCTTGTAATTTTCTTAATCCTAATTCACTTCTCTTTAGTCCAAGTCGAAAGGGACAGTAGTTAAGATAGTCTGAATTTTTACCTTGAAAAGATAAGTTAATTTTTCTTTTCATTTCTTAACTCCATACTTAACTGCCTACTCAAAACTTTCCTTTTACATCATTATAATGAATTATAAAGAACTTTGCCGGTGGTTTTTTAAGGCAAATGATGACAAACTATAAAGAATGAAAGCAATTGATTTAAAAGAGATTTTTGAGAGTGGGCATCACGAAAATGTCCAAGCTTATTTAAATTTTCTCGATCCCCTTGAGATCGTGGACCTCTTTTATATTATCGACTCTGAGCACTACCCAAAGGTTATAGATAATCTTGATGAAGAAGAACTTGCTGAAATATTTCCACTCTTTGAAAAGAGTCTCTTTGACGAGTTAATTGAGATTTTATCAACCGATAAAGTAACTCGGATATTTAACTATCTTGAAACTGATGATGCGGCCTATCTTTTAAAGATGTTGCCGGAAGATAAGAAAGACCAAGTTCTACCACGTCTGACTAAAATGGTGCAGATTAATAGAATTCTTAGTTATCCTGAAGAGTCTGCTGGATCAATTATGCAGACGGAAGTTTGTCTCCTTAGAGAGGGGATGAGTGTTAAGGAAGCAGTCGATGCTATTCGTCGCCAAAAGAAAGTTCTAGGTAAAGTTGTTGTCTCCTATGTTGTGGATGAAGAAAAGAAGCTTATTGGTCTGGTTCAACTTGATGATGTTATTCTTTCGCAAATGGGTGATGCCATCGCAAAAATCACCAAGCCGCTTAAGCACTATGTAAATCCTGAAGAAGATCAGGAAGAAGTGGCCCAGATATTCTCTAAGTATGATCTATCTTATCTGCCTGTTGTTGATAGTGATGGTATCTTACTTGGTCAAATCATGTTCGATGATATTCAAGATGTTATTGAAGATGAGGTTAGTGAAGATATTCTCGCCTATGTCGGGGTTTCCTCTGATGAGTCTATTGGGGATGTGAATCCGAATCGATTTAAGCTGGCCATGGGGCGCTTTCCTTGGCTTATCTTTTCAATTTCGGCCTCTTTCCTTACGGGCTATATCCTTACTTTCTTTGAAGGTAATGTAACCAATGCCATTATCTTTGCCTCGTTTGTTCCGTTGATTATGAATACTACCGGAAATGTCGGGACTCAGACGGCGATGATTATCACTCGTTCATTCGCTCTTGGGGCCAATGAGTTTGGACAATTTAGACTTCCGCTTATGCGAGAGCTCTCTGTCGGTCTCATCATGGGAGTTATGGCAGGATTAACAACCTTTAGTATGATTCTGCTCTTTTATGGAGATTCAATGGTGGGCATTAGAGTGGGATCAACCTTGGTTCTCTCCATGTCTACGGCGGCCCTATTTGGAATGCTAATTCCAATGAGCTTTAAGAAATTGGGGATTGATCCTGCTATTGCCAGTGGACCACTCGTAACTTCTTTTTGCGATATGCTTAGTGTGAGTATGTATCTTGGAATTATCTTAGGTCTTGGTGCTCTATTTCCTTAGGCCATTGATTCCGTCTTAATAAGCTTTCTGTAGCGAATCGTAAAAATCACAGCAAGAACAATACTCATCAAAGTTAGGCCTAGTGCAAGTCCCGCCCAGAGCCCAGCAGCTTCCATATTATGATACTTCACGAGATACATTCCAAAGGGAAGTCCTATACACCAATTGATGATGATACACATGATGAGAGGGACTTTGGTTGTGGCCATTCCTCTAAGGCAGCCCCAAAGGGTAACCTGAATTCCATCTGGAATCTGAAAGAGGGCAACATAGAAGAGAAGCGCTGATCCATAGTTAATAATATTTTGATCAGGGGTAGCAAGTCTGAGAAGGGGGCCTGGCAATAAGAAGAAGATTAGGGCGGTTAAAGTCATAAAGCCCGTTCCAATGATGATGCAAGCAAGGGAGTAGTTGAGTAGTTCCTTGTGATCTTTCTTTCCATACTGCTCACCGACAAAGACTGTTGCACTGGAGGCAATGGCCAAGGGAACCATAAAGGTGAGCCCTCCAAGATTGAGTACAATATTATGTGAGGCCGAGGCCAGAACATTCATCTTTCCAACCAATACGGTAACTGTTGTGAAGACAAGTACCTCAGACAAAGTGCTTAAACCAATAGGAAGTCCTAGGGAGACGATTTCTTTTATACGGGTCCAGTCTATATGAAAGGTGGTCTTAAATTTACGGTGAGTAAAAATAGAGAGAGTGAGAAACATAAGGGAGCGGGTAATTAGAGTTGAGATCGCCGCACCCTTGATTCCCATTTCTTCAAAAGGTCCCATGCCGAACATAAGGACAATATTTAAGAGAATATTTGTAATATTGAAAAAGAGAATCGCACCATTGGCCACATAAGTATGGCCATAAGCCTGGAGGTACTCTTTATAGACTTGGTAAAGGAGTGCGGGCAAAACGCTGATTGATGTGATTTGTAAGTAAGAGATGACATTATCTTCAATTTCCGGAATCAAGTTGAAGAAGTGTAATTGAAACGTAAATAAATAGAGTGCAACACTCAGAACTATTCCCACAAGTCCTGTAATGGCCAATGAGTTAAAGAGCATATCACTCTCTTTTGTTCCTTCTCCTTTTAAACGTGAAGTGATAGCACTTACGGCAAAGGTTAGACCCAGGCCCAGCATGAGAAAAGGGGAGAAAATGGTTGCCGAAACTCCAAGGGCCGAAACGACTTCTTGAGAATAGCGTCCAGCAACGAGAAGGTCTCCAGTTCCAAAGAGCATCTGGCCCATTTGCCCAGCAATAATAGGGAGGGAGAAGATGAAAACTTTCTTCAACGGGATATTCTTCATGGGTGCCTTTTTGGTGTGAAACTTTGAGTCTATTTTCAAAGATTGACCAGTTTTAAGCAAGGAGAATATTGTCTCTATATTTTATTTAACGGCCTTATACATCTCTAGGGCCTCAGCACGTTTGGCCTTATATTGGACTACGGGATAAGGATAATCTTCTCCTAATGTACATCCGGCCTCTGATTGCTCGATCATATCGGCGCCAGATGGATCGTGGATAAGTTTGCCACGAAATCCTTTAAGTTCAGGGCACCATCTTTTAATGAAGTCACCTTCTTTATCAAACTTCTCCGATTGGGAGTAAGGGTTAAAGATCCTAAAATAGGGTTGGGCATCAGTTCCTGTAGAAGATGACCACTGCCACCCACCATTATTGGCGGCCAAGTCAAAATCCAATAACTTAAGAGCAAAGTACTCCTCTCCTTTTTTCCAATCGACGAGAAGGGTTTTGCACAGGAAGCTTGCTACAACCATACGAAGGCGATTATGCATCATACCTGTGGCATTTAAGCAGCGCATGGCCGCATCAACAAGGGGGTAGCCCGTTTGGCCATTCTTCCAGGCTTCCCATTCTTTCTTGCCACCCCTCCATTTGATTCCCTCGTACTCGGGACGAAATGGTTTTTTGGCCACATGGGGGAATTGATCGAGAATGGTCATATAGAACTCACGCCAAATAAGTTCACTGGCCCAGGTCTGATGCCCTGAGGTCGTTCCTGCAAAGGCGCTGCGAAACATATCGCGAATAGAGAGGTTGCCATGGCGGATATAAGGAGAAAGATTTGAAGTCCTTCCTTCTTCAACTTCAGGTGTGGGAAAATCTCTTGCTTGTTCGTACTCCATAATCAAAGATTCGAAGTCCTTAAGTTTCTTTTGCGCAGCTTTTTGTCCACCTTTTAATAGATTATCCGTTTTAGTGAAGCCAAGTTTCTTATACCAGTCAGTGTTGGTAATTGAGTTTTTATTATTGTCTACTTGAACAAATTTCTTCTTGGAAACTTTATAAAGAGGAACCTCTCGATCTTGCTGGGAGAGTTTTTCATACCATGCTCTCTTGTAGGGAGTGAAGACTTTATAAATCTCACCTTTGTTGGTGAGAACTTCACCACCTTCAAAAACAACTGTATCTTTGAAATTAAGGACCTCACATTCCAGTGCTTCGGCTACGGCCTTATCTCTTTTCTTGGCATAGGGATCATAGTCATGATTATAGTAGAGACGATCGATTTTATATTTCTTTATGAGTTTTGGAATTTCTGTAATAGGATCTCCATAACTAATCCATAGAGTAGATCCAAACTTATTGAGTTGATTCTCTATATCAGTTAGAGATTCCATGATAAAAGTGATTCTTCTATCATCAGAGGGAAGAGGATCAAGAAGAGTGGGATCAAAGTTGAAAACTAAGTGAACTTCTTCGGCTTCTTGGCAAGCTTGTGCCAGTGCACGGTGGTCATCTAAGCGTAAATCTCTTCTCATCCAAACGAGTGCTTTTGAAATCTTTGACATAGTTATTCTCCCTGCGCTCATTCTAGAAAGAGGGAGGGTTTTAGTCTAAGAAAAACTATAAAAAAGAGTTAGACTAACGATTATGTGAGTCCATGATTTGTAAGTAAGCCTTTTAAGTGCAAGTTATCAAAGAGTCCTAGAGAGGAGAACTTAATTCCCATTCCTTGGGGGTAGTTACCCCGTGACTGAAACTCTTTACGAACAACCGTACCTTGAACCTTGAGATCTCCTCTATTGGTGCTGATGTAGAGGTTGATATGCTCACCAATATGAAGTTCATCCATTAGGCCGTTAGTGTATTGGTTCATCGCCGATAGAAAAGTTCCACTCTCGGAAATATCATAAGTGGTGGTGAGAACTTTCTTTTTTCCTCGAGACTCAATCCAAACAGGAAAATTCTGTTTATAGCGAGTTGGGATCTTCCACCATTGTATCTTAGGGTTTTTGAGAGCGTCATAAGCACGAGAAAAAATATAACTATAGCTCACTGAAATATAGCCTAGTGTCGCGGCCGAAGCCTGAAAGTGCGTATAGTCTGTTCCCCATAGGGATACCACAAAATTATTCATGGCCGTTATAACCACACCAAGAGGAATGAAGTATTTCAAAGCATTGGATACTCGATAGGCCAAAGCGGCATTGATTGCACAGATGATCATGACTGCATAATTTAAAGGGGTTATTTTCATCATAATGGAAGACCAGTCCTTCCATGACAAGAGGTCATGTTCATAAAGAAAAGCAATTTGTAGGGGAATAGACACAGATACCCCTAAAAAGAAGATGGCAAGAAGTGGGAAGAGGATTGGTTTTTCTTTCACGCAAATTCTCCTTCTAGTTTGTTGCTAAACTTGGAACTAAGACATCATCAAAATGATTACAATAACTATTCACTCTCTTAACATACTTTCGCGCCTCATTGAGATCCCCGGCATCACGACGCCAGAATCGACCATGCTTGGTTAGGGCCTTCTTCACGCGATAGGCGCCACTATTATAAGAAGCGAGAATAAGTTCATTAATGACTTCCATATTGTCGCCATAGTATTTTTGGATGAGGCTGCGATTCTCCGAAGAGAGCCAATATTCTTCCAAGTACTTGAGAAAAGCAATGCCACCTTCGATAGAGTATCTCTCGTTTAAGCGCCACTCATTCTTTGGATTGATAGCGCCTGAGAGAATCATCGTCTTGATAATGGGAACGCTATATTCTTGAATCGCCTGATTAGTAGGCCATCTTCTCTTCTCATCGAGAATATGGGGTTGGGCAAGGTTGGTTACCTGAGTTAGACCTATGGCCTTGGCGTGGCTTACTGCCCGAGAGTTAAAGGCCGATTCCTGTGCAATGAGAGCGGCAATAAAATGAGGATTTACCCCATGCTCTTTTGATATAGTTTCAATCGATTCTTTAAGCTTAGGGGATACTTCATTAAAAGGAGCGATACTCTCTAAAGGTGAGTAGGCCGAGAGTGAGCAGCGTGGTTCTTCGTAGCGAAAATACTGAGGCCTAGTGTAACGATCATTTTGAAATTGAATAAGAATATCGTGATCTTTATCAGGAAGAAGTTTAAGTCCATTAAACTCAATCTTCATTTTTGTATATTCATTATTATAGCTAAGCTTTGAGTTCTTAATCCATTCCTCGGTCACATCATATTGGTTATAGAAGAGTTTTAATTTAAAATCGCGCTCTATGAGTTTCTTATTATCAATGATGACACTAAAGCTAGAGAGTTCAGTTAGGTTCTGCTTCTTTGGATAGAATTCTAGAGTCGCATGGGAAACTTGTTGGGGGACTCGAGATATAGTGGCCACCTTATTCTCATCAAGTTCTTCAGAAATAGGAGAAAACTTCTGTGAAGGAAGGGCCACACCAAAATTTCCCCAAGGATGGCTTGGGCCTGCGCAACTTGTTGCTAGCAAGCTCAGCATCAGAACTAAATAGGCGTAGTTGAAGCGGCAGTTCATCCTCTTAATTCTCCTAAAACCTTAGGGGGAATCCATTGAATACCAATAATAGTGATGGTTCTGACCATTATTGGGAAGCTGACGTGCCGCATGAGATGATCCATTATAAGGAGTTTTTGGTCTTGATTTCAATATCAATAATAGTGGCCACTTTTCTAAGAGATTAGGCAGAGGCCGTAAGTGAAATTTCCAAAGGTTAGGGGATTGTCATTTTTAAGCAAATTCTAACTGCGCAATTTTAAAGGAATGGGGAGATATGGGGGCTAGCTCTATTTATTTTTAGATACTTAGCAGCTCTTGGCAGCTCTTTGCCTCACTTTAGGCTCAATCCAAGTTAGACAGAATCTATACATTTAAAAAGGCACAATGCCATGTATGTGCTAACTTAGAATGAGGCCATGAGTGGGCCTACTAGTAACGTGAGGTTTTGAGCAATGGAAATGACAGAAGAAGAAAATTCTAAAGCTTTAAATGACAATAAAGGTCACTACAGTATTCAACTTGCTTCTAAAATTTCGGGAGTGGGCGTTCATACCATTAGGGCCTGGGAAAAAAGGTATCAGGCCGTTGTCCCAGGACGTAATCACTCTGGGCGACGAGAATATAGTGATCTCGATATTGAGCGCCTAAGCCTTCTTAGTGAGTTATGCACTCTCGGTCATTCTATTGGAAAAATCGCATCTCTTCCTACTGATGAACTCAAGAGTCAACTCGTTAAGTTAGGCAAGCAGTCTGATGGTGGAATTGCTTCCCATGAAGTCGCCAAGGATAAATTTCTCAAATCAGGTGCCCCTGTAAATTTGAACGAATCAATGAATACGCTATTTGCTGCGTTAGAAGAATATAAAATCGATACGATTTCAGAAGAGTTCAATCGCTTAAAGCTTATTCTTAATCCTAGAGATCTTGCTTTGAAGGTTATATCTCCCTTATTGAAGGAACTTGAGCTGGGAGTGGAGAGTGGAAAATTTAATATCGCTCAAGAAAATGCTCTTTTAGCATTAATTAAATTTCATATTGGTCATATTCTCTTTAGAGGAAATAATCTTAAGTCCACTAGGCCATATAAAGTTCTTCTTTGTTCACCAGAGGGAAGTTTCAATGAATTTGGAATTCTCTTAGGCGCCCTTTTGTGTAGTTTCTATAATCTTCACTTCTACTATCTTGGCCCTAACTTACCTTCGGAGAGTCTTCTTGATTCATACCGCTCTTTAAAGGCCAATTTAATAATCTTGGATGCTAAAGATGGGGGAAGAGCTTTAAAAGAAGGTTTTATGAGAAGCTATGCTGAGAGTGTGGGTCATGCCATCAGCGAGCTTGAAGGCAGTGGACATATTCTTCTCAATCAATCGAAGGCCTTAAGTGCGATGGAGCTGGAGAGTTTACGTAAGGTAAAAAATTTGTCTCTATTAGATAATATTGAATCTATGGATAAGTATTTAAAATCTCTATAAATACACCTAAGTAAAATCCACATTAAGATGAGTTTTTCCTAGAATATCCACTTTTTCCTATGGTAGTGAAAGAGAGAAATCTCTTACCTAGGAAAATACTATGAATAAGTTTAGCTCTACGCTTCTTAAGTTATCAGCTCTCTTCATTCTCTCTGGATCTATTTTTGCTGAGCAGGGCGAGGATGCAGCAACAAGAGCGGCCATTGAAGCTGAGTTTTCGCGTGTTGATTATATCGGTGAGATTATCTATAGAGATATGCCTGCAGGACAGGGCTGTGACATTATGGCCAATGTTCTTGTAACTGGTGATCTCCATAGCGGGACATCGAATTATGAATGTGATCTCTGTCTACTTGATGCAGGAAATGGCTTCTTTGATTTTGATCGAGATACTATTTTTTGCTCTAGAGAGCGTCACTAGATAGCTTGCTAGAATATCGATAGGCCACTCTTTGAAGTGGCCTTTTTTGTGTTTAAAATTACACAGATCCTTATCATTAACTCGATGGAAAACTTAATCTAAGAAGTTAACTTAATATTAATGTTAATAACTAAGGAGATTTTTTATGTTAAGTTGGTCTGTTACATTCTTTGTCGTCGCGATTATTGCGGGACTGCTCGGCTTCGGTGGAGTTGCAGGTTCAGCGGCTGGTATTGCTAAGATTCTATTCTTTGTTTTCTTGGTGCTTCTTGCTATCAACCTCATTTCTGGAGCAATCAGAGGGGTTAGCAAATAAATTGAATAAAAAAAGGCCACTCAATGAGTGGCCATACTTTTAGTTTTTTAGATCATTAAATGCCTGAAGTATATTTCGACGTGTAATGATACCGACGATCTTTCCATTTTCCACAACAGGAACGCGTTTTATATTCTTCTTGCTCATTAAGCCCACAACATCATCAAGTGAGTCATCAGGAGATACGGTCTTTACATCTTTTGTCATGACTTTATCTAGAGAAAGGTCTTTAGATTTTTTGTATATTTCTTCTACATTAGAAGAGTTAAAATTCTGACCAAAGAGGTGCTTGAGTGAGACCATAGCGTGGGGAATATCAACTTCACGGGAAATAAAGTCTGATTCTGTAATAATACCTTGAAGTTCTCCAGAGGCGTTCACTACAGGAACTACGCTGAAATCGTTTTCGAGCATCAAAGTTGCTGCATCTTGTACCGTTTGGTCAGTGGTGCAGGTCAGTACATTTTTTGTCATAAATTCTGATGCTTTCATAATTAAAGCTCCCTCTATAAGTAATTTAAAATTCTAGTTTATTATACTCTAGGAATAAAATGGGATTCAAGGATTTTCGCCATACTTGAGAGCGTTAGTCTGTTTTGCTGTTGTATGAGAACTTTTTAAACCCTAATTTCGTTATCTTTGTTACCATTAATCCTAGAAAATAGGATGATATATGAATAAATTATCGCAGACGATGGCCGTTGTTAATGAACTCATTCTTGGTAAAGAGGAAGTGATTGAATTAGCAACAGTTTCACTTCTCTGTCATGGGCATTTACTTATCGAAGATATTCCAGGTGTTGGTAAGACAACAATGGTTTATATATTCGGAAAGTTGATGAGCTTCGACGTCTCAAGAATCCAATTTACGAATGATCTTCTTCCTTCGGATATTATTGGTACGCCAATTTTTAAAAGAGAAATTGAAAAATTCGAATTTCACAAAGGACCACTCTTTGGAAACTTAATTTTGGCCGATGAGCTCAATAGGGCCACTCCTAAAACTCAAAGTGCTCTCTTGCAAGTTATGGAGGAGAAGAAGGTTAGTGTTGATGGAGCGGAGTACTCTATGCCTGATCCTTTCATTATAATGGCCACTCAAAATCCTTATTCTCAAATGGGAACTTATCCATTGCCCGAGTCTCAGCTTGATCGCTTCTTTATGGGAATCTCTCTTGGGCTGCCATCGCCTAAGTATGAAAAGATGATTATTCAGCAAAGAGATATTCGTGAAAGAGTAGACGAATTGAGGAGTATCTTGAGTCTTGAGGATTTAAGAGTGTTTAATAAGAAGGTGTGGGAAGTTCATACTAGTGAAGAGCTTCTTGATTATCTTCTAAGATTGATTCAGAAAGTTCGTAGCGAAGTCGATGGGGGAGAATTTCTTTCTCCAAGGGCCGGAAAAGATCTCCTGATGGCCTCAAGAGGGAGAGCGATTATTCATGAGCGTGACTACGTGACGCCAGAAGATATTCAATTTGTTTTTCCCTATATTGTGGGTCATAGAGTAGCTCATCATAAGACTTTTGAAGATATTCATAACCTACTAAAGAATCTGATAAAAGAAGTATCCTGTCAGTCATAATGAATACACTGAAGCTTCATGACAAGATATATGAATTACAAAGTAGATTGAACAAGCGCTATGATCGTATTTTTATTCTTCCGACTCGATTCGGGCTCTATTTTATATTGATTATCTTCATTCTCTTTTTAATGAGCCTCTCTTACGGTCACTCCTTGGCCATTACGGGAACATTCCTCTTTGTTTCGATTGTTATGGTAAGTGCTCACTTCACTAATTTTAATCTCTCTGGCCTAAAACGCTCTGGAGAGCGGGAGGTGCGTACTCTCTTTAGAGATGATGAGTTCACTTTATTAATTGATAATACTTGGAGAAAGCCTAGAGTTGATATTGATATTGAAGTCTTACTTGAAGCGATCTCAAATCCTGGAGATTCCCTGACAAATATTGAGCTGAGGGCAAAGAACTCTTTTGAAGCGCATTCTCAAATAAAGGTTAAATTTGATGGATTATTGAAGCGAGGGGTATATCGAGTTTCTAAATTGAAAGTATCTTCTGATTTTCCCTTTGGGCTCTTTAGATCTTGGATGTATCTTGAACCACTTGAAAAGGAAGTAAAGATATATATATATCCTCGTCCGATTAAACCAGAAAGAGAGTTTAAGGCCTTTTCTAGGCAGAGAGATCTGCAAAAGAAGGAGCAACATATGGAGGAAGATGCATCCTCTTCTTCTGAATGCTTAACAACTGAAATGGGAACAAATCAATTCCATGAACACTCCCCCTATCGTGAAGGGGATGAAACTCGTCGTATTGATTGGAAAATCTATTCTCGAACCCATGAACTCTATCTCAAGCATTATCATGACTCTTCCTTTGAAGAATATATAATTGATCGCAGTGCCTTTTCCTCCTTTGCATTGGAAGAACAGCTCTCCTTTCTGTGTCATCGTGTTTTGGAATTATCTCGCCAAGGAGTTCGCTTTGCTCTTGTTCTTGATGGAGAGCAGGCCATTTGGGGCGAGGGAAAGAAGTTTGAAGAAATTTGTTTGAAGAGACTAAGTGAGTATTGATTAAATGAGAGAACAATTTAAAGGGGCCCTATTTTTATTTGCTGTGAGTACAGCTCCTTTCTTAGGTCAATTTCACGTTGCTACGATTTCTTCCTTAGTCGTAATCTTGCTCTGTTCTCTATATTGTGAAATAAAATCTATCCATCTCACGAAGTTTTTTCGCATAGCTTTTATAATCCTCTATTTAGTATTTCTAAAATTTAGTCTTAATACTCTCTGGGGACTAGAGGCAGGCGTTTCATTTCTCAGCTTCTTGGCCTTATTAAAGTCATTTGAACTCAATAACAAGAGAGACCTCTTTATCTTCTCTCTCATTATTCAACTCTCACTGGTGGGGCATCTCCTCAGTGTGGATGACCTCTATATGGTTATCGTGCTTATTCTTATTGTATTAAATCTCTTTTGGCTCTTGTATCAATTCCATCACTTTGCAAAAAAGAAAGATTATCTGCCCAATATTGGACGCTATAGAAAGAGAGTTTTCGCTCAAGTTATACTTTGGTCTCTTCCTTTGACTTTGGCCTTCTTTTTCATTTTCCCAAGGATTCCACTGGGAAATATTTTTCTAAGTACCCTTAAGAAACAAGAGAATATGACAGGCTTCACTAGTCAGCTAAGACCAGGTGAGATCTCTAAGGTTATTCAAAGTAAGGCCACCTATTTTAGGGCGCAATTTAAAAAATTACGTCCATCCACTTCGAATCTCTATTGGCGTGGGACTGTTCTCGCCAAAACAGATGGATTTAATTGGGATAGAATTCTTTTGCCTCCTAATAAGAAAAGAAAGAATGAAAAAGAGAGTCAAAGCTCTAATAAGGCCCATTATAATTATGATGTTGAGTATGAGTTCTTCTCTAATGGACCTTTGTTCTTACTTGATCGACCAAAGGATTTTGATGTCCATTCAAGATCCCATACGGGGGGAATGGGTGCCGATACTTATTTTACCGTGGCCTATCGCAATCAAAAGATTCGCTATAGCGCATCCTCCACACAGCGAAGCTCTAAGGGGAATCACCAATTATCCGCCTTAGAAGTGAGAACCTACACACAGCTTGGTGACAAGTCATTAGGTCCTCGCTTTGATCTTTGGCTTAAGAAGAGGGCCCGAGGTATCTCAAGAGCCGATGATCTTTTTAATTTACTCAGATCTCATTTTATAAAAAATAGTTTTAGCTATAGCTTAGCTCCGGGACAAATGGATTCTAATTATCCACTTGATGACTTCTTCTTTAATAAGAAAGTGGGATTATGTGAACATTATGCAAGTATTGTGGCCTATAGTTTGAGGCGATTGGGACTTCCTTCACGGGTCGTCGTGGGCTTTCAAGGGGGACAGTATAATCCCTATGGTGAGTACTTCTATATTCAAGGAAAGAACGCTCATAGTTGGATAGAGTACTGGACAAGTGAAAAGGGGTGGCAGCGCGCTGATCCTACGGGGTGGATTAGTCCCGATCGAATCAGGCTGGGGCCAGATATTTTCTTTTTGGCCGATCAGAACTTAGAATCACTTTCCTTAGAGAATGGACTTAATTTTAATGAAGGTGATTTTTATCAGAACTTTCTTTTAATGGCCGATATGCTCTATTTCGAACTCAATAGAGAATTTCTCAATTTTGATTTTGAAAAACAAGAGAAAATCTTCAACTTTATCAACCTGAAAGGAAAAGGGAAGTACCTGAAGCTTTTAGGGATAATTGGGATAATTCTTTTCTTTGCTTCTATGGGATTAGTTTACTTTATCTATTATCGCCAAAGGCGTCCTCAATTGAATTTAGTGGAGAAGTCTTTAGCTGAGTTAAGAAGTCTTTTGGAGGATAAGGGCGTAGCAATTCCCATATGGTGGGGACCACAGAGAATGAGTGCTGAGCTTTCAGAGTATTTTTCAGAGAATGAACTCTTAAAAGATGAAATAGTAGCATTCTGTAAGACTTGGGAAGGCCTTCGCTTTAGGCCACAGAATTCAAATATTCAAAAGAAGGACTTATTACGTAGTCTCAAAGAGATTAAGCGTCAAATTCATCAGATTTGACGGGCTTTTGACAAAGCGTCGAGCTTTATCAACTGGTCATGACAATCATTCAAAGATTATAATGAGCTTATGAAATCACGACTCTTTATTATCACACTCATTTTCTTTACCTCCTCCTTTAGCTCGTTATTAGCACAAGAAACAAAGGGCAATGTCGATATTATTAAGATACTCTTTCTTGGCGATAGCCTAACCGAGGGATATGGAATTGATAAGAAATTAAGTTACCCCAATATTGCTGCCAAAATTTTAAAAGAAAAGGGACAGGGGATAGAAGTGGTAAATGGAAGTGTGAGCGGCTCGACCACTGCTTCAGGAAAATCACGATTGAAGTGGTTTTCTAAGTCCAGTCCCGATTATGTATTCTTGGCCTTGGGTGGAAATGATGCCCTTAGGGGAATTCAAGTTGAGGCCTCTAAGAAGAATCTCGCTCAGGTTATTGAGTTGGCCCAGCAAAAGAAGATTAAAGTCTTTTTGGCCGGTATGCTTGCTCCTCCTAATTATGGAGATGAGTATGGACAGAGCTTTCGTCAGATGTATTTGGATCTAGAAAAGCAATACCAAGTTCCCACTATGCCCTTTCTTCTCGATGGAGTTGCTGGTGAAAAAAAATATAATCAAGAAGACGGAATCCATCCCAATGTAAAAGGGCATGAGCTCATGGGAGAGAAAGTCGCCAAATTTATTCTCTCCAATCTTAGAAAATCTTAATTTAGAGGTCTCCATGTTAACTGCAACAAATGTTTTTAAGAGTTATGCTCAAGGCGAGCGAAAAATTGAGATTTTAAAAGGACTGAATCTCGAAGTGCAAGCAGGGCAAAGTATCGCTATACTTGGCCAGTCGGGAAGCGGTAAGTCTACATTTCTAAGTACGATGTCCGGTATTGATGAAGTGGACTCAGGTGAGATTATCTTCAATGGTAAAAACTTAACCTCCCTTAGTGAAGATGAGATGACTCTCTTTCGCGGAAAGCATATGGGAATTATCTTTCAACAATTTCATCTTCTCTCTCATTTAAGCGCTGTTGAAAATGTGGCCCTACCTTTAGAGGTACAGGGAAGCTCTGCTAAAGTAGCAACAAAGAGAGCTATCGAATTGCTGGAGTCTGTAGGTCTAGGCCCTCGAATGGATCACTTCCCCTCCCAACTTAGTGGGGGAGAGAAGCAAAGGGTGGCCATTGCCCGAAGTATGATTCTCGATCCAGAGCTGATTTTAGCAGATGAGCCCTCTGGTTCATTAGATGAGGATACAGGCGTACAGATTATGGACCTTCTCTTTGGGCTCGTCCGTGAACATAAGAGTACATTAGTTCTCGTTACCCATAATCAGCAATTGGCCAAACGATGTGAGAAAGTCTTTCGCTTAGAGCATGGTGCCCTACATGATGTGACGGATAAGGTTTAGTCATGTCTGTTGAGCGCTCTCATTCTTCTTTATTGACTTGGGCCTTGGCCTGGAAAGATATCAAGTACGCTAAGGTTTTCACCTTTCTCTTTCTTGTCAATATGGCCATCGGTCTACTAGGTCTTGTTGTAATTGAAAACTTTAAGGTTTCATTTCAAGAAGTTTTAGATTCTAAGGCCCGTAATCTCCTCGGGGCGGACCTAGAGATATCAGGGCGATTTCCCCTCTCTGATCGTCAAAGTGAGAAGGTGAACGCCTATTTAAAAAGTCTTGGTAAAGAAAGTGATAAGGTGCAGGTGACCAAGGAGTTGGGGCTCTTTAGTATGGCCCGAGGAGAAAGAGGTGCACGCCTAATTTCTCTAAACTCCATTGATATTGAACAGCTCGATTCAGGAGAAAGTATTTTTCCTTATTATGGTTATTGGGAGTTAGATGAAGACTCTTCAAAGAGATTTCCTCTAAGTATTAAAAGTCCTCCTGCTCCCGGACATATTTGGGCCTACCCCGATGTGATAGAGTTACTAGGAACGCGTACCCTAAAACTTGGAGATCTTGAATTTGAAGTGGAGTCCTTGGTTACAGACGATACGGGACAGGCCTTCGATATGGGTCCACTTGCACCCAAAGTATTTATTCGAAGTGATGATTTAAAAAAGACAAATCTTATTCGCAAGGGAAGTACGGTTAATCATCATTACTATTATAAGTTGGCAGTTGAGCTTAATCAGGATCATATTACGGCATTAAATGAGCTGATTGATGATAATGCCATCCGTGTTCGCATCCCCTCAAATAGCTCCGAACAAGTGGGGCGTATCCTATCTTATCTTTCTGATTTCTTAGGCCTGGTCAGTTTAGTGGCGCTCTTCTTATCAAGTGTAGGGCTTTTCTATCTTTATCGCAGTCATCTTGCGAGTAAGCGCTATAGCTTGGCCATCTATTCAAGCATGGGCCTTACTCGAAAGGCCGTCTTTAAAGTCTTTATGAAGCATACTTTTCTTTTGGCCTCAATGGGAACTGCTCTTGGGCTTGGACTCTCTCTTGTGGTTATTCCCTTTATTAATGAAATACTCCACAATATTCTTCCCTTTGAGTTGCCCTTTCTCATAAGCCTTCGCGCTCTCTCTATTGGGTTATTAGTTGGACTCCTTGGCGTTATTCTCTTGGCCTACCCTCTCATTCTCAGTGCCGTGGGGGCAAAAACAGCATCTCTCTTTCAAGAAGTTAATGAGTCCGTAGGACGGGTTGGAATTGAAAAGGTTATCCACTTCATACCTTATATACTCTTCTTCAGTGGTATGAGCTTCTATTGTGCCCACTCTCTTAGAGTTGGTGGTGTATTTCTTCTCATTTTTATTGTCAGCATTGCTATAGGCATCCTCATGGCCCTTGGGCTAATTCGACTCTTTAATCGTTTTTTCAAAACGGCCATCCAAAATCTGAGCTGGAGCTTATCGTGGAAATATCTCTCTAGACATAAGATTAGTACTCTCTCTATTTTTCTAAGCTTACTTCTGGGCTCATTGCTCTTAAATTTAATACCCATGCTACAGCAATCGATTCATCAGGAACTCAATGTAGGAGAGACCTCTGGCAGGCCTAGTCTCTTTCTCTTTGATATCCAAGATGAACAAGTAGATCCTCTCGATAAGTACTTTAAAGAGCTCAAGGAGCCACTTATCTCTCTTTCTCCCTTTATTCGCGCACGAATTGCCAAGGTGAATGGGGAGGAAGTAAAGGTAGATAACTCACAGGCGTTGACACGTGAACAAGAAAGGGAAAAGCGATTTCGAAATCGTGGTACAAATTTAAGTTATCGTGCAGAATTAACCTCGAGTGAAGAAATTGTAGAGGGGACTTGGTTTCCAAAGGAAGCTTATTCTGAAAATCAAAAAACAGTTGCTGGGCAAGAAGTTTATCCCTTTATTTCTGTTGAGTATCGCTATGCCGATCGGCTTGGTATTGCTGTTGGTGATTTAGTGGAATTTTCCGTGATGGGAATTCCTATTACCGGCAAAGTTCTTAATCTCAGAAAAGTAAAGTGGACCTCCTTTCTTCCCAACTTCTTTATCCAGTTTCAGCCGGGTGTATTGGAAGATGCTCCTAAGACTTGGCTTGCGGCCGTTGGTCAATTATCTAAAGAGAAGAAAACTCATATTCAAAAAGATCTTTTTGAAAAATTTCCTAATATTTCCGCTGTTGATCTCTCTAAAGTCGTAGATAAAATTCTCTCTATGATGGATCAAATGGGAGTGGCCTTGCAAGCGATGAGCTTCATCTGTGTCGTAGTAGGGCTCTTTGTACTCTACTCACTGGCCCATCATCAGGTGAATTCAAGATTAAAGGACTTCGCCCTGCTGAAGGTTATAGGCATGTCCGAGAAGAGATTGAAGTCTATGGCCCTAAAGGAGTTTACTATGATTGGACTTATCGCCTCCTTCTTAGGGGCCAGTTTCTCGATTGTTGTGGCCAATATTGTAAGTAAAGTCTTCTTTGATGGGAACTTTGTTCTTAAAATCTATATACCATTAGCGAGTATCGTGGTGATTACTTTTCTTTGTCGTCTCACGACAAATTGGGCGATTGGAAAGGTTTTAAAAGTTAAGGCGAGTCACTTTTTGTAGATTTACAGTGGTCGATTTCATCTTTAAATAAAGGGAAGATCGTATTGAAATCTTATCAAAATCCCGCCATGGCCTTTTAAGGCCAATTCTTTTCGGACTTTATTATTAAAAACATAAATAAAAAAAGATCTAAAAGTAAAAACGGTCGCTGCTTCACTTGAATCTAGATCTTATCTGTGTTCGACTTTAGGGCAAAGTACATTATCTCTATTAAAAGACTCAAACCCTTTAAGTTTAGAACCTTAAATACCGAAAAATATTAGGTGAAATGGCCTCTAATCCTTCTATTTTTCATGACCATTTGCTTAAAATCTACATTAAGCGCGCCCCTTTCTGATGATGCCACGGGTATTCTTTTAAAATACCATCCTTTCATATCCTTAGATGAAAAGGTTCAGCTCAACCAAATTCTTATGAGAGAGGGAATAAAAAATAAAAAGTTCTACCCTCATGGCAATATTGTTTTCTTCACTTTTTTGAACTCTATGAAAGATGAGAAGGTGAATCGTCTCTGTAAGAGGTTATTAGCATTTTCCTTTGTTGCCTCCTGTGACTCCAATAAGAAATTGAAGGGGAAGAATAGTGACGAGAATATTCTTGCTTGTCAGCAAGAGACGATTTCCGATTTCACTTTTTTGAAGGATTTTGTTCAAAAGCAAAATGAATGTGACATATATATTGGTGAGAAAAGCTTTCCCTTTCCTCTGCAAACTCCAGAGCTCATATCAAAAAATGGTCATACTCCTTTTTGGGCCCAAGAGTATATTGGGGCCGATCTTGCAAGAAAAGACTTTTCTAGAATTAAAAATCCTCAAGAAGAAGATTTCCTCTTAGCGATTATTGATTCGCCTTCCTATAATCACCGTGAAAATGTTCAAGGACTCATCACAGATATTGGTCCGCAGGCAGTGATTGGTCCGATAAAGCAGATGCAATCCGAAAGCCTCCATTACATGGCCGATTACTTAGATGTTGAGGAGAGCTACAAAAGAAGCGCTAAATTTCCACGCTATATAAGTAATTCAATGGGGTGGCATGATTCTGAAGTTATCAAAGAAGCGCTAAAGAGAATAAGTGAAAATGAAACTATTATTGTTACAGCTGCAGGAAATGAATCAGTAGAAATAGAAGAAGCAAAGAAAAGGGGAATAGATGAGTTTGGTGCCTTAGTAGTGGCAAGTATGTCTCCAGAAGGGGAGCCCTCTGGCTTTTCAAATTATCATGAAGGTGTTGTTATTTCTGCCCCAAGTAACAAGGAGATTCTATCGGCATTTGAAGATGGGGAAAGTTCAATTTTTGGGGGAACAAGTGCGGCCACTCCTTTAGTAACAGGGTCATTACTGGCCTTTGAGCTTAATTCTCAGGGGCGATTGAATTCGAAGCAGGCAAGAAGTTTAATAGAGAAAACAGCAATCCTGACTTCCTTTTCAAAGGATCCTAAAGGTTATGGTCGTGGTAGCCTTAACACGTATCTTATGGCCGCTATTGGAGAAAAAATTGGTCAAATATGCAAAGGTGATCAAGCTTGTATAAATGAGCTGTTAGAAAAAAAGGAAACATTTAGTTTTCCCAAAGTAAATTACGAAGAAGAAATTAAGAATACCTTTCCGAGCTGTAGAGGCCAGGATAAAACGACATCAGATCATTCTACAGATTGTGAAAGAAGAGAGGTTCTAGATTTGATTAGAAGGCAGGCCTTCCTAAATCCTAAAGATCCAAATTCCTGGAATGATTTAGCCTGTATCTATAAAAGTTTGAATTTAGAGGGGAATGCTCATTATTACTCAAAGATTGCCTATAGCAATTTAGCCTTTAGTAAAGAAGGGGCGATCAAATTAAAAGAAGACCTTTTACAAGGAGATTTAAATTTGTCTCTTCAAGCGGCAAAGTCCCTTGCTAATAATCCCACTCTCGGTATAGATATTCTCAAGAAAGGTATGAATGGAGAGAATTTACAAAGCAAGCTTGCTTCGATGTATGGACTGAGGTTATTAAATCAAGAGACGGGAATTGAAGCAGCTGAAGCTGGTGTCTTTTCAGACAAAGAGGAAATTCAAAAGCTTTCTTTTGAAATTTTAATACTAGGTCCAGATAAATCCTTACCTACAATAATGAATCTTCTTTCATCTGGAGATAGGGAAAAACTCAATGCAGGGGCTTCTTTGACAAAGAGGTTAGGCAGTTCGGCCCTCATTCGACTTATAGAGTTAGCAAAGTCTAGCGGCAATAAAGAAATTGAACTCATCGCTCTAAAGGAACTTTCTCAAAGGAGTGATGTTACGAATACGAAATTTTTATTAAGTCTTTACGACTCTTCTCCTGATAATCGTGAATTGGTTTTTAAAGTATTGAATAATAATCGTAATGAATTTTCTAATGATCAAATTGATTCATTTGTTGCCAGTAGCGATAATAGGAAGAGAGCTTTAGCAGCAGCGCATTTAGCGTCAAAAGGTTCTTCTAGGGATTATAATAATTTAAAGATTTTATTGGAAAGTACAGACGAGTCTGTATCAGAACACGCCGCATCTGTTTATCTTGTTGATGTTGATAAAATACCATTTGATCTCATTTCTACTGGTTTAATTAGCCCTCACGAGAACACTAGGGCCAAGGCCATTTCGGCGATGGCGGGGCTTGGAGATAATGCTCCTTTAGATGCTTTAGAAAAGGCGCTTTTTGATCCAAGTAGCTTAGTGCGGGCCAGAGCTTCCGAAGTTTTAGCGCTTCAGGGGGAAAGGGGAGTTGCCTTAGTTAAGAAACTCCTCAAAAGTGATGAGCTTGAATATCGAAAGCTTGGTGGTGGAGTCATTCAAAAAATGGGTGCTTTAGCTGATCCTGAGCTTATTGATTTGGCCCTAGACGATAAAAATCTTGATGTAAGACTTGCTGCTGCTAGGGCCCTCACTAAATTTGGTGATCAAGCTTCAGTTGAACTTCTCCTCAAGGTTTTGGGAGATAAGAGTGAAAGAGTTGTAGGAGAGAGCTCAAATATACTTAAAGGACTCAAAGACAAAATTGATAGAGATGTCGTTAAAATGGCGTTAGCAACTAAGAACAAATATATTTTAAATGATATACCGACAATTTTTGAAGCTTTAGGACAAAAACCTGAAAATCGGGATTTCTTATTAGAATTTTTAGATAATAAAAATCCAAAGTTGAGACTTAGTGCTTTTATGGGAGTTGCTCAAGGCCCAGATAAAGAAGTGACGAGTAAAATGGAGAAATTTATTGAGCAGGCCGATGAAAAAAGCTTAATGTCTATTAAATGGTATTTTTTGGAATCAAATCAATTGAGTCAATCTGCCATTTTAGATGGTATTGATAACTCTAAGCCTCCTTTAAAAAACTTCTACCTCATGGCCCTTTCTAAATCAGATGAAAATATTCCTAACAAGAGAATCAGAGAAGCCACTCCCTTTTATTTATCAGATGGGAAGTTAACTCAAGGTGAATATAATCAGTTAACGAAGCTTGGCCCAGAGGGAGAGCAGCTTCTTCGAACTTTCATATCTGAAAATCCTGAGAATTCGAGCAGTTTGATTTGGTCTTATTCGAATTATAGCAAAGATAAGCGTAATGACTTCCTAACTTCAATTGATGTGAGCGATGAATCAGGGGCCAATAAGACGGTAAGGTTTTTATTAAATAATTAAGTAGAATATAAGCTTTATCCCTTTCCTAGAAAACTTTGTTATAAGTATAAATAAAAAGTTAAGGCGAGTCGCTTCTTGTCGATTTATAATGGTCGATTTCATCCTTTACTTTTGAAAGGATCCAGCCAAGAACCGCTGCATCGTCAATAAAACCACCCACTAATATATCGGGAATAATATCTACAGGATTAAGAAAGTAGAGAAGTCCCACAACAATGAGGAGGAGATCTTTCTTAGAGCGGGGTGAATATTTTCGAGCGGCCGTATCTTTAAGTAAAGAGAGAATCGTCTTGAGATCTGACCAGAGTCCCTTGAATTGCTCTTTAATGAAATCACTTTTAAACTTCTCTTCAACGGAGCGAGCAAGACCCTTCATTCCACTAGATGACTTGAGAATCGTCTTAGCTTGTCCAGAGAATTTAGTTTTTGCCCAATTCAAGTATTGATCAATTTTCATATTTCTTAGTAATTTTGAGCAGGACTATTTTCGAGTTCTTCGAGAAAGTCTACTTCATTTTGAGAAACAGGTTTTCCCCACAGCTTCTCTGTTTGTTGTGAACCCACAGATGCTGGTCCACGTGAGCCGGCCACTGCACTCGTATCTTGATGATTAGAGTTAGTTGAACAAGAAGTTAGCCCAGCGATACTCAATAGGGCAGCACTCATTACAGTAGAAAAAATCATCTTCTTCATAAACTCATTCCTTGTCTTTATTTTTATCTTTATTGGATAGGGAAAATTCATTTTTCCCAACTTACTCTATTATATATTGATTCTAGCGCTATCACAAAGATAGGAATTACTGACCTTATTTACTCAACTTATTGAGATTACGTGCATTTTCCCAGTACTCTAGTTAAAATATCCTTAACTTTAATAACAGGATTAAAATATGTCAGAAAAGAATTCAGAAACTCCTCAAGGCTCACTTGCAGTTCGTGCACTGGCCATGCCTGCGGATACAAACCCCAATGGTGATATTTTCGGAGGCTACCTGCTTTCTCAAATGGATATTGCCGGTGCTATTTACTCGCAAGAAATTGCAAAGGGAAGAACCGTAACCATTGCCATTGATTCGATGTCTTTTTACCGTCCCCTCTATGTTGGGGATACTCTATGCTGTTACTGTGACACTATCAAAAAAGGTAATACCAGTATTAAAGTAAAGGTGGAGGCCTGGGCCGTAAGGCAATTTGCTTCTGAGAGAACGAAGATCACAGAAGGCACATTTACCTATGTGGCCATCGATGAAAATCGTAAACCTCGTCCAATAGAATAAAGGATTATATATGGCAGTTGTAGATGCAAGAAGCGTCGTTAAATTCTACGGGGATTATAAGGCCCTTAACGAATTTAACTTAACTATTGAAGAAGGGCAGTGCTTTGCTCTACTTGGCAAGAATGGTGCGGGAAAGACAACATTTGTTAAGTCACTTCTAAACCTCATCTCTTATAAGTCTGGAGATATCAAGCTCTTTGGTAAGGATGTTCACGAAAAAATGAGTCGTGATCTTGTGAGCTATCTTCCTGAAAAATTCAACTTCTATCCCTATTACACTCTCTATGGAGTTTGTGAATTCTACGGCAAGATGAAAGGCCTTAGTGGGGATAGTTTGCGCAGTGATATTTTAAAGGCCATGGAGAGATTATCCCTTGATGGATTGGAAAATAAGAAAGTGCGCGATTGCTCTAAAGGGCAACTACAAAGGGCCGGACTGGCCAGTATGCTTGTTGGTAATTCTAAACTTCTTATTTTAGATGAACCTCATAGTGGCCTAGATCCCATTGGAATCAAAGATGTTCAACAGCTCATTTTAGATTTACAAAAAGAAGGCAAGACTATTTTTATTAATTCTCATGCCCTCGACTCTGTTGAAAAAGTTTGTGATCATTTCGCCATTATTGATAAGGGAGTGGGGCTTGCCCATGGAAACCTTAAGTCCCTCACCAATGGACAGTCACTTTTGGATTATTTTTACGAAAAGGTAGAGAGATAATGAATTTTTACGCAATTAAACTCATCGCTACAAATACTATCCTCAATGAATGGAGGAGTAAGGCCCTTCTCTTTCTTGCTCTTATGACGGCCGCTGTTCTTATGATTGCTGTCGTGGTCTTAAGTTATATCAATGCTAACTATATTGAGGGGATGAATCTAACGGATATTGGTCTTAAGACCTTAAGTATTTTCTTTGTCTTCATAAATTTCTGGTCCTACTTAATCTCTATTTTCTTTGGAGTGAGTAGCATCAAGACGGATACTGAGTATTCTGTATTACCCCAAATCCTTAGTTTTCCCATTGACCGCTCTGAGTACTTGATAGGCCGTGTTCTAGGAACATTGGCCATAGTCATGGGCTACTACTTTATCTCTTTGATCCTTGGTATCTTGGCCATTAGTTTTGTCATAAAGACAGTCGTCTTCTCGCCCATGATTATTCTTGGATTTCTGGTTAATATCATCCCTAATTTTGTGGTCATCCTTCTCTCTTTTTCAGTTGGTCCCTACCTTGGAAAGATTCAGTCCTTTATGGTCATGATCTTTATGACTCTCTTTATAAGTGCTTCAAATGGACGTTTTGCCAATATTGCTATGGGGGAGTGGTTTAAAGACCTAAACTTCTTCACTGCTATTCAATTGGCGATTCATACTTTCTTACCCCATATCGCTATTTGGGGAGGGCTTGGAAATGAGCTCATTGTTGATGACTTTAAAGCATTCAATACTATGCTAGAAGTTCCTCACTTGGTGATCTCTATGGGAATTCTCTATGTCTTAGTGTACTGGCGCTTCAAGAAGGTAGAAGCCTAGTTATTTTCAATTAATTTAAAGACTCGTTCACTTTCTTTTGCTTCATCTTCTGACTCAGGTGTTGCCTCAACGATTTCGAAGTTGAGGCGCCCAATTTCTACTTCACCAGAAGTTTCGACACTTACACGCCATAGACCTGGTGAATAATTATCTTTATAAGTAAAGCCTCGATAGCCTTTTGCTCTTCCCCCCGTTATATTGAGGGGGATACGATCACTTGTTTGCCAACTGCCATTTATATACTTCAACCAGCGAACATAGATTTTATCTTCAAACCCTCGTGGTGCAAAAATACTTGCAAAGAAGTAGGGACGATCACCTGGTCGCGCTTCAAAGTATTCATCACTGGAGTGCCAAAAGCGCCACCACTTCTTTTCGTGATAGAGCTTATACACGGGATATTCTTTTTCTATTTTGTGATAAATTCCGGCCTCTTCTAAGGAAAGGGGAACAGGGGGAATAACTTTGATGAGTCTTAGGGCAAAGAATAAAAGGGCCAAGCTAAGGGCGGGGGTAAGCCAGTACTTTCTTATGTGGCCAAATTCAACATGAATTTTGGTTAAGAAATAATAGATTAATCCTACCATAACTAAGTAAGCGCCAAGTCCCAGTGTGAAAATAAGAAGTCCAACTTTTCCAAAAGGCAGAGGTGAGTAGACGACGACGAAGGACATCAGGGTTAGGTTAAAGAAAATTGACTTTGTGATTAGACCAATGCCCCGGATGAGTTCAAATTCATTTATGATGAGGGGGATAAGAAGGATCGCTAAAAAAAGAATGGAGCTCGCAACACCAGCACTTTTAAAGTAGAAGAGAGTAAAGGCCGAAAGAAGTGCCCCTTGAGCAAAGTGAAAAGCCTCGTCTTTGTAGAGCTCCACCCAATGACTCAGGGGCTTCTTTGCGATATTCCAAGCGGGAAGAAGTGAAGCTTGGCCATCGGCCTTTCTTAGCTGACTTATTTCAAAAGCAAAAATGACAAAGGAAATACTTAAGTAGAAGGTGAATATAAATATATTGCTGAGGTCATCAACTCTTCCCAGAGTGAATATATCAAGAGCGAATCCACCTATGAAGAAAGAAGGGGACATAAGGTGTTGCCATTTTTGATGAATGTCTCGAAGCTTCTGCATGGTATAAGAGTATACCCCTAGGCCACTCTTACATACAAGGGCCTATAAATTACGCTGATCTTCCAAGGGATTAAAAAGAGATGGCCCTTCATTCTTTCCCAGTTGATTAGAGTAGAGTAGCCACTTTGCCACTAAATTAATGCACTCCTTACTTAGCCTAAGGCCTACATCGTAAATCATCCTCTTCACTTCTACCTCCATCCCAAAATTGGGGTAGTTTAGAAAAAACTAGCGAGAACTCTTAGATCTACTGAAAATAAGATCACCAACGTCCATGTCATAATTAACCAAGTTATTATTTTTAACATTCTCTATTCCCTCTGAAGCAGTTCAGTCCTTGAACTCCTTACTTAATAGTATAAAATAAATTTACATGAGTGCCTTAATATTCTGTTAGGATTTAATGGGGAATAAAGGATAGCGGATGAGTCATTTTAGTCAGTTATAAGCTTTTAGCTTTACCACAATCCTTGATTTGATAGAATATTGGGAGTTCATTTATTTAACCATTAAGGAGTTTTTATGCTTAAGTTCGGGCAAAAATCATTACTTGCTTTTATCACGCTTGGCCTTTTTTCACTTTCTGCATTTGCAGGTAAGGGTGTAGTCGTAAACGTAGATGTACCAGGAATGTCCTTTCAGGCCAAGACCAGTAAGATTAAAGGTAAGGTCATGAAGGATGGTGATAAGTTTAAGGTTTCTGAGCTGTCCGTAAAGGTAAAGAGCCTAAAGACTGAAATGGATCTTAGAGACGAACACCTTCGTGAAAAGTTAGATTATAAGAAACATTCAAAGATTACGGTTTCACAAGGAGTTGCCGCCGCAGGAAAAGGTAAGGCCAAGATTGAAATTAAAGGGGTGAAGAAAGATATTAACTTCACCTATAAAGAAGTCGGAGGACTATTTGTTGCTAAATTTCCTCTAAGCCTTAAAGACTTTGGTATTACCGGGATTAGCTACATGGGTCTAGGCGTAAAGGATAAAGTTGTTGTTGAGGCTTCAGTGCCAATCAAGTAAACTATAGGTCTATGGACCTTAAAAGAATTGCTCTTCTATTTTTCGCAGGATCCCTTCTTGGGTCCTGCGGTCAAACCTTCAATAGTAATACTACAGATTATCTTTTATTACCTTCTAACTATTGTAGCGATCAGTCTAATACACTTCTTTGTGAGGCCAATGAGGTTATACAAACTAATTGTACTTCATGCCACGAACAATATCATGATGAATGGGGAGCTTACTCTACCAATTCGGCATGGCTAGGTAGTGGGTTAGTCGTTGCGGGAAATCCTGCAGGAAGTGATCTTGTGATACGTTTGAAAAATTATGGTACTGGTCTAACCAATATGCCTAAAGATGCAGCTGCTCTCAGTCAAGAAGAGTATGATAAGATTGAAGCCTGGATAAATAGCCTTTAGAGACCAAGCGTAATTCCTACCATCCAAAGCGATGACTTAAATTGAGCGGCCTTACCGAATTTAGTTACAATTCCCCAACTATCAAGCTTCCAATTGGTTTCAAGAAAGTAGCCATAGGTGAGTAAGGTATCATTATCAATGTCATAGCCATCTGGAACAGTATAATCCCCAGTGTTATAGATAAATGGAATATGAATTCCTACAGAAACATCACCTGACTTTGGCTTCCATAATACGGATGGACCAAAGAGAAATGTTGTACTGGCGACACCGCTTTGTTGATAGGTTATAGCTGAGTCAGTGTCTACATTCATAGTTGCTGCCGAATAGCAGCCATTGAGGTTATATTCCCAAAATGCACTTTGATAGCGCCAGCCTCCACCGATACATAGGCCATCAACTGTTGAATTGATAGGTACAACTAGGCCATCGCTTTGGCGCTCAATAGAGAGTTGATTACGGTAACTGATATAGGATGTGCTTAGAAACCAGCTCGCGTGATAGACTTTATCTACAAGATACTTGTCATGCTTTTCAAAACGCTCAGTGATCGTATCGTAGGAGTCATTATCATATTCAGATTCACCTAGAATTTCCACATACATGGTGGTTCGCTTTCTGATGGTCTCTTTCTCGTTCTTGCTTAGTTTATTATAGTCACGAAGGTAGAAGCGAGTCATTGATTCGGCAATTCTATGATAGTAGAGGTAGAGCTTATTTGGTGCTTCTGGTAGGTCATCAGTTCCGTGGGCCTTATAGCTTTGTAGGATTTCGGAATTCTTTTCTTTGTAGTTGGCCTGAATAAGAGAGTAGTAAATCTTAATGGCCGCGCCATAGTCTTCTAGTTTTTCATAGGAGTAGGCCGCAAGGGTTAGGGCACCGGGTGGTGTATCATCTGATTGAAGTTGAAACTTAGTGCTCAACATCTCAATAACTTGATTATAGAGTTTGTCGCGATAGAGTTGCTTGGCCTTATTAAAGACAAGTTTCTCTTCACGTCCAATGAGCATGGCATGAGTAAGTGAGTTTACGAAAAGCAATAGGGTGAAGGCGATGAGTCTTAAAACCACAGATGCACCTGCCCAGTGAAGTCCCAATTATCTTCTGAGTTTGAACTTTCATTATAGAGTCGAGAATTAAAAATATCGAATCTAAGTTCGACCCCTTGAATAACAAAGTATTGAATTCCTGGCCCCCATTTTAAGTTCTTACTCTCTATCTCTATATTTGATTTTAAATATTCAATGGTATTGAGTAGGAAAAAGCCCTTAGTAAGTAGAGTATGGGTTTGAACCATCCAGTAACGAGAAGTGATTTCTGTCTCGCGCTTAATTTGTGTTTTTTGAACCTGACCTGCTTCGGCCATAACACTATTTCCTTTCCCAAAGCCTGCACGGGCATGGAAAGCATAGGCGTAATTTTTGAGATATTCAGACTCACTCATTTGTACGGAAAATCCAGGTCTAAATTTACGAGACACAGAGTATTCAAAATTAGTGGCAAACCCTTGCTGCCTTACTCCTGCATCTTCATTCATATTTCCAATAAAGGGCTGAATACCAAGGTCAAATTTTTCTGAACTATAGTGAACCAAGAGAGCATGGGTTTGGTCATTCATGGTATTTCCCGTTATTGAACGAGAGTAGGCTTCATGATTAACGATTCGAATTCCATAGACCTTATCCATAAGACCGGCATAGATTCCCCAATTCTTTGTTGGGCGATAACCAACATAGTATTCACGAGTTCTGTAAGTGTCGGCATCGGGATCACTTCCATTGCGAGGGACTGGAGCATATCCCATCGTGGCCGTAACAAAGAATTTATCGAGATCAGTCTCTGGTCCTAGCCTCACCACGAGGCTAGCGTTGGCATCCATATTAATCCACTCTTGCTCAGATACGTCACCGCCGACGTTATTTTTGAGTAAGAGTCCTCTATAGTCTAGAGAGGGACGAAAGCGTTTTGTCATATGTTCAGAGTAAAGAAATCCACTCTTTCTTCCTAATTCATCTAGTTCTCTCGAACCAAACCACCAGCGATCATCGGAGATTGTTGAGGCTCCCAGGGCACGACCATAATCTGTAAGCGGTCCGTTTCCATAGGCGTTATAGTGGCAAACTGTACAGGATGTATATCCGTACCCAATGAAATTTGGATAGGCATAGCTAGAGCTATGATGAAAACTGGCCACAAGAACCAGTGTAATTAAGAAGAAATTTATGACTTTCACGTACGTAATTCTACAAACCTAGCAACCCTTTGCAAACTCAAAAAAGAATTCGCTAACTTCTTTAATCTAATCCTGTCAGACTTGCCTTCCTTTATTCGTCGTGAGAAATAAAAGGGCATATGACAACTCTCTCTACCAATAAAACAAAACGAACTCTCTACTTTAATCTCTTTCTTTGTCTTTTTATAATCGCATGGGGAGCATGGGTTAGATTGTCGGGCTCAGGAGCTGGGTGTGGAGATCATTGGCCACTGTGTAATGGAGAGGTTATTCCTCTAAGTGCTTCATGGAAGACCTATACTGAGTATATCCATCGCTTTACTACTGGCCTCTTTGGGCTCACCGTACTGTTGCAAATCTTCTTCTCTCATAGAGAGTATCCTAAGGGGCATCCGGTAATTAAAGGCTCTTATGCTCTCTTGATTATGACGTTCATTGAATCCCTAATTGGAGCTGTTCTCGTAAAGCGCGGACTGGTCGTAAATAATACCAGTGCTGAACGGGCCATGGTGGTAGGGCTTCATTTAGTCAATACGATGTTCCTCTTGGCCACCTTTGTGCACTCTCACTTTTTTATGAAAGTTTCTGGTAAGATGCCAAAAAGGACACCTTTATCTGATGCGAGAAAAGAGTATTTATTGGGTTTTGTCGGATTGGCCCTCATTCTCATAGTTGGTGCCTTTGGCGCGATCACTGCTCTTGGAAATACTCTATTTCCCTCCGAGAATTTAATATCGGGAATTGCCTCAGACTTCAACCAGAGCTCTCCTTTTCTCATTCGGCTTCGTATCTACCACCCTATGGTGGCAGTTTTGATGGGGGCCTTCTGGATTGCCCTGATTCATATCATGAGCCCAGAAGAAGCACGAAATATTGAACTTCAAAAATGGGGACAAGCTTTATCTATTCTCATTTTTGTAGCACTAGGTTTTGGCCTGTTAAATTGGCTACTTATGGCACCTGTTTGGGGTGCGATGGTCCATCTCATTATTGCTGATTTAGTGTGGATGGGTTGCCTAGGATTTATGTATAGAAAACTTTATATTTAAATTATTCCAAAAGTGATAACTTTGTTACATGAAAGCCAATAAGGGATATCCTCTTGTAATCGTTGTAGATGATGAGGAATACATTCTTGAATTTATGAAGTCCGATTTAGAGGTTAACGGTCTTGAAGTGGTATCTTTTGCCAATGCAACGGATGCTCAAAACTACTTAACCTCAATTAATAAGTGTGATGTCGGCCGCATATTCCTTATTACAGACTATCGTATGCCTGAGCTTAGCGGGCTCGATATGATTGAAAATCTTAAGAAAGAGTCAATTGAAGTAACCAAGTCACTCCTGATTACCGGCCTTATCCCTAAGGATGATCTTGAACGAGCTTCTCAAATGGATGGGGTTGAAGTTATGGAAAAGCCCGTTGATCTCGATCGCATTATTTCAATGATAAAGTCTTCAGTTGTGTCCGAGTCACAAAACCAAGAAAAGCAAGAAGAGCTTCTCTAGCTCTATTGTTCCTTTTTTAAAGTTTCTTCCCAGTCGAGTGCAGTTTTGACAATCAATTTAAGATCATCGTACTTGGGCTTCCAGCCCAGAACTTTTTGAATTTTCTTGGCCTCAGAAATAAGTTCAATAGCATCACCGGCGCGACGTTGAGCTTCTTCAACTGCAATCTCAACACCACTAACTTCTTTAACGGCCGCAATAACTTCGCGTACACTTGCTCCATGGCCATAGCCACAATTCATGACTTGAGAGTTTCCACCTTTTAAAAGATAGGCAAGCCCATCAAGGTGGGCCTGGGCCAAGTCGTCTACGTGGATATAGTCACGAATACAAGTTCCATCATGAGTGGGGTAGTCGGTACCATAGAGATTCATTTTCTCACGCTTACCAGTTGCACACTCACTAGCTATCTTGATGAGGTGGGTAGCATTAGGGGTGGACTGTCCAACCTTCCCCTCAACATTGGCCCCAGCGACATTGAAGTAGCGTAAGGCCACATAGTTGAAGTCATAAGCATTGGAGAAATCCTCAAGCATCCACTCGGTCATAAGCTTGCTGCGTCCGTAGGGATTTATAGGATTAAGTTGGTCTTCTTCACTACAGGCCGACTTTCCATCACCCATGCCGTAAACGGCCGCAGTGGAAGAGAAGATAAAATTCTTAACTCCATGCTTAGTGCATAGTTTCAAAAGATTGAGGGAGTTTTCCGTATTATTAGCATAGTACTTTGAGGGATCTGTTACCGATTCCGGAACAACAATTGATCCTGCGAAGTGAATAACGGCATCAAAAGACATATTTTTGAAGAGTTCATCCATGGCCTCAAGATTTTCAAGAGATTCAACAACAAGTTCGCCATAGAGAACAGATGCTCTTCTTCCGGTTGAGAGGTTATCGACAACAGTAATATTATAATTAAAGTCACTACTTTGACCTAGAAGATTGACAACGTGAGAGCCGATATAGCCTGCACCACCAGTGACGAGAATATTTTTTTGATTATTCATAATGACCTCTTAAATTTCTTTAAAAAAGAGTCTATTCATTTTCACTCTTTAAATCAAAGAACTTTTGACCAAAGAGCTTTATATTCAACTCCTGCAGATCATCCGTAAGAGGCGCGTTAATTTCTAAAACTTTATTCTCCACGGGATGTGGAATTTTTAGGAAATGGGAATGAAGATAGAGGCGATGAAAATCATAGGTCTCTCTAAAGAAGTCATTGATGCGACCTTTACCATAGCGAGTATCGCCAATAAGGCAGTGCATATTTCTTGAGAAGTGGCGGCGAATCTGATGCTTTCTTCCCGTTTCAATGGAGATTTCACAAAGGGTTGCCCCAAAGCGAGTGTGGTCATAGTATTCGAGGGGATCAAAAAGAGTTTTGGCCTCTTGTTTCACTCCTTTTGGAGTGCGAAGGGCGTGGTCATAGTAGCCTGATACAGGCATGGCCCCATTGGCCAAGGCGATATACTTCTTTTGAGTTTCATTGTGCCAGCGATCTTTGAAGAAAGTGACATACTCACTTTTAAGAGCAAAGAGTACCGCTCCTGAGCTTTGGCGATCGAGTCGGTGAACAGGATAGAGCCATTGCCCAGTTTGCTCTTTTACCACGGTCATCAGTGCCGTTTCGTGGCGAGGTCCACCGCGCCAAGGATGAACCATCATAAAAGGGGGTTTATTAACCACAATAATGGATTCGTCTCTGTAGAGAATGGGGACTTCTGTGACTTCAGGTCTATCTGGGGGACGTATAGGTTGCATTAGTTGTAGAGGATCTCCATCTCAGGATGGTATTGGGGTAATTTTTCAAAGACTTCTTTGAGACCTTCGGCTTCAGGGCCGAAAACTTGGATAAGATGATCAAAGCCGCGTATAGTCAAGCGAAGATTGGGATCAATATAGCTATTGAGGCAATCCCAGAGATCGTCTAGGTTGCGACCATAATAGCTAGGAAACCCAAAGAGTTGGGCCACTTGGTCGTGAAAATCTTCAACTGAGTAAATATTGGCGCCGTCTAAGTACAGCTCTCTCTTTCCAAAAAGCATGGCGCCAATGTGGCATCTTTATTTCGGATGGTCTATGATTATTTACACTTTTAAAGAAGCGCTAATAAACTCCAATGAGGAAAAAAATATGCAAAATTTCTTTGATTTAAATGCAGTGCTTTCCCAGTGTAAAGACCAAGGGATTACCCGCGGTGACTGGTGGGCAGTAAGAGAATACTTTGAAAATAATCAATTTCGCATGGCCAGAAATGGAAAGAATGGACATCACTCTCTCGATTCAACTCATGGGGTAATGGTTGAAGTTATGATTGATGGCCATGTTGGTTATGGGGCCACGGATAATCTAAGTGTGGCAGGGCTTAAGCATGCTTTTGAAAAAGCTGAACTCAGTGCCCGCTGCCTTGGAAAATTATCCCTCTATAAATTTACGAATTGGGAAAATAGAATCCGTCCTAAAAATGTGGGTCACTATAAAAGCCCTGCTGCAAAGAAACTTGAGAGTTTTGATGCCGCTGCCGCTTCGGATTACCTTCTCAATATCAGTGGAAATTTGAGAAGTGCAGTCAATGCCATGGAGTCCATGGCCTATATGATGTTCATCAATACAACCATTAAGTATATCAGCTCTAATGGTAGTGATTGGACTCAAGAGTTTTCGATCATTACGAAAGACTTTTCTGTAACTGGTGAAAAGGATGGAGTGGTTCAAAAGAGAAGCCTAGGGATGCAGGGGCATCAGACAGGTATGGAAGAGCTCGATCATTTTGATGCCATGATTAATTGTGATCGCTTAGTCAAAGAGATGAATGAACTTCTCGATGCTCCTGAGTGTCCAACCGATACCCGTGATCTCGTTCTTATGCCTGATCAACTCTATCTTCAGGTTCATGAGTCTATTGGTCACCCGCTAGAGTTGGATCGAATCCTGGGAGATGAGAGAAATTATGCGGGATGGAGTTTTGTTTCACCAGAGGACTTTGGCTCCCTTAAGTATGGACCTGAAATTCTCAATGTAACTTTTGATCCGACTATCCCCAATGAAATGGCATCCTACGATTTTGACGATAATGGCGTAAAGGCCACTAAAGAATATCTTATTAAAGATGGAGTACTGGTTGCGGGAATTGGTGGAGTTGAGTCTCAACAAAGAAGTGAGCTAAAAGGTGTGAGTTGTGCTCGTGCCTGTTCATGGAATCGACCTGCTATGGATCGTATGGCCAATATCAATATTGAGCCAGGTAAGAGTTCCATGGATGAGATGATCTCATCTATGGAAAATGGAATCATCATGGAGACAAATCGCTCATGGTCTATTGATGATTATAGAAATAAATTTCAATTTGGTTGTGAATACGCTCGTGTTGTAAAAGATGGGGAAGTGAAAGAAGTGGTAAAGAATCCTAATTATCGCGGCTCAACGGTGGCCTTTTGGAATGGTCTTTCTCATGTTGGAAATAAAGACACTTTTGAAGTTTGGGGATCTCCTTATTGTGGAAAAGGCGAGCCTAACCAAGTGATCCGTGTGGGTCATGCAATTCCTACTTGTCGCTTTAGCGATATCGAAGTTTTTGGGGGGGCCTAATGAGTAACTATAGTGAACAAAGAGAAAATACAAAGAAGCGTTTTGAATATGCGAAGAGTTTTTTCTTCTCTAAGCTTAGAGAAGGGGAAACTCTAGGACTTAACCTCGCCGGTGAAGTTAGCTCTTTTACTCGCTTTAATCATTCAAAAATTCGTCAACGCACAGAAGTTGAGCAAACTCATCTCTCCCTAGATTTGGTAAAAGACAATAAGAAGTACTCTTCAGTTAATTTCTCTTTTAGTGAATCGACTTCTGATGAAGAGCTTTTATCATTTCTTAGTTTTTTACAGAGTGAAGTAGATAAACTCCCTGAAGATCCTTTTACGGTTCCTCACACTCCTGGCGAGAAAAGCTCTGAAGATCATGAAGCTTCGATCCCTGCTATGGATGAGGTGATTGCTTTTCTTGGTGAAAAGCTACAAGGAGTAGATCTCGCTGGTCAGCTGGTTTCTGGAGTGAGCTTTCAGGCCAATGCTAACTCACTTGGACAAGAACATTGGTTTGCCAGTGAGTCTATGTACTTAGATTACTCGCTCTACTCAGCAAAAGAAAAGGCCGTTAAAGGAAGTTACGCAGCAACTACCTACAATCAAGATGATCTTGCCCACGCTATTGAAGATTCAAAGGCCGCTTTGAAAGTTATGGATCAAAAAACCACAGAGCTTAAGCCTGGTAAGTATAAAGTCTATATGGCCCCTGCAGCTCTTAATGAAATTGCTGATATTTTGGGCTGGCATGCTCTATCGGGAGCGGCCTATAAGCAAGGAGAGTGTCCCCTTGGTGCTGCATTTGAAGGAAAAAAGACCCTTTCTCCCATCTTCAATATGGATGAGGATTTCTCACTAGGTTTATCTCCTCGCTTCAATGAAAGTGGTGAGCTTGCTGATGAGAAAATGCCTATTGTTAAAGAAGGGAAGCTCGTGAATCTTCTCGTATCTAAGGCCACAGAGTTAGAGTTTGGTCTTAAGAGTAATAAGGCCGGTGGTAGAGAAGCACCTCGCTCGCTCGTTATTGGAACGGGAGATTTGGCCCGTGAAGATATTCTCAAAGAATTAGGAACGGGGATTTATCTCTCTAATCTTCACTATCTCAATTGGTCAGATAAGAATAATGGTCGCATTACTGGGATGACTCGCTTTGGATGTCTTTGGGTTGAAGATGGAAAAATCATAGGGCCTATCAAGGATATGCGATTTGATGAGACTCTCTATCAAGTATTTGGTGATGGACTTAAGGCCATCACTGATTTCAGTGAAGTGACGATGGCCTCTGGAAGTTATAGTGCTCGCGATATTGGTGGGGTTAAACTTCCCGGTCTTATGATCGAAGACTTTACCTTCACTCTTTAGGAATATTCTTAATATCATCGCTTGGGAAGTTCCAATACTGCATTTCCGGTGGGTAATCACTATAGGGAACAATGCTGTATTGGTATTTCTCAAATGAGCGCAGATATCTTCGTTTAAAATAAAAGTAGATGAGCGCTGTTATGACTCCAACGAGAAAGCCAATAAAGTGGGCCTTGTAGCTAACATGGGCCTCAAATGATTGAGGGATGAGCAAAAGAATACTCAGCGCTGTAATCTTCATAAATTTTCGATGAGGTGGACTAAAGCGATCAATAAGAAAATAAAGTCCAAACCATAGGCCCCAAAAAGCATAGAGCATACCGGAGGCCCCAACCAAACTAATCTTATCTTTCATAAAGTAGAGAGTAATCAAATGGGTGAGCATGCCCATAGTAAGTCCAATTCCAAAGAGAACTTTTGGGCCATAGCTTCGAATAATAAAAAAACCAAGAACACTTAAGAATAAGGAGTTAGAGATAAAGTGATTAAAGTCACTGTGAATAAGAACCCCTAGAGGGATTCTCCACCATTGGTGATCTTCAATAATGAGCGCCTTGGTTACTCGAAAGTATTCCGGATAAATATTCCAAAAGTACCAGCTTACGATATAGCAGATAAGGGGCCACACAAGGGCCCATCTCGCTGAGTAGTTATAGTGAGTATGGCGCAGGTAATTTGATTTAGGCTCTTTTAATATTTCCATGACTTGACCAAGATGGGAGCTTTATTCTCGAAGTCAAGGTTGTTCAAATTTCTTACTCTTATACAGATTCATGGCCTCAACCATTATCCACACTTGAATAAGAGTGAGGAGAACGGTGAGAGATACAAGAAAGATATTATCCTTAGATAAGAAGAGCGTGACATTATAAATAAGCCCTACAAAAGTAATGAGAATCAAGAAAACGGCCGGCAAGAGATAGGGCAGAATAGTCTTCTTCATTCTTAGAAGATAGATAGAAATCAAAATAAGGGTAAGGGAAGCAAGCATTTGGTTAGTGGCACCAAAGAGTGGCCAGATGGAGAGGCCGCCTTTTCCACCATCACTAGAGAGCATAAGAAGAAAGGCCGTGAGAACCGCTAAAGAGCTGCCCACATAACGATTTTGCAAAGCTTTAATTTTTAAGGTTACTCCAAATTCGCCAATAATATAGCGCTGAATTCTACAGGCCGTATCCAAACTGGTGGCAGCAAAGGAGATCACCATAACCGCCATAATGGTTTCTCCTACTTCAATGGGAAGTCCAAGTCCGTGAATGAATTTAGCAGAGCCGCTAACAAAGGCACCAATCTTGGCCGAGAGTCCATTGGCCGCATTCCAATTGGCGTAGTGGCCATGCCAATGCTCTAGTGAATCAAAGCCAGCTGTTACCGCAATGGTTGCGAGTAGGGCCAATAGGCCTTCTCCAAGCATTGCCCCGTAGGCCACTGGCTTTGCATTAGACCACTTATCCACTTGCTTAGAAGTTGTTCCTCCACTGACCAGTCCATGAAATCCAGAAATCGCGCCACAGGCAATCGTGATAAAGAGAAAGGGAAACCAAGGTGGAGCTCCAACAGGATCAGGATTAATTGCAGGGGCCACGACCTCGGGTCTTACGATGAAGAGGCCCGCAATGATCAGAAAGAGTCCAACCGCAAGCTGATGACCATTTATATAATCCCTTGGCTGAAGAAGAACCCAGACAGGGAGAATGGAAGCGACAAAGGAGTAGATGAGAAGCAGAACCATCCATGCCATGAGCTGGTTTTCCCCAAAGATAGGCCCAAGAGAAAGGGGCAACTTGGTTCCCAAGTAAATCATTACGAAGAGGGTAAGTTGAGCAAGGATAGAGGGAAGCTTTAAACTTCTTCCGCCTTTATTGATAAATAGCCCCATCAATACGGCCACAATAATTTCAAAGTTAACGGGAAGAACAGATGAGGGGAAGGTCACAAAGAGATTGGCTATGACTAGGGCAAAGACAGCTATGACCATCCAGATTAAGAAGAACATCACAATGAGAAAGAGATTTCTTGCTCGAGCTCCAATGAGCTTTTCAGCAACAATGGCCATGGAGCTTCCTCCATAATTCATGGAGACGACCAGGGCACCGAAGTCATGGCACGCGCCCATGAAGATGACTCCTACTACAATCCAAATCATGGCCGGTACCCAACCCCAAATGGCCGCAACTGCTGGTCCAACGATGGGGGCCGCTCCCGCTATTGAGCTAAAGTGGTGACCGATAAGCACTTCTGTCTTCGTGGGGACAAAGTCGACACCATCTTTCAAGGTGTGGGCGGGAGTTTGCTGGCCTTTTTTGTCACGTTCACCAAGGGAGAATATTTTTTGAGATAAGTAGGTGGCGTAAAAGCGATACGCCAGCACAAAAGCAATGATACCTATCAGTCCAAGTAGGGCCCCATTCATATATATTTCCTCGTTTCAAAATTCTCAGCATTGTTATTGTGCCTTAAAATACTAAAGAGATAATGTTGAAAATAGCTTTGCAGGGTAATTTTCGATAATAGTACGAGTGGTCATAAATAAAAAAATATTTCTTCTGAGTAGACTAATAAGTTATACAAATGTATTAAAAAAGTGGGACAAATGAATAGTTTTACTTATGCAAGGAAGGGTTTTATGAAAAATCAGATGGTTACACTTATTCTTTCGCTCTTTACTGTCTTTTCAGTAGCGGCAATTGATGTTGGTGGCTTAGATGTAAAAATCGGTGGAGATGCTTACGTTCGTGGCTATAGCAATAGTGATAATTCCACTGCAACAGAGACAAAGACACAAGGGTTCGCTCAGCTGCTGCGTGTGAAGCTTGATATTACAACGAAAGAGAGAATTCGCCTTAGTACCCGCGCCACTCTAAGTGGTGATAAGTGGAATGGTGACCCGGCCAATAATGCTCCTACGGGAACAAACTCTGACAATGATTCAGTTAATGGTAACGGGGGGAATCCTGTAAGACTTGACTATGGTTTTATCGAAGTTCCCTTTGAGAATGGCTGGATTGCTCGTGCCGGACGTCAGACAGCAAACTTCTCTGACTGCTTCAATACCTGTGACGATCGTCGTGATCGTCTCATGCTCATGAAGTTCTATGGAAATTACGCTCCCGTAATTCTCTACGATAAGAGAAGAGAAGGTAATCAAAATTCAGACGAAAATGATTCTGATATGTATGCAGCGGCGCTTTTCCATGTTCACCAAGTTCATGAATGGGCCCTTCTCTATGCTTATTTTGACAATAGCACTACTGGGTATATGCTTGGTGGCGTTCATAACTTCTCTCCTTACTACAAGTACAAGGGGCAAAACTTCAAGGCCCTCGCTGTATGGAACTGGCTTGGTGCAGGAGAAAAAGGGTCTTGGTATGCTAATGAGAACTCTCACTCTCTAGCTCTTAGAGGAGAGTATACAATCAATAAGAATTTTGATGTTGGCTTCCAAACCGTTCAGTCATTCAATGGTGGTCTCATTGCCGGTGGTTATGACACATTCTCTTTTGTGATTAACAATAGTCCAGAATACAACCAATCCAATACTAGGCTTGTTTCAATGGGTGGACTAGGTACACTTACTGGTGGTGATCAAGATGATGAAAGCCTCTATATTGGGCGTGTTCGCTACTTCCAAAAGAAGCTTACTGCTGCATTTGCTGTAGGTAAGGCCCGCGAATATAATGCCTTTGCTACATCGGGTAATAAGGCCAGTGATCTTATGATCTATGATCTTCAACTTAAGTATCAGTATGCAAAATCAACTTCGTTTCAAGCTGGATATGCTCTAGTTCGTGATGATAAGAAGCTTGACTCGGCCCTTTTCCAAGTCACAACCAATTTCTAGATAATTACAAGTTCTTGTATTTATTCTTTGGGCCGTATTTTTTACGGCCCATGTAAATTAGATAACTTTTAATTTATTTAATCCTGCTTGGCGTTAAAGTGTGGTTTAACATCCCCCAATTCTTTTAAATGAATAATTTCACAAGGGGGGGAATCCTTGAAATCTAAATTTATGAAACTGGCCCTTACGATTGGCCTTATTTCTTTCTTCTGTGCTTCGACCCATGCTTATAGTGTTTTCACTCTTAAGTCGGTTAATTGGAGCAAGGTAAAGTCTGTTGATGTCTTTGTTGCCGGATACGGTGAAGAGATGGGACTTCAATTTCTCTATGGTGCCATTACTCGCGCTAAAGTCCATGATGAAACTTATCCTGATTCACGTGCACAGGTGATTATTTGGGCGGAGGAAAACGGAAAGAGAAAGGATCGCGCAGTTCTTCAGGATCGCGGCTTTAAGATTATGGAAGTTAACTCTTGGAACTTGAGAGAAAGCTCTCTTGCCAAAGAGATTAATAAACTTCCTCCTGTTAGCTCTCTTCATATTGTAAGTCATAATGCTGCAGTTGAAGGCTTTGCTGTTCAAAAGAGATCACGAGTTAATGCCGATAATAGTCTTTGGGATGAAATTAAAGGTCGTCTCACTTCTGATGCCTATGTTTTCCTTCACGGATGTAACACTGGATATCTTGTTGCACCGGGGATCTCAAAAGTAATTCAAAGACCTGTATTTGGATCTCTTACTTCTACAGACTTTCAACAAGTCTTCGATAATGGTGAGTGGTACCATAATAACTCTGGTTGGGGTCAATACCCTTCAGGGATGGGTAAGAAGAAAGTTAATGATGTTCTCTATTCTTCAAATGAGTCTTGCTGGAAAGGTTACTGTCACCGCATGATGCCTAATGAGCATACTTATAGAGGATACTGGGGTGATTACGAAGTAGGGCTTCCTTATTACAAAGCCTTCTGTAACTACAATTACTCAGATGCTTCTGCGTGTATGAAAGGTATTGCTGCTGGAGTGAGAACAACTCCAACAATTGGTGATCAGTCTTGGGAATCTAAAGTAGAGGACTTCCTTTGTCCAAGAATGGCCGATCCTGCTGTTCATGCAAGCTGTGTTGCTGCCCTTAAAGGTGCTGGCAAGCAGGACTTCTTTAGAGGAAAGACACTCGAATGTTCTCTCAAGGGTTGTGACTTCGACACTTACTATACAAGAAAAGCAGGTGTTAAGGTGATCAACTTCACAGGGAAGGATAAAGGAACTAAGCCATTTGAAGCGGAATATAAGCTTCTTATGAAGGCCCAAAAGTATCTTTAATACTTCTTTATAGTTGATCTATTTATTCAATCATTAAGGCCCTTTTTTGAAGGGCCTTTTTTATTGGGAAAATATGTACACTTACTCTTTAGCCTCGCAAAATTCAACACTTAGAATTACCATAGTAAAGTAGACTAAATTTAACTTCATTAAATCAGGATGAATTGATGAGACTTCTAAAATATATTGTAATTGCTCTTTGCTTAACTTCAATAAGCGCTCATGCTGAAAAAATAATCCAAACAAAGGGAAAGAGGTTTATCTTTTCTAGAGAGTCATCTCAAACTTATCAAAGTGGAGATAAAGTAAAGTTTTACGACAGCTCTAATAAAGTTTCCCTTATTGCTCAAATTCAAAAATGTAACTCAAAGAAATGTATGGCGGTAATGCTGAAAAGACGAAAGGGCTTTAGTCTTGCCAAGGGTGTTGTGATCACGGCCAAAGCAACAGGAGCTGTTGCTCAATCAAAGAAAGTAGACAATAGAATCACAAAGAAAAAAGAAGTTGTGAAGAAGTCATCCACTGGCCATAAATATGCGGTTCGTGGGGGATGGGGTGGACAAAATTCGGCAACACTCTTTGCCGAATTTGATTATATCTATAGTCCTAAGTGGGTTTTTGGTTTTGCTTTATCTAATCGTATTATTTCTAGAGATGATCTTGAGGTTTCAGGAATAGGTTATGGAGTTCGTGCTGATTATCACTTCGACTCCTATGAGGAAAATGGATTTTTTGGAACGTTTAGCTTAGGGATGGCCTCTCTCACTTATGATGTTGTTAATATCGACCCAACAATCACACAATTTTCTGAATCTGAAACCGTTCCTTATTTTAATCTTATGGCCGGATACAAAATGTGGTTCAATAGCGTTTATATGAACTTTGCTGGTGGTTTAGGCTATATCGGTTATAAAGAAAATTTCGAAGACCCAACGACTGGTTCAACTTTTACCAATCCCTATGCTTCAATGGATTTGGCCCTCGAAATCTCTATTGCATATCCTTTCTAAGGAGCTCGCTTATTTCTTGCTTGGCACTTTTACGTGCTTTAGTTCAGGAAATAGAGCATCAAGCTCTTCCATAGGATAGACTCTATAGCTTGGGTCAGCTTTTTGTTTAAGGTAGATATCAAGGAGTATGTCGTGACTTCTTGTTCCTTCAAATTTATTCGCCCACACAATCCCATTATCCGTTGTACTACCAATAGAGCGCTCAACACTATCTTTATCTGGATAAAGGTGGCTAAAGACACCTGTGAAATGATCTCCGTTAAAAGTACCGGAGCCTGAATTTCCTTGAGTCATCTCTGCGGTGCAGTCCTTAGAATTAATAAAGCCAGTGGTACGATCTTGAGTACACTCAACTTTCTTGGAGGTTACCAATTGGAAGTCTCTATCAAGTCCTGCGCTATCTTCTCTTGTGATATTACTATGCTCACCCGCCTCTTTGTCTCTTGGATACATGGGATGGATCGTAATCTCTTCTCCAGGTAGAGTAATACGTGTCTGCATTTTAGCAGGCTTTCTATCTACAGAGTCTAGCTCAATGATGGCCCAGTCTGGAGGTCCTTGCAAAGACATGGGCTCTTCGGAAATCGCGACGACTTTTTTACAACTGGCGATTTCTCTTTTTAGGCCTCGTTTTTTATTTTCAGGAAAAGTTGCAGTAATGCGAGCTCCGCAATTTTTAATATCTCGTCCTGCTTTAAAGTCTTCTTTCATATCCTCTGGAATGCAGTGACGGTTGGTATAGAGATAAGTTTTTCCTGCGTATTCAACAATAGAGCCTGAGCACTGTTGAGCGTGAACAATTCCTGGCTCACGCAAGGTAAGAGAGGCCACATAGGAAGGACAATCATCGCATTCAATATACTTGTTTAAAAAGGGAAGAGTGGATGAAGAGTCTTTTATCCCTAGTATATAGTTAGGGTCTGTCTCTGATACAAGAAATTCAAAGTCTTCAGAAATTCTTTTTGGAGTACTTCTTTGAGAGAGAAGTATTTTTTCGTATTGTCCTAAGTGTGCCACGGAAGATGATCCTGGAGCTGTACTTTTCATAGGGTCTCTGGGGAATCTGGGGACGCTGGGAGCGTCAAGATTAAACGCCAGTTCATTACTTTCTCTATTTTCTCTATCGAGTACGACCTCTGTTGAACTGAGTTGAAGGGGATTTTCTTGCTCACTTATTATTGCGCTTTCATTCTGATCGCTAAGTTCAGCGATCTCTTCTAGGGGCATGACTTGACTCTCTGGCATAGGAGCAAGGTCAACCATAAGACCTTCCTTCTTCGCACATTCTATTTGAGCTTCTTGTGAGGCATTCAAGTCTTCACCTTCACTACCTTCAATGAGTTTGTTTAAGAAGTTAACCATAAAGCGAGGCTTCGTTCCAGGAATCATCAGCTCAATATTTTTAGGAAATTCATCTTTGCCAATAAGGGGTAAGAAAGTTTTATTAAAGCTTCTAATTTCTGCTACGCTATAGGATGACCTATCTCCACCAGCATTTTGCATGGCCTTTTGATATAGAGACTCAACTTGTTTGAGCTTGACCTCTGCCATAATAGGGGAGAGAGAGAAGATAAGAGTAAACGTGCAAGTGATTTTCTTCAACATAAGTACCTCTGCTATCATTTGAGTTAATGATAATTAAAGCAAGGGCCATGCCATATCTGTCACTAGAAAATGAGTATTTAGGGGTGGGAAGGACTAAAGAAATTGTATAAATTCAAAAATATGTCTAAAAAATAAACATGTGTTAACTCAATTGACTGAGCTTGCGGCGTAAGTAATTGATTTCCATATCACTCTTTTCTTGCATATCATTCATCTTGTGATGATAGCTCTTTTCGAGGCGATCAACTTTTCTTTCATGATTCTTGGCCGTGTATTCTCTTTCGGCCTCATTGGTGGTTTTAATTTCCTCAATTTGGCGATCTTTATCTTTTATGATCTTTTCATACTCTTCTGTTAGCGTAGAGAGCTCTTTGTCGTAGCTCTTCATCATTTCGGCCCTTTCTTCAGTGAAGCGCTCTTTAATCTCTTCAATTTCTTGGTTATTTCTGAAGTTGATATCATTAATCTTCTCGACATAGTCTTCCTGTGAGCTTGATATCTTGGTGCTATAGGCCTTAGCTTCTTCGGCCTTTTCTTCTGAGTATGTTTTTCTTATATTCTCCAATTGGCCGTCATGGATTTCATCTTTACTTTCAAGTTGTGAGCGATAGCTCTTTCTCATATTATCGATTTGATCTCTTCTCTTTTGCTCAAGTCTTTGAATTTCACGAGAATGTGCATTTCTTTCACTGGAAATTGAGGTCATTTATCTTCCTTTATAATTAATGGAATTACAGAGAGTTCAAATCTCCCTTCTATTTTAAGAGATCTTTAATTTACTAGGGAAGATAGAAATTATTGCGCGCTTGTGCTAGTAGGTTTGGACACAGGAGAGATTAAACTTTCTATGGCCTTTTCCGACGATTCTAGAAGTTTGGCGAACCTCTAAAGTATGAGCATTGAGGTCTAAAATGGCCTTGGTTCTCACGGCCTCCGTAGTTCTGAGGGTATACTTGTCTTTCTTAAAGCGAAACTCACCTTCAACTACAATAGGTGTTCTCTGATCTTTTTGCTCTTTTATATTATATTCATCCACATGTCCTCTTAAGCCTAGAGTAGGTTGAGCTTCTGTTGAGCTCGCCTCACGACGATAGACACATATATGAGCATCTTTGACTTCATTGCGATAATCATAAAAGCCACCAAGCACACCCTGGGCCACATCTCGGCACAGGAAGATTACTTCCACTCCCGGTGCAATCAACTCGGAGCATGGACCTTGAGTGGCCTGCTCTTCGTCTTCTTCATCGAGTTCAACTTGAAGACTGGGAAGAACGGGAGCTTCGATTTCACTTTGCTGATCATGAGTTAGGCGGTTTATATCATAGGAGTAATTTAAGAATTTTACTTTGTTGAAGCTCGATAAATTTGTTCCATATTTTTTAGCAAAGGCCCCAAGAGCGCCTTGATCCAATTCAAAATCTTCACGATACCACTTGAAGAAGCGACTGAGATGAAGAGTATCTCCTTGGACAACAGCAATGCGAGTATAGTCTTTGAAGGCATGGCCAACTGTTTCGCTTATTTGCTCTTCTAGAGTTTCAGGATGGTAGGCCTGATTAGGTAGAGAAGGTCTACTTACGGAAGTATTATTTAAGACCAGGTGAAAGCGAGCATCGAGGAGTTGTCCAGGCCTTGAATTACTAAAGAGCCCTTTGAGCAGGCGATTTTCAAGAACATCAAGACTAACAATTCCTTGTTGTAAGGGCAGAACATTGCGATCGATAATTTCAAGTGGGTTGGCCCCCTTTGAGAGCTTAAGAAAATTATCAATTCTCTCACCCTTACGATTGATATAGCCTTTATTTACTAAGCGAATGGCCGTGTAATTATAGGCATTGATATAGAAGGCCGCCTTCTCTTCAAAGCTTAAGTGATTGAGATTTGTCGTGGCCATTTTGCTTTCAATTAATCCAAGTAGGGCAAGGAACTCTTGATTCTCTGTACTGAGCATGGTGTGCATAGACTCGTAATCGACTCTTGAAATATAGGGATCAGTCGATACGACAATGACAAAACTTTCAAAGAAAATATCCCAGAGGTCAAAGATATCTTTGCGCTCAAGATCTTGGGAGGCCTCAGTCTCTACATATTTTTCTGGCGTGAGAATATCTACAACTTCAAAGCTATCCGAGTCCGATTCTGTTTGTGTACTCACTGTGGGAGTTGGTACTGGAGCGCCTTTTATCAATACTTCACGCTTACTTTCACAAGAAAGTAAACTGACAAGAAGGATAAGTAGGAGAGATAGGCCTTTTTTCATGGGCCGATACTAGCATAGGAAGGGCTTGAGATGGGGTGACTAAGTAAAATTTATCGTGCTGTGCGTTATGACTATTCTAATCCCCAACGTTCAGCGAGGATATCTGTCAGGCAAAGCTCTCCATTGGTGTAGAATTGACCGCTATGGCCACAGCCGGCGCTGGTATTGATGGGCCAGCCGTGCCCTTCACCTTTTAGAATAATGCTCTCCACAAGGGAGTTCGAGGCCGAGTCTTGATAAGAATCTAAAGTATGCCCATCTCCAAGATCAATACTCTCATCAATAGTGTCGTCAATAGCATGTACATTGAGCCACTGCTCAGTGCTGTGAGCTGCATTAGTCGAGTTTACGATACGATCACTACTCCCATGAACGATTGTGAGTGTAGGGTAGTTTCCACCAAAGTTTCCATTGGCTTCGCGAATATAGTCTCCGCGCTCCTGGGCTTCAGCAGATCCGGGAGAGAACATGCATGTGTAAGAGTTGAGAAGGCCAAAGGCACATCCATAGGATACACCAGCGATAATGGCCCCACCTTTAATCTTCTCGGGATAGCTGGCCATAAGAGCGGTGCTCATTGTTCCCCCTGCGGAGATACCTGTCACAAAAACACGTGAGGTATCGATGGCAAACTTCTGTTCCATATAATCAATCATTGCCGCAATGGAGGCGACTTCACCTTTTTCGCGAGTGATGTCGGAGCGCTCAAACCAAGTAAAGCAATTCACACCATTATTGAGTTTAGTTTGTTGGGGCATTAAGAGAACAATTCCCAATTGATCGGCCTTTTCACGCCAACCGGTTTTTATCGCAAAAGACTTTGCATCTTGCATACATCCATGAAGAAGGACAACCATGGGAGCTCCCATAGTTGCAGAGCTAGGTCTGTAGGCATACATAACCAGTTTTCCGGGGTTGGAAGTGAGATCTGTAATCTCATCTATTCCCACGTCCAGTTCTTCGGCCAGAGCATTGAAATTTAACGCCACAAGAAAGGTGATAATGAATGCGCTAATGATGTATTTCCCTGGACTCTTCATATTTAATAATTCCTCTTTATTTCGAAATCATCTTCAATACTTGCTCTTTAACCAATTGCTTGCCTTCATCAAGGGTCATATTTCCGGTGGTTGAGAGATCAAGGATCGTGCCCGACATCAAGTTCTGGATTGTCTTGGCCATTGCTGGGGCAAATTTCTTATCCACTGGTGCACTTAATTTATTCGTTAAAATATATTCAATTCTCTCCGCACCTTTCTTTCTTAGATCCGCATGGAAGAGGCGGTACTTCTCATCAATTGAGCATAGATAATAGAAGAGAAGCATTACAGAGAGCTGAGAGGGATTTTCTTTGGCCCAGATAAAAGGAGCTTCCGTATAGTTCACAAGCATCTGAAGACCATCAGTGGCCGATTCCATTTGTTGGATACTGGTCTGCTGATAACTTGCATTGATATATTTAATACTGGCCTCAAAAATATCGGCCTTATCTTTGAAATGATAAGCTACGTGGGCGCGGCGAGTTCCAATTCTCTTGGCAATGGCCTCATAGGTTGTTTTCTCATAGCCGATAGTGGCCATGCAATCTATTGCGGCCAGGATAATCTCAATCTTCTTGAGATCTCCCTTCTTGGGCTTAAATTCAAAGAGCTCATAAAAGGTGGGGTCTAATTCTTGTACGTCTGTCATAAAATAAATATATAGTGACTAGCTAAGTTTGCGAAGTTTTTGTATTGCTGCACTGTGTTTTTAGTACTTCTGTATAAAAATATTTGACAAAGTCCTGCTCCTGAATGAAATCTAGATAAATAAAATAAGACTCTAACACGAGGGACAAGTAGATGAGTCAAAACACGACTAAAACACTCACTTTAAAAAGTGGGCAGAGTATCCATGTGGTATTAAGCCCCGCGGCCAGTGATGCTCAGAGCTTAAGCTCCGGTGCCATCATCTGTCTTAGCGGCTATGGATGCGATCACTATAACTTTTCTTGGATCAATGAGAGATTGGGACACCGTTATCCTCTCGTTCTTATTGATAACCGTGGAATGGGTGAAAGTTCACCGGCAAGTGCAGACTATGAAATTAAAGATCTCGCTAGTGATGCGATCGAAGTGGCCGAGCAACTTGAAATGCAAAGCTTCCATGTGGCCGGAATTTCCATGGGTGGCTTCATTGCTCAAGAGCTTGTTCTTAGAGCAAAGGAGAGAGTGAAGAGTTTAACTCTCATGTGTACAACTTCCGGTGGAGATGAGTTTATCGATCTACCTCCCTCTACAGAGGAAGGGCTTCGCGCTTTCTACGCTTTAGAAGAGCCATTGAAGTCAACTTCTGTCGTTACGGCAACAGTTCACCCTGAGCTTCCTAAAGAGCTCTTTGATGAGATCATAAAATTGAGAATGGATCACCCCGTAAATGCTGACCAGGCCATTTATCAAAAAAGGGCCGTAGATAAATTTCTATCGGCACCTCTACCTTTGGAAGAGATAATGATGCCCACACTTGTTATGACAGGAGCTGAGGATCGTTACGTGAATCCCGAAAACTCAAAAACATTAAAAAAGAAAATCAAAGGATCAAAATTGACCTTGATTGAAAACTCTGACCACCTCTTCTTTTTAGAGAAAGTGGAAGACGTGGCCAGAGAGCTAGATCTTTTTTGGAAATCCTTTAATAGCTAAACGTTGAATTGGAGCTAAATTATGCAGTCGAGCGCAAGTGAGAGTATTAACCTAATTAGTAGTGCCAACTGGTTTCCTGGTGAGTTTGAAGATTCAAAGTACATCAGCGAGCAGTCAGGGATTCCTCAAGATGTAATTGAAAATAAAATGGGAATCATTAAGAAGTGTCGTGCACCTCTGGATTGTCATCCTTCACAAATGGCGATCAATGCAGCGAAACTTGCCCTAGAAGGAATTGATCCCGATTCTATTGATATGGTGATTTGGACAGGTTCTGAGTATAAAGACTATCATGTTTGGTCAGCGGGGATCTTTGTTCAAAGAGAATTGGGCCTAAGAAAAGCGTGGGCCTTTGATATGGCCGCACGTTGTTCCTCAAATGTTGTAGGACTCAAGATTGCAAAGAATATAATGATGGCCGATCGTAAGATCAAACGTGTCCTTCTTTGTGGAGGTCATAGAACGGGAGATCTTGTTAATTATAAAGATCCTACTTCTCGCTTTCTCTATAATCTCTCTGACGGTGGTGCGGCCATGGTCATTGAGCGCTCGGATAAAGAAGAATTCAATCCTATCCTTGAGGCCTCCATTATAACGGATGGAGATTTCTCTCTCGATGTGATCATACCTGGTGGGGGAACAAAGAAGAGAAGTCGCGACGGACTAGAAGCAGATGATACTTTCCTCACTTGTCCCGATATTCAGGGAATGCGTGAGCGCCTTGCAGATCGCTCTATTGAAAACTTCCTCCACGTCATTAAAGAATCGGCCCAAGAGTCAATGAATAAGCCCATTGATTATCTTGCCCTTCTTCATATGAAAAAGTCAGCTCATGATGCCATCGTTGAGGGGCTAGAACTTAAGGCCGAGCAATCGATCTACCTTGATCACTATGGACACTTTGGAGCTCCTGATCAAGTACTCTCTCTTGGTCTTGCCGAGAGAAGAGGACTGCTTAAAAAAGGTGATCACGTTAATCTTGCCTCTGCTGGAATTGGCTACACTTGGTCCGCCCTAAGTCTGCGCTGGGATGGCCCTTGTTATAAGCAGTCTGGACTTGATGCCTACGAGTCATAATTAAATTAATCACACATACATATACATAAAGTTAAGTAAGGAGAAAATATGAAAGGTTTAGATAAGAAAAGAGTCATTATTACAGGTGCAGCCTCTGGAATTGGTCGTGCTACGGCCCAACGTTTCTATGAAGAGGGAAGTGAGATGGTACTTGTTGATATGCCTGCTCTTGAAGATACAGAGCTAGCAGCGATGTTCCCTGAGCGTATGACTTATATTCAAGGAAATGTTACGAGTAAAGATGATCTCGCCAAAATTGAAGCCGAAATGAAGAAGGGCTTTGATGTTCTTGTTAATAATGCAGGAATCACTCGTGATGCAACCATTGGTAAAATGACTGATGATATGTGGGACCAAGTGATTGCAGTTAATTTAACTGCTGTTTGGAAGCTCTCTCAAATGGCCGCGGCTCAACTTAAAGAACAAGGTCGTGGAGGTTCAATCCTAAACGCTGCTTCTGTTGTGGCCCACTACGGTAACTTTGGGCAGTCTAACTATGTAGCAACTAAAGCAGGTGTTATAGGAATGACTAAGACTCTTGCCAAAGAGCTTGGTAAAACTGGAATTCGTGTAAATGCTGTTGCTCCTGGATTTATTGGAACACCAATGGTTCGTGCTATGCCAGAAAAAGTTATTGAGATGATGGAAGGAAAGTGTCCTCTTAAGAGAATTGGTGAGCCTGAAGAAATTGCTGCTGCTTATGCATTCCTAGCTTCTGATGATGCAAAATTTATTTCAGGAACTTGTTTGAATGTTGATGGCGGACTTGTCATTGGATAATTCAAAGTTCAACTATATTATTGAAAATGAAGCTGATCAACATAGGCCTTGGCTTGTGTTGGTCAATGGCCTCTTTGCTCCCCTCGAATCTTGGGGGGAGAGTGTGGCCATGTTAACCAAGAGCTTTCGTGTTCTTCGTTACGATGGACCTGGTCAAGGCCAAGGTCCAAAACTTGAAGGAGTTTATTCACTTGATAAACTCACTAATTACTTGAAAGATCTTCTCGATTCACTTGAGATTGAAAAGTGTAGTTTTCTTGGACTTTCCAATGGAGGGCGTATCGCCCTTAACTTTGCTTCTCTCTTTCCTGAAAGGGTAGAGGCCATTGTTGCAGCAGATACCTACGCTCATACAAGTGAATTACTTAAGAGAAAATTAAAGAGTTGGCTACAGGCCAATCGCATTGGCGGTCCAACTCATCGCTTTGATGTGGCGACTCCGTGGATTTGGGGAGAGAGCATTGTGAATGAAAGACCAGAGCTTCTCGACTACTATCGCGAGAGAGCGGGGCTTGCTGATAATGAAATTGTAGAAGGTCTTATCCTAGGGGCCATGGAAGAGAGGTCAATTGATTTAAGCGCTCTTCAATGTCCCGTACTCTATATTGCAGGAAAAGAAGATGTGTTGACACCTCCTTTCATGCATAGAGAGATGGCCTCTAAAACGGAAGGCTCTCAGTTTATTGAGGTGGCCGGTGGTCATGCGAGTCTGTTGGAGTATCCGAGAACTATGGAAGATATCATTTCTCCATGGTTAGTGGAGAGACTTAGAGCTTCAGTTGAGCTCAAAGAGGCAAGGTTAGGATAGTAAAGAAAGCATACGGGACAAATCAAGGAGAGTGAGCATGGCATGGATTGATTTTTTAGAGGATATTAAGAATCAATACGCAGATAAAACGGCCCTTATTGATCAGCAAACTGAACGTTCTCTTACCTATCAACAATTAGGAGAAGAAGTAAATCGTTTGGCCTGGTTTCTTAAAGAACATGGAGTCGTTAAAGGTGATCGTGTAACTTACCTTAAGACTAACTCTCTTGAGCATATTACTTTATTTTTGGCCTGCTCAAAGCTCGGTGCCATTTTTATTCCGTTAAATTTTCGACTCGCCGATGGTGAGCTTTGTGAAATTATTGAAAGAGTAACACCAAGGCTTCGTCTAGGCTCAGGTGACGATCAACTTTCTCTAGGGAAATATCCCTATCAAGATATAGATGGAATTAACTTCAATGACTATAATAGTGATTTTCCAACGGTTGCCACTACTATGGAAGATCCTCTTCTTATGCTCTTTACCAGCGGAACAACGGGAACTCCCAAGGGAGTGCTCTTTTCTGGGAAAATGCTTAAGAGTAATCAAGAGGGAACTTGTGCTAATTGGGGGCTTATCCCTAGTGACAAGACTCTAGTGGAAACGCCCTTCTTTCATACGGGGGGATATAATGTTCTGTGCCTTCCTCTCATGTCTATTGGGGGAACTTCTGTCATTGCCGCTAAATTTGATTTAAATAATCTCTATGAAACTTTAGATAAGGAGCAGCTTACGGTCTACTTTGCTGTTCCCACAATGTTTCAAATGATCTCTGAAGATCCGCGCTTTAGTGACAATCATCACTTCGCATCGATTCGCTTCTTTGTCTCTGGTGGTGCTTACTGCCCTAAGGAGTTGATCGCGGCTTATCAGAAAAAAGAACTCATGTTTAAGCAGGGCTTTGGTCTCACTGAAGTTGGTCCGAATTGTTTCTTATTAGATGAGAAGGATGCTATCTCAAAGCTTGGCTCTATTGGAAAGCCAATGCCTCATAGTCAGGTTAAGCTTATTAAAGATGACGGCTCCGAAGCTCAAGTTGATGAAGTGGGAGAGTTACTCATTGGTGGGGATCATATCTGTGCGGGCTACTTCAATGAAGAAGAGCGCTTTGCTCAATCCAAGTTGGATGGTCTCTTTAAAACGGGTGATCTTGCCAAGAGAGATTCGGATGGCTTTTATTTTATTGTTGGCCGTAAGAAAGATATGTATATCAGTGGCGGGGAGAATGTGTACCCGGCCGAAGTGGAAAAAAAGATTCGTGGACTTCAGAGTGTTCATGAAGTGGCCGTTGTCGCCGTTCCCGATGAGAAGTGGGGAGAGGTGGGCTATGCCTTTATGAGGGCCGATCATGATTTTCAAGTCGAAGAGTTGAGAGACCTTCTCAATCAAGAGCTCTCTCGCTACAAGCATCCGCACTATATTGAAAATGTAAAAGAATTTCCTCTACTATCGAGTGGGAAAATTGACAGAAAGAAGCTACAGGCAAAGGCAGTGGACTCTGTAAAATAATAAAGCAGGCATTAGGACAAAACTTTTAAGGAGAGTGTTATGACACCCGAAGTATTTAAGTATTTGGTAACTGGCCTTTTTGTGGCCCTTACCTTTTACCTTTCATGGATTGGAATGAAGAAAACCCGAGATATGAAAGGCTATGCCATTGGTAATAAGGATATGAATCCCTACCTGATTGGTATTACCATGGCCGCATCGATTAGTTCGACGGCAACCTTTGTAATCAATCCTGGTTTTGTCTATGTTCACGGTCTTAGTGCCTATGTTCATTACGGAATTGCAGCTTCGGCAGGAATTTTGGCGGCCTTTATTCTTTTGACGAAGGGGTTTCGCAATATGGGAGAGACTTCTGGTGCCCTTACCATTCCTGATTGGATTTTTCACCGTTATGGTAATCGTGGACTAAGTCTATTCTTCGCTTTCATTAATCTTCTTTCTATAACCTTTGTCGTACTTATCCTGGTGGGATGCTCTATTCTTATGAGTACTCTCTTTGGTATCGATCAAAAAACAGCACTGACCATCACTCTGCTCTTTGTTTTTTCTTATGTGTTAATGGGCGGAACTTATGCTCACGCCTATACCAATACTTTTCAAGGAATCATGATGCTCTTTATCGCGCTTGCGATTTTCATCTCGGGGCTTCACTACTTTGATGGTGGATTCTTTCAGGCCCTTGAGGCCGTAAGTCCTAATTATGCTAAGGTATTTAACCCTGATTCAAATCTCTACTACAATTTCTTCAGTGTATTTATTTCGGGCTTCTTCATCACTTTCGCTCTCATGCTACAACCTCATATCCTCACGAAGGTTCTCTATATTAGAAAAGAGAGTGAAGTGAATAAGTTCATCTGGACAACGGTTATTGTAGGGACTTGCTACGCTCTTATGCTCTTTGTTGGATTCTATGCCAAGATCAAGGGACTCGAGATTCCTCGCCAAGATATGGTTGTGGCCTCTTATATTGGTAGTGAATTCGGCACCAGCTCTGTTGGAATTTATTTCTTAACTTTCATTTCAATCAGTCTCTTGGCCGCGGGAATGAGTACGCTTGATGGTATTCTTGTGTCTCTCTCAGCAATGGTGGTTAACGACATTTATACGCCCTTTGCCAAGAAGAGAAATGTTGAGATGAATCCTGCTAAAGGTCTTAAGCTTTCTCGCTATGTACTCATTGGAGTGGGACTCTTCTCTTATGCTCTTGCCTATAATCCACCTCAACTGGTTGGGCTATTTGCTCAAAAAGGGGTTTACGGACTGGCGGCAGCTTCCCTGGTTCCGATTCTCTTCGGTGTTCTTTATAAGAAAACTCTTCCTCTATGGGTGGTTACGACGGCCTCTATGATTGGTCTCTTTGGTCACCTGATTATGAATCTCTTTATGGGAGTTCTTAATCCGGCAGTGAGTTCAAGTTACTCCATTCTTGCCTCTCTTGCCTTTACTGTGATTACACTTTTCTTTGTTAACAAAGGCGAGTCAAAGCAGTTGGCCAACGCTTAATCTTTCTTTCAAAGGCGATAGATTTGTCTATCGCCTTCTCGGACAAAGGAGCATGGCCCTTTTGTCCCTAAGCTGAAAGTCCTCCAGCAAATCTTTCAGAAAGTTCAATATTATTACCCTCTGGGTCTTTTATATAGAGAGAGCGACTCTTGGGATATTCAACAACTCCTCCATAGTGAAGCTCTATACCTCTTTGAGTTAACGCTTTTATGGCCTCATCAAAATCTATGATATTTACACCAAGATGATTGATTGATCCTAGTGCTCTTTTTTCTCCTTTATATATACAGAGAAAAAGTTTGTTAGGAATGCCGATTATTTCATAAGGTCCATACTCACTTTCTCCTTTTTCAAATACTTTCATGTTGAAAAGGGATTTGTAAAAGTCGAGTGTTTCTTCGTATTTCTCTACAGTAAGGTTGAGGTGGTCTACTTTATTAATATGTAACATTTTATTCTCCTCTATTTGGTTAAGTTAACTGTATGAGATATGAGAATATTGGGGAAATACATATTATCGATGAAGTAATAGTTTAAAACTATTTCTTGAAATAATAGGGTTCGTGGTTACTTTTGGGACTCAATGCATTTAACTCACTCAGTCCCAAAAGTAACCACGTACCAATACGCTTAAAAAGTGTCCGGAGTTTAGCAGGGGTTAGAGAGCTTCTAACAAAAACTAACTTAAGTTGAATCTAATAAAATTCTAACTTACAACTTATACCATTTGCCCTTAGAATATAAGTAACTCAGTAACGTATTCCAAGGACTAGGATGCATAACTTTGCCGAGGCCCACACGCCTGAAACGTTGGAAGTGGACGTTGATCACTTCACCGCACTGTACGCTATGGCGCTACAAGGAACCTTACCCCCCGAAGAAGAAGATGAGATTTTAGAAGTTGCATCGCATTGTATGGCGTCTGATGATTTAGACCCTGCGACGCGTGATTTCTTCCAATCCGCCTTCTTTGTGATCAATAAAAAGAATAAGTCTTTTATTGATCTGCGTAAGATGAACCAAATGGTAAAAAGTGGAGAAATAGGGCATAAATCCTAGACTTCCAAGCTTTGGTGACTTGCCTAAATTTAGGGGCCTAAGGTAATCTAGCCTGAAATTTTTCAAGGTTAGATTATGCTTTTTAAAAAGAAAGAGACCCCTAAAGGGCCTTACGATGTTATCGTGATTGGTTCAGGTCTGGCCGGATTGACCCTCGCTAAGAAGATGGGCTCTAACGGTCGTAAAGTACTCCTACTTGAGTCCCACAATAAACTTGGTGGGTTTGCGACGTGGTTTCGTCGCAATCAAGGTGAGCATATTTTTGATGTCAGTCTTCATGGCTTTCCTATTGGAATGAAGAAGACATGTCGCAAGTATTGGACCAAGGAAATTGCGGATAATATCAAGCAAGTTAATAAAGTTCGCTTTATTAATCCTCAGTATAATCTTGAAACTGATTTCACCAAGGAAGACTACACTCGTATTCTTGTTGAACACTTTAAAATTCCCCGCGAAACGGTTGATTCTTTTTTTAATTACCTCGCCAATATGAACTTCTATGACGATGATGGAATGACCAATGGAGAGCTCTTTAAAAAATTCTTCGGAGATCGCGACGATGTGACGCGCTTTCTTTTAGAGCCGATTGTCTATGCCAATGGATCGACTCTTGAAGATCCGGCCATTAGTTATGGAATTGTATTTTCAAACTTTATGTCCAAGGGAGTTTATATATATCGCGGTGGAACTGATCAAATGATTGGTTTGATGCGTGATAACCTCATTGAAACTGGTGTCGACATTAAGCTTCACTCCTATGTTGAAGAAATTTTAGTTGAAGGCAATCAAACTCGTGGAGTGAAACTCGCAGATGGCACCTATATAGAAGCAAAGTCCATTGTTTCTAATGCCAATCTTCATAATACAATTTTTAAAATGGTAGGGCAGTCCAAGTGGAGTCCTGATTATATTGAACAGGCCAGAAAAGTGAGATTGAATACCTCAAGTTGTCAGGTCTTTATGGGAATCAAGCCTGGGGAAACTCTTCCTGATGTAGGGGAGCTTCTCTTCTATAGTGAAGATGAGAAATTCAGTACCGAGGCCCTATTGAGTCCGAAAATTGGATCACAAACTTTCAGTGTGTATTATCCCAATACGCGGCCTCATCTTTCAGATAAGTATGCTGTGGTTTCATCATCTAATGCACGCTATGAAGATTGGGCAAATCTAAGTGAATCTGAATATATTGAGCGTAAGGAATATAATATTGAGCGCGCTCTCAGTTGCTTGGATAAAGTTATTCCTGGAACAAGAAAGAAAGTTAATTACGTAGATGCTTCAACTCCTCTCTCTGTTGAGAAGTACACCCATCATAAGAACGGGGCTAGCTTTGGAACCAAGTTTGAAGGCCTTCCTGTATCTATGAATATGCATAAAGAAATTGATGGGCTCTTTCACGCAGGAAGTGTGGGGATCATTATGTCAGGTTGGCTTGGAGCTGCTAATTACGGTGTTATTCAGTCACACGAAGTGGATAACTACCTCGATCGTTTTGATAAAGACGAAACTCAATCAATATTAAATATCTAAAGGAATAAATATGAATTTTGAAAATCAGAATGTGATTATTACGGGTGGAACTCGAGGAATTGGTGCAGCTCTTAGCACTAGCTTCCTCGCCGCTGGGGCTACCGTGATTGCCACCTATGCGGGTAATGATGATCGCGCTCAATCTTTTAAGGCCACTGTTGAAGGTGGTGATCGTCTTCACTTAAAGAAGTTTGATGTTTCCAAAAAAGATCAAGTGGATACTTTTTGGAGTGAGATCGATTCTGAATTCGAACAAATTCATGTTCTTGTAAATAATGCTGGTATTAGAAAAGATGGGCTTTTGGCCTCAATGGACGAAGGGTCTTGGGATGATGTTCTCGATATCAATCTTAAAGGAACTTATCTTATGGCCCAAGGAGCGGTTCTTAAGATGATGAAGTCTCGCTATGGACGAATCATTAATATGAGCTCTATTGGCGGAATTCTTGGTCTTTCTGGACAGGCCAATTATGCGGCCTCTAAGGCCGGACAAATTGCTTTGGCCAAGACTTTAAGTAAGGAAGTAGGCAAGCGTGGGATTACGGTGAATTGTGTTCTGCCTGGTTTTATTGAAACGGAGCTTATTGCAGATCTTCCCGAGGCCCAAGTAAAGGAATATAAATCTCAGGTTCCGATGAAGCGCTTTGGAAAGCCTGAAGAAGTGGCCGATACGGTTCTCTTTCTGGCCTCTGATAAGGCCTCTTATATTACGGGAACAACGCTAGAAGTTGCCGGAGGATTGTAATGGGAACTCCTACAAGTGAAATACTAGAGAGGCTGCCTCAAAAAGATCCCTTTCTCTTTGTAGACGAAGCCATTGAGCGCACGGAAAATTCTATTAAAACCACTTATCAAGTAACTGGTGAGGAATCTTTCTTTAAAGGCCACTTTCCAGGACGCCCGATTATGCCAGGTGTTCTTCTTCAAGAAGCGATGTTTCAATCGGGTGCCCTTTTGATGAGTTATTTACGTGAGGGGAGCGATTCTCTTGGTGTTGTTAGTCGTGTATCCGATGTAAAGTTTAAAAACTTTGTCGTGCCAGGAAATCGTCTCGATATGGAAGTCACTCTTGATGAAGAAATGGCCAATGCCTTCTTTATGTCGGGAAAAATGCGAGTTGATGGAAAGGTTGTGATGGTAATTAAATTTACTGGCGCTTCAGTTCCCAATTCTTAAGGATAGATATGGATTTTTTAAATATAAAAGATAAGACCTTCTTTATAACAGGGGTTGCTAATAAGAAGTCAGTGGCCTACTTCAGTGCCAAGACTCTTATGGAAAATGGGGCCAAGCTATTTTTTTCCGTTCAAAGGCAAGAGCAAGTTAAACAAGTCATAAAGCTCTTTCCTGAAACTTTGGAAGAAGAAATCTTTATCATTGATGTAGAAAAAGAAGAAACCATTGATGCGGCCGTGGACTCTCTCTCAGAAAGAGAAATTCGCTTTGACGGACTTCTTCACTCCATGGCCTTTGCTAACCTAATGGAGCCTAAGCCTTTTCATGAAACCACTTGGGAAGATTATCAACAGGCCGATCGCATTAGCTGCTTTTCACTAACTCGTATTAGTGGGGCCTTCAAAGATCTTCTGCGTGAAGATGCTTCTGTGGTAACGATTAGTATCAGTGATACCATGGCCACAAGCTATGGCTACCTTGGACCTATCAAGGCGGCCCTTGATGGAACTGTTGCATATCTTGCAAAATCATTCAGTGACTTTTCTCGTGTTCGCTTTAATGCCGTCGGTGCGGGCCCACTTAAAACGAGTGCCTCTGCTGGGATTCCAGGCTATATCGATAATTATATTTTTGCTGAAAAATTAACTTTGAGAAAACAGGCCCTAAAAACTACTGAAGTGGCAAATACAGTGGCCTTTCTTATGTCACCGGTTAGTAGTGGTATCAATGGAACTTGTGTTCGGGTAGATGCTGGCCTTCGCTGTAACGGTTTTGATCAAGAAGTGGTCTCCGTTGTTGCCAATCAAGGAATGTAGAGCTGACCAAAATTCAATAGCTTTAGTGCCCACATAAATTGTGGGCATTTTTTTTTATTTCTTATAAATGTATGTAATTTAAAGAATCCGCCCTAAAGGTTGGTAATAACGGCCGAAACCACGATCAATACTATAAAGTCTAGAATCTCTTGACCGATTAGCTAGAGTATACACCTGATTTAAATACTCTGGTTAGTGGGTTCGAGATGAAAATAAATACATTGAGAAAGTGCATTTTCATTCTAGCAGCAATACTTCTGGTTAATTCCAGTTGGGCCCAATCTAACTTCATAGTTAAAAATCAACAGGCCTTGGAGAATTTTGGGGAAGTGGATTTATCACAAGTGAAGTCCCTTAGTTCTAAGTCTGTTGATTTAGATTTGTCACAAGAGAATCCCGTTTACAGAGAGATGACTCAATACTTTAGACAGAATTCCGATGCTATTGCTCAAGAGCAATTGAGTGAGATTGAAGAAAGTGGAGGATTTCAAGCATGGGGTGGATTAAATCATATTGGACTGAGCTACTCTAAAGGCTTTGGAAGCTTCAGTGTTGAGCTAAAAAGGGATGTTGCTCCAGATTTATTTGATGATAAGCGCTGGATTGCAACTGATCAATTTGATCTCTATATTAGCGCCAGTAAGTTACTCGGAGATCTTCGAGACGAAGAAATTATTGACATTACCGATGAGCAAATGGGGCTCTTTGCAGGAATTACATTTAAGCGCTCCTATACTTATGTACATTATGAAGAGAGCTACGAAAAGGCACTCGCTTATAATCTTGATAAACTCTTTTTTAGTTTCCTCAATTTTCGCTCTGATAATTTTCTTCAAATAGAAAAGGGTGAACTTCTTAAAAAAGAAGACTCTATCAGTTACGCTCTGGGGGCGGCCGCCAATGGAGCGATTGCAACAGGCATTGGGGCACATATAGGGGCCATGGTAAAGTATGAAAGCCTCTCCTATGTTACGTTGCAAGGGGTTGCTGATGATGAAGTTTCCTATGAAGGTGAGTGGCTACGAGTGGCTTCAGAAAAGTCTTCAGAGCTTACTGGGCTTGTAAGTATTGGGGTTGTGGCCGACTTTCTCGGCATCCTACAAGTATCTCTATTAAAATATGATTTTAGTTATTCTTTAAAAGAGAGTTATAGCTTTGGGCTCTCTTTTCATAAGAATGATAGAGAGCAGATCTCTAATCAATCTGATTTAGGAAGAACTGTGGCCTCAATTTTAAAGCATAAAGATATTGATGAAGCGATTGTTGCTCCCTATCTTGTATCCTCTGAACAGCGCAAGGAGCTAGAAAAAGACTCCCGTTATGAGATTCTTCTCTTTGGTGGAAAAAAGAAAGCGAAAACGACTCACTATAAAATCACTAAAGATAATAAGCTTCATTCATTCTTCTCTCATAACTTTGAATCGGCCAGCTATCGCCAAAATATTGCAAGTAAGTTATTTGGAATTATCATTAAGTCATTTCTAAAGTTATCAAGTGTTATCAATAACTCAGAAGAGCGATCTCGATCAGTCAATATTCAATACAAAGACAGTCGTAATCTTATTGAGTCTCAAGAAGATTTAATCGTCAATGAAGAAGAGGAAGTTGGTAAGGTTAGTGTTAATTTTACGAGAAAGTACTATGCCTATAAAGGCTCTAAGGGGAATGTTAAAGAGCTTGCTGGTCTACTTGAGAATTTCTCTGGAGTTGATCCTAGAGTGATTGATCAGGTTGAAGATGGGCTTCTTGATAAATCTCTAAATTTCTTTAGTAAGTATTCCATGACCAATGATGGAGTGAAGTTCTTTAACCATCTCGATATAACGACGGCCTATGATATTTTTGATGGAATGTGTTCTAATAATAGACCAAAAGGATTTCTAGGTTGGCTATCTTCACTCTTTAGTAGGTGTGAATCAAGACTTAAGAAAGAATTTGATCTCTATCAAATTGAGTGGAATTCAAAGAATCTCACATCTCAAATCTATAAGAGCTGCGAAGCAGATTTAAGAGAATATAAGAAAAAGAGACGATGGATGTCTTCACGTAAAAAAAGGTCATTTATGGCCAAATGTACTCAGAAGTTGGCAAGAAAAACTGAAGTTGAGCGAGAAAGAGAGCTTCCTGTATGGCGTTTGGCCAAATTTATGGATCGCTTCCTTGCAAGCTCGGAGAGTAAAATATATTATTTTCAGGTATTTGGTCTTTCAAATGTACACGTTTATGGTCAAGTATCGGGAAGAACACAAGCGGATCAGTCATTTGTGAATTACTTCTCAGAAGGTAATTTCAAGGGGATAGACCTTGTTACTAACTTTGAGAGGGAAAGTGGGGTTAAAACCTCTCTTGAAATTCAGTAATTATTGTCCTTTTATCCTAATAAGTTCCTCGCGCATACCGATAAAGTCTATGGAAAGAGGGAGCTTATGAACAAATTAATCGTTGTTGATGATGATCAAATAAATTCAAAAATTTTCACGAAGCGTTTGCAAAAGAGGGGATATCAAACTGAAGTATTCAACTCTGGTGAGGACTTCCTAGCGTTCTTTGATGCCGAAGGCGAAGCCAATCATTATATTATTATTCTAGATATTGTAATGCCTAAAATGAATGGTACTGCTGTTCTTAAGAAACTGAGGGAGAAGTATTCTCCAATGGAATTGCCGGTCATTATGTTGTCGGCCAATGATGATACGGAGAAGATCGTAGAGTGCCTCAATACTGGTGCCTCTGACTATCTGACGAAGCCTGCAAATATTGATATTGCGGTAGCACGGATTAAAACTCAATCAGAGTTAATGAATTTCTACAGTCTTCACGTAAAGAAGAAGCAGGTTGAAACCATTAATTCAATGGTAACGACATTCAACCATGAAATTAACAATCCACTTACTATTGCCCTGGGAAGTCTTCGTCGCGATTACTCAAAGATTGATGAGAAGAGAGTTAAAATTGCAGTAGAAGCACTTGAGAGGATTGCGACTATTGTGAAGAAAATTGAGCGAATTACTAAGAATGGTGCTGTTGAAGAGGACACTTATATCGCCGGCACAAAGATGATCAAAATAAAGTAATGACAAGATTCGGTAATAAATCCGATATTTATCAGTATGCTATTGATCAAGCATCTATAGTTTCCATCACAGATGGTGATGGAAATATCACTTATGTTAACGATAACTTCTGCAAAATTTCAGGCTACTCAAAAGAAGAACTCCTAGGACAAAATCATCGTTTAGTGAACTCTAATCATCATTCTAAAGAATTCTTTAAGCTGATGTGGAGTCAGTTAAAAGATGGAATTAAATGGTCTGGAGAGATTTGTAATAGAGCTAAAGATGGAAGTCTCTATTGGGTTAAGACAACCATAACACCTATTCGAGATCAAAATGGTGAAATCAATGAAATGATTTCGATTCGAGAAGATATTACTTCTATGAAGAATATGGAGAGCCTCTTTGCAGAAAAAAGTAAGACATTGGGCTTTGTTCTCGATTCAGAGCATACCGGAATTTTTCAGTATATCTTTGACGAAGATAAGCTCAAGTATGAAGACAATCTCCTCACACTATTAGGCATAGAGGAAAGTGTGCTTGGTCAGTCTTTAGATAATCTCTTAAATCTTTTTCCAAAAAAAGATCGTGTCATTTTAGGAAAGAGGATTCGCAGTCACGTCGATTTGAATAACGAATATTTTGAGTATATGACGAATTATCGCCTTTCAAAGAATGATATTCGTAAAATAAGAATTTATGGAAAAATAGTGAGTAGGGATAGAAATGGTAACCCCAGTGTTCTGGTAGGTCTTGTGAAAGATCTTACTGAACAATATAAGCTTGAGGGGTTACTGCTTCGAACACAGAAGGTTGCTAAGATTGGATCATGGGAAATTGATGTTGAGTCAGGATCAATGATTTGGTCTCCGAGTACATATATGATCTATGGATATGAACCCTATAGCTTTACTCCAACAGTCGATTGGTATTACGAACAAAATGTTGATCCCGATTACCATGAACAACTTCGAAGTCTACATGAAAAGGCCATTCAGGATGGAGAAAAATCCTATCAGATTGAATTACCCGTTTTTAAAGCTAATGGTAAAAGAATATGGGTTCGCCATATTATCCATACAGAAAAAGTAGCGAATGAAGTTTATAAAATCTACGGCACAACTCAAGATATCAATGATCAAAAGGTACTTGAGCTTGATCTTCAAAAATCAATGAAGAAAGTTGACATGGCCCTTGAGACAGCGGGCTTTGGAATTGGAGAAATTAATTATAGTAAGCGTAGTATTAATATTGATGACTATCTCAAGAATCTTCTTGGACTTGATTACTTAAGTCGAGAAGTTACCTATAAAGACGTTAAACGTGCCATGATCGTAGAGGACTTCTATGAAGTCAATAGACTCTATGCAGAAGCTATCGCTAAGAAAGAAACCGTTGTGAATGCTCAATTTAGAGTAGTAAAAGATAATGGCGCGATTTGTTTTATCCAGTCCAGAGGAATCATTGACTACGCTTCTGATGGAAGAGTGATCACGCTATTAGGACTCTTTTGGGATATAACTCAAGATAAAGAATTTGAAAATATTCTGATTGAAACAAAGAATAAAGCTGAACAGGCAACAAGTATGAAGTCTTCATTCTTGGCCTCTATGTCCCATGAAATTAGAACTCCTATGAACGGAGTGCTTGGTATGTTAGAGCTTCTTCAGGATACGAACTTAAGTGATGAACAAAAGAAGCTCGTTGAGACGATGAGAGTTTGTGGTAATAATCTTGTAACAGTTGTAAATGATGTACTTGATCTTTCCAAAATTGAAGCCGGTAAACTTACTTTTGAAAAGAGAAAGTTTGATCTTCGCACAAAAGTAACCCAAGCTTTTAATCTATTCAAAGCAAATGCGGATAAGAAGGGAGTTGAGTTCAATCTTCATATTGATGAGAAACTACCACGTTATGTGGAAACAGATGAAGTTAGACTGAATCAAGTCATATCAAACCTCCTCTCTAATGCTCTAAAGTTTACAGAAGAGGGCTCTGTTGATCTCATGGTTTACTTTGGCCAACCTTCTTTGGGAGATACAAAACTTGAATATGGTGAAGGAACGATTAATTTTATTATAAGAGATACGGGAATTGGTATCAGTGAAGATCAAATCGATAAGCTCTTTGTAAGTTTTACTCAAATTGATGCTTCAATCACCAGAAGATTTGGCGGAACAGGTCTTGGTCTAGCTATTTCAAAATCATTAGTTGAGAGAATGGGCGGTGAGATAAAAGTCAAATCTGTTGTAGGAAAAGGGACAACCTTCAAATTCAATATTCTCTGTGCTTACTCAAATACACTAGAAGAGGAAAGAGTTTCTATTGCTGAGTATCACTATCGTCGTGATATTAGAGTTCTTGTGGCCGAAGATAATCCTATAAACCAAAACCTCGTTCGAGCTTTTATGAATAAGTTAGGGCTTAAAATTGATATCGCTGACAATGGTTTAATGGCCTTTAATATGGCCACTGATCATGAATATGATATTATTTTCATGGATCTACAGATGCCAGAAATGGATGGTATTAAGGCCACAGAGAAGATTCTTAAGAGCCGCTCTATTGAAAAAAAACCGGTTATTGTCGCAATGACGGCCAATGTTTTTGAAGAGGATAGAAACCGCTGTTTTTCAGTAGGGATGAGTGACTTTATTCCGAAGCCATTTTCGAATAAACTATTATTAAGCATACTATCCAGGTACTTTCCTGACTATGGTAGTGAAAAAATAAGTGGGGAGCAACGTATGGAAAAAGAATCTTCCAAATATAAACTCATTAACGAAAGTCAAATCCTCTTTGAGTTTGAAGATGATTTTGACATCTTCGAAGAACTTTTTGACGACTACCGCTCTAGAGCAAGTACTATGGTCCATGAAATTAAAGAAGCCTATGAAAAGGGTTCTGCTCATGATGTGAAAGTAGGGGCGCATACACTAAAGGGTGTTGTCGCAAACTTCTATAGTGATGAACTTACTGATGCAGCTTTTCAAATGGAGCTTGCTGCAAGAAATGAAGACCTATCAGATCTGCCCACGCTACTTAGTCATTTCATTAATTATAATGACGGTGTTTTGGCCGAACTTTCTTCTTTCATTCAAGAGGTGAATGCAAAAAAGTCATCTGAGGCGGCCTAGGGCCTCATTAAGATCAACCTTGGGTTGCCATTGTAGTAAGCGATGCGCCTTATTGTGATTGTAGTAGTGATCTTCAGATAATTGGAGTGCCACAAATCGAGTCATAGGTGGATTCCAATTATAAATTCTAAAAACTACGGATAGCCACTCAAAGAAGGCCCCTACTTTAAAGGCCATGCTTGCACTTATCTTCTTAGTAATAGGTGTAATCTTATAGTGGGCCAAGATATCATTTATAAAAGACCAAAGCTTTACTGGTCCTTGTCCAAGAAAAAAAGCTTCTCCATTTATACTCTGCGGATTATCAAGCATGCGCTCAAGAGCACATATATGAGCATCAGCGGCATTTTCAACATAGAGGACGTCGACTTGGTTTTCTCCATCTCCTACAATCTTAAGTTTTCCTTTTTTGGCCGAATCCACAAGGCGAGGAATCAGATTTTGATCTCCTGGTCCAAAGACTAAGTGAGGCCTTAGGGCCACAGTGAAGAAGTCCTCTGTCGCGGCGTTGAGAACTAATTCTTCTGCACAAGCTTTTGAACTCCCGTAGCGTGAGTAGGATTCTTTTGCATAGGGCAGATCTTCTGCTTCACCTCGAAATCCATGCTCACCAAATACCACACTGGGAGTACTGGTATAGATGAGTTTATCTATTTTATTTTCACGGCAGGCCTTAATGATATTTTGCGTACCTAAGACATTGGTTTGGTAGAAATCTTCCTTCTTTCCCCACATCGCAACCTTTGAGGCCACATGAAAGCATACCTCACAACCTGTCATGGCCTCACTAAGGGCCTGGAAGTCATTGAGGTCACCGCGCTTGCAGATCACACCGCTTTCTTCTAGTTCAGGATAATGACCTCTGGAATAATTGACGACTTCATGGCCTCGCTCCAACAAGCGATGAATAATATGCTTGCCAAGAAATCCACCACCACCAGTTATAAAAACTTTCACTGAAGTCTTCCTTGTTTGGCCATATCTCGAATTTTAAGGCGATCAATTTTGATATTATGACGTACGTCTACAGGAAATTGCTCTAAAAAGGCCATTCCCTTTACTTCACTTAAGCGATCATCTTGTTGTATTTTTACTTTAATTTCTTTCTCGAGAGACCCTGATCTCTTGCCTTCTATGACAATGATAGGGTCTTTCTTCGGGCAAACGAGAGCTGATTTGGAAACACCAGGTATCTGATTAATTAGAGACTCAATAGGAATCGTGCCAATCACATGATCATCGAGATCAATACGGTGGGATTTTCGACCACAAAACCAAAGCCTTCCTTCTTCATCTTTAAAGCCAATATCTCCCATACGGTGCCAAAGTCGACCATCTAATGCTTGAACCTTTGCTTCGGCCGTTTTCTCGGGCATTCCTACATACTCTGGAGTTACGGTTCGCGACAGAACGCAGATTTCTCCCAGACGCTTTGCGGGCATTTCATTAAAATCTTCTTCTCTTTTGATATTTTCATCTGTAATTTCGATGATTTTAATTTCGGTGTCGGGGGCGGGGTGGCCCACACAGGTTCCCATGCCATTAAGCATTTTTGATGTGATTTCTCCTCTTAATTCACTTGCTGAAATATTGGCCACAGGAAGACATTCTGTTGCTCCATAGGGAGTATAGGTATCACCATTGGGTAGGATTTCTTCAAAGGCCTCATGTAAACTTAGAGGAATGGGGGCCCCAAACATAACAAGATATTTTACGCTAGGAAGAGTAATTTTCTTTTCAATGCAATAGTTGGCGACATTCTTCCAAATGGCCGGTGAGCCCGCAATAAAGGTCGCTCCATTATCCATGATATTTTTAACGAGATATTCTGCATTGGCCCTTGAAGGGTGACTCGGGTCCATAGATGGAATGGCCGAGGTCATTCCCATGGTTATGGTGAAGAGGCTAAAGAGGGGAAAGCCGGGTAGGTCAATTTCATCAGGAGTGAGATTAAACAGCTTTTGTAAACGCTCCACCTGAGCATTGAAAATATCATGAGTATAGAGAACACCCTTGGGGATTCCTGTTCCCCCCGATGTAAAAAGAATCGCCGCAGGATCTTGGGCGCTTACTTGATGCATAAGGGTGGGAAGCTTTGTTTCATCTTTTAGCCAGCTCTCAATTGAGTGGAGCTTAGGGCCCAAATTCCACCAAGTACTGCCTGAAATGGTCATAAAGAAGCGAATACTTGAAAATGAGCGCCGATAGATTTGTCGTATCCAGTGCACTTGTTTTTCTGCAATTAATCCATCGGGTAAGATATGGGCCACAGCTCGCAGAAGATTCTCTCTTCCCATTCCTGGATCAATGAAGATGGGAACAAGGCCTGCTCTAAAAAGCGCAAAGGTAATGGCCGAGAAATTTACAGAAGGCCTAACAAACATAAGAACTTTCATTCCTGGAGTCAGACCCGCTTCTCTAAGTTTATGGGCCAAGAAGTTTGAGCGATTTTCAAGTTCAGAAAAACTCAGACTCTGATAATCGAATTCACCATTTTGATTGGGCTTCATTCCCCCAAATTTCACAGCTGGCTTTGAAGCCTGGGCCGTGGCCAATTGAGGAAGATTGAGGGCGATATTATGGTTTTCGGTACTCATCTCTTTACTTACACTTTGAGAAATTGGCTGATCTCACTACTTGTTTTCTCTGGCTCATCTTCTAATAAGTAGTGTCCAGCACCAGCGAGGAAAGCTTTCTTGGCCTCTGGATAGATCTCACACCATCTCTCATAGAAGTGAGTGCTAAAGCAGAAATCCTTTCCCCCCCAAAGAAGAAGTTTATCTCCAGTTAGGCATTGTAATTTATCTTCAATTTCTTTGAGTGTATTCCATGTAGGATGATCCTCTGTCATGGGAATATCTTTTACAAAGCGGGCCGTAGCAATTCTATTATGATAGTCATTATAGGGGAGAAGAAAACCTTTCTTAATCGTTTTAGAAAGGGGCTTCTTAACGGCCATAAAGGTGGCCGGCCAAGCAAAGGCATTGAAGTGACGAACGAGACGCTCTCCAATGACTGGTAACTTACAGATATTAATTCTGGTGGGAATATTGATATCTGTAAAAGCGGCCGTATTCATTATGATGATACGATCAATATAATCAGGGTAACTTGTGGCCAAGCCCATTCCGATAGCTCCACCCCAGTCATGAACAATTAAATCCATCTTCTGATTCTTTTCTTTAAGTCCAGGAAGAACTTCTTTTTCAAAGAGCTCTTTGATATTGGCAACGTGATTCTTTAGCGAATAGTCATAGTCTTGGGGCTTGTCAGAGAGACCACAGCCTAAGTGATCAGGAACGATCACGCGATGATCACCTTGGAGAAGCTTTACCAAATTACGATAGAAGAATGACCATGTCGGGTTTCCGTGAACCATCATTACAGGCTTTGCTCCGAGTTCTCCTTCGGAAATGTAGTTGAGCTTATGGCCTGAGCTGAGTTTCAGTCCATTGGGGGCGAAGGGGTATTCTGCTTTTAAATCATTCGGTATTTGTGTTTGCGTAAGCATTAGAGTTCTCCCCATTCAAGTCCTAAGATAATACTGGTTAGTCCTGATCCGATTCCCATCAGAGCAACTTTATCTTGAGGCTTCATTAGTTTTTCCTGTACCAGTGAGTAAAGGGTCACGGGCAGTGCACTTGATCCCGTATTTCCAAGGAAGGGATAAGTGCGGTGGGTATTTGTATTTTCTAGTCCAAGTGTTCTTAGAGTAAGCTCTTCATGGGCCTTTCCTACTTGATGAGTAAGAGTCCAATCAATATCAGCTTCATTCCATCCAAGATTTTCTTTGGCAAGGTTCCAGTTAGTAGTTGCAAGGGCAACGCCCTTGTGCATGAGCTGTTCGCTATCGGTTTCCATCATCAATTGATTGGGATTACCATCACCTTGGCATAAGATATTGGCCGAAGAGTCAGTATGAACAACTCCTCCAATAATTCTTGGTGCTTTAGGGTGAAGATCTCTGTGAGAGAGAACTATGGCCGTGGCCGCACTTCCAATCGTGAGATTAGCAAAGTACTTCTTTATACTCTTGCGACTAATTTCACCATTTTTATGCATTTTGATTAAAGAAGAAATCGTCTCCTCTAATAAAGGTCCACCATTTTCACCACTCACAACAAGTGCGTAGTCAATTTGTTTTCTTTCAATCATATGGGCCGCAACGACCATTGAGTTCACCATGCCCAAGCAAGCATTAGAGAGATCAAAGATCATGGCGTGAGGGGAGAGTTCTAATCCAGCATGAACTACACTGGCCGTTGAGGGCTCAAGGAAGTCACGACATACAGAGGAGTGGATTAAAAGATCCATTTTTGAGCGATCAAGGTGGGGATAATGCTCAAAGAGATTATTGGCCGCTTTTATAGATAAACTGCTAGGGCGAGTACCTCTGGGCCATACACGTCTCTCCTTAATTCCCGTCATAAGCTCTAGTCTTCCCTCTGGGAGTTTAAGTCCCTCATAAACCGTTGCTAGCTGTTTTTCAATATCACTAGAGCTTAAAATATTCTCAGGGAGATAGGCATCAATGGCGGCAATGACTACATTTTCAAAATTCATATTTCTTCCTATTCACCCATGAGTCCATAGAGGTTGGCCATGGATATTCCAGAGAGCATACTTCCAATAATTCCTAGGAAGCCTTGATCGGTTCCACAAACTACAAGTCCTTTATAGGGAGTGCTTCCATCACGTGATTTATCAGGACTTCCATAAACACAACCACCGAAGTGACCAGTATACTTCTCAACCGTAGTAGGGGTGAAGATATCACGAAATTGAATATCTTCTGGTTTAAAGTGGGGCAGGTGGGCCGATAAGATTTCGAGAGAGGCGTTGTGAACCCGCTCTTTTTCAACCAAGTAGGATTCTTTTGAATCATTTAGGGCACTCTTCCAGCGATGGTAATTGGCCATCATTGTGATTCGAAGAACACCTTCATTATAATCGTCTGCAAAAGCACCACCATGATTACCTGAAAAATTAAAATTATTAGGAAAACAAATCACTGCACTACAGGGATCAATAAAGTCATCTGGACAACGGTATTGATACTCGGGACGATTATTATAAAAGATAATGGTATTATCTTGACCATAGGTCTTGGGCTTTTCTTTTGTAATATAAATGGCCTCTGTAAAGCTCATTCTTCCTATGGCAGGCTTGAGTTCGCTTTCTTCACTGGCCATGGCAAGAGTTTCAGGAAGACCTGCACTTGAAATAACGAGGGGAGATTTTAGAGTTTGACCACGAGTGGTCTTCACACCAACGACTTTCCCTTCTTCGGTGATGATCTCTTCGACACCATTTCGATAGCAAACTTCCACGCCACACTCTTTCATTTTATTTAAGAGAACCTGAATAATAGTGCGAACTCCACCTTCTGGACGTCCAAATCCCTCTAGGTAGATTGATTTAAACATAATCACAAATTGGGAATAGTCCATATCCATCTCCCATGCTGACCCGTAGATAAGCAGAGGACAAAGGATCATCTCTCTTAAGAGTGGTGTTTTAATATATTCGGCCAGCTTCTGCTTTGCTGAAGCATAAGGATTATCTAGGGCCACTTCATTAAAATTCTTAATCTCTCCTAAGAGCTTTAAGAAATTATCTTTTTCACTTGGGAAGTTCTTTTCAATTTCAGAGATAAAGAATTCGATATCATTGGAAAAATTCAATGTGTGTTCAGGAAAACTAATCTGTGATTGAAATTGACTGGTAAGTTTGAATTCATCATAGGGAATTCTTAACTGCTTTAAGAGCTTGGTAAGAGGCCTTCTTCGCTCACCACGAGTGGCAAAATTCGTTACTGCATGAAGTCCTACATCAAAGGGGATCTTCGCTCTTGAGTAATAAGAATTTAGTCCTCCCGAGATGATATGCTTCTCTAAAAGGAGGACCTTCTTATCATACATACCCAGACGAATCGCCGCGGCCATGCCCGACATCCCAGCACCGATGATTATGGCATCATATTGGGTGTCTTGAGGATCAAAGCCCCGCTCAATAGGGATCTGAGGTATGCTCATACGTATATATTCCTAGTTAAACTTTGGAGTTAAATAGGTTACACAGCTATCCATTGTGGCCAGCTCAGGGTAATCGGCCTGAGGAACTTCAATCTGGTGGCGCTTCTTAAGCTCCATTACGATATCAAGGAAATCCATGCTATCAAGATCAAGTTGTTCTCTTAGAGCAACTGAATCATCAAGATTCGATAGGTCCTCATCAAGGGCAACGTCAGCGATAATGTCGAGTACTTTTTGTCTTACTTCTGTTTGTTCCATGTCCACTCCTATAAATTATTGAACTGGTTTATTTTATGAATTATATTTTGCAATGATAACGGCCGAGTTAATCCCGAGCATTCCAAAGCTATTATTTAAAATAGTTTTAACTTCTTTTTCCACAGGTGCACCGATTACAAGTCCCTCGATGGCACAATCTGGATCAAGATTATCTATATTGCGACAAGCATGAATTTTCCCATCTTCAAAAGAGGGGATATTCCCTGCAAGCTCTAGCGCTCCAGCGGCTCCCATGCAGTGACCAATATATCCTTTAGTAGCGTTAATATGAGTATTGGCCACTGGTCCGAAGACTTCTCTAACAGCGGCACACTCTTGAATATCACCTTGTCCCGTTCCGGTAGCATGCATACTTACAATATCGATCTCATCTGGTCCTAGACCTGCTTTCTTCATGGCCTTATTCATACATTCAATTTGGCGATTAGAATTGGGAAGAACAAAGTCGGTGGCATCAGAATTTACATGATATCCTGCAATCTCCCCATAGATCTTTGCTCCTCGTGCTTTTGCTCGTTCAAGACTCTCAAGCACATAGACACAGCCCCCTTCAGAGACAACAATTCCATTTCTATCTTTATCTAGAGGCTTCGTCGCAAGGGTAGGGTCATCATGAGAGCCTAGGGCTCCTTGTGAGTTGAAGGCCGCAAAGATTCCGAATGTGTGGGTGGATTCACTAATTCCACCGGCCAGTGCCCAGTCCACTTCACCTGTGCGAATCATTTGGGCCCCATGAATAAGACCTAGGTTTCCGGCCGCACAGGCCGCTCCAATAGTATAACTTGGTCCCGTAATTCCTAAGTTCAGAGAAACTTCTCCTGCCGGAGCATTGGCCACAGTTCTTGGGTTATGGTGGTGAGACCAGTATTCAGTTTTTAGATCATTTTGATAGAGTTGGTGAATCTCTTCTTCTGTCTCCACGTTACCATGCTCAGTGATACCGAGATAAATTCCAATGGCATCACGATCCTGCTCATCCATATTGATGCCGCTATCAACGATCGCTTCATTGGCACAGTAAACTGCGATAGAGCCGGCACGAGTTCCACGTTTTCTCATTTTCTTTTTAAGATATTTATATTCATCAAAGTCACAGTTACCCGCGGCCACTTTTCCCATATGGCGGATTTCCATATGTTCGATACCACTGACTCCTTCAAGAAGATTGTTACGAAATTCCTGAAGATTATTTCCATTGGGGGAAGTTAGTCCAATTCCGGTAATAACAATTCGGTTAGCATCACTATTTGTTGCCATAGAGGTCTCCTGTAAGCTTTAAAAACTTTTCTTTAAAATTCTGGGGAATATTCTCAGGAAGGCGCTCCCTGAGGTTATTGCCAAGACCATCACTAATGAGTTGCGAGATCTTTTGTAGGTTATCTTTATTCTCTGTTGTAAATTCATTGAGCCGCTTAAGATTTCTCTCAAGTAGTTTAGGGAGCTGTCCGGTAAGTTCAGCATAGAGGGGATTATCGGCCTGGGAGGCCACTCCCATAACAAAGTGAATGACAGACTCAGCTAATTCACAGGTCGATACAATACTCTTCATACGCGTGAGCACCACACTATCAACTTCACCACTTTTCTTTACTTCCACTCTTTGGGCCATCTTCTTAAATTTTTCAATCGTTTCTTGTTCACGCTTTCTAAAAAGAGTGGCCACAATACTTAGGCTATCTTCTTTGGCCTGATGGAGTTTGATTCTTTTAGAAGTTTCACTGGATCTGGATTCACGGGTTTCAATGGCCCCATAGAGGGAAAGCTTTTTTAAACCTTGAGAAACAGCGCTTTGGGATAATTGAAGAGTGGACTCAATCTCCTCACTACTCATGGCCCCTTCACTTAGAACCAATAGACCAAAGATCGCACCTTCATTTCGTTTAAAGCCAATATCATAGAGAAAATCCTCAAAGGCGGGGATTTCCTCTAGTAATTCCTTGGGCATTTTCGCGTAAATTTGTGGGGCAAATCCATTTTGCCCACTGGGATGTTTAGTCATCAAGATCTCAAATTATTCGACAATATTTTAAATATTACAAAAATAAAATATTTGAGATATTGGACCTTGTCAAAGCCTTAAGTGTCAGAAATCGTTGTTTGGACTCTGCATAAAAGGAGTTATTGAAATTTAAATTCTGCCCAGAGAGGAAAGTGATCAGATGCGTCCTTAACGGTTTTAAATTTCTTATTAATCGACACATGACATGTTTCGCCAGCTCTGTTGGTGTAGCTGACTTTGACACGACCTGGCTCAGTCTTCGGAGAGGGCAGAGAATTCTTGCCACAACCAAGAAGAACGCGCTTTTCCTGGGGGCGGACCACTTGAGCATTAGCTAATTTTAAATGCCTAGAATAGAAAATATAATCAAGTCTCATAGACATTCTCTTTGGGTCATAACTCGGTCCTTCCCAGGTTATCGAATGGGCGGGAAAAATACGATCAGTTTGGGCAAAGCGCTTGAGCACTGCACTACCCGGATTCTTAGAGTTAATATCAGTATTCCAATCTCCCATGGCCATATAGATATCTTCGTCTTTCAAAGGAGTAAGGCCGCCATAGCTCTCCTTTGTGGCAATATCGGTCTTGCCCGTTAAGTACCATTCCAAAAATCTTAATTGATCTAAGTTTCTTTGGTAGTTAGGACTTCTCTTATTGCCAAAATGATAGGCAGGAACCGTATGGAAAGTGATGACATGGACAAGTTTGTGATTCACTTCTATGACCGTGTCCATAAAGACCTTATCAAAGAGGGAGATATCTTTAGGTAGCTTCTCCTTTTGGCCATTTCGATAAGAGCTTAACTTAACTTTTGGATTGAACTCACTCCACTTTAAATTCTGAAGAGCAATTCTCTTTTTAATGGGATATCGAGTGGCCAATCCTGTTGAGTATTGACCTGGAAAAAGTCCATAGTTATTGGGATCAGCATAGAAGCGAGCCCCTTGATCACTAGAGGTTGCATAGGAGTTCTTTGCTATTTTCTTGGCCTTATTTCCTGTATTGGCCTGGGCAAAGTGAAAGTCCCAACCCTTATCGGGACGAAGCCACTTGGTGAAAGTGGAGAGATTAACTCCTTCAGAGTGAAAAGTGGGAAAGGGAATGCCCTCTCGATCGTATTGAATCTCGTTCACACTAAGAAGGTGAAAGTCATAGGGCCCCAAAACTTCTTTCACTGCGAGTAGTTGAGGCGAAATCGACTTTGCTTGCTCCAAATCTTTAATCTTCTCAGTATCGAGTTCAAAAATATTATAATGCATCACCCTCAACGTATTATTGGAATGACTTCCACCAAAAGGTCCTAATGATGAAAGCAATGAGCACGAGTGCAAGCTGGTTAGGGCCAGGGTCATTAAAATTATACGGATTGCGTTATTTTTGAACATAGAGATATTCCTTCCTCAATTTCACTGTATTTACGCTCAATTATAAAGGATTTTTACTTAATGACTAGGAATGACCTGCTGTGTTGTAGGTAATTTTTCTCAATAACTACGCCTTAGCTTGCTGCCTTTTTTAGAATAGGGTAAAGTCCCGCGACATCACTGCAGGAGAAATTAAAAATGATCAACGTAAAGACTTTAGTGGCAGCAGGCTTGGCCTTGGGTTCTTTTCAAATATTTGCCGGTGAATTTTCTAAAATTGACTTGGCCGTAAGAGAAGAGTTGCAGAGATTCTTCGGTGTCTCCTACTCAAAAGTTTGGGGACTTTCCATCGCTAATAATGAAGAAAATTGTCTTGTTACCGTTAAGGCCTATGTTCTTCAAGAAAATCAGTGGCGTGAATCAACTTATGAAACACTCTCTTGTGTAACTCGTGCCGAAGAGTATGCAACAACATCTTATGACTCTGAAGTTATCGATTTCAAACTTATTTCAAACTAATAAAGTTCGTGAGGTCGTGAAAATCGGCCTTATCTGAACTATGCCTATGGGCATAGAATTCATCTCCATTAATAACGACGCAAGGGTTGAGAGATTCAACCCTTTTTCTTACAGGTAGTTCTAAATAGAGCTGCCTTCCTTTAAGTAAATATTCCATCTCGCTTGCGTCGACTTGGGCCATATGAGGAGGTTGAGGCCTACGATAAGAGCTAAAGTCATAGCTTTGCCAAGAGCCCGATAGATTGAAGTTCCACTCTTGATAGCTTCCATCTTCATAGGCAATAAAGCACTCAAAGCAAGTCTCTTTCCAAAGCTCGTGGCGTCGTTCCCCAAGATTTGTACAATCATTCGTTTCTAAAAAGCAGGGCAAATGAAAATTAAGGCGCAAGATACTTTGTAGGGGATCTAATTCAAATTCGACTACAATAGAGGAGTCCTGATGAGACTCCTCATAAGAACCCTCTAAGGTAAAGGGATGTAAATGAAGACTTTGCACTTAGCTCTTTCCTACTGAGAGAACTTCTTTAATCAGATTGATGGGAATAGGAAAAAAGGTCGTACTCTTTCCTTCACCTGAGGAAATATTTTGCATAGTTTCTAAGTAACGAAGTGTAATGGCATTAGACTGAGAGTCTAGAATTTGCGCCGCTTCGGCAAGCTTCTTTGATGCTTCAAATTCAGCTTCAGCATAAATGATCTTGGCACGCTTATCTCTTTCAGCTTGGGCCTGACGGGCCATGGCCTTTTGCATATCGATGGGAAGGTCAATGGCCTTAACTTCTACAGTACTGACTTTAATTCCCCATGGCTCAGTTTGTTCATCAAGAATTTCTTGAAGTGAGGCGTTGATCTTATCGCGATGTTGAAGAATTTCATCGAGTTCGTACTGGCCAATAACTGTTCTTAGAGTTGTTTGTGAGATTTGGGCGGTTGCTGAGTAGAAGTCTTCAACGGCTATTACAGCTCTACTGGGATCATTTACACGAAAATAAACCACTCCGTTAACTTTCAATGTTACATTATCTTTTGAAATAATATCTTGGCTTGGAATATCCATCGTAACAGTTCGTAAGTCTACTCGAACCATTTTTTCAAGTCCTGGAATAAGGATAATAAGACCTGGACCACGTAGGGAAGTGAAGCGTCCGAGTCTGAAGACAACGGCCCTCTCATATTCCCTTAGGATCTTTACCGAATTAAAGAGTAGGGCCACGAGAATAAAAATAAATAATAAGCTTGGGTTTAACATTTAAAGCTCCTTTCGTTAGGCTTTTTGTATATCTAATATTAAATCGTCTACATTATGATGGTGATCACCTTGAGTTTCTCTAACTTTTATATGATCACCGATATTGAGCGGCTCCTGTGATTTCGCCTTCCAGAATTCACCACCAACTTTAACTTGATAGAAGTATTGACCTTGAGAATGATCTCCAAGATCGGGGAGTTCTTTGATTACCTTTCCAATCTTTTGTGCTTGGGAGTTAAAACTTTCTCTTCCAATATTCTTATGGTCACGCATGATGAAGTAAAGACAAACTCCTAGAAAACTTGCGATCGCCATAACACTAGCAATAACGAGGGAAGTGGAGAATGTTATGTAGGAGTCCTCTGTTCGATAGAGAAAGAGTGAGCCAAAAATAAGAGAGGCAAATCCTGCCAAGGAGAGTATGCCAAAGCTCGTAACAAACACTTCAAGAACAAAGAGTACAAAAGAGAGAATAATTAATCCTAGAGCTCCAAAGTTTAGAGGAAGAACTTGTAGGCCGATGGCCGCGAGAACAAGGCATACGGCACCTATTGAGCCGGCAATAAATCCTCCTGGAGCTTGAAGCTCTAGATAAATGAGTGCTGCTCCAATGAGAAAGAAAATATAGGCCAAAGAGGGATGGGCCAATATATTAAGAAGTTTTTGGCCAGGGTCCATAGGGTGTTCAATGACTTTCAAACTTTTGGCCACTTGAAGTTGGATAGGCTTTCCTTGAAGTTTAATCGTACTATTGTCAAGCTGAGTGAGGAGTTCATTTTGAGTATTGGCCAGGCCATTGATGAGTTGAGCTCTCTGGGCTTCTTGTGCTGTAAAGCTTGCGGCTTCGGTAATCATTTTAGAGAACTTATCTCCATTTCGCCCTCGTAGCGAACTTAAACTGCGCACTAAGGCAACCAGGTCATTGATGGCCTTTGCACGAAGATCAGACTGATCTGATTCTTCCCCTCCAATATTTCCACTCATCTCTATAGGAGTAGCAGCGCCAATATTAGTACCTTCACTCATGAAAATATAGTGGGCCCCTGAAGCGATAAGTGCTCCTGCACTCGTGGCCGATCCTCCCTCTGGATGTACCCAAACAACATAGGGGAATGGACTTTTTCCAAAGAGGGTTAGGATGTCCTTAGTCGTGGTAACTAATCCCCCTGGTGTATCCATCTCGATAAGAACGAGGGACTGCTCAGCTCTATCCTCTTTTATTTTAGTGGCCACATTATTTATATATTCAAAGGTGGCCGGGTTTATCGTTGAGTTAATGTAGATCTTGTGAAGCCACTTAATTTCTCTCTTTGTATTCGCTGTTTGTAAGTTTTGTTCAGCAAAAATTTGAAAATTAAAAAGTCCAAGAGCTATGAGAAAGAGAAGGTGAGCGATAGAAGCGAAGCTTTTCATCAATGATGTTCCCGTTAATTCTAGTAAAGCTTAATTCTAGGTTTGATGACGTGTTAAATAAACTTAAAAAGGCTGAACTGAGTTAAAGGTTATTTATTTTATTTTGTGAGATTTATGTGAAGAAATCATCCAAATCGTAGTGGTTTTCTATTCTAAACATCAATAAATCTTTATAAAGTTAAGAAAAATTTATAGAAATTAGGCCTTACTTTACCTTTGAACTTCGTTATTTGCTATGGTGCGCGTCTGATTAAAATTTCCTAGTAAAAACTTAGCGTACGCAAGATCGTTCGCTAGATAAGTTGCTGAATATATGGTATAGTTAAGTCTGGGTAAATAATTTTACCTTAATTATCTAGGGAAATTAACCGAATTATTATAAACTGATTTTAGAGACAGATCTAAATCAGTAGCTGATGAAGATTAAGAATTCTTGATAAAAGTGCAACTTTAAAAGAAAAAACAATAACACGAACAAAAGGACCCAAAAATGAGAAGTTTCGAAGCCATTGCAAAGCTAATCAGAGAAAAAAGAATGAACCACCCAAAAGGGTACTCACAATCAGAACTAAGCCAACTACTTGGTTATAAGAACGGTCAGTTTATATCAAATGTTGAGCGTGCTCTTTGTAACGTTCCCCTTAAGATGCTTGGGCGTGTTGCAGAGATTCTTGATATCTCTCACGAAGAGCTTAAGTCTGCGATTCTATCTGATCACGAGCTTACTCTTGAGAACTTCCTAAGCAGTGCTGATGGAACAGTAAATTCTCCAAACTCTTTAAAAGAAGACGTAAGCGAGCCTCTAGTAAATACTAGCTTAAGCTAATTCTTCCCCAAAGAGTTTAAGAATATAAAAAAGGCCTTCTTTAAAAGAAGGCCTTTTTTGTTTTGAAGTCATGGTATTATCGCTAATATTCTTTTTAAAGTTCAATCCTCTGTCTAGGAACTCTAATGCTAATTAAATTACTACCCATATTTTTTTTTCTTACAAGCTGCTCTCAATTGAGTAAGAAGGATTGCTCAAATATGGATTGGTATAAACTAGGTAAGGAAGATGGTACAAGAGGGGAGCGCTCCACTTTATTTTTACAGCACTCTTTAAAGTGTAAGAAACTGCCCAAGTCCTCCGAGTATCATCGAGGGCGAAAGGCCGGACTGGTTGACTTTTGTACCCTGGAGGGAGGGATCGATTACGGTCTAACTGGGGCCCTATATATCGGTCAATGTAGTGATTTTCCCAGTATAAAAGTGAAATCTTTCAAGACGGGTTTAGAGAAGGGAAGAGCTGTTTATCGTCAGACAGAGTTTATCTCTGAATTAAATCAAAATTTGAGTGATATTAAATTTGAGTTGGAATCTTCTTTTCATGAAGGGGAAGAGCTAAGAGAGCTCGAAATTCAGCGTCAGTCTCTTGAGATTGAATTGAAGTCTGAGCGGCAATTTCTCGATCAATTAATCCGCACCCTTCCTCCTCGAAACAAAATAGGAAGTAAGAAAGAAAATTTAAAAGAAAAAAACTAAAGACCCTTATAGCGATTATAGTCCTCAATACTTCCCATAGACTCTTCAGTATCTTCAGAATAATTGGCCTGAGATTGAGTTGGAAGATAGTGAGGATCTTCAAAATCACCTTCAGTACTTACGGCATCAGCTTCAGGAGAGATTTCATGATTTTCTGAGTAAGTGTGATCAAGCTTTAGGCCATTATACTTCTCATTGAATTGAGCTTTGTATTCTTCTTTGACGCCATCTTCATATTCGCGTAGCTCGGTGAGTGTGCGGTAGAATGATTTCTCTAGTTTCGCAAGCTGGCGCGGATCTGCTCTATGGTAGAGATCATGATATTTCTTGCGCGACTCTAAGTGCTTTTCAAGTAAGTTAAGATAGGCCCTTTCAATTTTTTCAAACCCACTTAAGTTCTTACTTGTAGATTTTCTATTGCGGTTATTTCTAGGACGACGGCCTCTTTTTTTATTGCCGCTACTACCAGCGCCAGACTTCTTGCTTCGATTATTCTTAGAATTATTTTTGGGTTTATTATTAGTATTGTCCGTATTTGTCATGAATATCTATAACCTTAGTAATATTGTGCGCCGCTCTGTTTGTGCGCGTTATCTTATTCATATCTAACTTTAGATTAGCTCAAGATTACGATAGATCGACTTATCCGTAAATGAAAAGAAATTTAAGTAAAAAAGACGGGTTGCGACTCGCCAAAGAAAGAATATTTGTGTTTAATTGTCGGTAATTTTCACACATATCTCGATATGACTCTATATATAAGGAGAATACATGACAACGAAACGAGTTAAAGTTGCAATTACTGGTGCGGCCGGACAAATCGGATACGCCCTACTTTTTAGAATTGCTTCTGGTCAAATGTTTGGAACAGATACTGAAGTAGAGCTCCAGCTCATCGAGCTTGAAGCTGCTCTAGGTGCACTTAATGGTGTGGCCATGGAGCTAGATGACTGTGCCTTTCCACTTTTAAAGAATATCACATGTACTTCTGACCTTAATGCTGGATTTAAAGATGCTAACTGGTCAGTTCTTGTTGGAGCTGTTCCACGTAAGGCGGGAATGGAGAGAAAAGATCTTCTTAATATCAACGGTGGAATCTTCACTGGTCAAGGTAAAGCAATCAATGACAATGCTGCCGATGATGCAAGAGTATTCGTTGTAGGTAACCCTTGTAACACAAACTCACTCATTGCTATGAATGCAGCTCCAAGACTTCCAAAGTCAAACTTCTTTGCCATGACAACTCTTGACGAAAATAGAGCAAAAACTCAGCTAGCTCAAAAAGCTGGTGTTGATGTTACTGCTGTTAAGAATATGACAATCTGGGGAAATCACTCTGCGACTCAATACCCAGATTTCTATAACACAACAATCAATGGAAAAGCCGCTAATGAAGTTATCACTGACGAAGCTTGGCTAAAAGGTGAATTCATTGAAACCGTACAAAAGCGTGGAGCTGCGATCATTCAAGCACGTGGGGCTTCTTCTGCTGCTTCTGCGGCCAATGCTGCTGTTCAAGGAATTTATAACCTTACCCATGACACTCCTGCTGGAGAAACTTATTCAGTTTGTCTTGCGTCTCAAGGACAATATGGTGTTGATGAAGGACTTATCTTCTCTTACCCATGTCGTACAGAGAATGGAGTTGTAAAAGTAGTTGAAGGAATTACGCACAACGAATTTGGAACAGAGAAATTCAATACAACATTGAATGAGCTCAAGGAAGAAAGACAGGCCGTAAAAGAACTCGGTTTGATCTAAATTAAAGACGGAATTTTTAGGTCCCCACTTCTTAATGGAATTGATGATTTTATATCGAAGGTGAAGCTAAGAAGTGGGGATTTTTTCACCCAAACAAAAAGACCAAGTTATTTGATGGGTTAAATTAAAAAAGGATAAGGAGAGATTATGAATAAAACAATTAAGGGACTTATTTTATTGATGGCCGCTGTAATCGGTTTAAACGCTCAAGCTGGTGTACTTGTTGAGCCTTACCTAGGACTAGGTTTTGGTGGAGACGGACATTCAAAATCAGGGACTGTAAGAACAGACTTTGATTATGGAGTTTCTCCTCTCGCTGGTTTGAGAGCGGGTTATAGACTTTGGGATATTGATCTTGGATTAGATGCAAGTTATCAGATGGCGACTCTTGATGGTTCAAGACTTTCGGGAACAGACCTCATTCTTACTTCTGAAGAAGATGTTAAGAAATCTCAAGTAGGAGTTTTTTTTGGATATAATCTTCCTATTCCAATGAGAGTATGGGCAACATACTACTTTATGGGTTCAATGAAGTATGACAATGATTCAAAATATACTTCTGGAAGTGGTTATGCATTTGGTTCAAGCTACACAGGACTTCCTCTTGTTGCTATCAACCTAGAGTATAGACTTGTTAAGTATGATGAGATTGAATCTGCTGCAGGTGTAACAAGCACAGGTGATGCTCGTCTTGGTGAGATGCTTCTTTCTGTGTCTGTACCATTCAACTTTGAATTATTCTAATTAGATTCAAAAAATATAAGTAAAGAGGCCCACTGCAAAGTGGGCCTTTTTTTTGTTATACTACTCTTGTCTCAAACGATCGGGGTAAGAGGATGCAAACTCTTTCAAAAATTCTAGTGATTGGATTACTAGGTCTATTTGTTCTTTCCCACAAAGCTCATGCGGGTGTTCTCCTTGAGCCTTATCTTGGGCTTTCACTTGGTGCTGGTGGGGAGGCAAAGATCAATGATACCCACTATGATTACTCCTTCTCTACGGCCACCTATGGATCTCGCGTCGGTTATGAGTTCTTTGGTGCTATGGCGGGGATAGACTACTCCCTTCAAAACTTCACTATGCAAAAAGAAGGCCCCGGTGTCGCTGCCAAGTTAGATGCAGATCGTTCCCAAATTGGAATATTTGTAGGGTATGACTTTCCCCTTCTAATAAGAGGATGGGCGACATATTATGTCCGCGGTGAGATTGATATGGGCAGTGAAAAATTTAGTGGTGGCACTGGCCTAGGTGTTGGTGTCGGTTTTAAGGCCTTGCCTTTTATGAGTTTTAATTTGGGGTATCGAAGTATATCCTATGATAAGTATTCTACTTCATCCTTGGCAATCTTAAATGAAGACTTCACTTCAAATGAGGTGATCTTCTATGCATCCATTCCTTTTGTATTTTTTGATTAAAGAGATTTATGAGATATATAGTTTTTAATAAGCCCTTTGGAGTTCTTAGTCAGTTTACTCAGGAAGTAGAAGGACAGAGGACTTTAAGTGAGTTTAATTTTCCAAAAGGTGTCTACGCCGCAGGGAGATTGGATAAAGATAGTGAAGGACTTCTTGTCCTTACTGATGATGGCGCTTTTAATAAGAAGCTAACAGCACCCAAGTTTGAAAAGAATAAAATCTACTGGGTTCAAGTAGAAGGTGCCCCAAATGATATGGACTTTGATCAATTTCGAAAAGGTCTATTGATTAAGGACTATAAGACATTGCCTGCTAAGGTTAAGATACTCCATGACTTTGACCTGCCCCCCAGAGATCCTCCCATTCGAGAAAGAAAGAATATTCCTACGACTTGGATTGAAGTGACAATCCATGAGGGAAAGAATCGCCAAGTACGACGAATGTGTGCGGCCGTTGGCTTTCCTTGCCTTAGGCTTCTGCGTGCCCAGATTGGAAATTTTAGACTTGGGGACCTCCCTCCCGGAGAGTGGAGGGAAGTCTCTCCAAGCTCTATACTGCCACGGTATTAAACTAGAGGACGGCAGTATTATTGATTTTAAATTCTCTTACTTTCTTAGTGATTCTTTGATTATCGTCCTTGGGTGCCCTTGTTAATTCTCCTTCAAGGCCTATGCGATTGGGATGAAAAACGAGAACCATCATGGTTCCTATTAGTATTGTCGCCTTTATAAGCTTGGTCATATCAACCTCCTTGCTTCAATGACCTAAGTCTTGCCCCATCCACTGTGTCTCTGGGAATGGAGAAGAACTTAGTAAGGTTATTGCAGAAGGCGTGCCATGAATTGAGATGAAAATGGGGGCGTATCGACACCTAAGTGCTTAAAATGAATGGAATATATTGCCTCATGGGGTCAATGGGGCAGCAAAATGTCACCGACTAAATTAGTCTACGCCAATGGGATTACTTTGAAGGTAGCCTTGAAGATAGCGATAATAGTCACGTTGCTCTTCAATACTGAGTGGCTTTATGGTTTCCACATTTTGCCTGCGAATACCTTTTTGTCGAATGAGCTCAGAGGAAGTTCGTAACTTATGAGTTATGGATTGGGCCATGGTAACAAGCCATGCGGGAAATTGCTTTTGAATCTCAGAAACAGGAATCTCAATAAGGGTCGTATCTTCCATACAAACCACATGAGCACTTCGAGGCTCGCCATCAAAGAAGCTAAGCTCTCCAAGATATTCTCCTTCTTCAAGATAGGCCAAGGGTGTAACCTTTGTTCCATCGGTAACAAAGACCAGGAGGCGACCTGTATGAATGATATAGAGACTGCTGTCATGTTCACCAGCGGCACATACAATATCACCTTTCATCATCTGACGAGTCAAAGGACCTGATATATCTTTTTTCTTCTTCATAGGGCCACTTCTCCTATTTCTTTATTAAATTCAAAAACTCTTTCTTTATTATAACACCGAGGTGCTGATAATAAAGAGGTTGCGGATCGCGCTCATTGATAAAGAGAATATTGCGACCAAGAAGATTTGTTACCATTCGGTTAAAGTCGATAACTTTGAATTGCCTCTTCTCCGCTTGCTCCATTAGAATCTTTAAAAAAATTGGATTGGAGCGCTCTAGTCCACAATCATAAATCATGGCCTGATAATAGGCCTTCTTCGCTTCGGCAGGATTGCCCATGGACTGCAGCAGCTTTGCGATTTGGTAATAGGCCTTAGCGTTGCCCTTATTTACTTTTATGAGGTCATTTACAGTATTGAAGGCCTCTTTACGACGGCCGCTTTCTTCCATTTCTTGCGCCTTGGCCAAAATGCGATCTTGTTCGGCATCGATAGTATTTTCACAAACCCTCTTGGGAGCAAGGGTGAGGTTTAGGGCCTGAGGAATGACCCAAAGATTTGCATCTCTTTCCTTTAGGTAGCTAAAGAGCTCTGCTGCTTCTTGTTTGTAAACATCATAGAGCACATTCATGATATCCATGACGGCAACGGCCGGAAGATCCTTGGGATAGGCAGGAGGGTTACCCTGCAGATCAACCTTCTTCATGGGATGATAGATAAAACGAGAAGAAGGTGGATAGGCCATGATAAAAGTCATGACCGTTTCATTCTTAGAGAGCTCGATATTTTTTTTAAGATTCGTAAATTCTTTTAGGCTAAATTTTTGATTTAAGAAAGTATCTCGTCCACCGTGGTAGATAAAGAGAACAGGCATTTTGGATAGGGCCTTAACTTTGACAAGAGTTTGTCCCATGGGCTCACCAGGACGACCCCAATCATAGACAATCGGTCTATTCTTAAAGTGCTTGGCCACATCATCGAGAACTTCCTCTACTCCTCCCAATAGGAGAGAGGTGGAAGAATCACCAATAAGAATAATATCTGCTTCTTCGGCCTCTTTGACTTCTTTGCCACTAGGTTGAACTAATTTATAGGAATGGGGGTAGATTTGAGTGCTATTTTTAGCGTAGCGTATTCCTAGATAAATTGCAGGGATGACAATCACAAGGGCCAAAACGATATAAATAATTTTTATAATTTTTTGCATGCTCTCTAGGCGTCCTTGTTAGATAACTTAAAAATAGGGTCTACATCCTGTAATTTTACCAGATTTTGGGGTCGTAGACTAAAGTCTCCTTTATTCTATTTGAGTTTTCTGCTACACCAAAGCTTTGAAATTTAAGAAATTAAGGATAATTAATGACGCACTGGGTTCCTGAGCTATTGGCCCCTGCTGGTTCACTGGAAAAATTAAAGGTTGCTGTCTCCTATGGAGCCGACGCTGTTTATTTGGGTGGGCAGAACTTTGGTCTGCGCTCGGCCGCAGATAATTTTACCCAAACGGAGCTCAAAGAAGGTGTGGCCTTCGCCCATGAGCGAGGATCAGTTGTCTATGTGGTTCTTAATTCATTTCTCTATGACAAGGAACTCACGGAGCTTCCCGAGTTTTTAAAGATATTGGAAGAAGTGAAGGTTGATGCCGTTATCGTAAGTGACTTAGGTGTTGTTGAGACAGTGGCAAGAGAAAGTGGTCTTCAGATTCACCTCTCTACTCAGGCCAGTTGTCTCAATGCGGCCGCAGCTCGTTTTTGGAAAGAAAAAGGGGTGAGTCGAATTGTTTTGGGCAGAGAAGTGACTATTTCTGAGGCCAAAAAGATAAAAGAAGAAGTTGATATTGAGCTTGAAATGTTTGTTCATGGTTCAATGTGCATGGCCTACTCAGGTAATTGTGTCATTTCAAATTATACCCAAGGCCGTGACTCTAACCGTGGCGGATGTGCTCACAGTTGTCGCTTTGAATACAGTATTGAAAATCCCGAGTATGATGGTGAAAAGAAATTTGCTCATTTCATGAGTTCAAAAGACCTCAATGGAATTCGAGTCCTTCAAGACTTTATTGATGCAGGTATCGATTCTTTGAAAGTTGAAGGGCGTATGAAGTCCCACCACTATGCGGGAACTATTTCAAAGGTCTACTCTGAGGCCCTTAAGTACTATAAGGAAAATGGGAACTTTATCTCAGATGATATCTATCGTTGGGAGAGTGAACTCGAAAAAGTAAGTCATCGTGATTACCACTTAGGTAACTTGGTTGAGCCTGCAGGAAAAGATAGTATTTTTCCAGAGCGACAGCATGCATTGGTCGAAACTAAAGTTGCGGCCATGGTTTTAGAGTGTGTTCCTGACAAATATATTCTTGCAGAAGCTCGTGGCCCTTTCAAGGCCGGTGATCAGTTGGAATACCTCTTCTTTGAAGGAGAATCACATATCTTTACCCTTGATAAGATTGAAGATGCAACAGGAGAGAGCTTCACTAAAGCGAGACCTGGGATGCTTCTTCGTCTGCCTTATATAAAAGAAGCGAAGCCTCTTAATATTGTTCGCGCCCTTGCTCAGGGAGAGTGCTAATGATAATGATGAAGAGAACCCTTCACTTATATTCTCAAGTTGATATTAAAAACTTCTCTCAAAGCTTTAGCGAGTTCAAAGAAAAGAATCGCTATGAATTGAGTTTTGTCCTAGGAACACGCGCTCTAAGTCGAGTGAGTGAGCTCACTTGGGAAGAGGCCATTGAGGCGACGAGAGAATTGAGATCCCTTGGGAAGGTTTACTTGCAATGGGATGTCTTGATGACTCAATCCAACTTTAAGGGATTGAGTGCAATGCTGGCCAATAATTGGGATCAATTCAATGAGAGCTTTGATGGAATTCGAGTGCAAGATGCTGGAGCTCTCTTTTGGTTAAAAGAGCGTGGCCTTGACGGCGAAGTTCACTATATTTGTGAAAATGGTAATCACAATTTAGCTGGTCTTCTTTCCTGGTATGAGTTTTGGCCCGAGAAAATTTCTCGCTTAGTTCTCAGTGCTGAATTTCCTAGTGATAAGTTAAATGATTTGAAAGAGCAGCTTCCTTGTGAATTGGAAGTTCTCGGAGCCGGAAATATCCTCTTATTCTATACACCTAGGCATCTTGTAGCCCCTTTATATGAGGATGATTCTCTTGAGCCTAATCCTGAAGAGTATCGTGTCTACGGAACATCTGAAGAAAGTCCACATAAGGGGTTTCCTATTATTGATAATGGTCATGGAACCTTTATGTTCAATACTAAGGAGCTCTATATCTTTACGGAAGAAGAGAGACTCAGTGAGCTTAAGAATTTCTCCTTTCGTTTAGATTTTCCTATAAACTCTCTTTCCTCTGAGCAGTGGGAGCTTCTTCTCAAGGGTGAGCATATTGAGTTTCAGGCCACTAGAGAGATGGGCCAATCAAAGGGCTTCTTTAGAAGCAATAAGACTGATGTACTCTTTAAGAAATTAAAGAATCATCGTCTGCAAGATCGCAGTGTGGATTATCTTGGGGATGTTGTTGATGTGAAGAAGAAAGAGCATATTGCTATTCTTATTAAGGCCACAGATACAGAGCTTAAAGTAGGAGATGAAATTAGACTTCTTAGTCCAGAAGGTCGTGAAAAGTCGGTAACTTTACACAACCTCTGGGATGCCGATCGTGAAAATAGAGACTCCGTTCAAACGGGGCAGATTGTTTTCATTCCCCATGTTGGCGGAATCTCTGTACGCACGATGGTCTTTCGTCATTAATTCTTAGTGAATCGTCTTTAATAGCTTGGAAGTATCAAAGCCAAGCTCTTTTGCCCTAGCAACTAATTCATTATATTTCTCTTCAGAAACTTTTGGGGTTCGTGCAAGAATCCATAAGTAATCTCCTGAATCATCGCCAACGATGGCATGAGAGTAAGGCGAATTTCCTTCCTCTCCAAGATCGAGTACCCAATAATTTCCTGCAAAGAAAGGCAGTCTAATTCTGGTTAAAAAGAACTGTACTTTTAATTTTGCATTAGTGCTCTTATCGACAATCCAAGCTCTCGCTTCGTCTTGTTTAAGCTCTCCCTGTGGAGTGTGGAGACGGCATGAGTTGATGACTCTAATATCTCCGTCGGAGCGTAGTGAGTACTCTGCCGTCGTGGCCGTACAGCCTTTTTGAAATTTTTGATCAAAGCGTGCAAGCTCGTACCATTTTCCAGTATAGAGATCTAAATCGACATATTCCACGGTGGAAAGGTTCGGAATCTTGGCCCAAGTAACTTGGGTAGTAGCTTGGGTAAGGATAATCAGAAATAACGACAATACTAACTTTTTTAACATCACATCTTCTCCAGCAAAAGGGTTAATACTTTAAGCTTTAAATATTTGATTAACGCTATTAAAGCGATATTTAAAAATATTATGCACATCACGCTTTACAAAAGGACCGGCTATAATACTTCCCAAGAGACCTAGGGGCAGCTTATAAGTGACTTGATCGCGAATGATAGTCCCACCATCTTTTGCTTTGATAAAGTGGTGGCGATGAAACCATTTCTTATAAGGGCCTGAGACTTGATCGTCGATAAAATGCTCATTTTCTTTATAATCAAGAATCTCAGTTTTCCACTTCATGGGAATACCATGAACCTTGAGCTTGTAATTGATAATCGTTCCACTTTGAACACTAGGTGTACTTTGATTAACAATCTTAAAGCTTAAGCTATTTGGAGTTATTTCTTCAAGATTGGCCGCTCTAGAGAAGAACTCAAAAACAGAGTCAACAGGTCTTGGAATATATTGATAACGAAGTAATTCTCTCTCTCCTGCAAGATCTTCCTTCAAAAGATTTTCAAGAGCATCTCTAAGAGAAGGGTATTGGTACTTGAAACCCAATTCTTGCCACTCCTCTGGAAATACATTTTGCCCCAACAAAAGGACTGAGGACATCTCTCCAAAGAGAAGTCTTAGGGCCATAGCAGGAACAGGAAATAGAGTAGGTCTATTAAGGACATCCCCAAGAGTTTTGGTGAATTCAATATTATTAACGGCGTGAGGAGAGACTCCATTAAGAATAGGAGTTTGTACCTCATTTTCCATGATAAAAATAAATTGGGAAACTAAATCATCGAGGTGAATCCAGCTCATATACTGTTTTCCAGAGCCAAGTCTACCGGCAACACCGGCCTTAAAGGCCGGAAGCATTTTTGCTAAAGCTCCGCCTCTAGGACTAAGAACCACACCCGTTCTAAGGCCATAGCACTTAGTTTCACTTGGAGCATTTTCATGAACGGCTTCTTCCCACTTCTTACAAACTTGGGCCAGGAAATCATCTTCATTATTTGGTAGGGGAGTATTGAGAGTGATCTCTTTACCATAATGATCTCCGTAAATACCGACTGCACTTGAGGAGATAAACTTCTTTGGAAAATGTCCAAGCTCTCTAAAGTGTTTCCAAAGTACCTTTGGTGCCTTGATTCTTGAATTAAGAATTCTCTCTTTCTTCGCAGCACTCCATCTACCATCAGCAATATTTTCGCCGGCCAGATTAAAGACGATATCCACATCGATCAAGGCCTCTTTATCCATTTTTTCTGTGGCCAAATCCCATTCAAAGAATTTAACTGGATGGAGGAAGTTTTTTTGGGCACGAGTCTTATCTCGTCCCAGTATATTGATGTCGCTATATCCGAGATCAAGAAGCTTCTCGACTAATCGCGTTCCTACTAAACCTGTTGCGCCTGTAATCAAGATTTTCATGGGATACTCCGGTCAGATGTTTGTTTAATATCTGTATATGCTGTATACTATACAGGTTAACGCAGCAAAAAGCGAAGATAAAGTGTTTAGACAAGGAACTATTTATGAGAGATGGGATTACAATTAAAGTGATTTCAGATGCTTGTGGTATCTTACCCCAGACTCTTCGGGCCTGGGAAAAGCGCTATCAGGCATTCTCTCCGAAAAGATCTGAATCTGGTCAGAGACTATACTCCCAGAAGGATCTGAAGAAAGCGATGGCCCTATCCTCACTTATAAAGAGGGGTTTTACCATTTCCCAAATTGCTGGGCACTCTAATCAAGAGCTTCATAAGCTTCTCGAAGAGACGAATGTCGTGGTAGAGGGGCAAGGATCAACTGTACAAAGAGATCTGCCAGAGCTCTATAATTCAATTGTCTCTCTTATTTCAGACTTTAAATTTGATGAACTCAATAGGGAGCTTCAGAGTCAAAGAACACTTATGAGTGTGAGAGATTTTATCTTTGAGCTCTGCATTCCTGTGATCAGACTTGTAGGTGATGCTGTAATAGAAGGAAGGTTCTCTGTTACTCAAGAACATATTGTCTCAACCTTAATCAGAGGCCAATTAGGTGAACTCAAGTCACCCATAGATCTCTTCGTCAAATCCCAAGGGTCAGTTCATCGCTATGCACTTGCAACACCTGAGGGAAATAATCACGAATTATCTATTATTATTGCTGATCTTATATGTGGAGTTAATCGCCGATTAACTAACTATCTTGGGGTTGCTCATCCTGCAGATTCTCTTGCTCAGGCCATCAGTGCTTTAAAATGTGATCGAGTCATCCTAGGAACTATTCACTCTGAGTTGTGGCAATACGATAAGGAAATCATTCCCTACTTATCAAAAATGGATGAGAACTTGGAAATTGATGTCGAGGTAATTCTAGGTGGCGCTTGGAGTATTGAATTTCCAAAGTTTAAAAAGATAAAAGAAGTTCATTTCATGGAGAGTTTTAGAGAACTTGATGAAAAACTTTTTCAGCATTTCTTATAATCCTTAGACGTCATAAGAGTCATTTCTAAGATAGTTTTCTATTCAATTGACTATTTTAATGGTCACAATATTTTTGCCAGCTAGGCAAAATGTCTATTTTTACCACTATTTACGAAGCTGTATTATACTATTTCTATAACAATTATTTGCTAAGGAAATCTTATGCTAAGAAATGAGAAAGGGGTCGCCCTAGGTGCTGCAATGTTATTCATGGTTGCTGTCGGTGTAGGGAGTTACTATGTGATGAAAAATACACAGCAAGCAAGTGACATTACATCCAAAGAAATAAAGGATATTAGAGCGAGAGCAGAGGCCCAAAAGGTTTTCTCTATGGCCGGATTTCTTATCAGTAATAATCTCATCCTTTGTAAGTCCACTCCGTGGGGAGCTGAGAGTACGCCGCTACAATGCCGTTGGGCCGGAACAAAGAATGAAAAAGAATATAAACCCCAGGACTTTGGGTTAGGAAGTATGTACTTTGATGGTGAAGATAAGAGTCTTAGCTTTAAGCTTATTGATGGAACGGATAAAGATCCAAATGCGATTAGTCGCTATCCTGGTGTCGTAAAATTTTACTTAGTCGATCTCAATGATGATCAATCTCTTCGTTCAGTTGTAGGTAAGAACTCAGAAGAAGTTAAGAATATTGATAATGATCACTATATTGTAAAAGTAGATTTGGAACTAAATTTAGGTAATGAAGATAACGGTAATAATAAGGTCAAAGGAGCTGCTGTTTTTAAGCGCCCAATCGCTATTCCAGAGCTCACTGTTTTGGACTCTTCTTGTATAAGTCTATGTAATGCTTCTAAGGGTGAGCATCCTTACCCAGCCTGTAGAGGACCTTTTACTATCGACGCCAATACCAAGACAGATGTTATTGCTGTTACTGAAAACTTAGGGCCAGGTGCACTCTATGATCTTGACTACAATAGAAGCGTAAGCTTCAAAAAAGAAGTTCAAGGTGCAAGTCCAGTTGCAAACTCAATCGTAGATGTTCCCATTACTGACTACCTAGGAGCGGGAAATAAAGTCGAATGGGTCGATCAGGTAGAGTGTGGAACCTTTGTTAAGAATGTAAGTATTACCGTTGAAGGACAGGGACCTGATTATACTACTCAGGAAATCTCTCAGCACTCTGAACCTGCAGGAAGCTTAAATTACAATATTAGTATCGCTAAGAAGCTAGGTAAAATGGAGCCCTTTCGTTTAAATTCAGAACTCTTACGAGAAGATGGAGAATTCAAGGGAAAGCTTGAGACCAATACAACAGTCTATGTGGTTTCTCCTCACTAAAGACTTCGCTAAGAGATAGCTCAGATTTAATTAAGAATTAAAGGGAATTTAATGAAAAATTGGCTTAAGAATAATTACGGATTTAGTATTGCAGAAGTTGTTGTCGCCTCAGGTGTAATCGGAATAGGGGCACTGATTCTCGTGAAAACGAAATCTCTTTCTGTGGATAGTGAAAGACGCTCTATTGTACAAACCAATGCAACACTCTTAAATGAAGACCTGATCAAAGGGGCTACAAACTTACTTTCAAAGAGTGAAGACTCCAAAGGGCGAAAAGTCTTAGGAGTTTGTCCTCTTGTTTCAACAACGACCAATAGTCCTGGTGTAGGCTCCATTAATATTTCTCTAGGCAATTATAAAAAAGTCTTTGGATCCGATGAGAATTGGGAAAACTTCTTTCCCAATTGGAAAACAACACAAAGTAAAGAATGTGATGTGAAGGGCTCATGGGGGAGATGTTATAAAGTAATCCCTTCAAAAGTGGTAACAGGATTTTCCGAGGCTGATCTCGAAAATAAAGATATTGTTGCTTCCATTGCGATATTCCCGGTAAATATGAATCCAAGTACAAATGGAGGAGGAAAAATATTTAAAAGACTTCCCCTAAGTGATCGAAAGCTTCATGATGCTAAGGATATTGGCTTCGAAATCGTCGCCACCGTTCATTATAATACAGATAAGATGGAGAGAAGAAAGAAGGTCATGAGTGATTTCTTTTGGGCACCCAATGTTGGACTCTGTGATTATAAGATAAAAATGGGTAAGAAGGACGTTACGGTTAAACTCTCTCTTAATGGCTCAGGAGCTTCTGATCCTAAAGGTCTTACCATTTATAATCGCTCAGGATTTACAGGAAATATTGAAGAGCCAGTAGATATCAATTGGAAGAAGACTCAGGCCCAGGCAGGTATTGTTACCAATAATGGGAACTTCATTACGACTGACTCTTCAAAGAATATTTTTGGATCTTGTAATGAAACAAGATATCGCTGTCCTCAAGTAAAGGCGAATCAAAGAAATTATGGGCCAATTAATCTCTTCACTAATGTTAGTTACAATAAATATAATAAAGTAAATGGTGGAAAAGGCTCTAATAGTATGACCTTTAAGCCTAGAATAAGACTCATCAGAGGCGCTGGTGGTGACCTTTTTAAAGGTGCCTCGCAGAATTATACATTTGATAATAAAACAAAGAACATTGGCGAAGAGTCTAGGCTTTCAAAGGCCCATACACTTTCCTTCAATATTACAGACCGAAACTCTGATGGAGCTACTAATATTTGTAGATCCATTTGTACAGAGCAATCCAATTACAATACAAATGATGTCAGTTGGGAAGATCGCTACACCCCCTATCTTCAAGCACGCTTTGGATCTAGTGTTGAAAATTATAAGTATAGCTCCGGTCAAGAACTTGGCTGTACCGCTTGCTATATGAAGAATTGTTCTCAATTTGGAATTGGGACATTTGGGCCTATGGCACAAATGCCAAGTCAGCCATTAGATTCATCTCTTCCTGAGTGTAGTCTTAAGGAGAGTAGCTCTCTTGTGAATACACCAGCAAGCTTCTTCACGGCCAAGAAAAAAGGAGCTCCATGGAGTGCATCTGAGTCAAAGTGTATGAGTGCCGTTTTAAATCGCTCAACAAATGAATTAGAATATGCTCCTGAAGATTGCTCTTCAAAGTTGCCCGTTCTTTGTTATAACTTCGGAGGTCATGTTCTCGCTCGAGATGTTCTTAATAATAAAGAGGCCCTTTCCTATGTTACTTATGAAGATGCTCCTAATCGTTGCTTCTCAATGGGAAGGGAAGTGGCACGACCTTCGGAGCTCGATCAATATATTGGTGGAAGCTTCGGTGCTCCAAAGAATAGTGATGGTAATTATGACTATATCAACTTGGCCCAACAAGGAATTTTTCTAGCGCCACAGTATAAGAGTGATATTGTCGATATGACTTCTTGGTTTGTAGAAAATGGAATTTCTAATAATACAAGATTTTGGGTAGCAATGGTAAGAGATGGAAAATCTAATATGATTGCTCGCCCTCCATTTGCACCAAAGTATGGCAGTCAGGATAGATTTGCTCTCTACTTTTCAAGTGGAGGGGCACTAGTTCCTCGCACTTATCCTGCAAGCTTAGAGATTGGACAATCAGCAGGGGATAAGGCTTTTATCCTTTCTCACCATATTAAATTTAAAGGATTATTTGCAGCAGCTGATGAAAAGCCATTTGGAAATAAGGCAATACCTTTTCTCTGTCGTCGCAAAGGCGTACAAGGAGGCTTTTATATCAGTAAGAAGAGAAGCTTTAAGTTTGATGACGGAACGATGATTTGTAATGGCGAAGGAGGAATCTTTATTCCTCCAACGACTCCTGTTGGTTGGGTTTCTGCCATGAGTAAGCTTAATCCCTTTTCTGGAAATTTTGGTTACCCAAATCCTGCTCAACTTAAAAAAGAGCAAATTCCAGTGGCCTGGGTTGGTATGAAGGCCAATGGTAACCCCAATCACTATTACAAGAATTGGTACTATGCTTCAAGTATGATCAAAAATGTTGGTGGAGTGAGTAAGTATACTCCTACAAGTTCAGATAATGGCTATACTATAATTAATGGTAATGGTGATTATATTAATCCTAGGGCCGAGCTTGTGAGTAATGTTATCACTAATACTAGTGCTATTATTCTTGGGCCCAATAAGTATTTGGAAGTAAGTTCTTCCAGTCATTTCACTGAAAATCCTAAAATCAACCCAGCCTCCGCCCCAGAGACTAAACCTCTTAACGATTGGATGGGTATCATTAATTCGAAAATTTCTGGAATCGACTTTAAGACTTCTGATGTCGCTGCAGGCAGTAAGAGAGTTATTGCAACGGGGAAGAAAGCTGGACCAGGGAATTATATAAAATTTAGTAATAATACCGCAGGAATATTTGGATTTAATTATAGTAATCGCTCTGCGAAGTCACCTGAGGGACGTCATCTGTGCTTCACTCCTGGAGATGGTAAAATAAGCTTAAGCCCTTACTATTCGAAGTGTTCGGGATATATGATTAGAAAAGATGAAATGATTGGTACAAAGTCAGGTAGAGCACTGCTTACGATAATTAATCAGCCGGCCAGTGTATTTATTGATTTACCTCAATAGGATTTAACTTAAGAAAAGGTTTATGTGAATGAGTTTTATAAAAGGTGAAAAAGGATTTTCCCTCGCAGAAGTAATGGTGGCGGCAGGATTAGTAGGTGTAATATCAATAGGTGTTCTCTACGGTACGAATATGGCCTCCAAGCAAAAGCGAAGCTCTAAAGTAAAATTGGCCGTTCAGACTCAACTCAACTTAGGACTTAAGCACCTTTCTAATTTCACGAAAGGACTAAGCTGGACAAGTTTTGATTTTGATAGCACTTACTTCATCGGCGATAATATGAATGTGAATCGTCGTGTTTCTTGGAGGGCCTCTGATATTGATACGATTTCCACACGTAGTGATTTGAGACGATCTCTTTCAACCACTCGTTTTGGAAATGTTAATTACTTTATCGATAGCACTACATTTGAAAATGGAAAAGGAGGAACTACTGGGCTCTTCTTTAGCCGATGTGTGGATAAGAAGGACTATCGTAATGAATCAAAGAGCTTTAGTCTTCAAGAGGCGCTCAATATAAACTTAAGGCCATACCTTTTGAAAGTGGGAAAGAATTTTTCTGTTTACTGTGCTCCAAAGAAAACAACAGGTAAGCCTAGTGCTAGTAATGCTATTTCTGGACAAAAAGGGAAGTATAGAGTGATGAGCTTCTACTTCAAAAAGAATACATGGATTGAAATCCCTTCTAAGCAAGAGCGTCGATTTTTATTAGGAGCTGGACATATTCTCTATATGAATAGAGATAAAAATCCTGATGGATTTACTGCTTATAATTTTGTTTTGGATGATCCATGCTTGCGTTATGAAACGAAAGGTGAGTGTAACCGTAAACCAGTTGTTGAAGTCAGAAATATTTCTGGACCCATTCAAGCGGCCGGTGTTCACGATAGTGGCTTTATGGTGATTCAATAATTCAAATGAATAGAGAGATATTTAAACTCTTTACTTTTAGCCTAATCCTTAGCTTTTCGAGCTGCTCGAAGCATCGCTTCTCTGAAGTCAAAGATCACAATTTATCTCATGCTTTGAGAAAACATTTTAAAGGAAAATTGCCACAGCTTTCTAAAATTGATTACTCCCAAATGATCGGAAAAGTGCCGAGTGAATCTGAGCTAGAGTTAGGAAGAATGCTCTTCAATGATCCCGTTCTTTCGAGAAATAATGATACCAGTTGTGCCACTTGCCACTTAACCAATCATGGTTTTGCTGATGGTAATTCATTAAATGTGGGCTCCCTCGGAGTTGGTGGCCCAAATGGATATAATGTAGGTACCGAGTTTGGAGAAGGAGTCTTAAGTACTCAGCGCTCTATTGGAGAAGACTCTCTCGGTCACTATGCAGAATCTTTTATGTTTAGAAATAGTCTAAGCACAGTTAACGTCGTCTATAGAATGGATAAATCCAGCAATACTGGGCTCTTTTGGGATGGACGCTTTGGAGATTTAACTTTCCAATCTTTATTGCCCATCCATACTAAAGAAGAACTTTGTGGCCCTAATCCAATTGCCCTAGATAGCGAGGGAAAGAATCCCTTTCGAAAAAATGGACCTATTTTTAATGGGCCCATTAAGGTATTTCATACGAATAGCTCAGATGATTATAGCGGAATTGATACCGGAAAATTTAATGGTCAACCGAGAGTGATCGATCATATCCCCTATAAGAGAGCTAATAATACGATATCTATTCCCACTCGAAATGAATGCCTGGCCATTAGCTTGGCCAAACTTAATCGTATTCCTTGGTATAAGAGTAAATTTAAAGAAGTATACTCAACCGATAGAATTGAAGATAGGCATCTCTCTGCGGCCCTTACTAGCTTTGTGATTACCCATGTGGCCAATAATACTCCTTATGATCAATGGATGAGAGGAGAAGAGACTCTTTCACGCTCACAGTTGCTTGGTCTGGCCGCCTTTTTCACTCCGATTGGAGAAGTATTCAGTTATGAGAATACATCGGTTCAGGGAGCGGGCTGTTTTAATTGTCATGATGGAGGCACTTTTGGAGGAAATCAATTTCACTCTTTAGGTGTGCGCAGTGATTATCGCAGCGGACTAACCAAACCTAAGAATATTCAAAATAGTAAGACAGGATTCTTTAATCGTCCGCGCTTACAAAGAGGTTTAGCGCCAGAGTGTCATATCTCTAAGATTAGTGTCTCTGAAAATGGATTGGCCCCTGATATAGGACAGGCCAATCAAAGCTCTAAAAGTGAAGACTGCTTTAAGATGCGAGTACCTCCCCTTAGAAATGTCATTGAAACTTATCCCTATTTTCACCATGGATCTGAGAGGGGCAAGGGTCATCTCATGACAAATCTTGAAGATAAGGCCATCGAGTCTCTTCGCAATGTAGTCTCTTACCATCTTCGTGGTCCCATAAATATTAAACTGGAAAATCGAGGAAATATTCTTAATCCTTTCTTTGATGATCTTTTACAACTCGATCCCTTAATTCCATTTTATTTTCTGAATTTCTGGGGACCAGGTGTAAAGGCCGATATAAAAACCATGGGGGAATTTCCCATTCAAATGGAAGATGAGCACCTGAATGGACTCGTTGACTTTATTGCCTATGCTCTATGGGATAGAGAGGCCGTGAAAGAGGGAAGTTTAGGAAATGATATCTCTCATCCCAAAACAGTTCCTAGTGGGCTTTCCCCCTCCATCACACGTGATGATGGTAATCAATTAGAAATACCACCAGAGCTTCGATAGTTTCTCTTCAATTCTTCTTCATTTCTTCTTCATTTCTTCTTTTATTCCTATTCAATTCCTTTTCCACATGGAATAGATCACAGGTGTTCCTCCATGGGAGAAGGGAAGTTTTGAAATAAGCTGATACTTCTTTGTCGGAAGGGCAAACTCTTTGGGCATGAGTATTCCCACAAGTTCAAAATTATAGAGATCAAAGATATCTTTCAGAAGAACTGAGATTTTTAATTTACTCTCACTTTGAACACGCTTGCCATAAGGAGGGTTGGTCATGACCATGGCCACTTCTTTAGTGGGATTTAAATCATGAATAACTTTCTTTAGGTCACCATTGAAGCTATCCCCGAGAACAAGATGTGTATTTTCTCGATCAAGAGAATTTAAATTTTCCTCTAAGGCCTGAAACTGTTGCTCAGAGCGCTCTCCGGCCACTAATGTCGTATTGCCTTGAAGTTTTGGATCTCTTGGAGGGGAGATTAAATCTTCCTGTGTTTGAAAAAGAGGGAAGTAGGAAAAGCTAAAGTCACGCTCAAGATTGGGACTAAAGAATAACGAGCTCTCGCTTAAAAGAGTTCCACTTCCAGCAAAAGGATCAACGAGGAGGATATCTTTTTCTCCCTGATAAATTTGATCCACAATGGAAGGGTCAAGTTGTTGAAGAGAAGCAAAGTAGAGGGCCGAAGCTAGATTTTCCCTCAAAGGCGCCACTCCCACTTTTGTTTTTGTTCCTCTTTTTCCAAGGCGCTCCCCTGAGGTGTCCAAGCTTAGGTCACACCAATCATCTTGAAAGCGACAATAGAAGCGCCACTTATCCCAGCCTGAGACTAATTCTTTGGCCTTCTTCTTAGGCTCTTGGCGCTTGAAGTTGAGTTCAAGGGCATCCTTTAAACTCTTTTCAATTCGTCTTGAATCAAAGAGACGTGATTGGTTAGAGCTAATATGGAATTGAAAGTCTTGGCCGGCATAATAATGACCAAGAGGAAGCTTGCTGACTTTATTAAAGAGCTTAGGTAGATCTCTACACTTAAAGTGGGCCAGTCTTAAAAGTATACGATTGGGAATCTTTAACCAATAATTGAGCTTAACTCCTTGATCTATAGGAAGTTGAATCGAAAGACCACCGGCTTCAATGACGGGCTCTGGAGTCTCCACCCCTGGGTACATGACTACAAATTTAAGTAAGAATTCGCTCTTGGCCAACTCTTCTAGTCCGGGAGGAACTTGTATAAAAAAGGTTTCTTTTGTCATTAAGAAATTATTCCGGTAAGGGTGTAAGTGTTATTCTATCACAAATACTACTCTCATAAGAGGAAGGACCATGGCAAAAAAAGGTCAACTTATTCTTATTCCTACTCCTATTTCAGAAGTCGGTGGTGAAACCCTTGAGTTAAAAAATCTCTTGTTAAAAGCTTGGGAGTCAGGGGCGGCCATTGTAGTTGAAGATGAAAAGCCCGCAAGGCGACGCTGGCGCAGCTGGGATCTTCCTCGAGAAGGAATTTCTGACTTTCGCACCTATAACGAACACTCCCGCAAAGAAGAGCTTCCCAAACTTTTGGAACTGCTTAAGAAGGGTGTGGATGTCTATCTTCAAAGTGATGGAGGCATGCCTGGATTTTGTGATCCAGGACGTGATCTTATTTATGAAGCTCAATCACGTGGAATCAAGGTGACGTGTAGTGCTTTTTATAATTCCTTAATTCCGGCCGTGGCCATGAGTGGCTTTACTGAAGGGGAGTTTCAATTCCTTGCTTTTCCTCCTCGGGAAAAAGATGAGCGTAAGCAATTCTTTAATGATTTAGCAAAGCGCGATCATACTCAAGTCTTTATGGATACGCCTTATCGTCTGGAGCGTGTCTGTCAGGAGCTTCTTGAAGTGAGCTGGAAATCTGGAAAAAATCAGCAAGTCTACCTAGGTATGGATATAAATCGTGACGAATTTGACAGCTTTTGGGGAAACATGAATGATTTGGAGCGTTATTTAAAGAGTACTCCCCCGGGAAAGCGCGAATTTGTCTGCGTAATTAATTAAAATTAGACACTTTTTCGACGGCTTAGCTGTCTAGCGTTATAGTAGGGGCAAGAATCCCTATAATTGCTATACTTTCTAATAACTTACGTTTCCCAAGAAGCGTAAACTCATGTATAAACGCCTTCTGAAAATATAAATTTACTATAGAGATGAGGTACGCTGTGTCAAATACACAGAATCCATTCCACTTACACGTGACAGATGATCCGGGTGCGGCCATGCGCAAAACCCATCATTTGGTTATGGCCGAGAAGGCGCAGACTCTTCTCAGTGGTGATATAAACTCTATGCGTGAACTCTTCAATTATGAACCCATGACCACGGGCTTTCCTGACCTTGAGAATCTAGAAGTTGGAAAGTATTCAATTGCCGGAAAAACTCTTAAGGCCCCATTGTGGATTTCTTCTATGACCGGTGGGACAGGTGAGGCGCGACATATTAATCAAAATCTTGCACGAGTGGCCCGTGAATTTGGGCTTGGTATTGGACTAGGCTCCTGTCGCCAGCTTCTTCATAGCGATGAGTATTTTGAAGATTTTAATCTGCGCCCCATTATTGGTGATGATATTTGTTTGATGGCCAACTTTGGTATGGCGCAAATGGATCAGTGGATTCAAAATAAAGAACACAAAAGAATTGTAGAAATCTGTAAACGCCTCCAAGTCGATGGCCTCTTCCTCCATATTAACCCTCTTCAAGAGTTCTTTCAGGAAGAAGGGGATAGTTGGAGTCGCTCCCCCATTGAGCTTTTGGATGAAGTGCTGGAGCTCTTTGATTCAACGGGATTATCCATTGGAGTTAAAGAGGTTGGTCAGGGAATGGGACCGGAGTCGATTAAGGCCATTATGGAGCGCCCAATTTCTGTTTTTGAATTTGGAGCTTTTGGGGGCACCAACTTTAGTAAGTTAGAGAAAATGAGAGGTCACGACTCTAGTGGATCTCAGAATGCGATGGATCTGAGCTTCGTAGGTCATAGTGCATTTGAAATGGTTACTCTAATCAATGAGTGGCTTTCAGATAACAGAGAAAACAATAATATTGAGCTTCCTGGCATCATTATCTCAGGCGGAGTTCGCTCCTACCTCCAAGGTCACTACTTGATGGAGAGCCTTAAGGCCCCCGCTGTTTATGGAATGGCCATGCCCTTTCTCGCACATGCAGCAATCGGTTATGAGGAGCTTGAGAATTTTGTTCGCTCCGAACTCAAGGGACTAAAGATGGCCCAGCAATTTTTAAAGATAAGAAAATAGGCCCTAGGCAATGGAAACGAAAAGTTAAGGATTAGTTATGGAAACAAAGAACCCTATTGCTCAAATATCAAAAAGACCAATTAGTGGATTTTCCCGCTTAAGTAAGAATGAGAAAATTGATTATATTCTAAAGACCTATTTGAATCATGATTCAAAAACAGACATAGCTGAAGCGAAGAGGCTCCTCTCTAGTTTCTGGCATGAAGATGAAAACCTTCAAAATACACTGGATGAATTTTCAGAAAATACAATTTCTAATTTTGCTTTCCCCTTTGGTGTCGCTCCCAATGTTTTAATCAATGACAAACTCTATTGTGTTCCTATGGTTATTGAAGAGTCCAGTGTTGTTGCCGCAGCTTCCAAGGCAGCTAAATTTTGGCTTAATCGCGGAGGCTTTAAGGCAGAAGTTATTGGCGTAATAAAGTCAGGACAGGTTCATCTAAACTGGAGTGGAGATAAGAATAAATTTATACAGCTCTTTGAAGCTGCAAAAACAGAGCTTCTGGCGGCCATGGCCCCAATCGAAGCTAATATGAAAAAGAGAGGGGGAGGTATCAAAGATATCAAACTTCTCGATAAAACTTCTCTCAAAGATGGCTACTTTCAGTTATGGGCCGATTTCGAAACCTGTGATGCGATGGGAGCAAATTTTATCAATACAGTTCTAGAGGCCCTTGGAAAAGAGCTTGAGGCGATTGTTGCTCGAGATATGTCTGATAGTATTGGTAAGCTTCAAGTCGTTATGGCCATTCTCTCTAATTATACGCCGGAGTGTTTGGTTCGCGCTTGGGTGGAGTGTCCTATAAGTGAGCTTGCTGACAAAGGAATCAATCCTGAAGTATTTGCTAAGAAATTTAAAGATAGTGTTGAAATTGCCACTATCGATGTATATCGAGCGACCACACATAATAAAGGAATCATGAATGGAATTGATTCCGTTGTTCTTGCTACGGGTAATGACTTTAGGGCCATCGAGGCCTGTGCCCATGCCTATGCGGCAAGAGATGGACAATACAGAAGTCTGACCAAGTGTTCAGTTGAAGATGATACTTTCACTTTTGAGCTCTCTATTCCTCTAAGCCTTGGAACTGTAGGCGGGCTAACCTCACTGCATCCTATGGCCAAGTTAAGTCTTGATATTCTTGATCGCCCAAGCGCAGAAGAATTAATGAAAATTACTGCAGTTATTGGACTGGCTCAAAACTTTGCGGCCCTAAGAAGTCTGACAACAACAGGAATACAAAAAGGGCATATGAAGATGCACCTTATGAATATTCTAAATCACTTGGAAGCTTCTGAATCCGAAAGAGAGAAAGCAAAACTTCACTTCACCGATGAAATTATTTCTTTCAAATCAGTAACCGACTACATTTCCTTGTTACGACAATATCAATAAGAATGAGAGTGCAATGAGCTTGATTAACCCTATAGACCCAAAGACTATGATGAAACAAAATGAAATTGAGCAATCAGCTGCCCAGCGCTACGATCAATACTACTATGGCCACGGGAAAGTTCTTCTTACTGGAGAGTATTTTATTCTTGATGGGGCCCAGGGACTTGCTCTTCCTACTTGTGTAGGACAATCCATGGGGATTCGCTATGATCATAGTTATAGTCCTAAGCTTAATTGGAAATCCTATGATGTAAAAGGCGAGTTGTGGTTAGAGGCAAACTTTGAGTTTTGGCACTTTAACTGTCTTGATGAGAATCCAAGTGACGAAGTCATTGAGTTACAAAAAATTCTTAAGCAAGCACGTATTCAAAATAAACACTTCCTAAGAGACTCCCAAGATATTTATGTAGAAACCCGCCTTGGCTTTCCACGTGAGTGGGGGCTAGGTTCGAGCTCAACTCTTATATATAATACGGCCCAGTGGGCCTATACATCTCCTTTTGAACTGGCACAGCAGACCTTTGGTGGCTCTGGCTATGATATTGCTTGTGCTGGAAGCGAGGGGCCGATTGTCTATCATTTAGATAATGAGTCTCCCAATTGGTCAACGGTTCAATTCTATCCACCCTTCTATGAAAACTTATTCTTCGTCTACTTAGGCACTAAGCAAAATACTCGCGAGGGTATTAAAAACTATCGAGAGAATAATAAGGGTGATGCGAAGGCCATTGAAGCCATTTCACGCATTACATCAGAGCTAACCAATTGCACGGAGCTTGATCACTTCAATGATCTTATGGCCGAGCATGAGAGATTAGTGAGTAAGGCCATAGGGCTTACTCCTATTGGAGAGAGGTTTTCTGATTTTCCTGGGCAACTCAAATCTCTTGGTGCTTGGGGCGGTGACTTTATTCTTGCCTCCTATAAGAGTGAGGGCAATGGTAATAATGAATTAGAAGAGGTATCCTCCTATTTCTCAGGACACGGATTAGAAACAGTGATTCCCTTCAAGGACTTTGTTCTTGGGAGTTCTGATCAGATGCTCTCTAGGATGGCCTCACAAGCGGTTAGTGATATTCTTCAATAGAGTAGGCATCCCTCTAAGAATTGAAGCTTAATAATAAAAAAAATATAAAAAGAATTACATAAAAATGGCAATGAATAACGAAGTCCCAAATTATACTGTAGAGCAGAACCTTGACTCACTTAAGCTAAGAGAGGAAGAAACTTTTACTTGTGCTTATAGCTCACCATCGAATATTGCCCTTGTTAAATACTGGGGTAAGAAAAAAGGAACACAGATTCCTGCGAATCCTTCAGTGAGCATTACTCTTGATCAGGCCAAGACAGAAATCAAGATGAAGGCCAAGGTAAGACAGGACAGGGATACTGACTCGTGGATTTCTCTTAGCTTTGAAGGCAAGCCCATGGCGGCCTTTATTCCAAAGCTGGTCAAATTCTTTGAAAATGTAGAGAGCTATCTTCCGGCCATTCGAGGTTTTCACTTTAATCTAGAGACATCTAATACCTTTCCCCATAGTGCTGGAATTGCCAGTTCGGCCTCCTCTATGTCGGCCCTGGCCTGTGCCCTTGTAGATTTTGAACAATGGCTATTGGGGCGCAGTTATGATGAGGACAAGAGAAAACTGAGATCAAGCTTCTTTGCTCGCCTTGGAAGTGGAAGTGCCTGTCGCAGCATCTATGCCCAGGCCGCAAGCTGGGGAGCTCCTGAAGATAGTGAAGGAATTAGCTTTTCGGGAAGTGACCTCGTTGCTCACCAAGTGGATATTCACCCGGAGCTTGAGGGTCTCTACGATACCATCCTCATCGTTGATGCTGGTGAGAAGAAAGTGAGCTCAAGAGCTGGGCACGGTCTTATGAAAGATCATCCCTATGCACAAGCCCGATTCATTCAGGCCCAGAGCAATTGGAAATATACGATACAGTGGTTAAAAGAAGGGCAGTGGGACTATCTTGGGGCCGTCATTGAAGAGGAGGCCATGGCCTTACATGCTATGATGATGACTTCTCGTCCCGGCTATATTCTCATGGCGCCACAAACCATAGAGGCGATTCATAAGCTCAGAGAGTTTAGATATGAGTCAGGAGTTCCTCTTTATTTTACTTTAGATGCAGGGCCTAACTTGCATCTTCTCTATCCCGCATCAGCTCGAGAAGAGGCCTTCGCCTTTATTCAAAATGAATTAGTTCCCAGTCTTAAGGGAGCACGAATTCTTGATGATCGTATGGGGACAGGTTCACAGAAAATTTTATAAGCAATAGGAATGCATTAATGGAAAATAAGTCTTTTTCTTCAAAAATTTTATTATTTGGTGAGTATAGTGTGATTCAACATTCAAACGCACTCTTGATCCCCTATAGTCTATTTGATGGAAAGCTCACCTTTAAAACTCCCAATGATGGTGCTCGTGATCCAGAGCTTCGTGCTTTTGGCAGCTATATCAAAAGTTTACAAAAAGAAGCTCAGATCGACTTCGAATTTGATTTAAGTACATATGAATTTGATGTTGGTCAGGGGTTATACTTTAATAGCACTATCCCCCAGGGCTTTGGGGTGGGAAGCAGTGGTGCTCTTGTGGCCGCCCTATATCATCGCTATGTGAGACCAAGCACTGATAATATTTCTAATATTGATAAGTTAAAAGCAGATTTTGCACTATTAGAATCTCACTTTCATGGCAGTTCAAGTGGCTTTGATCCTCTCGTAAGTTATCTCAATCGTCCTATTTTAAAGGATAGAGAAGAGGGCATTAAGCTTGTTGATCTTCCTTGTGAAGAGGATCGTGATATGGGGGCATTCTTTCTCGTTAATACGGGGAGAAGTCGCAAGACGGAGCCTCTTGTAAACCTCTTCTTAGAAAAGTGTAAATCAGAAGAATTCTCAGGCCTTTGTGAGTCTGAACTAACCCCAATAACCAATCAATGTATCCAAAGTTATATAGAAGGTAATCAACAGTCTCTATGGGAGTCTATGTTTGAACTTTCACGCTTTCAATTTGAGCATTTCAGACCCATGATTCCTAAACTCTATCACGACCTATGGGAGCAAGGATTAAAAGAGAAGAACTTCTTTCTCAAGCTCTGTGGTGCTGGGGGCGGGGGTTTTATCCTTGGATACTGTCGTGACTTTAAAGAGTGTTCTGCGGAGTTGAGCTCTCTTGAAGTTCGCCACCTTTAATCTTAATTAAGTATATGTTTGATCTTAGGAAACTTGGGAAACTTGGGAAACTTGAGGTCGCTTCCTTCAAAGGCCAGTGGGTTTACAAGGCCTTCAGACCAGTTACCTTTGAACATAGGTTGAAGTACTGGAGAGATCACTTGCGCAATATAGATGCCTTTTAATCCATTGAAGAGATGGCCCAGATCTGTTAGCTCGGTTACTGAAGTGAAGAAGTGCTCTTTCTTTATAGTCTCTCCAATAGGGGCAAGCTCTTGAAGTTTGCAATCGCTATTTTCTAAGAAATAGAATTCACTGTGCTCGTGGATCGAGCGTTGATCTTTTTGTTTATAGGTATAAGGAATTTTAGGTGCTATTTCATAGAATGATTTCTTAATACTTAAACTCAGATTTGGAGAGCTCCCAAATCCAAAGTAGGGTCCTTGTGGAGTACTAAGGCGACAAGTTGTCACATAGTGATTTAGGGCCCCTTTAATTACAAAGAAATCAACAGATGACTCTTTATAAGTTTGATACTTGAAGTCTGACCAATACTTCTCTTTTACTTCATCCAGACTTAGTCTATGAGAGGAGATCTCTTTGGTCATTGCACTCAAGAGAGTGTGTCTCTCTATCAATTCACTAATTGAACTTTGTAAGGCCTTCTTTGGGGAAGAGTGAATAGACCAACCTGAAGTTGTTTTACCTATCCAGTTTTGTGCCCTTGGATATTCTTTGGAAATTTGCGCTACGCTCTTTTCTTTAGTGAATAATAGACGACTTTCCTTAAAATTGAGTGGCCAGTAATTCAGAAAACAGATTCTCTCTAGCAATTCCATGATGGCCTTAAAACTGGCCTCATCCTGAGTATCCCCACTTCCCCAGCATTTTAGGTTTTCACCTAAGATATTGATCATGACTTGGGTTGTATATGGGCAGTTATAGTCTGAGTTCTTATGAGGAAAGAAGTAGTAGGATATATCTCCATACTTTTCTTTTATCGCACTAATGACTTGCGCGATATCTACCTTATTGGGCAGCACGTATTCTCCAAAATTGAATGGCCTCATCTAAATAGAGATCATCAATATTGATTCGATCTGAGCGAACAAAGACGGGAGAGCCATAATAATAAAGTGGAATACACTCAGCATCTTCAATCATCTGAAAAATGATTTCCTTAATCTTATCATATTCTTCTTTTGTATTTTCTAATTGTTGATACTCTTTAAGAAGTTCTTTAATTCTTCCAGTAGGATCTTGAAAGAAAGGATCTTTTTGGAGGTATTGAAAATTCAGGGTTTCACCTAGAACTTTGTAGCTCATGGAGATACCATTGATATAGACTTCATAGTCTCGACTCGAAAAAACTTTTTGAGAGTCAGCATTCCTAATTGAAGTATCAAGAGTGACTGGAATTTCTAGGGCCTTCGAAATTTTATCGGCAAGGCCTGGCATGAAAATAGAGGCAAGGCCTTCAATAGTTCTCATATTTAAACCATGCTCTTTTAATTGCTCAGGGACAACTTGGGTGTCAATACTATCCATCGATTTAGAAATGACTTCCACTGGTACGAAGCCTAGAGTATTGGGAAGAAAGAATTGATAGGCCTTCTCCATAATTTCACTGTATTCATTAGGAACTTGAAAGTTCTCATAAATCTTCTTAAGAATCCATTTCCTAATCGTAGGATCTTTATAGAGGTCATTTTTGATATTCAAGGCCATAACAATAATAGATGCTGTTTTTGAACCAAAGAGGTCAATGGGAGTATCTTCATCAATAAGTGGCTTAACCTCTAGATAAGTATTGGGGGCCAATTCACCAATATCGAGTTCGTCATTATTGATTTTTTGAGATATTTCATGGGCATTTTTACTAAAGAAGAGATCAACTCGCTTTGGCATATCTTTGGAGTAATTAAGGGCACCTTCATTTGCAATAAAAGATACATCCAAATCGTTAATTTCCAATCTATAGGGACCACTCGATACGGCAACCCAGTCTTTAGTTTGAAGTTCCCTGTCGAGATTGTATTGAGAGGGATGAAGAATGGCGAGATCTGTAAGTTGAAGGTAGTAATAGAATTCTTTTTGGGAGTGATGAATTCTTAAGGTCAGCTCATTTTCTCCCGTTATCTCAACACCTGGAATTTCTTGCTCAAGACTTTTTAGGTCTTCACTGCCGACAAAGAGATCTTTGCCGTTGAAGTGGGGGGTACCTAAGATAATGGCCCTCTTTATTGATTTGGCAACATCTTCAACCCTAATAGGATCACCATTACTGAAATAGGCTTCTTTCAGTGTTACGACAAATTTATTACCCTCATCATTGCGTTGAATCGTTTTTGCGAGCTGATTCTTATAGTTTTCATTCTGATCAATTTCAACCAAGTTGAGGGTTAGGTTTTGGAGGTAAGTATATTGAAGGGTGTATTTTAAGGTTGCGGGATCAAGAGGGAAGTAGTCTCTAAAGGGAGGAATATAGGCCGTAATTTCAAAATTTTTCATTTCTTTGGTATCCGTAGTTTTGAATAGAAATAAAGATAGGGCCATTATAGGCCCTAAAATGAAAAAGATAAAAAGGGGTGGAGAAGGAAGGAGCTTCCTAAGCCTTAACGACAAATATCTCCACCATGACAAGGCTGAGAAACACTACCCGTTTCTGAATTTTCTAGGATTTCTTCTAATTCTTCTATTTCTATACGAATTTCTCTTCTTAGATCAATGTCAAGATTGGGACGCTCTAGCTCTTCTAGTTTTTCTAGAATGAGTTCCTCAAGTAGATCCGACGGAAGAACAGACTCTTGTTGAAGAATATCTGATGCTCCAGCAAATTGATTAAAACTAAAGAAGCCTAAAAAAAGAAGTGATATTTTTGAAATTTTCTTCATGACAGTCATCCTACAAGAGATAATAAGTTAAATATTTCGATTGTTTTCTATCATCTTTTCTACGTGTAAACAAATTTAGCGAAAAAATTACTTTCATTATTTAGGTGATCACTTTTTAGGCATTGTTAAGAGGTAGGACGCTTTTTCGATATCTAAGTGTTTGATTTATCATGAGCTTAATGGCCGCTCTTTTGCAAAAACTAGAGGAAACTTCCTATTTTTAATGATTTAGACCAAGGGGCCATCATGCTCAAAATGACATCAAAGTTGCTTCTTCTGCTCTCTCTTTGCACATCTTGTAGCTATCTAGAAAGAGAGCGTTTTCCTGCTCAAGCTGATAATGAGTTTATTAACTCCAATCTTCTCGAGTCAACTGAAGCAGTTCTCAATGAGTTAAGCGTTAAGTCATTATCAATAGATGTATGTACCAATCAAATTCAAGAAGGCTTTACTTTCTTATCTCAAATCCCTTCAGATCACTTCTATAGAAACTATTCTTGGGATGAATATCAAATCATTATCAATAGACTATGGGATATTAAACAGAACTTACGGCGCCATGTTCAAAGCTGGTCTGAGCAAGGGGTGATGACAAGGGAGTGTTCGTTCTCAATTCGAGCGGCCTATAGGGCCACTCGATATTTTGAAGATAATGTATCTCTCTACTATCTCAATGGCAGAGGCCACCAAGTAACAGGTTTTGAAACAGATAATATGTCACCTAACTTTAGTGAGAAGTATCCTTGGACTAAGAGTGATGATGATCAATTTGAATTTAAGAGAGACCTGCAATCAGGTGATCTGCTGCTGTGGCGAGGAAAGTCTCCCATTTCGGCCTCCATTGCACGCCTTGGTGATAGCGAAACAAATTTTAGCCACCTCTCGATTGTTTATAAAGATCCAATTAATGGCAGACTCTATAATATTGAATCACTTATTGAAACGGGCCTTATAGTTAAGGAATTCACGCAAGAGGCCCTTCATGCGGGAAGCCCCAGAGTCGTAGTGCTTAGGCATCGTGATCGTGAGCTTGCCAAGAGAGCGGGGAAGTTTGCTTATGATATATCAACTCGCACTATGAATACGAATAATCACCTCTATTATGACTTCGGTTTTGATTTAGAGGATCATAAAACAGTATTTTGTTCTGAGATTGTGAATTGGGCCTTTAGTGAGGCCTCAAATGGAGAAGTTGAGATTCCTGCTTTCAATACTCACTTTGATATGAAAAATAGAAATTTTCTTAACTCTATTGGAACTGATGCTTATGTAGGGTTCCAGCCGGGTGATATTGAACTGACTCCTGACTTTGATATGGTGGCCGAGTGGAGAAATTTTCATTTCTCTAAGGCCAATCAACTTAGAGATGTCATTCATTCAAACTTCTATCGTTGGATGGATAATCATGATTATAATTTCAAGTGGAGCTTTAAAGGAAATGTCTTTGGAACTCTGGCCTTTGGTTTGAGAAGAACTCCACTTATCAGTGGTCTTATTGAAGATAAATTTCCTCTCAATATGCCAAGAAAAACTCTGGCCAGTGTACTGACGATGGAAAAAGTTTCTAATATTGTTTATGAGGAATTGAAGAAAAAGCTCTTTAAAGATCCTACTTCAATTTATTCACTAGCTGATTTAGAAAGGGCAATGGAAGAGATTCGTCTAGAAGATCTGCAAAGATATAAAGATCAAATTGAGGCCAATAGAAATGGAGAAAGCTATGCTAATCCTAAGTTTCACCATCTCTTTGGCCCTGAGAAGAAGAGTCTGAGATAATTAAGTTTTCTTATTAGTGTTCTTGAAGTTGGCCAGAGAGTTCTCTGGCCGACATAAAGCGCTCCTCCGGATTATTCAAAGGATCTTTCTTCCAGTCATTTGTTTTCATCGAAGCAAAAGAGAAAATAGACTCAAATTCAAAAATTCTCGTTAACTCAGGCATAATGGCCTCTAGTAAACTACGCTTTGATTGAATTCTCGCCACTGGGGATTGTTTTGCAATTGAGTTGAGAATATCTTCTAAAACTGCTTCGTTATTATAGCCCGTTGTAACAAGACCTTTTGCGTGGGCTTCACTAAAGGATACATTCTTAGAAGTTAGAGTCCATTGTCTAGCTGTAGCATGACCAACCAGTAGTCCAAGAAGACCAATTCCGCCGGAGCAAGGAACCCATCCTTTATCGAGGGAGTTGAAGTCGATTTGTGCATTCTCATGACAGATTCTAATATCTGCACCAAGGGCCAGCTCAAGACCCATTCCCGAGGCCTTCTTTCCAAGGTCGGCGATAATCGTTTGGGGAAGAGCGAGCATACCAGAAATTATTTTTTGAAAGCGAACGAGATATTTTTGAAGTTTCTCCTCGCTCATAATTTTCAATTCGTCTTCATCAAATCCGGTACAAAAAACACCAGCAGATCCATTGATAACAACGGCATTAACTTCAAGATGGGCCGTTAGCCAACCAAAGAGACTTTCTAGCTCAAAGAGCATTTCAAGATTCATTTGATTTTCTTTTTCTGGGCGATTGAAGGTAATGGAAAGGGAGCGGGTTTTGGGGTGGAGTTCAACGTTGAGAGTATTGTAATTGAAATTCATATTACCTTCCTTGGCCTTTGTTTTCGTTACTTAGAAATTAGTTTTTTCACCACAAATTTCTAAGCTTGGGTTTCCTCAAAAACGATTCAAGCAATCCTTTGCTTGATCAATAAATTCATTGTTTCATTTTCAAAAACCGATTGTCAAAGGGAGAAAAATTTATAGTGAAAGACTCGGAGATCGGACCACTTTAAGAGGGCGATATAGCGTAGGGGCATAAAAAAAGGGGAAAAGATTTCCCCTTTTGTGAATTGAATTTTAATCAGTGATAGAGCGCCTTTGCCCGAACCCTTAGTGGTTTTCTTCTAGGAAACGCTCAGCTCTAATGGCCGCCATACAACCTGACCCTGCAGCAGAAATGGCCTGACGATAGTAGTGATCTTGAACATCACCACAGGCAAAAACACCTGGTACATTAGTATCAGGGTGAGGAGCATTTGTAGGAATAATATAGCCTTGCTCATCAAGCTTAATTTGACCATTGAGAAAGTCTGTATTGGGCTTGTGACCAATGGCCAAGAAGAAGCCATCTGTTGCTCTCTCAGTGATTTCACCTGATTCATTATTTTTAACTTTAAGACCTGTTACCCCTGAGTCGTCAAAGAGAATTTCTTCAACTTCTGTATTCCAGATAAACTCAATTTTTTCATTGGCCTTGGCGCGATCTTCCATTGGCTTAGAGGCCTTAAGAACATCACGACGTACCAGAACATATACCTTAGAAGCAAACTTAGTGAGAAAGATTGCCTCTTCCATTGCCGTATCTCCACCACCAACGACGTGGATAACTTTGTCACGATAGAAGAATCCATCACATGTGGCACAGGCACTAACACCTTTTCCAATCAGCTCCATCTCATTGGGAAGACCAAGGTATTTTGCACTGGCTCCCGTCGAGATAATAATGGATTGGGCCATATATTCGTTACCATTTTCACAAGTCACTTTGAAAGGGCGCTTACTCATATCAACATCTTTTACCCAAGTACCTAAGTACTCAGTTCCAAAGCGGGCCGCTTGCTTTTTCATATTGGCCATAAGCTCTGGTCCCATAATTCCTTCTGGGAAACCGGGGAAATTTTCTACGTCTGTAGTTGTTGTTAATTGTCCACCAGGTTGTACACCTTCGATAACGAGAGGCTCAAGACCTGCACGTGATGCATAGAGGGCCGCAGTATATCCTGCAGGACCAGATCCGATGATGATAACATTCTTCGTTTCCATGGATTCTTCCTTCAACTTTAAAGAGATTGTAATAGAATTTGAATTTCTTGAGGCTTATTCTTGGTCGGTTACACCAAGCTCAACTTTGATATGCTCAGGACGATCATCCATATCCGGATTGAGCTCATACCATGCATTTACTGAAATGAGATCATCTGGATTTGGGGCCTTTCTTGTAGTTTTATATTCTTCGTCGGTCATTGTGCATTTATAACGAAAAATCTGAATATGTTTCTTTCTGGCCACTGTTACGTCCTTTACGAGTATTACTTAAGTTGAGATGTAGGCACTTTACGTCATTTTACGCCATTATTCAATAGTTTAGGTGCGAGACAAAAGCATGATGACTCGGTGGGTCGGTATATTTTTACCACCGTCTCGCACCTAGCTAACTATGCTAAAATAAAGTAGTTTCAAGCAATTTTGTCCCAAGGAGGGGAGAGAGTGAAAAAAGGCGCGAGCTCAAGGGCCCAGTTAAGAAATTATATCTGTTCTTATACTGCCGGCGCCATTCTATCCGTCTTCGCTCTAAGTCCTTACTCATTTGCTGCAGATGCGGCCTCAATGGTGGGGGCCAAAATCATCGAAATCAGCAGTTCAAAGAAATCTCTCATTCTCGATAAAGGTCATGCTGAAGGTTATAAAAACGGTGATCGTGCCAAATTCTATGTGAAGGATTTAAGTCAAGGTTTACTAGAGCCTAAGTTTCACTATATTGCTGAAGGTGAGCTCATTAAACTTAAGAACCGAGAGAGTTATTGGTTTTTGAGAAAGATTGAGCGATTCCAAGATTTAGTGGAAGGCTCTCCCATTGTTATGATTACTCAGTCTCGCGATACAAGACGGCCCTTCATCGCCCGTCGAACTCTGAAGGTTAAAGGACGTGCTTCAGAGCAAGAGTATTTTGAAGTAACTGAAGATACCGGAGTTCCGGAAGATCTGATTTTTGAAGAAAATGATTTCTTCATGTCTGATAAGTTGGTGGATACCAAAGCGACTAAACGTCATGACTTTGAGATTGATCGCAACTCAAATTATGTAAAAGTTGGAGATGAATATGATGAGGAGTTTGATCAACAACGTAATCGACTTATGACCCCTAGTGATGAAGGGGATCGTAATCTCATTCGTCAAATTAAGAAAGAAGCAAAAAAGAAAGTTTGGGACTCAACTTCTAGGCCATCAGTAGAGAAGTATAATAAGCTGAAATACGGACTCAAGGGTCTCTATGCTGGGGTTCAGACTAATCCAAATAATAATATGCATGAAGGCTCTGATTTTCTCGATTACCGCACTCGTAAACTTATTGAGAAAAGAGAGAGAGAGAAGATTTCTCCTGAAGTTGTTGAGCGTATCAAAAGAGAAGGGCCTCGTTGGTCTCAAGGTATGGATGATGATCAACTTCGCCAATACTTAATTTCAACAGGAGTAGAAGGCGAGTTACGTCGTCAAAAAGAGGCCCTTGCCGATAAGCCAGGTCATGAATTAATTCTAAGGTACTCAACAGCTCTTCAGTCGTTTACAACGGAAGATGATCCAGGCAATAGAGGAACAGATTACGCTCTAGGTATCTCTTATGAGTGGCATTTGAAGTCAACCCTTCTTAGTTTAAGAAAGTGGACTTTAGAGCTTGGACTTGAGCGTGGAATTTCCCACTACGATGTTGGTGGAGTGAACGGAAGAATTGTTGAAGGTTCATTGAAAGGTAATATTAATTATTATCTATGGAATGAGCCATCCTCGATTAGAAAGTATATGCCTTATATTGGATTAGGGATGAAAAGAGGAAATGGGGATCTAGAGTCTTTTTCATTTGATAATGTCTATCGCTATCAAGTGATGTCCCTTCCTACGGCCCTCATGGGAATCAAGTACCGCTTTCAAGGTGGTGACGCAAAAGATGATTCACTTGATTATGGTATTGGGATTAACTTTCAATTACTTTATGAGAGTTTAAGATATAACTCACAAGATGTATTAGAAGATGATATCGATTCAGTGATAACAGTCAATCAGCTTAAATTCACTGTCGGGATGAATATTTATTTTTAAGGATGAATTATGAGGCACTCGTTCTCTAAATTATTACTGCTAACAGGCTTTATGTTTTCTAGTTTTCAAGTAAATGCTCTTGAAATTGATGAAAAACTAACGACTCGTTTTTTGAAGATTTCTCGCTCTAAGAAGACAGTTCTTCTTAACCGTGGGCTTGAAGATGGACTTGTTGTTGGAGATCACGCTAAGTTCTTTCTCACTTCTGGTGTCATTGCTCGTGGAGTGGTTGTGAAAGCGTCACCGACAAGAAGTATATGGAGTATATATCGTATTGTTGATGACTCAAGTATGTATTCAGATAGAGTCGTCAATATCAAGATCACTTCGGCGCTAGAGACAACTGAAGATCCTACAAAGAGTCTGTATGATAATTCCAATAGTACGATGAGTGCGGGCACAGAGGTCATGGCCCTTCGTGGAGCACCTCCGGCACGTGTACAAACGATGAATAATTTATCCTCTGATGATCAAAAGGAATTAGGAGCAATGGGAAATCTTGATTCAGAGGCCTATGACACCTCTGGTATTGATAGTACACGTACGATTGAAGCCTTTGGTCTTGTTCAGTTTAGCTCTCTGAGCACAACTGTAGATGAAGGTGGTGAGGGCAACTATACAGGCGGTGATTCTACTATTGATTTCAGTGTTGGCATTGAGAAGTACTTTGATTCTCCAGGAAGTTTTCTTGAGAAGTTGAGCTTCTTCGCCCTTCTTCATTCTGGTAATTACCAAACAACATCGGTACAAGGAAGCCAGGTAACAAGTGCTGTCTTTGAATACGGTATTGGAGCTCACTATCACTTCGGTGGATCACCTCTTAGTTATAATAAATTTATTCCTTTTGCAGGAGGCTCTATTGGAGTGGGGAGCGTCTCTGATGATGTTCAAGTGCTATCAAGTAATAGTACTTCCCCTTCCGTTACAGAAGAGGGATCTTCTAGCTTTTTAAGTGTGGCCGGAGGTCTAAAGTACTATACTCGCAGTGGGTTTGGTGCCCGTATTATCTTGGATTACTATCAAAGAAGCGAGACATACGAAATTGAAAACTCTGAAGAGAACTTCGTAAAGACGGTTTCAGGGCCAAGAGTTCTGTTAGGTCTAGCTTATCGTTTTTGAGGATATATTTACATCTAGGGGGTATTTATCATCATTTGAAGATATCTGAGTGCCCCTTATTTTCGCCACTAAAATCTTAATTTTCAAATTCCCCAATTTTCAACACTTTCTCGTTTTTAAATGATTTGCATTTACCTCTAGGTTGCCCTCAGAATAGGGAATATTCTTTTTTAATGATGGAGGATGAATGATCATTATTCATAAGTTTCTCAAAAATGTTTTTAAGAAAGATCCCACCACATATTTGAACTCAATTTATGTCGTCGATGATGATGAAGATATATGCAACCTCTATACAAAGTTTATTCGCATTGGTCTTGAGGACTATGAGATTAAAACATTCTGTGGCGTATTAGAGGCCATGGAGGAGTTAGCAAAAGAGTCACGGGCACCTAAGCTTATTGTTTGTGATATCGAGATGCCAAATGTAAATGGGCTAGAGATTTCAAAATTACTTAAGGAAGGCGGACATGAAATACCTGTTCTTCATATTTCACGAATGGATAAAGCTAAAATAGCTCAATTAGAAGGCGAATTTAATATTATCAGTAAGCCCATCGGGCCGACCCAATTCTTAGAAGTTATTCTCAATACGATGGATGAATCTGAACTCAACAAAGCAGCTTAGTCCTTAAGCTCTCCACTGAGATGCTCTTGAAGGTAGCTCTTCTGACCCTGTAATAGTGCCTTGACCTGGGGATGGTGCTCAAGATTCCATATGCCTAGTCTTCTTAAAATAAGATCATCAAAGGTTTTGGGAAACTCTGTCTCCACAATAGACTTTAGCTTTTGGGCATCGAGCTCTAGCGCTTGCCAGGGCAAGCAGTGGCTTCTTTGTCTGAATGGAGAAAGAGAGCGCTCGGGATGATAGGTCTTCTTTAATTTTGAAAAGAGCATCTTCACCACATCTGAGGCCATCACTCTAAAGGTCGTATACTTACCTCCGATAATGACAAATGCATTCTCACCAGGCTGATAAATTTTATGATGGCGAGCAACTTTTCCCAAGTCTCCAGATTCATCCTCTTTTACCAGTGGCCTAAGACCTGCAAAGGATGCACTGATATGATCCTTGGTGAGCTTAGCCTGTGGAAAGTATTCATTGAGATTATCTATGAGATATTGAATTTCATCAGTGGAGGCCGTTTGATTAAAGGTGGCCTCTCCTGGATGCTCTGTCGTTCCCACAAGAACTTTTTCTCCTTGAGGAATAACGAAAATAACTCGACCATCATTTGGAGTAAGAACGACGGGGTTCTCTAGAGGAAAGTCGTCTTTATTAAACCAAAGGTGCGATCCCTTACTTAGGGCCATCTTTGGAGTCCACTTAAAGAGTTTAAGCTCTTCCATAAGGCGATCGGTAAAAGGGCCAGTTGCAAATATCAACTGATCGCAATGAATGATTCGCTCTAGTCCTGTGAGTTCATCTCTTAGGGTGAGCTCGTATTGTTCTTCTTTTTTCTGGGCCTTGGTAAGGGCTGTGTAATTACAGGCATAAGAGTTGGGGGAGAGTAGTCCATCATAGACGCACTCAAGAGTCATCTTGGCATCATCAACAATGGCATCTGAATAGACGCCAGCTCCTTTTAGCCCTTCTTTTCTTAGAAGAGGATTGGCCTCTAGGGTCTGATTGAAATTAGTGACTTTATGGGGATCATTCTTAAACTGTGAAAGTACATCATAGAGGAAAACGCCTGCGTGAATCATCCAAAGAGGACGAGAAGATTCCTTATACACGGGCATATAAAAATGCTTTGGATAACAAAGGTGAGGAGCAACTTTTAGCCACAAGTTCTTTTCATTTAAGGCTTCCCAAACGAGGGAAAAGTCCATATTTTCCAAGTATCGGATTCCACCATGAAGCATTTTTGAGCTGGATTGACTGGTCTGTGAAGAGAAGTCATTCTTGTCAATGAGAAGAGCTCCCACATGGTGAAGGGAGAGGTCTCTAAAAATCCCTGAACCAACAATCCCTGCTCCAATAATAACTACGGGGTGGTAATCGGGGATGGACTTTAGTTGATTCTTAATACTCTTGCTATGCTCGGACATTTAGTTTGAAAACCTTTATTGGGTAAATACCTTTTAAATTATAATCATACTTTAGGGGCGATCACTTATCCATACCGCATTACCTGTACAAGTAATTTTGTAATGCATTTCTCCCTTATCACTTTTCATAGAGGGAAGCATAACAGGAGAGATAGAGTAGCTCATTCCAATGACAGCATTGGCCTCTTCTTTGAAAGCTTCATTACGAAGATCTTGGGCCAATTCATTGTATATATCTTCAAGGCCCAGGCCGTACTGTTGCATAGGTACATCGTCTTGAGATTCACTTTGAGATTCACTCTCTGAATCGTCATTGGCCTGTTGCGAGTGGAAGCTCTCATAGGCATACTTAGGGGAGTTTTCAGTCTCCTTAACATTCGCTCGAGATTTTTCATGAAGAAGTTGTAAATCAAGTTCACTGATCAGGTGGTGGGCGGTGAGAACTTTGATATATTGAAGAATATCATATCCATCTAATGAAGACGTCGTACTCATAATAATATCTTCGATATCAACCATCGTTTTTTGCATTTCCACCACTTCGCGGCGATCTTGTCGAAGATTATACTTACTAACGAGTCCCTTATTGTCATGGGTGTAGCTCTTTGTAGGATGAAGCTGCTCGGATAGACCGATTCTGATTTGGACGTCAAAGCGTCTCATTTTATGGGCCAAGTAAATGGCCGAGTATTCGCTGATTTGCGAAATAAGGAGGTGTCCACTTTGAAGGCCCTGCTCGGTGATGGTTTCATTCTCTTCAGTAACCAGGCCATGCTCACGGAGAAGAATCATTATATCCTCGGCATCTTCTTCAAACTTCACATTTCTAAGAATCAGGGTATAGGGAGGATTTCCTCCGGCCGTTACGGTCCCATAGGAGATGGCATTTCCGAAGTCACGAAGCTCTTGGAAGTCTTCTCTGGCAATGATAGGTGTAGAGGGACGAGCAGGAACTGTTGGGGAAACTGTGGGAATGGGCCCTTCTTGAAAATTAGGTTGATCTTCAGGCTCTTCTTCAAATTTTTCTTCAGATTCTTCTTCAGGGTCGTCGTTGCTGAAGTCATTATAGTCTTCGTTCTCATCTTCACTTTCGATGTTATTATCATTTTCGTCGAATGAATATTCATCGGAGAGATCACCCTCAGCTTCATTTTCCTCTTCCTCTTCGTTTGGTCCTTTTTCTATTGCTTCAAATTCTGCTGGTACCTCAAAGGCCGGGTCTGTAGGAGCTTCGAAGGCATTGAAGTCGGATTCCTCTTCATTATCATTAACTTCATTATCATCTTCCTCGCCAAAGGAAGATGATTCGCCAAAGCTTTGGAAATCGTCTTCATTTTCTGACTCTTCGTCTTCATTCTCATCTTCACTCAGACTAAAGTCTGTCTTGGAGTCAAAACTATTAGTTCCGAAGCCGTTTTCATCTTCAAATTTATCTTCATCTTCTAGCTGATTATCATCTTCGAAGTCGGGAGCTTCAAATTCACTTGTTCCAAAGTCGGATGATCCGAACTCTGTAGGTTCATCTTCATTTTCATCTGATGATGGAAGGGGAGGGAATTCGGGAGATTCTTCAGAATCTTCTAATTCATTGAGATCGACCATTTGTGAAGGTTCATTCTCTTCCTTTTGATATTCATCTTCATCAGAAGCTTGCTTGAACTTTTCTTCAACATCGGGATCTTCTTCATGGAGGAATTCAGAGAGGTCCTCAATTCGGGTTAAGTCTGACTTCTCATCCCAATCATTTTCTGTGTTATCATCATCATTATTATTCATACTTTTAATTATACTGATTTCATCGGAAAGTGCTATCAAGCTTTATAAAGGAAAAAAAATGATCACCGTTCATCACTTAGAAGATTCTCGCTCACAAAGAGTTCTATGGTTACTTGAAAAACTTGATCTTGAGTATCGGGTAATTCGCTATGAGCGCGATCCTAAAACAAATTTAGCTCCAAAAGAGCTTACAAAGATACATCCCCTAGGAAAGTCTCCCATTTTAGAAGATGAGGGAGTGGTTTACGCTGAAACAGGGGCCATTTTCCAGTATCTACTTGATCGCTACGACAGTGAATTCAAGCTCCATCCTAGAAGTACTGATGAGAGCTATCGTGAGTTTATTTACTTTCTTCACTTTGCAGAGGGCTCGCTAATGCCCCCATTGGTCATTATGAAAATCCTTTCAGTGGTAGATGAGAAAGTTCCCTTTTTGATTAAGCCCATTGCAAAACTTATTACAGGAGGGATTCGCAGTAATTATCTTGGTCACACCTTAGATGCGCTCTTTGATATGGTGGAGTCACGTCTTGAAAAGTCTAGCTTCTTCTTAGGTGATGAAATGAGTGCTGTTGATATGATGATGAGCTTTCCCCTAGAGGCCTCTTTAGCGGGAAGGGTTGATCTAAGCAAAAGACCTAATATCAAAAAATTCGTAGGAAAGATTAAAGAAGATGAAGGATATAAAAAGGCCCTCGCTAATGGAGGGCCTTATTCATACTAGATTTTGATTTAAGCGCCGTGACAGTGTTTGAACTTCTTGCCACTACCGCAAGGGCAAGCGTCATTGCGGCCAACTTTATTTACTGATCTACGAATAGGGGCCGCTGATTTTTCGGCCTCGATTTGAGCTTTCTCGGCGGCCTCAGCAGCTGCTTGAGCTTGCTTATGGGCCTCAAGTTGGCGCTCCAATTCTTCTTTTTGTTGCCTTTGAAGCTCCTCAATCTCTTCTTCTGTATAGAGCTTAACGGAGTAGATGGCATTTACCACTGCCTTCTTAACTTCCACTCTCATATTCTCAAAGAGGTTGAAAGCTTCACGCTTATACATAGTAAGAGGATCTTTTTGAGCATAGGCCTGAAGATTAATCCCTTCTTTCACATGATCCATTGATTGAAGGTGGTCCTTCCAGAATTGATCAAAAGTAGAGAGGAGTATCTCACGAAGTGCAAGCTTAACTTGCTCTGGGTTATATTGCTCAAATTTTGCATTAAGAATATCCTTGGCCGAGTTGGCAAAGTAATCCTCTAGATCGCCATCTGCTTTCTCAATACATTCCTGTGCGCTTAGCTCTTTATCGGTGTGGAAAGTGTTTTGGAAACCTTTATTCATATCTTCCCAAGACCATGACTCAAGAGGAACTTTCTTATCGGGACGATAAGCATCGACAAGCTGTTCAGACACATCTTCGATGAACTCTTCAATAAGGGCACGATTTCCTTGATCACCAAGAATATCTCTTCTTAGACGATAGATCACAGAGCGCTGCTCTCCCATTACATCATCATATTGAAGAAGGTGTTTACGAATTTCAAAGTTATGGGCCTCAACTTTCTTTTGAGACTTGGCGATGGCATTAGTGATCATTTTGTGCTCAATAGGCTCATCTTCTTCCATTCCAAGGGTATTCATGATCCCCTTAATTCTATCACTTCCAAAGATTCTCATAAGATCATCTTCTAAGGATAGGAAGAATTTCGAGTGACCAGGATCACCTTGACGACCGGAACGACCACGAAGCTGATTGTCGATACGACGGGCTTCGTTTCTTTCGGTACCCACAATATAAAGTCCACCAAGGGCCTTGATCTCGTCACTAATCTTAATGTCAGTACCACGACCGGCCATATTCGTAGCAATCGTTACGGCACCTCTAGCTCCAGCTTCGGCGATAATGGTCGCTTCACGCTCGTGGTTTTTTGCGTTAAGCATTTCGTGCTTAATTCCTGCTTTGGTTAGAGATGCGTGAAAGTGCTCGGAGCTATCAATGGAGTTTGTTCCGATAAGAACCGGTTGACCTTTTTCATTGAGTTCACGAACCAACTTAATAACTGCGCGAGTCTTTGCATCTCTTGATTTGTAGATAACATCTGGCTCATCAATACGAGCAATAGGAACATTGGTTGGAATAACAACAACATCAAGAGAATAAATTTTTCTAAATTCTTCTGCTTCTGTATCGGCCGTACCGGTCATACCGGCAAGGCGTCCATAGAGGCGAAAGTAGTTTTGAAAGGTTACAGAGGCCAAAGTTTGGTTCTCTGATTTGATCGGAACATTTTCCTTGGCCTCAACGGCTTGGTGCAGTCCATCTGACCAACGAGAGCCATCTTTTAAACGACCTGTGAATTCATCAACGATAATTACGCGATCTTCTTTTACAACGTAATCAATATCCTTACGGAAGAGTTGATGCGCCTTGAGTGCCTGATTTAAGTGATGGAGAAGGTCATTATGCTTGAGATCAAAGAGGTCTTCTACTTTGAGTAGACTTTGAACTTTTACGATACCATCTTCTGTGAAAGTTGTTGTTCTCGATTTCTCATCTACTGTGAAATCTTTTTCAATTGTAAGTTGGGGGATGATATCATTGGCCACAAAATAGAGATCTGTTTTTCCTTCTGAGGGACCAGAGATAAGAAGAGGAGTTCTTGCTTCATCGATGAGAATCGAGTCAACCTCATCCACGATACAGAAGTTATGTCCACGCTGAACATAGTCCTCAAGATCAAACTTCATATTGTCTCTTAAATAATCAAAGGCAAATTCATTATTGGTTCCGTAAGTGATGTCACAAGCATAGGCTTCCTTTCTTTCCACATCACTCATATCTCCAACAATAACTCCAACAGTTAGACCCAGCCATTCGTAGAGTGGTCCCACCATTTCACGAGCATCCCTAGAAGCTAGGTAGTCGTTCACCGTAACCAGGTGAGCACCTTTTTGAGTAAGGCCATGAAGATACATCGGAAGAGCGGCGGTAAGGGTTTTCCCTTCACCGGTTTTCATCTCTGCAATCTTTCCTTGAAAGAGGGTAATTCCACCCATGAGCTGAACGTCGTATGGGCGCATTCCAAGAACCCTTACTGAAGCTTCTCTTACAGTTGCAAAGGCTTCAGGAAGGATATCTTCAAGGGTAGCCCCTTCTTCAAGCATCTTTCTAAACTTTGGAGTTTGTCCTTGAAGCTCATCATCATTAAGCTTCTTTAGTCCTTCTTCAAAAGATTCGATTTGTTTAACGAGAGGTCTAAGGGACTTGATATCACGGTCATTCTTTGATCCGAATATCGCTTTAAGTGGGTTCATACCAGTCTACTCCTCAAATATGGTCTATAACGGTTTACTTTAAAATTAATAAAAAATTAATCTAGTATAAAGTAAAGAGGATCAACGGGAGTTCCGTTTACTCTTACTTCATAGTGCACGTGTGGACCAGTTGAGGCACCGGTATTACCGATGGAGGCAATACGCTGCCCGCGCTTTACGAGTTGACCTTTTTTCGTGAAGAGACCTTTGGCATGGGCATAGTAGGACTCGACTCCATAGCCATGGTCGATTCCAACAAAATTCCCGAATCCCGGTTTAGTTCCCGCGAAAATAACAGTGCCGTCAGCAACCGCCACAATGGGCGTTCCCGTTCGGGCACCAATATCAATTCCTTCATGCATCCTAAGCCGCTTGGAGGTAGGGCTAATTCTTGGTCCATAGTAACTCGTCACCCAACCTTTGGTCGGTAGGAGAGTAGGTGTTGAACGCAAGAAAGAGTCTTTATCCAATTGAAACTGGTCCAGCTTGTGGATATTTACTTCTAAATCATTTACAAAACTTTTCACCACATTGAATTTATAATCAAACTCCGCATACACGGTGGCCATGGTGAAACTCTGCTTAGTCAGTTCATTCCATTCTTTAGTATAGGAGTAACTGGTTTGTAGGCCAAAGTTGGTGGCTATCTTTTTTTCGTAGAGGTCTTTTAAGTTTTGATACTCTGGCGCATCTTTATATTCTTTAAGGTGCTCGAGGTCGCGAAAGATTTTTCCTTGGGGAGCCTCGGGATTAGATAGGGGGAGCTCGCCATCTCTTTCGCCGTCTTCATTGACGGGATACTCACCATTTTCTCCAGAATCTTTAATTGGGCGAGTAAGGTCACCTTCTTCAAGTCCGGTAATGGTTCTCAGTTTGGTTTCAAAAACATGAATACGCTCAAGATCTTCTGAGAGTGTGTTGAGCTTCATCTGAAAGAGCTGGATCTGCTCTTTTAATTGTCGGTTCTCAATGGTTAAGTGCTTATTTTGATAAACCTGACGTAGGATTTTCCAGTAGTCATAGGTAAGGATACCTAGGAGTACCATGAAAATAACAATGAAAAAGATGGCCGCATGAAAGACTACACGTGGAATACGAAAGGATTTAACACCTTTTTCTCTTTCGGGAACGACCATTACGGTAAAATAACGATCCATAGCCAAAGATTTTAGAACACTTATCGCCTCTAAGCTACCCCCGATTTGTAAGTTCCAGCATACTTTTGCAGAAGCGTTGCGCAATAGTTCTAAGCGATACCTCTTCCCATTGTGCTAGGAGCTATTCTTTTTCCACTTGCTCGGTCCACTTTGTAAGTAAAAAGAGTCTTCGATATACCTCTTTTAATAGTATCGTCTTCGACCTTGCTAAAGCTTTGATTGAGCCACTGGAGTTCAAATAGTCTTTGTTGTTCAAGACTCTTTGCCAAAAAGAGATCATCGAAAAAAGAGGTTACGTTGAAGCTCGTCGATACATTCAAAGTACTGAACTGGTATTCTTCAACCAAAGAGCACATTTCTGCTTTCACAGGGTTTCGATAGATATATTTATAGACATTGAAAAGATACCTCTCATCTTCGATCAAAGAGCCTTTGTAGCGGCCACCATATATTCTGTTGATTCGATTTGATTTCTTCTGCATTTTTAAAGTGGATCTCTTCATGAAAAAGTACATTACCCGATCAATGCTTTCTGTAGGGGTACGCATTAATAGATGAAAGTGATTATCCATTAGTACAAATGCACTAATTTCTATTTCCATTTCGAGCTGAAGAAGGAGAAGTTCATCACAGAGTATTTTCCAAACATCGTGAATGGGAAGATACCAGTATTCCTTATTATTGGAGCGAGCTGAAATATGATAGAAGTATTCATTTGATCGTATTACTGGATTACGTGGCATCATTTCCTCCTGAATTTAAATCAAAAGAATTATGGAGCAAATTACCCAGTGCCTATATCTTTAGCTGAATATCTCATAAACCAAATATTGCTGCAGCGTTTCTGCAGAAGTGTGCTGGAACCAGTAAAGAGTTTAAGTTTAATCTAATTGTGCTCATAAAGTTTGACTAATGCTTTTGATAAGAATTAATATGCAATGGTTGAAAGTGGTTAAGATCTCCAAGGAAAAAAGGGGCTTACACTTTAACCGTGGCCAAGAGTCTTTATAATAGAAATATTCGGCCACTACTCAACCTAGGAAGAGATTATGCGTAAACCCCAAAATCTTGTGAAACTTCTTCTGACCTTAGCTTTTGTTCTTATAGGACTCGCCCCAACTGCGGCGTCTTCTTACAATGGAAACTACTATAAGCAAGCAGGGCTCAATGGTCTTTCTGGATACGCACTCAAAACAGCTCTTCATAAATTACTCGATAAAACTCATCACGCTCAATCTTATGGAGCTCTTTATTATGCCTACCTCGAAGGTGATAAAGATCTCGACTATGAAGGTGATGGTTCGATCATGGATATGTACTCAGAAAAACCAGATGATCGAGAGCGCTATAATTACTCTTCACGTGGCGACACTTGTGGAAGCTATCGTGGAGAAGGTGATTGTTTTAATCGTGAACACCTCTTTCCTCAAAGTGCTTTTTCTAAAAGATCTCCCATGAGAACGGATTACTTCCATGTTTATCCAACTGATGGAAAAGTTAATAATATGAGAGGAAGTTATCCCTTTGGCGAAGTGGCCGACACTGAATGGACCTCTGAGAATGGATCTAAAGTAGGAAAGAATCGCTCACTAGGTTATTCAGGTTTCTTCTTCGAGCCTATTGATGAGTTTAAAGGCGATATTGCTCGCGCTCTCCTTTACTTTGCTATTCGCTATGAAAGTCGTATTAGAAGCTTTCGCCACACAATGCTTGATGGCTCCAGCGATCAAGTTTACAAGAAGAACTTCCTCGATATTCTTCTACGTTGGCATAAGCTCGATCCTGTAAGTGCTTTTGAAAGACGTCGTAACGACAATGGTGAAGAGTTTCAGGGAAATCGTAATCCTCTAATTGATTATCCTGAATACGTATCTAAAATTTGGCAATAACCCTTAATTAGAATCATGAGGTTTTCTCATCTCGGTTATTTCTCTATTTCTTTACTTTCAATTCTTGTTGGGCTGAACTCCAGTTTTGCCTCTGCACGTTTAATCAACTCCAATCTTTCGGCATTATTGTCGAAGCACTATGCCTATAAAAAAAGTAATGCTCCTCAAGTTTCTACATTAATTTCAGAGCTCGAAAGTGGTCCTGAACTTGTCGATCGGGAAGGGGTTGAAAACTTCCTACTTAAGTTTGGCGATAGAAGCCTTCACTTGGCTACACCTAGAGGAAGCATTCAGAATCAAAAGAATGAAACTTGTGTTACTCATAAACGTGATCATCTTAAGATTAATTCATTTCGATGTGAGCTTAGTGCGGGTGAATCTGAGGATAATATTAAACGTCGCTTTGCGAATAAATTTGTATACTCTTTAGAGTCCGTTTTTAATTATATTGCTCAAGATAATGGCAGCACCTTATATATAGATCTAAGGGGCAATCTTGCTAGTGGTAATGAGGAGATGGAGCTTGCCCTCTATCCCTTTATTTCTGATGGTAGTCATATTTACGACTATCAGTTTAAGTTTTTTGATTCCCCTCACTTTATTGCTCAGGCCACATCAAAAGTACTAAAGGCGATTCATATTGATTCTTTCTTTGGATTTCTTTGGGATTTTAGAAGAAAGGCCATATATAAATTTAAAACTTACTTGTGGGAAAAAGAAGTAAGAGAAGAGCTTCTGGCCCTTCGAAGAACTTTCGATGAAGAAGAATATTATATCGAAGTTTTAGTTGATGATAATACCTCTGGTTCTAGTGAAATCTTCGCTTCCATACTTATGGAATATAAGAACGCTGAACTTCGAGGAGAGCGTACTAGGGGAGAGTCAAGCTTCTCAGAGCGCTTTGAATTACTCAAGGAGCCTTATCTCGAATTATCGATTCCTACTTCACGAATTTGGCGCACAAATGGTGAGTCTATAATCGCAAAGGGCCTGGCTCCCCAATCCTAAGGTTTTGTAATGGCCACTTTATTAAATTTCCTAAAGGAAGCATCAATATCTGAATTAGGCCTAGCTTTCTTCTGTAAGGAAAAGGGCGAGGATTCTATATGGCCTGCTGAATTCAAAGAGCTTGAATCTTACTACAACTTAATTGTAAAAGGTTGGCATGAAAAAAGACGCTCCGAATTCTTGGAGGGGCGCTTATTGATTCACACTTCACTCAAGGCAGATGGGCATCAATTTTGGAATCTTCCAGTGGGAATTGGCGAAAATAGGGAGCCACTCTTTGATTTTCAGTTCAGTGGCGCACTCACTCATAACAAGAATTATATTATTTTTGCCTATGCTCTGGGACAAAAGAGTGTGGGAGTCGATGTCGAGCAAAAGGAGCGCGCCAAGAAAAATATTGAACACCAAATTTTGAGCGATGAAGATAAGCTACAAGAAGGCGTATTGCCTAATTCAAATGAGTTTTTGACCTTAGTTTTTAGTGCGAAAGAGTCTTGCTATAAAGCACTCTATCCCTTTTTTCAGGAATACTTTGGAATGAAGGATGCCTACCTTTCTAGTGTCAATGGTGAAGATCAGTCCTTTGAGATTGTCGTGACGAAGACATTTAAGAAAAGGGTAGGTCATGGACCTCTTGTTTTAAAGGGGCGCTATCTTATGGATGAGGAGAATATCTTCACTTATATTCTGCCCATAGATAAGTCAGAATTTCTACTGAGCGACAACTAGGATAACAGAGATATTATCTTGCCCCCCATTCTTATTGGCCATATCGATAAGAAATTGGGTGGTGTGATCGAGCTGTTCCTGAGTTGCCTTAGAAGGATCAGGAATAAAGTGGTTAATGATATAGACAAGGTCTGAGTCACTTACTTTTCCGTGTAGCCCATCTGAGCAGCTAAGAAAAATATCATTGCGATGAACTTTATAATTAAAGACATCGGCTTCCACTTCAGATTCAAATCCAACAGTTCTTACCAGAACATTTTTTTGGGGATCATCCCCGGCCTGTTCACGGGTATAGAAGCCGAGATTAAGTTTCTCCTGAACCAGTGAATGGTCGCAAGTAAGTTGATAGAGCTTCTTATTATTAAAGAGGTAGGCCCGAGAGTCGCCAACATTTGCAGTAAAGAGATTGGGGCCACGAAAGAGTTGACTGACAACTGTTGTTCCCATTCCGACAAGACTCTCGTCTTGTTCACCTCTTTTTTTGATTGAATTATTGGCAAAAGCGATGGCCTGTTTTTGCAATTTAACAGGGTCTTGGTCGTAATTTTCTAAAATAAATTCTGGCATAACCGTGGTGGCCATTTGACTGGCGATATCTCCACCGTTATGACCACCCATTCCATCGGCAACAATAAAGAGATGCTTCTTTGGATTGAGGTAAATCGCATCCTGATTGGTTTTACGTTTCATTCCAATATGTGAAAGGCCAGATGAAATAAGCCCCATATTTATACCTCTTCCTGTAAGCTATGATGTGGTTTAATAAATAGTTTAACCTGACTCCGTAAAGATATCAAAGAAGAACTGACTCTCTTAAAGTTTACCTCAAGCAAGTAGCATCACAGGTAAGCGTATCTTGGGAGTGCTTACTTAAACTTAAGGTCCATGTATTGTTGAAGGAGCCTTGAACAAGACAGGTATCATAGTTATTACTATCATCTTCTGTTGTATTATATTGGGTGAGGGCACAGAACTTCCAGTTACCTAAGTTGAGTGACTTTGAGCTTTCTCCATTCACTCCAGTGATGGTGAAATGGGCCGTTGTTGCTAATGTGCTAGGTGTTTCACAAAGGAGAGATCCATCAGCATTGAATCCTCTTAGGTACTGTCCAGCTGGACAGCTTTGGGCGGCATTACTGACAGGTCTCCAAGTGGCGTCCTCACAAATGAGAAGCTTGGACCCATCGTACTTCATAAGTCCATTTAGGGTCGCATTACAGTTTGGCTCATCAGCAAGCTTTATTCCTCCTACCACATCGAGAGTAACTTCAGGTTCAGTGACTCCTATTCCAACACTACCTCCACTATAGTGAATTTGAGTCATATCACTTGGATTTTGCATCCAAAGTCCAGTACTAAGCCCAAGTGCACTACAGTCAACGACATTATTAGAACCATCGACATTTACTTTCAATGTTATACGTTTAACTAATCTACTTCTATGGGCCGCTTTTCCAATATCAAATTCAACTTCAAGATAAGTGGTTCCTTCAGTCGCTACATCAACATCGTCTCCTGCCACTCCAGGATCACGCAAAGAGAAACTCATGATCTTGATTCCACCTTGTCCTACTGTTGTATTGATAGGGTAGCGATCGATAAAACTCCCGGTATTGTTCTTTATTCTTAGTAGGCTGACTCCTGTACCGTTAATGGCATTTACTCCTTGAAACGACTCAGTACAATTATCTTTATCAGATAGGTGTTGTCTTATTTGATTAATGACGGCAGTGGTATCCATTTTCCCCATAAAATCACGAGAAACCTGATTACTTTGTTTACTTAGACGAACAACTCCAAGAGCAATAACACCTAATAACCCTGCCGACACAAGAACAGAGGATAGAGAAAAGCCGGATTGATTTGAAACCTTCACAATATTGCAGACCTTAAAACTCGGATAAGGAGTTTATTTAATAAATATGAATAATTAGTCATTTAATTATATCGGGTTCAGAGGTCTTCGCAAGATGTTTGGAGAAAGAGCGTGAATTAAACTGGCACCGATGGTGTCAGTTTGACTATTTTAATCAGCTAATAAGTCCCTAATTTTCCATCATTTATTTTAATATAATCCTTTAGAAAATGGCCTACCTCTTGCTACAATATAGCGTAAGGGGAAAAAAATTCCTTAAAGGTTTTGAAACGAAAGTTTGAAAACAAAAGAAGTGATAAAAACTATTTAAAATTTATAACGAC
>JBLWXW010000008.1:0-138028 GCA_048267265.1 Bacteriovoracaceae bacterium
GGTCATATTGGATGCCTTAACATTGGCCTCTTTCATCATTTTAAGAGGAAACATATATCCTGATGTTGAAGAAGGATCTACAAAGGCCATCTTCTTTTCATCGAGATCTTTAACTTCATTGATTCCGCTTCCCACCTTGGCAATAATTTGTCCTTGATAGTAGTCGTGTCCATAGCGAAGAACACGAAGTTTTGCAGAAGCTCCGTATTTTTCATTGGCCATAAGATAGCCAAAGGAATTCATCACACCAATATCGGCCCTTTTGGATCCGAAGGCCTCAACAACAGCGACATAGTTTGTAGGAATACCTGTCTTAAAGAAGAGACCAGTTTCCTTTTCAAGAAATTGAAGAAACTCATGTGAGTTAGAGGCGATAGTGTCGGCATCTACGGATGGAGTGAAGTAGAGCTTAACAGGGTTGTCACGAGTTCCTAGTGGAGCATCATTTTGGCAGGAGGGAAAAAGTCCAACTACTAACGCAAAGACTGAGTAAAGAAAGAAGCGAGTATAAGCGGGACGGCAAGCCTGATTGCTTGATAAATTCATGGGTTTAATCTCCTGAGCAGATGAGAAATTCATTTCTAAGTATTGGGCCATTGATAGCATAGGGGATTATTTTTGTCAGTTATGATTTTACTTAGTTTTTAATTTCATGCTGTGCGAAAGTGGTCTATTTTTCCGAAAACCACCACTAGGGCCTCTGTGGCCAAAGGCCAGCTTGAAAGTGGTCGATAGAGATCTATACAAGAAAGAAAGGATAGATCATGACCCTGCTAAGAATGAAGCTCTTCATTGGCCTAAGTGTGTTATCAAGCACTCTCTTTGCCAATATTTACGCTAAGACCTACTTAATGAACGAAGGAAGAAACGGCCAAAATAGCTCTCGCTTTGGTACTTCTCAGAGCGCTCGCCTTAACTTTGAATACTATATTGGAAGTTTTGAAGGGGAGAAGTCGAATCATCCAAATGATTTTGTTGAGTCAATGGATGAGCTTGAATTTAAAAACTTTCAAATGACCAATGACAGTGGTAGGCCCTCGCTTCCTTACCAAAGCTTTATTGTCGCCCAAGATAGAGATAATCTCTTTGTCTCCCTTAAGACATCAACACCGAAGCTCTTTAAGGGACTTCATGCTCAAGTTGCTCCCAGCAAGCCTTGCCGTTGTGATAAAGATGAGCCCATCTCCTATGAAGTGAAAGGGGAGTATTATAATGAAGAGAGTCCTCTCTATCGTCTCGAATCTTTGGGGACCTATCGAGGTCTTCCCTTAACTAAAGTCTATGTTTATGGGGCCCATCAAACGAGAGATGGCCTGGCCGTTTATCCATCCCTTAAGCTGGCCATACATTCTAGAGATCACTCGCCAGTTAAGCTTGCGAAGCTCAACTTTGGTGCGGCCAATAATGAGTTTCTCGTTATATCGGCCAAGGCCCTAACTGCTTCTGCTCAAGAGTTCGTAGAATTTAAAGAAGATCAAGGTTATCAGGTGGATCACTTTATCTTTGAAGATGAAGCAAGTGATGCTGAGAGCTTAAAGACTTTTATTAAAGCGCGCTATGATCAGAAGAAATATCAATATGCCGTATTAATCGGTAATGAAAATATTCTTCCTACATTTTACCGTGAGACTTCCATGTCTTGGGATACGCCTACGGATTATCCCTATTTCTATATGGATGGGGTCGATGACTACTATCCTGAAGTTTTCTATGGCAGGCTTAGTGGAAAGTCAGATGATGAGATTCTTGCTCAAATAGAAAAACTCAAAGAGTATGAATATGAATTATGGGAAAGTAGAGCAGGCTTAAATCAAGTTATGGGCGTGGCCTCTAATGAAGGAGTAAATCCTTCTGATGAAGAGTATGTTCAACAAATGCTCAATCCCTTTGAAAATGAGTTGGGAAAGAATTCAACTTATTACTTTCAAAAGAATACGGATGCCACGGTTCAAAATATCAATAAGCGCTTTAATGAAGGTCTTTATTGGATGAATTATATTGGTCATGGATCTGGGCATAGTTGGCCTTCCATTAACTTAGATCTCTACGAGTCATCCGATGTCTTTAGTCTTGAGCCGGGGCATGTTAAGCCGGTGATCATTGATGTTGCTTGCCAGAATGGACGCTTCAATGATGAAGGCCGACTTGGAGAAACCTTTATGAGCGCTCAAGTGATGGGCCGCTCTGTTGGTGCTCTTTCCTACTTTGGGGGAAGCGTGGATATTAGCTGGGACCCTCCCGCGATTATGGCGGTAGGAATTGGCCATAGCGTTGGCACCAATGCTTCTCGTGCTCTTCCCCTCTACGGCCATATTATGTCGGGGCAAACTCATCTTCTCAATCACTACTCTGATCTCGAGGCCGCTAAAGAAAATCTCGTTTGGTACCATTTACTGGGCGATCCTTCATTGAAAGTGAGAGCTTATTAACATCTAAGTATTTGAATTTTAATAAATTTTGGTCATGCTCTACTCTAGGGTATGGCCTTTAATCTCAAAGTTTACCAAATTCGCTACTATCCCTTTCAGCATCCTTATCTGACTGAGTTAGAGGAGGTTGAGCCACAAATGAGAGCTTCTTGTGATGAGGAGTATACTGATCACAAGGAATCAAATCTAGATAAGAAGGCCATGGATGAAGAGGTTCATCGCCAATTCACCAAACCTATACCTATAAAGAAGTTAGATATAATCTGAAGCATCTCAAGGCAGACTACAGCCCAAATTTCCCGCGCGGTAGTATGAGCTGGAGCTCATTCCTAAGGCCTCTGCAATGACCATCTTCTTTTCATTATCAATTTGGAAGCGATCCACTGTTATCATCTGCTTGGCATAGTTCTCACAAGTCTTAGGATCTTGTTCTTCAATAAAGAGACAAGAACAGAGTTCTTTGGCAAAGGAAGAGGAGACCACTTTTAGAAAGTCGCGCTCACAAGAGCAGCAGATGAGCACAGTGATTAAGAGGATCATATTCTTCATGACTTTACCTTTATTGCCTTTGCTGTTTAATGAAAGTATTGAGGTTTTCATAAACACTCTCTAACCATTTTTCACGATCAAATCTCTGTTCTTTGTCGGCGCCAAAGCGAATGGCCACGGCATCTTGAGAGGGAAAAATCGCCATGGTTTGCCCGTGGTGACCGAAGGCCATAACCAGATCATCGGGCAGGGAGGGATAGGCCTTCTTTTTATTGGGCCGCTCGGGACAGGGAGCATTTAACCACCAGCTATATCCATAGCTATGTCCCTTTGAATTATATTTTAGGTGAGTGGAGCAGCTGGCACTGACGGGATTAAAGGATTCTCTTATATAATCATGGGAAAGTATCGAAATAGACTCTTCTTTAACAGGGTCGTGATGAATACCTTTATTTAAGAGCATTTGAGCGATCTTACTTAAGTCCCTAGCACTCATATAAAGATAAGAAGAGCCAACAAATGTTCCCGAGTGATCGATCTCCCATTGAGCGCTTTTAATGCCTAGTGGAGTAAAGAGCTTCTTCCAGGGGTAATCATGATATTCATCAAGACTAGAGAAACTCTTCTTTAGGACACCCATAAGTAAATTAGTTTCCCCACTGGAGTAGTAGAAGTATTCACCAGGTCGATAGCGCTGGGGATGAGAGAGCACGAAATTGGCCATGTCCTTATTCTCTTTGAGATAGAGCATTCTAATGACATCACTTTTAAAAGGATTCTCCTCATAGATCTCTTGCCAATCAATTCCAGAAGTCATGGTGAGAAGGTGCTTAATCTTTAAGTTCCTTTTTTCAGGTAAGTTATTCAGTTGATTAAAGTACTTACTGATAGGATCTTCAATGGAGAGTTCTCCCTCGCTTTGGCGCAGACCAATGAGCAATGAAGAAATTGATTTTGTCATAGACCAAAGGCGATGGGGCTTCTCTTTTGATGTCACTGATGAGTAGCGCTCCGATACAATTTCTCCTCCTTGAACTATAAGCACACTTCGCGTATCCCATTTTACTGGAGCTTTTAGTTTGGAAGATTGGCCAAAAGCAAAATCTTCTTGATTCTTAAAATAGCTTTGGCAACTTTCACATACTTTAAAGGGCGTCTTTATTTCGGCATTATTGACATTCGATTCTCCTTCACTTTGAGCAAGGGCAAGAGCGGGAGCGAGAAAAATGATCATGGATATTGCAAGGGTTTTGAAGATGGACTTCATCGTAAACTTCCATAAAAGAGGGGCGAGGCTAGAGCTAAATTATACCCTCGCAGCTTCGGATTTCAAGCTCGGCCTTTGTCAAAAATATTTCATGGTATAATGATGAAAATATAATATATAAGAAGAAGAGGTTTATATGCTAAAGAAGACCATGATAGTAGCAGCAATATTAACTCAACCGAGTGTTGTTGATGCAATGGCCCAGAAGTTTAATTACCAACCGACTGAAAATCAAAGTATGAGTAAGTATCAGCGTATTGGCCATATCGAAAACTACCTTAAAGATCTCCAGTCTAACCTTATGAAAATGCAAACGAGCATGGATAAGAAGTACACTACAGGTGACGCTAATATTCTTCTAAAACTTAAGGCCCTAGAGAGCTCTATTGATCTTATCAAAGTAGAAGTAGGCTCTTTAAAGAAATCTAATATGCAATTAAAACAGGCCAGTACTCCCAAAGAGGGTGATAGTGGTGAGCCTCCCAAAAGCTCTTCTGAGGTCGCCGCCCAAGTGGAGGAGAATCGTGCAAAGATTGAAGCCTTGCAGGCAAGTTTTCTCTCTTTAGAAAATACATTGAAGTCTGTTCAAGAGATGCTCAATACGGAAAAATCAAACTAGGCCTAGAAAGTCCAATTTTCTTTGGCCTCTTCAATTCGCGAAGACATCTTATTATAGATCTTACTGCGACCCAGCCACCAACGAAAGAAGAGTCGATCAATGAGTTTTATAATATTGAAACCAAGAACAAAAACCAGAAAGATTCCAATCAAGCTATAAAGAACATAGGTCGTACCATGTGGATTATCTTTAAAGAGTAGACCTTCCGTATTCATTCCAAAGAAACCAACAATAAGATTAAGAGGAAGAAAGATCCCAGATAATACAGTCAAAAGGTAGATATTCTTATTGAGTTTATCATTCTTTAGGGAGGTGAAGTAATTGTGAGCGTTATCCAGTCGTCCCAGTAGGCCCTGGGCCGAGGCCATAAGAAATTGAATGTCATTAATATAATTGGCAAAATCTAGGGCCGGAAAGCTAGGTTTCTTTTCTCCATTTTTTAGATAATCTTTATGGGCAAAAATCTGGCGATTTAAGTAGCTCTCAATTTTTGAGATATCTTTCTTCAAGTCGAACCAGTTGTCGATAAAGGTATTTGAAGTGCGACCATTATAGAGAGTCTCTTCAAGTTCATCGAGTTGATTGGTGTAGATAAGTAAGATATCTTTATTTCTTTCAAAGCGATCATAGAGAAGATCAAGGAAGTCATCTTCGCTGGTGCAAATATGTTTAAATTCATTATCTCGATAAGACCAAAATTGCTCTTTGCAAAAGAAGAAGTACTCTGTTTCAAAGACTAATTTATTTTCTTTGAAGTTGAGGTAGCGAAATATAAAAGTATGGGCATTAGATAGATTATAGAATTGAGTTTGATGAACTTCTTCATGAAAGTCTTCATAGACCGTTGCATAGCGATCCTTTCCCAGTTCTTCTTCAACTTCTTGCCATGTTAAATTCATTTTCATTTCCTGAGTGCTCTAAAAATCATTTATCCTATACAATGATGATATATTTTAGTCATTATATTGAATAGAAATTTCTATTGAAAGAAAAGGATCTTATACAGGTACAGGAGGGGAAAGGGGATTATTTAATGGTGCGAGCGAAATGTGCTTTTTTTACGTCTACGAAGTCTTCTGAGATACTGGCCGGTGATTTGGAATTCGTCTCTTTCTGATTATAGCGAGAAGCATCAAATATACGGGAGTTTACTTCGTTATCGTCTCCGTAATAGTCATAGTCTTTACGGGCCACTTTAAGGCTCAAGCGATTAAATTCATCTGTAATCTTTGCCATAATTTGTTTGGAAGAGAGCTTTTCACAATGGCCTTTTTCGCTAAAGCTTCCGATTGTAATATTGATCATCTCATCATTTAAACTTTCGATTTGAGAGGTGTCCATTTGTAAATTGAAGAGACCATCTTTGGTATCAATTCCGTAATTGAGCTTGAGAGGATGGCCTAGGCCCTCTTGAAATTTCTTGGCCAGAGAGAGGAATTCACTACTATCGGCAACCTCTTTGAAGTAATTGCGAAAGTTGCCTGCCAAGCAGCCACCACTTTGCTCTGACTTTATGAGTTTATCTTTGATTATATTGACTCCAGCAGAGTAGCTTGAATTAACACAGCTATAAGAAGTCTTTTCACTATAGGCAAAGAGAGGATCGAGATGATTGAGTTCTAGGCATCGCTTAAGGTCAGTGGCCTTGAGGCAATCACGACTTTGTCTTTTATAATGAAGCTCTCCACAAAGGGCAACCGTAGTATGTTCGGCCATAAGAAGAGCATCAAAGTCTACCCGATCTTTTAATTCTTTTTCTTGTGCAAAAAGGTTTGTAAAACAAAGGGAGGAAATGAATAAAGCACTCTTAAGAGAGATGGTAAATTTTGAGCTCCACTTTGGTTTCATCAACTTTTCCGTTTTCTAGGTTCAAGTTCTGATCGGTAAATTATCTAAGAACTTGAGCGGTTTGCTTTAGTATTCTTCTATTATAATCATGAGTTGCTGAGATCTTGGCCGTTATCATGATTTTGGAGATGAGAGATCGTAATTTCAGCTAGATAGGGTTAAATATTTTTTCTTGAAACGTAATAATGTTAAGAGCTTTCGCCCCAAATTTGGTGCAAGTTGCGAATATCTCTGATACTTACGAAAAAATTGTCCTATTTTACATAGGGATAGAGAACATCATAGAGATCAATTCTTGGAACCATAAGCGTTCTTGTCATGCGATGAAGAAGAATCTGGGGAAGTTTATTCTCAAAGTGATAAACCCTTTGCAGAGGTGCTGTTTGGATATCACTTCTTCGAATTTCTAAACTTCGCCCTAGGACTTTATTAATTCTAAAGATGAAGAGTTTCCTTTGATCTTCTAAGTAGGGAGGAAGCTGACCCTCTAGTTCTCTAAAGAGATGATAGATTTGCGAGAGCGACTTCTTATGGGTCTCATTCATATACTGAAGAACATAGAAGTAGAAGAGGGCGACCTTCTCAATAGGAAGGCCTTCAAAATATTCTATGGCCAATTGAATATGGTGATAGGGATTGTGCTTGTCTCTTAGGTCCAAGGCCACTTGGGCCTGCATCATATGATAGAGACCTTTTTGGTACTGGGGAGAGTTTGCTTTGCCTGCAATTGAGACAACCTTTTGTTCAGGATTATAGAAGCTATCTTTATACTCAATAAGTTCACCATTAAAGAACTTAGGTGCTCTACCTGGAAGAGTAAAGGCCTGATCAACTCCTGGGAGCATAGCAATCGTTTGAAGAGTTGAAGGGGTGAGGGGATCAGCAAGCCAATCCTTGGAGGCCACGCCTTCTTGCTCCCAAGCTCTCCCAAATAAGCGCATCACTTGCTCAGTGGTATACCCTTTATCGGCCTTAATAGAGAAGGCCTTAAGCTTCTTATCAAAGCAAGCTCGTCTCATCTGGTTTTGGGTAAAGAAGCTATAGGGAATGGTATCAGGGGAGTTGAGTTTTTCTTTTTCTCTGTCATTACAAAAGTAGAGCAGCTTACCAGGTGTGGCACGATGTTCATTATAGAACATCTGTTCACCATCAAGCTCTATAGAGAGAACCTCACCACTTTTAAAGCCCATATAGAAGGCCCAAGTTGTAATGGATTGTTGCTTCTTTAAGAAACGAATCACTTCATTCTTAGTGCCGCAATTTTGCAGCATTTGATAAATGATTTCAAAAATAGGAGTTCCCTTGGGATTAAAAGTGGACCCAAACTTTTGATGGAGGGCAAAGGAAATTCCATTTTCGGTCATAGTGGTAATGGAGGGAAATGAAAATCCACTTGAGTGAAAACTAAGCATCTTAGGACCACGATCAAAGTGGGAGAGTACGGCCCTTTCCTCGAGGTCAAAGGAGCCGTGAAAAGGAAAATCTAAAATTCTTCCATGCACGAGGGCGTCTCTTTTGTGATCCCAAGTAAAGACAGAGCTACAACCCATTAGTGAAATGGGTACACCTGGCATCCACTTATTCATAAAACACATAAGCTCAGGTATGGCATAGGCCATGGCCAGGGTTTGAGTGCGCTCACCAAGGCCTTCAGCATAGGCCTCAAGCTTTTTCTTATATTCGGGGTTTCTCTCTAGTGCAGGTATCGTCAGGCCTTTCATCGCCTCTTGAAGGGCCTGGTTAAGTGGTCCCCAAGGAGTTGAAATAACGCCTAAGGCGTGTCTAAGTAGCTTTTTATGCCGGTCTCTATCTTTGAGGCCGAGTTGATAGAAGTTTTCTGTGCTGTCACCGACAAGTTTATAAAAGGGAGGCGTACCTGTTTTTGCCATGGTTTTCCTGTTCTTTTTAGTCTGCTTTATTAGTCTGCTTTTAATAAATACGAGGTCGTTATGATTAATAGTTTAATGAATCCTTCCCAAGAAGTCTTGATCGGATTAATGTTCCTGGCCGCTTTTCGCATTTATCTTGAAGTTATCGGATTTAGAATCTCAGACTTACCCGTTTCAAAGCTTATGGCCAAGAGATCATCCCTGGAGTCAGTGGAGCGCTTTCATCGTATGGGACTCTTCTTTGCTATTGGCCATATTCTGCTCTTTGCTCCAGAGCTTCTCATGTCTTAAGATGTTTTTTTAAGAAGACTTGAGTTGAGAAGGGCCATCATAGAGTTCAACAAGAGGCATAAAAGCTGAGACCTCGTCTGGGGCCTCTAATTTAGTTTCATTCACTTTCTTTCTAATATAGATCTTTATATCCACATCACCACTATTCACTTTCTTTCTATGAGTTAATTGATTGTGAATTTGATAAACCTTATTGAGAAGAGTTGAGTTCTGCTTCTTATTCATCTGAAAGGCATCTAGCTTTCTTAGATAATTCCACATCTGCCACGGTTCTCGTTTTCCATTAAGTAGAGAGGCCAAGCTTAAATAGATTATAGGATCGGATTCAAAATTATCCCCCATGAGAACCAGTTGCTCTGGAATACCTGTGAGCATAAGAATATCGAGTAAGTGATTAAGCTTATAGAGTCCCTGGATTTTTAAATCCTTAGGTGTGAGATCAAGCTCCAGCATACTGAAGAGCCTACGATAATCCTTAAGAAAAATTCCCGCGGTATAGATTTGATTTTGGTAGAGCCAGTCACGCATGGCCTCCTCATAGAAGTGAGGTGAAGCAGAAAGAATAAAAGGGTGGAAGCCTTGGTCAATATAGGACTTCAGAAGATCGACACTATTGTTAATCGTAGGAAAATAGGACAGAGGCTTTGTAAGGGAGCGATAAACTTCCTTGGTGGTACTATACTTTGTATCCACAAGGGTTTTATCAAAGTCGCAGATTATGATTTTCTTAGGATTAGAAATACTAAGGGGAATAAAGGTTCCTAAGTGAAGATCAAGTCCTGGCTCGCTACTCACTTCATAGGCCTGAAGGGCAGTGATACCTCTTCTTTCATCATTGAGTGCTATCTTAATGTCAAAATTTCCAAATTTATCGGAATCAAAAGTATTCTTGTAGAGAACTTCTTGTTGTGAGTTAAAACCAATGATTTTAACTTTAAATGTATTTCCCGTGAGAAGTTTGTAGGCCTGAATGGGAAAGCTTGGTCTTGGAATATCTTTGGCCAGCTCTTTTGCAATTCCCTTGGCCAGACCCGTAGGGCTTGATTCACTAATAATATTCTCTTTGACAGTAAGAGAGGCCTTAATATTGAGATTTTCTTCGGTCATAATGGCCAAGAAATGAACAATGGTAGGTCTTTTCATTTTGAATCAATCCTGTGCTTAGTTAGGTACGAGACCTATTAAGCTTTAGCGAGTTTAAAGGTCAACACACCATCATTGTAAGCGGTTTTTACCTTTTTATCATCTAGGATCTTTTCGACATTGAATTCTTTTGTGAGGCTTTCGGAGCGGCGCGACTGTTGCACGTCACCCATCTCACCATCATAGCGCTCTTCAGAGCTTCTGCTAAAGCGAATCTTAATCTTTCTCTTGTGAGCAGTCACAATATAATTATCTTTTTCATGCTCGGGAGTAGGGATATCGAGATAATAATGCTTATCGTCTTCTCTTACTCGTGATTCCAAAGTCTGTAGATTATAGAATGGGTCTTCTGCCTTGAATTCAATAAACTCCTTCTTTTCAGAGTTGGCCTGAACTTTATCGAGCATTTGTGTCTTAAGCTTCTTATCAAGGTCCTTAAGAACTTCCTGGTGTTGTTTTACAGCTGCGGCATACTTTTGTTCAAAGGCCTTCTTTTCACCAATGAGTATCTCTTGGTAGTGCTTTTCCATGGCATCATGGCGATCACTTTGGATACGTTTTCGGTTTTTAAATTCAATATCATTCTTAAACTGTTCTTCGGCCACTCGATCTTTATGGAGGGCCTCTTCTTGGCGCATCTTTAACTTATAGCGAGTTTCCATCTCGCTCATGCTACGGGCCTGTTCATTTTGAGCAAGGCTAGCTTTCATTCCTGATTCAAAAGAGGCCTTATCTACTTCTAGGCGACTTTTATGCTCAATCGCAGATATGGCCTGCTCTGTATCAAGCTTTGTCTTCTTAATTTGATCATTTACATTATTATTGAGATCCATCATCTCCGTGCGTGAGCGATCAAAGAGATCACTCGCTTTAAGAGAGTGGTCATGATTAATATTTTCAATCTGAGCTTGATTTTGACTTTTAAGATTCTCTCTCTGTCTTTGTAAGTGCTCTTGAGTATCAATGAGGTTCTTTTTGATTTCATTGAGCTTGCCCTCTTGATCAGCAGAGGCCTCTACGAGTTGTAACTTATTTCTATCTTGGACATCAATGAGGCGCTTTTCATTGGCGATATTCTCATTTTGAACTTTAGTATCATAGTATTCGCGCACTTTTTGAATTTCACCTTCTTTGGCGGCAATTTCATTTCGTTGGGAGCGAATAAGCTTCCTTAGATGCTCACGGTTTTGATAAACTTGTTCTTTATCAACCTTCACACACCCTCACTTTGAGATATATCTTCTTGTTGCGATGCGGTCTCTCTCTTCATCTGCTGATAGGGCGATTCACAGTAGTCACTCTTTGAAGTATCACCCTTACACATCCAGGTGCGAATTAAATCAATTTTCAAAGTAGATGCACCACCATGATAGGCGAGGTAGCTTTGAGGATCGAGAGTTGAGGTTACAAGGTATGCCTTTTGATTAATAGAAAAAGGATTTCTTGCTTTGATTACATATTCATAAACTCTATATTCAGCTGATACTGAAGCACTTGTTAGAACCAATGCAATGATAGCAAGTTTTTTTAACATCAATTTTCCCAATTAGTGAATGGCAGGTCCTGCATCGAGGATTTCTGATTCAACCATTTTAAAAAAGGCGCGAAGAAAGAGCTTTTGATCATCAAGTTTCATGGCCGATAGAACAGTTCTTTGTCTTTCAAGAGTTCTATGTTCACACAGTCTTTTAAAGAGAGTCTTGGCCTTGGCCTTCTCATTTCCCGTTAATTTCTTCTGATTAGGAAGTTCACCAAGGTCAGAGATGAGATCATCAAATAAAGGATAGTACCCATGCTTGGCGAGCTGAACGAGTGACTTAATTGAGCGGTCATTACGGTGGTAGAATTCCAACTTATCCTCCTGATTGATGGCCTTTCTTTACCTAAGTAAAATCTTAAAACGAGCGCGGCTCTTCTGGGTATGGGGTAGCTTTTTCCGTTTTTAAATATCAAGTATTATTAAGCAGTTAGATTGATAAAAAAAAGATAATGATGACAGATATAGTCGGATTTACCTTCTTTATGAGATGACTAGAAAAAACTTACCCGCATTGGTACAATATTCCTAGGTCTCGGATGACCTATTAATATTAACTTCATAAATGTTCAGGAAGATCATGAAGAAAATTAAAACCTGCAATTCTCTTATTAAGAAAATCCTTCTATCAACTTTTGCTCTCTATTCCACTCAGGCCTTGTCCTTAGTTGATTATACGGAGAAGAGCTCTTTTAGACCTCGAAATAGTGGTGCCCAGAGCGTGCAAGCAAAATCAAGCCCAGCTCCTAGTTCGACTCGTCGTTCACAAACCTCACTTTCTTCATCGGCCCCTCGAACTCGTAGTGGCTTCTTTAGTACAGGAATCTATTACCAAAATGACGAGGTAAAACTAGGGGAGACTTCAGGCAATGTTTCTCGTATGGGAATCAATGCTCACTTTGAAACTCCTTATAATATCTATCTTGATGCTCGTTATTCTCAGGCCAAACTCTCAAGTGACCTTTTAAGCGAAGATGCCCAAGGTTCAAGCTTTGAAAGTGGAAACCCCGAAATGGTGGTTGGCTTTAATTGGCTTGAGTTTGGATCTCAAATGGATGCGGCCCATATTGATTTTCTTGCCGGACTATCCTTTGGTCAAGACTCACTCTATGCCACTCAAAGAACGGATAAGATTGTTGGTATCTCCACAGCAAAGCGCTTCTATGACTTTGCTCTTGGTCTTGGATATCAACTTATTATTACCGGTGATTCTGATGAAACAGAAATGTCGATTGGAAATATCTCAAAACTTACTGCAAGTATAGGTTGGGTTGTCTCCCAAGATATTCGCTTCCTTGTTGAGGCCAATTCCTACTCAATAGGTCGCTCTACTGATGAGCTTGCGGTCAATAAACTTCAAGAAAAGACCAAGGTGAGTGTGATTTCTCCCCAGCTTATTCTTGGGATATCTCCTTTAGTTGATCTTACTCTCGGGGCCCATATGGCCACCAGACGTCTTCAAGATGATCAACTTCTAGGGGCAAAATTATGGAATATTGATGGGATGTATGGAAATGCTCTTTATGTTAAGATGGGATTAAACCTTTAAGAATTTGGAGACCCTTTGTCATTTTTTAAGCCTGTTCAATTTTGTTCTCAGTGTAAGAAAGTCGTTCCTAGCACAGACGATCTCCTCTATGTAGAAAGCGATAGCGTACAAGGCTTTTGCTCGGAAATTTGCATTGAAAATTTCTATGCCTCACTTGTTGATTACTTTGAAGAAGCTGAGAAGAAGTGGCGAAGTGAGAATGATCTTCTGGATGAAGAAGTTCTAGAAGTCGTGGGAAGGCCATCTTATATGGATAAGCTTCTTAAGAAACCCCATGAAATTTGGGTTCAAGATGATGTCAATGGATCTCCCGTCTATAGTTATATACACAGCTTTGATGATAAGAAGTACGGAAAGTTCTACTTAATGTGTCTGTGCTTTACCTATGACTATGGGCCTTCTTTCATTATATCCGCTTCGGCCACCAGTGATCTCAAGCTACTTGAAAATTATCGTTGGGGTGAAAAAATTGAAGATCTAACTCCTTTCTATGATCAGATTGCCTCCACTGAAGCACCGGTCGAGTCAGTTGAGATAGATGAGCATGTCATGATGATGCTCGAAAATAAGAAATCGCAGTACTTGGCCACTTTGATTGAAGAGAGAAGTCCTGCTGATATTCCTATTGAAACTTTCACTCTCTATGAAGATTACTTTGAAAAGACAATGATGAATCCTGATGAGATCTATCGCCACACAGACGATGAAGGCGATACGATCTATACCTATATTAAGGCCCATGATCGTGAAGGGGTGAGTTTTTACTACTTCATCATTTGCACTCGTGTAAAAGAGGGAGTTGATCTCAATACTGATGCACTCTATCCCATTCTAAGTTTTCCATCGGTAGATGGAGAAATGTATGGGCTCTATCAAAAGGGTGAGCTGATTAGCGGAAATCTTAGAAATTAAGAACTTCTAGAATGAATGATATACATAATGTCCACCAGCGGCGAATGCCCTGCAATAGGCATCACTTCCGTAGGCGGCCAGATAATTTGCGCAGTAGAGATACGCATCTACAGAATATATGGTAGAGTTCGTAGGATAAGGGGATGTGTAGTAATATGACTTATCCCTCATCATCATAACACCAGTTATAGGATAGCTGGTGAAGCCTGAACGATTCTTATAAAGAGTAATAGAATAAATCTTTCCATCAATTGATGGAGTAAAGCAGCGAGGCTCCCCAAGGTAAGTTGAGTTACCACCCGTTTCATACATGGGAATCATGCAAAGCTGTTCATCAGAGAAGCCATTCTTGATTTGAAAGTAGATACTTGTTTCTGAGCTACTATTTTGACAAATATTATAAGCTCCATCAGAAGTAGAGGATTCATTTTCTGCTAAGTGAGCCCCTCCGACATTATAGTCAGAGGTTCCATCTGTGGACCAATCACAATTCTCTGCTCCACTTGGGATGGTAATGCTTGAGCCGGAGTCGTCATCATCTTCGTCGTCATCTTCATCATCGTCACTACTTCTATCATTTAAGAGAGATCCTGAGCTATCCCCATAATCAAATGCACTACTGGATGTGGAACCCCGTGAAGATGTTCTTGTCGTTCGGGGTGCCTCACAAGAAGTCATAAGTATCTGAGCTATATATAAGCATATAAGAAGTAGAATTTTAGATTTTGATAAATTCATTCATTTAACCTTTTGCAATCCAAGGTAGCTATTACTTCTTAACTTATCGATGAGTTAGGCGAAAAACTTAAGTATTTCCGAGTTAAAAGAGTGGTTTTAGAAAAGAGCTAATCTATCTGCCTAAAATTCCGAAGAGGCGAGTAATGAAAAAGCTTCTTCCTCTGATATTCCTAGTCCTGTTATTAGGAAGTTATCAACTTCTTATTAATCTACCTTATGATTTCTATCATGAGGCCATTGATCATGGTGTTAATAGTGATTTCCTCTCTTTGAGAAAGTTGCCTGAAACTTATTATAAAGGAGGAAGGTATGAACTCAGTAAGATGGAGGGAGTCGCTTCGGAAGAAGAAAGGCTCTGGGATAGGCTTCACTTTGATAATTTTATAATGCCTTTTCCTATAAAGCATCCTCAGTTCATGGTTGTTCCCGTTACAGAGCGGGCCGCTGGAGAGTTCTATTTTGGTTTTAAGATTCTTAACTATAATAAAGAAGAACTTAATACCGTAATGATGAAACCTTCTGAGGAATTCTCTCTCGATTTTCATAATCACAAAATTTTTGAACTTCCTCTTTTTAAAAAGAGGATTACTATGAATGGGCTCTCTGGCCCATGGATTGATATCTTCTTAAAAGACTATTCAAAAGATAAGTATCCTAGACCTGGCTTTGGAAGCCTATGGAATCCTTTTAGCATTCCCATGGTTCATATGGTCTATGATCTCTTTGTATTAAAGGCGCGTGAGCGCTTCTTCCCCAGTGATACTCTATCTATTCGCTATTGGGAGCAAAAAGATTTTGGTATCACAGAAGTCGTCGATACGGAAACAAAGAAAGACAAGCCTAAGCACTTTCGTGAAGAGTATATCTTTGTTCTTCATGAAAATAGAGTTTATCGAGTTTTGCTACGCACGAGGCTAGAGGACTTTGCCGCCGAGAGGTATCGCCAAAAGTTTCTTCAAAAGTTGGAGTTCAAGTCAAGCCATCCCGATAGCTCGATTGGCCTTTATAGTAACTATAAGAAGCTCTCCTATAACGATAAATTAAGTCCCACAGGTTTTATTTACCTCTATGCAGGACTTTCTCATAAGAAATCCTCTCGAGAATTTCTTAGGGAAATGATTCAGTTCTTAGAGCGAGGAAATAATGATAGAGTCTATTTAACCCCCCTCTATGACTATGCCTATAATATTTATGGCAGTAACTTTTCAAAAGATATGAAAAACCTTAAAGAGAATCAAAGTGAAAAGTTAAAACGAAAAATTAGTGAAGAAGCCGAAAAAGAATCCCTTCGTCTTAAGCGTGAAGAGTTTGTGGAGCAGAGGGAATCTTTTGAAAGCAAGGAAGATAAAATTAAATTCTATCTACAAAAAGCAAAAGATAGTGGCATTGATACAAGTAAAGACAGCAGTAGTGTGATTATAGATTAGGAGTATTCTCAGTGAGATTTCCAGGTAAGAGAAAGACAAAGCATTATTTTCCCGTAAGTGAAGAGACGAGAACTCCTCTTGAGCGCGACTTTACTGATAAAGATGTCTATGTTGTTGGTATCGATCAGCTGATTGTTGATATTGAAATTCATGTTGAAGATGATTATTTATCCCAGCATGGCTTTGTCAAAGGCGAGAGTCAAATCGCTGATGAGGCCGTTGTCGAAAAGATTTATCGTGAGGCCAAGGCGCAAAATACGATCAAAGGTGAGTTCGCTGGAGGCAGTACGGGCAATACTCTTCATAATTATGCCGTTCTCTCAGATGATACCTGTGTGGCCCTAGGGGCCATTAATGAGTGTATTACGGTTGGTGACTATGCTTATAAGTATGTTTGCACCACTAATTCTCATGTGGATCTCTCTTATCTTAAGCCTTGCAAAGGCCCTATGGCGCGAGCGATGTGCTTTATTACTCCTGATAAAGAAAGAACTTTTGTTATTGGAAAGGGGATAATGAATGAACTCTCTGAAGACTTTATTCCTGATGAAGTGATAAAGGGAGCATCCTCTTTACTTATTTCAAGCTATCTCTTTAGAGATCAAGTTTCACCTATGTATAAGGCGACTTTAAAGGCCGTAAAACTGGCAAAGGCCCAGAATGTTCCCGTGGTCCTCTCGCTAGGAACAGGGATGGTGGTTAAGGATCAAAAAGAGTTTCTTACTAACTTCATCAATGACTATGTCTCCATTGTTGCGGGAAATGAGCAGGAGCTAGAGTTTCTTACAGGTGAGTCAGATGCTCTCTTGGCCCTTGAGAAGTCACTTGAACTATGTGATATGGTTCTTCTTACGGTTGGGAAATCTGGTCTCTACCTTGGGGCCCATTGTGACCTTGATCAGCTTCGCCAAACAAAGGATAAGATCCACTCCAAATCTATCGCCGAGTATAATTTATTTGAATACTCTCGGGCCATGCTCAAGGTGGATTGTGAAAGTCCACGCAAGGTCTATACCCATATCAATCCCTTTATGGGCGGTCCCGGAAAAATTGAAAATACCAATGGAGCTGGAGATGCTGCGTTAAGTGCGCTTCTTCACGATATCAGTGCCAATGACTATCATCGTATGAAGGTTCCCAATGGACCGAAGCATATGGCCAAGTTCTTGACCTATTCCTCCATTCACCAAGTGGCCAAATATGCCAATAGAGCGAGTTTTGAGGTATTGAATCAGAATTCGCCGCGTCTTTCTAAGGGACTTCCTGAAAAAGAGGACTCACTAGAGGAAGGCTATTGGGAAATGTAGGATTCTATTGTCAGCTGCGTCCTAAAAGGGCAATATTGCAGCATGAATTTGAAGCTCTTTAAGAAACCCATCGCGATTTTCGCCCTTATTTTGGTCACTCTGGCCTTTATTATGTCTACCCTTGATTATCGGGCCATGGCCTATAATCATGGAGACTGGCTCATCAAGAGAAAAGTTCTTGAGGTTTTCAAGCTCTATTCTAAGCAACAAGATGAACTCAAAGAGATTCTTGGTCGCTATATGAGCTGGCACCGTCGAGTGATGCTTAAAAACTATATTGCTTACTTGGCCGATGCCGATGATCGCCTGCGTGCTCTTGAACTCGATAAAAAGAAGTTTTCACCAGAAGAGATGGATCAGTGGCTCATTCGTGGACGTGATCTCTATGTGGCGACAATGTCTCAATTGGGCTCAAGCCTATCTCCGTTATTAGTGCAGTTAAACGAATCTCAAGTGGATCGAGCACGAACCTTACTGGATCGTCGCCTAGGTGAGTGGCGTGAACTTAAAGAGGTCCCTGTAGAGAGGTTAATGGAAGATCTTAAGTATTCATGGCAAGGAAATTTTGATTTCGTTTTGGGTAGTATTAATCAAGATCAAGAGGAAGTCATCGCCTCTACAATAAAGCGTCTCTATCTGCCGCCGAATTTTCAATTGGCCTACGAAGGAAAGCTCAATCAAGAACTTCTAAGCGCCCTAGAGTCTATCGCAACAGATGGTGAGGCCACTGCATTGAAGAAATTTGATGATTTTATTCAATATTGGCATCGTGAATCAGAGCTTCCTCGCTGGAGAATTGAGGCCAGTAAGTTAATTACAAAAGTCTTAAACCTTGCAAGCTCTCAACAGATCGCTCACTTTAAAAAGAAAATCCACCAATGGCGTGAGCTTATGGTGGATTTAAATTCTGCTAAATAATTTCTTTAATTAAAGAGCTGGAATATCTCTACACTGCATAGGGTAAGTGATGAGAACATCAGCTTCTTCAACCACACATTCCTCGGCTTCAGTATCCCATTGAAGTAGGTCACATTTTTCAATTTGCCCACAGTAATCCATGAAGTCAGGTGTGAAGTCATAAGCATAGAATGAACATGAACGTGTACACTCTGCTTGAGATAGATCTGAATAGTTGTTGGCCATAGTTGCTACTGAACATAGGGCCGCAATAGTAAGCACTAGCTTTTTCATAGAGTTTCTCCTTAAGTTATTGAGCATGAGATATCTCACGGCCTTTACTTTGCCAAGGAGGTTGAAAAAATTATGGAGTTAGACGAAAGTACTTTAAAGGACTTACATAGAACTGAGTTGATCAATTCGTTGCTTTAAATCTTCGGCCTGAGTAAGGCTCCTTCCCATGACCAGATAATTTGCCCCTTTTTCAAATGCACTTTGGGGATCAAGTACCCTTTTTTGATCTGAGGTCGCACCTTCTTCAATCTCATCGAGAAAGCGAATTCCTGGACATACCTTGACGAGGGTATTTCCCGATTTCCATTCACATTCTTTGACGATATCAAGCTCGTGAGCAGAGCAGACAATTCCTTGGGTTCCCGTTTTAAGGGCCAAGTTAAAGAGATTAGCAAAGGCCTTCTTGGGCTCAGTAATTCCCCACATGGAGGCCATATCACTCTCATCAAGGCTCGTGAGGTAGCTTACGCCAAGAATATTGACGTGATCCATCTTCTCATTACGAATGGTTTGAGCGGCCTTAAGCATTTGCTCACCCCCACTGAGGTGAACGGTAATAAATTCTATGGGAAGGCTACTCAGACTTCCTAGGGCCTTGGCCACAGTATTGGGGATATCGTGAAGTTTGAGGTCGAGAAAAATTCGTTTTCCAAATTTCTCATAGATATCACGAATGAGAGGCTTACCATGGGCCAGATATTGTTCTAGCCCAATTTTTATCCAAGGCAAATCGGCCGGAAGAGACTCAAGAAACTCGTAGGTTTGAGTCTGATTCATATTGTCTAGGGCGACCATAGTCCTTCCCGCACCATTTACCTGTGATGTCATTAGAGTAGTCCTCCATCAACGTGAGAATCTTGTAAGCTCAGAGGGGAGAGTTCTCCCGTTCCATAAGACTTGGTTCCAATAATTGCTTCCATGACGGCCCTGATATTTTCCTTACGAGTAAAACAAGGAATCCCATAGGCAATCGCATGGTTTCGAATCACTTCACCATCTGACTTTGATTCACCAGTATTCTTTGGTGTGTTGAAAACCATTTTTATTTGATCATCTTTTAGGGCCTCAACAATATTCTCTTCTGTATCGTCCATAAGTTTGGCGACTTCAAGACAATCCACACCTTGGCGCTTGATATACTCACAAGTTCCAGGTGTGGCCACAAACTCATATCCAAGCTGGCTCAGTGTCTTAAGGTAGGGAAGTAGAACTTCTTTATTACGATCTGCGATGGAGAGCATAATCTTTCCAACTTCATTGAGCTTAGGATAATTTCCAAGGTAAGATTTCATGATGGCCTTCTCTTTATCAGAGTCGAGCCCCATCGTCTCACCAGTTGATCTCATCTTTGGTCCGAGGATGATATTATCTTTTAAGAAACGATCAAAAGGAAAAGTAGATTGCTTAACGGCAAAGTGACTATTTCCTTGACGATGCCATGGCGTAATCTCTTCACCCAACATGGCATCAGTTGCAATGGCGGGAAGTCCAATATTATAGGCCTTAGATAGGAAGGGAAGTGTCCTCGATCCTCTTGGGTTGGCCTCGATACAGTAGATTCTTCCCTCTTTTACAGCGTATTGAAAGTTAATAGGTCCAATAACATTCAGAAGTTCTGCAAGCTTTTCTGAAATCTCTTTCATTTGGTCATAGAGGGCCTTGGTGAGAACAACAGGTGGCGAAATCATTCCTGAGTCACCGGAGTGAACTCCAGCATGCTCAATATGTTCACAAACGGTGAAAACACAATTTCCTTTATGATCACGAATAAGATCGACATCATATTCAAGAGCATCTTCCAAGTAATTTTCAATTTGAAAAACGGTTCCTGAATCTTTGAGCTGCTCAATATAGCTCTCTGGTAGCTCATTGATATCCTCGTGGGAATAGAAAATATACATGGATTCACCACCAATCACATAACTTGGACGAATGATGACGGGCATTCCAATCTCTGTCATGGCATTGATGAGATTCTTGTACCCACTGACTTCCATGGACTTTGTGTGAGAGAGATCTACTTTTCTTGTGGCCAGTGAGAAGAGTTTACGATCTTCCGTTTGCTCAAGAACATCAAGGCCTGGTCCAAGAAAATTAAATGTTCTAAATTCATTTCTAAAGGATTTCTCGATATGCTCTCTAACTCCAATTCCAGTTTGTCCAGAGAAGCTAGCAATAATTCCATAGGGGTTCTCATTGATAAAGATATCAAAGAGGTCTTCAGAAAAGAGGGGCGAGAGGTAGAGGCGATCAGATGAGTCGTAATCCGTTGAGACGGTTTCAGGGTTTGAATTGATCATAACGGCCTTGATACCTTTTTCTTTTAGGCGCTGACAGGCCTTTACACAAGAGTAGTCAAATTCAATCCCTTGACCAATACGGTTAGGACCTGAGCCCATAATCGTTACGGCCTTCTCGCCTTCATCAAAAGGAGTGGCCTCGTTCTCTGTCATATAGGTCGAGTAGAAGTAGGGAGTCTGGGCCTTAAATTCACCAGAACAGGTATCTACTGCTTTATATACAGGGAAGATGTCGTGATCAAATCTAAATTGAAGGATCTCTTTTTGTCCTTTATTGGTAAGCAAGGCCAGATACTTATCAGAAAGTCCCATAAGCTTTGCTTCAGTAAAGGTATCTTTGTGAAAAAGAGTCTCTGGATTACTTTCAATTTCATCTTCAAGATCTTTAATCATCTCCATTTGTTCAATAAACCATGGAGTTACTTTGGTAATATCTGATACTTCGGAAACAGACATGCCAAGACGTACCCCTTCTAGGCAAGTAAGAAGTCCTAGAAGGTAAGGTTGTTGTAATCTTTTGGTGATATAATCACGATCCATTTTTATAGGAGTACTCTTGAGTTGAGAAAGAGTTGGAATTTCTAATCCAATCTCAAGAGAGCGAAGTGCCTTGAGGAAGGCCTCATTAAAGGAGCTTCCCAGACTGAGCACTTCTCCCACACTTCTCATCTGTGGTCCAAGAATCTGAGAGCTGGTTGGGAATTTATTAAATGGAAAAATAGGTATTTTTACCGCTACATAATCAAGGGTCGGCTCAAAGGCGACAGGAGAGGCCTTCGTAATGTCATTGAGGATTTCTTTAAGAGTAAATCCAATGGCAAGTAGTGCTGAGATTTTAGCAATGGGGTAGCCTGTTGCTTTAGAGGCAAGGGCCGAAGAACGTGATACCCTAGGGTTCATTTCAATAACAACGATATCATCTTCGTTATGAGGGTTAATCGCAAATTGAACATTGGCCCCACCGGCCACAACACCCATATGCTTAGCAACCGTAAGGGAAATGGTTCTCATCTTTTGATAGCAGCGATCACTGATCGTTTGTGCTGGAGCTACCGTGATAGAGTCTCCCGTGTGAATGCCACAAGGATCAACGTTCTCAATAGAGCAAATGATTACACCATTCTTCTCTTTATCAACCATGACCTCAAGTTCAACTTCCTTCCAACCAAGTAGAGATTTCTCCATTGTGATAGGAAATTTGATATCTGTAGTCTCAAAAACATCTTTGAGTTCTGATTCATTGTGAACAAGGGCCGCTCCTTTTCCTCCGAGAGCAAAGTCACGACGAATGATGAGGGGATAGCCCACCTTTGAGCTTGCCATCATTAAAGCTTCTGAAGGAGAAGCTGCGTGGTAGCGCTTTCCTGTCTGATAGCCTAGAGTTGCAAGCTCAGCAGAGAAGAGGTCACGATCTTCTGTTTTTTGAATGGTCTCAACACGAGCACCAAGAAGATCTACATCATGGGCCGATAGCCACCCATCTTCTTCAAGCTCGATGCACATATTTAGGGCCGTCTGTCCCCCCATCGTTGAGAGAACGGCGTCCACATTTTCTTTTTCAATGATTTTCTTAATTGTCTCTTTCGTAATAGGTTCAATATAAGTTCTATAGGCCATATCCGCATCGGTCATGATCGTTGCAGGATTGGAGTTAAGCAGAACAACATCGATACCAATTTCTTTTAGAGATTTACAGGCCTGAGTTCCTGAATAATCAAACTCAGAAGCTTGGCCAATTTTAATGGGGCCAGATCCAATAAGAAGAATTTTCTTATAAGGAATATCTTTTTCAATTTTTTGATTAAGATCCACAAGGGGCTCTAGCTTAGTGGTATCAACTGTCTCAGGTGCTCCACTTTTAAGATAGTTCTCAATTTCTACAAAGAACTTGTGGGCATCCGCAGGCCCTGGATTGGCCTCTGGGTGAAATTGAACTGCTCTTAGGAAGTGATCTGTTGTGGCCAATCCTTCAATGGATTGATCAAAGAGTGAGCGATAACTTACGAAGAGCTCTTTTCCTAGAAGGTTATCCTTGAGAATGGCCGCAAAGGATTCATCATCTGTGGCATATCCATGGTTTTGTGAAGTGATGAGGATTTCACCTGTCTCATGTTCAAGACATGGATGATTAACCCCACGTTGACCGAAGGGAAGACGATTAATCTTTGCTCCAAGAGCAAGCGTGAGCAGTTGGTGACCTAGACAGATTCCTCGCATCGGGATTCCAAGACCAAGCATCTTTCTCACTTCACCAATCTCTGCTGTTAAATCCCTTGGATCTCCCGGACCATTACTGAGGAAAATAAGCCTGGGGTTTAGGGCCTTAATTTCTTCGGCCGTTGTATTATATGGGACACTCACCAAGGGTAAGCGCATGTCTATAAAGTTATTAATGATCGATTGTTTCGCCCCATAGTTGAGAAAGACAATGGGATTGTCTCCTGGAACTAAGGTTTCAACTTCGCTCTGGCTTACACGTCCGAGCTCTGCACAGTGTAGCGTGGCCGCATCAAACTCAGCCTGTGAAGGAGTATTTTCAGAGAGGGTAATCACTGATTTGTGAGAGCATTGTCCATCTGTAAGAAAGCGCACGAGAGCACGAGTATCTAGTGCGTGAATAAGAGGGATCTCTTGGTCTTTGTGAAGTTGATTAATGAAATTATTGGGTGAGAAGTTTCTGGCAATAATCGCCGTGGCATGACACTTCTTACTCTGTAGGGCCTCGTCATCGCTTTCATAATTTCCAATATGAGAGGTTGAGAAAATAATATGCTGTCCAAGAAATGAGGGGTCTGTCATTGTTTCTTGGTAACCACTCATTCCTGTCGTAAAGGCGGCCTCTCCCCATATCCCGGCCTTAAGGGCCGAATGATCTGCGCTAAGGTTACACCAAGCAGGAAATGATTTTCCATTTTCAAAGTGGAGATAGACTCTCGTTTTTTTGATGGACTTATTAAATGAGCTCGACATGAATTACCCCGTGAAATGACTTTTTATTAAAAATATAATTGTATGGTGAGTTATTAGAAAAAATAGAAACAACGAGTTTAGGAAAACTCAAAATAGAAAAAAGAGAATTATACGAGTTCTTTAGCTGTTCTTCCCGCAAATTGAATTCCTATATTTTTATCTGCATTTTGAAGTACGGCCTGTATAATGGCCATCCTCATAAATATGCTATTGTGTACTTGTTCGTAACCAAAGTAGTAAGAAGACTCCATTAAGTCCTTTGAGATCTCAACCCCAACATTTGCTGGTCCTGGATGAAAGACAGGAATCGCCTTACCATGCTTCTTTAAGCGCTCAATACTCACTCCAAATTTCTCTGGGTAAGTTTCATAGTAGGATGTTGGTTCACCCTGGTGGCGCTCTTTTTGAATTCTTAGTAAATAGAGAAGATCACTCTTCACAATGGCCTCATCAACGTCGAAGCACAATTCAACATTGGGGTTATTCACTTCTGATGCCTGTGGTAGACACTCTTCGGGTCCACATAGGATAACTTTAGCCCCATATAGGGGAAGAAGATCAATAAGACTATGACCCACTCTTGAGTGGATATTGTCTCCGATGATTGAGATTGTCTTTCCCTCTAGCTCTAGACCAATTTCTTTCATAGTAAAGAGGTCAAGTAGGGCCTGAGTCGGATGCTGGTGAGTACCATCTCCACCATTGATGATTTTAATAGGAGGCTTTTCTTTGAATTTTTCAAATTCACGACTGACGCTGGTTCTGATGATACAAAGGTCAACTCCTTGAGAGTGGAGTGTGCGTAGGGTTTCTTCTAGGCTCTCTCCCTTCTTGAGGCTTGATGTATCTGCGTTGAAGTCAATATAGGTGGCACTAAGATTCTTAATCGCTATAGCGAAAGAATGTTTAGTACGAGTCGAATTTTCGAGGAAGCTTGTCGCAATAACCGGACGCTTAATAAATGGAATAGGAAGCCCTTGCCAGTCATGCGAGTAACCTTTGAATTTACTCGCTAAGCTGAGAAGGCCATCGATCTGTGCTTTATCCAGATCCTTAATAGACTCTAACACAGAAGGAAAGTTCTGCATGTGTCTCCCTAGTCCCTTATTCATTATCCGAAGCAGTAGCTGCGGTGAGAAATACTGTTCTTCAGTGATCAGATATTCTCATTTTTTATGATTTGAGTTAGTCTAAACAGGAACATTGGCTTTGCCAAGAATAATTAGTTCAAATAATACTAAATAGTAGGGTGACATTGAAAGACTGGTCTACATTAGAAGGAAGTGCTCAGAAGGAAGCTCTACTTAATGAACTTAAGGGAAATATCTTTGAATTCCTCTTGGGCTCACAAATGGCCCGACGCTTCGGTCATGAAGGGGAGTTTCTTCAACACTTCACTAGTCTTGATGGTGGTAAAGTTCATCAGGACTTTAATCGCTATCAAAGCTATCTTCTCGAACACGATCGTGAACTCTACTTGAAGCTTCCTCGCATAGCAGAAGAGGCCAAAGATTTTCTTGAAAAGAGTGACTTCTTTAAAAACTTTAAGCCTATTCATACGCACCTTATGGGCAAGTGGGCCTCAAGCTTTAATGAAGGTGATGACCTCAAAGAGTCTGATTTAGTCTTTGTTAATAATTTGGGAAAGTCCAAGGGGCTTAGTCTCAAATTATGTAAAACGGGTGCCTTTGTTAATACCAAGTCCGGTGGCATTCGCTCTTTTATAGAAAAGTACTTTGGCGACTTTATTGAGTCGATTGCCCTGCAAGCTGATCTCAATAACTATCTCGATCACAGCTTTGGTGAGATGAGGGATGCCTGCTATCAGTGGGCCGATTTAGAATTTCATACGCAGGGCCCAACTTCTAAAGCTCAATTTGATGAGCAATGGCAGCAGGCCGGTCATCCTGTTCTTCCTGGTCAGCTTCCTGAAGACCTTAAACCCATTTTACATGCCCACTATCAAAGAATGATTGCTAAACTTTATCAAGCCTTGGGAGTTCTTTGGAATAAGGATAAAGAGAAATTCGCTCTTTGCTTACTTCCCATAGTAGGTCTGGGCTCTAAAGAGATTTCGCAACTCACTTGTTTTCATAAATCCAGCAAAGAAGAGCGCTACTTAGTGGATCACTTCGAGTACTTTAATCGAGAAGAATTCTATGCTTCTCTATCGGATTTGGATTGGCCTGAGCTCAAGCAAGGAGTAAGTAGTTTCGAATTACGTCTAGGAATGAAAACACTGCAAATTCGCGTAAAGCCAATGAATACATTTATTGTGAGTGGTTTAAAGATTAATTGTTCCGTTAAGTCTCACAAAAAGAAGTAGGAAATACGTGGCCGATTTGCTTAAATAGATTTATGAGCTATTCCTTTTCTAAAACGGTAAATGAAATTCATCTTATGGCATATACCCAAGATCTATTAGATCAATGGGCAGAGCTCTTAGCTTCACAGACTGAAATTTCGGGAACTCTTTGGCTTGGGGATAGACTTCAGTATCAAGATAAGTGGGACTTATCTTTTTGGCTCAAACGCTGTGGTGAATCAGCTGTACAAGCCTGTGAATATGACAGCAAAGAAGATGAATTAAAGAAGCTTCCTCTTATTTTTACACCAAAAAGAGATCTTCCCTCTGAGACCATTGACGTGCTACCCATAACCCACAAGGGAAGTAAGTCAGCGTTCTTTCTCGATCGAGATGGCATTATCAATACGGATAAGGCCTATGTTTATAAAGTCGATGATGTTGAATTTGTCGCGGGAATAGTCGATTTCATTCAGTTTCTACAAACACAATATGACTACGTCATTGTTCTCACTAATCAGTCTGGTGTCGGACGTGGCTATTATAAAGAAGAGGATGTAAAGGCCCTTCACACTTGGATGGCCGAAGATCTGGAAAAGAGTGAAGCTCGAATTAATGATTGGTACTATTGTCCCTATCACCCCAAAGGTGAAGTGGAGCAATATCATCGCAGCTCATACTTGAGAAAACCCAATAGTGGTATGGCCTTATGGGCCGCCCGTGATCACGACTTGGATCTAAGTCGTTGTGCAATGGTTGGCGATAAAGATTCTGATTATCTAGTGGATCTGCAACTTGAAACCTATCTCATTCAAGGTAACTATCCCTTGAAACTTGATCTTCCCAAATTTGATTCACTTGAATCTTTAAGAAGTTTTCTTGCCGAAAAGAAGTAATTGTAAAATTAAATACTTGCCAGTTCGAATAAGCTTTTTAAAAATAGAGTTGAGTTATCATCATGGTCAATCAAGGACGGGATAGAATTCATGAGAGCAGCTTTTATTCTTTTAGGACTATTCTTTATCATGCTGACGTTTAGAACGAAGCAGGCCAATTCGGCCATTCACGATAGATCAATGCAAAAAAAAGGCGCCTTGTATAAAGACGCCCCGTAACTTGGTTTCTAGTAGCGTTTAGCTTCAATGAAGTTAGGCCAATTCTCTGATCTAAATCCACCTCTGATTACCCCATCAGCATCTTTTGGATGGGCGTAGCCATCGATTAGACCTGTATCTGGGTAGAAGCGTCCTTCGAATTTCTGAGCATCAATCTTATATACATTACATTGACGGCTTCTGATTTTATCTTCGCTGTCGATGTCGTAGTATTTACGATCTTCATCATCTCTCATTCCAGGCTTCATGTAGTTATCAACCGTATCCTCCACACAACCTTTAGTGATTTTGTACCCACCTCTTTTTCTTGGCTTATATTGGTACTGAACTACAGTTGGGTAGATATTAAATTCGTATGAGCCAGCTTCAATTACGTTATCAAATGTATCAAGCCCAAGCTCTTCTACATAGTTTCTATGAGCAGATGTGGCCTCTTCACCTTTCTTGCGGACACCATCTTTTGTAAGAGTAAACTCCCAAGTTGAAGTTTGTCCAACACGGTAGTTTCTCTCCATTGATGCCTGATCTTGGTAGGCCTCAAGAGCATAGATTTTTATCAAAGGCGTTCCCACAGGAAGGATATGCTTCAGAAAAGCAATCGATGGGTTACTTACCCTTGAACAACCTGAACTTCTAAGTGAAGTAAAGATACTAGCAAGTGAGCCAATTAGGTTTTCACCTTTGGCCGTCTTAATCATATCTTGTGAACTTTCGGCCCAACCGATAGTTCCGTGAGTCCATTGTCCTGTTCCATAATGAGGCTCAACTAGGGCCGTATACCAACCAAAAGCTCCACGCATCATTCCGTCATGGCTACACTTTCTTTCACCATCTACAGTTTCACATGACTCCCAAGGCATAACATCGTCTTTGAACCACTTTGACCAACTCGCGTCTTTGTCGGGTACATCGGGATAAGTTGGGTCAAACCATGAAGGGTAGTGACCGCCTGTTCCTCTATCTTGATAGAATTTTTCCCATTCAAAAATACGGTAACTTCCAACTTGAGTATTATAACTAAATGTTGGGTCGCCATTCTTTTCACCAGAAACAAAGTCTGTTTCAAAGATCATCTTAGGAGGACAAGAGTAGTCCTTACAAATTCTTTGATAGACACGAAGCTTTTCTGTGGCGATATTTTGAACCATATAAACATCAGCATCAAAGTTCTTATAGTCTTCATATTCAGAAAGACCAATGATGCGAGTGTAGTACGTTTTACCAACAAGTCTGCGATCAACTGAACTTTCAACTTCAACCTTAATATAAGGATTACTATCATCACCATTGAGATCAAGAACCTTAATACGATCAAGGCGTGCGATCATGGTTACATACGTATAGTCATCGCCATTCTTAGTATAAATTCTCTGGTAGCGATCGTGGGCCATAATCGTTGATCCCACAGTGATTTCATTCTTAGATTGAAATCTGTGGGCCGCAGGGCCTACTGCAAATCCAGTATCATCATAGTTATTTTCTGCAACATTCTTATGTGCAGGGTAAGAATAAGATTTGGCCATAACCGTTTGGGGTAGCAGTGTTGCCATCCCTAATACGATGCCGAGTGTTTGCTTCTTCACTATAGAGCTCCGTTGTTAATAGGATTTGCCAAAATATATCAAATAATGCGCTGTGGTGGTGCGATCGTGTTTTTTTTACGGCCCCCTGTAGTCTTATTGAACAACCCTTGTCTAAAGTAAATAGCCAAGTGCTTGATAATACAAGGGCTATCCGATCCATTCTATTCACGATAGACTTAGTTTTTAACTTTTGTTTAAACTTTTAAGAGGTTTTGAGAATATGAAAAAAAATAAATTCAATGTAGAGGGAATCCACTGCGGCTCTTGTGTGAGTAAGATTGAAAAAGGCCTAGCGCTTATTGACGGAATTGAGACAAGTACAATTGATAAAGATAGTGGTGAAGTTATAACTGAAGCTCAGGATTCAGTTTCTCCCATGGCCATAAAGTCGGCCATTGAAGAATTGGGCTTTACGGTTACAGGCTTTAGTAAAGTATAAAGAATATTAAAAAAATATTAAAAGAGCATGAGTGATCCACAGGGATGGAGGACATTATGGGTTTTTTTTCAAAGAACAGAAAAACAAATGAAGAAGTTTTGAATAGGGGTGAAGCCCGCGGAAAGGTTCTTGCTTTTCTCAACCAAAAAGGTGGAGTGGGTAAGACCACCATGGCCTTCAATGTGGCCCATGGTCTGGCCGATAAAGGCCATAGGGTCCTCTGCATCGATATGGACCCACAGTCTAATTTATCTCTACTGTGTGGATATGAAGTGGATGCCCTGGAGGGTGAAGATATGGATTTCAATATCCATCATCTCCTCATCAATAGCATCCGTGAGCTTAAGGCCTTACACACCCCTGTACTTCCTCAAGAAGTCATTCATAAAGGTCAGAAACTCGACTTAATTCCTGCCGGTCAAGACCTATCAGGGTTTGAGCTGACGATTGCAGGGATTTCTACCCCTCGCCAAATGATTCTAAAGAAATTTATAGAGAAGAATAACCTTCTTCATGAATATGATTACGTGGTTATTGATGGGCCACCAACTCTTGGTCTGCTTGTGGTCAATATTATTTGTGCTGCCAATGGGTTATTAGTTCCCTTTAGACCTGATGAGTTTAGTAAGAAAGGGCTAGGGCATTTCTATGATACTCTAGAGAATATAGAAGATATGGGAGTGGCGCAGGTACCAGAGGTTCTCGCTCATATCCCTAATCTTGTGGATCTAAGAAGAAAGCAAGAGGAGAATGACCTTATTGAAATCCAAGAGCGCTTATCAGAAGAATTGGGCGATATCTATATTTCAAAGCCATTCTTTAACCGAGCTCACTTGGTTCGCTCTCTTGCAGAAAGAAAGAGTGTATACGATTTCAACTCAAAAGAATTTACTCCACTTCGAGGTCAATTTGACGAGATTACTCATCGTATAACAACATGGAAGGAAGGACTGGAGTCCAATCGCCATTAGGAATGAATTATGAATGCAAAAAAGAAAAACCCTCTCTATGTGGTAACTAACGACGGCAAGGATGTTGAAGCGGCATCAAGTTTACTTGATGCCCTAATTAAAAAGCTATCCCTAGGTCCTGTTCTTGATTTTTTAAATCTTATTTTTCAAATGATTATCGATCAAGTTGGCGGAGTTGTGGCCATGGACCTCATTAAGGGAATAATAGATGAATTTGTAGACTCCATTGAGAAGGTTTTAAAAATGGTTGATCCTGTTTTGGCCTTCAGTTTTATAAAACGTTAACTAGGATAAAGATTGGAGTCTGATCCCTTGGCACTATTTATAGAGGGCCTGCCCTGGAATGACTGGGGAATCGAAGTTTATGCTTCAATCTATACCTGTATTGAAATCTTAGCTGTCTATCTGGCCATTGAAGCCATTAGAAAGGCACGCAATAGTCAGTCGGCCATTGCCTGGAGTCTTTCTCTTATCACGCTTCCCTTCATTTCTATTATTCTCTATTTGGCCTTTGGGCGCTCTAAGTTTGTTGGCATGGCCAACTTTAGACGCAAATCAGGAGAGCAAGTCTTTCCCTTTCTCTCGGAGCTTCATCAGAAGTCTTTAAGTGATGGCATTACTATTGAGGAAAAAGACCTTTGTGATGATGATCTTGCTTTTCATAATTTGGCCAAGCTCTCTTGGATTAAGGGGAATGAAACCAAGCTTCTCATCGATGGTGAAGAAACTTTTGAGGCCATATTTAAGGCCATTGATGAAGCCCGTGAATATATTCTGGTTCAATTCTTTATCGTAAAAGAAGATGAGCTTGGTAACCTCTTCAAAGACAAATTAAAAAAGGCTGCATCACGAGGGGTTCAAGTTTACTTTATTGCTGATGCCATTGGTTGCTATAATATAAATATGAGTCATTGGGATGAAATGCGGGCCAGTGGCATAGATATTCAACTCTTTCGTGTACTTGAAAAGCGATCCAGGCGCTTTCAGCTCAATTTCAGAAACCACCGCAAGATTGTTGTCGTCGATGGTAAAACAGGCTTTGTGGGCGGCCATAATGTCGGTAATGAATATATTGGAAAAGATCCCATTCTCTCTCCTTGGAGAGATACTCACTGCCAAGTTTGGGGCCCTATTATTGCTAGTCTTCAAATTTCTTTCTTGGAAGATTGGTACTTCGTTAAAGATTTAAAAAGCTATCACGAGCTTCCTAAGCTCTTTTGGAAGCAGGCACCTCGAGATGAGAACACTACAGCGATTATGATTCCTAGTGGACCAGCAGATCAAATGGAGACTTGTGGACTGATGTTCAATCAGGCCATTCATATGGCAAAGAAGCGCTTTTGGATTGCTTCGCCTTACTTTATCCCCGATGGAAAGATAAGCTCGGCCCTCATTTTAGCCGCTCTCAAAGGTATCGATGTTAGAGTGCTACTTCCTAATAAGCCTGATCATAAAATGGTTTATATGGCCCGCAAGGACTTCTATGAGCCGTTACAAAATGCAGGTGTGAAGTTCTATCACTACCAAGAGGGTTTTCTTCACCAAAAAGTTTTCTTAATTGATGATGAATATGCATCTGTGGGCACAGCTAATTTAGATAATCGCTCATTTCGTCTGAATTTTGAATTAACTTGCCTTTTTAAGGGAAGAAAGATGACCTCGGAAGTTGAGGCCATGCTTGTAAGAGATATGTTGGGCTCTCAACTTTTGGCCCCTTATCGCTTAAACGACAGGCCCCTTTGGGAGCAAATTGCAGTCAAGCTCTGCCGTCTCTTTTCACCTGTACTTTAATTTCTACTGAGGACCAACTACGATTTGGTTGGAAACAACCTCTTTATCATCACCTTCGATCATCTCTTCAGGATCAATGGGCTCATACTCAAATTCAAATTTCGTTGATTTCACTGGTCCAAAGTTCTGATCTTCAAGTGAAATAGACATCATTAAGGTCGAGTATTTTCCATTAAAGAAATGCTCAGCAAGCTTTTGAAGAAAGCCCGTTGAGTTTTCAATATCTACGATAATTTCATTATGACCTTTTTGAAATCTTCCATCATTGAGAAGCATCGTTTTCATCAAGTTCTTATAGCGTCCCCAGTTTGGTGAGCGATCAATTCTAAAGTAGAGATATTCCGGTGTATGGGCCAAGTCAAAGCTAAGTTTAATGGCCGAGCGGCTCACTTGCTGAACATTGATTTTATTCACTAGGGCATTAGGATCTCCAGAAGACCTGGGACCAGAGTAGTCAAAATTAATGATCTGCTCTGCTTGAGTAATCAGGGCAATTGGATTTGCAATAGTATCTCCCGATGAAGACATTTGTCCCCAAAGCCTTTCGGCCTTCGCCGTATAGTAATAAGGGATTGACTCATGAGAGGTAAGAATTCTTACCACCTTAACAATCTCTGCTGAAAAATGAACCGTTCTAAAGAGCTTGCCAAAGGCCGTAATAAACTCTTTTGAGTCTTCTACCTTTTTGAGGTCTTTCCAGGCCCTGAAGAATTTAGCCGCTGATAGAAATTTTCCACCGGCCGGGATATTTAAGTTGGCCAAGTATAGTGGAGCGTTAAGTAATGTAAGTGGACTTCTTACGAGAAAGCTAAGGCCTCTTTTCCAGCTTGAAGACCAGTTTCCTGCTTTTACTCCATAGGCCTGCTCAAGAGCTGACCACATTTTCTTCTTACTGGTTTCTCTGATGATCTCAAGTTGCTTATAGTTTAGATTCAGCTGATAGTAGAAAGAAGTTCTTCCGTAGTTGGTTTCTTCTTCTCTCTTTTTTCCCTCTTCCTCAAGGCATTGCTCTTTAACGTAGCTAAAGACAAGGTTTTGCTGAAGTTCGTCGCAATCAATTTTCACGTTATAGGCCGGTGGGCGAGGAAAGAGCATTTCTTTTTGAAGCGCGGTCTCAACTTCTGAATAGTAAGTGGCCAACTCTTTGGCCGAAGTATCAGAATCTTCAATTCTTCCTTCAATTCGTAGGGATACATTCTCTGGTACAAAGCGATCTGGATTATCGAGAACGACTGAGGTTATGAAACTATGGTGTTTGGCCTCAGATGTGCCCCAAAGTGTATCGTAACCTTTATATTGAATATTCTCTGAGCTAAAGAGGTGATGCTTTTTATCGCCAAGAGTGATGATGGCCTTTGTCTTTGCTCTCGTACTTGAAGTTGCACTTTCAAAGATGAGAGAGAGCTTCACTTTATTTTGTAGGGTATAGCTATTTCTTTGTTGCTCGCGCTTTGTGGCACGGGTTACCCCTGAGCCTTCTTCAAGAGATAAAGACTCACTTAATTTAAAGCGGCCAAGAACCGCTTTTTCATAGGCCTTAACTGCTCTTGGGTTATTAAAGTCATATCGATAGGAGATATCAAATTGATCGGACTGATTTCTATTAAAGACAAGGGAGAAGGGGATAATTTGCTCTTTAATATTGAGTACATTTTGGCCAAGAACAACGAAGCCTTCAAAAATTTCATGCTCAAGCTTTACTGTTCCTAGTGTAATGGCCGATCCCTTATTTCTTACACGAGTAAGCTTAACTATGGCCTGATCTTCTTTTTCCTTGAGAATACTGATACGAAAATCGCCTTTTAGATAAGTACTAATTCCGATTCCGGCAGAAGCATTACTGAGATCAAGTCCCGCAACTTCAAACTGATCCCAGCCAACACTGACACCCACTTGAACTGAGCCTTCCACACCGTAGCTGGAGACATCGCCTACAGGATATCTTTGAAATGCCTTTTGTGTTAAAGGAATAGACAGGGGATGGGTGAGGAGCTTCCAGATTTTACTGTAACGGGCCCGCATTTGGGGATTACTCTTATTCCAGAAAGCGAAGTCTTTGATGGCGTCAATGATTCCTTGGTCGTCGTCTTCATCTTCATCACCGTATTCGTCATCATTATCAAGGTCAAGATTCTTATCATCTTCACTACTTTGTTTTCCAAATTCAACGATTTGATCACCAAGCTCTTTGGCCTCAAGAATTCTCTCTTCGATTTCAGTCGTTCTTAAGAGCTTATTCATAGCCGCTGGTTTTACTTGACGTATATTGTAAGCAACACCACTTAGGCTAAGAGCAAGCTTTGCTCCAAAAGCACCTCCCATAACATCCATATCATCAGATAATAGGGGAATGGGAAGATAGAGAGGAGCTTTCATAATATCAATAACTGTCCACGTATCGAGGATATCGTGATTGTCATAAACTTTTCTTTGAACTTTTAAGGAAGCCGATAGCTCTCCTACAACTTTAGTCTTAAAGAATTCCTGGTCTGTGATGGATTCAAAAATAGATGCAGAAAGTTTTTCTCCTGCATTTTCCCATTCCTGACCAATAGATTGATCGATACGACCTAAGAACTCTGAACTCCAACTCTGAGCATTCTGGGCCAGGGCCATCGGTTGGATGAGCATTACAGAAAGGAGAGTGATTACAAAGAGGGATAGCTGCTTTTTCATATTAAAATTAATCCTAGGTTTCCAATTATCTTAATACCTTGGAGAAGACCTTCGCCAATGGAATTCACAATTGTGAAAAATATTTAAGGTCTAATCATTTAGTAGACAATTTTGTGTTCGGCCAGAGCGTAATTTGTATTTTCCAAAAATATCGGATAGATAGCGCCTAATTATTTTTCATTTATTTTTTGACGAATGACAATTTTTGCACAAAAATTATACGTACGTACAAAAAAGAAAGAGGGGCTTATGAAATCAATAAAATACTATTTATCTATAATAACGTTGGGCATGACACTGTCTGCACCAACTATGGCCTCTCAGACACCACCACTTGATCCTCTATATACAGATCTGATTCACCCCCAAGTCGATGAGCTCGGCAATAAGTCTGGAATAAGTGCTAGCTCTTTTGACGAGCATATCCAATATCAAACTCCTGTTAAGTCTCAGGGCAGAAGAGGGACATGTTCTATTTTTTCAGCAACGGCCTTGGCGGAGTCAGCTCTTAAGAAGAAGTATATGAGCTTAGGCAAAACCATTAATTTTGACTTCTCCGAGCAGTATCTTGAATATCTTGCTGTTCGTGGAAGGACAACGGATGGCTCGTCATCAATGATGAATTTTCCCCTGATTCTTGCCTATGGCCTTCCTTTTGAGAAGAGCTTTCCTTACGACACTCGTGACTGGAATCTTGATCCATCCTTGGGTGATGAGCACTGTGGACATCTTCTCAAAACAGAAGAAGGTCAGCTAGGAAGGGAATATAGGTCTTGTCTCTTAGTTCAAAGAGATCCGGCGCTTCTTCTACAATCGATAATGACTCTTAATTATAATCATTCAAGTAATCCTTACTATGATCCTGAATTCAGCAAGGCGAGAAATGAAGCTCTCTTAAATAAGGCCACTTACCTTAGAGCTCGTCATAGCTATTTCAACGTGCCTCAGGTTAGTCAAATTAAAGAACTCTTGAGAAGGGGATCTGCCCTAACGATGGGGATAGAGCTCTTCTATGGTGCTTGGAACCACGGTGCGGGGATTGCTCAAGGAATTCCCACTAATTCTGATGACTGGGCCATGGGAATCGTAAGCTATCCAGAGCCTGGCTCTGTTGATTTTAGAGCTTCTCGCAAGAAGCCTGCCGGACATTCGGTTGTGATTGTAGGCTACGATGATGAGCGTGAAGTTACAGTTACTCAGCTAATGGAAAATGGTGAACTTAAAACATTCACCTATCGTGGAGTTTATTACTTTAAAAACTCATGGGGAACTGAGAGTTTCGGGAGCCGCTTTGAGGTTGATGGCGTTCAGTACCCAGGCTACGGGATGATCACTCAGAAATATGCCCATGAATTTGGAAGTTTTTTCCAATTACCTCTATTGTAATCTGACACAATTAAATACTCACTGCTCTCTATAGGACTATAGTTAGCTTTGAAAGTGGCTTCAAGGGCCTCAATCATTTTGTCCAATCCTTTTTGATGGCCCTTGAATCCACTTCCCAAACAGCGGTATAATCTCCTTAACTCAACCCTAGGAATTATCCGTGAAACTAAAATTCGCCCTTTATATCTCTACACTCGCTCTCTCTTTCGGATCAACTGCGTTGCATGCGCAAGTAGATAAGGATCTTCAAAAGCAACTCGATGCTTGTGCTAAGATTCAATGTACGGACCTCGTGGGAAAAAATAAGATGGAGTGTAATAAATCGAAGGGACTCTGCTTTCGTAAGGCCTTTAAAAAGAGAGTCGCCATTTGGAAAGAGTTAGGAATTGAAAAGGGAGAGAAGGCCAAAGTGATGGCCTCTCTTAAAGAAACTCTGAAAAAGAATGAAGAGCTTCATAAATCAATCTTAGAAGAGGCCGACTACATCAAAATGATTATTGATGAAGTGAAAGGTCTTCAAAATGAAGTGGGATCACTTAAGCCAGCCAAATAAGAAGTTAAACATTCCACCAAAGAAATTTCCTATCGCCGAGAAGAAGCCTCCTTCGCTTGATGGATTCGTATAAGGTATTCTATCCGGATCATAGGCCTGATAAACATTTTCTTCAGGAGTTGCGTACTGACTGGGAACATCGGCCAAAGGCGCATTCGTTCTCACTCTACTTCCATCTCGCGCTATATCTCTTGAGTTTGTAGGAACAGGACAAATATCTCCTGTGCGCTTATACCTGTTGACAAGCTTTTTATACATAGAATTATACTGGGCCTTAACCGCACATTGATAACGCTTAAATTGAGTTCCTGACGAGTCTGCCCCAGGACTTGTATCCGGTTTAAACTTTGGCAATAAGCTTCCATCTGGACAATGAAATTTTGCACATACGGTATTGTATTCCTCAGATGGACTTTGAATGAGGTTCATACTGTGAACATTCTGATTTCTTTCACCATAGTAGAACATACCTGCATTCAAAGCACAGGATTGAAAGAGTGGAATGATATAATCTAGGTTACCATTTCGCTGGGAGTCTTTATTGGTCTTGCGGTTACTCAGGTAAGTTTCTTGCTGACGCTGAAGACGCTTTTCAAATTTTCCCTTATAGAGATCCACAAGTGCATCGTGAGCAATTTTTGTAGAAGCGGAGGATTGCATATCTTTTTCATCTAAAGGCAAAATTCTTGTCAGAGGAGAAGGACTCTCTACCGCCTTAAGCCTTCCAATCATACTTGAAGAATAACCTCGTTCTTGGGCATTCCAGTAGCGAGAAACAGTGTCGGTAAGATCAAATACTCCTGCATCACTCTTAACAAGTCCATAGAGATCAACATTATTCTTCATGACTTTTTCTGGATCAATGGGCTGAGTCTGAGTAAGAGTTTTGTATTCATCAATATTGCCTAAAATTTTATTTAAGCGAGCGGCCTGAAAGAGATCTGCAGACTTGGTGGGATCGGAAGATAATCCAGTGGCCACCTCTTTGAGATACTCCGAAATGGGAAGCTTCTTAGATCCATCTGGATACATGATTTCTTTATTGAGAAAATTTCTTAATTCATCGGCCTTTTCTGCCTTTGCTAGGGGAGAGTTTGCCTCTGATAAACTCTTCACAATTTGAGAGAGGGAAGCTAGATCATCGATGATGTCATTTTCTCGCTGTCCTTGACAGGAAACTTCCTGCTCCACGACTGGGATATCACTATAGTCTGGGGCATTACAGGCGAGTGCTTCGTTTTGCACTTGATAGTAGAGACAGTTTAAGTCCTTCCATTCTTCTTCGCCCTCCAAGAGATCAATATATTCATTTGGGCCGTCAGTGTTAAAGAAGCGATCAACAAGCGCTGAAGCAAGGTGACCACCGAGGGCTACACCTGCTCCCATGAAGGGACCGGCCACACTATAGGTACCAAGAGTCGTGATAAGAGGAATGATGGATTGAGTGATATTTCTTAAAATATCTGGGCTACTACATCCTTCTGAAGAAGAAATAAGCTTGGTGGCCATCTCGGTTACTTGGGTGATCTGGTCACGGTAGGCCTGATTCTTATTATTTTCATACTCTAGGTTTTCAACGATGTCACATTCTTCAACTTTACGATAGAAAGTCTCTTGATAGATATTATCTACACAGAGATCATAGCGTTGAGATTGTGACAAATTTCTATAATCCTCATCTAAATCCTCTGGGTTCACATCCTCCTCAGGCCTTGTGAAAATTTCACAACGCTGATAGCGAGTTAGAAAGTCAGTTCCCACCACAAAGTATTCATTATTCTTCGCTTCAAGAGCTAGAGATTTTTCCTTGGCCAAAATAGCGACATAGTTATCACAGGTTAATGTCGTACTACCATCCACATCAATTTCTGTTACGGGGAAGTTGGATTCAAGAACTCCATCAAGAAGACTCGTTAAACTTGCTGCACTTGAACCAATAGACTCACCACAGGCATCCGAGCTTCCGGCCAGGGCCTGAAGATTGGCCTTCACTTTGGCCATGGATTCGCTAGTATTGGTTGAGTTTTCAAAAGGACATCCTCCTGGGTCACCAATATTTGCACTTTCTGCGTGAGTTACACTTGAGCTTAGTAGGGCGAATAAAAGAGAGAGAATATTTAGTTTTCGAGTTTTCATAGTTATTTTCATAAATTGGCCTCCATGAGTTTGGAGACAGAGGCCTTCATATCACTCCATGAACTTACTTTCTTAGACTTTTGATTCGTCATGGGAGTGAAGAAGTTATAGGTATAGACATAGACCTTAGATGCTTTTGTCTTCGCTTTTTGAGTAGCGCTCTTTGCTCTCATATACTGAATCATACCTTTAGATTTCTCTGTTGGTTTTAATTCGACGACACAGAGAACTTTGTCCTCATCGTAGCGGATGCTTGAATTATTTTTTGGATAGAAATTTTCAAGCTTCTTACATTCGTTTTTAAACCACTTGCTAAGTTTTCCTGATCTCTCACTATTATAATATTTAACTTCTGTATTAAGTGTCCCCATGAGTCCTTGATGACTCTTATGTTCTAGAAAGGGATAGCTACTTACTTTTTTGAGAATTTTTTGCGAGGAATACTTAATCCATTCTTTGTTGAGGTCTAATTTTTCTCCTGCTACTAAGGCAATGGATTGGGAAAGATCCTTAACCTTAATGGCCTGAATAGGGACCATGAGACCAAAAAGAGTCACTAGAGTTATAAAGTAATGTCTTTTCGTAAATCCGCAACTTTTCATAAATATTCCTCACCTTATTGGTATTTATCGGACAAAAAGGATCAGACTTTAAGTTTTAGGTTGATCGCCTTACTTAAATACGTATTATCAGTTATTTATGTTCTATGATGATTAACGACTTCTTTCACGTGTAAGAGGAAAGGAGGCCTTCTTCTTTGATTGTGGCGCCTTCATGGAGTGGGCATTAGGGGTCTTTTGAATTCTTTTCGGGGCCGCCATTTTTAAAGATATGGAGTCTTCACTTGAAGTAGGCGACATTTTTTTGGAGCGATTAAATTCGGCCATAACCTGATCAACAGACTCATCGGCGATATCCAGACTATTGGAGTTTTCAAGCCAGGCCATATCCTGCTCTTTAATCTTCTCAATTTCAGTTTTGTGTTTGGCCTGCTCGAGTTCACGCCAAAGCCTTTTGCTCAGGGAGTTCGCTTGCACTGCTGTCGTGAGCATAGTGATACTTAAGAAAATCATTTTCTTCATAGTATTATTTTCGCTCTTATCTCTTGCCTTTGCAAGCTATACTCTTAATAAAGGCCCATATAACGATTAAGATCTAAGAGACCCCTCTCATTGGTAAGAGGGTTTAGGGTATGCTCAGAGAACCACTTGTGATGCTTCCAAAAATCAATATGCGATCGAGAGATGGAGTATTTCTCTAGAATGGAGAATACCTTCTTTGCAGAATGAGTTTGAATCAGATTTCTAGAGAAGTCGGGTAATCTATCATAGGGAACCACTAAGTAGAGATTGGGATAACTTGTCGCTGCTCCTGCTACGATATCAATCGTATCTCCACTTTCTCTACGACGATCTTGTTCAAAGAACATCATGGAAACATTGTAGTGATCTTTATTGCGAATAATAGTGTACACATCGTCATTTCCAGACTCCCTTGTTACACGCAAGAGCATCGCATCTGGAAACTTAGAAATTTTATGAGAACTAAAGCTCTCTATCACTTGAAGCTCTGCTGGAACGGAGGGGTAGCCACGTGGATTTATCTGTCGCGGGCTATAATACTTTGAGACGACTTTATCTACAAAATCTTGCTTAGGGTCTTTTGTATCGAGCTTGATCGTTGATTTTAATTTCTCTCCCTGATAACTATAGGCAAACTTCATTTTCTCTTCCGTTTCCTCAGTTACGAAATCAAAAATTCTCTTATAAATAGACTCTTTATTGCGGGGAACTTGTTCACTCCACTTGTTTCGAAGTGGGATACGGGTCTCTTTGGGAAGAAAACTTAAGAAGAGGTCTTCTGAAGCAATTCTGGAAATTTCCATATAGAGACGTGAATGGAGTTGGTGCATAAGTGGGCCAAAGACATTGTAGCTGGCCGTAAGATTATAGTAGATAGATTCAAAAATATGATAATCAAGAACCCAGATTGTTTTTGGCATACGCCCTTGAAGTCCTCTGAGAACTTTTGCACTATTGAAGTGGCGATAAACGGTAAGTAGGGCACTGGTGTTGCGCTCATTTTTTTTATTATTTTTTTCCAGCCCTTGCCACAGCCATTGCTCAGAAAGGGATTCCTTTCTCATATAATTGAATTTCTCTTGTACAGACTTCCAATACTTTTTACGAAAGCCAATAAATGGTTTAAGAGTCGGCTCTACCTGAGAAGGGAGCATGGTGGTATTGGCCACTTGGTTGTATGTACTTTGATGATTGGAGAGAACATCTTTATCGGGGTCAATAAAGAGAACCCAGAAATGATCATTAATTACATTGAGGGCAGTTTGACCGTTGCATACCGGACCTTTAATAAAAGTCATTACATGGTATCCAGCTTCATCTAACATGAATTGATAGCGGGCCTTGGCCGGAATATCTTTGAAGGTTTTAAAAGGATTGGCCCCAGCTCTGCCATAGGGAGGCATTTTCTTAGGAATAGATTTCCATTTGGCCTGGTAGAAAGATTGATTCCACTTTTGTAATTTATGATCGTTTAAAGGAAAGGGGATATGATACTTATGCATCACTGTATTGGTTATAGGACGCAGACGATAAGTAAATTCTCCCTCTGGATCACCAAAGGGAAAAGAGGTCGAAACTTCAATGAAGGGCCCTGATGGTGTTTTTGATCGAGTGATTCTAAAGAATACCTCTGGTTGCGATTCAAAGTAGATGGAGGCCAAGAAGAGATGCTCGTAGATATAGCGACTAGAGAGACGGGCCTTCATGCCTTTACTATTGAAGAGATCTTCCCACTTTTTTATTTCATCACTTAGGCCAGATTGGGCAATGAGTGATTCTTCTAATTCATGGGTTTGTGGCCCTGGAGCTCCTAAGTCAATCCAATTGGAAATGACCTTCTTCTCCTGTGGAGAAAGTTTGGGCAGACCAAAGGGCATACGTCCCGCAGGATTGGCGGCCTTATAGGTTTGCAGGGACTCTTTAGAGGCATCTGGAATGCAAACACGACTATTTTCTGAATGGTACTTCTTTTGAAGTTGGGATTCGATTCCTGGAAGATCATTGATCATTGTCTCCATTAGACTCTTTCCGTCACTGCGATCAAGGACACTGTAGAATCCTTTCTTTCGCCATTGCTTGGTGTTGTAGGCATCAATATAGAGTCGAGTGGGGTTGCGATCCTTTATTTTTGGAAATTCGTATATACTAATCTGATTGGCCCCTCTTGTGGCCCCTTCATAGGAAGATAAATTGAGTTGGCAAGGAGAGTTGAAGCAAGAGTGGCAAGCCGCACACTTTTGATCAAAGATAGGCTGAACATGTTGAGTATAGTAACTTTGATTTTTTTGAAAATTACTCTCGCTCTTCTTTAGGTTGGATTCCGTACAACCCATAAGAGTGATAGTGATTAAAAATATTCTAGTAAGGATTTTCATAAAAACAGGATCACTTCGTTAAGATTTAAGGATGAAGGTCTAAGCGCATTTTTAATTCTCTTTGATAAAGAGAGATATCTTCTTCTCCGATAATTAAAGGTTCGCCGTAGTGGATATCGATAATGGAAAAGGGTTTAGGTAATCTAAATTTATCCCAGCTATTAAATTCCCAGTAAGACTGCGCTATGGGTGCGTAGGGAATTATTGCGGTGTCTGACTTCTTGGCCATGGCAATAATTCCCGGTTTAACTTCCTTGGCCGGGCCCTTGGGACCATCAACGGTTACAGCGCCAGGAATTCCCGTCTTCAAAACCCCAATCATCTCTTCCATTGCGATCTTGCCGCCTTTGTCTCGGCCATCTTTTGAACGGGAGCTCCCTCGACAAACAACATGGCCCAGACGTCTACAGGTGAAGGCCACTGGATTAGCATCTTTTGAGCGAGAAACAATCACCACGTGCTGTGTTCCTGTTTGAGCGGTAATGCCTTGAAATAAGTTCTGATGCCAGATTGCAAAGAGGTATCCTCCCGAAGGGGAAAGTTTACGGGCCTGATCCAAGACTTCTGGATTTTGAACACGGTAGCGATAAGTACAGCTTAATAGGCGCACAATGGTATAAATAATAAGATCGATCATGAGGACATTCTAGAGGGCCCGTCAAGCAAAGACAAAGCTAAAAATGACTTTTCGATTTAAACTATATGTGTCATAAATGGGCCGTATAAACGAAATAAAATCAATAAATTATAATGAAAGATCATTTACTATCGAGTTATTCATACGAGCTTCCCTCAGAGCTAATTGCCCAAAGGCCATGTGAGCCAAGGGATCACTCACGACTTCTTGTTTATAATGAGGCCAGTGATGAGATTATTCATTCTCATTTCTATGAACTTGATCAATTCCTGCCCAATGGTGCAAAGCTGGTTCTCAATAATTCGAAAGTATTTCCCTGTAGGCTCATGGGCACCAAGACAACGGGGGGAAGGGTTGAAGTTTTTCTTCTCTCTAAAGTTGCCGATGAATCGGGTCTTTATCCTTGTCTGATAAAATCCAATGGTAAGAAACATATTGGTGATAAAATTATCTTTAGTGATGAACTCAGTGCTGAAATCGTTGAGTCACCCGGAGTTGGTGGATATAAGATTTCCCTATCATCTGGGGAGCTTCTAGAGAAAGTTTTGGCCAATGATGCAAAGATTCCTATTCCTCCCTATATCAGAGGGGGAGAGTCTGATGAACTCGATAAGTGCCACTACCAGACGATTTACGCCGGAGAAGACAAGAAAGAAGAGGGCTCCGTGGCAGCACCTACTGCGGGACTTCATTTTACTGATGAAGTTTTTAAGAAGCTAGGGGATAAAGGAATCTCTAAGAATTTTGTAACTCTTCATGTTGGGCTTGGAACTTTTCTCCCGGTTAAGACCGATGATATTCGTGAACATACCATGCATAGTGAGAACTACTTTGTCTCTCCTGATGACTGGCAAAGTATTCTCAAGAGTGACTATAAAGTTGCGGTGGGAACGACTTCATTGCGTGTACTTGAGAGTTTATGGCCAGATCGAATGAGCTATAATCCAGGTGAGATGAAGGATACTTCGATTTTCTTACACCCCGGGGTGCACGTGGAGAGTATTCAGGCCTTACTTACTAATTTTCATTTACCTGAAAGTACACTTCTTATGTTAGTTTCCTCGCTCATTGGTAGAGAGACGACACTAGAGCTCTATCGTGAGGCCGTGGCCCAGAAGTATCGCTTCTTCAGCTATGGTGATGCTATGTTGATATTAAGAGATCCCAAGAAAATATTAAATAAAGGAAGATCATGAGTTTCTTTGAATTAGAAAAAACTGATGGACAGGCCCGTGCCGGTAAAATTCATACGGCCCATGGGGTGATTGAAACTCCGATCTTTATGCCGGTGGGGACAAGAGCTTCAGTAAAAACGATGGATAGTGATTCCCTTGAAGAAATTGGGGCCCAAATTATTCTTGGAAATACCTATCACCTCTATCTTCGTCCGGGTCATGACCTTATCGAAAGAGTTGGTGGTGGTCTCCATGGCTTTATGAATTGGCAAAAACCAATCCTTACCGACTCTGGTGGTTATCAAGTCTTTAGCCTTTCATCTCTCAATAAAGTCTCCGAAGAAGGAGTCGTCTTTCAAAGTCATATTGATGGTTCTCGCCATATGATTGGGCCAGAGAAATCTATGGAGATCCAAAAGGCCCTTGGCAGTGATATCGTAATGGCCTTTGATGAGTGCCCGGCCCTTCCTGCGACAAAAGACAGCTTGCGCACGAGTATGGAGTTAACCTTGAGGTGGGCCAAGCGATGTAAAGACTATGAGCTTAAGCCTCATCAAAATCTTTTTGGAATCATCCAAGGTGGCCTTCATAAAGACCTTCGTACCGAGTGTATGGAGCGCTTAGTGGAGATGGATTTTCCTGGATACGCTCTTGGTGGGCTAAGTGTAGGGGAGAAGAATGAAGAGATGGTTGAATTTTGTCGTGATTTCTGTCCAACCATGCCGGCCCATAAGCCCCGCTACCTTATGGGGGTAGGAAAGCCCCTTGATGTTCTTACGGGAATTAAAAATGGGCTCGATATGTTTGACTGTGTGCTTCCCACTCGAAACGCTCGTAACGGACAAGTTCTCACCAGTCAGGGGCCTATAAATATTAAGAATGAAAGATTTAAAGAAGACCAAGGACCAATGGACCCGAATTGTTCTTGTAAGGCCTGCACGAAATACTCAAGGGCCTATATGCGCCACCTCTTTAACGTAGGTGAGTATACGGCAGGACAATTGATAACTTATCATAACCTCTACTTTTATTTAGACATGGCGAAAAAGGCGCGTACGGCCATTTTAGAAGGAAAGTTTGACGAGTATTATCAGTCGTTTTATAACTCTTACACTCAAGAATCCAAATAACCTTAAAGGATAAAACCTATGAAAAAACTTATGACTATTGCGGCCCTTCTTCTTTCAACTTCTGCTCTTGCTCAAGAAGCTGCAGGGGGAGCTCCAAGTATTCAAGGATTTCTTCCTATCGTAATCATCGGGGTAATCTTTTATTTCTTTATGATTCGTCCAGAGGCCAAGAAACAAAAAGACCAAAAGGCCATGCTTGAAACTCTTAATAAAGGTGACGAAGTTTACACAAGCTTCGGTATTCTAGGGACCATTGTTGGGATGACTGAGAAAGTAATCACTCTCGAAATTTCTGAAAATGCCAAGGTAAAAGTTCTCCGTAGTCAAATTGCTGGTTTATCAAGTAAACTATTTGAAAAGAAAGAATCTGCTAAGTAATTAGCATATTAAATTGGAGGCCGTATGTTTGGATTAGGTGCAGGAGAGATATTTCTTATCTTAGTCTTTGCTCTTATCTTTATCGGCCCCAAGAAATTGCCTGAGCTTGCCCAAAGCCTAGGCAAGAGTCTTCGTGAATTTCAAAAGGCCAAGGATGATCTCATGGCCCAAGTTCATGAAGAGGCCAATGAGATGAAGAAAGATATTTCCTCTACAAATAATTCTACAAATAGTGAAGATGAGTCTCACAAGATTGCAGCTACTATTGGGCATATTGACTCTGAAGAGGATCATGAGCTTGAAGAGTTCCCTGAGTTTGATGGTGTGGAGCATCCTGGATTTGATGGTGCTTTAAGTCAAACAGAAGGGCAGTCAGAAGCACGGCCTGAAAATCAACAAGAAACTCAAGAAGAACATCACAGCGCACTAACAAGCGATGAAACTTCAAGCGAAGAAGATCAAAACTCTGTTGAGGGCAATAAGTCTTCACCAAAAAAAGATGCATAATTCTCCCTACTAGGGTTTTATACGCTCTGCTCTAAAAAACCCGAACTTTTCCCATTGCCTTAAGGTCTGTTATTCCCCTATAATTTCAAATTGTTGGTCTTAATGGATTAAGCTAGATCATCTATGGATGGAAAAATGCCCTCTCTGGACATTGGTTCCCTTTATTTTGATTTAATGAAATCATTTCGACTCTTTTATCGCACCTTTAAATGAGGGAGTTATTCTCATGAAACGAAGCTGGTGGATCCGGTTTACCTTACTAATCGTAGTTTCTCTTATCTCTATTTCCATGATCATTCCCACGGCCTTGGACTTCAATGAAGAATCAAGCTTTCCTGTGAAGTCTAAGATTACTCTAGGTCTCGACCTTCAGGGTGGTCTTTATATGATCCTTGGTATTGACTTCAACAAAGTTTACGAAGACGAAGTTAAAGGATATGCCAATAAGATTGCTTATATCCTCAACGATAATGGAATCAAGGCATCCGCCGGACAACTGAAGAAAGATGATATTACCGACCCTATGTACTCGGTAATTGTCGATGATGTTTCTCAAGTTGATGCTGCTGAAGAGCAGGTTAAGAAATTCTTCCCATCAATCCTAAGGCTAACTGAGGAAAGAGGAGGAGAGCTCTTCTACGGCCTCACTCAAGTTCAAAAGACAACCATTGAAGATCAGGCCCTAACAAAATCAATTGAAGTTATTCGTAATCGTATTGATGAGTTTGGAGTAACTGAGCCAGAGATTGTTTCTCAGGGGACGGATAGAATTGTTATTCAGCTTCCTGGTGTTAAAGATATTGAAAGAGCTAAAGAGCTTATCGGTAAGACGGCCAAGCTTGAGTTTAAGCTTGTGAACGATCAAATTGGTCTAACGACTATGACTTCATGGCTATCTAAGGCCAAGGAGAGTGGAATTGAATATAAGAAAGGGATTCGCTTCTCTGATTATCTTAAAACTCTTAATAACTACCTCGTTCAAGAGAAGCTCATTCCTTCTGGCTTCACCATGGCGTTTGAAAAGACTGTCTCTAAAACAACGAATGAAATCACTAATATGGTTCCCTATGTTGTTGAAGATGTAAGTAAGCTCAACGGTGACATGCTTCAAGATGCTCGTGTTCAAATCGATCAACAAAAGAATGAGCCCTATGTATCTCTAGAGTTTAAAGCTCAAGGGGCAAAGATCTTTGAAGAGCTAACGGCAAAGAATGTTGGCCGTCGTATGGCGGTTATTCTTGATGGAAATGTTTATTCTGCTCCTTCTATTCGCGAAAGAATTGGTGGTGGACGTGCTCAAATCTCTCTTGGAGCTGGTGGCTTTAATAAGATGATGAAAGAAGCACGTGATCTGGCCCTTGTTTTGAGAGCGGGTGCCCTTCCTGTTCAGCTTGATTTCGAAGAGCAAAGAACAGTTGGTCCAAGTCTTGGGCACGACTCCATTGCAAAAGCAAGATATGCTTCTATCATTGGTGCGATTGTCGTTTTTGCTTTTATTCTTATGTACTACAAGCTTAGTGGATTAATCGCCATTTTGACTCTTCTTCTAAATGTTGTTCTTGTAATTGCTGCCCTAGTGGCCTTCGAAGCAACTCTTACACTTCCTGGTATTGCAGGTATCGCTCTTACGATTGGTATGGCCGTTGATGCCAATATCGTAATCTACGAGAGGATTCGAGAGGAAGTTCGCCGTGGTCTTAGTTATTACAAGGCCGTGGAGACAGGATTTGCTCATGCTTTCTGGACCATTATTGATGCTAACATTACTACTGCTCTAGCGGGTCTTTGTCTGCTCAACTTTGGTACAGGACCGATTAGAGGTTTCGCGGTAACACTTCTTATCGGTATTGCTGCAACAATCTACTGTTCATACTTCGTAAGTAAGATTCTTTTTGAATTCTATATGAATAAGACAGAAGGACAGGATCTTTCGATCTAAGCGGTTGGACTATTAAGGATTATTAAACTCAAGGTTATATATTATGATGGAATTTATTAAATCAGATACGAAAATTAAGTTCTCTAACCACTACAAGGTTACGGCCACGATCTCTCTTATTCTCGTTGCCATTTCACTCTTTGCTGCTTTTTCCAAAATGCAGTATGGAGTTGACTTTAGAGGGGGAGCTGAAATTCAAGTTAAATTTGCTCAATCCATTAATCTCAATGATATGAGAAAGACTCTAAAAGGTGAGGGTTTTAAAGTTCAGGTTCAAAGTATTGGAGATGTCGTTAATAACGAATATCTTCTAAAAGTTGCTGCTGATGAAGGAAACCTCAATGCTGTTACTGAAAAAGTATCTGCGGCACTTAAATCTGATTACGCATCTCTTGGGGTCGAGATTCGTAAGGTTGATATTGTTGGTCCTAAGGCCGGAAAGCAACTGCGCTTCTCTGGATTTCAGGCCATGCTTTGGGCGCTTATCGCCATTATGATTTATATCGGTCTACGATTTGATTTCAAATATTCTCCAGGTGCCATTATTGCTCTCTTTCATGATGTTGCGATTATCCTTGGGGTTTTTGCTTTCACAGGTACTGAGTTTACTTTGCAAACAGTTGCAGCTCTTTTGGCCGTTATCGGATACTCGGTAAACGATACCGTTATCGTCTATGACCGTGTTCGTGAGCATGAGCAAAAGTTCTCGCACCTTCCTCTAAAGAGCCAAATTGATAATGCAATCAATGAAACCCTTTCTCGTACGATTCTGACTTCAGGAACAACTCTCTTTATTTCAGGGATTATGTTCTTCTTTGGTGGACTTGCTATTCGTGACTTCTTCTTGGCCATTACTCTTGGTGTAGTTATCGGAACATATTCATCAGTTTATGTTGCAGCACCTGTTACACTTCTTTTTCAACGCTTTGGAAATAAAGCAAATGAAGGAGCGGCACAAGGTGCTAACGCTTAATAAGAATCTCTTTGTCGCTTTATTCCTACTGATCTCATCTGCTCTGACATATGCTCAGGGCGATGATTTTGTCGATGAAGACGCAAGAGACATTGAAGCCCTTGAAGGTAAGCTTCAGGAGTTCAAAGATTCCCAGCAGGAAGTCCTTGATGATCTCGCTCCAGAACAAGTAAGGAGACAAGGAAAACTACAAGGAAAACTAGAAGAGGAGCTACAAAAGGCCATTTCCTCCGGCGACCAGAAACTTGTTCAAGAGTTAACTAAAAAGCTCTCTAAGAATGTCTCCTCAAAGGCCTCTGCTAAACAGATGCAGGCCATGGTCGACTCTTCCCTTCAAACCTTTCGCTCCATGTCTGAAGATCAGCTTCGAGGCCATCTTCTTGCACGAACTGCTGGCAATCCTGTAGGGGTCGTCTTTGAAAAGTATCCCAAGGTATTGGATTACATTATTAGAGTCCTTCAGGACCCTATTGCTCTTCCTCAATTCTTTAGCATTCTTAACGATAAGCCCAAACTCATGATTTTTGTGGGGATCAATATTATTCTTTTCTTCTTTGGATTTATTCTCAAGAGAGTTCATAAGGCCAAGGGAGCAGGGATGGGGACTCACTTTAAGCGCTGGTTTCTTCTTTTCTCCATTCGCCTCATTGTCTTTCTAGGCTTTTTTCATACCGAAGTTGGACCCTTCTTCTTCATCGCTAAAGATACCTTTCTGTGAAAATCTTATAAGATCACTTCTGGTATAACCTTTGCATTTATTTATCCCTAAATAGGAAATTAATGGCCTAAATATTTTTAAGCTATTGAAATTACTAGAAAGAGGGGAAAGTAATGATTCAATTAGGACGTATCCTTTTCAGTGTACTGACCATTATTTTGATGGCCGTCCAACCTGTTTACAGTAAGGTTAGTGACCCTGCAATAACAGTTAATCCACTTCAGGGGCAAATTTCTGAAGAGGGACTTGTACGCCTCACTCTTCCCTCAGTTCTTATCGAGCAGGCCCTTAGGGATAATCTTGTTGCTAATGAATCAAATCCAGATCGCTATTTAAAGGAAATTAGCCGCTTCGAACTCGATCCTATCCAAAAGCTTCTCATTCTTGAAGGGCTGGCCCTTATTCCTCAAGGTATTGTTAATGATATGGATGCTATTGCTGGTGGCAAGGTATTCACGGCCGAGCACAAGTTTAGATTAATTATTGAGCTTCCATCGGCGCAGAAATTAAGTATCACTCGCTTCTTTGTGCTAAAGATTGTTGAACTTAATGTGGGTGGACTTGATTACACATCAGGGGTTTCACGCATTGGGCAGTTTCTCGCTTCCATGCTTACCCAGACCTCTTTTATGGATTGGATTCTAAAAGATCCAGAAGCTCCGATGCCCGATGCCTCTGCTGATGAAAATCGTCTATCTATGCAAATAAGTCATCTCTTTGATTCAAAAACGATTATGATTCGCAATCAAAGTATTTACCTAAAGTTAGATTTCTCACAAATTCAGGCCCTTTCGGCCTATGCATCGCTTGAGAGCTTTCGTCTCTGGAATGCAGTTCCTGTTCTTCTCAAAGGAACTAATATGTCAGCGCTTCAAATTGAAGCAGGGCTTGGTATTCCTGGTGAAAATTGGTTTAAGGCCATTGCTGCTAGAGGAGAGGGAGATGCTCAAAGTGTGGAAAACGCCCAAGCTGAGCTCTATGAACAACTGGGTGACGTTGTTGCTCTATCTAAAGAAATTTATACTTATACCAATGTTACGAAAACACAGCTTAACTTTCCCATTTGGAAAGATATTCAAGAGCGCGACCTCGTTAATTTGAAAAAAGAAGTTTCTAGAAAGGTTCGTGAAGGCCTTTCTCTAGAGAATCCTATTTTTAAAGCAAATCCTCAGTGGGGATACGATAATACTAAGGAAGAAGTTAAGTCCTTTGCCCTATCTCGTCTTTTGGAGATGAAGAGGGAGGCCCTTGCTGAGGCCATGATTTTAGGTGGAGGAGTTAAGGGAGGCCAAAAACCTCTTCTTTCTCAAAGAGTATCTCAAAGGGCCATTAAGCAGGGAGTTCGTTTTGCACGTGACTTTGATTTTGAAAATGAGCAACTCTTTGCAGAGCTTGAAGTCGTACTAGCGCCTCAGATTCCAGGAGTAATTCTACGTGGGATGATGAATGTGGATATGAATACTTTTATGGAACTAGGTCTTGAAGGAGAAGGAATTGATTGGGGGAACCGTCCGTGGCGTCTTGCTGAAGATCGTTGGAATAAGGCCCTGCCTTTCGAGCTATCTCTTCGCTTACATATGTTTGATAATGGTGAGATTGGATTTGATATCAGAAACTTCTCTGTTCTTAAGGGAAGTGAGAAGTTAAATCTCTCTAAGAATTCTGGACATGGTCACCTTATGGTGACTTGGACAAAGATGGCCATTGTTGAGGCCTTAACGACTTTAGCGATGCAAGGGCCTTCTGAGGCACTACCGGAAAATCAAGATTCACAGAATCAGGATGAAGATAAGTATTTTAAAGAAACAATTTCTAAAATTCATAAGCAGGTCTATGCGTATTCGACATCTCAAAGAGGAAGCCTAGATGAATCAAAGCTACTAACCATGGCGGAAATTGATATTGCAAAGAATCCATTTAATCAGGTTGGTTCCGAGCAGGTTGCGACCAAGGTAAGATACCTCTTTGAGGAGATTGTTCGCTTTGATGAGAATACAGAGCTTCTTCTCTTTAAAGTTGATCCTCGTTTAGTTGCTGAGAAAATCTATCATTCAGAAAATAATCTTCAGGTATGGAACCTAGAAACAATCTTTGATCAAGGTCTTAATCAGACCTATGTTGAGGCCTCTGTTGGTGTGGGGCAAAGATCAAAAGATTATATTAATGATCTCTATACAAGAGAAGAAAAGATCAATTCAGAGAATTTTGTATCTATTGATGAGAGTAAGCCTGTTGCTCCAAGTGATCTTATCACAAAGATGAGATTCTCTTACTTTGAGAATTTTCTCAATAAAATTTTTGCGGATGCTTCAAATATTCAACTCCAAGAAGCGAGAAGTGCACTTAAAGATGATAGAGAACAATCTTATAATCTCGTTCGTGACCTCAACATTGGAGCAACTGAGGATGGCCGTCTAAAACTTGGAATAACATTTCAGATGATTGAAAAAGTAAAGAAAGGGGCACTGGCCCGTTTATTCTCATCTGATTATAAGGTGACTGAGAAGACGGCCCACATTTCTGCTATCATCAATCTTTCTGTTAAATCACTTGAGAAGTATAAATCAGAACTCACTCTTGCTCCAAAAGAAGTCTTCTTTGGTGAAGAGGTTCTCTCCATTGATTTAGAAAATGTAGGTCTAAAGCTCTCTGGTGATACAGGGATTCTTGATAAAGCAATCAATCTTGTTGCAGGTGGAATTGATTTTAAAAATAGCTCAATTGCTAAGAAGGCCAAGGTGATTGTCCTTCATTTCTTAAAGAGCTACCTTCACTCAACGGATGCTTCTGTGAATGGTAATGTTGAATTGGCCGGCGTTAAAATTAATCGTTTTGCTAAGCTTCTTGCCCACAAAGAAGAGCTTCTTATTCAACTCAATCCTCATATCATGAGTGCGGCCTTTGATGTAAGAAGTGTAGTTAATGACGATTTCAATGGAAAAGAAGTTGGAATCGTTGTTTCAAAGGCCAATGATTCAATTAGTTTTCATTTCTCAACTTCAGGTAATATGGCCGCAGTTGATAAGGGCGAGCTCCTGAATATTATGAAGGATTCAAAGGAGCTCTTTGACTCGATCATTAACGGAGAAAAGTTCTCTAAAGAAGAGCTACTCTTTCTCTATGATAAATCTCTTTATAACTCAGATTATAAGAAATTATCTCTTTATCATAGACTTAATAGAGTGCTTCGTAACTATGCTGGTGTGAATGATCTTGTAAAACCAGATACTGCAGTTGTTGATGCTATTAACGCTCAGATATTTACTGACTTCTCCATTGAGTCAGGAGAGTTTAATTCACGATTTCTTTCTGGCTCTGGGGTTGAAGTGATGTACTTTGTATCGGCCGCTTATTTCTTAAAGTCAGGCCTTGATAAAGTAATAGAGAAAATTGAAGAGCTCGGACTTGATACTCCCTATCTTATGGATATGAAATTCAAGTCTCAACAATTGGCCGAGAGATTTATTGATCCACTCATGTCCATTTATAGTTCAAAGTTTGCAGAGAATAACTCCAATATCCTCTCAAAGGGACCGACGGATTGGAATTATACTTACTACTCAGATGCTCTCTATTGCCATAATGTATTCTCTATTGTTGCTGAAATAAAGAAAATGAAGAGTTTTAATAATGTGAATGCTGGAGGAAGAGGTGAATAAGGTGATGAATCATATGAGTAAATTTATTCATTACTTCAATCTCTCATTTGGCGTGGCCCTTGTTATTGCTGTCGCTCTAACTATAGGACGAGTCTATTTTGGTGGTCTCGAATCCTTAAGCTTTTCAAATGTACAAAGAGAAACATTTGAGCGATCTCCCTCTCAGGACAATAGTATGGATAATGCGGAAGTCGTGAGAGCTGAAGATACGATAATCTATGGTGAAGTCGGTCTTACTGGCGAACAGATGGCCATGGTGGCAAAGAATATTTATCACGTGGCCAAGGCCTTAGATGCTGATTACCCCGTTGCTGATGGACTTGGGCTTGCCATGTATGTTCTTCGTTATATGGCCGAAATTGGTGAATATGAGATGGCCCAGAAGGATATCCTTATTCTTGTGGATGCTTTTGAAAAGTTAGGTGGTATTGAAGTTGGTCAACAAGTTGAAGATATTCTTGCTCAAATTAAGAAACTTCGCTTTGGACGTAGAAATGGAAAACTCTTTGCTCAGATCTTCTCTATCTTTCCTGAGAGAGGTGTTGTTATTCCCATTAATGAGCGATCAGAAGATAGTGATTCTTCAGTTGAAGAAATAGAACATGTTGTCGTAAAAAATGGCGCCATGCTTGCCTTTTCAGAAATCACGAAAACAGAACAAATTCGTGAGGCCAAATCTTTTATTAAAGACCCTGTTCAACTTCTTGGAGGCTTTGAATTCCTGGTTGATGAACTCAATCAGATTCACAATGGAGTCAGTGCTCAAATTGATAATTACTTTATGCGCGATGATCTGATTGCACCACCTCTCGCTGTTGAAATGACAGATATCTATGTTGCCGTTGATACGACGACTGTATTTGATAAAATTGATTTTAAATTTAACCGTGCTCTAGTTCTTCCTGGTATTTCAAATGAACAGGGAAGACTCCCTTCATTCGTACTTCAGGCCAAAGCAAAACTTCTTAATCTAAAAGTGAGTGTTGACCAATGAGATTAATTATAATTTTATCTCTCCTGCTTTGGGGAAGTCTAAATCTATCCTATGCTGCGGAAAGCTCATTTGATATGAATGAAGCAAGTATTGGTGAGCAGAGCAATATTTCTTCTGCTATTAATCATCAAGAATTTGATGCTTCGGCAGATACAGAGGCTACAGCAATTGCACCTCTAGAAGTGAGTGGTCGCGCTAGCGTATATGAAGTTAAAGAAGATGAGAGTAAAGAGTATACTCCTTCTTTAGGTCTAGGTCTTGGCTACCGATATCTTGGAAATCTTAATAAAGTAGGGATTGAAAAGTCTCTTTATCGCCAATTTTCTGCATCCCTCTTTTATGGTCGCTTTAGTGGAAAGTATTATGGAGCGGATAAGGATGGCCTGATTCCCGGGCTTGATCACTATTCTCTAGAATTTAATATCTATCTTAATCAAAGAAAGAAGGCCTTCTGTTCAGGTCCTATTTTAAAACTAGGGACACACTATAATCGGCTTAAAGAGGGAATAGATGCAAAGCAGATTGAAGTTGATGGGCAAAAAGTCATCGGCAGTGGTGAAGAGAAGTGGGGACCTATTTTAGGGGCCGCCTATTTTTGGCAAGGTCGCTATATTAACTTAACGATTGGTTCAGAATACTTCGTACTTGGAAAGCTTAAGTCTTTTGTACCCTTGACTGTAAGTTTAGGCGTTGCTTTTTAGGCGTTGAGCTTCTAATCTTTTCACATGAGCGAAATTTCCCTAGAAAAATACCAGCTTGATTCCTTTAGTGTCAGCTATTCATCACTTAATTCTCCCTATGAAAATTTAGCGATTGAAAATGATTTAATCCAAGGAAATTTTGAAGGGGAGTCCCATCTCTTCTTTTATCGAAATGCACCTTGCCTTGTTTTAGGGCGATTTCAAGTTCCTTGGCGAGAAGTGAATATGCCTCACTTTCTCTCTCGTAATAAGAGTATTTCTCTTGTTCGCCGCCGCTCTGGAGGGGGGACGGTCTATCATGACTTGGGCAATTGGAATTTCTGCTTCATCCATAAACAAAGAGATCTTCCCCGAAAGCAGAATCTCGCTTTGATGATTGATCTCTTGGCCACAGTGGGAATAGAAGTCAGCGCTAATGAGCGCTATGATTTAGTTTATAAAGAGAGTAAAGATCGTATTTTCAAAGTTTCTGGTTCGGCCTTTAAACAAAAGAAAGAGACTTGCCTCCATCATGGAACCCTTCTTATGGATGCGTCTCTTAAGAGCTTAAAGGGTTGCCTTGGTCTGCCCAATGGCTGGGAGCTTGAGGGAAAAGGTGTGCACTCGACTCCTTCGCCGGTTTTAAATCTTGGTGAAGCCTTTGGAGTTCTTGAGTTTTCTGAATGGATATCGAAAGTGGAGAAATTTTTTGGAGTTGTGGCCAAAAAGTGGAGTCTTGATGACTTCTCTGATGAAATGATTCAGGAAATGAATGAACTGAGCTCGTGGGAGTGGATCTGGGGGGAGACTCCAAAGTTTGAAGTTAAGCTCCCTTTGGCCAGAGGTGTTCTTTGTCTTGAGTTCTTTAAAGGACAATGCGTCAGTGCCCTTATTTGCCATGGTCAATTGGAATTTATTTTAAGTTCACTTACTGGGGCCTATCTGGGCCGTGAGTTAATGATTGATTTGATGATCCAAGTTGAAAAAGAGCTTGATTTAAATAAGTATTCCTTAGATACAACAGTGAGAGAAGCCCTGTCTTACTTCTTTTTTTAGCTATTGCAAAAAGCCCAGTCATTTCCCTATTCAATCTTTAGCGAGATGACTATCATACTGTTATGTCTTCTCAGGTCGCTCAAGAAACTCATGCAAAGCATTACAGAAACGCTCAAAAGAGCTGGCTACGCTATCTTGCTAAACACTGGGTAATGTACTCCTTCGGTCTCTTCTTTGTCATTATGACCGATCTCTTTCAAGTTCTGGTCACCCGATCTATGGGATGGATTTTGGATTTCTTTGCTAAAGAGTCTATACCTTCTTTTTTTGAACAGGCCACTCGACAAGAAACTTTTGTAGCGCTCTTTTTCACAATTATTGGCCTTCGTGTTCTGCTCTTCTTCTTTCGTATGGGTTGGCGACTTACCATGGCGAGGCAAACTCATAAGGCCTCAAGTGAGCTAAAATCTGAGCTTTGGGGGCATGTTCGCTATTTCAAAACAGATGATCTTGTGAAGCGCTTCACCAAAGGTGTTCTTATGAATGCCAGTACTTCTGATGTGAATTCGGGCCGCTTCATCTATGGCTTTACTCTTGTGGGAATTTTTGATGTGGTCTTCCTTGGTATCTTTACCTTGGGAACCATGTTGACCATTCACTTGCCTCTAACGCTCTACTCCTTTGCTATTCTCTTTCTCTTACCCATTGCTATTCGAAAACTTTCAGCATTGGAAATGGAGAAGTATCGTGTGGCCCAAGAGCACTTAGGTGACTTTAATGACCTCACTACACAAGTGGTATCAACGATTCGACTTCAAAGAGTCAATCAGACTGGGGGCTTCTGGTATGAGAAGCTCAGTACAATTGCAAATGAATATCGCCTGAAAAGACTGGATGCTGTATTCACTTCTCTTCGTTATATACCTGTCATGGGATCATCTTCGATTATCAGCTATATCGTTCTCTTCTTTGTGGGGATTCCCTTTGTTCTTGATGGGACTCTGAGTATCGGTGATTTCGTGGCCATGCAAGGGCTTATTTTTCTCCTACAAGATCCTCTCTTTGAATTGGGCTTCATTATCTCTGAGTGGAAGAAGTCATTTACAAGTCTCTCACGACTCGATGAGATTTTTGAAGCCGATAAAGATCCCCATCTGAGTGGAGGAAGTCATGAAAGGCCTATCGTTGTAAAAAAAGAAGAAGATACGCTAGATCTTCCTATTGTTTTTAAAGTTGAAGATCTCTCCTTTCGCTTTAGCGATGGCATGGAGGATGTGATTTCAAACCTCTCTTTTGAACTTCACAAAGGTAAGCGCCTCGGGATAACAGGACCTATTGGAAGTGGGAAGTCGACATTGATAAAAATTCTCTCGGGGCTAGAGCGTGACTTTAGGGGGGGAATTGAATTTCTAGGTCAGGAATTTTCCTATTATTCTCATGAAAACCTTCGCCAGTCTATTGGTGTTGTCGCTCAAAAGGCCTTTCTCTTTGCTGATACCATTCGTGCAAATATCACCCTCGATCAGCAAATGAGTGAAGAGGAAATCTGGCATTATCTTGAGTTGGCCTGCTTGGCCGAAGATGTGAAAGGCTTTGAGCTAGGTCTAGATACACCTCTAGGGGAGTGGGGAATTAACTTATCGGGTGGTCAGAAGCAGAGGCTAACTCTTGCCCGCGCCTTGGCCCGTAAGGCCTCCGTCTATCTCTTTGATGATTGTTTAAGTGCCGTTGATACGATAACGGAAGAGAAGATTCTCACTTCTCTTAATCAGAGTCTAAAGAATGAAACCCTTATTTGGGTGGCCCATAGAAAATCGACATTAAAGTATTGTGATGTCTTATTAGAGTTTTAATGTGAAGAAAAGTGTAAAGAAATCCCATTCACCTAAGCTATCTAAGCTATCTAAGCTATCTAAAGACAAGCTCAAGGTTGACAAGAGCTTCATGCTCGCCGATGAACAAGACGACAATTCACTAAAGTCGTTCTCGCTTTCTGATATAAACTCTTTTAAACGCCTCTTAGTTTTTGCTTCCGAATATAAGAAGGGAATCATTACGGGGCTTGCCCTTATTATGGGAAGTTCACTCTGTGCCCTTTTTTCGGCACGTCTCATGGGGAAATTGGTTGAAGAGGGGCTTATCCCTGCTGCAGCTGACAAGTCCTATCGCTTTGCCCTAATGATTCTTGGGCTTGAGGTAATATCCCTCTTTTTTATGTGGTTAGGCCGAAGACTCATTAGCTTAAATAGTGGACTCTCTATTTACTCAGTACGCTTAGCGCTCTTTCACCACCTTCAAAAACTTCCTATCGGCTTCTATGATCGTCAGCCTCAAGGGCGAGTGGTTACTCGTGTTACTCATGATGTAGAGGGTATTGAAAACTTTTTTACGGGAAGTTTAGGGCGTCTCCTTAATTCTGCATTTATGGCCACTCTTGCTATTGTTGCTATGCTGGTCACTGATCTTAAGCTCGGATCAGTTCTCATTTTAAGTATTATACCTTCGATTTTCTTTATCTATGCCACACGTGGAGTTGTGAGAACGGCCAATCGTCGTCTCTCTAAGGCCAGCAGTATGCTCAATGCGAAGCTTGCCGAATTCATCAGTGGCATTGATGTCATTCGCAGCTACGGCCTTGAAGATTGGTCCATGCAGCAGTATGATCATCAAGTTGAGGAATATAGAACGGGTCATCTTAAGGCCAATTTTCTCTATGGCTGGACGAGACCCCTTGTCTCTCTTCTTTGTAATGCGCCTCTTCTTGTACTTGTTTGGTTTGGTGGAACTCGGGTAATGGAGGGGACAATGGAAGTGGGTCTCTTTGTAACATTTATTCGCTACACCGAGCGCTTCTATATGCCGATTATGAATCTTGCTCGCGAGGTTCATGTGATTCAGCAGGCCTTCACTAGCACGGAAAGGGTGGCCTCCTTTCTCAATCACGAAGAGGAAGATATCCTCCTTGGTCGAGATGGTGACATTGTCGCTCAGCATTTTGAAGGGAAGATTGAATTTAAAGATCTTTGGATGGCCTATAATGAAGAGAATTGGGTTCTTAAGGGAATAGACTTCACCATCGAAGCTGGTCAGAAGATTGGGCTTGTTGGAACAACAGGCTGTGGAAAAACTACTACGGTAAGTCTTCTTTCTCGATTATATGAATTTCAAAAAGGGGAGCTTCTAATTGATGGTAAAGACATCCGCTCTTATACCCGAAATTCTCTGCGCTCCAATATTGGCTTTGTAGGCCAAGATGCCATTCTCTTTAGAGGAACTCTAAGAGAGAACCTCACTGTCGAAGCGAGTCTTAGTGATGATGATATCATCCGCGCCTGTGAGATCACGGGTTTAAAGCAGGCCATGCTGGCTAATGAGCACGGATTAGATGCCCAAGTCTACGATGCTGGTGCAAATCTATCCGTAGGAGAGCGCCAACTTGTGGCCCTGACTCGAGTGCTTATTAATAATCCTTCCATTCTTATTCTTGATGAGGCCACGGCCAATATCGACCCTTGGTATGAGTCTCTAATCCACAAGGCGGTAGACGCTGTGATGAATAATAGAACATGCTTGATTATTGCTCATCGCCTAGCAACTCTTGAAAGTTGTGATCAGATTCTTGTTTTTGATCAAGGAAAGCTTGTAGAAAAGGGAGCAAAGCAAGAACTCTTTGCCAGTAAAGGGCACTTCTTCAATCTTCATAATGCGCAGAAGGCACATCCTACAACAATCTAGTTTACTTCCAAGAGAGAAGGGCCTCATCGATATGCTTCATGGCCTTATCTTGATCTAGAGTTCCAAAGCTTAGGTAATCATTCTTTTCTAGAGTTTGGACAAACTTAGATTTCTCTTTCGTTGTCTCTACTCCTGCGCCACCTACCGTGAGTTTCTTAATTTGGAATTGGTAAGTCATCTTAATTTGCTCAGGATTTTTCGAGTTGAAATTGATGAGAATGGCCAGAGTATCAATTTGGGCCATATCACCACTTGTTGGGGTGGTCATTTTGACTTCGATATCTTTCTTCTTATTTTTGATGGACTTGATAGTACAGCGTTTGAAGGTTTCAAAGAGCTTAAGAAGCTCATCAACGATGGCCCTTTGCTTGACTTGAAGCTGTAGCTGTGAGCACTCAAGTGGAGCTGTGATATCTCCAATAAGTAAGGCCAAACTAAAAGTTCCATCGGAGAGACAGTGGGAACCTTCGCTATCTTCCGCGCTAAGTTCTAGGGAGTATGTATCCACACCTTTTTCAAAGGGAATGCTTTTGATCACTTGGAAGGCCTTAGGATCTTTCTTCTTAAGCTTTCTAAGATCAATGATGCAAAAGTTCGCACTCATTTCTTTAGAAAAATCATGACCAGCAGTGAGTTGAATATTTCCTTTCACGCTTTGATCTCTAGTCCAAGATTCTCCCTCAAGTTCGATTTGAACTTGAGTTCCTTCGATATTAAAAATTCCTTTCATGGACTATCCTACTTTCCTTAAGATGAGAGCGTTTAGGCTTGAGCTTCTTTAGGTCTCTTATAGACGAAGGCCTTTCCTCTTATATATTGAATGGACGTGGTATTGGGACGCTTTCTCTTTTTAAAATCTAGGTCTTCTGCTTTGGCCTTTGTGAAGAGCTCAACGAGAGCGCTACCAATGGCCTTTCCAAGAAGTGGGGGCACAGCGTTTCCAATTTGGCGCCACTGGGCCGAGAGGGGACCAGAGAAAATAAAGTCATTAGGGAAGCTTTGAATCTTTGCCGCTTCTCTTGCCGTCAGATAGCGGTTTTCCACAGGGTGGAAGTAGCTATGTCTATGGGTCATAATTGTAGGACCTGCACTTTTGCGATCAAGTCTTTGATACTTTGATTGACGAAAGCGATTTTCAGGTAGGGTATTCCAGTCCACTCCGAGGCGTAGTGATTTGGGAAGGAAGGCCAGCTCATCTCTTTCATAGCGAATTCCTCTTCCTTCTGGGACTCGGGCCAGGCGTTTTGCATCCATTTTATTTTTTACGCTGGCCGCTTGTTCATCATGATTATGAGTGGCCCCACTCTTATCTGCAAGATCAAAGATAACATCGCCAACGGTCACTGTCGGATGGGCAAGCTCTTCATGGTCATCTCCATGAGTCATTTCAGGATAAATGGGCTCATCGTTAATACGGGTTCCGATGATAATTGTTCTTCTTCTCTTTTCAGGAACACCGTAGTTATGAGCACTCATAACTTTGATATTGAGATTATAGCCGAGAGAGTGGAATTTCTTAAAGATGGCCTTAAGGGTATCTTCGTTCTTCTTGGCCACAAGACCCGTAACATTTTCCATCACTACGAAGTAGGGACGAGTGACGCGCACAAGCCTTACAAACTCTAAGAAGAGACGGTTTCTGTCATCGTTTGGATTTCCAACTCCAACAGTTGAGAAGCCCTGGCAGGGTGGACCACCAACAACAGCGTGAACTGGAGTGTCACCAATGATTTCTTCTAACTTTCTCTTGGTTAGTTTACGAATATCCCCACAGTAGGTTTGCGCATTCTTGTGGTTAAGAGCAAAGGTGTCCATAGCATGTTTGTCATAATCAACACCAAGAATACAATTCATTCCCGCCTGCTCAAGTCCACAGGAGAGGCCTCCGGCACCGGCGAATACGTCAATGAAGTTTAGAGTTTGCTTGATTTTCTTTGATTTTGACGAGCTTTTGCTACTTTTAGAAACGGTCTTTGCTGGCTTGGCCATTGACGTCAATCCTTGTAATAAAGTGAGGTTTTGTTGTGGTATAAAGTATTATCTGGTTGACCGTAGGTTATTGTCAACTATTGAAAATTAGGGATTTTTGTGTTGGGCAGGGGATATTGTTTTGGAGCTATGCAGCTTTGGTGTCAGAATCCGCGGCCGAAGCACTTTCTTCAGCTCTTTGCTCAGGCTTCTTAAGCTCTAGAACATTAGATTTCGGACTTTCATTTTGTGCTTTTGGTCTAAGGTGTACTTTTCCGGTATTGGGACAAGTCGATTCATTTATCCATTGTGTTATATAAGGACTCCAGACAGAAGGAGTTGAACTCTTTAAAAGTAGAGTTTGCTTTCTTTCTTTGAGCTGATGCACAAGAGCTTCGATAAAGAGTTGAAGATTTTCTTTATCTAGAAAGCGCTCTGGATTTTCGAGAAAGAGATATTGTCCATCTTGTAATAGACCTTTAATCAAAGAAGCAATTTTCAAGGTCTGCGAATCAACAACGCTTGGGAAGTCTTCAACTAATTTAATATTCTTATAGAGTCTTGTGAGAGCGTGATTTCCACGACGCTCCAAATAGTCTTCTAATGTAAACTCTTTGTCAGAGCTTACAGTACTCGGGATTGACTCTAAACTGATATTATCTCTTAAGCTGAGAGTGGGAATTAAGGGCCCCTTCTCATCGATGAAAGCGAAGCGAATGGGACCAGGAACCTTCTTTACTTTCAAATAGGTGAGAAAACGCTTTAATGTAGCGTGTGATTTTTGCTCACGGCTTTCAAAGTAAATAATCTCTGGTTTAGAACCATCACTCAAAGGTTTCATCAACTCCCTATCGGATTAAAGGCAATAATATTTAAGCCTTATTATCTCTTATGATGATGCGGTGCTTGATGTGGAGGCAATTACTTCCCTTTTTATTGGATCGGAAAGGTCAGTTAATTATTTGCTGCTATAATAGACTAAAATTACAGTGAGGTAGAGTTGGAAGGATTTATAAAGCCCACAAAAGGTATGAAAATCGTCTGCGGATTCAATGGAAATATGGATTCTGTGGTTGCGGCCTATCTTTTAAAGAGACAGGGCTTTGATGTGATTGGCCTTGGAATAACCTTCAGCTCGAAGGCCTCTACGGACCTTCCTCAGCGCTATGATGAAAATGGTGAACCCATTGATTTGGCCCCTTTTCAGGGAATATATAATATTGGTGATCTTGAGGAAGTTAAAAAATTAGCAGATGCTCTAGGTATATTATTTTATGCCGTAGATGCTTCTATGGAATACCAGGATCGTGTAACCGATTTTGTTGTGGGAAGCCGAGTTGGAGGGAGAAGCTTTTCTCCAAAGGTAAATGCATCTAGCTTAATTTTCTCTGTACTTAAAAAGAAAGCGGATGTTTTAGGAGCTCAATTCATATCAACTGGACACTATGCAAAGATAGTTCGCAATCAGTCCACTAATACCTCAAATATATTTGTTTCCCACGATCTGGATAATGATCAAAGCTACCTTCTCTCAAATCTACATGAAGATATTCTGGCCCACGTAAAACTTCCCCTCTCAGATATGAGAAAAGCAGAAGTTGAAAAAATTGGTAAAGAACTTAAACTTCAATATTTGGAACATGAAAATAAAAAGGCCTTTATGGATCGAGAAGGACTGGGAAGTTTTATCGCTGATCGTATGCCACCCAAAATGATTAAGACAGGTCATGTGATTGATTATCGTAATGATGCTTTTCTCGGTGAACATGGTGGAATTCATAACTTCTCTCTAGGAAGAAAGAATATTAAAAATCCAGGCGGTCCACTTATTGATAAGAACTATATGGTGATAGGCTTTAAATATGGTGCGGGTACAGTCTATGTGGGAATGGAAGAAGATCTTGAGTACGACATGATCCTTCTTACCAATGTATATTGTCCAGATGGTACTGATCTTAGTCGCGCGCTAGAGGTTTATATTAAAACTAGAGAAAAAGCTAAGGCGACGCCGGGGTATATTTATTTCTTGAATAATGGATATGCAAAAATTGAGTTTAAACAGAAGTTCAAAGGAATGATTCCACAAGGTGAATATGTAGCATTCTATAATAACTCTGGAACGACTGGAAAAGTCATCGGCTCTGGAGTGGTCAGAAGTTGTGGCCATATTGATAATGGTACATGGAAGAGCTTTCCCAAGAAAAAGGATGATATCGAAGATGAAGATCGTGAGGTTATCGACATATATAAATTCAAGTTCTAGCTCCACTAAAGTTTTAGGGAAGGCGTTTGTTTTTCCTATACTTTTACTTTTACTTTCAACTCACCTAAGTTGGTCTCGTAGTTTTAATATTCCTGTTGCTAAGATAAGAAGTAATCCCACAAAGCTCTATGATCTCAAACATAATATTAAGTTGATAGATAAAGAAGAGCTTATGGATATGCTAAAAGCTTTTGTAAAGTATTCAAGGCCTTCACGCTTAGTCGGAACTCCAGGGCATAAACAGGCCCAAGAGTTCATCTTGAAAACATTATCTGATATTGATCCCGATAAGAATAATTTAAAGTATGTCGACCATTTTAATCCCGATGTAGATTCAGCAAAGAAAATGTACTGGGATGACTTTAATTCACAAATTAAAGGCTCTTTCAAACCCACGGATGAAAACTATAAGAAATGGCTAGATTTTACCAAGTCCACGACCTCTTTTCTCGAATCAAAGAAAGCAATTAAAGGTCAGAATATCATCTGGGAAAAAAGAGGAGGCCAAAGACCAGAAGAGATACTTGTGATCGGTGCCCATTACGATACGATTGTTACAGATACAAAGACAATGGTGATTCAAGAAGGAGTATCAATGCCCGGTGCTAATGATAATGGCAGTGGCGTTACAATTGCACTTGCTCTCGTGCAACTTCTCTCTAAGCTCGAACTTCCCATTACCATTCGGGTTGTATTCTTTGATTGGGGAGAACTCGGATTCTTGGGCTCAAAAGCTTTTGCCAGTAAATATAAGAGCGAGTTCAAAGATAAGAAATTCTTAGGTCTTGTGAATCTTGATATGTTGGGCCACGACTCGAAGTTCCTGGATAAAGAAAAGAAATTTCAAAATATGAAAATTTATATTCGAAGACCAGGGGATAGTGGTTATATGGACGACAATCGTCTCGCTAAACGATTAGTTGATCTAGGTGATCGCATAAGCCCCTCTGTCGAATTTAATATAGAGGCAAATCAGTTTAAGAATTCCGATAATGTAAGCCTGTGGAGAGAAGGGCTGAGCTCAATTACATTTTCCGGTGATTGGGAGAATGATTTTAATAAGAAGCACTACCATTCATCTGGAGACCTTGTTGAGATTATCAATATAAGAACTTTCCATCGCTCCTATGAGTTTATTGTTGGCTCTATTATGGGAATGGCCTTTGATATTAAACAGTAGTCTTTCCAATTGTAATGGTTAAAGGTGGTTATCCTCGTAGATAAGTCTTATTTTGCGCTCTTAATATATGGACATTCTTACATAGAGCTTTTCTAGGGCCCTTTAGCATGCTAAAGTGCCGCCCATGAATCTCGAATATCGTGAAGAAAATACCAACAAAACTGTCATTGTGGGAATGAGCGGGGGAGTCGACTCCTCTGTGACTGCGGCCGTGCTCAAAGAGCAAGGCTACAATGTCATCGGTATGTTCATGAAAAATTGGGAAGAAGAAGATGAAAATGGTGTTTGCCAGGCCTCTAAAGAATTTGCAGATGTCGTTAAGGTCTGTGAAAAATTGGATATTCCCTATTATTCGGTAGAGTTTGTAAAAGAGTATCGCGATAATGTTTTCAAGAATTTTCTTGAAGAATACGAAGCGGGCTTCACTCCTAATCCAGATATTCTCTGTAATCGTGAAATTAAATTTAAAGTCTTTTTTGAAAAAGCAATGGAACTTGGTGCAGACTATCTTGCAACCGGGCATTACTGTCAGCATAAAGTCATTGAAGGAAAATCACACTTAGTGAAAGGTGTTGATCAACGTAAGGATCAAACTTACTTTCTCTACACTATGAGGGAAGAGGTTTTAGAGAAAGTTCTCTTTCCCATTGGGCACCTTGAGAAGACTGAAGTTAGGGCGATCGCTGAAAAATATGATTTGGCCACTAAGCATAAGAAAGACTCGACCGGGATATGCTTTATTGGTGAGCGCAACTTTAAGAACTTCCTTTCACAATACCTTCAGTTAAAGTCTGGAGATTTTGAAACTCTCGATGGTACAGTTGTGGGGCAGCATGATGGATCTGCCTATTATACGATAGGGCAACGTAAGGGACTAGGCCTCGGTGGCCAAGGGGAACCATGGTTTGTTGTTGATAAAGAAACAGATCGCAATGTTGTCATCGTTGAGCGAGGGGAGATGCATCCAGCGCTTTTCTGTGATGAGCTTTGGGCAAGTGAGTACTCCTTTGTTGATCCCCATTTCCTTGAAAACGCGAAATTCCCTATGAAAGTAGGGGCCAAGATTCGCTATCGCCAACCAGATGTCGAAGCAACGATTGAATCCTTTGAAAATGGTCTTCTTCATGTCACCTTTAGTGAAGCCCAACGTGCAGTGACTCTTAGGCAGAGTATTGTCTTCTATAGCGATATAGCAGGTGAGAGAGTATGTCTGGGTGGGGCGATGATTGAAAAGAGAGGGAAGACTTACTTTGAGATGAATAAAGATCTTCCCTCTGAACTCTCTCTTAACAAAAGCCCTAACTAGTTGAAATTAAGATTTTAAGTATCGATTATTTAGCCAAAAAAACCTTAAATTACCCATTAATTCAGTAAGTTCTCAAAAAAAAAGTCCGAATAGGGACTTATGATTAAAGCTTTTTCTCTCCTATTACTATGGGTTTTAAGTTTAAACTCAACTCTGGCCTACGATGTCCCCGATACGGCATTTCATCTCGTAAGAGATCGCCTTACCGTCGAATCAACAACCACTGACGATAGCTTTCAATTAGGTAAGGATACCTATCTTCGTCAAATATATGAGAAAGACAATATGGGCGGATGGGCGACGAAGGTGAAGATTGTTGATGTGGATAATATTCCCATTAGTGATGATGTCTATCAGACCTCTCGCAAGTATTTCAATCGTGCAGTTGCTATGAAATTCAGTGAGCCTCTCGAGGTGATTGATGGAGATGGAAAGAAGCAGCATATTCCTGCAGGAGTAGGAGTTGTTCGTGTGAATGATGTTTTAAAAGGAAATTGGCTCCACTATAAAATGGTAATGGTTAATAGTGCAGGTGAGATGATTGATATGAATGGAAATGTCACTTCAAATCCACCCATTTTTAGAACGAGTGTGGGCAATTATAATCAAGCAGAACTTAATTCTCGCTTATCAGAAGTAATTGGCTCTCTCGTTTATGAAAAACAAACTTTAGAAGAAAAGGGTACCTTATTGGAAATAGAACCTCACTGTGTTGGATGTGAGGATCAGCCCAAAGAGGAAAGTAATGCCCTTACGACATCACTGCGACCTATAGCAAGGCCTGAAGGGCTGGCCGAAAGAGTGCGAGAAAACCAAACCGATTTTTGGAATTCTCCAGAGAGTCCCTTTGATTTAGTTATTGGTAAGCGCTCCTCTCTTAAGGGAACAAGTAGTTGTGAAAGTGATAGACGAAGGTATGAAGAAGAGCTTCTAGATCAGACGGGCTGGGGTCATTTAAGCCTAGATGAGCGTGCTGATAAAATTCATCAAGTTGCCAAAGAATCTTTTGAAGCGATTAAAGCAGTTTCCACGGATAGAGGGGGCTCTAGTAATTATGCTAATTCGGTAAATGCTAACTATCTCTCTCCTGTGATTACTCCGGAGCTTGTAACGTGTATTGCTTTTCAAGAAACTTCGGGATCTCTAAATCCATTGGCCCATAATTATACATACTGCAAGAATACAAAGAATATGGTTTCAACGGCCCACGGCCTTGGTCAAATGACTCGTGGGACATTTAGAAAAATGAAGAATCACCCAGATAGCGATCAATTGCCCTATTCAACTCGATACTCTCAAAGCTTACAGGGAAAGGGTGTTAGGGAAGCTCACCAAGATCTAAGTAGGGATCCCCACCTTCAGTTAGAGGTGGCGCTACGATTACTTAATTTTGAAGCAAAGTACGCAAAGTGGAAAAACCCTAATGCATCCAATAGCGAATTATTGAAGAAGGCCATTACTCAATATGATCACGATAATAAATCCAAGTATGTAAAAAATGTTTTTGATAATTGTATACCTTGCATGAAAAATAAATCCGCAAAGGAGTGTTATAATGAAACTTGGGACTAGTTTGATAACATTTTTAATAACTCTCTTAATCAGTGGATCTCTGCAGGCAGAGGTTAGCCTAGACCAAGTTGAATCTCTTGGTTTAATCTATTTTCAAAAGGCCGAATTATCAGAAGAGCCCTATACGGCAATCGTTCATTATGAAAAGTCTGAACAGGTTATTCGCCTCTTCAATAGTGAAAATAAGAAAATATATGAAAAGAAAGTGAGCTCACTAACTGATGCATTTCAAAAGATTGATTTTATCGTCTTAGATAACTCTGATTCACCCTACGCCATTATTAAATTACAAAAGGGTGTTCACGGTGAACAGGCCTTCATTATTTCGTTAGAAGAGGGAAAGGAAGTCTTTCACCAGGCCAGTGTTTGGCCTATATCTATTGATATTGGAAGAGACGGGATAGACATCACCATCGTTGATGAATCTAAGAAATCCTCTCAAAAGAGATGGGAGCCTAAGAAGTAGTATTTCTACCACATACTTGGATCATTGAGATCTCGACTCTTTTGGGTCGCTTCTCTTCTGGACTCTTTGTCACTCTTTCGAGCTTCAAAACCCAGACAATCACTTCCTGATTCTTTCTTTACGATTTGCTCCGGGAATTGAGTTGTCTTCATTCCATAGAGTTTACAACCTCTAGGTAGAGCTGGATCAAAAGTTGAAAAATAGTGTTTACACTTCATACAAGACATAGAGCAATCATATCAATGAAGATTCATGCTGGTGAATGTCAGGAAAAATATTCCGGATAAAGTCTATAATTATAGGCCAATGAGCTTAAGAGCGAAGTCGGTAACATCGCTAAACATATGAAAGATAAGAGCAAAGCTAAGTAATCGAGTACGCCAATGAAAGAGTCCTATCGAGTAGAGGACTAGGGCCGGATAGCTATGGAGGAGATGATGGCCAACACTCAATCGATCGGGATCAAATATAGGGGAGGAGAGGAGGTGATCGAGGTCGACAAGCATACTTCCTAGGAAAATCCAGTAGACCTTTTTCCAGTTTTGACGATCATAGGCCTTTGCCATAAATAGAGGCGCAATGAAGTGTAGAGTATAGTGAATGAGAACTCTTAGCACTTTATGACTCTATTTTCTTGTGAAGAAGTAAAAGTAGTCTGAGAGGAGATGGCCCCTTTCATTCTTCTGCTTGGCTATCTTTGATAATTCATCTAAAGATAGCTCAATATTTCTATTATCGCTTGGGTCCATACACTTCAGACCATGGGGCTCCAGAGATTTCAAGAATTTCCAGAATTCGCTTTTTTCACCAAGGTCATGATTATTAGACTCAACTTGCAGAAATGGTTTGGCCTCTATAATGGTTTCTTTCATTCCTTTAAGAACTTCAAGTTCAAAGCCTTCAACATCAATTTTTACAACGTGAGGGAGGGGGATATTTGAATCTCTTCGAAGCTGATCAAGGTTTACAATCTTAACGATATTCGATTTGGATTCGTCTTTATCTTCTGATGTATTAGAAAAACTGTGGCCCCCATCATTTATTGAAGAGGTAAAAATTCTTCTCTCTTCATCAACTTCTCCAATGGCCAAATTAAAGAGCTGATGATCTGCATTCAAACCTTCAAGATTCTTTTTTATGATCTTATATGTATTAGGTTCTGGCTCGAAGCTATAGAGCTGACAGTCCTCTCTATTTAAGAGGAAGAATACACTGTACATGCCAATATTGGCCCCAATATCGAAGAAGACACCATTTGGGGGAAGCTGTTCTAGTAACTTCTTCTTGGTTAACTCTTCATAGTTATTAAATCCCTTTTCAAGGTCATAGGCGAAGTGAAAAGAAGGACCTCTCATATCTCTAGGATCAAAGTGAAAATCTATTTTATTAAATATCTTATGAGATGCTATTAAAGGAAGGTTATCTCTAAGTATTCTCTTGAGCCATCTTCTTCTTGCAACAAAAACAGAGATAGAGTTATTTAATATCATAGAAATGGTCCAGTTAGTTTATTTATAACTGGACCATTCTAGGTTAATTAAATTAGTTTATAAAGGTGTTTTTTATTTGTTCGCCTTATTCATTATCCTTAACTCCATGGCCTTCCCCCTCACATTCACACTCAGGCTCTGGACGACCGCATTCCTGGCACATTTCTACTTTCTTCCTTCTCCTTTTTTGATTAACTGAGCTATTTTTATCTTCCTTTTTAATAATCTCGGATAGCTCAGTTTGAGCAAATGATGATAATGATAATATGAGTAATAAGGTTAAAGTTAGTTTCATAATGTATTCTCCAATTTTATAGAATGACTGTGTTTTAAGTTTAGTATCCACTTCTCTATAGTCGAATAGAAAACCGGTAATATAATTAAAGTAAGGATAGTGGAAGAGATAACTCCGCCAATGATGACTGTGGCCAATGGCCTTTGAACTTCTGCTCCAAGACCTGTTGCCATCGCCATAGGGAGAAATCCAAGTATATCTGTTAGTGCCGTCATCATAACTGGTCTTAAGCGCAGGAGTGCTCCTCGCTTTATGACTTTAGGACCTACTTCACCTTTTGCTCTAAGGTTTTTGAAATTATTTACGAGAACAACACCATTGAGAACAGCAATCCCGCTGAGGGCAATAAAGCCAACGCCTGCAGATACACTGAAAGGTATTCCTTTTATAAGAAGTCCTACAACTCCTCCTACTAGGGCAAAAGGAACACAGAGAAAGATGAGTATTGATTCATAAATATTCTTAAAGGCCGCATAGATCATAACGAGTACAATGATTAAAGCAAAAGGGGCAAGAAGCTTTAGTCTATTTTTGGCCTCCTTTAAATTCTTGAAATTACCTCCCCATTGCAGGTAGTAGCCTGGAGGAAGCTTTATTTCCTCACTAACACGTTCTTGGGCCTCATTTATGAAGGACTCAGTATCTCTTCCCCTTGGGTTAATTAGGATAGCAATCCTTCGTTTAGTTTCTTCTCGACTAAAAGAGCTATAGCTTTCTTTAAATTGTATTTTTGCTACTTCATTTAAGGGAATTGTTGAGCCCCCACTAAAACCAACGGGTAGGGTCTTTAATTTATCGATATCATTTCTGTGCTCAGAACCTAGTCTGACTATGATAGGAAATCGTTTCATCCCTTCATAGAAGATACCAACTTGATCACCTCCTACGGCCACACCGATTGTCTCTAGCACCTCTGCAGCAGATAGGCCTAACTTATTCAGTACTTTATATTTGGGCTTAACCTCTAATACGGACATTTTTCCTTTTGCTTCAAGTTCAACATCTCCTGCACCGTCAATAGATTTGATCACGGCCATGATTTTTTCTGCTTCTTCAGTTAATATATCCTGATTCTCACCAAAGATCTTCAGAGATACATCTGATCTTGTCCCTTCCATAAGCTCATTAAATCTTAGTTGAATCGGTTGGCTAACTAAGATTCTTTGTCCAGGAGTTGTTGCTTCAAGTCTTTCTACAATATGAGAAACAATCTCTTCTTTAGTTCTCAATCTACCTTTTACTTTTGGCCTTTCACTCTTGGGTAAGAGGATAATAAAGTTGTCAGAGATATTAGGCCCCATGGGATCCATTGATATTTCTGCTGTGCCAATTCTACTAAATATATGGGACACTTCTGGAATACTTAGTATGACCTTTTGTGACTTCTCTTCTAAGGCCACAGAGTGTCCTATCCCTACAGATACGGGTCTTATCATCTGCACTGCTATGGAGCCCTCATTTAAAGTGGGGAGGAATTCTCCTCCGAGAGTTGTGAAGAGATAACTGCCTCCTATAATGGAGAGTATTGCCATACCCATAATGATTCGTTTTGATTTGAGTGAAATATCAATTATGGGCGCATAGACTTTTTCTAGCGCCCTCATAAGTAAAGGCGTTTTGTCTTTAATATTGCCTCGTAATAACAAGGTGGCCAAAGCAGGGACAAAAGTGAAAGATAGAAGAAGGGCAGAGATCAAGGCAAAGATAAATGTCGTCGCCATAGGAATGAACATCTTTGCTTCAATACCAACAAATGCAAATACGGGCAGAAATACTACGACAATAATAAGCTCTCCGAATCCGGCAGAGCTTCTAATTTCCATTGTAGCTTCATAAATAGTATTCTTTATTTCTTTCGAAGTTAGGTTTCTGCCAATTTCTTTTGTTCTATCTTGTAGATGACGAACACAATTATCGAGAACAATGACGGCGCCATCGACAATGATGCCAAAGTCAAGAGCTCCAAGACTGACTAAATTGCCTGATATCCCATATTTCCTCATAAGGATAAACGTCATAAGAAGAGAAATGGGAATGACTATAGCTGTGATTAAAGCGGCCCTTAGATTTCCTACTAGCAAAAATAGAATAACGATGACAAGTACGGCCCCCGTAATCAAATTATGCTTCACTGTATTTAAGGTTTCGTTAACTAAGTTTGAGCGATTATAGAGAGTTTCAATTCGAAAACCTTTAGGAAGTGACTTTCTTATCTCCTCAATTTTTTTAGCAACACTAATACTCACTTCTCGTGAATTTTCTCCAAGCAACATTAAAACGGTGCCTATAACCACTTCGCGGCCATTATAAAGAGCCGCTCCAGTTCGAAGCTCCTTGCCCATTTTGACTTTTGCAATATCAGAAATAGAGATGATCTTCATATTCGCAAGAGTTTTTACGGGAACATCCTCAATATTTTCGAGAGACTCAAAAAGACCACTGGCCTGAACAATAAATTGATCAGCTGTTTGTTCAACATACCCGCCACCGGCATTTTTATTTACTTTTTCAATGGCCCTTTCAATATCAGCAAAATGAAGGCCATATTTGATCATAAGCGATGGGTTGGGCTCGATATGATACTGACGCTCGTATCCTCCGATTGTATTGACTTCGGCCACTCCTTTCAGTGTGAGAAGCCTTGGTTTAACATACCAGTCTTGAAGAGCTCTAATTTCGCTTAACTGCTTAAGGCGATCTTCCCCTGAGGCGACTTCATTTGCTTCAATGACATAATGATAAATCTCTCCTAGTCCTGTACTTACGGGACCGAGTAGGGGTTCGACAAAACTTGGTAATTGATTCGTTATCGCTTGAAGCCGCTCGGATACCAACTGCCTGGCCCTATAGATATCCGTACCATCTTCAAAGACAATTGTTACCTGAGATAGGCCATAGCGCGTAATGGATCGAACCTGGGTTACTCCTGGTACACCATTGAGGGCCGTTTCTAGTGGGTAGGTTACCGTTCGCTCGATTTCATCCGGACCTCTTCCTTCTACTTGTGTGTTCACTTGAACCTGAATATTGGTTATATCGGGTACAGCATCGATGGGAAGATGCTTGAAGCTGTCGGTGCCTGCCACAGCAACAAGGAGTGTAATCAAAATAACAATCCAGCGGTTCTCAATAGAAAATTTTACTATTTTAGATATCATGGTCTTTCTTCCTATTTAATGAGAACAAGAGTCTACGGTGTCAGACTTTAGATCGGCTTCAGTCATTCTAAGAAATTTCACACCGGTGACTGCAATTTGATCTTGATTTTGAAGATCAATGGATTTGATCGTGAAGCTATCTTCAGATTCATTTAATATTTTTACAAGAACCATGGTGATCCAGTGATTCCATTGACGATAAACACCAGTTGAATGCTTGATTCTAACAATCGCGGATTTGGGGATGCTCCATGGTCCATTTCCTTTCAATGTTTTAAAGTTAACGTCCAAATTCTTGAGTGCTTTTTCTGATAACTTAAAGCCATCTTCTTCACTAAAGGCCTTAACGGCATTTCCTTTCTTCGTTTGGAAGCTTCTTTCCTTTTCCTCTTTATCCGCCCTTGCTGCAAAAGATATAAGAGAGATTGATATAATTATGATTCTATAGATTGTTCTCATATTTTCTCCTCGAATATAATTCCGTCATACTTATGAATATTCCATAAGGCCTTTAGTGCGCTATATTCACGCTTATTTCTAGAAATTAGGTAACTGTACTTTTGCTTTAGGGCATCTAAATAAACTGAAGTTGAAATGACTCCCCTTAGGTATAGAGCTTCAATTTTCTTATATTTTTTTTCTACTACCCTAGGCTTCATTGTCTTCTCTAGTATATTGATGGTATTTTCGTAGACATTAAGTAGTTCAAATCTCTCATGATCCTCTTCTCTCTTTGTCAGTTCAATATTCTTTTGTGCTCTAATGATTTCGCTGCGAGCATAGGCCCGAGCACCGTCATTGACATGAAATAGAGGAATGGGGATTTGAATATTAAATCCATACATTTTATTTTCAGGACCACGATCTCTTTCAATAGCTAATGATGGCCCTATTTTTAAGTCTGGCCATGCATTTGATCTTTGAATTTCTAAATCTTTCTGGGCCAAGCTCTTTAAAGATTCGAGCTTTTTTATTTTTGGTGATATTGCTTTTAGTATTTTTCGATCTAATTTCTCCCACTTCTCAATTGGCCTTGGAAGAACCTTTTTAATCTCCTCCAATGAGTGTCCTGTTGAAATGTGAAAATAGTGCTCAAGTTGACCTTCTTCTTCAAGAAGCTGAGATTCATCAATCTTTGCTTCTTCTAAGGCCATTTCAAAGAGTGTTTGTGCAGCTTCTTGCTCGGCCGATAGGCGAGGAAGTGACTTAAGTTGGTCTATGACTTTATTGTAGGTATTCAAGGATTGTATAATGAGTTTTTTTTCTGCAAATACTTGTCTCAGACGATGCATATTCAATACAGTTTCAATCAGTATATCGGCCTTTAACTCTTGCTCTGTTGCATAGACTTCAGACTTCTGTGCTTTTGCATACTCTATTCTTGATTCTCGCTTACTCCCTAATTCGATGTTGAACCTTAAGTTGGCCTCTAAATCAGAAGTACTGCTCCCATTGCTATTGCCTTTGACGTATCTTGTTGTAATTGTCGGATTAGGAACTTGAGATGCTTGATCAATAAGCTTATGAGATGACTTCATTCTATTCTGAATACGTTTTATTTTAGGATGAAGTCTTAGCGCGCAGCTTACAATATCGGCGCTCTTATTGGGGAGGGCACATTCCTCATGGATTCCATGTATATGTCCTTGTTCCTCTTGTTCAAGGTGATAATTTTCAGCAGTGTAGACTGGGTTGCTTTTAAAAAGTAGGAGAAGCATTCCCAGTTTCCATATAGATCTAGTATTTAAATGATTTCTTCTCATAAATTCTCTCGTGTTTTCATATAGAAAAGTATTCATCATATCTTGCAAGCACTAGAGATGGTCGCAAGAAAACGAATAGGTAAACGATTTAATTAGAATTTATGAAAATAAGGGAGGCTTTAAGCTTGGGTCAAGAAAGGGAGAGCGGTAACGATTTGAGAAATACCACTCTCTTTTAGATTTTGTTAATGATTGATGTGGTGAAATAAGAAAGCGGATATCGACCAAAAGCTTAGCATGATTTGAGCAACATCGATGTCCACAGTGGCCTTTGTCACTACACTCGCTATCTTCACAATCGTCACAATGATCCTCAAGAGTTGTGATGACTGATGAGAGGGTAGCGAAGGAAGATATTTCTTTATTTTGAGAAACCAATTCTCCTGTTAAATTTTCACCTTCATTATGAATTTCTTGGACTCTGAATAAAGTCGTACACATAAGGATTGTGATGAATAAAATGGAGATTGATCGAAGTATCATTAGGTCAACTTTACTAAGAGCATCCTTTGTCAGTCAAGAGCTTACTTTTTGATAAAATTTTGAAGTTTTCGCCTTTTTAAGGAGTGAGTTTTTCGTTGATTTTTAGCGAAGTTTTTTTTCCATTTGTATATTACAGCGCTCGTAGGGGGTTTTCTTACCCACAACTTTTTCAAATCCAAGTTTTCTGTAGAGTTTGATTGCTGGTGTTAAAATGGTGTTGCTTTCTAAATAAAGAGTTTTTACGCCGAGTGAGTTGGCCTTTTCAATTATAGATTGTCCCAGTAATACACCAATCCCTTTTCCTCGATGATCTCTTGAAACGGCCATTTTTGCTAATTCATAAGGATATTCCAAATCGTCACGCTTTAGTAGAGCACAAACTCCAACAACATTGTCGTCAATTGTCGCTACCAAAATATGTCCACCTCTTTTTAGAATATATTGCTCGGGATTATCTAGGGCCTTGAAGTCTGCTTCTTCCATCTTGAAGTATTGTCCAATCCAAGCAATATTGAGATTTCGAAAGTCGGCCCTATCTTTTTGTCGGTAATCTCTAATGATGACTTCATCGCTTTGCCTTTGTTTTTTGCTCTCTAGAACTCTTTCATAGAATGACTTTTGCTCGAGGTGATATTCCCACTCCTTCAGCGACTCCCAAAGATCTTGGGTTGAATTTTCATTAATAAGCTCTAGCGCTGATCTAACATCGCTATACTGAGCTTCAATTTTATCCGCAAATCTGAGACCTTTTTTAGAGAGGCTTATAAGATTCTGTCTTTTATCGTTTTTGGCCGTTTTACTTATAATGAGTTTATGATCGGTCATCTCTTTTACTATTTTGCTGACTGAGACATGGGAGTGACCAATTTCATTGGCCAGCTTTGAAATGGAACTCTCTTTTTGCTGAGTTAGGCAATAAAAGACAGGAAACCATTTTGGGTTCATATCGATGCCATAGAGAGAGTAAACTTTGGCCGCATCATTAGTAATTCTTTCTGCGAGATTGCGGATTCGCGTCCCCATGGCCACGATCCCTAGATGTTCATAATTTTTCATTAGCTAGTTATGTAACTGGTTACGGATATTGTCAATATAAAATACTTAAATAGCGAAGGAGCAAAGAGGTGCCATGCTCCGATGGTGTCGCAAGTGCGTAACCAAAAGTGCATGGCACCTAAATGGTAAGTAATGGAATTTGAAGAGGAAATTTTAAATGGTGCCCGGGACTGGACTTGAACCAGCACGGCTTGCGCCACACGCCCCTCAAGCGTGCGTGTCTACCAATTTCACCACCCGGGCAACGAACTTCGTGGAGATTCAATTTCTTGATTCTCTTTGAAATGAGGAATTGTATTATTAGATATTGAGAGGGAAGTTGTCTAGTTATTTCTTCTGTTTAGGGATAAAAAGCTCAACTTCGTCGAGGTAATATTTGATGCGCTGATTAACTTCTTCGAGAATTCTCATCTTTGTTTCTAGCTCAACACTTCTTGAAAACTCTTGGGCCAGTAGCTCTTCTGGGAGCTTCATTTTTCCAACAACTTTTGCCAAAACACTCTTGGCCTCTTCATTCTCAATACTCGTGGTTATATCTTCAAACTCATTGAGGAGATCTTCTAGTGGATCAGAGCTATAGAGTTCAACATCGCTTAGCAGCTCCTCAATGGCGTGGTCATCTTCTCTATGGCCCTCTCTTGAGAGTTGAGGAAAGAGTACTACGTTTTCATTTGTGTTTGTCGATTCTTTCATCTTAGTGTCGTTCCCACTGCTTTGGGGTCCATTTAGGGCCCGTGATTAATAGAGCAAGCTTCTTGCCAGAGTCGAATTTAATAAGAACCTATAATCAGTGACTTATGAGTTTTACCGAAAAAGGAGTTTATCCAACTGCTTAAAATCTATCCACTTTCTTTCGTAGTTAGATTTGCTCTAACCCTATTTTGCCCTGAAAACTGATGATTCTACAGAGAGGTTGGAATAATTTCGAGGGGTGTTCAAATATATGACGACTTTATGTATCTCTTATTTATCTCTACCTAATCAGAGGCACTTAAAGCTTGAGATAAACTTATCCCAGGTTTCCTGTAAGGTTGAAAGCCTCTTGGGTGTGATAAGTAAGCTAAGGTTTACAAGAGCGCCAGGGCATTTGATTAGCCAGTCCTCTTCAATATAGGCCTCGGAATCGATGGTATATTCTACTCGATTAAATAAGTGAGGGGCCTCTAGGTCTTTACTGCTTTTTCCTAATTGATGTTGGGTTAGACGCCCTTCCTTAGAGCGAAGCCACTCCTTCTTATTCTCTAAGTACTTGGGGAGATTCTTTTTTTCATTATCTAAGTCCCAATTTTTCTTCTCTAAAATATCTAATTTGATCACCGGCCTAGGACCTGAGAGCTCTGGACCAATCCAAGTGATATCTCCTCCATGAAATCCTTCAACTTTCTGCCATGAAGGGAGCTTAAGAGTTTTTAGTTTAGTTTTATTAAGAATTATTTGTTGTACCTGAGCATAAGTTAAATAGGGGCTATTTAAAATAAAGAAAAAGAGTATGAGTCGTTTCATTTTTATTCCGTTTTTTTGATTTTTTCTTAAGTTATTTTCTCATTTGTGACGAAAAAAATACAAGAGGGAAATCATTGGTTATGAATAATTTTTATTTTAAGTCACTATTAATACTCATTTCTTTATTCGCTATGGGCACAACTTTTTCACAAGAGTTAGACCATAATGTTGAAGAGCTTCTTTTGAAGTTTGAGAACCAATGTGTTCAAAATAAAGTTTCCGAAATCGATAAAGCACAATGTGACGACCTCCTTATTCTAATGAATAAAGCATTAGAAGAAAATGGAATTGATAAAGAAGAAGCGGCCAAAATTATGGAAGGCGTATCTCCAAGTTGCGCAAAGAATGTTGTTGAAGAGTCATCTGTAGAAGATATTGCTGAATTGGCCGTTGGTATGGAAGACGCTTCTTTGAAGATGACTTGTAATGAAGACGATCAAGAAGAAGTGGCGGCAAGTTGCCATGAAGATCTCATGTGTAATGTTGGTCGCTCTGTTATGACGGCCGTAGATAAAGTTGCGCCTGATTTTATTGCTTCTCGCGTACGACAATCAATGAATCATACAGCTAGCGCTCTTGGTGCAGGAAAGAAGTGCATTGATAGTGAGGGAAGTGACTGCTTAACTGAAGTTGTCACATCGTTCGTGGCCAATATCGTTGGTACTCTTAATACCTTTAAAGATGTTGCCGTTGCTGCGGCCAAGTCTATTTGGGGGCTAAAGGATTATCTCTTTAAAAAGAGTGATGATATGCATGCTGCGGCCAATTCAACGAAAGGTGAGATTTCAAAATTCATTGATAGTCCTGGCGAATATATTGTTGAAAAATTCATGAAGGCCAAAAATGCAATTGATGGATGGATTAAGAAAGAAGTCTTCTGTCAAAAATGGGAAGGTACCCCACATATTGGAGAATGTACTGAGCCTCTTGAGTCTTATAGTTGCTTAAATTGTAACGATGGAATGAATGCCTTCTGTGCGGGGGCAGGTATCTTTGCTTCTGAAGCTTTCATTGCTGTTTCTACTGCTGGTACACTTACTGCTGCTAATATTGCCGTTAAGGCCGGAGTACGCCTCGGAGCTTCAGTCGCCGCCAAGGCCGCTGCGAGAATTTCTGCTAAGGTTCCTGCTTTGGGAAGAGTTGCTGGAGAAACCTCTGGGATAAGTCGAGCAGCAACAAAAACAATGAAAGTCTCTATGGCCACTCTTCAAAAAATGAGTGCTGCTGTTGGAAAGTATAAAGAAAGGCTAGGTAATAGTGTTGTTACAAAAGACTTTATCTCTGTGGCAAAGAGAATACGAAATGCAGCAGATACTGTTACGATCCCTTTAAGGTACTTTGATGATCTTGCAGAAGGGGCCATGAAGGGAGTACTTAGAAGAGCTGCTGCTAAGAGCGGTGACGATAGACTTTCACACTTTATTCGCGCTTCGGCCCGCTATGAAAAAATGAAAGTTGCAGAACTCCTTAGAAGAGGAGAAAACTTATCCCATCACAATCGAGACCTTCTTGCGACTCGTATAATTCGTAGGGCCTGGGGTCATACTGGAGATCGTGGAAAACTCTCTAGCACGGGAAGAGGAGGTTCTCCTACACGTTCGGATCATCCTATTCAGCGCTCAGAAGGTTATGGTCATAATCGTGATACTAATCGTGATCAGGCCAGCTTACGCTCTGAGGAATCGAGTTCTCGAGGTAGTGGACATAAGCAAGAAGAAACAACTAATGAAGGAGGAGAAAATTCGTCACCAGCTTCATCATCACGTGTTCTCGCTAAAAATAGTGACTCAGATATCCCTGGGGTTGTTAGGGCCACTCGCTATGCAATGGCCTATGATCTAGCGGCGAAAGTTAGTCGAGGGCTTGGTGAAGAAGATGGGATAGCTCCAACTGAATTACTCAATCCCATGACCGCTTCAGCGATTATTAATAGTGAGGGGGCACAGGGGAGTACTGATGGACTAGATCGTGGTCAAGTGGATCGTAGTGCCATTGAGAAAAGAACGGGCAAGCGCTTTAAGAGTGAAAGAGAGGCAAGAGACTTTGCTAGAGCAATGAATAATCAATATAGCGACTACTCTAATCGCTCTAAAATCATAAACTCATTTGAAAAATTAGGTTACTCATCAAATGATGCTCGTAAATTATATGAAGCCGAAAAAGACTTCTATGGGCAGAATTTTTTAACAGATAAGCAAGGCTCAATTTCTCGAGCATTCAATAGAATAGATGATGGTAAATCTAAGTCTGTAGAGAAAATTACCCAGGCCAACACACTCGTTGCAGATATTAGGAAGCAAATTAAAGATCTTGAAAAGCAAATTGATAGCGAATCAAATATTCCTCAAACTGGAGATGTGGTAAATGGAAATAATTCTAGAGTTCCAAGTGCCACCCCTACGGCAACACCTTCGCCTGTTGCTCAGTCATCGAGTTCAATTGGGGCTTCTCGATCTCCATCTTCCTTCTCTGCTGGGTTTGGTGGAGTAAATAATGGAGGTCCTGCGGCCACAGATTCTGAGCAAGTTAATGGTGAGGGAGAAATTACTGCAGAAAGAGTAGAAACCGAAATTAATGAAGATCAGATCGAAGAAGTTGTTGTTGCAAAAGAGAGTGTGGTGATAGATGAAGAAAGTGCTGAGGTTGCTCCAGAGATGGGGAAGGTTGATTATCTTGATCTCTATTTAAAACTTGCCGAAGTGGCCGCCTTAAATGAAGAGCTTGCTTTTTCTGAGGTTTCAAGTGCAGATGCCTTATTGCTTGATGGACAGATTGATACTAAAGAATATGTTGTTCTCAATATAAATGTGAAGGCCAAGAGCTATAAAATTTTTCGCCATAAGAAATCAGGCTCGAGTATTGCCTTTAGAGTCGCTGCAGATGGACTGGACTTTCTCGAAGATTTTCCGAAAGACCTTATTTAGGGATTTTGCACTTGAATTTATAAAGGGTACGGTAGGATGGACTCCCTGCGAGCATACTAATTCTACTTGAATAGAAAGACCCATTTTCACCGAGGGAGTAGTAAAAAGAGTCCCTTCTTCTGGCATAAGTATACTCGGCCTGTTCTGGGTTAGGTGCTTCTAAACCAAGTTTCTTACAAAATTGAAGGTGAGCTCCTCTTACATCATTTTGGCACACTTCAATGCCAAAAATATTTTTCTTTTTTGAAGCACAGTACATTTGCTCTGAGTGGATTGGCCGCTCATTAAGGGAGGGATTCTCAAACTCTATGTGATCACCGATAATTTTAATTTTAGAGGCAGAAAACTTGAGCTCTCTTCCTCGATTATCTTTGTTCTCTTCGGGAGAGAAATCCACGTAGAGCATCTTAAGATAATCACTCATAATATCGTCAGTTTCCAATGGAAAAATGGAGTCTGGCCTACAGACATTTTCCGCATCATCATTAGATTTACTATGAGCTGTTGAAGCAGCATACACCATGGGATATTGGGTAAGTAATGTTAAATATAAAATGATTCTTTTCAAGACTTTCTCTCTATTTAAACACCATGGTCATTATAGCATTAAATAGAAAGTAGATAGGATAGGGGGTAAAGCTCTCCCTTTTGCCACTTTTATAATAGAAAAAGGGAGAGTTAGATAATTAGTGTTGGAAGTTTTCGTTATAAAGAACGATTGAGTCGTTAATGATCTTCTTGGCCTCTTCAGCTCCAAAGAATCCATTTACGCTTACTTCTTTCTTTTCAAGAAGCTTATAAGTCTCAAAGAAGTTTCTGATTTCTTCCATGGTATGCTCTGGAAGTTCTTTGATATCATTGAAGTTACGGTATTGAGGATCATCAGCGTGAACAGCGATGATTTTATCATCCTCTTCTCCACCGTCGATCATTTTCATTACACCAATGGGTTTAGCATTGAGAAGAACACCTGGTATGAAGGCCTCTTGTCCAAGAACAAGAATATCGAGAGGGTCTTTATCGTCGCAGTATGTTTTTGGAATGAACCCATAGTTCGCTGGATAATGTACAGCAGAGTTAAGGATACGATCAACTTGAAGAAGGCCAGTTGGCTTATCTAGTTCATACTTAACTTTTGATCCACGCGGTACTTCAATTACTGAAACCACTTCGTTTGGTACATTATTACCATTTGATACGTCGTGCCATGGGTGCATATATACTCCTTATCCATTTATAAAATCTAATTTTGGGCCATTATAGGGATAAAGTTAGGCTTAGAAAACTTTAAATATGCCCTAGCCGCCAATTTGTTTGAAATTTAGACCTTCTGTGTCTAAGAAGTCCTTAACTTCATCAAGCTTCTCGCCATGGATTTCAATGAAGTCATTCTTATAGGCACCGCCTACGGCAAGTTTTGATTTGAGGTTCTTGGCCAATTTCTTACACCATGACTTATTATTCGGAAGACCTTTAATCTCAATGATGGTTCTTCCTTTTCCTGAGGTAAGCCTTCTAATCGTCAGGGCCAGTTGAGACTCATCAACTACGGCCTGATTCGCTTCTTTAGTACCTTTTTTCTTTCTTAGGTCTCCATCCTCGGAGCTCCAAACAATATCACCTTTTGAACTCATTTCCTTCTCCATGGTAACCAATCCCAAAAGGAGCTCCTACGGGGATAGACCCTTTGCCATTGGTAATCTTCTTTCTTTTTTGAATCACTTTTGATGAGCTTGACCTTCTTCTTTTTTACAAGGGTATCAAGAATCTTCATTAAGGTCTCACGATCAAAGTCTGGGTTGGCCTCAAGAAATTTCGTATCAAAGTCGAGAATAATCTGCTCAAAGCGCATAGGCTCAAGGTAGGACAGATTCACTAGGACTCTGTCCTCTAAGCTCAATCCATCCCATTCATCGTCTTTTTCTTTAGACACTCTAGACACTTGCTTTTTCCTGCTCATTTGATTCAGATCATTTAACCATAGCTAAAAGTAGGTAAACTTTAAAGAGCTTAACATCGGGGCCTCGATATTTGACTTCTATCCCGTTTGTAGCATTTCAAAAAAGTGTGAATTAGGTAATTAAATCTTGTATTTTCAGCCATTTAGGCATTTGAGATTTAATCTAAATTTACCGATAAGGAAGTTAGGATTAATTATATACTTTTGAATTATGTTATTGCTGCCCAAGAGGCCCAATAATATTCAATTTAGCTAAAGACTTAGGACATGCTTATGAAACGAATACTTCTAACGATACTATTCTTAAGCACCCCATTCGTAAGTGCAGCAGAAGAATGCTTATCCATGATGGATGGAATGAGCTGTAGTGAGATAAAGAGCTCATCAGCTGATATTTATAATAAGTGTTGCACTGATGGACATGAGTCTTCAAAAATTGAGGCCAAAGATAAAAGTTCCTTCTCTCAAGAAGATGATATAAGTGCGATAATTAAAAAGCTTGAAGAAAAACAAAAAGAAGCTTCTATCGAGAAAGGGCGTAATAGGGCAGCCATAGAGCATGCAATAGCCTCGTTAAAGTATATGGATGAACATGAAAAATGGATAAGATGTAAAGAGACAAAAATGCTCGAAGGGACTTGTGGAAAGGAGCCTGAAACACCTGTATCAATGGATGGAATTTATAATAAGCCTGAAGATAAGGCGGCCATCAAAAAATCCCCTTGTATGATCACAAAAGGCAGTAAAAGTGAATTTTGTGATGGAGTAGAGTATAGAGCAGTTGAAGCGAATTATATTGGTGAAACAAGAGATGCCTATCTAGGGGAGCGTAACCAAAATATAAGTGACCTCTCTATTATTCACTCTAAAGCTTCCCATGAGGACAATGTCTACTCTGAGGGGGCAAGTGAGCCTTCAAGCTCTGTTATTAGAGACTAAACAGTTCGGCTAAACCTGTGGGCGTCTTTCAAACGATAGTCCAGTGCCATCGAAATATTTCTCAAAAAAGGCAGTCCTGTCGTTGTGACCTCCACAAGATTGTCTTCAAAGCGAATCAGATCATCCGAGGCCATCTGTCTCAGCTCATTGATGACTCTTTTTCTTTGTTGCTCATTAGAAGACGCCAAAAGCTCTTTTAGGTGGGCCGCTTTTCCACACATAAGATCATGAATGGATTGAGAAGTATGGCGATCTAAATCATTTTGAATATGGCCATAGAAGAAGGGAAGTTCATCATTATTGATTCGTCTTTCATAGTCCACCACTTCTTTTTCATTTTGAATATGACCGTAGGGAGTGGAGCTAATCGCGCTTACTCCTATCCCGATCAAGTACGGGGAGGCCGCAGTGGTATAGCCCATAAAAGATCGCTTCATTGTTCCTGACTTATAGGCCTGGTAGAGCTTGTCTGATTCTAAACTAAAGTGATCAAGGCCTAGCTCTTTATATCCAACCTCATCAAGAAGATCCTTGCTGAGATTATAGAGCGCCCTTTTCTCCTCTCCCTCACTTATTCCATGTTTTTCAAGGGCCTTCTGCGCCGGAGCTTTCCAAGGAACATGGGCGTAACTATAGAGAGCGATAGTGTCAGGGGCGAGCTCTTTTACTATGGAGATCGTCTCATTTAGAGTTTCCTCACTTTGCTTAGGTAATCCATAGATCAAATCAAAGTTGATACTTTCTGCGCCATTGTCTCTCAAAAGCTGCAGAATATCTTCAACCATAGCTTGAGGCTGAATTCTATTAATGACCTTTTGAACACCATGATTAAAGTCTTGTATGCCTAGGCTGAAGCGCTTAATGCCTTTCGAACTTAAGAACTCAATTTGTTCTCGAGTTGTAACTCTCGGATCAATTTCAACTGCTCCATGAAAACTCTCACTTTTATAAGGTTCTATGGCCTTGAAAATTCTTTTAAAAGCTTCTGTTTTTAAAAAGGTAGGGGTTCCCCCTCCAAAGTGGAGAGAAGCGATTTTTATATGAGGAAGTTCTCGAGTATAGATGGCCCACTCTTTTAAGAGATGATCGGTATAGAGGTCACCAAGTTCAAGATTCTTCGAAATGTCTCGGTTACATCCACAGTAGAAGCATAGAGACTGACAATAGGGGATATGGATATAGAGATCCACTTCAAGTTCTTTTTCTTCTCTAAGATGCTCAAGCCACTGATGAGCACTGGGTGTCTCTTCCCAATGAGGATAGGCCGGATAGCTGGTATAGCGAGGACCTGGACGGTCATATTTAAGGTATAGATTTTGTTTTTTCATATGCTCATAGTAGAGGAGGTGTTGGCGCTAAAATATGACTTAACTCAGGAAAATTGCAGAGATTGTCCATATTCCTATATTCATATAGAGATTGGATATTTGCACATGGTGCAAGGGATGATACAACGCCAAAAAATTATTTGAGGTATTTAAATGAAAAAACTAATTATTCTTAGTGTTCTTAGTCTTCTCTCTCTATCTAGCTTTGCTTTCGATGCATCTTCTGCAAAAACAGCTATTTTTGATGCCGTTAAAGAAGAACACCTCTGTGATCAAGCCGACTACTATACTGAATCTGTATGTACAGGAGCTTTTCTCTCTGAAGTTGTGGAGAGTGATGAATTTGATGCTTATGAAGTGACTTTTGAATTTGAGCCAGGCTTCTTCTTTCACGCAATCGCTTTTGCTGATGGTGAAGTCACTGTTACCTATTGGTCAAATTAGGCCTACTCCTTAAGTAGCTTTTCAATATCCTGGGCTAAGTCTTCGGGCTTATCTCGGGGTGCATATCTTTTTAATACTTCTCCCTCTTTGTTTACCAAGAACTTTGTAAAATTCCACTTGATCGCCTTCGTTCCAAGAACTCCGGGGGCCTGTGCTTTTAGATATTCATAAAGAGCAATGGCCTTAGATCCATTAACATTTACTTTCTTAAAAATAGGGAATTTCGTTCCAAAATTTAGTGAGCAGAAACTTTCAATTTCTTTTTGATCTCCAGGCTCTTGATTTCCAAATTGATTGCAAGGAAAGGCAAGAACTTCAAGGCCCTGATCCTTATATTTTTCATAGATGGTTTCTAGTCCTTCATACTGGGGTGTAAAACCACACTTACTGGCCGTATTTACGATTAAGAGTACTTTCCCCTTATATTTACTTAGGGAGATATCGTTATCGTTCTTATCTTTCACTTTGAATTCATAAATATTTTGTTTAGACGAAGTCATTCTCACAGGCCTTGTTTAAGGATTTATAATGTACACGCCTTATTTTCTCTCTTATCATAGGTTTAATCAACCGTTGTTATAAAATAAAAAAAATTGATCTTCTTAGATCTTTAGGAATCGAAATGGACTGTAGTGAGCTGGACCCCTCTTCACTCTATTTAGAAAATCAAATCTGCCATAGACTCTATGTGGCCTCTAATCTCTTAACAAGAATTTATCGACCGTTATTGGCCGAAATGGATTTAACTTATCCTCAATACTTGATCATGCTCGCTCTTTGGGAAAATGATAATGTGAGTATACTTGATATTCTAGAGAGAACAAAAATTGATGGTGGATCGCTGTCGCTTATTCTCAAGAAGTTAGTATCAAAGAAGTTGATTACTGTTGAAGGCTGTCCCGAAGATAAGAGAAAGAAGAAAGTCTGCCTAACTCGTAAATCTAAGAATCTTAAACTAAAGGCACTTAAAGTAAATCATGAATTGAGATGCCGCTTTGGTGGAATTTTTAATGAGGACCAAGCAAGAAATTTCATGGAGCTTATTGATCTTCTTAATGACTCTATGATTTCAAAAGTTAGTGAAGAAGAATCTCAATAACTTATAAACTAAATAACCCAATCAACTGGCAATACGAATTTCTTAAGAGTGGAGAGCTTTTTCATAAGCTCTTTATAGTTCTCAACGCTGTAGTTAAGATCACCTTTCTCTGGCATATCCAGATAGTGAAACATAAGAATGGCCCACTCATGATTATCAATGGCCTTCTTACAAAGCTCATAGACTTCATCTGGGCCCATCGACATAGTTACATTGATTGTCTTTAAGCGATAGGGGTCTTCAACGGGTAGAGTTTCAAAGCCTCCGCCAGCAAGTCTAACCACCTTGAATTGTTTCTTAAGTGTTTCAAGGGACTTTGAGTTATATTTTCCTAGAGGAAGAGCGAAGTAATCCATTCCTGCTTTTCCCCCAAACTTAGAAATACTTTTCTTGGTTGCAGCTAAAGTCTTTTTTAGATCTTGAACTTGGGTGACGGGCGTTTCTAGGTGAGCTGAAAGAGACCATCCCCAATCTCTCATTGTTTTGATTTGCTTGTCAGTGAGATGGCCCTTCTTATTGAATGCATTGGGAATCAAAAAGGCGGTGCCTTTAAGTCCGAAGGGTTTCATGATTTCTGCTGCTGTAAAGTTTGAACTATATCCATCGTCAAATGTAATACTTATTCTTCCTTCTTCGTGCCTAGGGCCTGTGATCATTTCTTCAATATTGATCTTCACACTTTGACCCTTACTTGCAGCTATATAGATTTTTAATGAATCAAAAACCTCATTAAAATTACTGCTGACTCCTTCCTCCCATTTTAACTGAGAACGGGGGATGGAAAGTGTAGTCCAAAGATTTTCTTGAAGAATATTATATTCAGGATCAGTATAGAGGGGGAGCTCATAACTAGCTTTCACACTTCCCCGGTAATAGAAACTCAATTTCAATCCAGATAAGGCCGCACCTTCTTCTAGATTTATTTTGAAAGAGAGAACATCATTGACTGAATTCCAGCGAAAGCCAAGAATGGAGAAAGATGAAGGCCCTCCACTCTTATCTGTTTTGAAAACACAACCTTGATGTGAATCGACAGGGTTCTGAGTAATCGTACCCCAATCCTTCTTACAGTTGAGTGACTTTACTTCTTTGGCAAAAATATTTGGGCCCAAACTATAGAAGAAGACGAGGCCCAAAAGACAAAGAAGCTTAGTGGCCATTATTTGAGATGAAGGAAGTCTTCTGTTGGACATACGCCGTGCCTATCTTTCTTGCCAATATAATTCATACGGTTATATAGCGCTCTAAGGTAGTAAGAAATTTTTCTTTCAACGAGAAATTTACCGAAACTATTGGGCGTGTCGGGATCCCCATTGAATGTTGATGCACTTCTTATTTTAGCGATCTTTTCATCAAGTACAAGCTTTTGTTTCTTGAGGGCATTAAGCTCTTCTTGGTAATTTTGATAATTATCTTCTGACTGATCTGCTTTGAGTAGGGCAAATTTAATTTTTGCAATCTTTGTTTTGATTATTCGTATCTCTTTCTTTGTACTATCAATTTCAAACTCTTTTTCAAGAAGAAATTCATCAATGGCCACTTTCATGGCCTCATGACCCAGATTATAGGAAAGAATCGTTAAGATTCTTTTAATCTTATCTTCTCTTTCCTTATTATATTCAGGTCCCATGAAATCTTGAAGCCGGGGTAGGATATTGGTAGTCGTGAAATACGTATCCATATAGCCTTTAATGATTCTATAGTGAATCCCCGTGTATAGAGCGTTTAGCATTGGATTCTCTGGTGCCTTAGTCAGGTTGCAATGGTAGTTATCTTCAACCGGCATAATATCGAATTCTTCAATAAAGTTAATGATATTTTGGCAACTCTTCCTAGAACTATCTTTGATCTCATCGATGTAGGGATACCATTGTTGGGTAACATCCCCAATCGCGGGATCTGTGATTTGACCAAAACCAATATCAACACCTCTTTGAGAGAATGCATTATGGTAGAATCCACTCTCTGTCGCAATAATAGGATAAAGGTCTTCACTATCAAGTCCAAGACAATCAACTACATTGTCATATGAATTTCCGATCGTATTGAGATAAAGTGGTGTTTGGCATTGAGGAATATTCTTTCTATTCTCATCATTTTGAGAACAGTAGAGAAAGAAGCCCTCCGTTTCCATATCATAATCAAATGATTGGGCCCAACCTTTAAATACATTCATAGAATGCTGAATGCATGAAGTCTCTAGTTTAATATTTTGTCTGTCCAGCTTTAACCAATCGGGAAGTTGAAAGAGGCTATTATTTAAGGACGTCGAACAATTTTGCTCCGCAAATAGAGAAGGGCCAAGCAATAAGGCCAATAGAGTTAAATAAGTTCTACTTTGTATTTTCATAATTCAAATGCCTCATATACCTGATGAACAGGAAGAACAAGGCTCCCTTCTTCTTTAATAAGCCTGCAGAACTCTTCAAATTTTTCAATATTATAGCTTAGTGGGTTTTCAGGATTCTTTTCTTCACTTAAGTAGTGAAACATAAGAATCAACCATTCCCCTTGCTCTCTAGCTTTCTTTACTCTCTCAATCAGTTCTTGCGGAGAAATATGAGGCATTACATTAAATGCCCTTAGCATATGCCAATCCCCAGGAGGAAGAGTTTCTGCTCCACCACCTGCAAGTCTCGCCGTTCTGAACTTCTGACGAATGAGTGGGAGAGTTTCTACGCGACTTTGTTTCCCAAGAGGGTAGGCAAAGTGAGCAACTTCTTCTTGGGAAACATTAAAGATACTTGTTAGATACTCTATTGTGTAATCCATCTCTTTACTTAGAGCAGGGTAAGTAAAGTCAACAATAGGTATCTTATGATGGCTCGAAATTCCCCAATCATAAGTATGCTCCATCTGATGAACTTGCTCTTGGGTAAGATAGTTCTTTAATCCAATTTGACGTGGCATTAAATAGGCCGTGCCATTGATTCCATATTTTCCCATGATTTGGGCCGCAAGAAAATGATCGTCATATCCATCATCCCAAGTAAAGGAGACGACAGATTCAAAATGGGCCTCTTCAATTTCTATGGATCTGAAATCAATCTTTACTTCGTTACCACCCAGGTAGAAGCCAAGGCGAACGATATTGTTGATATCTGGGTTACCATGAGTGATGACTTCACCCATAGTGAAAGTATATTCAATCCAGGCATTATCTTGAACGGTATTAAAATCACGATCAGTAAAGAGAGGGATCGGAATCGCAAAGAAGTCACTATAACCCTGAGCTTGAGAAGTTAATCTCAACTCCATTCCACTAAGTTTTGAAAGTTCATTTACTCTGAACTTAACACGAACAAATTTTCGATCTAAAGAAATAGGTTCTTCAAAAGTTTTTTCAATATAAGAAGGAAGATCTGCTCCTTGGACATAGGCCTGATAGGAGCGAGTGATTGATCCACTCTTTTGTTCAGTAAAAGTGCCACTCCATTTATTTTGAAATTCAGATAGGGGAATATTCATGGCAGCTGCACCAAAGCAGGTTATGAAAAATAGAGACAATGCTGGTAAGCATTTTCTGAGCATGGGGAACCTCATTATTAATCTAAGTAAATTCAAGATATTTATAACACGCTGTGTCCTTTGGTCTCAATCATGTATGTAAAAAAGAGCTGCCCATTAATGAGTATGGCCATGTAATTAAGATAGGGGTTTGTTTTTGAAATTGATTAAATTATGCGATGCGTATAAATAGTTCGTGTTAATAAAATTAAATTATCGAATCGAGGAAGTTTTGCACGATAGAGAAATCGTAAACTCCACATTTCCTGACCTCTATGTACCTGAAAATAGGAGAAGAGTAAATCATGGGCTCCTTTATGGCGCTATTCTAATCTTTTTGATTGGAGTGGGGCTTGCCTATGAAATTGGCCATGGTAACCATGGCGATGTCGTAATTATTGCAATCATGGGATATTCTAGTCTCTCCTTTTTGAGAATGTGCTTCTATGCTTTTGGGGCCTATTTCTTTGATCGAAAATCTATTAAGTTTAATATTGAAAACCCCATCATCTCTGATGAGGCGACAGATGACGAGCTTCCCCTGATATCCATTTTGGTTCCTGCGTATAACGAAGGACCTGTGATTAAGGATGTTATTTCCAATTACAGCACAATCGATTACCCCAATTTTGAAGTGATCATTGTTGATGATGGAAGCTCTGATGATACTTATATTCGTGCTCAAGAAGGATTGGCCCTAAATCACAAGGTCAATATTAAACTCTTCACTAAGGAAAATGGCGGTAAAGCATCTGCCCTTAACTTTGCCCTAGAAAAATCAAGTGGAGATTATGTCCTCTGTATGGATGCGGACTCTACTCTTGGGCCTAATACATTGCGCTCAGGGATTCGCTACTTCAAAGAAAATCCAAATCTAGCTGCCGTTGCTGGTGTTGTAAAAGTTGAGAATACTCAAAACTTTATTGGAAAAATGCAGTATCTCGATTATCTCTTTGGCCATTTTCAAAGAAAAGTTCTCTCTTTAATGAGACTGGTAACTATTGTTCCCGGTCCAATTGGCCTATTTAAGAAGGTCTATATTCATAAAGTTGGTGGCTACGAAAAAGAAAATACGACCTTCGCTGAAGATACGGAACTTACTTTTAAGCTCATTACTCAAGGTTATGACATTGTTTGTGACGATCAAATGATTGCTTATACGGAAGCTCCTGGAAACTATCGTGATCTCTATCGCCAGAGATATAGATGGACCCGTGGTATCTATCAGGCGCTCTTAAAGAACACTCACAACTTTCTCTCTGCTGATGAAGTGAAGTATCAAAAACTTTTCATCTACCTTCTATGGGAGCAGGTTTTATTTCCTCTTGTTGACTTCACTTTGATGGCCGTCTTTGTTTACTGTTTTATGACGTCATCATTCTTAGAAGAATATTCACTCTTATTTCTCTATGTCTTCGCTATTGATATTGTCATGACTTTTATGGCCACTTCTGGAGAGAAGAAGCGTATTAGTTGGCTCTACCATAGTGTTCTGGCCCGTTTTTTTTACACGAATGTGTTATTAGTATGGAAAGTTTCTGCTTTCTATGATGAATGGATAATACGGGGAATGACATGGGATAAGCTCTCTCGAGCTGGATTTTGTAAACCTGTAATTGTAGGAAAGGATTAGAAGAATGTTAGGCTTTCTCTTAACTCAAATGATTGGACTAAGTTTATTCTTTACCATTAATTATGGTATCCTCAGCTATATCCAATACCGTAAAAACCAATTAAAAGGTGGATCTCAGTTTAGAAAAGAGCGATTCGCTCTCTCTCAAGCAAGCGTTGCAATCTATCTACTCTTGATTGGAGGCTTCGTTTATCGTATCAACCATATCCATCAATACTTAAATATTGATTACTCTTATCTTATGATTAAGGGGTTGATGACCAGCGCGCCTACATTTCATTTAGCTCTCTAAGCATTTCTATTGTAGCCTTATTATCTAATATATAGCCAAGAGGATGAATATCTCTTTCTTTAGGTAAGTAGCGCCACAGATAATACTCATATATTTGATTCTTCCTTGCGCCTTTAAAGAAGGCCCGCATGTTCATAAGCTGTAGTGATTGATCGCCTTTTGAATCCTTCGAATATTCCCACTTGTAGGGAGTTAGTGCTCCTGTATTTGCTAGGGGAAAGCCAACTTCTGATATTACTAAAGGCTTATTAAAAAATTGAGTAAAGCTCTTAAGCTCACTTAATACCTTGGTATGATGTTCAAGGAGAAGATTATAGTTCAATTCTCCTTTATACTCAGGGTAGTGATTGATTCCAATTGCATCTAACTCTGGCCAAAAAGGAACCCACTGATATTCTTTAATCTCTCTATTATTAGGGTTTCCATTGGCCGCATAGAGAAGTCGTCCTTTATAGACCTTTCTAACTTCATCAATAATTGAGCTCCAATACTTATGATTTCCTTTATGGGTGAGGAGTTCATACTCTGAGCCCAGATAGAGTTGATCAATCTTCAAGTCTTTGGCCATTGTCGCCATTTCAATAAGAAAGCTCTTAAGATTTGCAAAACCCTTCTCTAGGGGTTCTGGTCGCCATAGAGCACGCCATTTTTGATTCTTCAAATCGACATAGGCCCTAAGACTTACATAGAGTCCCTTCCTTTTTAAATCCTTTATAAGCTTCTCTAAAACAGAGCGACGTGGACTATCTTGAGTATTACATTTAATATCGGGATCTTTCTCATCCTCAACTTGGCAGGTATAGAGGATATCTACACTTTTAAGACCAATTTTCTTTACAATTTGAAGGTAGCGCTGATTAAACTTCTTCGAATATGCAGCAGCTCCATAATCTGTATAGACGATACTCATTTTAGGCGAAGAATGAGTTTCTTTCTTTATATGATTTTGGCCATGTTGTGATTGGCGCTTGCAACCAACAAGAAGAATAGTAAAACAAAAGAGGAGAGCGCTTACTTTCTTCATTAAAAGAAGCGATTATAGTTAAGGGCAAAGGATTGACTTACCCAACTATTACTATTTTGAATAGACTCATTTCGCTCATAGGAGAGGTCAATAAGATAATCTTCTCGCACTCCATAGCGAAGGCCAGTTCTCATATAGTATCCGCTACCTTGAAATGTTTTATTTTCTTCAAACCAATTATAGCTCCCTCCAAGATAGAACTGAAGGGGATCCATCACAGTAAAACTTAGATCAAGCCTAGGTCCATGGGCGTAGAAATCTTGCGGGGACCAGTAGTAAACGCTATTTTTAGAGTATTTAAGCTCGTGATACCCCCAGCCCATACGAATCCAATGGGGATACTTCATAAGTGAGAGCATCAGCTCTCCATCATAGTAGTCCCTTTCATTATCTCCCTCTAAGTAATGCTTTCGGGCGATAAGATTTGTCACCAACCAGTCATTGAGGAATTCATACTGAAGCCTTCCCTCTAAGAATGTGGCCAACAATTCTCTTAAGCTTCCCTGTTGAAGAAAAATCTCTTCTGCACCGATTTTACGACCAATTGTAAATTGGGTATTAAAGTGCTTTGTGAAGGCGGAGATAAGTTGAGCAGATCCCGTAAGCTTTCCACTCTCACTGTCAAAATTATCTTCTTTAATATTATAAAAACCAAATACTGTTTTTAATTTGTGTTTGATATGAAATTGATAATCAAACTTTCCCGTAAGTTGGTGAAGATTATATTTAAATTGGGGGCCTTTTTGGAAGCGATGATAGTAATTTAGGCCAAAGCTGCTTTTATTCTCATTTTCATTTAGGTAGGGCCAGATAATATCCCTCTTATTAGATTCACCCTTAAGATTAATTTCATTGAAATCAATTCCATCTGTAGTGCTTCCAATCTTAAAGATACCATCGCCAAAATAGTTGGCCTTAGTACTCGGGATTGAAGCTACGAGTACTACAGCAAAACCTAGGTTACGAATCATTCGTTTCATCTATATTCTTCCCATTGAAAATTTAGTTCATTATAACCGGTTGAGTATAATGATCAAACATCAATTGCATCAGAAGAATTCACAATCTTTCTCAACTCAAATTTTTGAATCTTTCCAGTCGCTGTCTTGGGAAGCTCTTGAAAAATGATGGTTTTGGGAACCTTAAAGCTGGGCAATAAATTCTTACAATGCTGAATGATTTCATCTTCATTGACTTCTCTATCGGCCTTCTTTTCAATAAAGGCGCAAACGCTCTCGCCCCACTTATCATCGGGTTTGGCCACTACTGCCGCTAACATAACAGCAGGATGTTGATAGAGAATATCTTCAACTTCAATGCTTGAAATATTCTCTCCACCTGAGATGATGATATCTTTAGAGCGATCCTTGATTTTAATATAACCATCGGGATATATAACAGCAAGGTCACCTGTATGAAACCAGCCATCTTTAAAAGATTCTTGGGTCGCCTTAGGGTTCTTCAGATAGCCTTTCATGGTCAGATTTCCACGATACATGATCTCCCCAATAGTCTCACCATCGCGGACAACAGGCAGCATTGTTTCGGGATCGATAACATCGGTATCATTTTGAAGATGGTAGGTAACTCCCTGTCTTGCATTGAGCTTAGCACGATCAGCTATAGGGAGATCTTTCCATTCTTCTTTTTTTGCACATACTGTCGCTGGACCGTAAACTTCAGTCAGGCCATAGACATGAGTGATTTCAAAGCCAAGTTCCTCCATTCCTTCGATCATCGCCGCAGGAGGAGCTGCTCCGGCAACAAAGGCCTTGACCTCGTGATCAATTCCTTCTCGGTGCTCCTTTGGTGTATTGATAAGCATATTATGAACAATAGGGGCTCCACAGTAGTGGGATACCTTATGCTCGCGAATAAGTTTAAAAATTTCAATAGGATCTACTTTTCTAAGGCAGACATTCACCCCAGCTCTGGCAGCAATAACCCAGGGGAAGGTCCAGCCATTACAATGGAACATAGGTAGAGTCCAAAGGTAAGTAGGATGTTTGGGCATATCCCATTCTAAAATATTAGATATTGCTGTAAGGTGAGCCCCTCGGTGGGAGTAAACGACCCCTTTGGGGTTACCCGTTGTACCTGAAGTGTAGTTAAGGGCAAGAGAGTCCCATTCATCACTGGGCCCTTCAGGAATATAGTCATCGTCTCCTTCGGCCAGTAAGGCCTCGTACTCAATTTCACCAATATTCTTATCGCCGCCTTCATATAAGACATCGTTAACATCAATAATAAGTGGCCGATCTTCCATTCTCATTACGGCCATGGAGATCGTTTCTGCAAACTCGGGATCGACAAGAATAACCTTGGCCTCTGCATGTTGAAGAATAAAAGCGATACTTTCGACATCAAGACGAATATTGAGGGAGTTTAAGATGGCACCCGTCATAGGTATAGCGAAGTGAGCCTCTACAAAGGCAGGAGTATTGGGAAGCATGGCCGAAACTGTGTCCCCTTTTTTTACTCCTCTTTTAATGAGCGCTGAAGCCAATTTTTTACTTCTCTTATAAGTCGTGGCCCAGTCTCTCGAGATATCTCCATGGATAATGGCCGTATGGGAGGGATAGACTTCTGCACTTCTGCGAATAAAGTCTAGGGGAGTAAGTTGCGCGTAGTTGGCCGGATTCTTATCTAGGCCCCACTCGAAAATCTTTTCCATAATCATTCCTTCAAATACTCTTAATAATAAAAACTATTTAAAGGTTAATAATCGAGAGGGGATTTGTCATGATATATCAGTGAAAACTCTAGAGATGACTTATTGTGCTACCCAAATTAGCTGACCAGAATCATAAACTGTATCCTTGCCAGTCTCCTGTGCTATATCTTCATTTACTTTCTTCATAATTTCTGAATAAGCGTTGCTAATGGTTTCTCTCTGAGCTGGTGTGAGAGAGAGATCAGATGCTGTAGAGATCATTAACCTCGGTGATCCTGAACCAACTTTATCGGGCATATCAATAGCGATCGCCATTTTCTTTAAAATCTCAGGTGAGAGTTGACCCTGTGAAAATCCAGTGAGGTGATTGCGAACTTGTTTTTCGATAAGTTCACCATGAACGGCCAGTAGGGACCTTTGTGAAGGATGAATTCCCGGAGGTATAAAGGACAGTCTCTGACCATCAGGGGCACCATATTTAACCAAGGCCCTCATTATTTTCTCTTTTGTGAGATCAGGTAGGGCCTGAGTTGGAATACTTACGCAGTCATCACCAGAGCACAGATTCCTGGTTTTGATTCCATCTTCGTTCAATGTTTTAGTCACGACATCGCGATACCAATTCTTACTGGAATCAAAACTTTCTGTGACAAGACCTTCTCCCTTACGCAGACTGCTAAGAGTTTGATCAAGGGAGTTAGGGTTTTTGGAGAGATCAATGGCCACTTGCTGAAGATTCTTTGCGCCCATTCCTTTAAAGTCTGCGCTAAATCCTCCAAACTCAGCATCATCTAAGTTGGCGATCACTCTCTCTTCAAGCCATAGTCCTGGTGAGAATTGGTCAACTTGTTTGAGGTAACCAACGAGATCATCGGCCTGTTGATCGGTGAGTTCACTATTAAAGCGATTCTTGAATGCGGATCTAAAGGCCACAGGATCACTCTCATGAAGTGAACCTTTCTTTCTTACAAATTCAATAATGTCGATATTGGGAATATTATTATCGCCATCAATAAGTTGAGCGGATAATTCCCGTTCTACTTTTCTTCTTAATTCTTCAATGTCTCCTAGTTCAGACTTAATTCGATCACGAAGTTGATCAATATCGACGGCCGATAAATCTCTAGACTCTCGACTCTTTCGTGCGGCCAAGCCTGCTTGATCAGCACTATTTCCCATTCCTGCTTTAAACCAACTGTCTGCAGAAGAAGTACCAGAAGGGATTTTCCCATCCATAGAGTCAACTTTAACTTTGAATTGCCTATTTACTCGCGCTGTAAGCTCTGAGAATTCTCTTTTAAGCTGCGCCTTTAGCTCTGAAGAGATCTCGCCCCCCAGTGCAAAACGAATTGATTTAAAATCAGAATATAGATCGAGCTGGAGATCGGGGTACTTCTTAATCCACTCACTCACTTCTTTTTGCATCAGTGTTTTATGAAGATTTGTAAGTGATGTCACAAGGTTCTTATCTCCGAGACTATCATTGAGTTTTTTCATAGCGGCGTTTTCAACATCAAAGAAGAGAGCATCTCCTGAGTGACCGGCTTTGGCCATTTCTATCCATTTTCTATTGATTGCGGGATTAGTCGCCTGATAGGAGAGGAGTTCATCTAGGTGTGCTTTTGATAGGGGGCGGGTAAGATCGAAAATCTCATCGGAAATTGAAGATAGTCCACTGGTTATGGCCCTTGAGCTTGAACGCACACTTTGCGCCCCCTTAAGTCCTACAAAAGATAGAGGTGCCATGGCCATTGAAAGATTTCTATTATCACGGTCAGTGTTGACTTCATCTGCGTTTACTATTCCACCGCGATAGAGTTGTTGAGTTAAGGAGAGTTGTTCATGCTCTGGAATAATGGTCATGGCCTCACCCACAATGGCAACTCCAACGGCGCAAGCAAGGCCTCCTGTGAATACGCAAATTCCACCGCCAATAAGAGTTCCTGCAGCGATTCCAATATTTCTTAAAATCTCACCAGAGCCACCAGGTCCATACTCCTGATGAAGCCCTTCAAGAAGGTCACAATTAATTTTGGAGAATTCATATTTCTCATCAAGAATAGACTCGACAATTTTTGGATAGTGAAAGAAGGATTTATAATCTTCCAGAGGCGCTGATTCCCACTGCTCATATTGCGATTTTGCCTGATCATAGAGCTCTTTCATAGCATCTCTTACGAGAGTAATTTGATCATTTCTATTATTTGGAAACTTTGCTTGCCTTATATAGGGCAGATGAGGGTATTGGGAAATGATGCTTTCATAGTATTTCTTTGACTCATCAATGACTTTATTCTCTTGAGATCTAATATGATTATTAAGCTGTGGTACAGTTGTGGTTTGACATATGAGTGACCCTCGGGCCTTCTTATCTTTGCACTTCTTTTGAGTATTACTTTGCTTAAAGAATTCATCTTCTAAGTATTGACGCTGATTTAGTCGTTTAAGATTTATAGTACTTTCTTCTTCTTGGGTGAGAGCAGGGATATCATGATCATAATTGGGATGTTCAATATCATCCTCTACTTCCACACCACTTAAGCGCCCAGCATGAATCCCAAAGTGTGAAGTACTAACTACCGAGGTATAACTTGTCTGCATCACCGCCATGGATTCTCGCATTTGGGGTAGATAGGTTTTAGTACTTTCCAAATGACCATTGATTATATTTCTACAGTATCTAGATATTCGAGCGTCATTGTTACTATGCTTTAAGCACTGATAATGAAGCCGCACACGATGAAGCTGCTCATTCATTTTATGAGATACTTCACTTTTTATTTTTGCTAATAGCTCTTGTTCGAGATCTTGCTTTCTAAGAATTTTAGAAGGGAGCTCTAAAGATGAAATCCTGCGCTCTCTAATGGGGAGATAATCAATTCTTCCATCAGTACAATACGCAAAATAGGATTCGGTTTTCTCATCGTTATAGGGTTTACATGAACTATACTGGTAGCTTTCGTAGTCCCTATGAAGATAGCCCTGATTTCTTTGGCTTGATCGCAAGCGGGTCTCGGAGCGACTTAAGGCATGAACTTGGGATTGAGTGAAGACAAAGACAAAGACAAAGACAAAGACAATGTTAAAGAGAGTTAGGACCAATCCCATAGGGCCAGAGCGACGTAAGATTTTACGCTTTCTAGAATGTTGACTCACCTTATATTCCACACTTATCTTGTCGGATATTCCGTGAGGATTATTGACTAAAAAAATAGTTATAAGTTGCTGTTAATAGGCACTAGTTCAAAGCATAATCCCAGATCCTATCAAGGATCTTCTTCCTCTCAGCAATACTTGTGTAGTCTAGATCAAAGGCCTGCTCAAGATTCTCGCGATACAGATCCACTTCTTCTTCCAAGACTCTCTTATTTTCTTCACTGGGGTCTTGACGATAGTTCTGAATTTTTTGGTTTAAATCACTTCTCTCAAGAGGAACTAAGGACCCTGCACGAGGGGTGAAATCTTGCATGGCCGAAGTTTCTTCATCACTTAAAATTTCACCAACCAAATAGGGAGAGAAATCTAAGAAGTAAAGCATTTCACTATAGGCCGTGCCAAAGAGATCAGGTGAGTTAAGAGCATAGCTTCGATAGAAATCTAATACCTCTTCAGTATCTTCATTCATGGCACGAAAGGTGGCATGAAAACCTCGTGAAGAAATATCTTTATCTTTTATGATGATTTCGGCCTGAGTTATATAATCCATCACAGACCAATCTTTAAGGTCACGATTCTTTGATATAACTTTATGGGCCTCTAAGAGTGAAGGCACGAGATAGTAGATCAGGCCTCCTTTAAGATAGAGAGGATTTCCAAAACCATTATTGGGATTATCGATAAACCATCTGCCCATATGTTGAGTATAGAGATTTCTATAGAGAGCACGTGTCTTGGCCCAATTGGCATAACCTTCTTTTACTAACATGAAAGTGGCAAAGGTTTCTGCAAAGGACTCACTTTGATGAACGTCGTGAGCATTTGGCTCATAGCTTCGATAGGCCTTAGGCATAAATGTTCTATCGAGGCAGTGACCTAATTCATGCAGAATGGAGTACATTCTTAAGACATCATAAGGAATATATTTCTTTAAGCGATCATATGTATTTTCATCGTAGGCCCCTGGAGTATCAAGTCCAAGAATACGATGAGTTTCTAGACGTATATTTGAGTTTACTGAGGCAGGGAAAACCATACAGAGTTTATAATTCATCTCACTATAGCTCTCTATTAGGGGAACAGCGTAAGCGCCTTCTTTGATAACGGATGTATACATCTCCAAGCTATTGGCATCATTGGCCTTAAGGGCAACACCACTTTTTTCTTCTATATACTCTTTAAGAATACTTGCTCTAAGTTTTTCTTTGGCCTCATCTTCACCAAAAGCATTTTGCCTGGCGTAGCGAACTTCAATTTCATCTTGATCCATAATCAAAATGGGATAGCTCTGCCCTTGATCTGTATATGTTTCTTGTAAGTATTCAACGAGTTCTGATTGCTTTGTTTTAGCAAATACACTTGAGATAGAGACAATCGAGAAACAGCTCAAGAGGAGGGATAACTTCAAAGTATATGTTGGGATAGATTTTTTCATAGGGGCCAACATAGCATCAAATGGTTTTGGCCACCTTAGAGGAAGTAAAATTTCCAAGTTAAACGAAGAAATCTCGCCAAGTTCCTGATTTATCGAAGCTTCACAATGACAATACTAGAAATAATTGTCATAAACCACAGACAAATTCCATAGAGTAAGCTCTTGAGCCCACTTCGCTTTAACTCACTTAAGTTCATCCCTAGACCAATAAGGGCCAAGGTTAGGGATAGTCCAATCTTTGAGGCCATAACAAAAGTTGGCCGCAGAGGTGAGAGAGAGTCAAAAAACGAAAAGAGGGTAGAGGTCGCAATAAACCCTAGAATGAAAGTGGGGACCTTGACTTTCTTCTTCCAATTCTTTACCGAAGGTGAATCGTATGAGTCTCCCTCCAAGTTGCTATAAATAATACTAAAGAAAATAGATATGGGGATGATCCAAAGCGCCCTTGTCAATTTATAAGTCGTGGCCAGTTCCATCGCCTTGTCACCATAGACAGAAGAGGCCGCAACTACTGAGCTGGTGTCGTGAATGGCCAATGCCGAGAAGAGTCCAAATTGTTCTTGGTCAAAGGCCAACCAATGACCAAGAGGTGGAAATATAAAAATAGCAATTGCATTCAAGAGAAATACAACTCCCATTGAAAGTGCAATTTGTCCCCCACTGGCCTTAAGAAGCGGAGCTATGGCAGCAATAGCACTACCGCCGCAAATTGCAGTACCAACAGTGATTAAGGCCGCTTGAATTTTAGCAAGGTTAAAAAATTTATTAAGTAACCAACCAAAGAAGAAAACAAAGAACAAAGAAGTAAAAGTAATGAATATTCCACTAAGGCCATGACCTAGGAGGTCTTCAATATTTAATTTTGATCCGAGTAGCACAATACTAAATTGCAGTAAGCGTTTACTCCAAGTTTTAGAAAAACTTAATACTTGTGGTTGCTTTTGAATAAAGAAGGAAAGGAAAAGTCCATAGATAAGCATCCATTGAGGGGATAAGAAACTAGGCAAGATCTACTTTCCTTTTTGGGTAGGAACTTCATTTTGTAGAGTCATAAAGCCTCCAATATTCTTGGCCTCTATGCCTTTTTCTTTGAGCATGGATTCAACTTTTCCGGCACGACCTCCACTGCGACAGTAGAGGTAGATTTTCTTTTCTTTACTCATTTCTTTGAAGTCTTTATACCAATTCTTTTCTTTCTTGATTTTAGATAAGGGATACCACTTTGCCCCTTTAAGCATGCCTTCTGCAATTTCAATTTCCTCTCGAACATCGACTATAACGGCCTTTCCCTCTTGGGCCATCTTATAGACCTCTGACGCTGATTGTGCCCATATATTTATAGTGATGAAAAAGGTAATTGCAGTGAGGAGTAACTTCATATAATCCTTTTTTAGTAGTGAGTTTAATTAGAGCTCTCTTACAAAATTGATGACTCGGGCTTGCTCTTCTTTTTCAGGGGTTACTGACTTTTCTGGGGTAACTTTTAAAGGTCTATTTTTCTTTCTCTTATATTGTGAATAGAGCAGAATTTTTACCCAGCTAAGGTACTTATCCATAGTTGAAGTTTTATCGAGTACATAGATATCTTCTTTCTCAGTGAGTTGTCCTTTGAAAACTTCTTCTGAGTAGACGGTGAAAAAGAGAATAGGAGTATGAGAGTTCTCATTATCGGATGCACGTAGCTCACTAATGAATTGATTTCCTTTAATAGGTCCACTTGTGGCCGGCAAGTGTTGCTCAGTGGAGATGAGATCATAGCTATGTCTTTGGGCGAGGGCCTGAGCTTCTAAGAGGGTGGTGGCCAAATCAACAGTACAACCATATTCAAGTTGAATATTTGATTTGAGGAGCTCGCCAACTTCTACGTCGGGCTCAATGATTAGCATTCTAAAAGATTTCATATTCATATAGATCTCCATATCTTTTTTACTACAATTTATTTCACACTTCTACTTAATGTATGTCTTGTAGGCACAAGTTTATTTTAGGCAGGAAATATGAAACCAATATGGAAAGATCTTAGAATAGCCCATCTACTGATAAATACCTTTCTCCTGTGTCATAAGCAAAGGTTAGCACAGATGATCCATTTTTAATTTCAGGAAGTTTTGCCGCAATGGCCGCTAATGAAGCTCCGGAAGATATTCCGATAAAGAGTGCTTCCTTCTTCGCAGATTCCAATGTGTATTTGAAGGCTTCATCTTTCGAAACAGCAATTTGGCCATCAATGAGCTTGCGATCAAATACCCCTGGGATAAAGCCTGCACCAATACCTTGGATAGCATGAGATCCAGGACTTCCACCACCTATTACAGGGGAATCTGAGGGCTCTACGGCAAAGACCTGAAGCGACTTCATCTCTTTTTTAAGCTCTCTTGCACAACCTGTTATGTGGCCACCTGTTCCGACTCCTGTTATGAGATAGTCGAGACCTTGGGGAAAATCTTTTGCTATTTCCTGAGCGGTCGTCTTTGCGTGAATTAAGGGGTTACTTTCATTTTCAAATTGCATGGGAACCCACGAATTCTGTGTGATTTGATTGAGCTCTGTCGCCTTTTCAATGGCACCTTTCATTCCTTTCTCTTTGGGGGTGAGTACAAGCTCTGCTCCATAGGCGGCCATGATCTTTCTTCGCTCAATACTCATACTCTCTGGCATAGTAATGATTAGTCGGTATCCTTTCGCTGCGGCAACCATTGCTAGGCCAATTCCGGTATTTCCTGAAGTTGGCTCAATAATAGTTCCACCAGGCTGAAGAAGCCCTGTATCTTCTGCATCTTCAATCATGGCCAAGGCAATACGATCTTTAATAGAGCTCCCTGGGTTAAAGCGCTCTACCTTGATCCAAATATCTATATTTCTCTTCTTTGCCTCCGGAAAGAGGTGGTTTATTTTAATGATTGGCGTATTCCCAATGGTTTCTAGAATACTATTATATTTCATAGGTCAGCTCCTGTGCTTCTTTAAAGCCTTGCTTGTAATCATGTTTAATTTCAGATCGATGATAGACCAGTGAGTGGGCGGGAATTGAGCGGGTCAACCAAACATTTCCTCCAATCACACTCTCTCTACCAACTATAGTCTCGCCTCCAAGAATAGTGGCATGAGCATATATTACGCAGTTATCTTCAATGGTGGGATGACGCTTTTTCTTGGCCATAGATTTTTCTACACTCAAGGCCCCTAGTGTAACTCCTTGGTAGAGCTTTACATTCTTTCCAATAACAGAAGTTTCACCGATGACAACGCCTGTTCCATGATCGATAAAGAATGATTCTCCAATATTGGCCCCAGGATGAATATCGATTCCTGTTTTCTGATGTCCCAATTCGGTTAGGATTCTAGGCAGTATGGGAATATTGAGTTTAAAGAGTTCGTGGGCCAGTCGATAGATTGCAATCGCATACGGACCGGGATAGCAGTGAGCAACTTCTTCTAGTGTCGCTGCTGCTGGATCTCCTTCAAAAGCCGCTTTCATATCAAGGAGTATGAGCTCATAGAGATTAGGAAAGCTCGCAATAAAGGCCTTCGCGAGAGATTCATTATTTTCGTTGGCCGGTAAAGATTTGAGGAGATCTTCGAGAAGTAGTTTTATATCCACAAGGTCAGTGCTGATCTCGCTAGTATTCCTATACTCGTGGCGAACCCCATTGGGGTAGAGTAGATTTAAAGAACGCCGTACAAAGTTTTGAATCTTATCTTGTGGGATATATTTGAAAGTATTAGCGTTGCTTTGGGAAAGTTTCTTTTGCCCAAGCACTTTGGATAGCTCTTCTAAAGACTTCACATCTCACCTCATTTTGCTGCCCTTATTTGAGCATCTTATAATTATAGTTCTTTTAGATATTGCTTTATAGCTGCAAAGTTTAGATGCTTTTGTTGTCTAAAGTTTTTATAGTCTAAGTCGTGAGCGAGGTGAGCGAATAGAGTGAATGTGGCCCTGAGCTAGGGCCACAATATATTTTTAATTACTTATATTTCTTCATCTGTCCTGATGAAAGTCTTCCTACGTAATCATCGACATGGCCTTTTACTTTGGCCGACATGTAGATCATTCCTAAGATATTAGGGAAGGCCATAGAAAGAAGCATGAGGTCTGCAAATTCAACTACATGATTAATCGTTAGAACAGGTCCTAAGATGATAAGGAATACATAAACGAGCTTGTAGGTCGCAATGGCCTTATCCCCAAACTTCTTGCCAAAGAGATATTCTGTTGCTCGCTCACCATAGTAACTCCAAGAGATAACTGTGGAGTAGGCAAAAATACAAATAGCAACAGTAAGCATATAGGGCATAAAGTCGCCAAGGCTAGCAAAGGCCAGTGCTGTCATCTCAACACCCTTACCTTGAACAGCTGCTGCTTGATGTGAGTTCGTTACAAGAATCACAAGAGCAGTCATTGTACATACAATAATAGTGTCAATAAATGGACCAATCATCGCCACAACACCCTCACGGACCGGCTCATCTGTTTTTGCGGCAGAGTGAGCAATGGCCGCAGACCCAAGACCTGCTTCATTGGAGAAAGATGCTCTTCTCAGCCCTTGAATCATTACCCCAAGAAAACCACCATACATGGCATCAGGGCTAAAGGCCTGACGAAAAATATTGGCAAACATATTGGGAACTTCAGCAAAGTTGGTGAAGATGATGATAAAGCAAGTTATGACATAGAAGCCACACATGAGAGGAACAAGCTTTGAGGTAACGGCACCAATTCTCTTAATCCCCCCAAGAAGTACTACACCGGCCAAGAAGGCGAGGGTAACTCCAACGACCCAAGGGTTGGCCCCTGGGAATTGCATTTTAATAATTTCGTAGGTCTGATTGGCCTGGAAGAGATTTCCCCCACCAAAGCTTGCCATAATCGTCATTATGGCAAAGAAGATACCCAAGAACTTTCCGGCTCCAGCGAAGTTCTTCTCTTTTAGACCCTCGCTTAAGTAAACCATCGGCCCTCCAAGCATTCCACCCTTTGAGTCTTTCGTTCTATAAAGTTGGGCAAAGGTACAGGATGAAAATTTCATCGACATACCAAAGAAGGCAGCAAGCCAAATCCAGAAAATGGCCCCAGGTCCACCGGCACCAATGGCCACGGCGACACCTGCAATATTTCCAAGACCTACGGTTGCAGATAGAGCAGAGGTGAGAGCTTGAAAGTGAGTGATATCCCCTTCGTGCTCTGGATGATCATAGTCTCCCTTAACAACGTCAATGGCGTGGCGAAAGAGGCGTATATTGAGAAAGCCATAGCGGATCGTAAAAAAGATCCCACCAGTAACCATGATAAAGAGAATGAGGGGAAGTTTGATCAGAGGAATTTCCCAAAAAAGGATGGGGGCGTAAGCGCCGTTAATTCCTTCGAATATATGATTGATTGTCGCTTGAAAGTCAGTATCAGTTTGTGCCAATACTGACGGTGAAAGTAACAAGAAGATTGATAAGTAAATCCATCTTGTAATTCGTTGCATAAACATCTCTCCGTAGTGTGTGTGAGTAAATATGGTGCATGATTAAATCTTTTATGTCTAATCTTTCTAGTGATTTACTCGGTCAATTATCTACGACGAAATGTAAGTTACTTCATTTTTCGCACTGGGGCAGAAACCTCAACGCTCTTACCATTAGAGAAGTGAAGGGTCATCTCTCTTTTTTCACCAACTGTAAGTTTAGTCTTAAGCTGAATCATCATAATGTGAAATGATTTAGGCTTTAAGGTAACAGAGCTATGCGCCTTCACAGGAAGCTCTTTGAGTTGGCGCATTTTCATGACTCCATTCACTTTCGAGTGGGTATGAATTTCATAGGCCTCACAGTCTTCTCCCGTGACTGAAGTTAAAGCAAAATCTTTGTCCGTGTCATTTTTAATGATCATATAGCCACCAGTCATTTTCATGCCTGGAAACGGCTCTTTGATCCAAGGCTTCTCAATACTTTGTGAGAAAGTTTGAGTGCACAGGGAGATGAGAGCGAGAGCGAAAAGAGTTTTCATAATAAATCCTATTTAGCGAGTGAGTTGGGTAAGTTGTTCTTTAAATTTTGGATCATTGATAAGATCACTAAAAGAGTTGATAAGTTTTCCCTTACTATCAAGTATATAAAAACGGCTTGTGTGATCGACGGTATACTTCATGGCCGAGTCTTTCATCTCTACAAATTGAAAATGAACGGCGTACTTCTTGGTGATATCTTCAATCTCTTCTTTGCTCCCCGTTAGACCTATGAAATTTCCAAAGTGAGAGGCATACTCCTGTACCGAGACTGGAGTATCTCTTTTGTAGTCGACAGAGATAAAGACTTTATTGATTTTATCGTGAATCTTTGGATCGACTTTGTCGATGGCCTTCGTTAAGCGAGTTAGAGAGAGGGGACAAATATCAGGACAGCTCGTAAAGCCAAAATAAAGAATACTTGGTCTTCCCTTTAGTTTTTCTTGTGTGAAGACTCCATCTTTACTTTGGAGAGTGAAATCTCCACCAAGGTGGGAGTAAAGATTTTCTTGTTGTGATTTTTGCTCTTTATTTTTGTAGTAGTACTTAACCCCGGTGATGATAAGGGCAATTACAATTGTTTTAGTGAATATATCCCAGAAATTTTTCATAGTACCATCCTAAAGGGTCTTCTTTGCTACAAGTAAATCAAAGGCCGACTTTATTTTCTCTGTGTCAGCAATATCAATGGAGAGGTAAAGCCTCCAAGTCATGAGCTCTTCAGTACAGGTAGGAAAAATTCTCTTTGCACTATAGCTCTGTCCTATCTTTTCTAAGGGAAAGTAGAGCTCTTCAGGCATATTCATATCATGACCCAGTATGCGAAGGTTCACGGCCTTGGGTTCAATAACTTGGTTACTTCTCTTATCCCTTAATGTCATTTCATAACTTAGGGCCTGTAAGGGGTTAATAGGCAGGGGAGAGATTTTAAAGTCGAGTTGATAGTTCTCATTTTCAACTTGGCAGTGGCCACTATCTTGGAGCTTGCAGTTATTTTTTAGATACACCTCTTTTGGTGCAAAGAAATAGTTGCCTAGAATCAGTCCTAAGAAAATAAGTATTAGATAAGGATATGCTTTTTTCATTGCACGTGATTATGCCTGCCCAGTGAGCACTAGGCCATGATTTAAATCACATTATCGGGGAGACAATTCCTAGTCAGTTGATCCAGATGCTGGAATACAGGCAAAGCGATTATCCGGAGGACGATTACCTGTGACTAATCCTGTACTGACGCCATCTCTACCAATTTGATCAGGGTAGCGTACGGTATAGAGAACCTGAGAAGCTTTTTGAATATAAGGGGCACTCTTATCTAGTGGATAGAAGAAGTGAATGGTCTTCGTTCGCGATGTTGTAGTGTCAGGAACAAGAAACTTCCCATTCTCAAAGTAGAACCAAGTTTGTTTAAGGTCTGATTCTTTGATCATAATAATATCGATAATAGTATTGCCCTGACTGTCTTGATAGGGCTCACTTTCGGCCATATAAAGACCTTCCGTATCCACTCCAACATAGTCTCCAATGACATTATAAAGAGGATTGTCTCCGATATAGTCGGCCTGTTTTGGACACTCGGCAAGATTTTGACTATTAACAAAAGGAATCATGATAATTCCAATATTGGCCTGAGTACTATCTTTCCAGCCATCAATTTGAGGAATACTATTCCATGGAAATACGGAGAAGAGTTCAAGATTTACTGAGGCATCATTTTCTTTTCCAGTAGCTATTTTATAATCTTCCGTCATTCTTTCATTTACATCCATGACACCATCAGAGTCGCCGTCATTAAAGCGAGTATCATCTTGGGTCCACATCACGAAGGGCTGAGTGAGTTCAAGGCGAGGGTAGAGAATGGAGTCGTCTTCACCATAGGTTTGAACATCGTGACAAACGTAGCGAGGGGTATCATCTGGTAGACTTGGTGGAGTATTTCCGGAAGCGAAGTAGTAGTGTTGCTTCGCAATCGTTACATAGGAGATATCTCCATTTGGAGCAGTAGATATTTGCCTTAGAATACATGAGTACTGGCTAACAGGACTTACGTTAAGAGGGCCAGAAGGTGTGGTGTCTTCTTCTTCATATTGCTTTAAGCGTATTTGCTTTGTGTCACTTGATACGGCAGATCCCGATTCTGTTTCTACGATGCGGATAATATAAGTACGGTCTTGCTGCATGCTTGTCGTAGAGAGATCAACGGTGAAGGTATTGCTATTGGCCGGAATATTAATTTCTGCATAGTCCGTATTATCACCATCGGTAAATTCGAGTTTACAGCCGGGACCCGTAAAGTCGGAACCCGTAATCTCGGCATTACACCAGTTGCTCAGGTTTCCTAGTTCTTCATTGAGTAGAATACTTGGTCCAAGAGTGACTTTACCAAAGAGGGTAATATTCGTTGTTGCCGTTTTTGCGGCACAGGTGGTTTCACAGCCATTAATACTGGCCGGAAGTCCATCTTTACAAGCACAAATATCACCACTGATGAAGACTTCTCCGTCTGGTCTTAATATTCCCGATCCATCAACGCAGATGACTTCTGCACTTTCTACATCGGCAATAATATCATCGTATTCATCTTGAGTGAGGTCTTCATTGGCAAGGAGCTCTTCAAGCTCTTCTTTGACTTGGCCAATTTCATCTACGGTTGCTTCGTGGGTACCTGTTGCACAAGAGTTTTGGCGACAGGTGAGAGAAGAGACATCGTAATAGGTTGAACAGCTCTCTTCTTCAGCTGTTCCAAATTTTTCAATGAGTTTAGAGGAGCGTGGATTTTCCGCAACACAGCTCGTGAATATAATTATAGTAATAAAGGCCTGGGCCAATAGGGCAAATGCCTTAGTGAATAGATTCCATTCTGGTTTTTGTCTTATCATTCTCTCAAATTCCACTGTCACTTGATTAAGTGTGCAATACATTCCTTGAACTTATCGTTCATATTCACCTGAGACTTAAGGTCTAAGTCTATAATAATCGGGTAATTGACTCAGGGACGAAAAATTGGAGAAGAGGCTGAAATCACAATGGTGGGGGGAGAAACTGAGTTCTTTGTGCCGGCAAATTTTGTGGCCACATATTTGGGCTAAAAAATGCGTTATAATTGACTTAAGCACTTGAAAGTACGATATAATGAAAAAAAAGCTTAAGCGAAATTAGGAACTTACCGTTAAGTAGTTAAATATAAGAATCGATAACTTTTTTATCAATAAAATAAAAGAAGTTAAATAGCTTGAAACGCTATTAAATATGGGAGGAAACCATGACAAAGGCCGATTTAATTGCAGCGCTTGAAAAGCAAGCAAACCTAACTCACAAGCAGGCCGAGAGTGTGGTAAATATTTGTTTCGACTCTATGATTAAGTCTCTCTACTCAGATGAAAGAATTGAGATCAGAGGATTTGGATCATTCGCTAACCGTAACTACAAGGCCTACGAAGGGAGAAACCCAAAGACAGGTAAAGTAGTAAAAGTTCCACCAAAGAAGGTTCCTTTTTTCAAAGTAGGAAAAGAGCTTAAAGAAATGGTGGATGCGGGTAAAGATAAGTACGTTATTCGCGAAGCATAATAATAAAATTCAAATATCAAGCATTTTGCCCTTATTTCAATATTGACTTATTGAGGTAAGGGCTTCATATTTTACCTTCGAAACTTCTTGAATTTATTCAAAAGTTTTCCATTGAGGAGACGTGCCAGAGCGGTCCAATGGAACGGTTTGCAAAACCGTAAAGCCGGCGGTTCAAATCCGCCCGTCTCCTCCATTCTCCTTATTTTCACCCATCATTGCTTTCAGACTCTCGACTCACACTCAGTCACATACTATTCGTATGCTCCTTCGCATTCGCTCGGCCTTCAAGCAAGCATGGGTAAAACTAAGAAAAATGGTTTCTATATTAAGAAATCTTAACCAACTTTTTCCATGAAATCTTAGGCATAAACCGATGAGACTTTATTGGAGATTTCTATGAGAATTATTGCTTTGTTTATCCTTTTGACCATTACATCTTGTGCATCTCTTACGGATAAAGCGCAACTTTTAAATGTGGTTAGAGATAAGGATAAGGTTGAGAATTGTAGAGCTGTTGGTAAAGTTTTTGCTTCTTCTAGTGGCTCTGGGGATGCAGGAATGATGCTCTTAGGAAAAAGAAATGCAGAAGTGAAAATGAAGAATATTGCTGCCGAAATGGGAGATACCCTTTTGATCACAAAGAAAGAATCCGACCTCTTTGGTTCGGATCATGAAGGTGTAGTATTTATATGCGGCCCTCTTGCTTATACGTTCTCGTTAAAAATTTAAATTCCTAGTGTAACTTTGTGGGGTCTAAATGAACTATTATGGAATGTATGCGGTCAAATATTTTTCCCTAGATAGTTTTGAAGTGCTTTTGGTTTTTGCTGTTATCTTTGGACTTGCTCTCTATTGGGTTATCGAAAACTATAAAGATATTACTCTGCAAGGCCTTTTTGTGAAGGATATTAGTAAATGGGCTCAAGTAGACTTGTTCTAAAGTAGCGCTTATGCAAAAGTATGCTGGAATCTTATTAAACCTTATTAATTGTCATATTTTTGTACACATAATAAATTCTTTTCAAATAGATACGCTTTAGTCATTCGATATTATAAAATTTGAGTTCTAAGTAACTAAAACGAGGATACTCATATGCTTAAAAAGAATATATTTTTACTTTGCTTAATTTTCTCATTTTCTGCATTTTCGGTATCTGTAAAAACGAAGTATTCTTCAACCTCTGTTGGACCTTCCTATATATTCAATGCAGGTACATGTTCTTTCCCTGATGGTGAGGTCATGAGCTGCCGTGGTGATCAAATGGAGGAAAGACTGGCAAGACTTCTAGATATTAGTGTTACTGATGTACTTGCTGAAATTAGAGAGGAATGTACTTGGTTTGACATCTTAGAAGTCGAAGAAGTAACAGAATCTAGAAACAGGCAAGATCTCTTTGATCAGGATGGTTATACCACTGGAAATTACGCAGAGAAATACTTTAAGGCAAAGGTTAGATTTCTGTGTGAACTTCCAATCTCATAGATTTAAATTATCAATTTTGTAAAATTCATTTTAGATACTATACCGTGATCCATAGGGGCTCGCAGACTTTGTCGTAATTAGCGTTTCTGAACAAGTTTGCTAGAGTCTGTTGATTTAGTTGACACTAGAAGTAATTTTTTCATTTCTTCGCTGAGTTGTTGTTTGGTTTGGTATGTTAAATATCTTTTAAACCCCAGTATGAGCATCACAGAGGTCTCAATATGATAAAAATACGATCTATTCTTCTTTCAATATTTATTTTCACTTTTAATACTCAAGCATCGAGTCAGTATTTTGAATTTAGAGATGCAGGAGAAATACAATTCATCAATTTAGAGCGTGAGATTTCACCTGGTCTTGATTATGCTGATGTAGATATTCTTAATATAAGAAGCTCATATAATCCCATTGCTTATCTCTCTTCACTTACTAGTGAATATAATTACTATGTGATTACAATGGTGGTAAACGATAGAACTAAAGTTAGTTGCGAGCTTACTGAAATTACAGATGAGAAAAAAATGATGATTAAACTTTGTAAAGGAAGTAGAGAAGAGGTTATTCACGTCGGGTATGTCTACTATAAAGATCTGAAGTAGGAAAACCACATCGTTTCCAGCACACTTCTTCGCAAGAAAGTATGCTGGAACCTAGTTAAACCTAGTTAGGGAAAATAGAGAATGTCACTTGAAAAGTATTTTTCAAATTACCCTGATCAGATTAAAGATCAAATTCGCAATCTCATTGAAAGTGGAAGGCTAAAGGATTACCTTCTAGCAAAGTATCCCCATAATCATCAAATAAACACCGACAAACAGCTTTATCAGTATGCTAACGCTCTTAAAGATCAGTATATGAAGAAGGTTGCGCAGCTTAATAAGGTTGTTTATGAGAAGAAAAGTGATCTGATAAAAGATGTTCTTGGAACACATACTTTTGTTAGTCGTAATCATGGAGGCAAGCTTAAGAAGAAGCATGAAATGCGAATTTCAAGCCTCCTCAAAAATGCGCCCGAAGAAATGCTTGAGATGCTTGTGGTTCATGAATTGGCCCACTTTAAGGAAAAAGATCATAATAAGGCATTCTACAACCTATGTGTACATATGCAGCCTGAATATCATCAAATCGAATTTGATTTACGTCTTTATTTACTGCTTCTTGATCAAGGAGAGGTGCTCTATTGAGTCTATTTATTCGAATAGAAACTCTAAAATAGCTTTGGTGAATTTTTTCTTAAATACTGCAAAGTGAGCGCCATCGTTGATTCTAAAGTGTTCTACCTTTTCCTCACATTCAGTATAGACAAATCTATCCGTCTCTCTACCCTTAATAAAGTTTAAAGCATTAAGAGTTTCTGAGGTCTTTATAAGCGACCCTTTACAGCCATTATGATTGGCCCAGCGTGATACTTGATCCAAGGCTGAAACATGGGCGGTTTTACCATTATCAAAACCGTCATAGCGAATGGTTTCATCTTGAGTTCCATGAATGTGCAGTACTTTTATTGGCCTATTGTGGATACATTCCATTTCATCAGCAGGGAGAAGCTCCTGATTCTCATCTCTAAGGTCACTTGTTCCTGAAACCGTAACAATTCCTGCAATAGGAAGATCACTTTCACAAGCGATTTTTGAGGCGAGGAAAGCACCATTGGAGTACCCAACCAGAAAAATTTGATTGAGATCGATGCGTCCAATTTCAGGAGAAGTACTTATACGATGGATTAAATTTCTTATATAGGTCACATCATCAACTTCTTGAGGATCAAAGTTACAACAAAATTCTGAAGCATCCCAGAATCTCTTACCTTCTTTATTTTTGATCCCATTAGGTGCGGCGAAAATATATCCAAATTTATTTTCGAAATGGCCGAGGCGAATATAGTATTTTTGAATAAAAGAATTTCCACCATAGCCATGAAGAGAAATGATGAGTGGCCATTTTTCTCTCTCTTTGAAAGATCTTGGTAGTTTTACTTTTACATCACTTCTAAGCTTTGATTGCGCTTCAAGGGTAATTGTCTTTGCTGGAGAATTTATACTATAACAATAGAGAAGAGCGAGTAATAGCATATGCATAGTTTTTTTAGTCATTCTTTTATCCTCTATTTTAATAGCATTTGAGTATAGGTCATGGCGTAACTTATTTAATATAACTGGCATACACTATTACTTTGTTTCCCTGAAGACATCCATATAAAAGTTAGACGTCTATAAAATATATTGAAAAACCTGAGTGCCAATGTAAATCTAGCTATCTCATCGTTCTACTACAAGGATAAGTCTGTGTATTTAAGTGAAAATCAGATCATTGAAGTTCTCCATCAACGTCCTCCATACTTAATGGTCAATGAGGTGATGAGTTGTGATAAAAACTTGATAAAATCGAGGAAAAACTTCTCGGGTGCTGAACCCTTTGTTCTTGGCCATTTTCCAGGTGCACCAGTCGTTCCAGGGGCAATGATTCAAGAGCTCTGTACACAAAGCGCTGGGGTCTTATTGTCAAAATTTTATTCTCCAGTTGAAAACTATAATTCATTAACAACTAAAGGATATGCCCTTGGAGTGTTGAGAAAAGTTGATTATGCAAAGTTTACGAAGATTGTGAAGCCGACGATCCCTCTAGATTGTAAGGTCGAGCTTATTGAATCTGTTGATAATCTCTTTCACTTTAAGGCCGAAGTTTTTCAAGGGGAGAAGAGGGTTGCTCAGCTTGGCTTTTCACTCGTTAATATTTCTGATGATAAGATCATGTAGTGGAACTACTGAGCTTTAATAACTTATTGCTGGCGAACTTTACTTCATGCTTAGTTATGACTGGCGTTATCTGGCTTATACAGATGGTTCATTATCCATCCTTCTCCTTTGTAGAATCTAACCAATTTATAAAATTTGAAGAAATACACTGTAAGCAGATTAGCTTCATCGTTATTCCTCTTATGTTGATTGAAATTATATCGAGTGGATTTTTGGTCTACTTTAATTCCACACCATTAATTAACCTGACTTTTTTATTAAATATTCTTATTTGGATTTCAACATTCATTTGGAGTGCTCCTTTACACAAAAAGCTTGGTAAAGGCAAAGATGAGACCTTGATAAAGAAGCTCGTTAAAACAAATATCCCTAGAACATTTTTATGGACGATTAGATCGGGCATACTCATTTTTATAATAAGTAAAAGGATAGGAGCTTGAGAGCTATGAAAAAAATCATTATTTGGGGAGCAGGCCACGGAATTGGTCTGGGGCTTGTTAAGGAAATGATGCTCGAATATCCAAATGCTGAGATATATGCTTGTTATAGGCGAAAAGAATATGCATCACAATTATTAGAGCTTAAAGGTAATATTAAATGCATTGAAATAAATCCAATTAAGGAACTTGATCGTTATTCTTTTGATGATATTAAATTTGATCTATGTCTCGTTGCCATTGGACATCTTCACGATGACAAAAATTTTCCAGAAAAAAGTATTAGATCTTTTGAGTATGACTATTTCATGAAGTGTATGGAAGTAAATGCTTATCTTCCTTTGAGCATTGCTAAATCTATACTTCCTCATATGACAAAAGGATCATGCTTTGCTGTTATTTCTGCAAAAGTGGGGAGCATTGAAGATAATAGGATTGGAGGATGGTATAGCTACCGCTCAAGTAAAGCAGCTCTAAATATGCTATTGAAAAACTTTTCGATTGAGCTTAGTAATAGGCATAAAGATATAACCGTACTCTCTTTACATCCAGGAACCGTAGATACGCAGTTAAGTAAACCCTTTACTGGTTCAGTTTCCCATGAAGTTTTCACCATCGATCAGTGCGCGCGCTATCTTCTAAAAGTGATTCAAGGCCGGACAATAAGTGATAGTGGTGGCTTCTATTCTTGGGATGGTCAAAAATTACCCTATTAAGAAGCAATGCTTCATCTTATGTGTAGATATTTAAAAGAAATCTAGAAATTAGCTGAGTGAATATTGATTCCTGTGGATTTAACCTAATTCTACAAATCTAAAACAGGAGATTCAAATGTCATCAGCAAGCAATTTAAATAGTCACATTGAAACAGCAACAGCTAAGAAAATTAATAAGGCCCTTAAGCTACTCGATAGTATTGAAAGTGAAGAAGTCGATACTTTACAGGACAAACTGATGAGTAAGTACGATAGCGCAAAAGAGCAAATCTCTCAAAAAGCAAATGAAGTTAATGCTGGCCTTATTTATGGTGCTAAGCGGGTTGATAAAAGCGCTCATGATCGGCCGTGGAAATTCATTGGTGGAGCCGCAGTACTGGCCGCAGCAGCAGGCTTCCTATTGGGAAGTCGTCGCAAGTAATACTTTAAATTTCATTTTCAATTAATATATTTCAAAAATTGCGTTGGGAGGCGTCATGAATTTATTATTTAATCTAGGCCATAAGCTTTTAAACAATTGGATAAATTCTAGCTCTCAGCGCTTTTGTAACTCTTTAAGAAGTATTCTACTTTCCTCTTATATTAATAATATTCTTGGCAGCATTACGGCGCTATCGTTTATGATATTGCTGTGTTTCGGGGCTCTTTCATTCAGTGACTATTCTATTTTACCAGAGCTTCTGGCGCCCTTAGTTACCACAGCTCTATTTTCACTATTCTCTTCTATTTCACTTTCCATTTATTTAACTCGTGCAAAGAAAATTGAAGAGATTATAGGTTTAGATTCATTATCATCACTTAACTCAAAACAGTTCGATTTAGGATATGAAATCATTCCAGTGGCCAAGGCCTATCTCGATGAAATCCTACGCAAGGATAGTAAGAAGGTCGATAAAATGGAAGAAGTTCTTATCTCATTAACAGAGGTGATGAGAGAGTTAGAAGTAAAAATTACTCATCTTGAACATAATGGTATTTCTAGGGAAATGAATAGGGAAGTCACAGACAAAAAGTATCAAGAAGATATTCACTAAACTAATTAATCTCACCGAAATGTTAATACTCACTAAGTTTAATGAAACGTTATGTCCAAAATAAAAATTCTTATATTTACTATTGCGCTTACAAAAGCACCCCATGTCTACTGTCTCGGATTTAAGGAAAGCTTGAGAAAGGCCGCCTTTGAGAAAAATGTATGGATTCCATCTGCTACAGCTCTTATTTTTTCGCTTACTGATTACGATGGAAGAATAACAAAGTGGGCATCAGATAAGAAAACGGTTTTTGGATCGAAGGAATCAGCAAGTCAATATAGTGATTTGATTACTTTCTACTATTTTCCGACCATAAATATACTAGCTAATGGCGTGAGTCATTATAGAGGCAATAGGCATGAAAATATGATGATACATCATTTTTCTTTCCTAATGGCACCTCTATTTACCTATCTTATTAATAGAGTCCTCAAGGATAGAACTGGGCGTATTAGGCCAGACGCAAGTAATGACTTAAGTTTTCCTTCTGCTCATACTTCAATTGCAAGTTCAATGAATGAAGAACTCTTCTACCAAAATCAAAGTGGATCTAACTCTAGTTTTGCTAAAGGATTCTATTATTTTAACGAAGGACTGGTGGGAAGTGTCGCTCTTGCTCGTATGGAGGCGAAAAGGCATCATTTCACTGATGTTCTTGTCGGCTACTCTCTAGGGAAGTTTGTTTCTCACTTTATTCACAATTACTTTTTTGACCAAAATAATAATATGAAAATTTCTGTTGATATTAATACAAATGATAAAGTCTCAGGAGTCTTCAAATGGAGCTTTGAATGAAAATCATACCTATTCTTCTTTTGACTTTTTTTCTCGGTCAATCTTTTGCAAGGGTTGATGGGGAAGCAACAAAGGCACTCGATATCATAGATCGCCCTGATCGATATGATTTATTATTTAATAACGAACTTGATAACTTACTTGCTCCCTTTACGCATCAAAGCTCTGTTTTTTTGCTTTCTGGGGGGTATTTAACTTACCTTATTTTTCAAGATGACTTTCAAGAGCGTAAAATTAGAAATTATGAACGCCAGTTATATAAGAGAAATGGTGAAAAAAAATGGGTTAAACTAGGAGACTTATTAGGGTGGGGTGCCTTACCTCTCGGCTTTCTAGGTATCCAGGCCCTTCGCTACAACTTCACTGATGGCCTTACAAAGAAGGATAAGAAATTAATCTCTCAAGATACTGAGTATGTAATCAAGTCTGTTGTTTACACCGCACTTATGACCTTTACCATTAAAACCTTAACGAATCAGCCACGCCCAAAGGATAATGCTAAAAAGGATAGTTTTCCCTCTGGTCATGCATCATCTTCCTTTGCCTTTTCAACGGCCATTTGGCTAAGCCAAGGTTATAAATGGGGGATTCCTGCAACCCTCTTAGCATCTTGGATTAGTTTTAGTCGAATTAAAGATGGTAGCCATTATTATCATGATTCAATGTTTGGTGCGGCCTTGGGGGTCTCCTATGCAATTGGTATCTATAATAATCACTACAGAAGAAATCTTCCTTACTCATTTTCTGTTGTTCCTACGCCTACACTAGATGGCGCTGCTGGAACTCTCACTTATCAGTTTTAGTGGATAAAGTTTGATACACGACATTGGATACTGTGGCATTTTTGTCATTTGTTTGAGATAGATAAATATAGACTTAACTATTTTAAGCACATATTTTTTTTAATATTAATTTTCCTATGATAATAAAACTTTTTAAATTCAATCTATCATGAGGAAATTATGTTTATATCAAAAAATCTAAAGGCCCTGGTCCTTCTGTCCTTTTTTACGATTTCAGGACTATCTCAAAATTCTTATGCACAGAGCTATGATTGGAAATCATTATTTATTAGTGGTGATCATTCCATTGATAATTTTGATGTAGGTCGATTAGATCTTGCTGAAATGTTTGATGGTTTTGGAATTACAAAAGAAAACCAAATACACTTAACTTCAAGTGCAAAGTTTATTGAGCAAGCTCATGGTGTAGCAAGTCTTGCTAATATGAAAACAGCTTTTGAAAGCTTTAACCTTCAAGATAATGGTGCATGTTTTGTACATATGACATCTCATGGTATCAAAGGTGGTGGCTTCTATTTAAGCCGTGATCAGGCCCTTCAACCTCAATACTTAGCGAAGCTTGTTAATGAAAACTGTGGAGAGAAACCTTCAGTTATTCTTATTTCTGCATGTTATTCAGGACAATTTATTACTGAAGAGCTCACAGGGGATAATCGTATCATTCTAACGGCCGCCATTTATAACAGACCATCTTTTGGATGTTCTCCTGATTATAAGTATACATTTTGGGATAGCTGTTTATTAGAAGAAGTTCCCCACTCAAGAACTTGGACTGAAGCCTATGCAAATATTAAGTCATGTATTACAAGAAAAGAAGACGAGCTTGGCGCAAGGCCATCTCTGCCGCAAGCATTCTTTGGTAAAAATATGACTGATTTCGAAATCTATTAGTTCGACATTATCGTTCTTCTCAATTTAGTCGATTGAGAAGAACTTTTTTTCAAGATCAAAATTCTTTTTACCTTTGCAGAATTTAGGGGGCTTCCCTGAAATCTTAAGCGAAGACTCTGAAGGTAGATAGCGAAAGTCCCCGCCGAGCTTAGTATCTCTAAACCAATTGTCATTAAAATCTGTACGACGTGATATTCTCTTCTGTGCCAGATAATCATCTATGATAGGAACTATGAAGATCCTATCTTCACCGTAACCTAGTAAATCAATTAAGTTCTCTGCGGTAGCGCTCTGGGTTTGAACAACACTTGCTTTGTCTGTAGGTTTTCCAATAGAGTTTAGATGTTTATATGAGGCCTCATCAAAGACTTCTGGATAGTACCTTCCTTCAATTATTTTCCTCATGAGTAAGGCCATTGACCATCTCTTTGAATCTGTATTCATAAATGAGCAATCAAATGCCTTGGAGAGTGTGAGTATACCCAGTAAGTGTTTTAGCGATGCTACATGGTAGGCAAGGGCACGATTCTTTCTTTGAAGCTCTGCTGGAAGATAGCCTTTCTCACTTCCTCTAATATTACCGTTAGTCACTTTACTCATGGCCTCATTGAAAACACTGTAACTTAATTCAATACCTGCTTTATTTTGAGTAATTAAGGATATTGCTAATAAAGAAAAACCTCTTGCATATTGCATATTGTTGATTCCGTAAGGAGAACCAGCTGGTCGTGTAATTCTATTTGAAATGGTTGTAGCTATTGTAGAGAGCCACTTTTTTACTTTAGGAAGGTATCCTTTTTTCCTTATTCTATTTTGTATCAAGTTATACTTGAGGTAAGTTGCGGCCATAGCACCAGAGTACCACATCTGGTAGTAGTAAGGCTGATCATTATGCTTTACTTCGGGCTTGGTCATCGCCCCTGTCTTTGCCCAGTGATGAAAAACCTCTGCTAGGCAATTTGCAGCGCTATTTCTTATCTCACTATTACTTGAATTCATATTGATATCGGCATAGTCCACTGTCTGCTCAACTGCCATAGAGAGATCCAAACCATGGTATTTATTTTGACGATATTTCTTACAATCAGTGATTGATCCATTTGTTCCTGGAACGTAGTAAATATTTCCTTTAACACTCTTCTTCGCTTTGATGAAGCGCTCGCTACAAGTGTTGAGGGCCAGGGTGTTTTTATTTGATAATATAATTTTCTTCAACTCATCCATTTCATGGGACAAAAAGCATTTTCCATTACTTGTCGTTCTTTCTGGAACCCCTTTAGGTAGTTTTCCTTTCAGGATATCTTCAACAAGACCAGCTCTTAAATTCACAGTATTAAGAGTCATGATAATTAGCACACAAGTTTTTAGTAGGTGAGAGTGAAGCATTTTTTCTTCCTTTTAGGAGATAACTATTTTCTTAGAACAACAACTCTATCTATTCTTGGTGCACATGTGTGCTCAGTGGCAATGACTAGCTTCACTGGCTTCTCAAGGGCGAAGGCCATGGCGAGGGCCTTGTTGATTGTTTCATAATTTTTATTTCTCTTATCAAGATTATACCTCTTTCCATTATTACACTGAGAGTACTTAGATTTTGCAGCGGCCATTACTATAAAAGTCCCAGAAGAGTGAGGATAAAACTCAGATATATTATCTTTGCTGAGCCACACTGTTCCTGCAGATGCGGAAGCTGTGAACAGAGTAATTGAAGCTACAATAATCTTTCTTAAAAGTTTCATGTTTTCTCCTGTGGATTCTTTTCTTCATTTTAGAGCGGTTAGATAATATCTAAGAGATAAAACATTAAGTGTTGGTAATGACATCGTTTCTTCGTTTGTGGGTGTGCCAATTTATTGTGTCATTTAAATCAATTTACCATTTAGAGCGGCTCTAGCGACCTTCTCGTATAGTTTTGTGTATATAGTTACAATAAATTGACATTGCTGTGACAACAGAGCTTCGATGTTTCGGCCATACTAATTAATAAGACAAGGAGGACGAAATGCTCAAAAAAGGAATGATGATAGGTGTAATTACATTTGGTGTGTTCTTCTCTTTTATTACATTTATTCGCTCTGCTACGATGAATGCTCATCAAAACATAGAAAAAAGCGTCAACTCCTCAGAAATGATGAAGCGATAATACTGTACTCAACAATTCTTTGATACAGTAGAGTGATGAAATCTCTAGCATCTGTATTTAAATTTTTACTATTCTTTTTTTATGCGACTTCTGTGCATGCTATGGAAGTCAGCTATGACTTTGTAGATATTGATTCTTTAAAGTCTGTGACTAAGATGTCTTCACAAAAACCTATGGTCCTAGCATCTGTTTCTAAGCTCTATACAACTTACTACCTACTTAATCACCTTGAACCTAATAAGACGATTAATACTCTCATATACGTTGACTCTAATACTCAGATAAAGGATGGCCATTTAAAAGGTGATCTTATTATCCGTCCTGAGGGAAATCCTTATCTAACGGCCCAGAACTTTATTGATCTCATCTATCAAATAAAGCGGGAAGGTATCAATCATGTGGATGGGAACTTTATTATCGACACTCATGGATTTTGGAAAACTGAGCGACTCTCTGATTTAGGGTTAGAAGATCAGGCGGATAATTCCGCTATGGGAGCATTTAATTTCGAGTTTAATAGATTCAATGTCGACAAATACAGCGCAGATGATACTGCACAGATGGATTACATAAGAATTGAAGAAGAGAAAATCAATGAACCGGGACTTAAGTTTAAACTAAAAAAGAAGACACCTAATGAGGTTATTTGGATTAAGAATACGAATGAGGAGCATAAGTATCGAGAGGCCCTACCGGCAAGAGATAGTAATCAGTTCTCTGGACATTTCTTTCGTCATTTAGCTGCTCTTCATGGTCTTATTTTACCAGTACCTAAAGTAGAGAATACTGATATCAAAGGGAGAGTTATCGCTCATCATGAAAGTCTACCACTTTATCGCCTAGTTGAGCTTGGACTTGAGTATTCTAATAATCTGATTGCAGAGATGCTTTTGTTGCAGATGGACTCTTCCTCAGTAAAAGAAGCATCTAAGAAGATGCTCACTTGGTATGGTAAGCAATTTAATGAAGAAAAGTTTTTATGGGATAAAACTCAACTGGTTAATGGTTCAGGACTTGGCCTTGGTAATTTAACAACCGCTCAGAACTTGGCCCAGCTCTTGGCCAGCATTTATAAGAAAAAACAATTAAAGCGCTCATTCATTTCATACTTATCCATTAATGATCATAGTGGAGGAATTCGACGGCGTTTAAGGAATCCAAAACAAAGCTTCAGTGTTTATGCGAAGACAGGTTCTCTATTCTATGTGAATAACCTAGCAGGTTATGTAAGGGCGAAATCAGGAAAGCTCTATGCATTTAGTATTTTCACTACTGACGAGAATAAGAGGTCTATTCTACAAAGAGAGAACTCGAAAAAAGTTAATAATATCCGTCAAGGCCAGAAAGCTTGGTATTCTGAGTCTAGCAAGAAAATTGATGAGATTCTTTCAAGTTTTATAATGAATAGGTAATGAGAAAGGGTTCATTCTTTGTTGACTTGAATCCAACACCTTCTTAAAATTTAAATATGAAAATTATAACCCTACTTGTTTTAGCAACTCTATCTTTTTCCTCTTTCGCACAACTTGAGTTAGGAGGAGCTCGAGAGTATCTCTTTGAGTGTCGTAACTTTGGTCCTCGTGAGGAGGTTAATGAACTCTTTATTGTTGAATCAACCTTAGGTCGTAGAACTTACTATGAAGTAGAGGTCCCCTATATTTCTAATGGTGAAGAGAAGGTATTTTCTAGAAAATTAAATCTAATATCTAAGTATGATGGTAAGGTACTTCTTTTTACAACTGGAAACTATAGAGTAAAGGTAGACAGGGCCATGCCTGATCATATGAGGTACAAGACATTTGTACGTCTCCCAAATTTTGACATCCATTCAACTCATTGGTTTTGCAAAGATTATTAGCTTAATTACTAAGTATTTATTTATATAAGTTATACATTTTTTTCTTAAATAGACTTCGTTGATTTTCTCTTTCTTTTTATTTCTGTTGTTCTATAATAGTTCATAAATAAAGGGGGGCGTATGAGTTATGTAGAACCGCCTGAAGTGGAAGATAAAGTATATGGGCCTGACCTCACACAAGAAGATATCGATCTTATACGTGCTCAAATCTTCAAAGTAGAGGATTCAAAAATCTATTATAGGGAAATTCCTAAGCTTTCAGAGGTACAACTGGAAGTCTCTTTTTCAAGGCTAGAAGAACTTTTAGTTGAAACACCTTCGTTGAAAACAGTTGTCTTAGATATCTCCAATACTTCTATGCCAGATCCTAAGCATCGCGATATATTGCATAAGAAATGGGCCCAGGTACTTCCTTATGTAAAGCATATAAGTGTTATTACTGGGGATAATCTTCTCGTTAAAACATCCTCCAAATTTATTGCAGCATCTCTTGGATTAGAGAATTATTCCTTTCATAGCAGTAGAGATGAGGTTTTATGAAAAGTGATCAGATGCTTAAGCATCTCTTAGATATCACTGTTGGAAAATGTACAATAACTCAAGAACAAGTGTTAAATGAAGCTGATGAGGATGACAAAGAGATTCTTGCTGGTCTTATGATCTTACATGAGGACATGGAGTATAAAAAAGAGCAGGCCCTGATTGCTGAAAAGATGAAAACGATTAATGCTATGGTTATCACTTATAATCATGAAATTCGCAATAGCCTTAGTGCGGCCAAGTTCTATACCCGTAAAATATCGGCAGAAGAATTAACTCCTAAAGTTGAGGGGTTTGTGAAGAGACTTGATAAAGGTCTTGATGAAACTATATCCATTCTATCAAAGATGAAAGAGATGATGGGGGATGATAATCCTGATATTTCCCAATACTCTGGTTCCAGTGAATTCTTCGATATACATAAAAAAAAGTAATGACTTAGGCCATTGCAAGATTTCTCATCCATCTTCCCCACTGATGTTCATTTCTTAATGACTGTTTCTTAAGAGTGTGAGTAAATGCTAGCTCTCTTGCTTCCCTTGGCACTTTACCGAAATATTTTTTAAAGGCCCTGTTAAAGACTCTCTCATTTTTAAAACCTAGAGAGTGTGCTATGTGATCAAGAGGGGATGAACTTTGAGACACTTTCTTGTAAGCTATTTCCATTCTTCTATTGAAAATGAAATTGTCGATACCTCCATCCCACTTGAAATAGTGAAAGACCTCATTTTCTGATTTCTTAAGACTTAAAGATATATACTCTATAGTGAGGTAATTAAGATGGAGATTTAAGTCGATAAAACGCTTAATAATCTCTTTCGTGGTTTTTTCAGATAGTAACTCTTTATCATATAATTGAGGTGAAAAACCCTTTGAGTGGAAAGAATTTAGTGCAAAGGCCAGAAGGTCAATCATAGGACTGAGCAGCGAATTTGCTTCAGTACAGTTAAGGTGATCAATATTGTCATATAGTGCGAGAATATAATCAGCAATCATTCTCCCAAGAGGATCAGACAGTGGAATTGACCTGCCATGATGGGCTTCTGGGGAACAAAGCATTGCTTCGATTTTTCTCCTGGGGAGCACTAGTGTAATCACATCAAAGTCTTGATTATCGGCCTTCCAGGGACGGGAGGCATCTATAACAATGATATGATCTTCATTTCCAAGCCCATCACTGAGAAGGCTATTGGTTCCTCCTTTTCGAAAGAGTTGGAAGAAGTAGTGATCGATTCCATCTTTTGCGATTTTATAGGAATCTCTCGTGAATTCTTGACCTTTGGTATCGCAACGAACCAGCATGACTTCATCAATGAGATAACTCGTAATATCAGCACTGAAGCTCTTTATACTTCCCTTGAGGCGATCTACTGCAAAGACCGCATCAATATTATCAACAAAAGCATCGTACTTCTCTGTAGGAGAAAAGTCCGATGTTGTGAATATTGTTTTAGCTATCTGAGGCATAAAAAATAAATATTTCGTTAGATTAAATAAATATATCCTAAAAGTATTTTAACTCTAAGTCCAATTTCTTGGGTGAGTTGCTAATATGGATCAATCTGAGTCGACTAGTCAGTTTTAATCCAAGAAGTACTCGGCAACTCCATAGAGTCCATTTTGTTCAAATGGGAAGATAATAGAGTCATTGGCAGAATTATAGTCGAACTGCACTCCACGGCATGTGAAGTTTGACTTCGTCCAATCTAGAATGCCAAGGTCGGTGTCAGTGGTTATATTGTGACCGTAGAGTCTAGTGTTGTGACAATAGTAGATATAGTCTGTTCCTGCTCTTCTAGCGTAGGTAAAACCATCATCTATATTTCTCGGGGTTTCAGCAATTTGTTCAACTGTGTTATTGCTATTAATGGCAATGATTCTTCTTTGATGGCCTCGATACATTTTAGCTAAAATATAGCGATTGGCATTGCTATCATAGAATATAGCTCTAAAGTTATCCCAGTATTCATAGAAGCACGTTGAACCATCGACAGGGGCCGTTCTTAGGGCGGAGCAACTTTCATTCAAAGTTTCATAGCCTACTTTTCCAAGTACATGATGTTGAGTATAGCTATTGCTTGGGTCGTAGCGTTTGAGCATAAAGTCTTCATATCTCGTATTGGTAGTATCGTAGCGCATTCTTGAAGTGAATAACTGACCATTGGCAAAGCCTAGGGGAAGTAGGCGGTTTTGATTTCCATCTACATCGATATTGGCGCCAGTCTTCCCATCTGCTGTGGGGTCATAGTAACTCGTTCCTGAAGAATTATCGAGAATATCAACCCATTTGCCTGTTGAGCGATCAAGTTTCCCTATTCGTCCATAGTGGGTATGTCTATCAGAATATACATCACCCGTCGCCCTATCTACGGCCACCCAGTAGGGATTTCTTATGGCTTGATCCTTGGCAAGATCAGTAGTGTTAGGAGTTTCAATTACCCCGTTTCCTGCAATAATATTTATATTTCCATCTGGAGTGAATTCTTTTAGGAAGCGACCTTCTGTATCATTTACTACTATTTTGCCATTATCAAGAAGAGTTACTCTCGAAATTTCTGCGAATCTAGAGTTGGTAGCATTGACTCCATCACCATAGCTGAAGCTTTGACCAAAAATCGTCACAACATTACCGTCGTTATCTACAGTCCTAATTCGACCACGATCATTGAAATAAACTTTACCATCTTTGTTTATAAAAACAGAGTAAATATCCATATCACAGGCAGTGGCCAAAGTTCCATCTTCACACTGACCACGGGTTCCTGATCCAAGTATTCGCGTATAACTTCCATCATAGTTATTTCTATTGAGCCAAGTTCTTGCGCCTGTTACATAGGTTTTTCCATCAAGACCTGTAAAGTTATAATAATGATACCAACGATGACTATTATCTGGTGGAGTAATCGCCTGTCCGGTGTTGGGGTTAAAATATACCTTCGCATAGGTATAATCTGAAGTAGATGTATACATTCCACAACCTGAGAAATTTGGGTGATGATAAGAGTGACCAGTAATGCCTTCAAAAGCTGATGTGCTCATATTGAATTGAACAGAGACATATCCAATGCGACAAGCAGAAAGATCCTGAGTGGGTTGCCATGCATCTCCGGTTCCTCCAAGATACATGGATTGCACCTCACCTGTGGCCGCTTTATAGATTCTAAAACGATACTCAGTTGACTCTAAACTTTCTGCACGATCGGAGTTGAAAAGAATATCTCCATTGGGAAGAGGGGTCAGCATCATGGCGTTAGTTCTATAGTCCCAGGTTCCACTGCGATTTAATTTTACATTGAGTGGGTTTGCAACGGTATCAGAAGTATCTGATCCACCACCAATTATCGTTTCTATGGTTGGGTTTTCTTGATTTACATCGACTCGACGAATTCTATCGTTATCATAAATAAGTAAACGGCCCTGATAATCCAAAGTAAGTTTTAAAGGGTATTTTAATGTTGCGCTTTCTGCCGGGCCACCGTCACCTGAAATTGTTCCGGTTGTAGGAATGAATATCTTTTGTTTTCCATCATTAGGATCAACTGTGAGAATACCTCTTTTATAATCAGCAAAGTAAATATTTCCGCTATCTGTAAAGACTAGTGTCTGTATATCAGAGGAATCTCCAACTGTTTTGTTATAGAAGAGTGCCGTTCTCGCATCTCCACCAAGACCAGCTTCCGTATTACCAGCAATAATTTTTACTTGATTTGAGTTCAGAGGGTTGGAGATAAGTTGGGTACTAATATCCGCTGTATTGGTAACCTTTACTCTAATTTTATATGATGTCGCTAGAGGAGATCCTCCGGTCCATTTGAAGCAACCTTCATTGGCTTCAAGTGAAATCGTTGGGCAATTATGACTTGTATGAGGAGCAATTCCTTGAGCTCCAGCAATGGCCGTGAATGTTGATTCATCTTGAGTATAGTAGAGATTAATGGCGGTTGAACCAAGTGCAACACTATCATCAACTTTCCAGCGAATATAGACATCAGTCCCTGTAGGTACAGATGAGTCGGCCCTTGTTGGAGGAATTGTCGTTGAGTCTGAATTTGCCGCAGCGACATCCCATATCGTAGGAGGGTCACTCTTAATATATTCGATTTGATCAAAGTCATCTGTATTTGTTGCAGTATTGGTTGAAATATTGCCGGCCTCGTCTTTGACCCAGGCGTAAATACTATAAGTGGCAGGCTCCCAACCTATGAGGAAGGAGTAGTTCGTGATACTCACACTCTGTGCTTTTGCTACACCTATGGAAGGAGAGTTGATGGCAACCCAACAACTGTCATTTGCCGTTGGAGTCGTTGTATCATTTGCTTTCAAACAAATATCAGAAATATAAACGCTAGAGTTTTGCGAATTTGCACTGATATTATAAGGAATAAAGTTCGTCGCAGAAGGATCAGATTCGGTCGTGGTAAAGGCCGTTACAACAGGAAGATTTGTCTCTCTTATCCAACTGCCCGAAACTGTTGTTGTATTAGATGATGCGTTGGTTTGGGCAAAGTTATAAGTGTTAGATAGATCACTTGCTGTAGAGGCGGTTGTCCATGACCATACTCCTGAACTACATGTGGTGGTTGCTGACTGTGATCCTGAAATCGTAATAGTAAGTCCATTTTCACAATTACCGCTGAAACTTGCAGTTGATCCATTATTTTTTATAGATGAATTATCAATAGAAAGAGCAGGGAAGTTAGAGTCTCTAGTCCATGTATAAGATAGGGCCGAAGTATTACCTGCAGAATCTGATTGGGTAAAAGTGAATACTCTTGTTGCATCTGTCGTGAAATTTTGAGATGTCCAAGTCCAGTTAGAAGATGAACAGCTAATGGTATCATCTTGAGCATTTGAAATGGTGATGACATTATTACCTTCACATGTTCCCGATACCGTTATGTTATTGAGATAGCGAGTCTCTGATTTATTTTCACCTATATTAATGGCAAGAGGAGAAGTTGCATTGAAACTTGGGGGGGTTGCATCTCTTTCCCACGAAAGAGCAAGAGGAGGAGAAGATGTATTCCCTGCTGCATCCGTTTGTACAAGGTTGTAAACATAAGTTCCATCTGATGTTTTTGGCGAAGCTGTCCACGACCAAGTTCCAGCTGAACAGTTAAAAGAAGTGGTTTCATCTCCGGTTACGTAGATGGTATAGTTTCCTTCACAGGTACCGCCCCAGGTATTGGGTGTATTTTGATTAGTGAAGTCGGGCGATACCCCAGAGGTTTTTGCCATTGTCGGGGCAAGTTCGTCACGTATAAAGGTTCGATTAACTGAGGTTGAATTTCCTGCAGCGTCAACTTGATTAATAGTAATAACTTTAGATCCATCACCATCTGAAAAGTTTATTGTTTGTGAGAAAGTACTGGCACTACATGATGTTGAGAAGCTTGCCTGAATATCACCGGATATATTTACGGGAAGTCCGCTTTCACAACTCCCACCGATAACCGTACTTGATAGGTGATAGGAGTTATTTGCTGGAGTAGAGTAACTTAGTGAAGGGGCTATAGAATCAACTGTAAAAGTCGATGACTGTACTGTAGATGTGTTTCCTGCCAAATCAGTAAAGCTTACTCTAAAACGTGCACTTGACGTATTAACGGAGGGAACTGTCCATGATCTGGTAAAAGCCTGTGATGTAATGGGACCGTTTGTAGCAGGTGTAGTTCCAATTGATGACCATGATGATCCATTATAAAAGTCAGCTTGAAAGCTCTGAGAGGAAGATGTACTCGCATCTGTTGCATCCCAAGTCAGATTGATGGAGTTACCGCCTTTCTGAATGGATGGAGTTGTAAGGGCCAGAGTCGGGTTTACATTATCAAAATATACATTGAGGTCGTTCGATGTTGTGGAGACATTCCCATGAGGGTCCTTTGACCAGGCCTTGAGTATGTGGAGCCCTTGAGAAGCTGTTCCAAGAGTATATCCGACCGTAGTGGTACAACTCGTCCAATTTGGATCTGCTGCTGTTGGTGCAGATCCTTCATTAATCAATACACTCTGGATATCACTACAGCTACTAACACTTATGGTGTTCGAGGTAGAATTTGTATAAGTTGCTGAGGCAAGATTCACTGTAGGAGGTGATGAAGGTGTTTTATCGTTAACAGTAATGGTTACTGTTGCCGAGCTTGCAGCATCAACGCTTCCATCATTAGCAATAAAAGTGAATGAATCAGTACCATGGAAATTGGTATTACTTATATAGTTGCATGTAAGGTCTGTTCCATAGGAGCCGGTAGAGATACAACCACTAAGTGTTCCATTGCTTGGGGCACCAGTTATTTTATAGGATAGAGAATCACCATCCACATCACTGGCAATACTTAAGGTGATAGATAGATTCGTGTTGTCATCAGTGGTATAGGTTTGATTTGCGGCCATAATGGGCGCATCATTTATAGAATTGACGGTTATCGTAACTGTTGCAGTTGTTGAATCCAGTGTTCCATCATTCACTTTATAAGTGAAAGTTGTGGTGCCATTGAAGTTTACAGCAGGAGAATAACTACATGCTGTATTGGTTCCTCCTGAGCAGCTAAGAGTTCCTGTTGCAGGTGAAGATACAATAATATAGTTAAGTGTATCACCATCGATATCTGCACCGCTATTGAGATTAAAGTTAACAGATATATCTTCATTAGTTGAAAGAGACTGAGTTGCTACTAGAGTTGGAGCATCATTTACGGCGCTAATTGTAAGACTTACTGTTGCTTCTGATGCTGCTGTTGTTATGGAATCAGTAGCAATGAAAGTAAAAGAGTCAAATCCATTAAAGTTTGAATTTGGTGTGTAGGTACAGGTTAAGTCACTACCATAACTGGTAGTAATACAGTTTGAAATGCTACCATGAATAGGCTGGGTCACGATTTTATAGGTTAATGTATCTCCATCTACATCTGTGGCCGAGCTTAAAGTAAAGTTTAAAGGTGTATCTTCATTGGTTGAAAAACTCTGATCAGCTGCCATTACAGGGGCATCATTAATCGAGTTTACTGTCAGTGTTACTGTTGCCGTATTGGAGTCTAGAGCTCCGTCATTAGCTTTATAAGTAAATGTGGTTACTCCATTAAAGTTGGTGGCAGGAGTATAGGTACAAGCAGTAGAGTTTCCTCCTGTACATGAAAGAGTTCCTGTTGAGGGATTTGATACGACGATATAGTCGAGTGAATCGCCATCAATATCTGATCCTGAATTGAGATTAAAGTTTATTGGGGTATCTTCATTTGTTGCAAGACTTTGAGTAGAGGCAATAGTTGGCGCATCATTTATGGCATTTATCGTAAGACTAACTGTTGCCGAAGAAGCTGCATTCGTAGTGGCATCTTTTGCAATAAAGGTAAATGAATCTGATCCATTGAAGTTGGAATTAGGTGAATAAGTACAAGTTAAATCAGTTCCCCATGTGCTTGTAATACAATTTGATAAGATTCCATTTGTAGGGGGAGATACTATTTTATAAGTGAGGGCGTCTCCATCAATATCAGACGCACTATTTAAAGAGAAATTAACGGGGGTATCTTCGTTTGTAGCTACACTTTGATCCGCACCCATAACAGGAATATCATTAATCGGATTGACGGTAATAGTGACGGTTGCAATATTTGAATCTAGCTCACCATCATTCACCTTATAGGTGAAGGTTGTCTGTCCATTGAAATTGGACGCCGGAGTAAAATTACATGCATTAGAGTTCCCACCAGTACAACTGAGGGTTCCATTACTTGGGTTGGCAACAATAATATAGTCAAGAGATGATCCTTCAATATCACTGCCAGAATTGAGATTAAAGTTGAGAGCATTGTCTTCATTCGTTGCAACACTTTGAGTGGTTGCTATTGTTGGAGCATCATTAACTGGCGATATAGTAATGTTTACAGTTGAATCTATAGATGAGTCGGTTAGGGTATCATTTGCTCTATAAGTAAATGAATCTGCTCCATTGTAATTAGCATCTGGTGTATAGGTACAAGTCAAATCTGTTACGTATGAGCCTGTAGTGATACAACTGCTCAGGGTTCCATGAGCAGGTGGGGTTATAAGCTTATATTGTAGTGTCTGTGCTGGAATATCTACGTCCGTTGCACCACTTAAGGTGATAGCAATTGCATTGTCTTCTGTTGTTGTCTCACTTTGATCGCCAACCATTACGGGGGCATCATTTTCTGAGGTCACATTGATTGTAACAGTGGCCGTATTTGAGTCCAGTTCACCGTCAGTTACTTTATAAGTAAATGTAGTTTGCCCGTTGAAATTTGTATCTGGTGTGTAGGTACAGGAATTCGATGCTCCACCAGTACAGTTGAGTACACCTGAACTTGGATTCGTTTCAACGATATAAGTGAGTGTACTCCCTTCAATATCTGATCCGGTATTGAGAGTGAAAAACAGGGCGGTATCTTCATTTGTCGTTACTGACTGAGTAGAAGTAAGAGTTGGGGCGTCGTTGACTGCATTGATTGTGAGATTGATGGTTCCAACAGATACAGCATCTGTGAAGGAGTCATTTGCAATATATGTAAATGAATCAACTCCATTAAAATTTATATCTGGTGTATAAGTACATGTTAAGTCAGATCCATAGGTTGTTGTAATACAGTTTGATAAAACTCCATGGGCGGGTGCTGTAACTATTTTATAGGTGAGGGTATCTCCATCAACATCAGTCGCATCATCGATTGTTAAATTTAGTGTAGTATCTTCATTCGTAGTGAACGTTTGATCGGCCGCCATTTGAGGAGCATCATTTATAGAAATAATGTTAAGAGTAACTGTCGCTATATTAGAGTCGAGTTCACCATCATTAACTTTATAAGTGAATGTTGTTTGTCCATTGAAGTTGGCATCAGGTGTATAAGTACATGCTGTTGAGTTTCCACCTTCGCAAGTTAAGCTCCCATCGCTTGGGTTACTAACGATAATATAGTCAAGGCCCTGACCTTCGATATCGCTACCAGTGTTTAACTGGAAGCTGATGGGGTTATCTTCATTTGTTGTTTCTGATTGAGTAAGAGTGAGAGTAGGAGCATCGTTAACAGCATTGATCGTGATATTTACTGTGGCCACATTAGCTGCATCGGCGATTGAATCATTTGCTATAAAGGTAAAGGAATCTGATCCATTGTAGTTTGCACTAGGAGTATAGTCACATACGAGATCACTTCCATAAGATCCTGAGGTGATACAGTTAGAAAGTAATCCATTTGTTGGAGCGGATACAATTTTATAGGAGAGAGTATCTCCATCGATATCGGTTGCATCATTAAGAGTAATGACGAATGGAGTATCTTCATTTGTGCTTAAATTTTGATTTGAGGCCATAACAGGAATGTCATTCACGGAAGTTACCGTTATGCTTACTGTCGCTGTTGGAGAGTCAAGTTCACCATCATCGACTTTATAAGTAAATGAATCTACCCCGTTAAAGTTTGAATTTGGTGTATAATTACAGTTTCTAGAAGTTCCTTGGTCACAAGAAAGTATACCATTTGAGGTTGATGATATGACGGAGTAATTGAGTGGTGTGGCCTCGATGTCGCTTCCGGCGTTCAAAGTAAAGCTCAGGTTGATATCTTCGCTAGTAATTTCATTTTGGCCTGAAGCCAGGGTAGGTGCATCGTTGACAGCTACAATATTAAGGGTAACGGTGGTAGTTGTTGCTGCATCAAGATTTCCATCATAGGCGATATAGCTGAAACTATCCACTCCGTTATAGTTTAAATTCGGAGCATAATCACAAGTTAAATCCTGAGCATATGTTGCAGTTGTTATACAGTTACTAAGTGTTCCATGAGTCGGGGCATTTACAACCTTATAATATAATTCTGATTGAATATTATCAATATCTGAAGCAGCTGAAAGAGAAATGCTTAGACTTGTATCTTCAGTTGCGGTCAATGAGAAATTTGCTGCAGCAGTTGGTCGGTCATTCACATTGTTAACTGTGAGATTAACTGTCGCAACTGGTGAATCAAGTTCTCCATCATTAACCTTGTAGGTTAATGAATCTGATCCATAATAGTTACTATTAGGTGTATATACACACTGGTTTGAATTACTAGTACAACTAAAACTTCCATTAATGGGTGATGAAATAATTATATACGAAAGATTGGGAGAATCTACATCTTCACCTTCTGTTAATGTAAAGGAATGAATCGTATCTTCTATGACTGTAACATTTTGGATGCTTGCTAGAGTAGGGGCATCATTGACTAGATTGACTTCAACATTATACTCAAATTCATGATAAGGAAGGTTGATATCAACATTTGAATCAGTGTCATTCTTGCGTCCTATTCTTAGGATTATATTAGCTGAAGCGGCCGTGTTTGATGGCGGTGAATAATCCCATGAGTTTGAATTTGATGCTGTTGTACCATCGAGAATCCATTGGTAGGCAATCGTATATTCCGAACTCCAGTGTGAGGCACTAGCAGTAAATGTATTCACCTGTTGTTCATCTAGCTTTGTAGGAATAGAGAGGGCCTTTATCTTTGGGGCTGCTTCTTTTAATATCTTTACTTCCTGGCCTTGTGTTATGCCATTGAATATATTCTTAACATCACTATTTTCTTCAAGTTCGTTATAGACTGCCTGAAAATCAATTTGAGATTTATCAATATTTGGTGAAATGATACTTTCTAGGTTTGATAAATATTCAGCAAACTCAACCGAAGGATTGAAGTCTATATCTGTATTCGTTAATTTCGCTAAAAGACTTGATGCAGAAGTTATATCCTGTGAACTATAGAAACTCGTTACAATTCTCTCAAGTTCTTCGCTACATCCAGATATTTTAATTTTGTACTTTGAAGGGTTATTTAAATCAAGGCCAAGCTCTGTAGGGCTGAAGTAAAAACGTGTTGATTGATCTACTACCTCAATCGTTACAGGGTTATCTTCCAAGGGTGTCATTGTCGTTAAATCAAAGAGTTCTATCTTTGGATTTAAGCAGGTTGCTGCATAGGCTTGATTGATGAATAGAGAGTTGCTCTGTCTTGCGATCAATCCATTTAGAGGTGGAATCTCTCCTTGGATAATCGGAGAGCTTGAGCCACCACCTGAAGATTTATTTCTATCGTCTGAGTTTGAGTTATCTTTTTGTTTGTCATCTTGATTAGGAGTATCTTCTATTTTAGGTACTCCTGAGAATGAATAACTAGGAAAGTTGTTGTTAGTTGATTTATCTATCTTCTTAGTCGCTTCATTCTCACTAGTGGATTCTGTCTCATAAGGGTGATTGGGCATATTATCTTGAAGAAGTGTTTCATCTGCTTCGTGTTGTGAAGTTTTAACAACGCCTTGATGACTTGATTTTTCTAAGGGAGCTGAGCTTTTGGTGTTTTTAGAACTGGATCTCTTTAATGGATTAATTCTACTTTTAGTTGCAATGATGGGTGAGCCAACAGAGGAGGGGTTACGATTAATTTTCGCTCGCTCATAATGTCTTCTTTTAACTTCTGGTTTAACAAGTTCATGCTTAAGACCTGTCTTCTGAGCAAGCACACTGTAGGAGGGCCCCTTCTCAAGAGAAGGACTAAAGGTAAAGTACCCTATTAAAGCAATAATTGTGCTTAGTAAGATGCCCTTCTTTAGATTGCTCAATTCTTCCCCTAGGTATTGGAAATTAGTTATGTCTCAATGAAGCTACAACTAACTTAATTGTCGGTTTTTATTGGAATTACTTGATAGATTACTGTGACTTCATTAAATTCAGTAATTTCAGTATATTAGATGGTGTTAACGAGGGAGAAATTCAGAAAAATTGACCATATTTTATGTCATTTTGGTCACTTGTGATGGTATAAATATAATTAAAAACTAGATTTATTGATAGCAAAGGTTGCTACACTTACAGAGGGTAGCTTCCTTTGCTTTTGGGTTTTACAGATTATGATCCGCAGCCAACACATTCATAATGACTATCAACAGGCTTTACACCATTGAGCTTCATTTGGATATTATGGATCTTGTCTTTGATATCCATATCAGTCATTAAATTACCGGTTAGTGAAGCCTCTAGCGCCTCTACTTCTTTCATAAGCTCGGCCTTGAGCTCTTGATTCAATTCACTCATATTCATGTCTCCTTTTGTGTGTATATTAACTATGACGAATTTTGTAATATATTGGAAGACTTGCTCTGGAATATTCTCCTTTAATTTTCTAACATCTCTAGCTTTCCTTTATTTTTGCATGGCATGAATGAGTCGCTATAAGAATTGTGAAACTACTTGTCATAATTACTTTATGCTTGCATAAAGATGAAATGAAGTTGACTTCCTTTTACTCACTTTCATATGAAAACCTCTATAAAGAATTAGAGGGGCAAGGGCTTAATCCTTATGGTGCTAGGGTGCTCTATAATTGGTTTTATAAGAAAAGAGAAGTGGGCTCATTTCCAGAAGATCTCGCGAAGGATACGCTAAATTATTTAGTAAGTAATTTTAGTTTTGATCTTCCGAAAGTCTTGAAAAATCAGGAAATGGTTCAAAATAATACCAATGCAACAAAGAAATTCTTAATCCAGTTTGCTGATGATCGAACAGTGGAATGTGTACTGATTCCTTTTTACGGTAAGTATACTCTGTGTTTATCATCTCAAGTGGGCTGTGCTATGAAGTGCTCCTTTTGCTATACAGGAAAGCAGGGCCTCACAAGACAGCTTAGTACTGATGAGATTGTTGGACAGCTTATGAGTGTACACAAATGGCTCAAAGAAGAAGCTGATGGGCCGTATAAGATTTCAAATATTGTTTTTATGGGTCAGGGAGAACCTCTTCATAATTTTTCATCTGTTAAAAAAGCTTGTGATATCTTTCTTTCTCAATATGGACTATCTATTGGTCGAGATAAAATTACGATTTCAACTGCTGGGTACTTACCTGGATTGTTGGAGTGGAAGAAATCGGATCTTAGAGTTAATCTTGCTCTATCTCTGCATTCAACGAAAAAAGAAATTAGGGATGAGCTTATCCCTCTTAATAGGCCTTACCCCCTTGATGACATTCTGGCCTTCTTAAAGTCTTGGCCATTGGATAAGAAAAAATTCATCACATTTGAGTATTTGATGATTAAAGACTTAAATGATCATGAGGAAGATGCCCATGAGCTTGGTGAGGTGTTGAGCTCCTTTAAGGCCATTATAAATCTCATTCCTTTTAATCCCATACCTGGCTCTTCGTATAAGAGACCATTAAGTGAAAGAGTTGATAGATTTAATTTGATTATAGAGTCATTCGGGATACCTTGTATGGTTAGGAAAACAAAGGGGGATGAGATATTAGCGGCCTGTGGTCAACTCAACTCTAAAGCTAAAGATTCACTCAGTAGGGATCAATTAGGGTAAATTCACCACTATCCGTATTGAAAATAATATTATCGGGTTTAATCCAAATTTTAACTTCTTCTTCAAACCCGTCATTAATCATTTTCTGATCAGATTGAATAGTTAAAAGATAACTCTTATACTCCATATCATCTGGTAACCAAGTCCAATTCATTTCCCTATAGTTCACTATTCTTGTTCCAAAGGTATTTTTAATAACTTCAATTAAGGCCTCTGCCTTGGCCGTATATTTATCTTTTAATTTCTCCCTAAACTCAAATGGAATTTCTTTGTCGCGAATGAGCTTATCGAGTGTTTCTCCTGGAATATATTCAAAATCAATGATGTCATCTGACTTTGGTCCCAAAATATTGATTAAGGAGAAGCAATTCTTTTTAGGAGAGCATTTTTGTATAAACCCTTTCATTAAGTCCAGTCGTTTCAGTTCACGATCTCTCGTTCCCTCAGAAAAGAAATCACTATCCTCATCCATATTAAATACTTTTCTTGTAAAGACTTGAGAAGAGTCTTGTTTAGAAACAACTCGATAGGAGCTGGCTTCAGCTCCCCATCCCAAGCGAAAAACTCGACTGCCCTTGATTGGGTAGAGGTGATCATAAGCTTTTCCCTGATTAGGAGTTACATAGTAGGTAGATTCTTTTAAGAGATAACTGAGCTCTTCACTACAGTTGGATGGGCCAGAGCTGGGAGTTCTCTTGAACTCTAGACTAGAGCAGGAGTGAAGAAATATACAAATCAATAGGAAAAGGGAGCCTTGATGGGCCGGGCCTTCTCCCCAAATCTTGGTCCACTCCAAAGTATACACCTGAACATTTATACATAATAATTTAAACCACTTGAAAGGAGTGTATACATTGGCGCGTAAACAATTTACTGAAAAACAAATGATACAAGC
>JBLWXW010000009.1:0-64488 GCA_048267265.1 Bacteriovoracaceae bacterium
TTTGATTTTCTTTTGAGAATATATTGCTCGTTTTCAACAGCATAAATTGCGGCAAGATCACCTTTTTTGATTCGTTTTTCAAATCCAACTTGTCGCTCAAGGGCCAGTTGGAGCAGCCCATTGGCCACTTGAAGTTTGAGACCTTCTGCAACCCATTTCCAGTAAGCGATTGCAGCCTCTTGTTGAATGATCATAAGAAGGTCATTTTGTTTCCATTGACCGATTTGCATATCATATTCTGAAATTCGAAGTTTGAGTCGCTTGCTATCAATTGAGCGGTCTCTTAGTAGAGAGAGACTAATACCCCCCATGACTTCGCCGTTATCTAATGTTTCAACCTCTCCCTCATAGGAAGGGAAATTTCCATCAGAGCTTTTATGGCCACCATAGATTTTTGCTCCTAAGAAGGGGAGCGGCTTTGTTACTTTGGCCTTGTAGTAGCTGCCGTTATAGTACTCACCGTCGCGCTTATAATAATCAAAATCAAGAGATGAATCGAAAGCTCCTGTGGCCGCTTGATTTTTGAACTCATAATAGAGAAGTTTATCAATGGCCATTTTTACTTTTGGCGCGTGGTTTCGAGTGCTTTTCAGAACTTCATGTAGATCAAGGGGCTTATTTTTTTGTGCGACCTGATTACTTTCAGCAAAAACAGAGGATGAATATAGAAATAGAAATAGAATGGCCTTCATCATTTTTCTTCTTTCTCCTCTTTATCACTTCCATAATCACCACCCGAAGCTGAAGACTTCTTACTAAAATTATGAAGTTCACTTGTATAGGAAGAGTCAACAGTGGGAGGAAAGCCGTTAAAGAGTCGCCACATTTCATAACCTAGCTTCACTGAATCAAGAAGCACCCATCCAACGACACGTGTACCTTGGCGAAGATAAATATTATCAGGCCATGTCTCCTTTGCATTCTCTCCCTCTGGAGGAGAGATTAAGACTCTGAATTTACCTTGCTTATTTACTGAGGGATCAACACTGAAAACAACGCCAGGGAAGGTTCCCATGGCGACGGAAGGCCAACCACTGAACTGAACCGCAGGCCATCCTTCAAATTGTAGGCGTACGGTTCTACCTGGTTGTATGAGGGGAAGATCATTTCCATCTACAAATATTTCAACGGCAGGCCTAAGATGATCGGGCACAAAGACAGAGAGCTGATCGCCACTTTTTACAAAGACAGAACCTCCACCTTGAAGAACACTTAAAATCGTTCCATTTCTTTCTGCTGTGACTAATTGCCTCTGTTGGCGTGAGAATTTTACTTCCACTTTGGCCAGGGATGCCGCGGCCGAAGCTTCTTCAGAGAGAAGTTTCTTATATGTAATTTTTGCTTTTTCTAGGGTTAGCTTTGAACTAAGGCCTTGTTCGTAGAGTTGCTTTTGACGGACATAATTATTATGGGCCGTTTCACTGGCCGTTTTCGATGCTTCAAACTTCGCAAGCACAGCATCTCTTTCAATTCCCAGTCTTTCTACAAAGTTCGGATCATTATCAACAATTTCAACAATAGGATCACCTACTTTAACTTTATCGCCATCTTTAACAAACCACTTATTAATCCTACCTGATACAGGAGCATTGATAAATTGTACTCTATCATTGGGGTCAATGGCGGTTACTCGGCCTACTCCAGTTGACGTTTGTTGCCACGGAGTGATGAGCATGGCCGTTGCAATAAAAATAAAGAAAGCAAAGAGAAGCTTTACAAAAATTTTCTGCCATGAGGGAATTCCAACTCTCCTCATACTTGAATAGCGGGCCCTTGTCGCTTTGATGATATCATTTTCTTTGTTGGGAAGCTTATGCATTGGGAGACCTCTCATACTCTTGGAAGAAATCAATATGTCCGTCAAAGAGGACTTTACAGTGGTCATACTCGTCGTGATTGAAGCCGATGGCCATGATTCCTATGCCCTGACTCTTGAGCTCTATAAGAATGGCCTTTTGTAGTTCGGGTCTAAGTTGATTGAAAAGTGAAGAGATAATAACCCATTTTGGTCTTTGCAACAGTACTCGAGCGAATTCAAGTTGTACTAATTCTCCCCAACTAAAGTGACTACAGCCATGCCAAATTTGAGTTTCAAGGCCCTGATCAAATGTAGAAATCTTATCATTTAATAGAGTTGAGTCGAGTACATGATTAATTTGAGACTCCGTAACTCGTCCTAAACTCCAAGTAAGGTTTTCAAGGATCGTTCCGTCAATAATTCTAGGAGCGTCAACAATATAGACTTGCTCACGGAGATCCATGGTTGGAATATCCTCTAAGGGAGTCGTATTCCAATTTATAGTTCCTGACTTTGGTGTGATATGGCCATGGACAAGGTTGAAGAAAGTCCTTTGGGTAAGGTCCCGATCAGCAACAATGTGATAACACAATCCTTCATTAAATATTTGATTGAGGTGGTAAGTATGACCTCTTTCATGAAAGGACGTATTATCAAATACAAGATCGCCTCCTAATTCGAGGTTACTTTCCATGAATTCAGAACTATCTTCTTCAGTGATAAGAGATTCAAAATCTTCAAGTTTATCAAGGCCCGCGTAAACATCATAGAATGATTCGAGATACCCTCCTGACTTGGCCACTCCTGTGAGGATGAGTGCGACAACCATTTCAGCGGCAACCAATTGACCTAGTGTAAGCTGCCCTTCAATAACCAGAAAACCACCAAGTCCAAGAATTAAGGCACTTAAGAACGCGTAGATACATAGTGAAAAAATGATTTGCTTAAAGAGAAACGTAAAGTGAACACCTCTTTCCGTTAAGTAGCGATTGATATGTTTGTCGGTAGCATCAATCGCCGCATCGTGAGAGCGTCTTCCGTAGAAGAGGTGACGATTAAAGATGAGCTGCTCAAGCCACGCCCCAGTTTTATACTTCGCCTTTGATTCGACAATCGATGATTTAATTGCATCTTGCCCATAGAGCTTCCACATCATATAGACCAATCCGATAAGGATGAGGTCGAAAGCGAGAAAGTAAGGGTGATAGAAGGCGAGGAGAAACATTCCCGTAAGAGTTTGAAGGACGAGAGTAACTCCATCTACCAAAAGCTTTGTTGATTGCTTTTGGATGGACATAATCTCAAAATAGCGATTGATGAGATCACCTTTTGAAACGGAATTAACACTCTTATGGGTCGAATCTAAAATTTTATTAGCAATACTGGCCGTTACACGAGCATAAAAATGACGCTGAAAATACTCCACCGTGAGATCCTGTAGACCTCTAAGAACCCCACTGAAAATAAGTAAACTTAAAAGGAGAATACTTACAATAATGAGAGGTTGTTTAAGAACTGCAAAGGTAACCGTGTTGACTAAACTTTGTACTGAAATAGGAATGGCGAGACTAAGTAGACTGGTTCCGACAGCATAGACGCAAGTGACAAAGTAGAAGTTCTTTTCAGGCCAAAGGATTTTCTTCCACAGTGCCTTTCCTGTGGCCTTTTGAGGTTTATGCATCTTGTAATATCCTCTTGTAAATCTTCAATCAGAAATTATAAATTAAAGTAAAAAGTTAACTTCTACAGTATGCCCTTTCTAATAAAAACGATCAATTAAACAAAGTTGTCGTCTATATAAATTTACAAAATCCTGACTAAAAAGATATTTCGTGAGTTTCGCTCAGGCCTTGAATATGAACCCGTATATACTGCAGAGAGTTGAGCTTCCCCTTAAAAACCTCCGTGACCTTTGGGTCTCCATGAATGAGAACAAGCTCATGGTTACTCTCCACGGGAGATGAGCTCTGAATCCAGTGAATAAGCTCGCTTTGGTCTGCATGGGCAGAATAAAGATGAGAGTGATGGATATGGCACTTAACTTGAAGCTCATTTCCTCCAACTTCGACCTCTTTCACGCCATCGGCAAGCATTCGACCCAGTGTGCCTTGGCCCATATAACCTGCGAGGTAGAGGATGGCGTCTTTGTTTTCTGCGATATTGGTGAAGTGCTCCGTAATAAAGCCACCACTCATCATTCCGCTAGAGCTAACAATGATATGGGCCTTATCGAGCTTTTTTAAACTTTCTCTATCCCATTGATGCTTCATTTCTTGGATATACTGATAGATTTCAGCTGCTTTTTGATGGGATATCTTCAAATAGTCACTGCTGTGGCGAAAAACCTGTCCTACCGCCATGGCCATAGGGCTATCTGCAAAGACTGGCAAATGCAGGTCGGGATGCTTTTTGAATATTTCATTGAGGTAATAATAGATAAGCTGTGTTCTTTGAACACTGAAGGCCGCAATCAATAGTGGGGCATTATTCTTTTTTACTCTTTTAATTAACTCGGCCAATTCATCGAGAGGTGAGGCATCTTGGTGAACGCGATCACCATAGGTCGATTCAACAACCACGATATCTGAACCGCTAACTCCTTGGGGAGAGTTTAAGAGGGGATCATCTTCACGGCCAAGATCACCACTAAAAGTGATCTTCTTGCTAAAGAGTTTATGAGAGATAGATACCGTGGCCGCACCTGGGATATGACCTGCATAATGGTAAATGATTTGAAAAGGCCCTATCTCAATAGGCCTCTCATAAGAAGTAATTTTAAAGAGCTTTAGACATTGCTCTACATGGATAGTTTGATAAAGAGGTTCTGTCTTAAGGCCTTCTTTTTTAATCTTTCTATTTTTGGAGCGAGCATTATTTTGACTAATCTTGGCCGCATCCCTCATGACAATCTCAGCGAGTTCTCTGGTCGCTGCTGTAGCATATATTGGTCCTTGAAATCCATCACGCACGAGCTTGGGTAAGTAGCCGCAGTGATCGAGGTGGGCATGAGTGAGAAAAATGGCATCAATACTACGGATAAAATCAACGCTGAACTTCTGATAGTCCCATTCTTTTAGGCCTAGGGATTCTTCTCCCTGAAAGAGACCAGCATCAATGAGAAAGGTTTTCTTATCCCATTCAAGGATATGCTTAGAGCCAGTGACAACCTCAGCTGCTCCTAGGGATGTTAAATTAAGGGGAGGGCAAGTTTTAGGCTCTTTCATTAGGGAATACTCCGAGGTGATGAAGGATCTTTGTGACCATCGAGTAGTTTCTTGATTTCATTGATAACTCTTTGGGCGCGGTACTTCTCCATTCCAATGTCAGAGAGGACCTCAGGAGAGTCTAGAATATCGCGAATAAGATAGATATCACTATCAATGAGCATACGTTTTTCGGCCTTTCTGAGAGAATTTAAACATGTCACAGGATCCAAGCGATACTCTCTAATAAAATCTTGGAGCGTTGACTGGGGAGGAAAATTAGCTCCCCAAATATAGAGGCCAGCACAACTGGCATAGCGAATAGCATCTCCTGAAAAGGAAGTATTAGATACGAGAAGAAAGCGCGAGAAGTTTGCTCCCTGTTCTCCTTGCTCGATATCGAGAGATCTGGCCTTAATATAGAGGGCCGTTTTTAAATCGTTGCGACGATCATCCGTTTGATGAAATTTACATTCAATAAGAATTCTTTCGGCCTTGTGTTCGGCACTCTCTTTTCTGTCTGCAATTACATCGACTTCGTGAGGAACACACCTCCCATTTATTTCAACATTCGTAACCGTATCGTAACCAGCATAGGTGAGGATTCTTGCTATATATTTTTCAAAAACATAACCATCTGTTCCGAGTTCGCAAAGGGCCTTCTTCGTGCCATAGTAAGCCGAAAGGGAGCGGGCAATTTTACGTAATTGAGAGAAGGCCAGAGTATAGATACGACGAGTTGTAATACCTGGCTTTAGATTCTTATTTACATGCTTTATAACTTTATTAACTTGTTCCTGCGAAGCACCTGTAAACTCTAGGGAGCGTCTAAGTTTCTCTTCAGAGTAATCTTCACTTTTTCCCGATTGTTTTAAAACTTGTAATTCAACCACTGAGATCCCACCAATAGAATAGATTTAAGTCTCTATTATGGAGCTGCTCACTACTGACGTAAAGGGGATTTTTAAGCGGCCCTACGATCAGTTGAGCGGCGATTGGTAACGCTTTTAATACTGTCGAGAAGTTCCGGATAGTGGCGAATGATATTAACAAAGTCGTCTTTAGAGAGACGATAGAGGTCCGTATAAGAATTTGCCCTGATATTGGCATTACGTGTGGTTTCTTCAATTAGGGCCGCCTCTCCAAAGAATTGGCCTTCGTAGAGTTGAGCGACAACCTTTCCATCCTCTGTGATCACATCAACAGAGCCATGGCCTATGATAAACATTTCATCTCCAATTTCACCGATATTGATAATCGTATCACTTGGAGCATAGAACTTTTGCTCAAGACAGGAAGATACTTCGCGCAAACATGATATCGAACAGAATTGGAAAACAGGAAGACTTCTAATCAATTTCATATTCATATAGACTTGAAGTTCTTGCTTAAGAGCGTGAGGGAGTTCAGAGATAATCTGAGTGTCATTATCACTTAACCTCTGGTTGTAGAGGTGTCCATAATAGTTAAATACCGCAGACTGAAGTTTTGAGGGGATATGGTAGTACTTCATAAAGGCATTGAGCTCAGCAAATTTTTCACGGCCTTGTTCTTTATACCGAGCAGACTCCGTGAATATTCTACTGATATTACCAATAACAAAACCGTAAACACCCACGCCAACAAACATAACGAACATAGTATAGATTCGTCCTGCATTGGTCTTTGGAGTGATATCCCCATAGCCTACCGTTGTAAGAGTCGTTACGGCCCAATAGAAGCATTCGATATAGTAAGTGGTTCTATCGATTCCTGCAGGAAGAGGGTGGAACATAATCCAAAAACAGGAAAACCAGTGCACCACAATCATCGAAGAAATAAAGGCCAGTCCAATCTTGAGCCATCCCGAAATAAGAGGCATTGAGCGGACTACTTGAATGATTTTAACGATTCTCACCATACGAATCATGCGCAGAAGCTTTACTGTTCTAGCAGAAATGCCACCGACTGGTCCGATAAGGTAAAAGAGAAAATCAAAGGGAATAAGGGCAAGGACATCAATAACACTATTGAAGATAAATTTATTCTTACTCATTCTTTGAGGAAGGGGGAGGTCGTTTTGTTTTTTATATTTACGAATGGAGTAGATAAAGTCTGCAATAAAGAGTCCTGAAATAATGACATCGGCTATGACTTGCCAGACTTGCAGCTTTGTATCAAATGTAAACGTAAAAGGGGCTTCGGCAGCAGAGAATATAACAGCAGAGAAAATCGCCGCTAGCCATATCGTTTCACCTTTCGTTAATTGATTACGTTGCATTCAATACTCTCCCAACCTTTAATCTATCGGCTGATAACGCTAGGAGTTTATAGTTTTTAAATAAAAAAAGAGCGTAAAGTGACTGTATACGTCAGAAGATTGTCAATTTTCACTCCAATTATGGCTGATACGGCCCCATTGCCTTGACTGTTTTTGATTTGACGCCAAAATAGAGAGTAGAGGAATAAAAACCAAGTGTTTTACTCACTTGTCGATTTTAGGAGCAAAAAAATTCATGAACTTTTTTAAGCGATATGCTTTTTTCTTTATTACCAACCTTCTCGTTTCCATGGTTCTCTACACCATTGGGATGTTTGTTATTTCGCAAATGGGCTACCCGCCCGGTTCATATTCAGGCCTCTTTATTTTCTGCTTTATCTTTGGAATGGGTGGATCATTTATTTCCCTCCTTATGTCCAAGTGGACGGCCAAACGCTTAATGCAACTTGAGCCCGTTGCATCGGGTTCGGCCTTAACTCAAAAGATCCACAGCTTTGCTCGCAAGGCCGGTCTTGAAACAATGCCCGAGGTTTATACTTATCAATCTCCGGAAGTGAATGCTTTCGCTACCGGTCCTTCACGCAGTAATGCTTTAGTAGCGGTGTCGACAGGACTCTTAAATTCAATGAATGAGGATGAAGTTGAAGGTGTGCTCGCCCATGAGGTGAGTCATATTGCCAATGGAGATATGGTAACGATGACTTTAGTACAAGGGATTGTAAACGCCTTTGCCATGTTCCTCTCCTATGTCGTTACTCAAATTATAATGAATGCCCTAAGAGGTGATGATGACCGCGATTATCGCGGTGGTGGCAGCTTCTTTATGCAATATATGATTCGAAATGCTGTCTATACAGTTTTAAATCTTTTAAGCTACCCATTGGTTATGTATGTTTCACGTTGGCGTGAATATCGGGCCGATATTGGAAGCGCTAAAATTGTTGGGCGTGATAAAATGATTGCGGCCCTAAGAAGGCTAGAGAATAATTTAGATCGCTCAGGCAAGCACGATAAGAATATTGAAGTGATGGCCATTAGTGCACCTGTAAGCTTCTCTGAGCTCTTTAGCTCACACCCACCCCTTCAGAAACGTATTCAGGCCTTACAAGAAAGTCGTGAGCCCGGAATTTTATAATCATCTGTAATAGCGCTCTAGGGTGAATCATCTGAAAGCGCTTTTATCGGAGATCTTCGCATGAGTTCGAGGATCTCCGCTGACATTTCTCTCTTGTCATAAAACGCCCTGGTCGAAATCTTCTTGGCCCCATGACCTTTAACCTTTTCTACACTCCATCCCGCTTTGACCATCGCTTTCCAGACGGCCTTCGTAGAAGAGTAGGTACTCATTACTGTATTTGAGTGAGCGATCTGGGTCAGCTGGGAAAACCATTGATAGGTCCAAAGGGTAGGAGAGCGCTTGGGAGAAAAAGCATCCTGATAGATACAGTCTACTTTTTGAAAATAAGGAGATTGAATCCATGCTTCAAGACGATTGCGAATATCTCCTATAATAACGAGCCAACTTGAGCTCTCGTTAAGTTTATCAAAAGCGAAGCGGCCACTAAAGAATTGATGGCGCTCACTCCAGTTGATCTCATCAATAATCCCTTCTTCTTGAAGAATTAACAGTGATTGATGGGCCAGCTCCTTATCGAGCTCACAACTCGTAAAATTTAATATATTCTCAGGTGAGTGCTTAGATATAAAATCATAGGTTATCTTCAGTCCAAGTGCAGTTCCCAGTCCAACTTCAAAGATTGATACTTTAGAGTTTTTTTCAATGATTTGAGGAATATTTGTCCCTAAAATATAATTATAGAGAGTCTCCTCCACAGCGCCTGAGAGAGAGTGGCAATTTTCATTGAAATACTCGCTAAAGAGGGTATAACTCCCATCCTCAGTTCTCTCCCATTTGTAGCTACCTAAGCTTCCTCTAAATTCTTTATATTTTGTCATATCTTTTATGTTGGTTTTTCTTATAAATTGTTAAGGCCTCCGACGGATTTTGTCGATACTTAGAGTAATGAATTTGGCAAAACTTAGGCCTCTATTGAGAAATATCCGTAGAATCAGCATGTTGATGGTGCTTGTTGCGCTTACTTTTACAGGCTGTGGGTATGATAAGAGTAATGGGGAAAGAGAGGAGAGTCTCTCCTTTTCCAAGTCTGCTCTTAGCGGTGGCGCTCCTCTTGAGGACTCTGAAATGGCCGTGGCCTTGAGGGTTTGCTATGGCTTTAGAACAAAGCGCTCTAAATTTCTTGCCGAGATGCTTGATGAGAGCTTTAACTTTGTTTACGAATATCGAAATTGTGATAGCTCTGGTGGTGGTAACTCTTATACGGCACAGCTAACTCAAGGCACTTCCAATGATCCCATGACATTTGAAAGTAGTTTTTCTGGTAACTATATCAAAGAAGTTCAAACTGATTTAAATGGTTTTCTCTCTGATATTTGTGCTGATGTCTTAGCGGGAGAGACTCCCCTTAGTATTGCTGAAATTGATAATGAACTCTATGAGTATCGCTTTAGCTCATCTACGGCCGATGGGGATAAGGTTTCTATCACCATTGGATCAAAGAAGTATGTAAACGCTAGTACTCCTAGCGTTTCACAAAAGCTTGTCTTTAATATTTTAACGAATGCAACTTCTTCTGGGAATTATCAAGGTATGATTTACGAAGCGACTCGCTATCTTCCCTGTGAATCAGGCGACAAAGAAAGTTCTCGTTATTATAAGCAAGTCTTCAAAGCGCCTTAATTCAAGTTTACCCAAATAAATTACTTCGTACGTCTATCCCAATCGGTATAGATGGCCTCAAGGCGTGGAATCACAAGATTAGCATAGCGATCGAAGAGTTCTGCCCGCTCCTTATCTTTATTAGCATGATCACAAAGTACGCGAAGTGTTTCGGTATAGCTTAAGGCCCAGCAAATGGTTTCTGCATGGATCATAAGATCTTCAAAACGCTCTTCTTGTTGCCACATTTTAGGATCAAAAACATCTTTCCAAGCATCAGGCTTTAGACAACTTACTACGAGAGACATGAGACGCTTCTTAAACTTAAAGTGAATCGACTTATACTCACGACTCCAGTGGTTCTCGCCTGAGAGAATTGCTGTTGAAGGATGCTTGAAGAACATACCACTAAAGAAGCGCTTAGGATCTTTCATGACATACTTTAGAGTGTCCTTTAAGGCCATAAGGGCCTGAATCTGACTTGTTCCTTCGTAGAGAAGTGGGCCAAAACTATCACGGTGATAGCGCTCAACGGGATATTCTTTAATAAACCCATAGCCACCAAGAACTTGAATAGCTTTCTTCGAAAGGTCAGTATAGGCCTCAGTTGCATAGAATTTAACGAGTGGTGTTCTCTTTCTTGTCCAACGTGAAGCCTCTTTAAAGAGTTTCTCTTCTTCGTCATTGAGATCATCTGTGGCGTGCTTCTTTCCTTCAAGTTTAAGGTAGATATCGAACCAGCTCATAGTATCAGCAATAAGGGCACGAATCGCATCTCTTTCCGTTGCGAAGTCCTGAAGATTTCTCTTCATCAGAGGCAGCTCAGAAATAGGCTTACCAAAGGCAACCCTTTCCTTAGCGTAATTTTCCGCATAGTCGAGAGCTTCTTCGATTCCTCCTAAGGCCTGAATCCCCACAAGAATACGAGCTTCATTCATTAGGTGAAGCATATATTTAAAGCCTTCCCCTTGTTTACCAACGAGATGGCCAACTGTATCTTCATAGGAGACAACCGTTGTAAAAGATCCGTGCATTCCCATTTTTTCTTCTGATTTATCTACACGAAAGTTAGGGCCTTCAACACCTTCTTGATCTTGTTTAACAAAGAACATGGAAATTCCATCAAGTGAATCAGGGTCTCCTTTTACTTTTGCAAGGACAAAGGCAAGTCCACCACCGCCGTTAGTGATGAAGATTTTTTGCCCATTGAGAAGGTAAGTGCCGTCTTCTTGAAGTGCTGCAGATGTTTTCATCATCGTCAGATCTGATCCACACCCTGGCTCTGTAAGGTTCATAGAACCAGAAATCTTTCCTTCGATAATCTCGGGAATGTAGCGGGCAGCTGTCTCTTCATCACAGTAACGAAGTAGCATTTCACCTAGAGAGGTAAAGAAGCCCAAAAGCGTAGATGTACACATGCAAGATCGGGCCAGCATATTTTGGGACATCATATAAATGGAGCTGGGTAGGGCCATTCCACCATATTCGGTGGGAAGGGTGATACCATAAACACTAAGTTCGCGTGCTTCATTAAGCATACGAGCAAGGGGCTCACTAGGGACAGTTCTTCCATCAACAACTGTTCCTGCACCATGCTCATCGAGTAATTGACCAATTTCTTTAACAGAATTAGCAGACCAATCACCCATGGAGGAGAGCACATCTTTTAAGAATTGCTTAAGCTCTTCTTTATTTTGAATCCCATCTTCCGTAGGAAAGCTAGGGTAATAGAGTGGAATAATTTTATCCCAGTCAATTGCATTTTCAAACATCCAATTCCATTCACTGGAATCATCAAAGTAATTCATTTAAAACCCCTCAAATACGACTTATGATTTTCTTCTAATGACTTGATCTAAACTGAAGCGACCTGAACCCAGTAGACCTGTGGCGATATAAGCCCCCATATAGATAAAAGACATTTCTCTCTTGGCCCATGGATCACCACCGTGAACGAGAAAGAAGGCCACGGCCATGGTTATGATAAGAGGAATAGATACCCATCGAGTAAAGAGTCCAAGTGCTAACATGAGAGCACAAATAACTTCCGAGCCTATAGCAAGGCCAAGAGATAGACTTGTTCCAATCCCTAGCGGATCAGGAAATTTCCCCATTAATGATGAATAATTAGCAAGCTTTCCCCACCCATGGGATAAGAGCATCGTTGCTCCAAAGGTGAGTCGTAAGGCCAGAAGGCCCATATCTTTGTACATAAGAATTCCTTTTCTTAAATTAAACATTGTAACCCCTCTATTTTAGTCAAATATCTCAGAGTGTAAAACTTTGAGAGGGGTAAATATCTTAAACTATTGAAATTAATAGCTGTTCAGTTTCAATACACTCTGTAATTTTAGTCCTAATAGCAGCGCTCAAAGAGGATTTCCCCCATAATTTATTGATGAAACTCTTTAGTGTTGTTCTATTCACCTTTCTTGCTACTTCTTTTGCAAGCCTTGCTGAGCAGCAAGACGATAGAAGCTGTTATTGTAAAATTAAAGTAGGGGATTCTAGGACAAAGAATCCTATTCGCTCACAACACTTTAGAAGTCTTGATAAGTGCCAGGATCACCTCGTAGAAAAAGAAAGTCTTGGTCTGTGGGAGAATTTCTGTGATGAATCTGGACGGGCCTATTACGAGATTTCATGTAATGGAAAGAAGAAGGCCTATCATACCCTTTGCGAAGCTCGCACAGAATATCATCAATTTTTAAAATTTAGCGCTAATGCTAAAATCAATTATACACCGGGTGCCTTTTCCTATCATGAGAGTAGTCACTTCAATTTAAGAAGATCTTTCTCTGATATGGCCCTTTTTATTCGTGACAATAATGGGCTTGATCTTAGTCATTCACTCTATGGAGGAATCTATGATGAGATCAATTCCTATAGAGTTGACCTCACCCTTATTGATTTTGTATTTCAAGTTTTACAAAAAGTTAAGAAGGCCGATTCTTCTCTCTACGATCAATTAGTAGAAATTATCAATGATGACCCAATAAAGAATTTTCACTCATTCTTTGTGGCCTTGGATAAGGCCAATAAGGGGAGAGTTCATAGGGCAATTAGTAGAATCGTGCCTATTCTCTATGGCCCAAATGGGGAGGCCTTATTTGATGATCTTGGAATCATCACCAAAGCGCGCTTTACCAATTCAGATTATAGTCAAAAAATTAAGCGCTATAATCAAGTGGTATTCAATCCCAATAAAGTGGATATTTTTAAGGAATTAAAGAGTGAATTCTTTAGAGACTTAAGAACACCAATTACGGTAGAGATTCTTAATCAGCTCGACCAAAAAGAATTCGAAAAACTCTATCGATCTGTTAATTGGCGCAATCATATAAAAAGAGTTAATACCATTGCGGCCCTAAATCCAGAAATTGAGTATCAATTTGAAATGGATTATGAGTCGGGGATAAGCTTACTTGTCAAAGGTAGTGGAATCTCAAGAGAAGCAAAGGAAGTCTTCAATTACCTTCAAGTAAATCTCTTTGGTCACCTTAAGCGAAATGACCTGACTCCTAAATTGATTGAAGATCACTTAGAGCAGTGGGAAGAAGTTGTTCAAGAGCATTCTTGGTCAAGGCATATAACAGCTGGAGATGATCATACTCTCTTGGTTCTTAGAGATTGGATGAAGAAGAACCAGGAAGATATTTTAAACAGAATAAATCAAGTTGAAATGAGCAATGATATACAATCAGCAATAAACCGCTGGAAAAAGGGAAGAAGGCCTATGCGCGCCCTCACCCTTGATCTTTATGAATCCTTAAAAACCCTTTACCCAGATCGTCCATGGGAAAAGCATTTTATTCTAGGTGATCATGGGCAAAGAATTGTGATTGGAGAAAAATCACTAGATAGAGCTGCTCGAAATATCTATGGAACTCTTAAGAAAATTTTAAGTTTGGAAAATGTCAGCTCGGCCGCAACCTCAATTGCAGTGGGAAGCGCTACGGGAAATGCTTATCTAAGTGCAAGCGCTACAACTATAGTTCATGACTTTATTGTGGCCAAGCGCTACGGTTACAATGTTAAAGATTATATGAGATCAAATACGCCAAAGAACTTAGCGACATCTTTGATCTTTAGTTCAGGCCTTACTCCAGGGCGCACAGCTGATGCAATATTTAGAGGTGCAACAAATGGGGCCTTTCAATCCCTTGTGACAGGACAAGATGTGAAGTTAGGCTTTATCGTTGGAGGGATCTCTGGAGGCGCTTTACAGCAATTACCTCCTGAAGCTTCACACTGGATCGTTCCTGGTGAAAATAAGAATGCTTTTAATATTATAAGTGAATTGTCTGAGCAAGCCTTCTTTAAAGGAATGAATGGAGCACTGGTAGGATATTTCAGTGATGGAAATTGGCAAAAAGGATTAAGAAGAGGCTCAATTTTTGGTGCCGTAAATGCAGGAGTAAATATCCTTATATTCGGTGTTCGTTATGATGCCAACGCCTTTATAAGCGATGAGGAAATTGCGGAATATAATCATCTTCATAACCATGAAGATGGCCATTATCAAGGTGAGCATCTGGAGAGAAATACAAGTGTTATGAATGATCGCTATGGTCAAGATATTGAAGTTACCCGTGATGATATTCTTCGGGCCAATATAAGGCGTGATGGATTGATCCAGAAATCGAGGGATTCATTGGCCACAAATTTTAGTGGACCCTTTGGTAGTGAAATCTCTATGGGCTCAGAATATCTTGATAGAGAAGAAACCATTTTGCATGAAGTAATGCACACACGTCAGGCCCAACAAGGACGGTTACAATTTATGTTCTCTAAATCTGTATTACCTGAAGGTTTCTGGGAAGAATATGCCGATGTCGGTGCAGCGACTTTACCTCAGGGATATTACAGAACCTTTATCTACGTTGATTTGAATAAAGATCTTAATCTAGAGAAGATAAATTAAAAAAGGGTTGCAGCTCATTCGAAAATCCTTAAAATAAGCTAAATATATGTTTTTAAAGGGAAGAAATCCTCCCCTGCGCCTACCCCACATAATGGTAATTATAGGGGGTAAAACTAGCGATCAATTTATATCCCCTCATATCCTCATAAATTTCACGTCAATTCTACTATCTTAAAATGATTTTCAAAATCATGTTTTTTTCATTACATCTTTTATATCAAATCCCTTTATAATATTTAAACCTATGAAAACTGGAAAAATATTTGAGCCATATTTCGATGATCTATTGAAAGAGAACTTTCTGTTTGTTGCGCCTTATATTATCTTTGTCTATCCCTTACTTTCTATCGTAGATGCACAATTAGCTAAGGGTAATTTTCTTTTTTTTCTGTTTCTTAGAGTTATTTTTCTTCTTCCTTTGATCACTTCTTATTTTATAGTAAAAAAGCATCTTAAATCTTGGTCTATATATTTTCATGTCTATGCACAGTTTTTCTTCCTAGGTCTTGGGGTTTGTACAACGAGTTACTTTCTCGGCGGGCTTAGTAGTGATTATTATTTTGGGCTTATTATTATATCTTTTTTGCAATATACATTCTTACCGCTCAAGGCGAGAAACGGGCTTATATTAGATATATTCTATATGTTGGCCTTCTTTACTATAAATACATATGAAATTGAATTCAGTGAAGATCTTCTCCTTAAGCAAATGACGAATTTCGTGAGCTTCGTCGTTTTTAAGTATCTGGCCTCAAGACGCTCCCAAAAATTAATCTATGGAAGTATGCATCGCTATTCATTAGATAAGGAATTAAATGATAATGAAGAAGCGGCCCAGCTTTTTGGTGAGCTTTGTCACTTAATCAGTAATCCGTTGTTTATTTCCCAGTCCTTGGTTAAGAAAGCTTCTCTCATTACCAAAGAATCTGAAATTGAAAATATGCTCTCTAAATCAATCACGGCCCATGAACGTATTAGTCAAGTCGTTAAAAAGATGCTTGAATTTAACCGCACAAAAGCGGGTATAAAGACTTATCGAAACCGTCTGGTAAATAGAGAAGTAGATAGAGATAACAAAGAGTAAGATTATTTTTTATCTTGCTAACCTATTGCTAACCTACTTTTAATATCTTATATCTGGAAAAAATCGCTATGGTGCCAATACGCCTGCTTTTTTTATGGCATAATGGTTATAGGAAATGGCGATACATAGTAGGTGTATCCCATAGTCTGTGAAATTATGAAATTTACAAGTGAAAAACACAGGAGGTGTTTTATGAAAACTAGAATTGCTGCTCTTATCACTCTATCTCTAATTCTTTCTAGCTCTATCCTTGCATCTGATTTCGGAACAATCTCTCAAGATACTCAAGATCAATGGCGTGAACAACGTGTAAATGAACTGGTAGGTCGCTCAAGTGACTATCGCGCTAGTATCAATAAAGGCCGCTCAATTGCAGGACAAACTCAAGATGAATTAAAGTGGGCCAATGAATATGAAGAACTTATGAATTCGAATGATAACAAAGATTACCTTGAGCTCTCTCTTAAGCTTTAGGATCTCACTCGGGGGCGAAATCCCCCGAGACTAATTTTGCCTAGAGTGAAAATCCTAATTAAAAACCATTAGAATATTCCTATTATGGAAAAGACACACCCTAACTTAGAAATTGAGTTATACCAACAGCATCAAGAAGAAATCACACGTCGCAATTATCTCTTCTTTGTAACTATTGGTATGTTTGTCTATCCCCTATGGTCCCTTATGGATTTCATGCTTGGAGATAGATCATTTCTCTTCTACTTATTTATTCGATTGGGTTTTGTTATCCCCATGATTATCTTGCACTATCTTCTGCGCACAAGGCGCTTTAATAATATCAATCTACAATTCTTTATCATGCTCACCTTAGCAGGTCTTGGCCAAAGTATTACGAGTCACTATGCAGGTGGAATGCGCTCAGATTACTATAATGGACTGATTCTCATGTCCTTCATTCAATTCACTGTATTTCCGGGAAACTCTCGTTACGGTGTGATGCTTGATATAGCGTACTTCCTTCTCTACTTCCCTCTCAATTATTTTGGACATGACATCTCTCATATTTTGGCCATTAAGCAAACTTGCCTCTATATCAATTATGCCCTCTTTAAATATATCTGCTCCCGTAAGGCCTATAATCTTATTTATGGAAGTCTTAATCGCTATTCTATAACGAAGGAATTAGATAATAATCGAGATGTCTCCAACCTCTTTGGGGAGCTTTGTCACTTAATTAGCAATCCTCTTTTTATATCCATGGCCACTTTACAGCGAAATCTCAAGGTTGATGGTCGTGATGAAAAAGAAGAGCTTGTAAGGAAGTCACTTTCATCACTTGTACGCATAGAGAGTGTCGTTAAGAAGATGCAGGAATTCTATCGCTCTCAAGAATTTGAGTTAAGTAAATATAAGTATCATCTTAATGAAGAAAATATTGAATCCAAAAAAAACTGAAAAGAAAAGTGAAAAGAAAATTAAAAAGATAAGTAATCAGAAGCAGAGAACTCTCCCCTACGGTCAATTAACTAAGTAAGTTCATCAGGTACCGGTATATGAGGAATATCATTCTTTATGATTCCAATCCCTCTCTTATATAAGGGGTAGGCCAAAATATCTAAGAATATACAATACTCCAGCCCTAAGGTTTGAATGATAATAAACACCCGTCGATACTTAGTAAGCTCTGTTCCTAGACCATCTCTTTGATCCCAAAGTCGAGTCAATCGCAAAGAGCGATGAATACTCTCTAGAAAGTGCTTATAGAGAAAGTATTGATGAGATGCTCTCTTATCAAGCTCTGATCTATAATTGACTAAGAGTTGATCCGCACGATCCCATTGGCCACGAGAGAGCTCTTTAATCAAGAGCAAACGCATGGCATATATCCCTGTTCTAAAGGAAATTCTTTGGGGAGTTGGGCTTAGTTCTTCTTTCCAATCACCAATTTCATTCATGGAGATAAAATCATCGACCATCACTTTGCGATCAGATCGATACCAACGCTTGGCCGTAAGGTCAAAGTATAGGGCCACAGGCCAAATAGAAAATTCAAAGAGAATTAACCCAAGGCTTATGGGTATGGAGTATCCAAAAGACAGTAGGCCGTAGCACGGTAAGCGCTTAAGGTTTACGACTATGGCCTCTTCAATGTGAGCTCTAAATTCTCTCATCTGATTTACTTATGATCGATATAGAGTCGTAAGAACCTTCGAAGCGGCTCTGCAGCCCCCCATAGAAGCTGATCACCCACAGTGAAGACATTAACAAAGTCTTTGCCCAGATTCATTGGGCGTACTCGGCCAACTCCAATCTTTAGAGTTCCCGAGTAGTGGGCCGGACTAAGCTTTTGAGTTGTGATCTCTCTTTCATTGGGAACGAAATCAACCCATTCGTGGGCCTCTTTAATTTGCGCTTCAAATTTAGCGAGATCTAGAGGCTTCTTTAACTTGATAGTAAGTGCTTGTGAATGAGAGCGCATGGCCCCAATCCTTACACATGTACCATCAATAGGAATACGTGTGGCCTCACTATTTCCAAGAATCTTATTTCCCTCAACCACGGCCTTCCATTCTTCCTTGGTTTGTCCGTCTGCAACCGGCACATCAATCCAAGGAATTAAACTACCTGCAAGAGGGGCTTTGAAGTTCTCCGTTGGAAAGCTCTCATCTCTTCCCTGAAGGGAATCATTGATAATGCTATCAAGCTTGAGGATATCGGCCCTTGGGTCTTCAGAGATCTCTTTTCCTCGCTCATGAAGACGCCCCATTTGATTGACAAGCTCTTTCATATTCTTGGCTCCGGCACCGCTGGCCGCCTGATAGGTCATGGAGCTAATCCACTCAATTTCTCCGGCACGAAGTGGTCCTGCAAGAGCAAGTAGCATAAGGCTTACCGTGCAGTTTGCACCGATAAAGTCCTTAGTCCCTTTATTGATTTCTTCTTTAATAAGCTCTTGATTAAGAGGGTCAAGAACAAGGCAAGCATGGTCTTTCATACGAAGGGCCGAGGCCGCATCAATCCAAATTCCATCCCAGCCAGCATCTCTAAGCTTTGGGTGAATGTCGTTGGTATAGTCACCCCCTTGGCAGGTGAGAATGACTTCCATTTGCTTGAGCTCTTCAATCTTATTGGCATCCCAAAGGGTTTCTTCGCTAGAGAGATCAGGGGCCTTCTCCCCTACCTGACTCGTGCTGAAGAACACGGCATCAACGAGGTCGAAATCACCTTCATTAATCATGCGCTCGACGAGAACTGAGCCCACCATGCCACGCCATCCAATCATTCCAAGCTTTAACTTTGTCATATATATTCCTTTAAATTCTTTTAAAAATTTTACCCATACAGCATTCATGGCAAAATTACGTTTGGCAAGGTGCAAATCTTCGGATATCGTTATACTCGATTGGAAGAGGCGCAAAGATCAGGATTTTTGTGGGAGATGGCGATAGGTGCTTTTAAAAGGCGCTGCATCAGCGATCACAAAATTGAGGGACTCTTTGCCGAAGTTTGTCATGTATATCGCACAGGACAGATTGGTTGCTGGGGCTGAATCCCCAGGGCTGTCATAACGGAATGATGTTTTTTTAAGCATGATTCTCTTATGGAGAGCTTTCAGAGTTTGACCCTTGGGCTCAATACCTTGATCTCATTTTATTCTCTGTCGACCTTTTCTTTTCCCATCAATTTGTGAAACAATAACGGCGTAATTTACTAATATAATTCGTAAATCATCGCCCTTAAAGGATTATGGGAGAAAGAAGTATGTCTGACTTAAAGGTCATCGTATCCAAGTTTGGTGGCTCAAGCATGAAAGATGCAGAAGCGATTACACGCTCAGCTAAGATTGCGGCCAATCGAAAATCATCAGTCGTAGTTGTTAGTGCTACCTATGGAACTACAAATTATTTGATTGATCTCAGTGAGAAGGCCAAGTCAGGAAATCTTACAGAAGTCGACAATATCCTAAACTCTATCAAAGAGAATCACTTAAGAATTGCTCGTGACCTAGAGGCCGGTGAAGAAACTCTTGGTGAGCTTAATATTTTACTTGAAGAGCTTGAGACCTTGGCCAAGGGAATGACCTTTTTAAAGGATGCTCCACCAAAGGCCATGGATCGACTACTCAGTCTTGGCGAGCGCCTAAGTTCCCCCCTTATGACTGCAGCACTTAATCGCATTCAAGAAAAGAAAACAGAAACCTTTGATGCACGAAAGATTATTCGCACAGATGATAATTTCGGAAAAGCTGCCTCTCAAATTGAAGAAATCAAACAATTGGGCAATAAGCAGCTCTATCCCGCCAAGTACGGTGAACTAACCTATGTTACTCAGGGTTTTATTGGCTCTACTGCTGAGGGGGAGACCACAACCCTAGGTCGAGGTGGATCGGATTATTCGGCCGCTCTTTTCGCAGAGGCCATTGGTGCCGACCTACTGGAGATTTGGACCGATGTTGCAGGAATAGCCACAACTGATCCGCGAATTTGCCCTAAGGCCACACCGATTAATGAAATTACCTTTCAAGAGGCCGCAGAGCTCGCTGTATTTGGAGCAAAAATTCTACACCCAACAACATTGGCCCCTGTTCAAAGGGCAGGGATTCCTTGCTTTGTAGGAAGCTCTTACGAACCTGAAGCTCACGGAACATGGATTCGTGATCACTGTGAGTATCAACCTTTAATTCGCGCTATGGCCTTGAAAAGAAATCAAGTACTGCTGACTCTAACAACGCCAAAGATGCTTGATACCTATGGGTACCTCTCAAGAATTTTTGCCATCTTTGATAAGTATAAAATTTCAGTCGATGCCATTACAACTTCAGAAATCTCTCTGGCGATGACAGTAGAGAATGAAACTCTCCTTAAAAAAGGCTTTCTTGAAGATCTGAGGAGCCTTGGCTCTGTGCAGATTGAAGAGAATCTGGCCCTGGTGAGTTTGATTGGAAATAATATTAACCACACTGCGGGATTGGCCCAGAAAATCTTCACAGGTTTGGCCAAAACCAATGATAGCGATGAGGCCATTAATGTCCGCATGATCTGTCTTGGAGCCTCTAAGCATAACTTCTGCTTTGTTGTAAAAGATGAGCAGGCATCCAACGCTATAACCCTCTTGCACAAAGAATTCATAGAGGATCATAAGGAGAATGCTTAATGAAAATTGCGATCCTCGGACGTGGAAAAACTGGCTCTAAGGTGGCGGCAGTCTGTGAAGAACAAGAGATTAGTCATACGGTCTTTCATAGTGAAAACCCTCCAACAACGGAGGCCCTTAAACTTCACGATGTCATCATTAGCTTCTTTCCAGGAACTGTTCTCAATGAATATCTTGAAGTTATCAAAGAAGCAGGAGTTTCTATCGTAAGTGGCTCAACAGGAGTTCCATGGCCCGAGGAGCTTAAGGACTATGTTAAAGAAAATGGAATGACGTGGATTCAAGGTCATAATTTTTCTCTAGGAATGAATCTTGTTCACAAGCTCATCAAAGTCATGGCCGAAGCACCTAAGCTCTTTGGAGAAGAGATGAGCTCTCATATTCATGAAGTTCATCATACAAAGAAACTTGATGCCCCTTCCGGAACGGCCATTAAATGGAAGGAGTGGTCAGGACTTGAAGAATCAATGGATGAGATCACCAGTGAGCGCACCGGAGATGTGGTTGGCTACCACCGCCTTGACGTCAAAGGACCAAGCGAGACCATTAGTCTGATTCATGAGGCCCATGATCGCAAAGTATTTGCCACTGGTGCCGTATGGGCGGCCAAGAAAATTATGAATAAAGAAATAGGGCCAGGGTATTTCTGGTTTGAAGATATTGCTCTTAATGAGATTCTATAAGAAATTCTAAAAAGATATTTATAAAGGAAAGATTATGACGGATTTAAATAAGTACCCCCTATGGACGGCCATCGTTACCCCCTTTAATGAAGATGGAACGATTGATTTCACAAGTTACGATAAACTTCTTCAAGAGCAAAAAGAAGCGGGAAATGGACTTGTTGTTTTGGGTTCCACTGGAGAGTCTCTTAATATGACTCTTGCCGAGAGGAAGTCTGTTCTTGAGCACACATTAAAGCAAAGAGATGCCCTTGGACTTCCTATCATGGTAGGAGTTGGTGGTGCCGATCTAGTAGGAACAAAGGAATGGGTAAGCTATTTGAATAGTCTAGCAATCGACGCACTCTTAGTTGTAACTCCCCTCTATGCAAAACCAGAAACTGAGGGACAATATCAGTGGTATAAAACATTAATGGATTTATCGAACTTTCCGGTAATGCTCTACAATGTTCCAGGTAGAACAGGTAAATCAATGAGCTTTGATGCAGTAAGAAGGCTTGCGGATCACCCTAAGCTTTGGGCCATTAAAGAAGCTTCAGGATCTGTTGAAGATTTCAAAAAATATCGTGAAGCTGCACCTAAGGCCGCAGTTTACAGTGGTGATGATGGACTTCTTCCGGCCTTTGCTGAACACGGCTGTAAGGGTCTGGTTAGTGTTTCCTCTAATGCATGGCCTGCGGCCACAAATCTCTATGTCAGAAAAACTCTTGCAGGAGAACTTAGTAAAGAAGAGGCCAGTCTATGGGATGCCTGTGCAGGAGCACTTTTTTGTGTTTCCAACCCCATCCCAGTTAAAAGGCTCCTTGCTGAAGAGAAGAGAATTTCGACTCCTGTTCTTAAGCTTCCTCTTTCTCACAAAGATCTTGCTCAAGCGGCAACCGTTTTGGAAGCATCTCTAAGAATTAATGATTGGTATAAAAAGAACTCATAAATAGAAATTAAACAAAACAAAGGAATAAATAATGGAATGGACTGAAATTTTAGACGGACTTGAAGCGGGAACTCTTCGCTCAGCAAATAAGATCGATGGTGTATGGGTGGCCAATACTGAAGTTAAGCAAGGAATTCTCGCCGCATTTAAGGCCGGTGAACTTAAAGAATTTTCAGGCGAAGCCTTCACGGGTTTCGTAGATAAACACAACCTTGCCCCTCGCCGCTTCACTCCAGAAGATAGAGTAAGAATGGTTCCAGGTGGATCATCCGTAAGAAGAGGTGCCCACGTTGCTGCTGGGGTCATTATCATGCCTCCGGCCTATATCAATGTTGGTGCTTTCGTCGATGAAGGAACTATGGTTGACTCTCACGCTCTCGTAGGATCATGTGCTCAGATTGGCAAGAATGTTCACCTCTCTGCTGGCGTTCAAATTGGTGGAGTGCTTGAGCCTATTGGACTCGCTCCAGTGGTTATTGAAGATAATGCCTTCATTGGGGCCGGTGCAGTTATTGTTGAAGGTAAGCAAGTTCTTGAGCGAGCGGTAATCGCTCCAGGTGTTATTCTCTCTAAGGGTGTACCTGTATATGATTGTGTAAATGAGAGAATGCTTAGCGCTGATGAGCCTATTCCGGCAGGTGCCGTTGTTGTTCCTGGATCTCGCCCTGTAAATGCGAAGCTTTCATGGGCCCGTGAACAAGGTTTGGCCATGAATTGTGCCATGATTGTTAAGTATCGTGATGAGAAGTCTGATGCTTCCCTCGAGCTTGAGCAATTCTTAAGATAAGCGAACCATAGGAGGGCCTCGTGCCTATTACTCGGCGATTTACTGACCAACAACGTACGGCCATAGAAAAGACGATCCAACGCTTGGATTCGTCTTTCTTTTTCTACGATCTTGATGGACTCAACGAACACTTGAGTAATCTATCAAGTATTATGACCGAAGATATTGGTCTATGGTATGCCTGTAAGGCCAATCCCCTTTCGGCGATTTTAAAAGTCTTTAGAAATAATGGCTTTGGAATTGATGTCGCCTCTAAAGGTGAGATTGAACAAGTCCTACGCTCAGGAATTCGCCCGGAAAATATGCTCTCAACGGGCCCTTCTAAAAGTCGTAAATACCTGCGTGAACTCTTAGAAGAAAATATTCAAATTGTTGTCTGTGAATCCCTGAACCAGGTTTACTGGTTAAATGCGATTGCAGGCGAGATGAAGATGAAGCCTAAGGTTCTCTTAAGAGTTCAGATGGAATGGGATGAGGGAACATCTGTTCTCGGTGGTAATGAGATCACTCCCTTTGGCGAAGATAGCTCTTCTTGGTTAAAGCTTGATATGTCGCAAACCAACCATCTCGATATTCGCGGACTCCACGTTTTTCAGTGGGGAAATATACTCGATATAAAAAGATTAGAAACCATTTGGCATAAGATTGCTCATGAAACTCACGAGCTCGCTGAAAAGCTAGGTATTGCCACAGAGATCCTTGATCTTGGGGGCGGTATTGGTATTCCCTATACAGATAGTGAAGAAGATGTGGACTTCCTTGATATTCTAACCATTCTTCATGGTGTGAAGAAGCAGTATGGATGGGATAAGATATGGATGGAGCTCGGTCGATACGCTGTTGGGCCTTATGGACATTATTTTACTCAGGTCATTGACCGTAAAAATGTTCGTGGTCAGGAGCTTCTCATTCTCGACGGTGGAGTTAATCATATTGCCCGACCTGCGCTCACTGGCCAGCCTTTTCCCGTGAATCTGTTTAGAGACTCAGATGCAGCCCCGAAGAAGTTTCAAATCCATGGGCCACTGTGCACGGCCCTCGATAATCTAGGAACCTTGAATCTTCCTGAAGATACGGCCCCCGGAGATTGGCTTTGTTTTCACCAAGCAGGGGCCTATGGTTTTACAGAAGGGATGCCTTTCTTTCTCTGTCATAATCTCCCTGCAGAAGTCATCATGTATGATGGCAATGTTATGATTCCTCGTAACCCTAAGAAGGCCGAAGACTGGCTGGTATAAATTCTATGAAAAACTTTACCCGTGAAGATATCAAAGTTAATCAACTCTCCAATGGACAGCCTCTAGAGATAAAGAAATTTGATCTCATTGGAGAAAAAAAAGGTCCACATGTTCATATTCAGGCCAGTGTTCATGGGGCCGAGGTTCAGGGCAATCCAGTTATCTTAGAGCTTATAAACTTTTTCTCAAAAGTAGAGCTATCTGGCTCAATTACGATGATTCCTCTTGTGAATCCCTTAGGCTCCAATACGAAGTCAGGAACTTATACTCAAGGTCGTTATAATCCAGTTACCGGTGATAATTGGAATCGAAACTTTATTAATATTGTTGATCGCTATAAAGAAGTTACGAACTTTAATATCCCACTATTTTGGGATGAAGTTAGAGATAAGGACTATGAAGAGCAAATCACTTCCTTCAAAGAATACCAGGCCCAGGCCTTTGGTAAACTTGAAGAAGAACTCACTCACTATGGGATCAGTGATAATTTGGAGATGAATCTGAAGCTACAAAGTATGGCCACACGTGCCGACATCGTGCTTGATCTTCACACTGGCCCTGCGGCCACTCGCTACCTCTATGCTGGAGAGTATGCTTTAAAAAAGATGAAAGATCTTCCCTTTCCCCATAATCTGATTATTCCCAATGAATATGGCGGTGCCATGGATGAGGCGACCTTTCATCCTTGGGTGCAACTCACTCATCACGCACAGGTCTCAGGAGATAGCTTTATAAATCCTTTTGAAAGCTATACCCTAGAGTTAGGTAGTGAGGAAGTGATTAGCTTTGAAGAGGCCTCTAAAGATGCCGTACGAATTCTTATGCTTTTAAGTTCACGAGGGCTTGTAAAAAAGGCCGATCTTCAGAAGTACTATGGAGAACTTGTAAGTGAAGTTAATCAAGAAAAGCGCTATGCCTGCCTCTTAAAAGACTACAGGACATACTATACCCAGACCGGAGGACTTATTGAGTTCCTAAAGAAGCCTGGAGAAAAAGTGAAGAAGGGAGAAGATTTCTATAAAATACTTGATTTCACACCTCTTCACTCACTCAATGATCTTGAGCACTGTGTGACAAGTGTCAAGGCCCGCAAAGACGCCTTGGTGATTAACCATACCCCATCAGCGTCTTTAACCAAGGGATCTATTGCCTATCAAGTGATGGAAGAATACTACGAGCTTTAAATCACATTTAACATATTGCGTTATTTAATCTCCCTTTTCTTAGATTTTCTTTTTTCGCCCAATAATTGTGGCACCTAAATTTATTGATATAAAACGTAAGAGCCTGTTTATACTAGACTTTACGTTTCTTTATAACCCTTAGCTTTTTCTCTAGATACAATTGGTTGAAACAAATTCCTATCGATTGTGCAGGAGAGAAATGAAAGCTTTAGTATTGGTATTTATCTTTTTTACTTCAGTAGTATCAATTCATGGCAAGAGTATGAGTTGTGCAAATTTTAGGGCCCCTAAATGTAAAAGTGGCCAAGTGATAATATACTCAGGGGATTGTCGAGTTCCCTATTGTGCAGATAAGAGAAACTCTTCGAAGATGTATTGTCCTGTCTACAATCGTACAAATACACCTTGCGCGGTCAATAGATGGCGACATAAATATAGAAGAATAAAAAGTGGAAAACTAACCTGTAAGCATGACTCCTGTGTCCCTATCAAATATGTTAATTCAGTTGACGATGATAACAACTGTGCTGACCCGGCACTTCTTTATAGCTCAAAAGACAAGCTCTACTATCGTTCATGTACTAAATTTCAATTGTATACGTCAAAGAATATGAAAGACTGGAAGAAATTAGATCATAAGATTGTTGAGGGACGTTACCCTACTAATCATGGAATTCAATGGAGCGATCATGGAAAAGATTGGGCACCTGAACTTGCATATATCAATGGTAAGTATGTTGCTTATCTTACTCTTAATGATCCACGAAAGGGAAGAGATACAGGGATTATCGGGGTTGCATCAGGGAAAAGTATGGATAAGCCTCTTGAGTTAATGCCTAGATCACTTGTGAGAAATGACCGTTTTGGAATTATTGACCCCTCTTATTTTAAAGATCCTAAAACTTCAAAGCACTACCTTCTTTATAAATTAGATACAAACAAGCATTACCAACAGAAGCAAAAATCAAGAATTATTATTAGAGAACTTGACTCCAGTGGAATGAGCTTTAAAAAGGGTTCTCGTCCTAAAACAATTGCCTTAGGCGGGTTCACTCACGATAGTAAATACGAAGGGCAGGATATGATTGAACATAATGGATATTACTATCTTTTCTATTCTACTGGAAAATGGAGAGAAAATTACAAAGTCTATGTTTCAAGATCTAAAAGTCCTTTAGGGCCATTTGATGATAGTAAGAGAAGATTATTTTTATCTTCGCCCAAATCTGTAAAAGAAGGACAATTTTTTTCTCCGGGGCATGGTAAGATGATTAAAACTTCAGATGGGTTTTATTACCTCTATCATGCACTCAAAAAGAAAAATAACCCTGTATCGTTGAGTGACAAATACAGACGCTATTCAATGATTGATAAGGTAGACTTTAAAGATGGATATCCCGTAATTAATCCTGGATACCATGAGGGTCATCCTAGCACTGGATGGAAACCACTTCCACGTCCTTAAAGGGGATCTAGACTCTTGTTTATTTCTTAAGAAGTTTCTTGAATCCTGAAAAAACTTCCTTAGGGAGAGAAATGGGAGGAGCAATTTGACTACCAAATCGTCCTCCAAGCCCTCCCCATTGGCCGGGGTTTATAGAAATTGAATTATTAGGATCTGACAAATTTACCATTTGAACTTCTCCCTCAAAGAGAATGATTTCTGACTCCCCTAGTGCTGGATTAACTTTCAGAAGATACTCTGTCCCACGCACAGCGATAGATACCTGAGGTGATATAATGGGAGCACTCTTACTTGAGTCATTAACTTGTTCGTGAATAAAACGAGCAGCACCTTTTATAAATTTATATTCTCCATCTTTTTGTTCGGGTGACCCTGATAGGCTAAGTGCTGAATCAGGCCCTAGAACGACTTGAAAGCCTTTTACTCCACCAACACTGGGGACTTGAACTTTTACAAAAGATTTCTTTGCCGTTTTTAGGGTTAAACCCAAAGGGATGGTTGCGCCTTCAACCAACTTTTGATTTTCATAAGTTACATTTCCTTTTAACCACAGAATTTCTGCACCGACACCGCTGGCCCAAAGAGACTTCATCGTTAGTAAACATATGAGGATAAATCTATGCATCTTAATTCTCCCTTTCAAAAACTAAACTGATGAAACAATTGGCCTTAAGCTTATATCCCTTACTTTTTATAAACTGAACAATTTCACTGTCCAGAGGCTTTTCAGGATCAAAGAGATGATCTTCAATCACAAGAATCTTAGGTGAAAATCTATCCCAGTCATTTGATTCGAGGACTTCTCTATCGAGGCCTTCGACATCAATATTCATAAGGTCAATCTCTTGAGCGTCTTTGAGGTTTTCATTTAGTATATCACGAAGTGGAGATACCTTAATTTCTCTTTTTGAAATGAAGGTCGCTTCGTTATTCTTATAGACTTCTTGACTAAAGCTATTGAGAGTTGGATCTTTAAACTCATAGTAATTGAGAATCCCCTCGCGATTTCCTACTCCTTGATTTATAAAGCAGTCACGAGGTCTTTGGGTTTCAAATTTCTCTTTCGCTGCAGGGTTGGGCTCTATCGTTATTCCCGACCAACCAAGTTTCTTATAGAAATAATATGTTACGGAGAGCTCTTTAGGTCTAAAGGCTCCGATATCAACGTAGAGTCCATCTTTCTTAAAGCCAAGTAAAACGGCCGCTACAAAGTCTTCACCAAACTCGCTGTAGATGTCGCGCTTATACTCAGTGATATGTTCTTTATAGATATCTCGAATACGAGAATAGGTATCTTGGGGTAGAACAGATTTTAAAAGATCCCTCATGGACTTTCTCCTAAACATTATAATTTAGGATATTTTAAGCCCTTGAGGGATTCATTGCTATAGTTTTTTAGAAAGTAAGGGGTAAACTCACACTTAAGAAGATTTCATTAAAATCTGACTCTGGATTAAGGGCCGTTGTAACGCCAGATGTCTCACTCTCATCATACGAATAAGTACGGTATTCAAGATTAAGAGATACGAAGGGAAGACCAGTGAAACCAGCACCGAGAGCGTATCCACCACCACTGCTCTTAGTAATTGGTGCAATATCATCTTCCGTGGAAGCGCTTAAGTAATATGTCCCCCATACTCTAAGAAGGATGGGAAGGTTATATCCAACGAAGAGACCAAGTTGTTTCTTGCTATATTTAGTCGATGTCTCAGCACCTGTGGCCACAGTCGTGGTATCAAGGTCATACTTTCCGGTAGACATAGAATAATCAACACCGGCCATGACTCCAAGCATTTGATAACCAACACGGGCACCGATTTGTGGTGTCTTGTAATCGTATTCAAAAGAAGATCCCATTTCACCCGAGCCGATGGCGTAGCCTAGATAAGGCTCTAGTAATAAGTCGGCATGAGTGTTTACTGAAAATAGAAATAGCGTACTCAAGGCAAGTACGAGTTTTGAAATGCGCATAGGTCCTCCTTGGCCCAATGATTAAAAAAAGATACTTACTATTATAGTAGGTTTCTGTATCAATGTGCAAAAAACTGACTGCTATGCTTTCTCCCGTCGATAATGTCATGATTACTGAGTCTAAGAAAAGCCAGGCAAGCTCTGCCCCCTATAAATTATAATCTAGTCGATCAGTTGCCATAGGCCTTGCTCATCGAGATAGAATTTGCGCCTAAGTTTTTTTGAGCTATCTAAGGATTGAATCTCCCAGAACATTTGGGGATATTTTTCAGTGAAGTCAAAATCCATTGTGGCAAAATTTCTCTCCACGACCACATTCTTTCTTCCATAGAGAAGTTTTATGGCCTTGCGAACGGACTTGCCAGGAACATGAGTGAGCCCTGAGCTTTGAAATTCATAGTAGCGAACTCGTTCACCACCACGGTCCCAATTTCTTTTAATGGCCGCACCAAAGTGCTTATCTCCTGAAAGAAAGAAAGTCCCTGAGAGATCATAGCGGGCAATTAGTTTAAAGAGTCGCTCTTTATCTCTGGGGTACTCGGCCCAATCTTCCGTAACAAAGAAGCGATTAAGGAGTACGCCTATGGGGCTTACGATGATATTGACGAGAGCGCGAGACTTTGAGAATTCATCTTCGAGCCATTGAAACTGCTTCTCTCCTAAGAGTGTATGTTTCTTTCCTTTTTTGGAATCTCTAAAGTAGCGACAATCGAGAAAGTAAACCTTCACTCTTCCATCGTTATATTCTTTTGTATGATAGATCCCTCCTTGCTCTCTTCGAGGATCATCTGCACTAACATTAAAGAAGTCGAGAAAGATTTGTTGGGATTCTTTTTTTAGGGGGTACGTGCGATCGGCCCCGTCTTCACCGTAATCATGATCATCCCAGATGGCCTCTATTGAAGTATTCTTCTTAAAATTTTTGAAGTGGGAATCTCTATCGAGTTGGGCGTACTTTTTGTGGATGATATTAACATCTCTAGTATCAGCGTAGATATTATCGCCTAGAAAGAAATAGTGATCTGGACGTTTTTTTAGAATTGAGCTCCAGTGGGACTGATCTCTAAACTGAAGGTTACAAGATCCAAAGCAAATTCTTAGATGATCTCGTTCCAACTTATAATTGTCTCTATTTGTGGCCAAGGCCATACTTGGCCGAGTTAAGAGAGTCAGGCCTGCACCTAGAAAACCTTTAAAGAAAGTACGCTTTGTGAAAGCGTCCTTTTTAGCTGTTTTTTTCAAAGTTGTATTTTCCATAATAATACTTTAGTTTCTGATGATGCTTTGGGCCACTTGCGGCAAGTCACTCCCTTTACTTGTTCCAAACTCTATTGTCATAGATAATAAGACTATGGGAAATACCGCTTTAAAAAAAGACGATCACTCACAATATGCCTTTCCTCTCTATGATGAATTCTTTGAGAACTTTACTAGTATCCATACCAGAAATAACTATCGCAATGACCTCTTAAAGTTTTTTGAATATTTAACAGAAAACTATTCAAATATAAATGAACTTAAAGATGTTCAAAGAAAGGAAGTTATCGAATATCGCAACTTCCTCAGTGAAACAGGTGGCCGTGATGCGGGACCTTGTGCCCCAAAGACCGTGGCCCGAAAACTGGCCTGTCTCTCGAGCTATTTTGACTACCTTGTAGAAAAGGGAGAGCGTGACTTTAACCCCGTTCAGAGTGTGAAGCGCCCGCGCAGAGAGGTTCTCAAACCAACTCAGGCCCTAGAAAAAGAACAGGTTCGTGCTCTCTTTGATCTCCTCTCCAACGGGGATGAGAAGTCAAAGAGTCGCTTTCTTCATAAGGCCTTATTGGTTACCTTCTTTATGACAGGTATGAGAAAGAGCGAAGTCCTTCACCTTAAATTTAAAGATTATCGTGAGATTAACGACTACCGAGTCCTCGAATTTAGAGGAAAGGGCGGAAAAATTGGTCAAAAGGTTCTTCATCCCATTTGTGTTGAGGCCCTTGAAGAATATATTGAATGGATGAAATCTGTAGGACGCGATCATATCGCTGAAGATTGGCTATTTCAGCCCACCCGTAATCCAAGTGACCCCACCAATCTCAATCGCCCGCTCAATCCGCGCACCATTAATGAGATCATTGCCAGCTACGGAAAAAAAATTGGACTCAACTTCAATATTTCTCCCCACAGTGCTCGTGCAACTTTCATCGGTGAGTTACTTGAGGCCGGAGTCGATATTTATTCTGTGGCGCGAGAAGTTAATCATAGCTCAGTAAAAACCACCCAAGAATATGATAAGAGACGTAAGAAATTGTCAGATTCTCCCATCAGTAAGCTTCGATATTAATATTGTGACACCAAACGCTCCCCTAGCGGTGTAATGATTACCCGAGTCAATTAGTCACTCTGATACCATTGATAACTTTTCTATGCATATTTCTTGGCACCGCCTTTGCTTATCTATTCTACATACACGTATCGGGATGAAGATGAACTTCATCCAATTAGTCGGAGAGAGGAGAGTTTCTTATGAGAAATGGTATGAGAGTTTTAGCGAGTGTTTTGGTTTTTGGTTCGATGACAAGCGTTTTTGCGCAGTCTAATTTTCAACTTGGACCAAGCGCTGGGCAAGATATCAATGCTCGTTTTGGAATCAATCGACCAGGATTTAACTTTGGGGGCAACCCAGGTGGGAATTCTGGCTGGGATAATGATCGGCCGGGGCGTGGTAATGGCAATGGTGGGCACGGACAACAAAATGAAAGAACCTTTACTGAAGTAGAATATATCGGCCAAGAAGTTCAGGCCGGAGAAAAAGTCTTTCTAGGCAGAGCATTCAACTTACAAAGAGATCATAAAGATCAAGAAGTCGACACTATCGAAGTAACAGTTCAGGGGCTTCGTCGTGGTGGAGCCGCCAAGCTTCTTGTGAATGGTCAGCGCATGGGACAAGTTAAAGACTTTGATGGCCGTCGCTTTGATGAACAAACTCTTAAGTGGACTCTGCCTCAGCAAGAACTGATCGTAGGTGAAAATCTGCGTACACTCCAAGTTGAGTTTGAAGGAAGAGCTTTTGTGATGGAGGCCACTCTTACTTTTAAAGAACAATCAAGAGGAGGACGCCCTTCAAGACCTGCTCGTCCTTTTATCGTTGATGTACAACATGACTTTCATGGTGACGGAGATATCGCTCTAGCTTCACTCATCTCTGCAGACTATGAACAATATAAGACGAAGGCCGATAAGATTGCCCTTCAACTTCAAGGTCCATCATTTCGCGCTAGCGTTCAGCTTTGTAAAATGGACAAACCTTGGGAGTGTGGTGCTATGAAATATGTATCCTTTCGCGATAATCTCTTAGAGCTTGATGCCCCTGCAAACTCAGAAGTAGGCGAACTCATCGTAAAGGCCCGTGGCCAATTCTCTATCGGTCAGGTTGTTGTGTTCCCTAGTCGCTTTTAATAAAAAGTCTAAGCACTAGATACAGTGGCCCTGAATATATTGACCTACCCTATTTATGGGTAGGTTTTTTTTTGCGTCAAAACAACTTCTCTTGTTACACACTCTGCACAATTCTAGCTGTAAGAAAATTTCAATTTTTTTTTATTAAAATCTAAAGTCTCATAAGAGCTTTTTTAATGGGCTTGCATCGTGGTTTTATAAGATTAACGCATGTAATATATAAAAAAAAATAAGTTTTTTTACCTTGTGGCCCTAGTGCTACTGACCCACCTCTGCTACCCTATATGTAGAGACACAATCTCATAAAGTTTTAAAATTTTACTCAAGGCGAATTCATTTAAGAGTTAAGTTTTTAAAGCGAAAAAAGATACAGAAAGCTATAGACGCTGAAAGAACCAGGCAATGTCAAGATACACACACGCTATCTATGACTAAAGTAATCGGTTTTTAATGACTTGTAAAAGTTGTCTGGGCTTCTGTGCGTGCGCTCTAGAAAGTGAAAAAACATAACAACACAACACATCAGGATATCCCTATTTTTGGATTCCTGGATTTACGAAAAGGAGGCATCGTGGATCCACTTCTATCACCTAACGAGGATCGTTTTGTAGTATTCCCCATCAAATACCACCGTGTATGGGAGATGTACAAGAGACACATGGCAGTGTTTTGGACCGCTGAAGAATTGGACCTAGTTCCAGATCTTGCAGATTGGGAGAAACTCAATGACGATGAAAGACACTTCATCAAACACGTTCTTGCTTTCTTTGCGGCCAGTGATGGAATCGTTAACGAGAACTTAGCTCAGAGATTTTATAATGAAATTCAAATCCCTGAAGCACGTTGTTTCTACGGTTTTCAAATTGCCATGGAGAATATCCACTCAGAAACTTATTCTCTTCTAATTGATACATATATCAAAGACCCTAAAGAGAAAGATCAACTCTTCCACGCTATTGAAACACTTCCACCTATTGCCAAGAAAGCGAAGTGGGCCATGAAGTGGATTGGATCTAACCGTTCATGGGCAGAGCGTGCCGTCGCATTTGCTGCTGTTGAAGGTATCTTCTTCTCTGGTTCTTTCTGTGCCATTTACTGGCTTAAGAAAAGAGGGCTTATGCCAGGTCTTTGTACTTCAAATGAATTTATCTCAAGAGATGAAGGACTACACTGTGAGTTTGCTTGTCTTCTTCACGAGATTCTTCAAGATGAAAATAAAGCCTCTAAAGAAGTTATCACTTCCATCATCACAGAAGCTGTGGAAATTGAAACTGAGTTTGTAACAGATGCTCTTCCTGTCTCTCTTATCGGAATGAATGCGGAGCTGATGACTCAATATATCCGCTTCGTAGCTGATCACTGGCTAGGACAACTCGGTTGTGACCCGGTTTACAACGTAGAGAATCCTTTTGATTGGATGGAGCTCATTTCTCTAGAAGGGAAATCAAACTTCTTTGAAAGAAGAGTTTCTGAATATCAGAGAGTAGGTGCTCTTGCTGATAAAGAATCTCAGAAATTTACACTTGATGCGGACTTTTAATTAAGTCCCATCATATTTAATACGCATAAGAATTACGATTTAAATAGAACAAAATACAACAAAAATACAACAGAGACACAACACAACGATTAGGATTAACGGAGATTAACTCATGTACGTAATGACAAGAAGTGGCCAAAAAGAGCCCATTAAATTTGATAAAATTACGGCGAGAATTGAAATGCTTGCCAAAGATCTATCAGACCGCGTAGACCCTTCATCAATTGCTCAAAAAGTAATTGAAGGAATCTATGATGGAATTACAACTCGCGAGCTTGATAAGCTTGCTGGTGAAACTGCTGCTTACCTTTCAACTAAGCACCCAGACTACTCTAAACTTGCTGGACGTATTGCCGTAAGTAACCTGCACAAGGAAACACGTGGATGCTTCTCTGAAAATATCAAAGAGATGTACAACTACGTAAATGAGAAGACAGGAGAGCACTCACCTCTTGTTTCTAAAGAACTCTATGAAACAGTTATGGCCAATGCCAAGCAACTGGATCAGGCCCTTGTCGATACGCGTGACTTTAACTACGACTACTTTGGATTTAAAACTCTTGAAAGATCTTACCTACTAAGAATGGATGGTAGAATCGTTGAGCGCCCAGGACAAATGCTACTTAGAGTTTCAGTGGGTATTCATATGAATAATATGGAAGCTGCCATCGAAACCTATAACCTAATGAGTGAAAAACTCTTTACTCATGCCTCTCCTACTCTATTTAACTCAGGAACAGGACGTCCACAGCTCTCAAGCTGTTTCCTTCTTACCATGAAAGAAGACTCTATTGAAGGTATCTACGATACTCTTCGTCAGACGGCCCTTATTTCTCAAAGTGCTGGTGGGATTGGACTCTCCATTCACAATATTCGTGCTAAAGGTTCTGCCATTAAAGGAACTAATGGTACATCAAATGGTATCGTTCCTATGCTTAAAGTATTTAACGATACAGCAAGATATGTTGACCAAGGTGGTGGGAAGCGTAAAGGTGCCTTCGCAATCTACCTTGAACCATGGCATGCGGATATCTTCGATTTCCTTGAAATGAAGAAGAACACAGGTAAAGATGAGCAACGTGGACGTGATCTATTCTACGCCATGTGGACTCCGGATCTTTTCATGAAGCGTGTTGAAGCCGATGGAATGTGGTCACTCTTCTGTCCACATGAGTGTCCAGGACTTGCTGATACTTATGGAGCAGAGTTTGAGGCCCTTTACACTCGCTACGAGCAAGAAGGAAAAGCAATGAAAACAGTACGTGCTCAAGACGTATGGTTTGCTATTCTTGAGTCTCAAGTTGAAACCGGCTCTCCTTATATGCTCTATAAAGATAATGCCAATGAGAAATCAAATCAAAAGAACCTAGGGACCATCAAGTCTTCAAACCTTTGTACAGAAATCATGGAGTACACAGCTCCTGATGAAGTTGCGGTTTGTAACCTTGCTTCAGTTGCCCTTAATCGCTTTGTGAAAACAGACGGGGAAAAGCCTGTTTACGATCACCAAGCTCTCTATGATGTAGTTTATCGTATGACTCTTAACCTTAATAGAATCATCGATATCAACTTCTACCCAGTTCCTGAGGCGAGAAACTCAAATATGAGACATCGTCCAATCGGACTTGGAGTTCAAGGACTAGCGGATACTTTCTTCCTTATGAGATATCCTTTTGAAAGTGAAGAGGCCCTTCGTCTTGATGAAGATATTTTTGAGACGATCTACTTTGCAGCAGCAACAGCATCAAAAGATCTTGCTGCTAAAGAAGGCGCTTATCAAACTTATGAAGGAAGTCCAATTAGCCAGGGGCAAATGCAATTTGACCTATGGGGAGTTGAGCCTAAGAGTGGTCGTTGGGACTGGAAAGCACTTAAGAAAGAAATTGCAGAGCATGGTGTGAGAAACTCACTTCTTGTTGCACCAATGCCAACAGCATCAACATCTCAAATCCTTGGAAATAACGAGTGCTTTGAGCCTATTACATCAAATATCTATGTAAGACGTGTTCTCTCTGGAGAATTCGCGGTTGTTAATAAGTACCTTGTTGAGGATCTTATTGCTCGCGATCTATGGGATGATGATATGAGAAACGAGATCATCGCAAGTAACGGATCTGTTCAAGGTATCGAGAGAATCCCTGAGGATATCAAGGCCCTTTACAAGACGGTTTGGGAAATCTCTCAACGCTCTGTTATCGATCACGCTTCTGCAAGAGGTGCTTATATCGATCAATCTCAAAGTATGAATGTGCATATGCAAGATCCTAACTTTGGTAAGATCTCTTCTATGCACTTCTACGCATGGAAAAAAGGTCTTAAGACTGGTATGTACTATCTGAGAACTCGTGCGGCCGTTAACGCTGTTCAATTCACAGTTAAGAATAACCAAAAAGCTAAACCAACTACAGAAGAAGCGGAAGCGCAAATGGTATGCTCCATCGAAAATCCCGATGATTGCGTAATGTGCGGAAGCTAGGAGTTAATCCCTCCAAATCGTTGAAAATGAAGGCCTAGTTCTCCGACTAGGCCTTTTTTTTACTTATTCTTTTTGCAAGATTTCAAAGCGATATACTCCCACTTTCTCAGTTAGGGTAAGCTCTGAAAACTGATCGCTAATATCTTTAAAGCCACTCTTATCACATTGGGCCTTTCTTAAGTAATGGCGCAGACAAACCACCCCACCTTTCTTTAAAGAGGGCGCCATCTCTTGCAAGAAATTCTTCTCCACATCACCTTGAAAGTAACTAGGCACATCTGAGAGTGAAAGATAGTCGAAACTATTCTCATAAAGTGGAGAATGAAGAAGCTCGACCATATTGCCTTGAACTAATTCTAGGGCCGATTCACTTGAACTAAGCTTACTTTTGACGGCGTTGAAGTTGCCCTCCCACGCCTCAACCGGGTTTCCATCTGAATGAATGATTCTTCCATGAAAACACAGGTGAGCAAAGAAGCTCTCTCTAGCAAGACTATGGGTAAAGAGATTTTCAAAGCTTTTCTGATAGTATTCAAAATGACTTTCAGGATAGTTCTTTACGATAAAATCGCCTTTATATAAGAGCGCATTGAAGACGGACTTATTTCCAAGCAAAAAGAGTAGGGCCTTCCAATTGATATTATAGAAATTCTTATAGTAGTACTCTCTTTGCTCTTCGAGATTATAAAAGTCAAAGATTCGATCATGATCCTTCTTAAGGATCACTCGCAATGCCTTACTTAAGGTTTGAAAGGTCCTCTCCCATCTTCCGTAGTAGAGAAGAGAGTTCCACTTAATCTCAGAGAAAACACCAAAGAAGAAGTCCTTATCTTGCTCATTGAGATCAAGCTTGTAAAAGATCTCTTTTCTTCTGCGAGAGTTATCTTGAGAGTGATAGGGAGGATAATCGAAGAAGAGTAAGAAATCTTGAAAGTCGAGGTCGCGATAAAGGGCGGCCCTAAGGCGAGAGAGGGCCAGTTGATAGGGGCCAACATCATTGAGCACAATTTGGTCACATTGTTCAAGCAAAGGAAGAGCACGTGAGCCACAGCCCGCAATAGAGAAAACATTCTTTGATCCTAAGCGCTTGATAATTTCAAGATCCACAGATGTATCTTCATTACCTAAAGTATAGTTTAAAGCGCCAAAATACTTCTTAGTCATGCTCTTTCCCCTCTAATTTCTTTATAGCGTGTTCTCGACAAAGATCAAATTCATCATCACCAATAAAGCCGTTATGGCCCATGATACAACTCAACTGAACTCCATGCTCTAAGGCCAAGCGATCAATTTCTAAAACTTTTTCATAGGATATATTGCGAGAAAGAGTGAAGCTTTCAAACTTTCCTTCCATCGCCAATAAGGCCGTCTCGGCCAAACAGGCATAGACAATATTGCCCTCCAGACCAAGATCTACTTTGAAGTTGACCGGGCCAGGCAACATGACTTCACCAGAGGCAATCACCATAACATCCGGACGACTTAGAGCATCTTCTTCTGAAATATCAAAAGGCCTAGAAACATCACAAATAATGGCACCTGGCTTTACTTCTTCAATATCTAAGATCTTCTTGCCCTGAGCACTGGTAGTTGTAATGATGAGATCACAGCTAGAGCTATAGGCATCAGGATTTGTAGAGGCGTGAACAATGACTTCAGAATCAATGGCCTCAATCTCTTCTTTTAGCTCGAGAACTTTATAGGCCCTAGGAGCGACAAGGACAATTTCTTTCCATGTCTGCGCAAGAATCTTCGCGCTTACGGCGCCAATACTTCCCGTGGCCCCAACAACCATGACACGACCCTGGTAGCGACCATCTCTGTGCTCAACTAGACCCAGGCGATCAAGAGCAAATTTAGCGGCCCATAGGGTTGCGCACGCACTCAAACTATTTCCAGTTGTGACAGGTATAGGTGACTGCTCATTTACACTCACTCCCGCATCACCAACAATCTTAGTATACGCACCAAGACCGATAATCTTGGCCCCTTCTTCAGCAGCTTGATAACAAAAGCGAATGAGTCGACGATATACCTTATCAACATCCTTCTCCATTAACTTCTTTGGAGTCTCCGTCATCATGTAAATAAGGCCTTCCACTTCACGACCATTTTTAACGGATCGAATACCCCGCATTTTTCCCCAATAGAAACCGGGAAAAGCACTAAAGACTTCCTCAGCGACGGGGAGAAAAGGTCCAGAAATAGGCACCAAGGGTCTAAGTAAGGGATGGCGAAAGAGATGCTTTTTACTAAGGGGATGAACAATAAAAGCAAATTTTGTAAGCTCACTATCATCAGCATGAGCACAGCGATCAAATTCGACTAACTTAATTAAATCATTCTTTTTTTCCATCCATTGAATAATCGTTAGATCCGTTAAACGAGCATCTTTAGAAATACAAGTAAAGAGTAAGCTCTCGATCAATGAGAAGCTAAGGTGGCCATGATCAAGTAAGCTTGGCATACAAACCAGGCATTCCTTTACGCCTGCACGTTCAAAGCTCTCTTTTAACTCAGGACTTAGGAAGTCTACGATAACGGTTTTATTCTTAAGATGTTCAAGGTTTAAAAGCTTAAATGTGCTCTCATTACCCATAAAGGTATCCGAAAGAAAGAAAGTACTAAAGCTCTTTGGAACTTGAGTGAAACCATTAAGTTTACTCTTTTTAATTTTCATTCTCTTAAACATCGGAGTAAGTATTTTAATGAAACTCTCCAATTGAGATCGAGAATGTAAAATCTTGGGAGCCCCCATATAGAAGTAGGGATCACCTAACTTGAATGTAGAGCCGAAGCTCTGAAGATCATCAAGAAGATGATAATTAAATGCACCCGAATAAATGCTAATTTTCTTTGAATTAAAAAATTTAGGGTTCTTATAATAGAATTGTCTAAGCGCCCAAGGAAGATAGGTCTTCTTTAGCATACTTCCATCAAAGACAGGAGTAACCAAGGCCATTGCGCAAAGTTTTTGAATCTCAGGATGATTGAATGAAATATTCTTGGCATGAATGACAGGAGGAATACCATTTAATGAGAAGGCATCGACGCGTCCATCAAATTCTTTAATAAGAGAGGCTGCCAAATCAAAATTAAAACCTAGGTTATATTGGGAAACACGAACCTTTTGGCCTTCGAAGTCATAAATTTCATCGCCATTACTGCCATAGCTAGAATATGATAGAGAGATTATATGCTTCACAGACACCTATTAATTATAATTAAAATTTTTGAGTGAATACTTAAGTATTGTATCAGAAAAATCGCCGTATAGAGGAATCTCAATGGATTTCTTTAATTCTGTCGCTAAATATTGGGAACTTATTTTTTGGGTTGAAGACATATAATCACTTAAAGACTCAGGTAGCTGCAGAGCTTTAAGAGCAAACTTTACGATTGGACTGATCGCCTTTATAGAACCGAGAGGAATCACATCGATATTGATATCCATCATCCTTAGAAAATCTTTCATCAAACGAGAGTTTGTTGGTCTATCTTCTGCTAATACGTGTACTACCCTTAATTGTTGATCTTTGTTTTGTTTCTTTAATCCATTAATTACCTTGGCCGCAAAATCCACAGGCACCAAAGGAATCTCAGAAGCTCCTTCGTAGGGAAAGGCAAGAAAAGGAAGCTTTGAGATCTGATACTTAAAGTTTTTCAAGCGACTTAATTCTCGTAATAAAAAGTACGGCCCATCAACTCTAGGCATAACACCTGTTTTAGAATGGCCGACGACAATTCCAAAACGGGCCACGCATACCTGAGTTTTTTTATTCTTTTGACTAAACTCACGAATGAGTTTCTCTGCTTCAAATTTAGTTTGAGAGTAATGGTCAGGAAACCCCTGCCCTAGATCAAAATCATCTTCTGTGTATAGACCTTGAAAATCTCCTGCCACGGCAATAGTGCTAGCAAAGAAGAACTCCTTAAGCTTTGAGCATTGGGAAGCGAAAAAGAGTAAATGTTGAGTGCCTACTACGTTGGCCTTGTAAAGATCGGCGTGACCAGCTCCGAGATCATAGAGAGCGGCCAAGTGAATAATACGAGTGACTCTCTTTGCAATGATCGCTGTATCTTCATTTTCACGTGTATTAGTAAAAAGGTCAGGTGCCATAAGGTCCCCTGAGACGACTTCAATATGCTCAAACTCTTCAACTACTTTTCTCCACATCTTTACTTTTGAAGGGCGAATGAGGAGGTAGTAATGAGCCGAGGTATCTTCTTTAATGATTTTGAAATATTCCGAGCCAATGAATCCTGTAATGCCTGAGACCAGAGTCGCCATATTAACCTTTAAGAGAGGGTTACGTGAGATGAATACGATAAGAAGCTACTTTGCTTCTCCATAGTATAAACCAAGAGCGACTGAGGTAAAACTTCGATATCCCAAGACTTTGTTTCCCCTTGGAAAATTTCACCATCTCCAAAGAAATCAACATTCTTTACATTGCAATCTAATACTTCAACCTTCATTTTCTTAGTCTCAAAGGAAATGAAATTAGGATCCTTTGTCATATCATTGCCCTTAGACATATTCCATAAGCACTGAAGTACTTGAGCGCGATTCTTATGCTTAAAGAGAACAACATTGAGGCGCCCATCAGTATTATCGGCATCGGGAGCAACAACAAAGCTTCCCCCAAGAACTTTTTGATTATTAATGAGAATGGCCGGTCCCTCGACTATGCCATTGAACTCTTCAGATTCTATCTTAAACTTATAACGAGTGAACTTGAGATCAATGAGTTCAGAAGCAGCAAAGAAAGAGTAGACGCTTTTTCCGCTATATTTCATTAGCGTTTTAAAGAGAGGAACTTTCCTTCTCAATTCATTAACTTGAGCAGCAACACGTCCACCAAGGCCAATTCCGCCATTAGTGGCCATCAACTGTCCATTTACACTAATAACATCAATCTTCTTGGTCTGCCTTGCTCTAATCTGTGATAGTGCGTGACGTAGAGAATCTTTTGTTCCCAATTCTGAAGCGAGATCATTGGCCGTTCCTCCTGGAATAACCAATAGGCCAATATCCTTTCCTGCTATTTTTTGAATTAATGTATTTGCGGTTCCATCACCACCTACAGAAATAATGCTATCTACATTTCTCTCTACATCGCTAGTGAGATTCTCTTGAAGCTCTTCTAAGGAATCAGGTCTTCTAAAGGTAACGCTACTTCTAAAAAGACAGCGCTTGATTTCACGCTCCCATATAGGAGCATCCGCCTGACCTGCACGTGAATTTAGATATACAGCAATCTCTTGCAAAGCTCTTTCCTAGTTTTAGATAACGCTAATTTTTATCAGTGAATTAAGTTTATAATGAAGATGTGTGAAAATTGAGCATGGCCGTAAAGATTACGCCCCAATGTAGGAAATATGACACTTTAAACTTAGAATATTCGTATAAACCAACCTAAAAAAGGATTTAAACACTTGAAAGTACTTATAGTAACAAGTGAAGTCAATTATATGCCCGATAACTATAATGGACTCATTGAAGGTCTTCTTAAGGGCCAAAAAGCTGAAGAAGGTAAGCATTACGAGATCTGTGCAGTTGCCAATCTGAAAACTCTAGATAGGAAACTCCTCTCTCCCCTAGTGAAAATGCCCTTTGTCGGCATGCTTGGCATGAGCACTCAAATTATAAGCAATATCAAGTCTGAGAAAATTCAAAAGAAGAAGGAGAAACTGTGCCAGCGCTATGGAGTTACTCTACTTAATTGGATTTCTATGAATACGCCCGAGGCGCTCGAGTGGGTAAAAGAGAATGAAGTTGATCTCATCATCAATATAAGAACCCGCTGCATATACAAAAAAGCAATTCTAAGCGCTCCAAGAATAGGTTGTATTAATATTCATCATGGTATTCTTCCCCATTATAGAGGCACTCTTTGTGACCTTTACGCCATTTCAGAAAATAGAGCTGCAGGCTATAGCATTCATAAAATGGAGAAAAAAATAGATGATGGTGAGATTTACAAAGTTTGCGAGGTATTCAAAAGAAAGCCAGGCGAAAAGGTCAACTACATGCAATACCTATCTAAGACAATCGATCATGAAATAGATGATTTAACTCAACTTCTTAGAACGATTGCGAGTACTCAAAAATTACCTAAAGCACTTGATTTAACTACTAATCCTTCCGATATACATTACACTAAAAACCCAACTCCAAAACAAATCATTGCATTTATCAAGCAAGGAATAAAACTATGATTTCACCTAGCTTTTATACATTTCATGGCTCTCCTGGAACACCTTACGATTTCTACCCATTGGAGATGCTCTTTATTCAAGCAAAGTGGAATGGCTTTATTCGTTATACAGAGAAAATGCCCTCGGTTAAAACCAGTAAGAATGAATACCCCATCGCTCTAGGTTATTCCTATGGTTGTGTAGCGGCCCTTAAAGAGGCCGCGCAAAATGAAGCGATCAAGGCCCTTGTTCTTATTTCCCCCTATACTCACGCAACTAAGACATCGGCCCTTAAGAAGCTTATTGCTGTCGCTCCAGTGATAGGTAGAAAAATCTTGGCCGCTAAGGCCAATGAGGCCATTGATGAATTTCTCGTTAAGTCCTCCTATCCTGATGCTCCAACCGAGGGTTACAAGAAATACGGCGAACATCTAAAAAATACAAAACTTCTACAAGCTTCCCTATGGGAGAAGAAAGATCATGATGAAGAGGTACTAGAGGCCATCGATAAAATTAACTCACGCGCCATTCCTGTACTCATCATCTGGGGAGAGGGCGATCAAACCTCTACCTATGAGGCCCAAATTAAGCCTCTTGAAACACGTCTAAAAAATAAAAAAATCATCAAACTTCAAGGTGGTCATGCACTAGCCTTTACTCAAACGGCCGAAACCGCAAAGGCCTTGGCCAATTTCTGTAGAGAAGAAATTAAGAAAGTCTTCATCAGTGATAAAGTTCGCAAACTGGCCCATGAAGAAGAACATGCCTTTGACTATCAAAATCCAGAGCGCCCCTTTGGTAAGTATGATGGTGAACATAAACTTAATAATGTAAGTGCCTTTATGTATCAGCATATGGCCAAGAATAGAGATACTAATATTCTCTCCTGGGCCCATCCCACTCACCTGCAGCAGTGGAAAGACGGTGAATTGCCCGTTCTTCCTCATAGTTCTATCTCTGTAGAAGATCTCGATTTCTTAGTGGGAAAAATTGCAGCTGGATTGAATCATTTGGGAATAAAAAAAGGCGATCGAATCATTATTTTCATCCCAATGAGCCTCTATCTCTATTCGGCCATGTTCGCGGTCCAAAAGATAGGTGCCATCGCCGTATTCCTTGATAGCTGGGCCCGACGAGATCAAATGGGAACGGCGGTAGATGTCGTGAAACCCAAGGCCATAATCAGTGTTGAGAAGGCCTTTGATTACCTCGATAATATTCCTGAGATTAAAGAAATCCCTATACGTATTGTCGCCGCCGCCCATGAGAAACAATATTCTGAAACTCTTGAGAATCTGATGCTAACCGATGACTATGCAAAATCTGTCCCAGTAGAAAGCGAGCATACGGCCCTCATCACATTTACCACAGGATCATCAGGCACTCCCAAGGGAGCAGATCGAAGTCATCGCTTCTTGGCCTCGCAACATTATGCTCTCAATCGTCACCTTCCCTACGAAAGTGGAGATGCCGATCTTCCGGCCTTTCCTATTTTCAGTTTAAATAATTTGGCCGCTGGTGTGACTACGGTTATTCCGGCCTTTGATGTAGGAACTCCATCAGAGGATGACGCTAAAATTATCTTAGAGCAATTTAAGCAAACACAAACCACTTGTACGACCTTGAGTCCAAGCCTCTTTCGTACTCTCTATAACTATTGCCTAAAAGAGAATATCACTCTGAACGAATTCAAGCGGGTCGTAACCGGTGGTGCCCCTGTTGGACGTGATGATATTGTGGCCATGAAGAAAGTCGCCCCTAATGCTGAAATTCTTGTTCTCTATGGATCTACAGAAGTTGAGCCTATGGCCCATATTGAAGCAGCACAGATGCTCAAAGAAGATCCAAAAGATAGCGACCCCAAATATGTAAGTGAAGGGGTTAATGTTGGCCACTTCGATGAAGGCCTAGAAGTCAAATTCATTAAGATTATAAAAGATGCCTTAGAAATCAGTAGTGATGATCAGTGGAAGGAAATTGAAGTTGCAAGAGGTGAAGTGGGAGAAATACTGGTCTCTGGTGAGCACGTATGTGAGCGCTATTACAATAATGAAGAGGCCACAATAAAGACAAAGATTCGTGATCACCAAGGTAAGGTATGGCACCGTACAGGAGACCTGGGTAGAATGGATGAGAACGGTGACCTGTGGCTAGTAGGAAGAGTTCACAACGCTATCAATAGAAGTGGAAATTATGTCTTCCCCGTGCGTGCTGAATTTGTGATGAATAAATGTACACGCATAAAGAGGGCCGCCTATTTAGGAATTGAAGATAGTGAACTTGGTGAAAAGACAGTGGCAGTTTGTGAGATTGATCCCGAGCACGTGAAGCATAGAGAAGAAATTTTGGCCGAAGTTAAAGAATTACTGGATTATAATTCAATCATTGTTGATCACCTCATCGAGGTAGAGCATATTCCAATGGATTCACGCCATCACTCAAAAGTAGAGTATGGCAAACTTCGGGCCGAACTTCTAGAAAAGGCGCTCATTTAATTATGGAATCTCATTACAAGAAAGAGAGAAAAGAAATTATAGAGAAGTATATCATCTTCTTATCTGAGCGCTTTGGCCTTGTTGGTAGCCCCGTGATGATCTCGCTCTTCGTTCTCTCCCATTTAGGACTTGCTCACTTAAATGGCCAATTGGCACCGCCCCTCCATCTTATATTAAGTATTTTTGCAGGTGTGATTATTTTCTTTGTTAAGCTTCGCTTCTACGATGAAATCAAAGATTACGAACTTGATGTTGTTATCAATCCAGAGCGTCCACTACCAAGGGGACTGCTGAGTATTGATAATATAAAAAGCGCTATTGAAAAAGTTATTCTAGTGGAGCTTCTCCTCTTTTATGGAGTCAACCTTCCAGGATTCTTGGCCATGAGTTTAACCATTGGCTACAGTTTACTTATGTACAAAGAATTCTTTATTGGCGCCCTAATTCGTCCTCACCTCACGACTTATGCAACTTCGCATACTGTCGTCACCCTCTTTCTATCGATCTCTATTTTTAGTGCCTTTACCAATGAATACTTTTGGAATCTAGACTCCCAATACTATTACTTCTCGCTAACCAGTTGGCTTATTTTTAATATTTTTGAATTGGGAAGAAAAGTTTTTCAACCATCAGAAGAAAGAGAAGGTGTCGAAAGTTATTCTCAAGTATGGGGCAGATGGGGAGCAGTTGCTCTTGTACTCGCCCATGCCTCTTTGGTCTATTATTTCTCAGGAAAAATAGAAGCTTTCAGCTTTGATACTGAGTTTTCCGCACTTATGATTCCAGTAGGACTTCTTACCATTGCCTCTATTTTCTATCTCTTCACGAAGAAGGAAAGCTTTGGCAAGCTCTATAGAAGCACAAGTTCCATCTATATTTTAATCAGCTATATTATTTATCTCTCCATATTAGGATATAGAATATATCCTCTTTTAAACACTCATAGGTAAGCTCATGTTTCTTATTAAGAAGTCATCAACAGAAAATTATGTCAAAAATAAGGCCGGTGGAAAGGGACTCAATCTCTACAAAATGGCCAAGAGTGGACTCAATGTCCCCGACTTTGTCGTTCTGCCTCCGGATGCTTTTAGCGCTTATAAAGAAAGTAATGACATCGAAAATAAGATAATAGAAATACTAGAATCTGAGATGAATTATCAACAGATGTCTAAGAGTATCGAAGAAACCATTCTTAGCGCGAGTTGGGATAAATGCCCAGATTTAGTAGAGTTCATAAAAGGGGCCTATAGCGAAGTTAATTCCAATTGTATCTCTGTTCGCTCTAGTGCTCTGGATGAAGATAGTGCCGGTCACAGTTTTGCTGGACAACTTTCTTCATACCTCTTTGTTGAAACTTTTGAAGCGACACTTGAGTCGATTCGAAAATGCTGGGCATCGGCCTTCAGTGAGCGCTCCCTTGTCTATCGTCATCAAAACCAATTAGAAAAATTTGATATTGGCGTGGCCGTTGTGCTTCAGCATATGATCTTTGCCGATACTGCAGGAGTACTCTTCAGTGCAGATCCCATTTCGAAGAATCCAGAGCACGCCATCATCAATGCAGTGTTTGGAGTGGGAGAAGGCCTTGTAAGCGGTCATCTTGAAGGTGATAACTATAAGGTGAATAAGAAAGATGCGACCGTTATAGAGAGTGAAATTAATGAACAAGTTGAGGTATTCACTCGTGACCCTGAACATGCAGGACTTAAGATCCTGCCTTTTGATAGTGCAAAAGGAAGTGAGTCAACTCTATCTAGTGATCAGATCCTAGAACTTACCCAAATGGCAAAACGTCTTGAAGATATTTATCAATCTCCTCAAGATATTGAGTGGGCCTATAAAGATGGGGTACTCTATCTCTTGCAAACAAGACCAATCACCACGGAGATCTATAATTCAAAAGGAACCCTCTTTGTTTGGGATAATTCAAATATTGTAGAGAGTTACGGTGGACTAACACTACCCCTCACTTTTGGTTTTGCAAGTTATGTCTATCATCAGGTGTATGTCCAATTTTGTGAAATTCTCATGGTTCCTGCGGGACAGATTAGGCGCATGGACTATTTTCTAAAGAATATGCTTGGCCTCTTCTATGGGCGCGTTTATTATAATCTATTGAATTGGTATAAACTTACTAATATTCTTCCCGGCTATAAATTTAATCGAAAATTTATGGAAACGATGATGGGAACCAATGAATCCCTTGAAGATGAGATCGCAGAAAGAATACGTCCACCCGAATATCAAAATACTCTCGGGGCACGTATTAAGAAAGTGATCACGGGATTTAAATTCTTTTACTTTCACTTGAATATTCAAAATATAGTTGATGAGTATCTAAGAGTTTTCAATCAATTCTATGATCGCTATAGAAAGATGGATTTCGATGCCATGAGAAGCGATGAGATTTACGATCACTATCGTCAACTAGAGCGTGACCTATTATGGAAGTGGCATGCTCCCATTATCAACGATTTCCTTTGTATGGTTCACTTTGGAATCTATAAGACCCTTGGAGGGAAGTGGCTTTCTCACTTGGGAGAAAATTTCTTTAATGACCTCTTGGCCGGAAATGGAAATCTTGAAAGTGCTGAGCCCACAAAGCAGCTTATCCTTATGGCCGCAAAAGTTTCAAAAGATCCAGAGCTTAAGTTACTTGTTCAAAAAACTCCCAAAGAAGATCTAATGGAGGCCCTGGCCCAAAGCTCCTTCACTGAAGTCTATAATGATGTACTCACTTATATTGATAAGTATGGTTTTAGATGTATGAGTGAAATGAAGTTAGAGCAAGTCGATCTTCATCAAGATCCCACACAGCTCTTTGTTTTTTTGAAAAATCTAATCAATGCAGGACAAACAGATCTCCATGAATACGAAAAACGCGAAAAAATGATTCGTGAAAATGCAGAAAAAGAACTTGATCAGTCCCTTAATGGTTTAAAGAGTACCATTTTTAAATGGTCACTTAAGCATACTCGTAAGGCCGTAATGAATCGTGAGAATACCCGCTTCTGTAGAACCAGAGTTTATGGAGTGGTACGACTCATGTATTACACCATTGGAGATAAGCTTGCTACGGCCGGCCAGATTGATACCGCCAGAGATATTTTCTATCTCACCCTAAAAGAATTTGAAGGCCTCTTTGAGGGAACCAATACTGTCATGGATCTTAGGGCGCTCATTGATATTCGAAAGAGAGAATATCAAAGCTATGAAGAAGGAGAAGCTCCTGATGCCCGCTTTATGACGAGAGGTATCGTCTACTATCGAAATAACCACTTTCCTCCACCAGTTGAAATTGACGAATCTGATCTTGCTGAAAATCAGCTCAAAGGGCTGGGATGCTCCCCTGGAGTCATTGAAGGTGAAGTAAAAGTAATCATGGGACCAGAAGATGATATGGAATTAAATGATCAAATTCTTGTTACCTATAGAACCGACCCCGGTTGGATTCCCCTCTACCCTTCGGCCAAAGGGCTTCTTGTTGAGCGTGGAGGATTACTATCTCACTCGGCCGTTGTCGCTCGTGAGATGGGACTTCCCACCGTCGTCTCTATTAAGAATCTCACAAAGAGAATTAAAACAGGTGACTATATTCGCTTTGATGGGGAGTCTGGTTTAATTGAAATCCTTAAAGCTGCAGAAGATAATTAAATCTCTTCCTTTGCAATAGTGGTAAAGCTTTTAAGCTCTTCGCTGGTAGCAAAGGAAGAATCTCTATGTAGCTCTTTTTGGAACTCTTCCAATAATTGCTGGGCAAGGCTTCGCAGCTTGTAGTTTCCGCCTTCGGAAATAGACTCAATTCTACGCATTTTAATCTCATCGAGATACATGAAATAAGTAGCACTCTTGGCACAACCAAAACATTGGGATTCCATAAGATCAATAAAGTCCCAAAGACTCATTTTCTTAAACTGACGTACGATATCCATAGGCTTAAAATTTCTCCTGCCTTAATTTCTTCTTCATTGAATCCTTCGATTTTCGATCAAGCCTCTTCTTTTGGGAGCTCTTGGAAGGTTTTGTGGGAACACGCTTTTTTGGAGGCGTTTTCACACTGCTTAAATACTTCTCAAGCTTGGCCACACAGTCTTCTACATTCTTATTTTGAGAGCGATATTTCTGAGAATGAATTACGACCTCATCACCTACTATTAGGCGGCCATATTTTGCCTTAAAGCGCTCTTTCATGGCCTTTGAAAACTGAGTGGAACTCTCCATATCCCAAGAAAGAGTGGCCCTTGTGTTAACTTTATTAACATTTTGGCCACCAGCTCCAGAGCTTCTTGAAAAGGTGAATTTGAGTTCATTCATAGCAATCTTAATCATGACCCTATCATAGACTCAAAATAAGAAGTGAACAACTCTCCTAGAATTGAATACTTGCAGCAATCTTCTTCAAGGGCATATAGTGAACACCTTGATTAATAAGCTCTCTTTCAGCTTCTCTGAGATCTTTCTTAAACTCTTTGATGGCACTCTTATGTTCGGCCTTACTTAGGTTGTAGCGTGTATCAATAAGCTTGGTTACGGTCGTGGGTGAGAAGAATAAACTATCGGCCATATAATACTTCATAAGCTCTATTGGACTACAGAGCTTTGAGCGATCCATCAACTTTATACCCTTCTTCGGTGGTTCTTGGCGTATGCACAAGGGGATCTCCCTCTTATCTAAGCTTCCATAATTATAATGATCTACCGAGTGACCAACGGTTACAGAAAAGAGAAAGGAAGTTACGGCCCGTGCTAGAGTATCATCTTTAAAAATAGAATCCTCACATGGAAAATCAGGAACATGCTTATTAATATATCCGGCCCACTTCTTTGTCCAAAAATCATCTTTTGGAATATCAACAATAATCTTATCCACAAATTTTCTAAACACTCGATAGTAAGTTCTCAGGTATACACCATACTTCGTCTCGAGATTTGGCTCTTTCATGGGAAAGCTAAAAGGAGGATAAGAAGCATTGCCTTTAATACCTTTATATCCTTCAACAAGAAGATCCCTAAGCCCCTCAGGCGTTCCAGGATAGGGTGCATAAACCATCCACCACTTATCTTGTAAGAGAGATGACTTATAATTAAGAACTGCATTTTCCAGGGGAAGCGTGAAGCGAAGATGCGGATACAGTAGTTTAAAGAGCAAATGATCCTTAGGCAGAGAAGTCTTAGTTATGGCATTGATACTATCATTGGGAAAATGTTGGTTAGGATGAGAAACTAGAGTCGCGCATAGAGCACCTCCTTGAAGTACATAGTACTTAGCAAGCTCCCATGCATCGCCATCTTCGGGATAGAAGATCTCATTTGAATCATCAACATAGATACATTCAATCTTAAAGCGCTCTGCTTCTTTATAGAGTAGCGTCTTCGTGCCACTAGCATAAATTCCATCGCGAGCTTCAATCACTCTAACCGCTTCGAGATCAACAATACACCAATCTTTGTTCGCTCTTATTTGTTCTTTAAAAATATGCTTATCTTTTTCATCGAGTGTTTTGCAAATAAACTTACTGAGCATGGTTTCATTGATAAACCACTCAAATCGCTCGTTGCTCACATGCTTTAATCCAGGCTTTAAAGCGGCCTTGACAAAATAATAGGGAGTAAGCCCCAAGGTTGCAACATAGCGTGAACCAATGAAAGTCCACCAATCTATCCTCTCACGTAGCGGAAGGTGAATCACGGCAGAAGCTTCTCCCCAGGGATGATTAGGAGAGGGTTGGGGCCATGGACCCTTACGCCCAAGAAAGAAATCTTTTGGATTTAATTTTATTTTTAACTTATTCATATGCCACTGACCTCTTTTATTGAAAGATACTTGGAAAGTATAAGTTAAAAAGAAAATTTATTGAAACGATTATTTTACAATTTACAAGAAGCCATGGCACCCTATCAAGTGACTCCATAATGGTTAGATTCACTAAATAACTTCAATAGTAACAAAAGGCATAATCATGAGACTCCTCTCCTTAACTCTGCTCTTTTTACTTGGTTCGTGTGCAAGCTACACACCTAAGCAAAGAGAAGAGAATACTCAGAAACTTAATCAATTCTTTGAGAAAGTATTCAATCAAAATATAGAGCGCTTCCCTACCTGGCAGACCTATATTGGGCTGAAAACCAATTATGATAAGCTCAACGATAGTACCGAAGAGTTTATGGAAGAATCTATAGAGATCGCCAAACAAGATCTCAAAGATCTCGAAAAGTTCAATTATAATGCTCTAACTGAACAAGGCCAACTCAATTATACCCTTTTCAAAGAAGGACTCGAAGATGCGATTGAGCAGTGGAAGTGGCGCTATCATCGCTATACTCTCAATCATAAATTCGGTTGGCACAGCTCTCTTCCCTCCTTTATGATCAATATGCATCGAATCAGCAATCTTCAAGAGGCCTCTGACTATATTTCACGTCTCAAAGAATTCAAAAGAGTCTTTAAAGAAAATAAGGACTTTGTTCAAAAGCAAAGAGATATGGGGATTATCTCACCGGCCTTTGTCTTTGATAAAGTCATTAGTGATTCTACTAATATCATCACAGGCTACCCTTTTACTGGAAAAGGAAGATCACCACTTTATCAAGATTTTAGAAAGAAGATTTCAAAGCTTAAAATCAGTGAAGATAAAAAGAGGCAATTGAGAAATGAAGCTTCTAGGGCCTTAAAAGAATTTGTTAAACCTGCCTATGATGAGTTTATTAGCTTTGCAACAACTCTTCATAAAGAACAGAGAAATAATCATGGGGCCTGGTCACTTCCCAATGGAGATGAGTACTACCGCTATCGCCTAAAAGATATGACCACCACAGATATGACTCCTGAAGAGATTCATGAATTTGGTCTTTCTGAAGTTAAGAGAATTCACAATGAGATGCGAGTAATTATGAAAAAGATAGGCTTTAAAGGAAGCCTACAAGATTTCTTCACTCATATGAAAACCAGTAAAGAGCAAATCTATCCATCAACTCAAGCAGGAAGAAAGGCCTACTTAGATAGAGCAGATGAAGTACTTAAAGAGATAACCCGTATTCTGCCAAGAATGTTCTTCACTCTTCCCAAGGCCTCCTTGAAGGTGAAGGCCGTTGAGGCCTATCGTGAAAAGTCGGCCGGAATTGCTTTCTATCAAAGTCCACCCCTCTTCGGCGATCGCCCAGGAATCTACTATGTAAATCTTTATAATATGAAAGATGTGCCTAAGTATAAACTTGAAGCACTCGCCTACCATGAAGGACTTCCCGGTCATCATATGCAAAACGCAGTTCAATCAGAACTAAAAGGATTACCAAAGTTTAGAAGAACAGCTCACTATACGGCCTATGGTGAGGGGTGGGGGCTGTACTCAGAGCTTCTTCCCAAAGAATTTGGCCTCTATCAAGATCCCTATAGCGACTTTGGACGCTTGAGTATGGAGCTGTGGCGAGCGTGTCGCTTAGTTACAGATACGGGACTTCACTTTAAGAAATGGTCACGGGAAAAGGGAATCGAATATTTAACTCAAAATACAGCAAATGCCGAACTTGAGATTATTAAAGGTATTGAGCGCTATATCGTCAATCCTGGCCAAGCGACCGCCTATAAAATCGGCATGAAGAAAATTCTTGATCTACGAAAGTATGCAAAGGAAGAGCTAGGAGATAAATTCGATATCCGCGCTTTTCACGACACAATCCTGCGCTCAGGTTCAGTTCCTCTGAATATTATGGAAGAGCTCGTAAAAAAATGGGTCACCAAAACAAAATCTTAATTAGTTCTAATAAGTTCCAGCACACTTTTGCAGAAGCACTGCGTCTGCAAAAGTGTGCTGGAACCTTCAAGAACCTTCAAAAGAACCTTCAAAATGTAGAAACTTTCACTACTTTTCTTTGTCTCTCCTATCTCGCCCATCAAAATATTCAGTAATTCCAATGAGATAAGTTCACTTCAAAATATGTATTAAATCCATACAACTCAGTAAGACTTATTGTATTTTTTCCAATTACGACCAAATGCGTCAAAAAATGCATTACAAATAGGTAACGAACTTAATTATCTGTACCCACAAGAGGCAAGAGTGATCTGTAATTGGAAAACATTCAAAACCAATAAGTATTCCCTAAGGAATTATCTATTGATCAATGCTCTTGTCATTAGCTCACTCGCTTTAGTGACGTCATATTTTCAACATGACTATGACCTAGGTCTTGGCCGCAATATTTGGATGGTCATTCCCCTTGCGCTTTATATCGGAATAAAACTTCCCACTATAATGCATAATGCGGTTCATAGAAATTTTAAAAAATACAATAACCTCATTGGTGAGCTAAGCTCTCAAATTATTCTCATAGGCTTTGGGACCGTTAGCGTGAATCATACGTTTCATCATGCTTTCCCTGATACCGAAAATGATCCCCACTCTCCGATAGGGAAGAGCTTTATTGTTTATCTTTTCACTTGTCTTCACTCAGGAGTATCCGTAATCGCAGAAGGTTTTTTCAAGTTTCATGGGAGAAGTGAGCAAACAAGGTCGATCTTTAAGCAGTGTATCTTTCTCCACTTTGGCCTTATTCCTGTTCGCCTCATCCTTTGGTACAACATTTTAGGACAAACTCTATTTCTCTATTTCTTTATTCCCGCGTTCATTATCTTCTTAATCACCTTTGCACATGTGAACTACATCACCCACACACTCGATAATGAAGGCAATATAATTGTTGTAAATAAGAATTCAAATCTTTGGTATAAATCCATTAATTTTCTTTCAGATGGGATTTACTTTCACAAAAATCATCATATCAACCCTGGACTCTATAATCCGCAATATCTAAGTAGGAAAATCTAATGAAGTCACATTGGAATAAATTTAGAAAGAATAAGTTCTATCTTCCTCTCTATTTTCTTGTAAGCTTGCTAATTATTGCAACTCTAGATATGGCCCTTATTGCACTGATGCCAGAAAGGTTAGATTTAAAATCAATTTCCCTAAATTGGAATCACCTCTTTTTATTGCCTATTGGTCTTATTATTGGTGTCCAAGTACCAGCGCTTATGCATAATTGTGTTCACGGAAACCTGAAGATAAAGCCTCTTAATTTTATAATGGGTGAACTTGCTGGTCTCTATACTTTACTTGGAATGGCGGCCTTTGAAATTAATCACAGAATGCATCATACTCACTCAGATACAGACCTAGATCCCCATAACCCAGAAGGGAAGAACTTCTTCTTCTTTCTCTTTGCTAATAATTTTGGTGGAACTCGTCCCGTAATGGAAAAGTACCTTAAATTCCATGGTGATACTGCGACCAATAGGGGCCTCTTTCATGCTGCCGTATTCTTTCACTTCTTCAATGTTCCTTTTCGATTGATTCTTTGGTTTATGATCTTAGGACCATCTCTATTCCTACTCTTCTTCATTCCCTCTTATCTCTTTCATATTTTTGTCTTTGCCCATATTAATTTCTATACTCATGAAATCCTCAGTGACGGTAGTAATGTGGTCTACAATCTTGATAGTAACCTCTACTACAGACTCGTTAACAAATTTGGTAGTGGAGTCTACTACCATAAGAATCACCACAAGAATCCAAATCACTATAATCCAATGAAAGGTGCATCAACTTCTTGGTTATTTAGATAAGACTATTTCATGGGATATCCTTCACTCTATTGCATTCAAGATAAAATCGACTCGGTCCTCACTCAATTTAGTGAGGATGATATACGTTTGGCCCTTATTAAATGCTATGAGCAATTCTATGTCCTTGATGAGAGCGCAAACTGGGCCCTCCCACAACTTCAAACCCATCGAGATTTTCTCATTCCCAAAAAAGACCTATTGAATGAAATCAAAACATTCTGCTTACAAATAACTTGCTCTATAGAGCAAAATGAATATTTAATGGACTTCTTTGAAACTATTGACTTCGAAAGGCCAATTGAAATTTCTAGTGTTTCAGATGAAGAAGAGATTCAGTGCCTCTATTATATACTCTTTGGATTTTCCCTCGATCGCTTTAATCGATTATTAAGAGACGATGTAGATCTATTGGAAGAAACCGTATCCCATTTTCAAAAAACTCGTTTTAAACTTGGGTTTTATCGCCTAACCAATATCTTAGCGATCATCAAGTTGCACTCAATTCAAAGACCTGTGACTGAGTTTATCAAGCAGAGAAAGCAGGGTAAGATCAATAAGAATTTCGGGAAGTTCATCCTCTCCTTCAATATATTTGAAGCGACACTAGTAGATCTTTGTACCGCTCATCTGCGAAACGCACTGTCTTCGCTGCCCCTTATTTTCTTTAGTCCAAATTTTAAAGGTCTATTTGGAGTCATGAAAAATTTTAAAAGAGGAGCCCACTCAAGATTTTCTCCAGATGCTAAGGCCGTTGAAATGTATAGTCCTGAACAGAAAAAGTGGTCCGATTTATACCAGAGCTGGAATATGGCCTTTGTTGCGCAATTTCCAGAGGGGCTCTATCTCAATATGAAACTCTTCATTCCCTCTGTGGCCCAGTATGAATCTAATTCCGGTGAATATATGCACAATAGAATCACAGCACTTCTGTTGGCCATGAACTATATAGACTTTGCCTCCCATTATCCGAGAATCCCGATCAAGATAAAAAATATCAAGACTTTCCCTAAGACTCTCACCCAACTTTGGGGTAGAATAAACTATCGCAATGCAATTAAGTATTTTAAGTCTTTAAAAAAGTAGTTAGGAATGCTCTTAAAAGATAGACTCTCTGAGTTTAGAAATCATTTTCTAAAAAGGTTAATCTTTTCCCCTTATCAATGTCTAATCGTCCTCCTCATTCTCATTTCTGTCTCAATTGTTGGAATTTCAAAACTAGAGTCTGATTTTCACTATGAAATCTGGTTTCAAGAAAATGATCCAGGATTGCAAACCTTTAAAGAATTTCAAAGAACATTTGGTAACGATGAAACCCTAATCTTCTCCATATATAATGCCGATGGAATAGTAACCCCAAATGCCATCCCTATTATCAAAGAACTCACCGAAGAGCTCTGGGGTCTTAAGGGAACGATTGATGTCGACTCTATCTCCAACTACAACCATGCCTTCGTTCTCCCAGAAGACGAAATATCTATCGGGCCCTTCTTTGCTTCCTCAAACTTAAATCAAACCCAGTGGTTAAAGCGCCTCGATATTATCGAAGAAGTTCCCGTCTTTTATAACTACTATATTAATCATGCCAAAACCATTGCCCTCATCTATGCCCGTCAAAAACCTTATATAGATGAGCGTCCAGACGAAATGGCGATTGTTCAACAGGCCCGGGACATCATCAAGCTCTATCAAAAGAAGTACCCAGACTATGACTTCAAAGTGGCGGGGGGACTTACTGTTGGGAATTCTTATCGCGAGATTGCTGAACATGATCTTATAACGATTCTACCGCTTATGTTTGTCATTATAGGAGGGATTTTATTTCTCTTTTTTAGAAGCTCTATGGGACTCTTCATCCCCTTCATCATCACCTTCCTGTCCTGCCTTTTCACCTTTGCCATTGCAGGCTTTTTACAGATAAAATTCAATAATATCTTAGGGCTCATCCCACAGGCCCTTATGGCGATCTCAATTGCAGACTCGATTCATATTCTCGTCTCCTACTATCAACAAAAGAGTCAAAATCAAGACTCACAAAAATTACAAAAATCAAAAGATGCACTCTTCATTGCGCTTAAGAAAAATACTTTTCCCACTCTGCTGACAACCCTTAGTACCGCGATGGGATTCATTAGTTTTTCAACCGCCTTCATGAAGCCGCTCATTCATTTTGGTATGCTCTCAGCTCTCGGGACCCTTTTTGCATGGATTAGCACATTTATGGTCTTTATTGTTTGGGTTAACTTCTTAGAAAGAGACGATCATATTAAGAGAAGTTTTAATTTCCTTCCCATGAATACCACAAGTTTATTTAAGATGAGTGAAGGAAAGAGGAAGTTCATTCTCAGCTCCTTTCTTTTCTTTACCCTAATAGGAACTTATATTGGTCTACAAAATGAAATTAACACTAATCCCATAAATTACTTTAGATCTGATGTGCCTGCGAAGATTGCAAATGATTTTATCCTTGATAAATTAGGGGCGATGCCAGGTCCTGAATTTGTGATCAAGGCCCCTCAAACAAAGAGTGCATTTGAGCCCGTATTTCTCAAAAAAGTAGATAGCTTTATTAATAAACTTAAGGATAAAGAAGAAATTATTCAGGTAAATTCAATTATTCCGATCATCAAGCAACTCAATAGAACACTTCACAACGATAAGGCCTCCTCATATAAAATACCTGACCAACAAGATAGTATTGCTCAACTTATACTCCTCTATCAAATGGGCTTAACTCAAGGAAAAAGTATCAATGATAAACTCTCTCTTGATAATACGAAGCTCAAACTTTCACTCTTATGGACGCTTCAAAATTCTAAGGAGTCAATTGAACTTCTTTCAAAGATTGAAGAGTTGGCCAAAGAGAGTGATCTGGACCTAACCATTACAGGTAAGAATCCTCTTTTTTTAGGTCTCAATGAAAAGGTCTCTAAATCACTTCTCTACTCATTGGCCTTAGCGCTTATTCTCATCTCTATCCTACTGGCCCTTGTCTTTAAATCAGTAAAGCTCTTCGCTATTTCACTCATATGCAACCTCTCACCCTTAATGATTGGTGCTGCTGTTATGACCCTCTTCAATATTCCTCTGAGTATTTCGTCGGCCATGGTTTTTTCTGTCTGCCTAGGGATAGTCGTCGATGATACGATTCACTTTCTCATGAAATATATTCAGCTTGATAGAAATAGAAATAGTCACGATAATCATCAAATACTACAGCAAGTCCTCAAAGAATCTGGATCTTCCATTTTTGTAACATCGGCCATACTCGTTATTGGCTTTGGCCTCTTTATCTTCGCTCAGTTTATGCTCAATGTTCACTTTGGATTGATTGCTGCGATCATCCTGGCCTCGGCGGCCATCATTGACCTCTATATTCTCCCACTCCTTCTTAAACAGGAATCAAAATAAATGTTCATTCCCGAGAACCTTATACATGCTCTATTCATATTAGGATTGATTACATGGCTGATCTTTCTCTACTTTTCTTATAAGTCCTACAAGAATTTACTCTCCCTTGATCACTATAAGGAGAGCAAAGAATATAATGCTCTATTAAGTATTATCATTGCTGTGAAAGACGAAGAAGATCATATTTCATCAACATTAGAAACCCTAGGCCATATCAAAGATTTAGACTATGAGCTCATTGTCGTTAATGATCGCTCAACAGATCAAACAGGAAAGATCATAGAAGATCATGCAAAGAATAACTCACGCATTAAATTCACTCATATAGAATCTCTTCCTGAAGGATGGTTGGGCAAGGTCAATGCCCTACAACAAGGCCAACTTCAGGCCAGTGGTGAATTCATCCTCTTTATGGATGGTGACGTTGAAGTCAATGAAAGTGTTCTAACTCGCTCTCTTACCCTCATGGAAAGTAAGAGACTGGATCACTTGACGATTATGCCTGAAGTTCCATGCCCCACATTTTTTCTAGGACTCCTTGTATCCACTTCTCAACTTCTCTTTACACTCTCCGCAAGAACGTGGTTATCCATAGAAGAGAGGCCATTGAAGTGTGTAAAGGGAATTGGTCCATATAATATGGTAAGAAAGTCTGCCCTTGACGCCAGTGAAGGCCTAGAATGGCTTAAACTCGATATCTCTGATGATGTGGCCCTCTCTCACCTCATTGCTAAATCCGGAGGAAGATCCCTCTACATAAGAGCATCAAAAGAAGGTCCAAGATTTCCTTGGTATCGCGATGGCATTCATATGATGAAAGGACTTGAGAAGAATATTGTAGGCGGCTTCACCAATTATAATATTCCCGTTTTCTTTATGGTTTCAACTATGGCATGCCTTCCTTTTCTCATTCCACTACTGGCCCTCCTTTATGCAACTCCCCTATCCATATCCCTTGCCCTTGTGGCCCTCTTATTTAATTTAGTTTTTGCACTTAAAGTTAAGAAGTATATGGATCATAAAATAAGCACACTTTTTTTCTATCCATTTGGCATTCTCCTTATCAATTTGATTATGATTAGGGCCGCTTATATCTGTTACTCTCAAGGGGGAATTTACTGGAGTGGAACCTTTTATCCTCTTAGTGATCTTAAGAAGGGCATTAGAGTAAAACTGGGATTATAGATGATTATTGGAAAACGCTATAAATCAACTTATGAATTTAAGAAGTATGACTACATCATTATCGGCTCAGGTATATCCTCCCTATCTCTGGCGACCTACCTGAGTTATCTTGGTAAGTCTGTCATTGTTTTAGAGCAGCACTATACGGCCGGAGGACTCACCCACTGCTTCTCCCATGGAAAGTATAAATGGGACTCCGGAGTTCATTACATTGGAGAAGTTCACGATCACGATTCTCCCATCTACAAGGCCTTTAACTTTCTTTCAAGAGGAAAGCTCAAATGGTCTTATATGGGAAACAAACCAGATATTATTACCTTTCCTTCACACTCCTATACAACGGATAGAGAATCGTTAAAAGAAAGCTTTCCCGATGATGCATTCGCTATTGACCGTTACTTTGAACTCATAACTAAGATCTATGACTCTGCTTCTCGATACTTCATGGTAAGAATATTCCCTAAGAGAATACAACAATTTCTCTCTCCTTTTGTCGGTCGCCTATTTAAAAAATATGCCTCAAAGACTTTGGAAGAAGAACTCAATACTCGATTTAAATCCACAAGATTAAAGGCCATATTGGCGTCTATCTATGGAAATTATGGACTTCCACCAAAACGTGTTGCCTTTGTAGGTCATGCTATGGTTGCCAAACATTATGAAGGAGGCGCTTCCTACCCAACATCAGGAAGTGATCAAATTGCTAAGCATATAGTAGATCACCTCAATTCCCGTGGAGTTGAGGTTCTTGTTAGGGCCAAGGTTGATCATATTCTCATCGATGAAAATCGCGCTCAAGGTGTCTGTCTAAGCGATGGCGTCAATATCTATTGTGACAAAGTCATTAGTGGTGCGGGCCATAGAGTAACCTTCAATAAGCTCATCCGTAATAAAAGGGTCCAAAACTTAGAACCATCAAGTGGATTCTTTTGCACCTATCTTGGTATTGACCAAGATTTTGATATTAGTGAATTTCCTACTGAAAATATTTGGTACTATGACCATGATAATCTCGATAGTAGCTTCGAGGCTTTTGAAGCATCACTAAATAATGCGCTTCCCTATCTATTTATCTCATTTGCTTCCAATAGAGATGATAATCATCAAGGGGGTCCCACTGTAACCCTACTTACCAGTATAGATTTTAAACATTTCAAAGAATGGGATCATTCAACTTGGAGAAAAAGACCTGAAGACTATCTTGAATTAAAAAAGAAAATTGAAAACGAAATGATTGAAAAATTTCTCACCCTCTACCCTCAACTTAGAAAAAGAATTCGTTATCAAGACTCCTCAACCCCTTTAACCAATAAGTTCTTTTCTAATAACGAATTTGGCGAGCCTTACGGATTGGCCCCTACACCAGAGCGTTTCCTTGATACTTCAATCGGACCACGAACTCCTATCGAAAATCTCTATACCACAGGCTGTGATAATATTATGGGCGGAGTTACCCCGGCCCTTATATCCGCAGTGCAAACTCTCTTTTGTCTGCATCCCATAAGGGCCCTTAAGGTACTCTATCTCATTTTTAAATAACTTCCTTTACCAACCCTTCACTTTCCCCCTCTGGGGCGTGATAGGTTTCCGTATGGGTTGAGTTCGCTCTTCCACTTGGATCGACATCATAATCTTGCCATTTCGGAATCCAGCGCTTGGCCTGTTTGGCCACATCCGCATGGGGGTAAATTTCTGCAAAGAGGCGACGATAGAGGAAGGCCTCTTTTGTCATAGGAGTTAAGTGAGGATAGAGCTCTTCTCGTTTTGCGAAGTCTTCATTACTCACCACACTCTCGGCAAAATCCTTAAGTCCATCAACCCAGGAGTAGCCTACACCATCACTGAATTGCTCTTTTTGACGCCAGAGAATCTCATCGGGAATAAGATCATCGCCCGCAAAGCTAGAGCGCAGTATCCACTTCTCAGGTCTACCTTCACTATATTTAATCATTTTGAGTTCAGGATCAATGGACATGGCCACATCTAAGAAAGATTTATCAAGGAAGGGCACACGGGCCTCAACAGAGGCTCCCATAGTAGAGCGATCGGCCCTAAGTAAATCGGCCGTATGAAGGCGCTTAATTCTTCTCACACATTCCTTATGAAATTCATCTGCACTTGGTGCATGACCAAAGTAGAGATAGCCACCAAAAATCTCATCAGCGCCTTCACCAGAGAGAACGACTTTAAAGCCAAGTTCACGAATAACTTTAGTCATAATATGCATAGGAGTTGAAGCGCGGATCGTTGTTACATCAAAAGTTTCAAGTAGACTGACCATCTCTTTTAATAGAGCTATTCCTTCTTCAACAGTGAAAATAATTTCCTTATGATCTGAACCAATATGTTCAGCAACTTTCTTTGCATTTAATAGATCGAGGGTTCCCGCCTGAAGGCCAACAGAGAAGGTAGTCAAGCGCTTGCCTGACTTCTTAAGCTCTTTTGCGGCCAATGCAGCAACGAGAGAACTATCAAGACCACCACTGAGAAGAGATCCTAGAGGAACATCGGCCATAAGACGCTTCTTAGTTGCTTCCTCTAGTTTTGTCTTAAGCATGCTTTGAACCTGTGCTTCCTTAGTTAGACGAACTGCTGAAACTTCCGTGTCGTACCAATGGGGTTGATAATAGGTTATCCACCCCTCAACACTTGAGTAGAGCTGTCCCGGAGGGAAAGTGTGAATATCAAGACAATGCTCTTGTAGAGCTTTCATTTCACTAGCAAACCACATGACACCATCTTTATCATGGCCATAGAAAAGGGGCTTAACCCCTAGCGGATCACGAGCGGCAATGACATGATCGCCATCAAAGAGAACAAGAGCAAATACGCCATCAAGTTCAGAGACAAAGTCGAGTCCAAGTTTTCTATAGAGAGGTCCTATAATGGCCGAGTCGCTGTGAACGGAAAGCTTCTCTTTTCCCTGGAGACATTCTTCACGCCATGCTTCGTGGTTATAAATTTCACCGTTATGAATCCATTGCATTTGATCCCAAATAATGGGCTGAGCACCCTGTCCGACATCAATGATACTTAAGCGAGTATGACCCATTCCTTTTGTCTGATCTTGAAATAAGTGATGCTCATCAGGTCCACGATGAGACATAAGCTTAAGGGCCTTAGACATAATATTCTGCGTGGCCTCTTTATCCACTGCAGTAACTCCCTCTAGTTTCGTATAAGCAATAATTCCGCACATAGGTATCTCCTTCGAATCAACCAACCTCTTGGTTTTCATAACCTTAACTTTATATCGGTTTTATTGCAATATTGATAAATATATTGATTTATTTTTATAATATATCAAGCAATACATTCTTTATTTTATCATTCACTCATTATCACTACCATTTTCTGTTAATATATTGTCATATTCACAAAACATCATGGCCCCGCCACAATGGGAGAGGATTAATTTACCCACAAGGAAGAGAAGAATGGATGCACAATTTTGGCTTGATAGATGGAAAGAAGGGCAAATCGGATTTCACAAAGAAGAATTTCATGAAAAACTCGTTCAGTACTTTCCCGAATTTGAGGCCACAACTGCTCAAAAAGTACTTGTCCCCCTATGTGGAAAAACCAAGGACCTTATCTGGCTTCACAATATGGGACTCTATGTACACGGTGTAGAGCTGTGCCAGGACGCTATTGAAGCCTTCTTTAGGGAGAATGATCTAGAAGAGCCTAAAATAGGCCAGGACAAGGATTTTAAGCACTATACCCATCAAAATATTGTGATTAGCGCGGGTAATTTCTTTGCTCTCGGCAGTGGTGATCAATATGATTATATCTATGATCGCGCCTCTCTAGTGGCCCTCCCTCCTTCTATGCGTGATCAATATGCAAAGGTTATTACAACCGTTCTAAAAACAGGAGGTAAGTACCTCCTTATCACTTTTGAATATGATCAAGAGAAGATGGATGGCCCTCCTTTTAGTATCGATGCCAACGAAGTTCATCGCCTCTACGAAGATAACTTCACCATTGAACTTAAGGAAAGCGAAGAAGAGGTTAAAAAGGGTCCAAAAATACAAACTCTCGATAGCTTTAAGCAGAAGGTCTATATACTCACCAAGAAATAAGTGAATAGACTTTAAACACTCCTTAAAAAATATTTATGCCCTATAAGTAGCGCCAAGAGTTAGTGATATGCTCATTTAAATTTTTTTTAAGGAGCAAACATGAAATCATTAGTGACATTAATTATTCTTATTTCTGCCATGAGTATTAACGCCAAAACACTTATCGTCTCCAATCACGGAGATTTTGGAAATCAAACCAAGGCCATAACAGATTATATTGTCGAGAGCTATGGACATGATTTTGACCAAGTGGCCTCTTACACAGGAACAGATGGTGCTGCTAAAAAAGTTAATCAGCTTAGAATTGATGGAAAAGAATTTGTTGAATTAAAGATAAAAACGAATAACAAGCTTGGATTTGTAACCAACTGTAGTATTTCTTTGAGCTACCTGAAAAGCTCACCATTTGGAGAATCAAGTACTTCAATTACAAGATCTAAGGTTGCTACTATCTTTAAGAAGTCTAAACGTGAGACCACTTGCCAAGAGCACGCAATGGATGAACTAAATAACTTCTTAGATCAAAAAATGAATAACTAAGAAGCTTTCTTAAAGAGAATATTGAATTGAACGCCGTGGTTTGGATAGACTTCTTCGAGGATATTATTGAACTCAATTTCCTCAAGGCCCTCTTTGTAGGCCGCGGCCCATAGCCCAC
>JBLWXW010000009.1:64498-100595 GCA_048267265.1 Bacteriovoracaceae bacterium
AATCTTATTTTCAAACTCATCATAGAAGAGCTCATCACTGTGAGTACACTCACTGAGAATTTCTAGCATTTCATGACGATAAAAGCCAAAGAGATTCGATTTATCCATACCCCTAACCTTGTACAAGTTTGAAAACTCCGTAGAAGTTTTATCGGATAAAGACAAATGTCACTTAAACAAATCTTTAAATATCTAGGAAATCGATAATAATATCGGCCAGTTACAGACGGCGACGACAGCTTGCATAGGCATCGGCCGAAACCAAGGGATCACGTATGGGATTATTGGCATAGACATATCCATACATACATTGCCCATAGGGGATCGCCCCTACTTGACTGCCCTGAAACCAAAAACCATAGAGAGTACGGCCACGAATAGACATTTCACAATGAATTGGCGCATAGGATTCAAAATTACAAACTTCACAATTTGCACTTCTCCCAGCATTGATTTCACAATAGGCCCTTTGAGTGAAGACCTCAACATCTGCAAAACTTAGCGTTGAGAGAAAAAGTAGCGATATAAGAAATAATGAACGTTTCATAATTAAATCCTTTTTTTACAAAAAAAGGGGCAAGGCCTAAACCCTGCCCCTTTGGAAATTCTACTTGGATACTCTCATCCTAACCTTTGGGAAAACACTATTTCGATATAACGAATGAACTTTGTAGCGGCAATACAAAATCCAAAATATCTGGAACAAGGTTTCCAAGTGAAATTGATTTATTATTCATGGATACGGCCTTAACTTCGCTATGAGCTTGTGCAATAGCATCCGTTAAAGAGTGAGTGATAGAGAGTTCTGCTGCTCTCACGGCACGCTCTCTATTAACCATTCCCCCTGATACAACTTTATCAGCAAGGAAGGCCTTCTTATCAACGGTTTCCATCATGATCTTTCTCATCTGAGCAGGTGTCATATTCTCATTAACAGACTTCATTGCCGTAGCCACTTGTGCAACATAAGGAGCAGCTTGAGAAGTTCCACTTACTTTAAGATAATTATTCCCTGGAACAGCAGAAAGAATATTCACACCAGGAGCTGCAATATCAACCATGGTCTTACCGTAGTTTGAAAATGGTGCAATCGCTACATCATTAATTGTCGCAGCAACAGAGATCACATTGTCAGCCTGTAGATTAGTTGGTGAAGCAGGGTAAGTATCATTGTCTAGACCATCGTTACCGGCAGCAAATACAAAGAGAGTATTTGGAGCAGCATCCGTCATCATTTTCCCTTCTTCAATAAGAACTTCAAAGAAGTAGCGAGCGGCCTCAGCAACCTCTTCCTCAGTAATATCTTTCCAAACCGTAGTTGCGATAGTTTTCACAATCATTGTAGCTTGTGGCCAACCTGTACCAAAAGATCCGTTGGCAACAGAAGCTTTATGACCTGCTACATAAGCTGCAATCTCTTCCATTTGAGTCATCTGCTGTTTTGCAAGAGCACCTAGGGCCTTCTTTAGAAGAAACATTCCAATACCCTTTTCAGAACTCTCTTGGCCTGGAAGTTTTACTTCTGTTGGAATGAGCTTAACAGCAAGGACTTCTGCTTGGTCATTATTTTCAGCAGCAATACCTGCAACGTGCGTTCCGTGCATGAAGTTACCGTAGATAGAGATTTGCTTTATGAAAGCTTCATCTTGTAGCATGCCACGGGCCCAAGTGAGATCTTCTTCAGAAACAGTTCCAAGCATGGCATCTGCTTGAACTTGGAAGAAGCGACGAATATCTTCAGTCAAAGTTCCAAGGTAGCTATAGTCGATCACTTGATTATTAGATTCAGCAAAATTCCATCCATAGATATCATCTTGGTATCCATTACCATCTTCATCGCGATCATTTCCAGGAATCTCAAGGGCATTAATCCAAGCTTTAGGAGCAAGGTCCTGGTGCTGTAAATCTGTACCTGAGTCGATAATGGCCAGTGTGGCCGCCTGAGAAAGAGGGGCACATAATAAACCTGAAAGGGCCAATAGAGAAATAACAGAAGTCTTTTTAAAGCGTGCGCTGAACGTGCTCAATCTAGAGGTAATCATAAACTCTCCTTAGTCTAAATGGATTTCACATATAATTCCGTCTGATATGTGCTTATAAATTCACTCAAAACCAGAGTGTTAATCCATTGTATTTCTGAGCATTTAGTATAAGTAATCTAAAATCGGAAAGTCACGGCCTTTACTCTGACAATTCCTAACAATAAACTTACAATATAAAAAAATAACGAATGAAAGGTTATCCCTATGAAGAAAATATGGCTTCCCACAGCATTAGAAGGTATTGAGCGCATTGAATCTTATCTCTATGACTTAAAGCGTGAAGATCCTAATACACCTGATATATTGCTCGATTACCCAAAGAATGGAGAGCGAAGTTTGGAAGACTTTCTTAAAGTTAAAGAAGATTTCCACGCCATGATCTCTCTCTTGGCCTATGACATCAGTGCGCCTACTTTAGAGAAACTCAAGCATCTTGAGGCCATCAGCAATTATGCCGTTGGTTTTAATAATGTCGATATAGCTTTGGCAAAGCAGATAAATATCCCCTACGGATATACTCCTGGAGTACTGGATGATGCAACAGCAGATACCGCCATAACTCTAAGCTTAATGTGTACTCGTCGAATTAAATTTGCCATGAATGATATACAAAGAGGTAATTGGAAAAAGTTTGAAGTAACTCGCTACAATGGAGTTGATCCGCGCTCTTTAAGGATCGGCATTATTGGAATGGGAAGAATAGGAACTTTGTATGCTAAGAAGGCGCACGCTCTATGGGGATGTCCTATCTACACCATAAAAAGAAAAGGCCTAGAAAGTAAGACATTTGATTTTCCTCTTCACATCGTTGAAGAAGAAGAATTCTATAAAGAAGTCAATCTCCTTAGTCTTCACTGCCCGCTTAATGAGCAGACCAAAGGGATGATTAATAGTGAGTATATCAATCGCTTTAAAGCGCCACTAATTCTAATCAATACCGCTCGCGGAGCGATCCATAACGAAGAGGATCTACAAAGAGAATTAGATTCAGGAAGATTATTAAGTGTAGGCCTAGATGTAACCCATCCAGAGCCCATGAGTAAGAATCATCCCCTCTTGAGTGATGATCGCGCGGTGATACTTCCTCATATTGGATCGGCCACGGTTAGGACAAGATCAGAAATGACATGGCTTGCGCTTACTAATGTTATTGAAGTACTAAGAGGAAAGCCTATGCCCCATAATGCTTGGGCGTAAGCTTTCGACTAAAACCTACTGCGGCCATCAAAGCAAGCCCTAAAGCAAGACTTAAAAGCTGAGCTCCAAGGCCACCTTTAGGTCCACTGCCATCACTTCCCACAAAGGCCACCGTTCCACATAATCCCCCACCATCACTTTCTTGATAGGTAACAATACGATTATCTATCGGAGTATCAGCACTGAGGTTATCACTATCAGAGACAGGCGCTTCGCCTTCGGTAATCAAAGCTTCTTGTAAGGCTCGAAAGGTGTCCACAAGTCCAGCACCACATCCAGAAGAAAGACTACAAGAAAAGAATTTGGCCGTATCTTTAATAAGCTCTTCAACTTGATCTGCATTCAAATCTGGGTTAACTCCCATAAGTAAAGAGGCAACACCTGCGATATGAGGAGCGGCCATACTTGTTCCCATCATACCTTTGAAGCTATAGGCCTTTGGCGTGGTATAACCATTATTTGAGAGACTATAAATAGGCCCATTGCTATCGCCCCCTGGTCCCATAATATCGACATCAGTTCCATAATTAGAATAATAACTTTTTTCAGCGTAGATATTCCCCGCACCAACCGTAATAACACCATTACAACTGGCCGGAACAAAGGGAGAGAAATCCATATTGGCGCCAGAGTTTCCAGCGGCAACAATGACAACGGCCCCTTGCGAGCGGGCAAAGTTAATGGCATTTTGAATCGTTGCCGAGCAACTTCCCCTGCCCCCTAAACTTAAGTTAATCACTTTCGCAGGATTGGGATTATCACTTACACCACTGACTCTTCCACCAGCGGCCCAACGAATCCCATCAGCGATATCAGACATATAGCCACCACACTTACCAAGAACTCGCACAGGCAGAATCTTTGCTTGCCAGTTAATCCCAGCGACACCGAGCTGATTACCAGAGTTCGCTGCAATCGTTCCTGCCACGTGTGTGCCATGCCATGAAGAACCAGAGCTTGATCCATTAAAGCAAGAATCATTTTGATCAATCCAATCCCCCTCATCTGTCGCATCTTGATCACGAGCATCTCCATCACCGGCCATGAGCGCATCAGAAATAAGATCAGCACCAGGAAGAATTCGTCCCTCAAGATCGGGGTGTTTTAAGATACCCGTATCCACAACGGCCACAACCATATCAGATTTCCCCACCGTAACATCCCATGCATCAGGAAGCTCAATTCCACCTAATGAATCAAAGTAATGCCATTGCTGATAGTAGAGATCATCTTCGACTCCACCAAGATCACCTGGCTTAGCAAAGTGCTCAAGGATAAGGTCTTCTTCAACGGATACAATATTCTGTCGTCCCAGGGGAAAACTATTCACGGCCTTACTTTCACTTTCAGCATAGATGATTTCTCTGGCGTCATTATTAAAATCTGGACTTCCTAAATCTGAAGACTTTATAGAGGCCTGAGACTTGTAATGAATTATGAATCGCTTTGCTTGAGCAAAGGATAAATTTGGCCAGATGAGCGCAACCATGCACACCACCTGAAGGTACATTCTCACCATTATTTCTTCCTTGAAAATTGAGGTCACTACCGCATAACCTCGAGGTCCTATTCCTTGGACCTCTTCTATTTTACTCTATATAATGGAGCAAAACTCATGCCACGTTTAAGCACTTGATATCTGATATCATTAGAAAGATTTGCCTAGCACGAAACGACACCACTGGTGTCGCTAGGACCTATTTAGATAGCTTTATTCAATATTGAGCTGTGTAATCCTCGTAACATCCTCGCCATTACATTCACCAGGAGCACATACTTTAGAGCGATTACACATTTGACTTCCATCAAAGACAAAATCCTCTTCTCCTCGCACGAGAATTCCCTCAACTTTGAAGGTGGTTGCATTGATAACGGCAGATCCCGAATTAAAGGAGAATGTATCGAGATCGGCTTTGAAAAATGAAGGATGATTATTCTTTATCACAAAGCCTTGATCGGCGACTTTCTTAGGGATACCGTAGGGGTGACCAATCACCACCATCTCATCACCTAGAGAAGGCCTACCTGACTTTCTCAAGGCCAGTGGTTTACGATCCTTAACTTTCTTAGTTAAACGAATAAGAGCGTAGTCCAATTGCAGACCTGAATTCTCCTCTTTTTCTATGATGTCATCACAGGCATAGAAATTCTTTTTGGGGATTTCATAGTTATAATTTCCTTTCTTATTTTTTTGATAATCAAAGACAAAGGCCAGCGTGCGACAATGCGCCTTATCTCGAATGCAATGTCCAGCAGTGGCCACAATATCCGGCGCGACTAAGAAGGCCGAACAATGGGCGACTGACTTTTGTTCACGATAGGGCTCACTGTGACAGAGATTCTCTTTCACACCATAAGTAGGACCACTCACTTTATAGAGATTGTCATTACCAACCACAGAGTCAATACGGTCTGATCGTATTATCGTTACCGTAGAGGCGGCCAGCTCCTGCCATTTTTGTGAAACTTCATAGACCTCTCTTCGATTATCAACACCATAAATAACCTTAGGGATTATCTTATTGCGATCCAAATCAAAGGGAGCACTCATTACGAGATTTGTTGATAAGAGTAATAGAGAAATAAAGGCCTTTTTCATCCCCATTATTATAGAGTGGGAAGGCCTTTTATTGAGATTAAGCGGTAAATATTACAAGGGTGTCAAAGCTTCAACTAAAGGTCAAACTCCGCTCTATAACTGAGATTTATATCTTTCACCCCTGTCTTTCCTGCCCTAAAGAAAGCATAATTAAAACGGTCTCCCCTAATATCTGTTGCATACCAACTTCCATGCTTTCGAATAATATTGAGCCCTTCAGAATACTTCATACTCCAAGAGCGCTGAAAGAGGACATTAGTCTTATAGAACATACGAGCAGAACCTCCATCTTGAAGAGAAAGGTTTTCTGTCTGCAAACGAATCACATCAAAACCTTGCTTTGAATAGAGTATTACGCCACGATCAAGATCGCCCTTATTAAATTTGCGAATACGATTAATCACATTATTGTTAAAATCATCGAGATTTAAAAAGCGCTCTTCAATTAAATTTAACAACTCTCCCCTATCATCAGTTTCAACCTGAAGGTGGTAGAGATGGGCATTATCATCATTTTGAGTAACACAGAGAGAGTGAACTTCTGCAAAGGCCATAAATGGTAAAATGAGGGCCAAAATAATCAGGATCACTTTATTCATTCTCATTTGCTCTTCCTTATTAAAGATAAAAAAAAAGGCCTTCCCACAGAAGACCTTTTTTATATTTAGCTTTGAAGTAAATATTCTCTATCGAATAATTAGTTCAAGATTTCCGCTACGTTTGTGATTCTTGTTACATCTTCACCACGACATCCATCATTTGCACAACGGTAAGATACTGTACATGATCCACTTCTTTGGTAATCAGTTTCACCACGAACTAGGATACCTTCGATTTCACCAGTTGTTGCATTGAATACTGCAGAACCAGAGTTACCACCATAAGTATCTAGGTTAGCTGAGAAGTAAACAGAGTTGCTGTTATTTCTTACATAAGCACCATCAGCGATCTTAGTTGGAAGACCTGAAGGGTGACCGATAACTACAAGATCAGTTCCGTTAGCAACTTTACCAGAAGTTCTGTACTTAAGTGGAGCACGATCCGTTACATCTCTATCCAGTTCAATTACGGCGTAATCCATTTTATCGCCCCATTGATTAAGAACAGTTTTTACAACTTTCTTACAGCTATATACGCTTGAAGTTGGAACTTTATATTCTGTTTGTCCTGAATGTGTAGTTTTGAAGTCAAATACGAAACCGTAGTTCTTACAGTCTGATAGGCTTCTGATACAGTGACCAGCAGTAACCAGTACATTTGGAGCAACTAGGAAACCTGAACAATTGGCAGCAGCAATTTGCTCACCATATGGCTCATCTGCACAGAAGTTTCTTGCTGAACCAAGTTGACGACCATTGATTTTAGTCATTCCTTGTCCGTCTTCACGAAGAGCACCTGTGCTGATAAGAGCAGCAGTTGATTTTGCAAGCTCTAGAAGCATTGGATCATTTTCTTCATATACATCTCTACGGTTATCATCACCGTAAATTACTTTTTGTTGGGCGGCCTGAGTTCCTGTGGCCATTAAAGCAGCTGCTAGAATAATTCCTTTTAATTTCATAACGTTTCCCTTGTTACTTGAGTAAAGTGTTTTGTTGCCGTTTCGTTGCAAGCATTAAACACGGCGGCGAGAATCATTGACAACTTACAAACCCTGACATTTTTACACACCTCAAGTAGCGCATCATGTAAAATCTACAATAACAGAGAGTTATCAGTTTCTTACATTTACTGTCAACTATTTTCGCAAAAAGTTAAGTCAGGGAATTAACTAAGATTGATAGGAGAACTTCCATCTTCGGCCGTCCAAATCTTTCAGAAAGAAGAAATATTCATCTCCTTGCTGGTGCAAACTGGCCTTTTTATCGCTTTCACCACTTGCTCCATCACCGTGGCGATAGCTAAGAAACTCGACTTTATAGAGAAGATCTTCAAGGGATTGCAAATCATCCATAGAAAAGGAAAAAATGATGTCTCGCTCAGTATTTCTGGGAATAAGCGCATCGTGAGGAGCCTGTATCACTTGAAAGGAAAGAAGAGGATTTCTCAAAAAAACCACCCCTTCACCACCTGCACTGATATCCATATCCAAAAGTTCACTTATGAATTGGGCCAGCTCAGTGGCGCTTCTAGAGTAGAGAATATGGGGTCCAACACGGTAACTCATAAATTAAATTATGGACTATTTATTACAAAAAAAAAGGCCCTAATTAGGGCCCTTTTATTAATTATTTATATGACTTAAGTAGTTCTTAGTTCAAAAGAAAAACATTCTGATACCAGATAACATATAGAGTCTGGGCATCCATCGTCTGTACCCATAGACTATACGATGTGAGAAGAGTTTGTTCGGCCATCATTGTTGAGATCTCAGCAGAGGTTCTCGTTGTAAACCAAAGGTAGTAAAGCTGCTGACTAGTTACAGACATATACCAAACTTGGAATTGCTGAACAGGAGTAACCACTGGAGCTTCAGGAGTCATCCCTGGTGCAAGCTCAGGAATAACCGTAATTCTAGTGATATCTTCACCACGACACTCATCATTCTCACACTTCTTAGGACGATTACACCCCGCCTCAGCGTCGTACTCATAATCTTTCTCACCACGAACTAAGATACCCTCTACAACACCTGTTTCTGCATTGAATACTGCTGAGCCAGAGTTACCACCAAATGTATCGGTATTGGCCACAAAGTAGAAGTCATTATCATTTTCACGAACATAGGCTCCATCAGCAATGATCGTGGGAAGACCAGAAGGGTGTCCGATCACAACAAGCTCAGTGCCTGTTTCAACCTTTCCTTCAGTTCTAAATTTAAGAGGCTCTCTTCCCTCAACTTTTCTATCAAGTTGAATCAGAGCAAAGTCATTTTTAGAGAAGTTATCTAGGTCTTGATTAATAATTTTTGCACAAGAGTAAACATCTTTACCATCAAGGACATTTCCAGTTTCACTCAGAACATTTTGTTGATAATTAAAGGCCCATTTAGCCCCTTCACATGCACTTTCAGAAGGAATACAGTGTCCGGCCGTTACAAGAAGGTCTTCACCGACAAGAAAGCCAGAACAGTTACCGGCATTTGTCATTTGTGAGAATTCTTCATCAGCACAAACTTTAGCAAAGCCATCTTCAAGTTTAGTTGGATCAACTGAATAAGACTCTCCGTCTTTAATCACCTGTAGATTTGAATTCTTAATTTGAACGGCCGTTGACTGGGCCAATTTTTGATAGAAATCATTATTTGATTCTTCTGCCAGAACTCTATTATCTGCACCATATATAACTTTTGGTGTAGCGGCCTGGGCAAGTGGGGTAAGGGCCATGGTTATTGCGGCAACTCTAACTAAACTCTTCATTCTCTAACATCTCCGAAACGTGTGTGGTGTATGTGTTTTATTGTGTGAATGCAAAGTATTAATTCACGTTCAATGTGGCCAATAAGTTTGTTCTGCCTATGTAAAAATCGCCGTCATTTTCGAGAAAATGAAGGAAGATGTAAGAAAAACGATGTTTTCTGTCCTGAATTTAATGAAATAAATTTATGGAATAAGGCCCAAAGTTTCCATAATATCCGGATCATGGACTCTGAAGACAAGATCTTTCTTACATCCCATACTTCTTGAGATTCCTATAAATTTTGAAATTAAGTCTCTATGAATCCATTCGCTCTTTATTAGGGCCTCTTCTTTTGGAAGTTCTCTTTTCAAATTCTCGCAAAGGAATCTGCGAAGAAATGACTTCTTCGATAGACCTATAATCCAAGTATGATTTGCGAGAGCTTTTAGCACTTGATCCCAGCGATGAATCAATTCCCAGTTCTCTTCATATTTCTTTGAGAAGCCAAAGCAAGGATCAAACCAAACTCGCTCCTCTTTGGAGAAAGGCCTAAAGTAGTTAATAAGATGCTCGACAATATCTTCCTCAGCGCAGTTGTAATTCATATGCTTAGAGGTCAGCTCTCGAGACGGGGCAAGATTATGAGAATAAATATAATGACCTTCAGGAAATCTCTTCAGGTACTCCCTGACCTCTTCATCAAATTGGCCACTCACATCATTCCAAATAAATTGGGAACTCTTAAACCCAAGCTCAAGTGCCTTATTAAAGAACCAATGGGCCGTCTCTCCCCTATAGGTATCCAATGAAATAGAGTGTGGACTAAACTCCTTAAGAACTTCTAGGGCCAATTCAAGGCGACTCTTTTCTTCTTCAATGCCAATGGGATCATTAAAGGGAGCGGTAGATTCAGCACCAAGATCATAGATAAGATCACGATATTGACTTAAATATTCGAAGCGAGTTTTTAGGGCGGATGAATCATTGAATTGACCACCATCGCTAAAAGAATTAGGGGTGATATTAATCACCCCCATTGTCATTACTTTAAATTGTTTCATTATATTTTAGGACTACTAAACACTAGGAAGTGGATCGTCTCCATTTCCTGCACTATCCTTACTTTCGCCTTCTGCCTTTGGAGCTGCGGCCAATGTGGAGGACTCACCTTTAGCTTGCTCATCTTCTACTGGCGTATCTTTGATAATGGGCATTCCAATATCTTTTCCAGCAATAAGATCCTCCACTTGAGATAGATCAAGAGTTTCCCAAACGATTAGACCTTCGGCCACGCGCTCAAGGGCCTCTCTATTATCTTCAAGAATCTTCATCGCAACTTTATAGTTATCTGTAACTAAGCGATGAACTTCTTCATCAATTTCTTGTCCCGTTTTTTCAGAGTAACTTGAGCTTGATGGAGCACTCCAAGCAGACTGCTGCTCTTTATGATAGTTAATCGGACCAAGCTTATCACTCATTCCCCAAGAACAGGTCATACTGTGAGCTAGACTTGTGGCCCTTTCAATATCATTAGATGCCCCATTGGTGATTTCACCAAAGATCAACTCTTCAGCACAACGTCCTCCCATTAGGAAAGAAATAAAATTCTCCCCACGGGCACGAGTTAGATTAAGCATATCTTCATTAGGTAGAGTCTGAGTAACCCCAAGAGCTCCTCCACGTGGCATAATCGATACCTTGTGAATAGGATCCGTGTGAGGAAGATTCATCCCTACAAGAGTGTGACCTGCTTCGTGATAGGCCGTGACACGCTTTTCTTTATCAGAGATCACCATTGATTTTCTCTCTGGCCCCATAAGAACTTTGTCTTTGGCCGCTTCAAAATCATTGTGATCAAGAGTTTTCTTATTTAATCGAGCAGCATTAAGGGCCGCTTCATTAACAAGGTTGGCAAGATCAGCACCGGTAAACCCTGGAGTCCCCTTGGCCACAACTTCAAGATCAACATCCGTTGAAAGTGGAGTCTTACCTGTATGAACTTTAAGAATACCAAGACGTCCACGAACATCAGGTGAACCTACTGTAACTCGTCTATCAAAACGCCCAGGTCTCAAGAGAGCGGGATCGAGAACATCTATTCTGTTAGTAGCGGCAATAAGAATTACCCCTTCATTTGATTCAAAACCATCCATCTCAACAAGGAGTTGGTTAAGGGTCTGCTCACGCTCATCGTGACCACCACCCATTCCGTGCCCACGGTGGCGACCTACGGCATCGATCTCATCGATAAAGATAATACAAGGAGCGTGCTTCTTACCTTGTTCAAAGAGGTCACGCACACGAGACGCCCCAACCCCTACAAACATTTCAACAAAGTCTGAACCTGAGATTGAAAAGAAAGGCACATCAGCTTCACCGGCAACAGCACGGGCCAAAAGCGTCTTCCCTGTTCCCGGAGGACCAACAAGAATAACACCTTTTGGAATCTTTCCACCAAGCTTAGTATATTTCTTAGGCTCTTTTAAGAAGTCTACCACTTCTCTGAGTTCTTCTTTGGCCTCTTCAACCCCTGATACATCTTTGAAAGTAACTTTCTTATCAGAAGCGGAGAGCATCTTTGCTTTTGATTTTCCAAAGCTCATGGCCTTGCCGCCACCAGCTTGAATTTGGCGCAGGAAGAAATAGAAAATCACAAAGAGCAGGATCATGGGTCCCCAACTAATCAATAGACTAGTGAAGAATGTCTGCTTCTCTTCCTCTTGATATTCAGGATAGATTCCATTGGCCTTTAGGATTTCAAAAGTTTCCTGGCCAGTGGTTCCAGATAAGGTAAATCTTTGACCTTGCTCATATCCGCCTACAAATTTTCCAAGGATGCGCTTGTCACCTTTAAAAGTAACCTCTGAAACATTCTTGCTTTCAACGGCCTGGATAAATTCGGGATAAGTGATTCTCTTATAAGTGGTCTTATCTTCTACGGCCACCTTTGCGATAAGGGCCATCATCAAAAGCACAACAACCCAAAGGGTTAATGTTTTTTGTTGGGGTTTCATCGATTAAATTCCTTTTTTACTAGTAAATTCCCTCTCGAAAAACTCGTGTTTTTCTTCAGGTTAAGAGTATCACATTTTAGTCTAACGAGAGATTGATTTTCAACAAAGTCGGCGTAATCAGGATGATTTCTTACAAATTTATGGCAAAAATCTGTTATACGGCCCATTGTGGGAGAATTTTCCTCATATAGCACTAGGGGTCAAATTTAATAAAGAGTACAGGCAGTGCGTCTTTTCTCTTCTTAGCTAATGCTTTCTCAAGAAAACTAATAGGCCTAAGTTCAAGGCCTTCTTTATTGATCATCGCCAGAGTTAGAGGAAAGAGGTGCTCATCTTTCATTCCCTTCATCGTCTTTGAGCCCATGAAGCGAAAGTCTTCTGAGCGATACAGAGCAAAGGGTAAAATCCCTTGAAGTTTTGAGTAGTCTAGTTTCTTCAAACGCGAAGGGCGCATAGGAATCTGCGAAACACCTAATGAGATTTCACGATCCCACTGGCGGATATCTGCCAGACCCAATGGATTTGTCATAATAATCATTCCTGCATAGGCATAGACCTTAACACCACCACTAAAACTATAAGGTCCTCGGGCCCCGTTCTTTGAATCCAAGGCCCTGAGCATCTTGCCCAAAGGCTCACGAAACTCTCCTCTATTTTCCAGACTGAGACGCTCCAGCTCTTTCTTTATAAGCATCGATGCTTGGGCCCACCTCTTAGAAGACTTGCAATAGATGACGGTGATATTCTCACCATAATGATATAAGTGATAAAACGGATGCTCACTCTCTCTTTTATAGAGACTATTGGCCCAAGCATTGGCCCTCTCCACAAAGTGGGCCTGGGCCTTGGGAAACTCATCATAGACTTCGCTTAGTATTTTATGGCGGATGATATTGCGCTGAAAGCGAAGATCATCGTTACTCTCATCTTGAATATGAAAGAGCCGAAGCTTTTTCACAAATCTTGATATCTGCTTCTTCGTCAAACAATGAAAGGGCCTTCTGATCACACCATTAATAAGAGGGATTCCCATTTGAAGCTTTGCCCCAGAACCTGCAAAGAGTTGGCGCAGATACCACTCAATGGAATCATCAATATGATGACCCATATAGAGGCAATCTCCTGTATTCAATTGAGATTTTAGAATTTCATATCTATGGCGACGGGCCCAAGCTTCGATATCTCGTGAAGGGGGCAGCTCTTTAATTCTGATTATTTTGAGATCTTTGTAGCGAAGGCCTAACTCACAGGCCTGCTCATAAGAAGTTTCTCGCAGTCCATGCTCTACATGTACGGCCACGAGTTCTTTGATTTTATCAGGTGAGCGCTTTGAGATTTCCTTTAGCGTATGCCAAAGAAGAACACTATCCTCGCCTCCACTAAAAGCAATAACCGCCCTCTTACTCGGAGGGAAAAGCTGGTGGCGATCCATGAAACTCTCTACCCACTGATAGAGATGATCGGGGTGAAATCTACTCAAAAAAAATCCTTTAAAGGGCAAAACACTCATCAGATTAAGCCTCTAGGATACTAAAAGTAAATAAGCACAGGGGGTGTAATTTTATATTGACAGGAAAAATCGGATACTTTAAGATTTCGCCTACTTGAAAGTGACGTTGGCTTTGTAGCTCAGTTGGTTAGAGCGTAGCATTCATAACGCTAAGGTCCGCAGTTCAATTCTGCGCAAAGCCACCACACTTTTTCTTTTAATAATCTCCTAAATTCCTAACAACTTGGCCTCTTCGGGAAAAATATCTTCGAAATTCTCATTACGAATAAGATCAAGCTTCTTATTAAAACTCTTAAAGACCGACATAAGAGAAGATTGATCCCTTCCATTCATAAAGCGAATAGCATCATCGAGCTCATGGGCAATTTTCCCAAAGCTTCGGTGGGGATAATTCCGATAACGATCCGTAACAACTTTTTTAACCTCTTGTGGCAGGGCCTGCAGACATTGCCAGCGAGGCTCTTCCACTAGAGAGAGCATCAGATTCATAGGGTTATGCCCTTTAAAAAGATCAAGCCTAATCACCTCATCGATAAAGTCGAGAACATGAAACATATTATAAATGCTTAAAGTAAAGGTCATCATCATTTGGGCATTAGGCACTTCGGCGCGTACTTTATTCCAATTTTCTAGAAACAAAGGCCAATCCAGTCCCTTGCGGATATACTCACCTTGAGGCCCGAATCCATCAATGCTTCCCGAGAGATTTATTTTTTTGAATCCGCGCCACAGCTTGAGAACATCCCAATCCTTGAGACCAAGGAAACTTAAATTGGTATCATAGGTAATTTCAATATTGGGATTGCGCTCAAGCATGGCCTCTAAGATCAAGTAGTGATCCTTCTCCATCAAGGGCTCACCACCAACAAATTGAATATGCTCCAATCCATCAATGAAAGGCTCCAATTGCTCTAAGATGGAGGTATGAGAAGGGGTGCTTTCTACTATCTGATACTTCCCCTTGGGATTAAGAAATTTAGCATCAGAGAACCACCCCGTTGAAGCCGAAGGCTTGCACATACGACAAGAAAAATTACAAAGGTTACTGATACGAATAGCGACTGACTTAGGAGTTTTTATCTCACCTTTTAAGGCAGCATCAATATGATGCTGCCAACTGCTATTTTCACTTTGGCGCCATGACTCAAGTCCAAGTTCCTCAAAATAAAAGCAATCCTTACAGTGATCGATTTTCTTAGGATCTCCATTCAGAAATTCATTTTGTGTATTTTGCCACTTATCACCTTCCCAAATGTCTTTAAGGCTTTCCTGGTGAAGATTACCTAGCTGAGTGAAATCCGTACTATGGCAACAAGTATATACCCCACCATCAATTTGGATCTCCATATGCATAAAAGGTAGGATACAAAATCCTTTTTTCACTTCATCAGTCATAAAGCTATTATGCCCCAGAGACTCATGAACTCCAAGTTTTCAATAACACAAAAAAAATCAGCTTATTTACAATCTCTTAGCACGTACTTATCAAATACAGCGACAGGTAAGATTGGCTTCTTTGTAAGATCAATGACCCCATCTCCAGAAGGTCGTCCATCAGTGAAGTTTAATTCTACTCTCCCCTCTATTTGATCACTAAAAAAATCAAAGGCCACAAGATCGGAGACAACTAAAGAGTCCTGAACCGATACTTCAAAGAGGTAAGAATTTTGTCCTTGAACTGAAATTCTGACCTCCTTGAGATTCTCAAGTGTTTGAGGTGAAGTAATTTCAACATTTAAAGGAACGATTCCTGCACCATCTGTAATGCAATTGATATTAACAGGAATATCTGTCGCCCCAAAAGCATTATGAGTAAGTAAGAGGGTAAAAAAGATTTTAAGCATGAAATGTTTCATAATTTCTCCTTATGATTTTATATATATTAAATACTGATCAGTATGATCAGCATAACGAGTTAACTTCTCTTCCATGGTCCAATAGAAGATTTCTTTAATATTATTCTCAAACGCGATATTGCGAACAAGCTTATGAAGCTCTCGCGTAAAGAGTTGGTTTCGATAACGGGAATCAATAACTCCACTCAAGAGTACCGCCGTGTCGCCACTGAGCCCTACAACCACACTTGCAAAGGCCTCCCCCTGATCCATGAGTAAACCAACTTTGAAAGTTGCCTCTAAGCTTGGCAAAAACGACATTAATTTCTGTAAAAATTCATAGTCCTTAAAAAAGCCGTCTTTCAAAAGATTCCAAAACTGAGCCTCTTTGCCTATTAAAGAGAGATCATCAACTCTATAATCATTAGACATATCCTCTCTTGAATGTATTGAATCAATCGTGCAGAGATAGAATGAATTTCTTATTCTAAGGCCCGCAATTTCTTTAGCATCCTCCTGCAACGAAGTAATGGCGTTAAAGTGAGTTGTCGCCTTATGAATATCAAAACAAGGTGATATTATGGGATCATCCATTTCTGAAACTTTGAATAGTCCAGACGACTCCCTATAGTGTATATAGGCCCGATTCCAAAAACGCATGAGTGCATGATCATCTCGTGTCTTAATCATGGCGCCCTCTCAATAATTAACTCATCAAAGCCGGAAAATGAGAGTGAGTAATGATCACGATGAGCACTCTTAACTTTGAAGCGAGGTAAGGATTTTAAGAGCTCTGAGAAGAGAATATTCATCTCCATCCGTCCCAGTTTTGCTCCGATACAATAATGAGCACCATGGCCATAGGCCATATGTTGAATATCATCTCGGGTTATATCCAATTGGTGGCCATTAACAACAGCATTGCGGTTTACGCAGTGATTGGAGATAAAAACCGTCTCTCCTTTTTTGACTTCCTGATCACCTAATAAGCAATCATTCTGGGCGACTCTGAAAATAAAAGTGACAGCAGGATCGAAGCGCTTATACTCTTCAAGGGCAGCACATATATGCTCAGGGTTATCTTTCAAAAACTCTTGATGCTCAATATGAGAGGCCAATAAAAATAAATTATTACACATTTGATCTGTCGTAGTGACTTGACCAGCTACGAGCATCATAATGGCCTGAGAAATAATCTCATCATCGCTTAAACTAAAGCGCTCTTGCATCCCCAGTAAAATAGAGATGTAATCTCTGCCCATGTTTTTTCTACGCTCAATAATAAGGTCTTTGAAATATTCTCGAAGAGCAATCGTAGCTCGATTTACTTTTTTTCCATCTTCATTCTCATATCCTGTTCCACCACCAAAGAAGGCGGTCATTGCAATAGAATTATCGTAGAAGGCCTTTCTATCAGCTTCGGGAATACAAAAGAGATCTGAAAGCACTGTGGAAGGAATTTTTCTTGCAATATCTTCTAAGAAATTAATTTGATCACTTTTCATGGCCTCTCTCACGAGACTTTTCACACTTTGCTCAACTTTTGATTTGAACTTCTCCAGAATATGATCCTCAAATCCAAAAGCAGCCGCTTTTCTTCTGCGCGAGTGATCCTTCCCATCACTCATAACCATCATCTTACTCACGACCCCAAAGAAGTCCTCTATAAGGGATAAGTCCATATTGGGCATACGAGAGAGAAAGAAACTTGAGCGATCAGCACTTAGATGAGGTGAAACAAGTGCCGCCTTAGCGATTTGCCAATCTGTTACCACATGAAAGTTACCTGGTTTCCAAAAATAGGTTTCTCCACCAGAGTTTACGTATTCACTAAAAGCAGTGGGAAAAGCTGCGACGTCAGAGTCTCTTTTGAATTGATGAAAGGATGGCCCTTCTAATATTTTTCTCATAAATAGTACCTCTAGAGGGCTTGGACCCTATTAAAACTGCGTGAAAGATTCTCTCCCAAGGGATTGCGACCATGAAGAAAGGTAAAGTTATCAACAATAACTAAATCCCCCTTGGCCCATTTATGACTATGACAAAAACTTTCTTCATTGAGTCGCTTCTCTATTTCGGAACAAATCTTGTGATTTCCTGCAACTTGAACTCTACGAACAGGATTCTTATCAGTTTGAACTTCCTCAGCAATTCTTAAAATGGGAGTTAATTTTTGAGGATGCATTTGCAATAGAGGCTCAATGATCACACCTCCATAATGGGCCATCTTCTCCGTTGTGTACTCAAAGCTAACTTGAGAACATTCTTCTTTTTCTTCGCTCGTAAGTGAATCATAGATTTTCTGTGTATTCGTAAATAGAGTTTCACCACCAGAGTTAATAGAACTCTCCACACAATAGAAAATAAGAAATTGAGGTACACGATGAAAAGCACCATCCCAGTGAAGAGGAACTCTCTCACTAGAGAAAAGATAATTCACACTATCTTCGTTATATTTCATCTCCATCACTTGACCAAAATCCCAAGATAGCACTTCCCCAATAGAAGATATTTCTTTACCAAGCTGAATAAGCTCATTCTTTGTCAGATCAAGATTGCTTAGATGATAGAGGCCATCATCACTGAGGGTCGACTTTATCTGAGATAAATTAAGATCTTGAAAAGTAAGCATATTCGCCTCCCCATAATTTCTTTTTAAATCCCATAGAGACAGCATCATCTAAGCGCATCAGGTGAAATTCACCACCCTCTTCAGCAATAATATTATGCCAAGGGGTCGCCCATTTATGAGAAGAGGCCACTAATTTAACTCCAAACTTTCGGTGAGTAACGGGATACGGATGAATAGAGAGTCTAAGAGTATTTTTGAAAGTAATGGATAGGAGCTTATCCCATGCTCGTGAGCGTTGAATAACTTGATAAGCGATTTTCTTTGATCTCTTTTCTAACTGGTTACGACTGAGGTTTACGTCGACATATGTGAGATCATCTTTGATAAAGCGATGAATGCCATTAAAGAGTCTAAGGGTATCACCATGAGACTTAATCTCATCTTTAAGTTCACTCAGTTCAGTACAGAACTCTTCTATGAAAAATTCTTTTATTGCACCTCTATTAAGAGAACGACCTTTGTAGAAATCCTCTAGATCATAGGTTTTTAGGTATTGGAAATTAAAATCACAAATCATATCAAGAATTTTATTCTTGTAAGAGAGAAGATCTTCATCACTGACAAAGACAAGATCATTGAAGACATGTCCGTCAGAGCAGATGATTACTTCGGCCCCAGGCCCATAAATTTTTGAGATATCAGCACAGAAATCATTTAAATGTTGAAGAGCAATTAACTCTCCTAGATCAGGTAAGTGTCCACAGGTTTTATTGGGATTCACACTCTTTGCGGGAAATGCTGGCAAAATAAAGGTTAACTTCTCTCCACTAGAGCAGAGCCTATTTATATCATTAAAGATGGGAATATCATGAATATCAACCAAATCAATGGCCTCATCCGTGAAATTGCCTAGGCGAAGTACTCTATTGAAGACTTCAAAACCAATATGGTGTTCAGATAAAAGTGATGACTGCATAAACTCTCCTTAAAAACTAAAGAGAGATTAGATGCTTTGATGAAATAAATAAAATAATCAATAGTAATCACTGTGATTAATTATTTTTATATCATAAATCTGATGGAAATAAGAGACTGGCCCCTTCTTTTCCTAAACGATGACAGAGGCTCCAACCATTCTTATAGTAGCCGTTTAATGAAAGATGCTTACCATCATCTGAAAGCTTTATAATGGGTTTCCGCTTCACACCTTTGGATCGCATTCCTGTGCGTAGTTCTTTATTTCCCTTAAACTTAAATTTTGGAAAATGAGAAAGGAGCTCATTAAGGCCTTGTTCTAAATCCTTAATTCTAGGAGCATTAATGGCATCATTATAAGTAGATCCACCCCAAACGAGGCTTTCGTCATTGGAGCGATAAATGAGATTATGGCCCTTCCATGTCAGGGCAAACGACTCGTCACCAATATTTACATCTTCAAATTCAACACCATCCCAATAGAGATAATGTCCAACGGCCTTCTTGGGTATTTTATGCCCTTTCATTAAATTTTCTTTAATGAGAGGAAAGTCACAAGCAAAGGCCCCAGAACAATTGGCGAATTTATCAAAATAAAATTCTCCATTTTGTAGAGTATGAATCCTATCATCAGCAACATCCGTTACGAGATCTTCAATGAGGTGCGTTTTAATTTGACGTTGAGATAGAGCTCCAAGGATCTCTTTTTCAAACCAGGAAAGAAATATCTGAGGATTGAAGCTAAGAGCTTGCTCCTCATGACCTTCTTCTAAATGGACACCATTAAAGTCTAAGGATTCTGTAGATCCAAAGCGGGCTTCTATTTTTGCTAAGGCATCGTCTCCATAGTTGAGATGAAAGCGTCGAAGAGAGCAAACACCTGGGGGAGAGAATTCTTTAACGAAGGAGAGGGTATCAAAATAAGAGCTATAAAGAAGATCTCCTAGGGGACTAATTCCTTTTTCAATTCCTTGGCGGGCCACTAACGCAGTGGAATAATATGAACACAGGTGAGAATCTTTATCTGCTGAATCAATCGCGCAGTGACCAATCCAATAGATTTCATCTGGCCCTTTGGCCGATTTCGCAACATTCCATAAAAGACCCATTGCGGCCAAGCCACGTCCTAGTACAACTAATTTCAAAGAGTTTACTCCTGACATAAAGTATCAATTTATAAATCAAATCAATCAAACCCTTGGCACTGTCAAAGATTTTGATTACCCTAATACGCCACTACACTAACACAGCAGGAGTACAACCCACATGACTAAAAATGTCATTGAAGCAGAAGCGGCCAAATTTGCGGCCCTAGAGACCCAAATCAATATGAACCAAGTTGCGGCAACGCTTAATCTTCTCTTTAATGAAGACTGTACGGTTCCTTTCATTACTCGTTATCGTAAAGAGGCCACAGGTGGGCTCGATGAAGAGCAAATTCGCGCGATACAAAAATCGTACGAAGACTATATTGAAAGAGAAAAGCGTAGGGCCTATATCCTAGAGACGCTTGAAAAAATGGAAGTCCTAACTCCTGCAATTAAAGCTAAAGTTCTAGCGGCCGATACCCTAAATCAACTTGAAGATATCTACGCTCCTTTCAAATCAAAGAAGAAAACCAAAGGTCAATTGGCCATCGATGCAGGTTTACAACCTCTGGCCGATACAATCCTAGAGGGAAAGTTCTCTCTTGAAGAGCTCGAAAAAGAAGCCGACAAGTGGATCAATGTCGAGAAGAAGTTCAATGACTGGAAAGAAGTCCTCAAAGGCGCTCAATCCATTCTTATGGAAAACTTCTCTCACGATACTGACGTTAAAGAGACCCTTCGTAGTGATTACTGGAAAGATGCAACACTCGTATCAAGTAAGCGCGACGGGGCAGAAGAAGTAAAAGACTGGCAAAAATTCAAAGACTACTTTGAATTTTCTCAACCCGTAAGTGAACTTAAGAATCCTAAAGCGGCCCACCGCTTTCTCGCCATGAGAAGAGGGATGACCCTGAAGATTCTTAAAGTTGAAGTAAGCTACCCGGTAGAAAATTCCGTAGGTCTTATTCAGAAGAAATACTTCCCAATTGAAGATTCTAAGACTTTCGATTTCATGATGAAGACGGCCGAAAAAGCGGTAAATACCTCTATTCACCCTTCACTTGATCTTGAAGTAAAAGGTGATCTTAAGAAATTATCGGATGAGTCGGCCATTGATGTATTTGGTGTTAATCTAAAGAACCTTCTTCTTCAGCCCTATCTTGGAGCAAAAACCGTACTCGCCTTAGACCCAGGAGTTCGTACCGGTTGTAAGACAGTTGTGGTTGATTCAACCGGAAAACTTCTCTTTGATACCGTTGTTTATCCTCATGAGCCCCAAAACGATATTAAAGGCAGCCAGACTATCCTTGAGCGTCTCATTGAGCATTACAATGTTGAATATGTGGCCATTGGAAACGGAACCTATGGGCGTGAAACACTTCACTTTATCGAAGAATATGTGGCCCAAGTAAAAGAAGATAAAGTGAAGGCCACTTTAGTCAATGAAAGTGGAGCTTCAATTTATTCGGCATCAGAAATTGCGAAGAAAGAATTTCCCGATAAAGATGCAACCGTAAGAGGGGCCGTGAGTATCGCTCGTCGCTTCCAAGACCCTCTTGCTGAACTTGTAAAGCTTGATCCCAAATCAATTGGGGTTGGCCAGTATCAACACGATGTAAATCAATCAAAACTCAAAAAAGGCCTAACAGGAGTTGTTGAAGACTGTGTGAACTTTGTTGGAGTTGATCTTAACACCGCTTCGGCCCCCCTATTGGCCTATGTATCTGGTATTGGTGATACAGTGGCAAAGAATATTGTAAAAATGAGAGAAGAGCTCGGTGGTTTTAACTCCCGTGAACAACTCTTAAAAGTTTCACGCTTTTCTCAAAAAGTCTTTGAGCAATCCGGTGGATTTCTTCGTATCTATGGTGGAGAGCATCCATTAGATGCAACATTCATTCACCCTGAGCGTTATGAAATTTTAGAAAAGTGGGTTAAAGAGACAGGTCACACCCTGAAGGATCTCATTGAAGATAAAGATATCGTGGCCAAACTTGAAGGCGATAGCACTCTTCGCAGTGAGATTGGTGAATACACTCACGATGATATTGTAAAGGCCCTCAAGGCCCCTTCACAAGATCCGCGTACAGAATTCAAATCAACAGAATTTAGAAAAGATATTAAAACCATGAAAGATCTAGAGCCAGGTCAATGGTATACGGGTATTGTTACCAATATCACTCAATTTGGTGCCTTTGTAGATATTGGTATTAAACAAAATGGTTTAGTTCACGTATCAGAAATGGCCGATCGCTTTGTGGATAATGCACTTGAAGTTCTTAAGGTTGGCCAAGAAGTTAAGGCCCGTGTGATTGAAGTGGATGAAGGGCGTGGTCGTGTAGCGCTTTCTCTAAAAACTGGCGAATCTGTACCTAAGGCCCAGAGATCGTCCGGACAAGCTCAATCATCCAGAGGTAGTGGACGTTCAAATGGTAATGGCGGCGGTGGACGCCAGCAGAATCAAAAGCTTAAGAATAATGCTTTTGCTTCTCTCGCCAACTTCAAAGTTAAATAAGTAAAAATGGATCATTGCCCTTGAGGCAATGGTCCACTATTTCCCAACTTTTGGCCCTTAACACCCTGTAACTTCATAGGCTATAATACAATCTCTATAATTATCATTAAGAGGTATTCATGGCCCAAATATTGCCACCATCAGCTCCAACTGCCGTAAAAGAAGTCTATGAAAAGATTCAATTTATTCTTGGCAAAATGCAGGGAAGCTTTCCAGAAAAGGCCGTAGTTACAGCAGGTATGCCCTATGCTAATGGGCCTGTTCATATTGGACACTTGGCCGGTACTCATATTCCCGCAGATATTTATGCGCGTTTCATGAAGCTGCTTATTGGTGATGAGAATGTACTCTTTGTCTGTGGTACAGACGATCATGGCTCCAACTCCGAAGTGGCGGCCAAGAAACAAGGAAAGAGTACCCGTGAATTTATTGATGAAGTTCACGCCAAGCAATCTAATACCATGAAAAATTTCGGAATTAATCTCGATGTCTATACGGGAACTTCTCGCGAAGAAAATTACGAGACACATAAAGAAATTTGTCAGAATTTTCTGAGAGACCTCTACAATAATGGACGCCTTGAAAAGAAGACGAGCCTACAGTGGTTTGATCCTAAGATGGATATGTTTCTCCCCGACAGATTTGTCTCGGGTACTTGTCCCAAGTGTGATGCCCCGGGAGCTTATTCAGAAGAATGTGATACTTGTGGTGCTCATTACGAAGCCCAAGATCTTAAATCTCCCGTAAGTAGTGTTAGTGATTCAACTCCAGAGCTGAAAGAGACAGATCACTGGTACCTCGATATGTGGAATTGTGCAGATCAACTTTGTGAATGGTTTGAGGGTAATCAAAAAACATGGCGCAAGAATCTTCTCACTGAAGTTCTCGGCACAGTACGCCCTACTTTTATTTTCAGCAATATTCATGAAGAAAAATATAAAGAAATTAAAGATTCTCTACCTAAGCATAAGAGTCGCTACGCTCCTGGTAAGAAAGTGGCCCTAACATTTGAAAAAGTGGCCGAGCTTGAAAAGGCAAAGAGTGAGCTGACAACATTAGGCTTTGATATCGAACTCCTCGATGGATGGGCCCATCGTTCCATTACCCGTGATGTCAGCTGGGCCATTCCAGTTCCAGAAGAGCTTGACCCGGCCATGAAGGGAAAGACCCTCTATGTATGGCCTGAATCTCTTATTGCCCCCATTTCTTTCACAAAGCTGGCCCTTAAGAAAAAAGGTAGAGATCCAAATGAGTCAGACCTCTATTGGAAGAATGCAAAGGCGGGAAGATTTCAATTCCTTGGCCAAGATAATAATTTCTTCTATACGATTATGCAGGGATCCATGTGGTTAGGAACTCAAAAAGATTCATCTCGTCTTCCCATCGATGGTGAATATCAGATGACGGATATCTTCAGTAATTATCATCTTCAAATCAATGGTGCGAAGATGTCAAAGTCTAAGGGTAACTTCTTTACTGGAGATCAACTCATTGGCGAGATGGGTTATCACCCTGATCAAATACGCTACTTTCTCTCCATTCTAAGTCTGACTGAGAAGAATTCAAACTTTGATGAAGAGATCCTCAGAGAGAGAAATAAATTTCTAGCAGGGCCTCTTAATGCCTCTTTTGAAAAGCCCATTTCGGCTTGCCATTCAAAATTTGGCGGCATCATTCCTGATGGAGATTTAATTGGTAAAACGGCCAAAGAAACACAGAAGCTGACTCCAAATTATTTAAAGATGATGCAAAAGGGTGATTATGCAAAAATCCTCTTCGCCGTTGAAAATTACGCTCGTGTAGTCAATGGACTCTTTAGTGTCTATAAGCCTCATGATGATCGCCATGACGAGAAGGAGCGCGCCGATGCCCTCTACTCATGCTTCTATATCCTAAAGAATGTGATGATTATGCTCTCCCCGTTTGCACCACAAGTGATGGACCGTCTGCGACGCTCCCTTGGTCTTTCAGAAGATGCACTGGATATTAATCAACTTGGAGTCCCACTAGAGGCAGGTCACAAAATTGGGGAACAAATGGACTACTTTCCCAATGTTGACTAGCGCATATAGAAAAGTGGCCATCTCTTTAAATGATTAATTAAATAATTGATCGTAAGAACAATCGCGAACAGAGTCCAACTCTACGATTTCTCCACTTGGAAGAGTGAAGTAACCTTCAAGGCCTTGATGCCAAGTTTCATGATCATGAAAAATATCTAGAAATGTCGCTTCTTGTGAGGAGATGGCCTCTATGCCAAAATTACCAGCTCCATCATTTGAAAAGTTTCCAATATCAAAGCGAGTAACCTCACCCGTCAAAGAATTTGTGACCTCAGCAAAGTCTTCTCCCTCTTTAAGGAGAACTACACCAGTATTACCAAAATAGGACTGATCAAAAGTAAGATCGGAAATCGTTACAGAAAATTCATAATGATCGACTTGGCATGCGCCAAGAGCGGCTCCATTTAGAAGAAGCGAAGATAGTAGAATCAATTTTTTTAATTTACTCATTGGGGTCCTCACAATTTGGGTTTGCAGCAATATAGCAGAATGAGGAGAAATCGGCCTTAAGCACTGAATTTATTACTGTTAGTAAAGGAGATATAGAGGAAATGTCATATTTAAAAGGCACCTCTATTAAATATCCAAAGAAAAGTGTCCGATAATTATTGTAGTAAAGTATTGAATTTAAAACACTTTCTTATTTTAGGAAAATCCTTTGGGATAATGAAGTGGGCCAAAAACTTTTGCCCTTTAAAATAAGAAATATCGAAGAGAATTTCAAAGACAAGAACCACAAGAATGACCCAGGAATGACCAATGAAGAATAGACCCCTTATTTTCATTTTGATCGCTTTCTTCCATATAATAGAGCCATTGATAAAGCTCGCCTACTTCAAGGCCATCACTCCCTTTAGCCTTGGAACCATCATTTCTAATATATCTCAAATTCATTCTTTAAAAGAAGTTCTTGAGTTTTGGTTTCTCTTTCCTCTTGGAGGGCTTGCCCTCTTAGGTGTTAAGAAATGGAGTTATCCTATTTTTGTAGGTGTTCAGATTTATAATATCTACGGGCACCTCACTTATGAGAAATACACATGGCCATATGTCAGTGAGATTCCTTTTGCTTCAGGACTCATTCTTCTCTTTATTAATTCATTAATTATTATCTACTTCGCTCTTCCCGATGTAAGAAGGCCTTTCTTTGATAAGTCTATGCGATGGTGGGAAACAAGAACTCGCTATGCGATGAAAATTCCCGTGACCTTTACTTATGCTAATCCCAACACCCTACTTGATGGAGTCATAGAGAATATTTCTCAAACAGGTGTCTTTATAAATCATAAGAATATTATAGATGTGGATAGTGAGATAAAGCTTAATATCAACTATAACGATCTCTCTATCACTCTCAAAGGAAAAGTCGTCGCCCACCATGCTTTCAAAGGTCAACGAGGAATGGGAGTTCAGCTTGAATTTGAAAATATTTGGGAGAAACTCTATATTAGAAAAATCATTGGCGAAATTCGTCATGACATCAAAAAACAAAGCAAAGTGCAGGTTGCTGCTGCTTAAGCGCTAAATATTATGATTAGATATAAAGATCAAAGCGAACGGCCTTCGTGCTCCATTGAGCATTGGGGCCAGGCAGAAGTAACTCTCCTTTTGGAGGACGCTTAACCACAAGACGCGAAGTCTTCTTTAATAAAGCAGAGGCCACAGAACTTCCATCATCAACTTGATCCTTCAAGAGCGCATGAAATAGACTCATCTGTTTATTGGATTTGGCCTTTCTCTTTGATCCATCGTCAAACATAGGATCGTAATAAACGGGACAATTCCACAGCTCTTTATGCTCTACATGCTCCTCATCATCCGCATAGCTCCCATAAAAGAGCTCTAATGAATCACCAAGCTCAAGAGAATCTTCTTCTAAAAGATAGGAATACTTAAGCAGAAGAAATGTGGGAAAGTAGCGCTCATAGGCCCTAACTCTAAGCCCTGCACTGAGAAGATAGGAGCAGTCCTGTCCTGTGCCACAAGTTGCGTCGACGACCCATTCTCCGGCCCTCGCCCCCAGTGCTCGTAAAAGTGGACTTTTCTTAAAACTAAATGTCTCCCGAGACCAAAAACCTAGATTCTTGGACCAAGAGAGTGAGAAAGGTTTTTCACCAGATGCAGCAATAAAATAGAGCTCACCAGACTCATCTAAGTAAAGACTCCCTCGCTCAAGGCCTTGTGGCCCCTCACAAAGGACAAAATCCAGCACTTCAGAGGTATTTTCACAGGCCTTAACTAATAGTTTTTCGAAATTTTGCAAGGCGCATGATGAGTTATAAAAAACTTTCCAATTCATAGAACCATTCTACTAGAAACACCGTGGTAATTCATGGTAAAAAATAGCGCAAATTATTAATAATTAAAGAAAATAAACTCGAGGCGTGTATGAGCACAACCACACATTCACCATCTGATGGAGGCCAATCTATGAGTTCCAAACAAACTCCTACTCTAAACCCAGAAGTTATCTCAAGACTTCCCTACAATCCCTATGAGTTGGCCCGCGAACTAACTCCCAATTATATCAGTGCTACTGAAGAAGAGATTCAAGAGATGCTTGCTGTTGTGGGAAAGAAAGAGAGAAAAGATCTCTTCGCTCACCTTGATGAAAGAGATATGTTTGATCAGACTCCAGATATCGGAGAAGCTCTCGCCTATGATGACCTCGTTGTTCATCTCGAGAATATTGCTGAAAAAAATAATTTGGCCTCAACCTTCATTGGAGATGGCCTAAAGTGGGGCGCCGTTCATCCCATTGTTGAACATGTATCCAATATTCGTGGTCTAACCACGGCCTATACTCCTTATCAGCCAGAACGCTCACAAGGTACACTTCATACCCTATGGCTCTATTCAAGCACTCTTGCTCAGATCACTGGTTTTGAAGCGATCAATGCTTCACTCTATGAGAGATCAACAGGACTTTTTGAGGCCCTTAATACGGCCACTAGAATTAAGCGAGGAAGAAATAAAGTTATCGTAAGTGAAGGAATATACCCAGGAGACTGGGAAGTTCTCAACACTCTTGCTCTTGAAACAGATCTTGAAATTATCCCAACTCCACTTTCTCAAGATGGAACAATTGATCAAGAGGCGCTTACTGAAAAACTAAGTGCAGGCGATATTGCAGGGGTGGCCTTCCCACAGACCAATAGTCTAGGCCTTCTTGAAGATGTACATACACTAACTAAAATTGTTTCTGAGGCCGATGCCCTCTCTATTGGTATTATTGATCCTCTACTCTACGTAACAGGTGGTCTTACTCCTCCAGCGAAGTGGAATGAAACCGGTTGTGACATGATCGTGGGAGAAGCCCAACACTTGGCCATTGGCCCTAATTTTGGAGGCCCAGGCCTTGGACTGTTTGGAATTCGCTACAACGAAGAAAATAAGACAAATATCCGCTCAACGGCGGGACGCTTTGTAGGAAAGGGAAAAGATCAAGAAGGTGAAGATTGTCTCCTTATGGTTCTCTCTACTCGTGAACAACATATTCGTCGCGAGAAGGCGACTTCAAATATTTGCTCTAACCAATCCTTTCTTGCCACACTTGTTGGAGCGTCTCTACTTGGAAAAGGCGAAAAGGGACTAACTGAATCCCTAGAGCAGGCCCGCTCCAAAGCACTAGACTTTGGACGCTTCATTGGTGAAGAGACCTCTCTAGCTCTGCTCTTTGAACATGGAATCTTCTTCAATGAGGTATCCGTTGCTCTCCCAAAAGGATTCAAGACAGAAGAACTTATTAATAAGGCGGCCGATGCTGGAATCCATCTTGGTGTAGATATCACTGACAGAACTGCTGATAAGAGATCTGCTCTTATGTTCTACTTCAATGATGCACAAACCGACCAAGATATTGAGAAGCTCTATAATTTCATGAGAGCTGAATTTCCCGCAACCGACTCAAATGATAATGATGAAGTGACTCTCTCTGAACTTCCCGAAGATTGGAAGAGAAAGGATGCCGTAGGCCTTCCTAATCTAGAGCTTGAGGCCCTTAAATCATTCTACGATGAATTAGGTCAAATGAATGTAAGTCCAGATGATGCCATTTATCCTCTGGGAAGTTGTACTATGAAGTACAACCCTTATATTAATGATTACGCAGCAGGACTTAAGGGATTTACAGATATTCACCCTCAGGCCCCCTTAAGAGATGCTCAGGGTTGTCTTGAAGTCCTTTATGAAACCCAAGAACTTTTCAAAACCATCACAGGACTTAAAGGTGTCACCACACAACCTGTTGCCGGTGCCCAAGGTGAACTAGTTGGAATAAAAATGTTTCAGGCCTATCATCGCGACCGCGGCAATGGCGACACTAAAGATATTATTCTTATTCCTGCTTCTGCTCACGGAACAAATCCTGCGACGGCAACCATGGCCGGATATCTGACAAAGGGTACTGGAGATAAGAAAACGGGAATTGTTACCATTAGTGCCAATGCCCAAGGTGAGATTGACTTTGATCAGCTCAAGACCCAAGTTGAAACCTATGGTAAGCGCATTGCCGGAATTATGATTACAAATCCCAATACTTCTGGAATTTTTGAATCTCGCTTCAGAGAAATTGCTGATCTCATTCATAGTGTAGATGGACTTGTTTATATGGATGGAGCGAATATGAATGCGATTGCTTCATGGCTTGATCTCGATAAGCTCGGAGTAGATGCTATTCATAATAACCTTCATAAAACATGGACTATTCCTCATGGAGGTGGTGGCCCAGGTGATGCAATTGTCGCCGTAAGTGATAAGCTTGTTGATTATCTTCCAGGACTACAGGTTATAAAAAATGATAACGGGATCTTCACGACACAAAGACCTCTGAAGAGTATTGGATCATTTCATCGCCATTGGGGTAATTTCGCTCATAAAGTCAGAAGCTACACTTATATCAAAGCTCTTGGTTCAGATGGGGTCAAAGAGATGGCGGCGATTGCGGTTCTCTCGGCTCAATACCTCTATGAGAAATTAAAAACACAATTTCCTACTCTTCCTGAAGCTGCTGGCGATGTTACTCGTATGCACGAATTCATTATTACCCTTTCTAAAGAAACTTTTGATAAAGCAATTGCAGCTGGAACTCCTAAGGCCACTGTTATTGCCAAGGTTGGAAAGCTCTTCTTAGATTTCGGGCTTCACGCCCCTACAGTAAGTTTCCCTGAGCCCTTTGGTCTTATGGTTGAGCCTACAGAGTCATTTTCAAAAGCTGAGCTCGACGAGTTCTATGATGTCCTTATGGCCATCAATGAACTTCTTGATGAAGCACCAGAAGTTCTTACTACGGCCCCTCATTTCACTCCAATTCACAAAGTAGATGAAGTAAGTGCCAATAAGAATCTTGTCCTCTCTGAAAAGATCACAGAACTTCCGAAGCTTCAAAAGAATATTGTATCTCCTGGGGTATTAATGGAAATGGGAGCAACTCAAGTGAAGCATAAGATCATTGAGGCCCACAAGAAGGCCCTTAAACACTAATTGAAACCATTAAGTTAAGAAGGACGCATTTTGAAAGAGAAGACAACACCTCGCTGTACGTTTGCGATTATCTCCCACCCGGATGCCGGGAAGACCACCATGACAGAGAAGCTGTTATGGTTTGGTCGTGTGGTGAGAAAGGCCGGGATGGTAAAATCCAAACAAGGCGACTATGCTAAGTCCGACTGGATGGAAATGGAAAAAGAGAGGGGAATCTCTATTGCATCCTCTGTGATGAGTTTTCCCTATCGTGAGCGTGCCATGCACCTCCTGGATACTCCTGGACACAAGGACTTCAGTGAGGATACCTACCGAACACTTACGGCCGTAGAGTCGGTTCTTATGATGATTGATTCCGCAAAAGGTGTGGAAGAGCAGACAAAGAAGCTTATGGAAGTTTGTCGTATGCGTGACACGCCTATTGTAACCTTCATGAATAAGTTTGACCGTGATGCCATGGACCCTTTTGAACTCATCGACAATGTCGAAGAGATTTGCTCTATCCAATGTGCTCCCATGACATGGCCTATTGGAGATGGAGTCAATTTCAAAGGTGTTTACGATATTACTCATAAATCAATCACTCGCTTCAGTGAAGAAAGTGATCCCAATGAGCCCGACATCATAGATGCATCTGACTTAAATGCCCCTGAGGTGGTTAACTATATTGGTGAAACTTTAAAAGAAAAACTTGAAGAAGATCTCCTTATGATCACGGAGCTGATGCCAACATTTGATAAGGAAGAATTTCTGGCAGGAATACAAACTCCCGTCTTCTTTGGAACGGCCCTACACAATTTTGGGGTTAAAGAAGTGCTCGATGAATTTGCTACGATGGCCCCTGGTCCATTGCCTAGAGAAGTTCAGCTACCTCCGTTTAAAAGTGATAGTGAGACAAAAATTCTAGAACCAAGTCATGCTAAGTTCTCGGGATTTATTTTTAAGATCCAGGCCAATATGGATAAGAGACACCGTGATCGCGTGGCCTTTATGAGAGTGTGCACAGGTCACTTTAAGCGCGGTGACAAACTCTTTCACGTGAGAACGGGAAAAGATATCAAGGTGGCCACTCCCCTTATTTTTCAGGCCCAGGATCGAGAAATCGTTGAAGAGGCCTTTCCTGGAGATATCATTGGTCTCCACGATACAGGTAAATATCAAATTGGCGATACCTTTACTGAAGGGGAAGCTTTTCAGTACACCGGTATTCCCTCTTTTGCTCCTGAAATCTTTCAAAAGGTTCTTCTAAAAGACCCTATGAAAGGAAAGCAATTAGATAAAGGTCTTACTCAACTCTCTGAAGAAGGAACGGTTCAAGTATTCACACGCCATACGGTAAATGAAAAAATTCTTGGTGCCGTTGGGATGCTTCAGTTTGAAGTGGTGAAAGCACGTCTTGAAGATGAATATAATGTTATTGGTGATTATCAAGGCCATAGTCTCGCCGGTGTGCGCTGGCTCAGATTTCCTAATGAAAAAATGAAGAAAGACTTTATCAGTGCTAATTCGATCAACATCATTTACGACCATAAGCAAAGGGTTTGCTTTGGGGTGAAGAGTGAATGGGATTTAAAGCTGGTTCAGGAGAAATTCCCTGAAGTTGAATTCTTTAAGAACTCTGACTACAAATAAATTAAGAAAAGGCATTGGCCAACTGTCCGCAGGCGGCCAATATATCATCCCCTTTGGTTGTTCGCACCATTGTTCGAATTTTATGAGTCACCAATCTCTCTTTGAAAGCGATAACGGCGTCATCAGTGGGTCGCTGGTAAGGAGATTCTGGATAGGGATTAAAGGGAATCAAGTTAACTAAGGAAGGAAGGCGCTTGACGATTTCAGCCAGGGCGTCTGCGTGAGAAGCACTATCGTTGATCCCTCCTAGAAGAAGGTATTCAAAGTTAATGCGCTTTCGATGATGCCAAGGATAGGATTCCAAGACTTCAATCAGCTTATCAATACTCCAAACTTTATTCACGGGCATCACTTCAGTTCTCTCCTGTTCAAAAGGAGAATGTAGGCTTAGAGCAAGATTGATAGGAGGAAGCTCCGCCCAACGCTTAAGTCCGGGAATAAAACCAACCGTTGAAACGGTAATTTGTTTGGGACCCAAAGAGAGACCGGGAAAATCAATAAGAATACCGATGGCCTTCTTTAAAGAATCAAAATTATGAAGGGGCTCCCCTTGGCCCATAAAGACAATATTTGGAGTGAGTTTATGCTCTCCACGTTTTTTAAGATCGCGCCATATATAGAGATATTGCCCTACAATCTCATGGGGCAGAAGATTTCTCGTCAAACCTTGAGTGCCAGTGAAACAGAATTTACAGCCCATGGCACAGCCTACCTGGCTACTGAGGCAGAGGGTATATTTCTTATTGAAGGGAACAGCGACACTCTCAACCATTCTTCCATCTTCAAGTCTAAAGAGATATTTAATGGTCGTATCTTGGGCCTGCTGGGCCTCAATTAACTCAAGCGGCTCATAAGTAAAGGTCTTATTAAAAGCATCAAGAAGCAATGGAGATATCTCAGGATCAGAGCTTAAGGGTGTTTCCCATTGTCCTGATACAATATTAGAAAGCAGCCTTTTATGGGGTCCTAAACGCTGATTTTGACTCGTCCACCACGAGCAGAATTCATCATAGGAATAGGAAAATAGAGGCGTCTTCGACATATTTCTCATTAGGTTCCAGCACACTTTTACAGAGGTACTGCTTCTACAAAAGTGTACTGGCCCCTATTTAATCTTTCTTAACTTTCTTTTTTACTTTCTTCTTTTTCTTCTTTGAAGTTTTAGCACCTTTCTTCTTCTTCATTTTCATAAGAGCAAAGGCAACACCGGCTGCGAGAAGGCCATAGAGAATAAGATCACCTTCTCCAGATCCTCCAGACTTCTTGCGTTTTCTTCCCTCTCCACCCACATCAAAGGCACGAGCAGAATCAGGAATAGGAACAGCATCCAGAAGATCACCTTTATTTCCAGCAAGCTTAAAATCTGTAGGCTTAACATTCTTTTGTCTAAATACCTTTAGAGTTGAAATGATACTTTCAAAGAGCTCTTGATAGGCAGAGTAATGATCTTTAGCCACTGAGAAAGTAACGGCAATTCCAAGGTCTTCTTTTACGGTGGCCATATAGCGAGTGTAGAAGCCTGGAACTTCAGAGGCCATATGGAGGGAATCAACCCACTTCTGGGAATTAACATCGTTGAGTTTTGTGTACTTGGCCTCAGAAACCTGAGTTTTTCCACCGGGTAGAGTAAAGGTCTTAGCTTTTTTTAGATATTGCTGATACTGAGCAAGACTATCTTGAGAGCCACGAATCTTGGCCGCCAAAATAATAATGGCCTCTTTCTTTCTATCTTTATTACTACTTTGACATACCCACTCGGTACCTTCTAGAGCACAGTCCCATCCACTTGGCAGTTCAAACTCACAGTACTGAGAAGTAAATTTACGGGCAAAGGCCGATGGCCCAAGCATTAGGGCCGCTAGAACTATAAACTTAATCTTATGCCCTATTGCAGGGACAAAACGCAACTTCATACAAGATATCCTTCTTAGTGAAATCGTAGCATTACTATAACCTATAATTCTATTTTAACCTAAGTCCAGATAGTTACAAGTTTCAAAATATACCCCTTTAGTAGGCATATTTGTCCGACTAAAATCATTTGGCCAATTGAGCGCGACCAGTGAATCCCTTGTGAACATTCTTCTTACTAAATTTCTTTACGATTTTGATGATCGAGCGATTAAGGCTTACTTCGTAGACAACACCAGTGGCAATAAGCTCATTACCGCCAAAGAAGTCTGTCTCATAGAAATCAAAGCGCATGCCTTTTTCAATATCTTGAGAAACCCCTTGATCAACCTGTACAAAGCGACCCTTTGGACTCACCTTCAAAACCGTTGCTTCAATACTATATTCTTTAAAAGCGTCATCAGTCTTACTCACTTTCTTGGTTGGGGCACTAAATTTCACAAGCTCAATTCCAAACTTGGTTCCAATGTCCGTACTCTTTCCGGCCATTACCTGACTGCCATAGAAATCAATTCTCCAAGAACCAATTCCCCATCCGATACGGGCCTTTGGTGAGACAATAACGTGATTAATGCTATTATAGAGATAACTCGGGGCACGTCCCTGAATGGGCTTTGCGGCCGTATTGTCAGAGTACTCATCGGAGCCAAGTCCATAGACACCTTCAACCCCAAGGGATGCACTCATAGAAGACCAAAGCCATGAACTCTCCATAAGAAAATCAATTTCAGGGGAGAGGTTATTTCCCGGTTGGCGATAGGTTCCATTGAAGTTGAGAAACCAGTCTTTATCGAGAAGATAAGTGAGCCCCAGGCCCACTTCATAGAAGTTACCTGAGTCTCCTAAAATAATCTCTTCATTGGGAACAGCACTTAGAGATGTATATTCTGAATTGGTATAACCGGTTTGACCGGCATTAAAGTCTAAAGAGTAGTACCACTGTGCATCTTGTTTCCAAGAGTAGCGAATTCCAAGGGAGTAGCTCTCTAATCCACTTTTACTGGTAGTGACAGACTCATCATTTACCAAGTATTCGGCCGACACACTTCTAAAGCCAACTTGGGCCTTGAACTGTAGACTATCACCATAGCCATACATCAGATTAAGGCGAGAGTCAGTGACCGAGAAGGCCTCCCCTTCTCCAAGAGATTCTTCTAGACCCTCATGATCGTAGTAGCCTGTAGAGCTAAAGAGATCCACATTGGCCCTTAATTCATAAGCGCCTTCACCAATGGGAGCATAAGGGGCCCGATAATTATTGGCCCCATATGTATTTATGAACAAAGAAAAAAAATAAAGACCTAAACCAAAAAAAATGCGATTTTTCATGAGCACCAAAACATCTGTTATTAATTACCCTTATAGGTTAACAGGAGTTTTGAAACTTTGAAAATGTAAGTCCTCTTTTTCTCCATACGCACTTGTCGTATTAAAAGAGTAGAGAATTTTTCTCGCAATCCAGCGCCCAGGCATTTTCTCAAAGAGTACAATATCTTGAGACTCCATCTGAAACTTACTATGGCCAAATTCTATCTCGGCCTTTTCAACGGCCAAAGACAGAAGATTCAGGTCATCTACACGCCCTATGGGAAGGAAAGTTTGAAGATCATTAACCTGACTATGCCCTAAGTTTCTATGCTTAGAGTGCTTGGAGAAAACACCGCCGGCCTGCTTAATGGAATCCTTAAGAACCTCTTGAGCATGAAAGAGATCTATAGGAATGATTGGTTTTAAAAAGAGAACATTCTTTTTTCCTGTCTGAAAATCGAATCCATTGAAGTCAACATCCAACGGATGGTCATGACCAATGAAGTTGGATTCAAGATCCTCAGAGCACAGCTCAAGAAATTCATCGAAGTCCTTTGGCGACATATTCTCAATTTTAAAAGGAGGTAATAATGTCATTTGTAATAGATCAGAGTTTTCGAACTTTGAATCAAAGCGGCAGCGAAAGGAATCTATTTTGACGTAGGAATGAGAGGATGTCCTAAAGGTAAGGCCAATAAAGAGTTGCATAGTAAACACTCCTTGATAGGGTCATCACACAATCTTCGATCCATGAAGATAAATGCCCTAACAATAGAGTAAAATCCTACAAAATTAAAGGCAAGGAAAAATCAGTTCCTGTGAAAATCTTAACAACTAGGCCGCTTTAGGACCTTGTGATTTCGCGAACTTAGAATTTACCCAACGTTCGTACTCAGACTTCTGGGCAATATCTACTTTATAGGCCATAACGAAATAATTGACCCATAATCCGTCCTTAATCTCAAAATGAAAGCTTCCATCGTGCTGTTGACACTGACCTTCAATGGCCGCAACACCTA
>JBLWXW010000009.1:100605-123715 GCA_048267265.1 Bacteriovoracaceae bacterium
ATAGTCAAGATTCATATCAACTTCGTTTGCAATGGCCTTTGATAGACCTTCACCAATATCAAATTCACGCTCGCCAATAAATTTAAAGTCATTTTTCATCGTTACACTGAGGGCATGAAAATCACCATCAAATATAATTTCCAAATTTTGTGCATTGGCCTCGCGAGCATTCTTTAAGAGGTTAGTGAAAACTCGATAAAAGGAAGCAAATGGAATCTTAGGTTCATCAAATGCAGACTCTAAGGTCTCACCAAATATGCCAGAATAGATAATCTCAACATTACAACTCTCCCCTAAGAATGAATTTAATTGGGCATGAATGAGAGGTCGCAATTCATTGAAGCTTATAGCATCAGAAGTTTGTGAAATATTCTTATGACGATAGCCAAAGTGATCGGCCATTAAATTCTGTAGGGCCATAACCTCATCAAGCATATCGCTCACTTCATGAGACTCAATGGCCTTACCCTTACTAAGGCGATAAGTAAGTTTAAGAGAGAGGCCATAGAGGTGATTGATCATATCGTGAAAGAAGTAGCGATCTTTTTGATCTTGTTTTTGTAAACCATTTATGGAATCGGGCTCATTTAATAGCTTTTTGAGAAAGAGAGGAAAACTCGTGCTCTTAGAATGACTTCCCCTATTACGATCAAGTAGTGTGGGAAGAAGGGTCATTCCAAAGATTTGACAAAAAAATAGGGGTAAGAAGTAATGCCCATCCCCATTTGTTTGGGAAGAATCAATGAAAGATGATTGCGATATCTGAAACCACCCATAAGTGATTCCTAATAAATAGAGATAAGTATAATAGCGATGCTCACCTTCCTTTTCACCTATAGACCAAATTTTTGAAAGCGCGATAATTCCCACAAGTGCCGGAAGTACGCCGAGGAAGGCCGCACTTTGATCTTGAAATTCATAGGCCACACCAAAGTAGAATACGGTTTGACCGTATAGAATAACGGGATAGTACTTCGAAAAAGGAAGATAGCGAATGGCCGAAGATACAGAGAAAAAACTATAGAAATTATACGCAACGAGTGAACTGGTTAAAGGAAAGTTGAGTAGAAATATTGGAACTCCATGAGTGATAATTTCTGGCAGGGCCACACCTACGGAGACAAGCAGAGCAAAGAAGAAGAAAGTCGTAATAAAACTTTGCTGAAAATGGAGTGCTTGTAAGAAACGTTTTGTCATATAGACCTTGCCCTAATTTTTTACTTTAGGACAAGATCGCTAATTCATTATTTTACACAATCAAAGCGAGCATTTGCCCCAAGTTCTTCCTCAATGCGAAGAAGTTGGTTGTATTTTTCAATACGGTCTGAACGAGAAGCACTACCTGTTTTGATATGTCCTGCCCCACAAGCAACAGCGAGATCTGCAATGAAGCTATCCCCTGTTTCACCTGAACGGTGGCTGATGATGGCCTTGAAATCATTTTTGAAAGCAAGATCAAGAGTATCAAAAGTCTCTGTCAGTGAACCAATCTGATTAACTTTAATGAGAATTGAGTTCGCTTGCTTTTCTTTAATCCCAACTTCAAGGATTTCTTTATTCGTTACAAAGAGATCATCACCAATGAGTAGAACCTTATCACCAAGGGCGGCCGTTAATTTTACCCAACCTTGAAAGTCTTCTTCTGCTAGTCCGTCTTCAATAGAATAGATCGGATACTTTGAGACAAGATTTGAGTAATATTCAATCATTTGGTCACTTGTGAAGGACTTTCCTTGCATTTTATATTGACCATTTTCAAAGAATTCAGAAGCTGCGGAATCAAGACTGATTGAGATATCAATACCTGGGCGATATCCGGCCTTTTCAATGGCCGTAAGGATTGAATCAATGGCCTCTTCATGGGACTGAAGATTGGGAGCAAATCCCCCTTCATCACCCACATTAGTTGAGTGTCCTGCTCCAGAAAGAACTTTCTTCAGATGATGAAATACCTCAACACCTGCACGAAAATTTTCGGAGAATGATTTCTTCATATGAGGAACAATCATAAACTCTTGGATATCAAGATTATTAGAAGCGTGCTCTCCACCATTGATAATATTCATAAGTGGCGCCGGAAGACGCTTGGCCCCCACGGGATTAGGGATACTTAATCTTTCAGACATATAGAGATAGAGCGGCATTTTAAGAGTATTTGCAGCGGCCCTACATGAGGCCATTGAAACGGCCAAAATAGCATTGGCACCAAGTTTTTCTTTATTCTTGGTTCCATCGATCTCAAGCATTAAGTTATCAAGACCTCTTTGATTGGTAACATCAAATCCAACAAGCTTCGGAGCAATCAATTCGTTGATATTGGCAACGGCCTTCTGTACGCCCTTTCCCATATAGCGAGAAGAATCACCATCTCTTAGCTCAAGGGCCTCACGCTTACCAGTGGAAGCACCTGAAGGAACACTTGCTCGGCCCCAAGTGCCATCAGCTAGAAATACATCGGCCTCAACGGTCGGATTACCACGGCTATCGAGAACCTCACGCGCCTTTACTGAACTAATCGTTGTGTGTGTTGTCACTATAAAATCTCCTGTTAATTGACTTTTGCCGATTATAGCAACCGCTCGTGCGCAATGGCAATGAGACGAGAAACGATCAAAGAACTAATAGCGCCAAAAAAGAAAATCTGACATTTCCACAGTACGCCTCTCTCCCACTCGTGTATCAAGATAATCAAAACGGCAGTTATACTGGGGCGCTTCGTCACTAGGATAACCTTTTGATGCCACACCAAGTCTATTTTCAAGTTGCGCAGCAACACTTCGAGTTGGTGAAATACATACCACTGAAAGCTCTGTGGCAATAAACTCTCCAATCAAGGGATAGTGAGTACAGCCCAAGATGACTTCCTTCCACCCATGAGCAGCTACGCCCTTTAAAAGTCGAGAGAGTTCACTTTTAAAAGATTTAAGATCTTTCTTAGCAATTAATTCTTCAACCAACGGTGCCAATTCAAAAATGGTTTCAACCTTTACAAGGTCATGGGGGTCTTTGGCCTTTTTAAGTTCTTTAAAGCGACTACTTTGAAATGTGTTAGGGGTTACAAGAGCACCAAGGTGTCCTTGTTGAAAATCTTTCGTAGGAGCTTTGTTGATATAATTGAGATAGGGCTCAATACCGATAATAGGTATATCAAAGACTTCACGCAAGTGATCTATGGCAATAGCGGTGGCCGTATTGCAAGCAACAATAATAGCGCAACAACCTTGTCTGATGAGCTCTTCAGTAATTTCTGTACAACGTTTTATAATGACATCAAACTCTTTATCGCCATAGGGCATAAAATCCAGGTCGGCCGTATATTTGAATTGCCACAGTGGATGACGACTCGCAAGATACTGAAGAATCTCGAGTCCCCCGTGACCGCTATCAAAAATACCAATGTGCTTTATTGTCATAATCTTCCTAAGCCTCGCCTATCTAAAAATGATGGCCAATGCCCTTCGCGTTGTCTAGTTTGTTTTAGATGAAAATAAGAATCCCCATTCCTCCAAGCATACTCAAAGAAAGAGAATTATCTCAAGAACCTCACTTTACCTCCTCTACAAAGTTACGAGTTGGTGATCTCAACTATGGCAACCATATGGGCAATGATACGGTCCTATCTCTTGCCCATGAATTTAGAGTACAGTTTTTTCATAAGTATGGACAAAGTGAGCTGTCCTTTTTTGGATTGGGGATTATTATGAGTGATAGTGCGATTCAATATCGCGCCCAAGGTTTTTGGGGTCAAGAAATCACTGCAAAATTATGGTTTGTTCCAACAGGGGCCACCCGATTTGATCTCTACTATCAATTACAAAGCCAAAAAGAATTGGGCAGTGATCTCTACGATATCGCCTATATTAAAACAGGCCAGGTATTCTTCAACTACGAAACTCAAAATGTAGCTATGCCAGAGAAAGAAGGTCTAGAATCCTATAAAGACTTCTTAAGTCAGCTTCGTATAGAAGATCTCGCATAAACGATCAATTTAAAGGCACAGAATATGCTTCCCTTTGGAAAAGTAAAAGAATCCCATCTAAGAAACTTCATAAATGAATGGAATATCGATCAATGTGACTGGATGGGAATCTCAGTAAATACAACTTCCTACCACGCTAATCAGAATAATATCCAAATGGAAGGTATATACAAAGATCAACAAAATATGATTCAATGGGCCCAAGGACAAAGTGAAAATGACTACTCTATTGGTCTCATTAAGAATCGAAAAAAAATTAAAGAATCTAAAGTCAAAACTAGTGATCTGAATACCTTTAGTAATGTCATGGCCGGAGTTCTCCATCTCCATATGTTAAGATCTAGAGAGCAGATTATATCCTGGGCAAGAAATCTAGATATTAATGAATATTCTCTGCCCCAAGGAGAAGAAAAAATCCTGGAGTGGATTAAAGTTAGTTTTGTTATTTTAAAAAAGGCCATTGAAGAGGCCACCCAAGATGAAGAGGCCACCGTGCAGATGATGCTCTTTAGTGGGATAAGAAGTGATAATAGTAACAACTCCTATCGCTTTAAATTGAGAATTTATAATCTGGATATCGAAATTATTGAAACCAAGACCCTGCCCCAAATCACTGTCTATGATAAGAAATCTGCCCCTGAATTCCTTCCGGAACATCAGGTACTGAAAGGAGCAATGCGGACTCTACTTAACCCCATTTTAGATGAAATTATCCAACTCCTACCACTTTTAGAAGTCCTCACAAAGAAAAAAGTTATTGCCTAAAAAATCAAAAATAATCAAGAGGCCTTCTTCGCATTGATTTCACCCAAAATCTTGTCTTTGTTAATAGGCTTTTGAATAAAGCTATCAAAACCCTTTTTAAGCAGAGCTTGTGCCTCTTCAATGGATGATGCTGACAAGAGAACAATACGATGCTTCGTACGTCCCTGCTCTTTCTCCCACGTTCTAATTAAAGATGTGGCCTCATCTCCATTCATATTGGGCATATTAAGATCCATAAAAATGGTATCAAAATACTCGCTCTCTTTGAGCTCCTTCACCTTTGATAGCGCATCTTCTCCATTATCAACGATCACTAAATCAACATTTTCTTTACGAAGAAGTAGCTTGAATAACATTTGCATATCATTAGAGTCATCAACTAAAAGAACTCGAGAGGATTGATTAGTTTTTTTACTATCTTCAAGAGATGGACTTAAATTATGATCCTTCATTAGATCAGGTTCATCCATATCTCCAAGTAAGGGAATCGCAACATGACGAGGATGTAGCTCACTATTATGGCCGTCCCTAAATATATCTTTACTCACAGACAATTTTGGATCAGCAATAATTTTATAAATATGATCTGAAAAAGAGTTAATATCAAAAGGTTTGGTAATAAGATATTCTACCCCAAGTTTCATTGCAACATTCTCAGAGATACCATCAATGGCGGCCGACATAAGTGCCACAGGGAGGTCAGGATATTCTTTCTTAATCGCCTTTGTCAGTAGAATTCCATCTCCTTCACTCATTCGAATATCAGAAATCACAATATCGGTACGATACTTTTGAATAAGAAAGAGCGCTTCAACACCATTCTTTGCCGTAATACAATTATAACCTGCGCTGGTTACAGATTCATTGAGCAAAGCTCTAATAGCATCTTCATCATCAACAATGAGAACTGTCTTCTTATAGGGGTCAAGTCTCTTATCAAGTGATGTTAGCTGATTTGGATGAAGAATGGATATCGCTCTATTTTCGATTTCAGAAGGAGCAGCATTCTCTGGCAAAATATCGTAGATATGTTCGCGTATCCAGTCATTATCTTCTTGCTCAACACTATTGCTTAAGAGAATAACAGGAATCATTGAGCGATTATCGCTATCAAAGTACTCCATTAAAGCTTTAATACCATTTTTAACAGGCATGAGGTGATCTAGAATAATGAGATCAGGAGTCTGCTTATCGAGATAGCGAAGAACCTCTTCCCCATTTGTGGCCTCGGCCACTTTATATGAAGAGTCTCTAAATATCTTTTTAATTCTCTTTCGATAGAGTTCATCATCGTTGGCGATAAAGATAACTTTTGAATCCTCTTTTAATGTAGCCCCCTCTTGTTGCTCTTGACTCATTAACCTAGGTAAACGAATCACGAATGTAGAGCCATGCCCCTCTTCAGAAGTTACTGTGACACTACCATTATGGAGCTCACAGATATTCTTAACAATGGTTAAACCTAGACCAGTTCCAATTTTTCGATCATTTGAGCGTGCCTGTTCAAACTTATTAAAGATAGTTTCTAGTTTATTCTTAGGAATACCTGGTCCAGTATCTTCAATGCGTAATTCTAGACCTTGAAGTGTTCCGTCATAGGCTTGAGTCGTTTCATAGGAATTAACAGTAATATCAATCTTTCCATTTTCAGGGGTGAATTTTAAAGCATTACCAAGAATATTAGAGAGAACTTGTACAACACGTCCATAATCGGCAATGAGATCATAATTGGTATCACTATGGATACTTACCGTTATATTTTTTTCACTAGATTTTAAATAATAAGAATCCACTACATTTTCAATAAGATCTGCAACGGAGAATTTTTCAAAATCCAGTTTAATACCTCCTTCGAGGCGTGCCAGATCAAGAAGGTCTGTAATCAAATTAAGGGCAATTCGTGCAGAGTTTTTACTTCTTCTAATGAGGTCTGCAGTAACCTCACTTAGGGAATCCTTCTCTTCCATAATAACATCCATAGATGTTTCAATCACGGCCAAAGGATTTTTCAAGTCATGAGAAACAATCGCCAAGAGGTCATCTTTATCTTTAGATACCCTTTCAATTTCTGCCTTCTGCTCTCTTAAATCTTCCAAGAGATGAGACTTAGAACTTAGGGCCTGCTCAGCTTGATCACGAGCTTCACGAATACGTCGCTCAGACTTTCTGAGATAGCGAGTTCTCTCATTAACTTGTCTAATCATCCCCTGAAAGGTCAACGCCAAAACACCAATTTCATCTTGGGAGTGAACATCAATTAATAAATCATGTTCCCCATTTGTATATTGTTGTGCTTTATAAGTGATCTCTTTGAGGTCACGAAAGAGATACTTAAGCATGGGCCATGCAAAGAGAGGAAGAATAGAAATCACCAGAAGGATAAGAAAGAGCTGTTTTGAATCAAAGGATCTTATAAACCCAGGAAGATTAATTGTAGGAATAGTATAAACGATTCCCCCTATATGTAAGTTTTTGAAAAAGACACGTCTATAGTAGAGATATACATCTTCTTTACGGTGAACAGTAATTTTCTTATTGGTGATCGAATTTCCTTGTCCAAAAAACTCTTCATATTTAATATTTGGAAATTCATCTCGAACAGAATATGGAATATTATGAGTGAAAGATAATTGCTTAATAGGATTCGGATGATAGATCAACGCCCCATTGGTATCAAAAACAATAAGCTCAGCACCATCTCCTTGAAGTCCAGCAAATCGATTGAAGTGATCTTTTACATCAATACCAATAATGAGGAATTTATTCCCGTGATCCACCCTTAGTCGCATGATAGAAGTTCCACTTTCAATAGGAACACCTTGAGAAGTTAGTGCAGTAGGAGATAAGATATAGCGACCAGAACCAAGAACAATAGGTCTTTCCAAGACCTTAGGCGTAAGATTATCTACTTTATCTTCTTTCACACCGAAAGTCTGAGTTGAAAGTAGAGTGCCACTCTTAGAAAAAATCTGAATCACCCGTAGATCGCTATTATAGCGAGCTATCGCCTTTGTATAATTTACGGTGAGCTCTTCAATGGGAATCTTATGAAAGAGAATACTTAACTGATCAATGGCATTGAAGTAGCGAATAATCTCCTCTTGAATTCTTCGCGTTTGAATATCAAGGAGTCCAAAATTCTGCTCGTCATATTGTTTCTGTCCAGAAAAGAGAACCACTCCCCCCACGGTAAGGGCAGATACAAGAACCATAATAAAAATCATTACAGTTGTTTTAATGGCCAGTGATCGCTTTATAAACTTAAACACAATCTACTCTTCACTCTCACGTTAGATTTGACATCACCAGAATGCCTAAACATCAATAATCGATATATTGATTATCGACATATGAAGATAATTAATTAATTTTTAAGGAAAATTACGACAAGAACTTAGTAATATACGAAGCTACAATAGAAAATTGTAAAACTAGCCGTTAAGTCATCTAGAATAAAATGAATTTATACTTCAGAATCTGTAGAGTCAGAATTCTCTACCGACTTCTCAGAGAGGGATGCATAAAACATATAACTAAAACCGATCAAACAAATAATTCCGGTGCCAATGGCCCAAGATCCAAAAAACATTGTAAACTCCCAAAATGTTTAGGATTAATGAAGTTGATTCTAGCAAAGATAGGAATCTTCGGTCAATGGCAAAGGCATGAGCAAGGCTTTTCTTTAATAGAGCTTATGATCGCTGCGTCTATTTTGGCGACCCTCTCCTATTTCGGCATGCAGCTTATGGAGGGACAACTCAAAACCCAAAAAGGGCTAGAAAAGAGATTTGAGTCTCTAAATGCTGCTTCTGAAATTCAAAGTGTACTCGCTCATAATAAAAATTGCCTTGCTACTTTTGAGGGAATTAATTTGAAAGAGCACCTCTTTAACCAAGGGCCCCTTAGTCTTGAGTATTTTATAAAGTTGAGAAAAATATCAAATGATGAAGTGGTTGAATTAAAAATATGGCCCATTAACAAAGATCCCTCCCCTCCAAAGAAGTTTCACCTAGGCCCTCCCTTTGTAAAAATGAGAGATTATGAAAAGTTTCAATCTAGCGATGAAATCCTCCAAGTCGATACCTATCTCTACCTTCCCTTTCATTGGGAATCCATTACAAGTACACGTCGCATTCCCCTCTCCTTTGAATTAAATAAGGACGGACAAATTACGAATTGTTCCAGCGTCTCTAACAAGGAAGATGGGAAAGTTATGGTGATTGATCCCACAAAGAACACTGCCCAAAAGGGTAGAAGTGGACACAAGGCCTGCGAGTCCCTTGGTAAGAAGTGCATTCGTGTCTATTCCCAAAATTATGCAACAACTGTTTATGGTCAAGTAGGTCTTGATAACCTTTGCGAGACTAACTACAACCAAGGGCTTGTTGGAGTAAAGGATGGGGCCAATCTTGGAGCGTGGCATGATTGTGACGCCAAGCTTGGAGTCTATGAGACCTATAAGATCGATAAGAAGAAACTTCAACTCTCCTGTAATGGAATTTTTATGGCCATGTGCCAATAAGATAATTGCCTAAAAAAATCGGCGCTCTCACGAAATATCTAATACTTATATCTTCTTATTTTAAATTGAACTTATTGAATTGGCCCAATTCATTAAATAGATAATAATGCATGTGTGAATCATTCACGAGGGGAATGCATTATGAGTAAAGATGTAGAAATAAATCCATTGCATGCATGCTTTCGCTTTCATGAGGCGCTGCTCTTTCCCCTAAATGATATTTTCCCAAAGATCTTCTTCTTAGAAAAACTTAATGAGCAATGGATGGAGATTTTTCATGAACTCTATAGCGAAGAGCATATTGCACGTTGGGAAGAGAACTTGGGTCAAAAGAAATTAGAAATTCTGATGAAGAGCTCCATTGACTACCTAGAGCATACAGAGCGTGAGGCCATATTTGTTTTCTCTCTAAGAAACTTCTTTATAGATATTCATCACAATCAAATTGGACTAAAGCAAATCGTTTCTCAATGCAGAAAGCTTCTTCAATTGGCCCAACACTGGGAGAATACAAGTAGTGAAAAAAGTCCTATTCGCTCACTTGGTCAGAGTTATCTTCTCTTCATACTAACACTGAATAATTCAATCTATTCTCCAGCTCACCAAAGAAAAGTCTTAGAACTCGCGTATAGCTATGGTCAAAAAGCACTCTTAGAGACTCAAAAAAATAACAATAACGAAACTCAACAAAAGCATCCCTACTTCAATCTACTCTTTAGCATAATTCACGTGGCCAGTGGCAACTGGGACGGTGCTACAAAAGAGCTGCATTCACTATCTATTAAGTATCCTGACCCAAAGCTCTATCAAGTCCTTGTAAAACTCTATATAAAAATAGAGCTTCCTAATGTCGCCCATTACTTTGCTCAAAAATTAGAGAAGAATCAATTCGTCGCAGAGTCTTTAACTTTAAACTCGGATTTAAGGGCCTTCTCAAATTGCGCATAGGAACTATCGGCCTTCAAATTGGCCAAGTCCTGATCTCCTTCAATGGTTGACCAATCATTAAAGCCACCCGAGATCGCCATTCGCAAATATTGCTTGGATAACTCAATTTTCTTTTCCCTTGAATAGAGACAAGAGAGGTTATAACAGCCATAGGCCTCATCCATAAAACAGGCCTTTGTATATTGCTTCTTCGCCTCATCCAGTTTCTTATCACTTTGAAGCATATAACCAAGATTAGAACAGGCCGCACCAGAACCTAACTCACAACCCTTCTTATACATTTCACGTGCCTGAAATTTCTTGTTAATTTGTTCAAGTAAAATTCCATAATTCAAGCAGGCAATAGCATTATCTGTGTCACAGGCCTCTTCAAACTGAGCAATCGCTCCATCAAAATCATCTAGCCCATGAAGCATACTCAGAGATTTTTGCAGATACTTAGCGGCCAGCTGATCATTAGTGGCCTCATCACCAGATTGATCGGCCTTATAAATTTCCCATAAACTATAACATGCATAGGCACTGCGCTTATCTTCACAAAGGGTTTTAATATGAGAGAGACCCTTATCTTTTTCACCAAGCTCATGCTCAACTCTTCCCACCCACACGCATGAGCGTGGTTCACCAAGACCACAGGCCTTATTGAGAAGGGTCATAACCACATTCTTAGTTTCTTTAATTTTTCCGTGCTTCAATAGATAGAGGGCCAAATCTGTACAGCCACTGGCATCGTTCTTATCACAAAGCTTTTGAAACTCTTTGGCATCTCCCTCAAGCTGAGAAGAGCTGACCTTATCACCTGTAACAGTAATCATTTTATTCACGAGAGCATTCACACTTACCTTTTGAATTTCAGGACTATGCAAGAGTTTTTCAATATCATTAGAGAGATCATTTAATTCCCAGTTAATATGCTTATACCAATCGGGAGGAGTGAGCATGGGAGAGGCACCATCAGGTGTGAAGACAACCCCTTCTTCACTTGTAAGAGGAATACCTGTCTTCTTATCATTATGCTTAGCAAGGACCACACCACTTCTAACGGCCACTAAAGTTTCACCGCTATCCGTTGTATGAATGAAAAACTCTGTTCCTCTGATTCCCATAGAGGCCGTTTTTGTTTTCACTTTAAGGCGGTTCTTATCTTTATTTTTATTAATATAGTGAACGAGAATATTTCCTACCTTAAGAAAGAAGAATGTCTTCTCTTCATTGGAATCATCTGCATCAGGCTTCTTTCCCTCTAAGGTAATCTCAGACATGGGTCCTAACTTCATTCTTGAGCGATATCCTTCTCCAAAGCCAAGGATAACAAGTCCCTTATTCCCAGAAGTAATTAAATCACCGGCCAATAAGAAATCCCCTTTAAAGACCTTTCGTTTTTCTCCAGCACGCTCCATAGACACATCGCCCTTGCGATAGACGACTTTATAAAGGTCAGGCATAGCAAGAGAGGCCGCACTAAATAAACAGAAAGTGATAAGGATAAAGAGCTTGATCGATTTCATAATGATAAACCTGTTATTTTTTGAATTAAGTACTTGAATTTATTTTAAAAGGTAAATCAATTTTACTAAATAGCAGGGCCAAAATTACCGTGTAATGAGCTCATTTTTATTGGAATTGCTTTAAAAATCGTATAATTGGGCCAACTTCTTTATAGGCCGGCCCTTAACTCATGACCGCCTAGAATTTGTGCTCTTGACACTCATATTAATATATTATAATTTGTTAATATGAGTACACTTAGCGAAATTTCCCAGCTTAAAGAAAAGGCCCAATACGTATCCGAGATTCTCAAGATCATGTCCCATCCAGAAAGACTATTTCTCTTATGTCTACTCGGCCAAGAAAGCCTTAGTGTAACAGAGCTAGAAAATCGTGTGGGAATGAGTCAAAGCCAAATAAGTCAGTCTTTGAAAAAACTTGAGCATATGGAATTGGTAAGTTTTAAGCGTGACGGAAAACATAAATTCTACCAAGTATCTGATTTGAAAATCAAAGAGCTCATAGGATGCCTCTACAATATTTACTGCAAGGAGCATGAATGAATATTATCAACTTCACTCCAGGCGCTGCCCTTATAGGTGGACTTCTCATAGGACTGGCCTCGTCACTACTCTTTATTATGAGAGGACAAATTTTTGGAATCTCTGGCTTCTTTGGAGGCCTTCTCAATCTTAATAAAGGAGATACCTTGTGGCGTGTGAGTGCTATTGCCGGTCTTATCAGTGGTGCCTTTATCGTTCATAAGATAATGCAAACACCTGACAGCTTTGCTACAGTCTCAACCCCTCGACTTGTTATCGCTGGCCTCTTGGTTGGTTTTGGAACGCGCCTAGGAAGTGGCTGTACTTCTGGCCATGGTGTTTGTGGTATCTCTAGACTTTCGGCAAGATCGATTGTGGCCACTCTAACTTTTATGCTGGCAGGAATCATCACGGTTCTCTTTGCGGCCCATTCATAGGAAAAAGAATAATGAAAAAGAATTATATAATATTTATCACAAGCTTACTCTTTGGTGCAGGACTTGAATTCTCACAGATGAATAATCCAAACAAAGTCTATGGCTTTCTCAATATAACAAGGCAGTGGGACCCTTCTCTTGCGTTTGTCATGATAGGCGCTATTGTGGTTACTTCCATCTCCTTCTTTCTTGTAAAGACAAAGAGGATAAATAAAGGAAGACCTCCTATTATGGGGGCCCAGTTTCAACTGCCGACAAATAAAGATATTGATTTAAAACTCATCACAGGCTCCGCCCTCTTTGGAATAGGATGGGGAATTGGTGGATTCTGCCCAGGCCCAGCAGTGAGTGGACTTTTCAGAAATCAGTCAGAGCTCTACATAGTCGCCGCATCAATGTTTGCAGGTATGCTTATCTATTCCCTATGGGATAGATTTTCAAATAAAAAGAATTAGCACTAGATAAACTTAATCACGCAATAATTCTTCTTACCCTTACGAATAACAAGAGAGCTCTCACTGGCCAGGCCCTCTACATTCACGGACATATCTTCTCCCGTAACTTGGATATTATTAAGGTAAACCCCTTTTTGTCCAACGGAGCGTCTGGCCTCTCCCTTAGATTTAAAGAGAGGAGTCTGCGCAAGAAGATCAAGGATATTGATTCCCTTTTCCAGATCGGCCCTCTTGGCCTCAATTGAAGGAACGTCAGCAAAGATACTCGCCACATCCTTATCCGTTACATTCTCAATAGTTCCCCCGAAGAAGAAGCTTGTTGCACGCATGGCCGCATCAAGACCTTCTTGCCCATGAGCAAACTTAACCACTTCAGTGGCCAACGCTTTTTGGGCCGCTCTAAGGTGAGGTTCATTCTTCGTTTTTTCTTCAAGCTCTTTGATCTCATCTGTAGATAAGAAAGTGTAGTAGAGAAGATAGTCATTAACTTTCTCATCATCACTATTGAGTAAGAATTGATACATTTGATAGGGCGAAGTTTTCTCAGCATCAATATAGATGGCCCCCCCCTCAGATTTACCAAATTTCTTACCTTGAGAATCAGTAACGAGAGGAGTAACGGCACCATAGACTTGTTTAGAGTGCATCTTACGAGCAAGATCAATACCTGCTGTGATATTTCCCCACTGATCTCCCCCACCCATTTGCAGGACAACATTTTCTTCAGAAGCTAAGTGGGCAAAGTCATAGGATTGGATCATCTGATAGCTAAATTCAGTATAGGAAATTCCCGCCTCTGAGTTTAGACGAGACTTAACAGAATCTTTGGCAAGCATTTCAGATAAACGAAAACGTTTTCCTACAATTCTTAGAAAGTCGAGGTAACTAAACTTTCCAATCCAATCAAAGTTATTAACCACTACAGCAGCATTCTCCCCTTCAAAACTGAGGTACTTTGAAAGCTGCTCTTTCATGGCATTTACATTTCCTTGTAGAGTATCCGCATCAAGAAGATTTCTCTCTGCACTCTTTCCCGAAGGATCACCAATCATTCCCGTAGCACCCCCAACAAGGATATAGGGAGTGTGGCCAGCAAGTTGCAAGCGGCGCATGGTAACGACACTAAGAAAGTTACCAATCTGAATAGAAGACGCAGTTGGATCAAAGCCGATATAGAATTTAACTTTTTCATTATCAAGTTTTTCATAGATCTCTTCATTAGAGACATTTTCAATTAAACCACGGTACTTCAATTCTTCAGATAATTTCATTTATATAACTTTCCTTAAAGGTGAATAGATTAATTCCAGTGGTAATTTACCACGCGGATGATATTTCCGCCAATATCCATTTGAGCGATACCGGACACAGGAAATGGTCCTAGCCACAGTATCCCCGCTTCATTAAAAGCATCTTTATACATTTCATAAATAGGTAAACTCACACTCTCAGAAGAAATTTTACAAGTAAGCGTCTTACCCACTGAGAGGGTTAGATATTCGTGAACACCACCATATTGTGAACACAGGGCAACCATCAACCCCGCGGTTTCCATTGTAATGACGGCTTCAGGCTCAACTGGACTCGAGGTATCAGATGACAGCACCCCATCGAGATAGGTTTTAGAATTTAAAATTAAATGAGGGTCATTATAGTCACTATAACTCATCTCCATCGTCACATTCTGACCATAGAGATTTCCTTGATAAGAAATACGATCCCCAACTCGCTCGGCGTTAGCCCATAGTGAGAAGCATGAGACAGAGAGAAAGAATACGATTACCTTTTTCATAGAAAACCCCCGTTAAATGATAAGTAATCATTTTGAAACGGGGGTTATTGATTGTAAATAAATAGTGAAAACGCTAAGCAGCAATTACTTTTCAATAATCGCAGTCACACCCATACCACCGGCAGTACAAATACTGATTAATCCACGGCCTGAGCCTTTTTGATGCAGCATTTTTGCCAGAGAGCCAACTATACGCGCACCAGTGGCACCAAAAGGGTGACCAAGTGCAAGAGATCCGCCATTAACATTGAGTTTAGCGCGATCAATAGAACCTAAAGGCCCTTCAAGTCCAAGACGCTCTTTACAGAAGGTTTCATCTTCCCATGCTTTAAGGGTACAGAGAACTTGGGCGGCAAAGGCCTCATGAATTTCATAGAAATCAAAATCTTGTAGGGAAAGCCCAGCGCGCTTAAGCATCTTAGGAACAGCATAAGCAGGGGCCATAAGAAGACCTTCATCATTTACATAATCCACGGCCGCACTTTGTCCAAAGGTAAGATAGGCCTGAACTTCGAGGCCATGCTCTTTAGCAAATTCTTCACTACAAAGAAATACCGAGGCGGCCCCATCCGTGAGAGGGGTTGAGTTTGCAGCGGTAAGTGTTCCCATTTCACTGCGATCAAAGCATGGTTTTAATTTGGCCAATTTATCTAAGGGAGTGTCTCCTCTTAGGATATTGTCTTTGTCTCTACCGTGAAAGGGAGTGATAAGATCATCAAAGAAGCCTTCATTATAAGCACGTGCTGCATTTTGGTGAGAGTCATAGGCGAGCTTATCCTGTTCTTCACGAGTTACTTTCCAGCGCTTGGCCATGACTTCACAAGACTCTCCCATAGAGAGTCCAGTTCTAGGTTCTTTAATTGCAGGAAATTGTGGAACGAGATCAGCAGGACGTAGTCCCGTAAGGGCCTTCAGCTTATCAACAGTTGTCTTGGAATAATTTACTTTGCTGATAGTATCTGAGAATGACTTCTTAAAAGTAACAGGGATATCCGAGTTCGTGTCACATCCGGCAGCAATTCCAGAATCCAGCATTCCTGAAGCAATTTTAGAGGCAATAATTAGGGCCGCTTCTAAAGAAGTTCCACAGGCCTTCTGTAGATCCGTCGCAACAGTATCATAGCCAAGCCCTGCATTAATAGTACACTCACGTGCAAGTGAAAAATCTGAAGAGTGCTTACTAACGGCCCCGAGAACCACTTCGCCAATGGGAAGTTTATCAAGGCCTAAGTCATTCTTTAACCCCTCAAGTGCCGCAGTCATAAGCTCTTTATTGCCATATTCAATATAGGCCGTACCCGAGCGAGCAAATGGAATTCTCTTACCTTTGATAATACAAACTTTTCTACCTTGCATATAAACATCCTTTTTAATTAATTAACTTCACTATTCTAAGCTACAACTTTATAAGATCAAATAGAGGTCAACTTATCCTCTGTACCTATATCAATTTTAGGGCCATTTATTTAAGAGCGACCTCTTCAACCACGAGAAAGGGAAATTGATAGCGATATTGATCAAACCAAGCATCACTGAGACAAGCATGGCCGCCAAGGCCCCATCCTTCACCCCAACTATTGGCCACTAAGGTACAGTGCTTGCCCTGCTTGGACCATAACTCCCTAGGAAGATCCATTACTCCTACTAATATAAGAGCATGTCCTTGGGCATGCTTATCTTTTACAATAGCGAATTCGTCAGCTTCTCCTTTTAAGAAGACATATCCCTCATTCTTATAGAAGGCATCATTAAGTTTAAATCCCCCAATTACAGGATAACCCTCACGTAAGGCCTGCTGAATTTCATTGCGAGTTTTTGAACGACTATAACGGCTCACCTTTGCTTGTCCAATGCGACAGCTTGAGGGCATAGGGATCTGGGTTTCATTACTTCCCTTTTCGATAGGGGAATAGGGGCATCCCTTTTCTAAAGGAATTTCAAAATTAAAGGCCGGCTCAGGCCATGAGCCCTTCTTCGTACAAGGGGACTTTTGACATTTAGGCTTTGAAGCATAGTAGAAGTATTGCTCTGAAAGATCCATATTTCGACCTTTTCGCTTGGCCAAAATCTCCATAGATCTAACTGCAGCAAAGGCCGAACAGGTCGATCGCAATCCTTGTGAACGAATAGGTAATTCAAAGTTTTCTTTAATTAAATGCATAGAGTATTGATTAACGTTTGGAGTATGAGCTTCGGCCACGGCCTTGGTAACTTTGATGGTCTCATTTGTAAATTCACTTAGGTCAGTAAGATCTTTCTTTATTTCAGGGAGCTCTTTCTTATACTTCTCTTTTGATCTTGCCCATTGATTGAGAACTTCAAGTTTTTTCTTTTGCCAACTACTTTGTTCATTAATCTTATCTTGCATCCACTTAGAGGAGGCCTTACTTTTCTGACTCATCCAATCCTTTGAAGAAGGAGTCTCTGACTTAGCACGAGCTGTGTCACTACGATGCTGTGCCTTTTGTGCCTCTCTCATTTTCTTAATCTTCTCTCTTTGGACTCTAAGCATTTGTTCGACTTTATTCTCTCCCCGAGACGACTTCTTCTTCACCACAATTTTTTCATCAACAACAACGGGATCGCGATCGATATCTTCACCATTTTCATTCCAAGAACATTTAAGATTGAACTCCTTAGAAATTCCCTTCTTAATTTCCTGAACAATGAGAGTGCGCTTTTCATCAGATGAGAGAAGAGGCTCACTTTTGACGGTGGCGAATGAATGGGAAGACAATAAAAAAGATATAAAGATAAGAATACACTTTTGTGACATAGGAACTTTTCCTTGAATGGGTATAAAGCTCTGATCATTATAGTCTGCCCTAGCTCATTAAAACCAGAATTTTTATTGATGAGACTTTTGCACTTAAGTGAATCTTAAAAACTCAGTGCAGCAAAGTAGCAAATTGATATCGACACCAGTATATTGTGACAATGAGCACAGAAGAAAATAATGAAAATATTGAAGACGATGGAATCATTCGTCGAGAAACCTGCTATCGCTGCTGGCGAAGAAAATCACTATGCTTTTGTAAGCATATAAAAGAGTTCAATACCAAGACAGAGTTTATTCTTCTCATGCATCCCAAAGAAGCGAAGAAGCAGAAACTTGGAACAGGAAGAATGACTCATGCAGCGATGACCCATTCTCAAATTATTACCGATATAAACTTTGATCATAATCAACAGATGAAACAGCTCATGGCCGATCCCAAGCGCCATGTCATGCTCATGTATCCGGCCCCCGATGCCGTGGCGATTGATCACTACGATGAAATCCCACCAGCTTTAACAAAACCCTTAATCAAAGAAGATAAAATCTTAACCCTCCTACTGCTTGATGCAACTTGGGCATGCGCAAAGAAAATGATGAAATTAAGCACTTGCCTACACCATCTACCCAAGGTGAGCTTTTCTCAAACTTATAAAGGTCGCTTCCTCATTAAGCATCAACCTGATGAAAATTGTCTCTCTACACTTGAAACCATTTACTACTGTCTACAGGGGCTAAAGAAGATGGGATACGAGACGCAGCTCGATCATTGTCCAGAAGATAATCTCTTTGAATTGATGGATAAAATGATAGAATTCCAAATACGATGCGCAAGTGACCCAAGCATTCCCAGTACCCGTGGTAGGAAGTCTAATCATAAACCGACAGAAGTACGAGTTAGGCCAAAGAGGCATCGCTTATTTTATTATGACATTGAAAAAAGTCCGGTAGGAGAAGGTTAAAATGGAAAATACTCAATATGATCTCATTGTAATTGGTGGTGGCTCTGGTGGAGTACGTGCTGCAAGATGGGCCGCTTCCCTCGGAGCAAAAGTCGCCATCTGTGAAGAGGATCGCTACGGTGGAACCTGTGTCCTTCGCGGCTGTATTCCCAAGAAAATGATGGTCTATGCCGGGCACTTTATTGACGATATCCATACAGCAAAGGACTTTGGTCTCGATATAGAAGTCAAAGGCCATGACTGGAACGGCTTTCGAAAGTCTCGAGAAAAAGAATTATCAAGACTCTCCGGTCTCTATGAGAATATGCTGACTAAAAATGGAGTTGAGATCTTTTCCGGACGAGGAAAAATAGTCGATGCTCACACTGTGAAAGTGGGAACTCATAATCTAAGAGCAAAGAATATATTAGTGGCCGTAGGAGGAAAACCATGGCGACCAGAGGTTCCAGGCTCAGAGTTAGGAATCGATTCTAATGGTTTTTTCAAATTAGAAGAAAGGCCAAAGAGAGTCGTTATCAATGGTGGAGGATTTATCGGAGTTGAGTTTGCTTGTCTTCTCAATCACCTAGGCAGCGATGTTCATATCGTCATCAGAAGTGAAACTATCCTACGAGGATTTGATCAAGAAACTGCGACCTTCTTACAAAAGAGTATGGAAGAGGCCGGAATAACCTTTCACCTCAATTCAAATATTTTAAGTATTCGAGAAAGTGGTCCTGATAAAATCATAGGTCTAGAGCATAAGGAACTTAAAGTAGATGAAGTAATCTTTGCCACAGGAAGAATCCCTATGACTCAAGATCTAGGTCTCGAATCAGTAGGCGTGGCAACAGATAAAAGTGGCGCAATAAAGGTGGATTCTTATTCTCAGACCAATATTGATTCAATTTTCGCAGTTGGAGATGTCACAAACCGAATGAATCTCACTCCAGTTGCACTTCAAGAGGGAATGCTTGTTGCGGAGCAACTCTTTAATCAAACCAAGAAACCTATGACCTATGACTATATACCTTCGGCCGTATTCTCTTCCCCTCCTCTTTCAACCGTAGGAAAAACGGAAGAAGAATGCCTGAAAGAAGGATTAGATATTGAAGTCTACACATCCAGCTTTAGACCACTTAAATATACCCTCGGATCACGACAAATTCGTACTTTTATGAAAATGATTGTTGAAAAGAAAACAAATATTGTTCTTGGACTGCATATGATCGGCGATGATGCACCAGAAATCATGCAAGGCTTTGCGGTCGCTCTTAAGGCAGGGGCGACCAAAGATATTTTTGATCAGACCATCGGAATTCATCCCAGTAGTGCAGAAGAGTTTGTAACCATGAGAACACCTAGATCCTAATCAATAAAAAAGGGCCTTAAAGAAAGGCCCTTATTTATACAAGCATATTTCTGTATATGATTAGTTGTCGTCACCAAAGAGGTATTCCTCATTAGGAGCATAACCATTTGATCCAAATTCGTATTTAGCACGAATACCAAAAACAACTTCATCTTCTTGGTTGGTTTGGTAATCATTATAGCGAACTTCAACACCAACAGTGAATCTAGAAGTAACGGCTTGATCAAGACCGATTGCATATTGAATAACTTCCTTCTCTACATAAGTCATCTCAACCACAACATCAGTAGAACGAGTTACAGAGTAGCGTGCACCTGCAGTGATGGCAAAATCAGAGTCAGGATATTCAGGATTGTCACTGAAGAGCATTCCATTAACCCAACCAACAAGGTTACCATCATTTGATTTAGCAACTAGACCTACAGTCATACGAGACTCTTCATCAAGTTGAGCAGCGCCAACAGTGGCCACAATATTTTGAGTGATTTCTTTAGAAAGTCTTACTGAAGCTCCGTTGATTGAACCAATCGACAGATCTCCCCCTTCAGTTTCAAAAGCAGAAAGTTCAGCTGAATCAAATAAACCGAAGAAGCCTTTATCAAGCTTAACCGTTAGACCAAAAACACCATCAATATCATACATATCACCAATAGGATTATTTCCAAAAATAGGCATCTCTTCCACAGGAGCACCAAAAGGAATAGATCGCTTACCTACGATAACAGCAACAGGTGTACCGCCCACTTCTTTAATTTCAATATAAGCGTCTGAAATAAATTCTTCGAGTGAAAACCCATCCTCAAACTTAACATTTCCATCTTCAAATACAGTCGTTAGACTTGTTGTTAAAACGGCGCGAATTTTATTTTTCCACTCAACACCGAGACTTACCCAACCATAAGTATAGTTGTAGTTATAATCTTCATGTTGAACATAATTTCCATTAACTTCACCATAGTAGTCTACTTTGAAGTCATCATTTAATAGTCCAGTATCATTTTGTGCTAATACACCTGTTTGAATCCCAAATGCTAAAGCAAGGGCGGGAAGTAGTCTTTTCACGAGTTGTCTCCGAATGGTTAAATAAATAATTTTAATTCGGAGATACTATATGATTTAGATTTATTTACTAGGGCCCTGTGTAATCATTACTACACCTCGCGTTAAAGCAAGAAAAAAAGCCCACTTTTTATATAAATTTCAGGTAGTTACCAACAATACTCTGGAGTGTATCCTGGTTGAACTTCATGCCCCTGAGAATATTACAATTGAGCATAAAAGGATTATAGAGACGAGTGGCCCCGACCTTCTTGCCAGAAGAGAAATCGACAAAGGAATAACTATAGGTGGTGAAATAACTATTATTATTATGAGACTCAAAGCTCACAGGAGTAAAGACCTCTCCTTTATTCACAGTAGTATCTTCATTGCGGGCCAGCTGTACTCGTAATCCACACCAAGGCAATTTTGCGATAAGCTTTGCAGACTCTGATAATACTTTCTTATCCTGAAAATATAGAGTTCGCATGAGTTCAACTTCTTCAGGCTGATAGTAAGGAAATACTAAGCTATCATTAACCACAACTTTAACTTTATCTTCAAGCGAGGCCCAATCTTGCTCAGACTTATTGCCAGACTTATGACCATCTGGACTCGAAGCTTGATTTGTATTCATACATTGAAAATCTAAATTTTCACCATAGTGAAAGCTCGCATTAGTTTGATCAAGAGCAAATTGAATAGATAATGCTTTTTTTAGCTCGCCACCCTTAATCTTTAGCATGAGAAGATCACCACTTGTCCAAATCAAGAATCGATAGTCAGAAAGCTGAAGAGACTTAGAATTATCTTTTGAACTATCAAAAGTAAAACTCAGCACTTTTCCTTTAACCTCTCCCTTGCTGTGTTCAATATTCAACTTACAATTGAAGCTGGCACTGAATATAGAGAAATGGAAAAAATATAACAAAATGGGTAAAACGATTTTCATAGGAAAATTTTAAGTTAGATCGGATTTTTACTCAATAAAAGAGTTGGCGGACACTTTTACTAGTAAATGACTCTTATCGACCTAGAGTTCTGATATAGCTGAGATAATCTACTTCTTTCTTAAAGGCAACTAAAGAGAGATTGGCGAAGAAAGAGCTTATGAAAAAGGGAATAAAGAAGCTCAGTGCTAGGCCTCTGATCGTTATATCCACAGGAATTTTTCTGTCAACAAAAACGGCCGGCATAATATTGGGTCCGAAGTAGTCGAGTCCGCTGAGAAAACCCAGCGCCAGAATAATTCCGAAACTCACTGAAAAGAAGCTGAGGCAAAAAAGAAAGATACGTGAGCTTGAGAATATTTCCTTCTCTTCAGTACCGAGAATCCAAAAACTTGCCATATCCCCTTTGATCTTTGTGAAGAAAATAAGAAGCCCACTAATGATGGCCAAGGATACAAGTAGGGTCATTGCTGAAAAGAGAAAAACCATCACTGTTGTCTCAAGACCCAGGGCCCATACAAGAGTCGAGTTCTTCTGCTCCCACGAATATATTCTTGCTTCTTCCATATCATGACGCCTTAGGATCATTTCCACTTGGGAAGAATCATATTCTCCAAAGAGCCTTATGCGATTGAGAGTACGTTTTCTAATTAAACTTTGAATACGAAGAAGATTGGCCCAACCGTGAAACTCATCGACCTCTTGGACATCAGTAGAAACCAGGTAGTCTACATAAAGAGAAGACATTCTTGGAATATCACCCATAAAAGAATCCAGATGAGCGGGACTAAGCAGCCTCACAAGGTCACCAATCGCCGCATTTAAATTCATGCTTAAGCTGCGAGGAAGAATGAGCTCATCAAAAACACGACCTTCAATGAATGAAGGTAAATCACCTGTTGGATTGATCCCATGAATGAGAATAGGCTTATAATATTGTCCATACTTAATAAGAAGTTCTAATTCAAGCTCACCTATGGCGCCAAAGCCGGCCTTCTTCAAATCATCTACGGCCTTTAAAACTTTCTTCTCAGGAAGGCCAGAGAACTCAACAACTCCATGACCAGATACTCGCTTTGATCGAGTGATCAATTTACTTTGCAAC
>JBLWXW010000010.1:0-114907 GCA_048267265.1 Bacteriovoracaceae bacterium
GAAAGATCACAAGCTCCAAGGGCTCTTCGAACTCCACCCCGAATTTTATATATTCATCCGAGTATAAGTCCCTTTCTTCTGAGTCAATTCGATTTACAATTTTCGCTTTAAAAGAATCTGATTCAATTTTTTGATCCGACATCATATGAATTGTAATCTCATCCCCAACTTCGAGATTAGTGGCCAAAAGCTTAGGAGCGATAAAACCAATTCCTAAGATACTAATATCAAGAAGCATCTGCTTTGTTTTATGAACTTCTCCATCTTTACTATACGAAAACTCCACTTCTTTAAAATCTTGGTACTTGAAGCGTAGCCGTTCAATCCGCCTCTTTTCTTTCACCATCATTTTTGTTGGAGTCTTAAAAACTATCCCACCGTCATCAGCAGAAAAGTTCTCTTTTTTGAAAATAATGTCGATTCCCTCGCAATGTATATAAAGAGTTTCTCCGGGAACAAAGAAATCCTTCCCAACAGACTTATTAAAGGCAATTGAGCATTTACTGCGATCTAAGTCTTTAATCACACCTCTGGCCTGGGTCGTATTAGCGGCCGACCTCTGCCAAACGTTAACGAAGTTGCGATTTTCAACCACAGATTTTAAAAGTTCATAGATACGGCCTTGCTCATCAAGGCTCCACATTTGTTCACTCATTAAATGTGATTTTATCATTAAGACTGATTTGCTCAAAGACTAGAATCTTTCTTCCATAAAGATATATTATTGAAATCATTCAGTAATTAATAATATAGAGGAGTAAAATAAGTCATACATACTTAACATAGCTCTTCGCTGAGAGCACAAATCGCCCTTCACGCTCTCTTTGGTGAATAAATTCGCAAATTTTCCTCTGGGCCTTAGAAATTCCTGACAGAGATTTTGGGCGATCAAGCTCCTCTAGGAACTCTTCCCTAATATTATCAGTAACATCAGTAAGTAATGTAAAGATCAGCTCCTTAGAGGCCACCCGTAAAGCTTGGGCCAAAAGGTCCTTGTTTACTTCTTTCCAAAATGTACTCTTCATCTCAGGGGTCAGAAAGCGCAGGCGATCAATATCTTCCGACTGTTCAATAATCTCGGCCGCCAAAACGGGATTCTCTTCTCCTGCTTTCTTAATCACTCGGAGAAGCTCAGTCTCACTTAGACCATTGAAGCCATCGATATCGAGTCCCTTTGTTTTCTTTTGAGTGCGTTTAATAATGGATTGAACTGACTGGTATTGAACTTCATCAATGGCCTGATCAAACTCTATACCTACTCGCATATTTTTAGCATTGGCCCCAGTAAAGTGAACCCCTTCCTTCAAATCATATTCAGCGAGAGAGCGAACGACTCCTTTTAAAGGTTTTGATTCTAAATCTTGATCAGAAATTTGATTAATATAAACAACACTTCCCTCTTTTAGGGATTCAACTTGCTTTCTTTCACCAATACAGCCCATTCCAGCGATGCTCAAGTCAACTAAAGTAAAGGATACTGTATTCAGAACCTCTTCACCATTGTCATCTGTTTCGGCCAAGGCAAAACTAAAAGTCGTATCTTTGAAGTCTTGATACTTGAAGGTAAAGCGCGAAATACGCCTCTTCTCTTTTAACATCAATTCACTAGGTGTTTTGAAAGAGAGCTCATGATCATTCAAAGAATATTTATCCCTCTTAAAAATAATATCTCTACCTTCACAATGAAAGTAGAGAATCTCATTTTCGACAAGTTCAAAGTCAATATCATCTAATAGTACTGCGCACTTTTTCTCATCAACTTGAATAAGGCTTCCCTTTAGTTGATAGAGGTGCTGAGTTGAGCTCTGCCAAATTGTAATAGGGATCTTTTCAATAAGTGCTTTATTGAGATGATTTATAATTTCTTGAGAACGGAATAAACTCCACATTTGTAATGCCATAGAGTCTACTATATCACGATCATAATTTTATTGTACGGGGTTGCGCTCAATTTTTTTCAGGACAAAAATAAGAACTAATCCAGGAATGGCCAGAAAGCAGCCCATCAAGAAGAAGTTAGCATAACCAAGTTTTTCAACTAAGAAGCCTGCACTGCCACCAAATAAAGTTTTTCCTAAAGCAGCAAGGCTCGCAAAGAGAGCATATTGGGTGGCCGTATACTTCTTATTAGTCATCGTTGACATAAAAGTAATCAAAGCTGTTGTCCCCATTCCAGAGCTAAAATCTTCAAGTCCAATCACCATGGCCAGCGACCACCATCCCCCTTTAAACTCTTCCCATGTCAAAAGAATAAAACAAAGAGTTGAGAGGCATTGGAGGAGACCAAAAGTAAATAAACTCTTACGAACTCCGAAGCGGTAAATGACTAAGCTCCCAACGGCGAGACCTGCCATAGAAGAAAAGAAGCCTATTCCTTTGGTTACCTCAGCAATAACTTTATTGGAGTAGCCCATATCGACATAGAAAGTTCCGAGCATACCTCCCACTAATGAGTCACCGAATTTATAAAAAAAGATGAGCCCTAAAATACTAAGAGCACTTGTCCAGCCATGCTCGCTTAGAAAGTCTGCGACTGGCTCGACTACCGCCTGCTTCAAACTTGCGGCACCTCTTTCAAGAACCTCAGGCTCTTTGGCCACAAAGGTAGTGATGGGGCCTACAATCATTATAAGAGAAATATAGCGAAAGACTTCTTGAAAACTGAGCCCCATGGTTTCGGGATCGGCCAGCCATAGTCCTCCCCCACTCGTGACGAGCATTCCTAGGCGATAGCCATAGACATAGAGAGATGAGCCCATTCCAATTTCTTCTTCCGGAAGAATCTCTCTTTTATAGGCATCTATCGCCACATCTTGAGTAGCACCAAAGAAGGCAATCACTAAAGTAACAAGGCCAACATTCTCAATCGAAGATAGCGGAGAGCAAAAGCTCAAAGCGAAGATAGAGGCGATAAGTCCCATTTGGGATAAGAATAACCATGTCCTTCTTCTGCCGATTTTTTTATTTTCAAAACTATCAACAAAGGGGCCCATGAGAAAATTCAGAGAATAAGGTATGCCAACAAGGCCCAGTAGACCTACTGTTGTTAAATCAACTCCCTCTCGCCTTGACCAAATTTTAACAAGGGAGAGAACGAGCATTATGGGAAGACCAGCAGAGAATCCGAAGAAGAAATTTATCCACATTCTCTTTCTTTTTAGAGAATCAATAAGGTCTTTAAGTTTATGTTTAGTCATAAAATATCTTTAGCGAGACGATGTCTCACTGCACAAATTCCGCAAAGCGTTGTTTAATTTATTATAAACTTTCTTGCCACAAAGCTAAAAACGCAAGGCGGCATACATAGAAATGGGAAAGAAAAACCCAAACGTTCGGAGTCAAATTGACTCCAAGAAGCCCATTCTTAGGTAATGTCTATAAGGTCAAGCATCAATTTCTAACAAAGTCTTATGATTGCAAATAAATTCCTCAAAAACTCTCAAGATAATTTTACAAATTGATTCCGAGCGGACTAAAATCATGGCCCATAATTATAAACTAATATAATCAGGCATTTTAATGACTTGATTTTTAGTGGATTTTGAAACGGCAACAGTTGGAAGGACTTCCTTTGACTATATTTTGACTATAAACGAGAGACTTAGTCATTTAGTTAGAGAGAGTACCAAGGCCACTTAAGAACTAAAAAAATGTGAAGTAAAGAGCTGATGGTTCAATACGCACACACACTAACCTGGGGAGAGTATGAAATTTAAATCATCACTTATTCTACTAGCAGCAACACCAGCGATCGCATTCGCTCAAGCTGATGGTGAGAGAGTAGAAAAAATTGAGGTAACGGGATCTTACATTAAGAGAGTAGATCTAGAAGGCGCTCAACCAATCCAAACGATCGACAGAGAGTACTTAGACCAAACTGGTTACAACTCTGTATCTGACGTTCTTCGTGAAATGTCGGCCAACTCATTTGGTTCTGGGCGTGAAACTTCAGGTTCAGTAACAGGTGGTACAGCTTCTGTTTCTCTTAGAGGTCTTGGAGCTCAAAGAACTCTTATCCTTCTTAACGGAAGAAGACTTGCTAAAGATGGTGTGGATGGAACGGTTGACCTCAACCTTATCCCAATGGCCGCTGTAGAAAGAATTGATGTTCTTAAAGATTCATCGGCCGCTCTTTATGGTTCTGATGCCATGGGTGGTGTAATTAACGTAATCACAAAGAAAGACTATAGTGGTGGAGAAGTTAGTATTCGCTACGAAATGCCAGAAGAAGAAGGTGGAAAGCGTACAACGGTTTCTGGTCTCTACGGTTTTTCAACAGATAAGTTCAATGCAACAACATCTATTCAATATAGATCAAACAAAGAAGTATACGATAAAGATCGTCAGTGGAGTAACGGTGGAGAATCGACATTCGCTCCTACTCCAAATATCATCGTTGATACGGATGCCACAACAGGTGCCACTTCTGAATTCACGGCTTCAAACACAACATGTACGGCGTCTCAAGCAGCAGATGGCCTTTGTATTTTTGATTACACACAGTACTCAACGAACCTTCCTCAAATTGAGCAAGTCAACGTTCTCTCTAATATGAGATACGAAATTGATGGAATGACTGAAGTACATGCACTTCTTCAAGCGACGAAGAAAGATACATGGTATCGTTATGCTCCAGGTGCGACGACGATTACAAATTTCAATGTTCCAGCAGGGACAACACTCAATACGGCCAATGGTCAAACTCTAAATGCGGGATCAAATATCGACTTTGCTCGCTGGAGATCACTTGCTCTAGGGACAAGAGACACCGAAATGGAAACCACTTCTTACGGTGGTAACGTAGGTCTTACTCGTTACTTCGGTGACACTTGGGAAGCTGACCTAACTCTTGGTACTCAAAGAATTGAAAGAGAGACAACCAGTCCTTCTGGTTATGTTAAGAAAACAGATCTTAGTGCCGCTATTGCAGACGGATCATGTAATATCTTTGCTGGTACTGACTGTAGCGTAGATCGCTACCTTCCATGGCAAAATACAGAATCAAGACTTGATTATCTTGAACTTAGAACAAATGGTGAGCTCTTTGATCTACCAGCTGGTCCTGTTGGAATGGCGATTGGTGGACAGCATATGTACGAGACTTATTCTGATAGCGTAGACACTGAATCAAGAAACCTCAATGTTTCTGGTGGTGGTGCCTATACTGCAGGTTCGGGGACACGTCACTCAAGTGCAGCGTTTATGGAACTTGCTGTTCCAGTAATGACTGGTCTTGATGTTCAACTTGCTGGTCGTTATGACAAGTACTCTGACTTTGGAGATACTTTCAACCCAAAAATTAGTGTTATGTATAAGCCAGTATCGGCCATCCTTTTCCGTGCTTCAGCCGGGACAGGATTCAAGGCCCCTACTCTTACAGAACTTTACCGTGAATCAACTCAAGGTTCTCCAACATTTGTTGACGAAGTAAAATGTGCAGAGACAGGAGACTGTCAAGCTCAGCAGTACCAAGCTTATAGTGGTGGTAACGCTGGTCTACAACAAGAGAAATCAAAGAACTTCTCTGTGGGTACAGTAGTTCAGGCCACGAAAGAGTTCTCAGTATCACTTGATTACTGGCATATCGCTCTTGAGAACGTAGTTGGTGTTTCTTACCGTGGTCTAACGCTTGCGGAAAGAAATGGAGTTAACTTCAACGCTTGTGGTACTAACGGTGCTGGACAAGCTGGTTCTCCTTATAACACTTGTATTACTCGTTCAGGTAAAGGTGAAATTCTTGAAGTAAGAACACAACTTCAAAACCTTTCTGAGCAGACACTCTCTGGGCTTGACTTCAGTCTTCAGTATAATGACTTCGTAAAAGGTTTTGGTAACTTCACAATCAGAAACGAAGCATCTTATATGCTTAAGTACGATATTCAGCAATTCCCTGGTCTTCCTATCGAGTCACAACTTGACCTTGTTGGTGCACCAGAGTGGAGAAACAACCTTACGGCCCAATACTCTCCAACGTCGAACTTAAACTTCTCTTCTATGTTCATTACAACAGGTCCTAACTACATGGCCGACTATAGAACGAAGCTTGCGACTTACACGAGAGTTGACCTTCAAGGTAGTTACATTATTGAAGAAATCAACGGAACTGTTTCTCTTGGTATTAAAAATATCCTAGGAAAAACTCCACCACTTGATTTAACAAATCCAAATGGAAGACTTAATGATTCCCTATACGACAATATCGGTCGTAGGATCTTCATGTCTTACGCACAGAGATTTTAATTATTACTCAATATAAATTAGAGGAAAGGATAGAAATATGAAATCACTAGTCTACGCCTTAATCATTACAAGCCTCGTCCCCGCTATTCACGCCGAAAGTGGGGACAAAGCTAAGAATGTAGTTAAGGAAGAAAGCAAGGCCTTGGTAGATGCTCAAAAGAGTCAACAGAAAGTAAATAAGCTCTCTGATCAAACTCAAGAAATTTTGAGACAATACCGCCAAACAACTCAGCAAATTGAAAATGCTAAGATTTACAATGATCAACTAAGAAAGATTATTGCAACTCAAGAGCAAGAAAAAGTAACGATTGCTGAACAAATTGAAGAAATCTCGGATACTGCTAAGAAAGTAGTTCCTATGATGGTTGAGAAAGTTGCTAACTTTGAGCAAATCGTAAACCTTGATGTTCCTTTTCTTCCAGAAGAGAGAGCAAAGAGAGTTGGTGACCTTAAGTCCATGCTAACTCGCGCGGATGTTTCTACATCAGAAAAGTTCCGTAGAATTCTTGAAGCTTACCAAGTTGAAAATGACTACGGACGTACTATTGAAGCTTACAGAGGAATCCGTAAAGCAGATGGTACAGAGAAAACAGTTGATTACTTAAGAATCGGACGTGTTGCCTTTATGTATCAAACACTTGATGCCAAAGAGTCTGGACTTTTTAACAACGAAACTCGTCAGTGGGAAACTCTTGATAGCTCTTACAAGAAGAGTATTCAAGAGGCCATTAAAATGGCCAAGAAGCAATCAGCTCCTCAGCTGGTTAAACTTCCTATTTCAGCTGCACAAACTGCAGGAGGTGCTCAGTGAGAAATCTACTCCTTACGCTAACACTACTTACAACAGGAGCTAGTGCATTTGCTCAAGCCCCTAAGAACCTTGATGAGCTTCTTCTTAAAGTAAAGAAAGAGCGAATCGACAACCGTAAACAACTTTCTAAAAGAGAAGCTAAATTCCTTAAGGAAAAGAATAAGCAATCAGCAGCACTTGCGACTCAAAAGAAAGAACTCAAGAGACTTGAGGCCATCACAGCTCAACTTCAAAAGAAATTTGAATCAAATGAAAAAGAAGTTGGAAAGCTTGAAGACAGCCTACGTATTGCAAAGGGTAACCTTGGTGAGATGTTTGGTGTGGTTAAGCAAATCGCTGGTGACTTCAAAGGTCAATTCCAAAACTCAAATATCAGTGCTCAATACCCTGGGCGTGATAAGTTCATGGCACAACTTGCAGAAAGTGGAAAACTTCCCAATGCTGCTGATCTAGAAAAGCTTTTCTATGAAATTCAAAGAGAGCTTACTGAGTCAGGAAAAGTGGTTAAGTTTAATGCTTCCGTTGTTACACCAGATGGACAAAAAGCTGATAAGACAGTTACTCGTGTAGGTGCTTTCAATATTGTATCTGATGGAAAATATCTATCTTACCAATCTGAAACAAATCAAATCATTGAACTTCCTCGTCAGCCTCAAGGGAAATACCTTTCTATGATCGAAGATCTAGAAGGTGCATCTTCTGGTTACGAGCCATTTGGACTTGATCCATCTCGTGGTGCTATCCTTGGAATGCTTGTTCAAGCTCCAAGCCTTGGTGAAAGAGTGGCCCAAGGTGGTGTTGTTGGTTACGTAATTCTTTTCCTTCTTGGAATTGGACTTATCCTTGTTGCAGAGAGAATGGTTACTCTTAGTAAAGAAGGAAAGAAAATCAAAGATCAACTTAACAATCCTGGAACTGTTGATGAGTCAAACCCTGTAGGTCAACTCATTAGAGCTTTTGAGAATAATAAAGGTCACGACCTTGAGACTCTAGAGCTTAAACTTGATGAGACTATCCTCAAGACGGCCCCAAGACTTGAAAGAGGAATTCCAACAATTAAGATTCTTTCTGCGGTTGCACCTCTTATGGGACTACTTGGTACAGTTACAGGTATGATTGGTACCTTCCAATCTATTACCCTATTTGGTACTGGTGATCCTAAGCTTATGGCCGGTGGTATCTCAACTGCTCTAGTTACAACTGTACTAGGTCTAGTTTGTGCCATTCCACTTCTTCTTCTTCACAATGTAGTTCACTCAAAATCGAAGGGATTACTTCATATCCTTGAAGAGCAAGCAGCTGGACTACTATCTAAGCGTGTAGAGAACGAAGCTTAAAAACAACATGTTCGTCTTAAATAAGAGATAGAACTGGAGTTATAAAATGTACGATTTTTTAGAAATAATTTCTGATTTCTTGGCCCAGGGAGGAGATGTACTCAAGTTCATCTTCTTCACGACCTTCATTCTGTGGCTACTGATCTTGGAGCGCGCCTTATTTTTCAAGCTTCGCGCTCCTCAATTAGTTAACCAAACGATTGAAGCATGGAAGAAGAGATCTGATCGCAAAAGTTGGACTGCTCACAAGATTCGTGAATGTGAAATCTCTCAGGTTAACTCTGAGCTTCAGCAGAATATCAACTATATCAAGACTCTCGTGGCCCTTTGTCCCCTACTCGGACTTCTAGGGACAGTTACGGGGATGATTGCTGTATTTGATGTAATGGCCCTAACCGGTACAGGTAATGCTAGGCTTATGGCCTCAGGGATTTCCATGGCCACTATTCCTACTATGGCAGGGATGGTGACAGCACTTTCAGGACTTTATTTTGGAAGTCTCTTCGAAGGAAAGGCCAAGAAGACCAAGGCCTTTATTGAAGATGAGATGACGCCAGAATTTAATTAATAGAAGACCATAAATCACAACTTGATGATTTAGTTTTTATAGGAATTTGATATGAGAAAGAAAAGACTCTCTGGAGCAGAAGAAGAAGCAGGCATTGACCTAACGCCCATGCTTGATGTTGTTTTCATCATGCTTATTTTCTTTATCGTTACTACCAGTTTCGTAAAAGAAGCCGGTGTTGAAGTAAATCGTCCTAGTGCTGCTACAGCAGAGAAGAAGCCGAAAGCTTCTATCTTTGTGGCCATTAGAGCAAATGGTGATGTTTTCATCGATAAGCGTAATGTTGATATCCGCTCGGTTCGTGCCAATATTGAAAGACTTCATGCTGAAAGTCCTGAAGGCTCAATTGTTGTACAGGCCGATAAGGACAGTAAAACTGGAATTTTAGTTAAAGTAATGGATCAGATTAGAGCTGCCGGTGTGAAAGACATCTCTGTAGCGGCTACTCAAGGTAGTTAATCAGAAATATTACTGTGAATGATAGGAAACCTTCCTTGTCGTAGCGCCTTAAACAAGGTGAAAACTTTAAGAGAAGTGTTTCCTAATTAAAAAATTAAATACAATTAGAAATACAAAGAGGAAAACTGCATGGCCCTGAAATCAAAAGGACAAATTTACGGAGTAGCTCTAGTACTAGGGTTTCCTGTAACCTTGCTCCTATTCTATATCATGGCAACTCTAGTATCTCAGCCAGTAGACCTAGGAACTTCATCAGAAGATCAAATTATTGACTTCGTTCGTGTTGCTTCCCAATCTAGTCTACAAACGAGATCACGTTCCCTACCTAAGAAACCACCAACACCTCAGAAGGCACCTGATATGCCAAAAATGAGTGTAAACTCGCAAGTAGATGCTCCACAGCCACAAATGGCCATGGCCGCACCTATCGCAGCAGATTCACTCGCCTTTGGTTCAGGACCATATCTTGGTGGTGGCGTCGGAGGCGGCGGCGGCGGCGGAGATCGTGAAGTTATGCCTCTAGTGAGAATTGAACCTCAGTACCCGAGAAAAGCGGCCATGGCCGGTAAAGAGGGATGGGTTCAACTTAAGTTTGATGTTAATGAAACCGGTGCTGTTGAAAATGTATCCATCATTAAAGCAAACCCTCCACGCCTATTTGATCAATCTGCAAAAAGGGCCCTTCTTAAATGGAAGTATCAGCCAAAGATTGTTGATGGAAAACCTGAGCCTAGACGTGGTCTAATGGTTCAACTTGATTTTAAACTAAGAAAGTAAAAATTATAAAAAGGTTAAATCCTATGAAATATATTACAACTGGCCTCTTTTTATTTTCTCTCCTTGCTGGACAGGCTTTCGCACTCGATGCCTCTCCTCAGTATAAAGAGAAACTAAAGTCAAGAATGCCAGGCCTTACCTCAAAGGCCGTAAATAAGAGACTTCTGCGTGCCAGTAAATTAATGGCCAAGGAAAATAGAAAGGAAGCGATTGAGATTCTCAGTGGTATTACATCAAAAGGTAATTATCGTCCTTTTGAGATGGCAAAAGCTTGGCAAACCATGGCCTATGCCTATGCTCAATCTGAAAAATACAAAGAAGCCCGTAACGCCTTTCAAAAGTCCTTAGATACGGAAGCTCTTCCCTATGAGCCTACTCTTCAGAGTTTATTTGCTCTTGCTCAACTTCAAGTTGTTGCTGAAGACTATACTTCTGCAGAGAAAACATTGAATATTTGGTTTGCTCTATCTGATCGTGAAAACCCTGATGCCTATGTATTCATGGCCACGATCCACTATAACAAGAACCAAAAAGACAAGGCCCTTACTCTAGTAATGAAGGCCATTAAGATGTCTAAGCGTCCTAAAGAGAATTGGCTCGTATTTGCAGTAAGTCTTCTCTATACAAAAGAGCGCTACAAAGAAGCTGCAGAATTCCTCTATAAGTTAGTGGAGCTTAATCATGGAAAAAAGTCTTACTGGAGCCAGTTGGCCGGAAGTCTTCTTAGTAATAACCAAGGTCTTTCAGCCCTTTCGGCCCTTGAACTTGCCATGAAGCTCAATCTTCTTGAAGAAGAAGGTGAAATCAAAAATATCGTGAGCCTCTACCTTTCAAATGAGCTACCCTATGAGGCCAGCCAAATTATGAAGGTGGCCATGAATAATAAGCAAGTGAAGCCAACTAAGAAGAATTACGAGCTCTATGCCAATTGTCTTATTCAGGCAAAAGAGTATGACGATGCACTTCCGGTACTTGAGAAGGCCGCTAATCTTTCTGATGATGGAAAACTCTTTGCTCTCCAAGCAAGACTCTATCTTGAAAAAGAAAAGTTCAGAACTTCAATTAAGTACTTTGATCTCGCTATCAAAAAAGGTCTTAAAAAGGAAATGCTTGGAAAGGTTCTAGTTGAAAAGGCCGTATCTTTCATTCAGCTCAAAGATTATAAAACAGCTCTTTCAGTTCTTGATAAGGCCTCTACTTATGAATCAGGTAAGAAGCTAGCTCAAAACTGGCGTAGCTACATCAATAGCCTTTAATAATTCATCTGTGACGGTGATCATCCACCGTCACTTCAAAATATTTCACATTGATAAATGGATTCGCTAACTAAACGTGAATACTCGCAAGTTGCAGTTAGTTCACAATAGTGAGCACTACAGTTTCCATCCATCGTTAAAGACGCATCAAAAATATCTCTGAATAGGCCCTCAGAATCACCTGCTCCAAGTACAATCTCCTCATTTATCTCACATATAAACTTCAGTGAATGATCTGTACTTCGATCGAAAATACAATGGCCTTGTAGGGAGCAGTGATTAGCACTACAAAAAATATCTCCACCTTTAATAAAGAGAGATTTAAAGAGACCCTTTGCTGGAGTATCAGTAATGATATCCGCAGCAAAGCATGGAGAAAGAAGAAGGCCTAAGGTAAAGGACAATATTAGTTTTTTCATATCCGACTATTTAAGTTTGTTTAACTATGCTCCAATATATCGTGAAATGTAAGAGAGTATGTAAAATCGTATGGCCATTATATCTATAACCTACTGTTTTTACTGTATGACTTTTATCATGGGGACAAATTTCCCACTGCCGCGCATCCAAGTAAGCTTGGTAAAATGATTAAGCATTATTATTATGCCCAATAGGATACAAGGAGGTATTCATGGAGCTAAAGCTCACCCCACGTGACGAAACACGTATGAATAATAAAAGAAGAGATCATTACTGGGCGCAAGGACTTGTTCCTGCGGCCGTTCACGGACGTTCAATTGATCCAGGCGTATGTTTTGTAAATACAAAGCACTCTAGTCATTGGCACCGTGGTTCAATGTTTGATGTAACTTGGAATGGTCAACCTTTCAAAGCATCAATCGACGAGATCCAGTGGACTCCAGTTGGACACAAGATGCTTCACGTAACTTTCCAACTTGTTGGTAAGAATGAAAAAACACATATCGATGTTCCAGTAAGAGTTTCTGGACATGCACCAGGTGAAAAAGAAGGTGGAATGGTTCACGTACAATTCGAATCAATTACACTTGAAGGTAAGCCAGATTCAATTCCAGAGTACTTTGAAATTGATGTTGCTGAACTTCACCTTGGAGAAAAAATCACTCTAGGTGATTTAACTCCTCCTCCAGGTTGTACTTGGTATCAAGGCGATGACTCAAGAGTACTTGTTACTTGTGCTCACATTAAGACTAAGCCGGTTGAAGAAGAGACCACTGAAGCTCCAGCAGCTGAAGCGGCTCCTGTATCATCTGATGATACAGACAGTGAAGCAGCTTAATCAGTCACAAATTACTATAAAATGGACCCTCTTTTTTAGAGGGTCTTTTTTTTACCACAATATCTCATAATTAGATAGATAATATAAACCTATATACCCTTTGTGATTTAAAGAATTGATGCTATACCCTCTCTGACAGAATAACTCATCACCGGAGAGATCATATGAAATTTTTAAGCCTACTTACTCTATTTATCCTAACACTGAATACTCATGCTGAAACTCTTTGCCAGAAACTTGAAGCACAAGCTGAAGATGGATATCTCTCCCTTGGAACATTTAGTGAAAGTGATGAGTTTGATTATCAAGATGATGTAGCAAAACCCACTTTCTCAGAGTCTCTAATGGGAAGCCCTGCCGTTGTTGATCTTATTGGACCATTTGAAGGCCAATGGTGTGAAAATGCACTTACTCAAGATAGACTAATATTCGAAGGACATACCCTAAGCCTCGTCTATACCATTGAAGATTCATGTGATGGAGGTAACTCCTATGGATATATCGTGGATGAAAATGGAAAACTCTTTGCCACCATTGAAGACTACGATATTTACTGTATTGAAGAGTAATCAGAGAATTTATCGGGCTATAACGAAGTTATGGCCCCTTTTGCGACACCTTCATAAGCACGAACCATAACCGACTTTCCCTCGCCTACTTTCTCTTTAATGATTTGAGCAAAGAGCATCGATAGATTCTCCACAGTGGATTCACTCTCCATAAAGAAGACTTCCTTACCAGGGATTTTTGCCTTGAACTCACCTTGGGCCGAAGTATAGGCAATCTCAACTTGAGCAAGCTCTTTTACTACCCCATGAGGGGTTTGGCCTGCACTAAACTTTAAGACTTCCTCTTTATTTTGAACATTTTCCCACTTACAAAAATGAATCGTATTCTTAAATAATTCTTGGGCCAGATAATTCTCCATCTCCCAACTTTCAATACCGTTGATAAAAACGTCTACAGTATTCTTATGCCCATGAAATAAGCGCTGGCAATTTCCATAGTGCTCTTTTAAACCATGAGAATAGTGAAAGGTTGGCTTCTTCTTTCCATCAAGAAGTCCAAAACTCTCATCTTCAAGAGATATCTTTACTGCCGAGACAGTCTCTGGCATTTCGGCCAAAATCACCTCTTCTAGATAAGAGGCAATCGTTACTTTATTAACGTGGTGAAAAGGAAGCTCACAGATCCCCTGACGAGGACATTCATAAGTGATTTCGTCGTCATTTAATCCATAGCTATATTTGAAAGCTGCCTTACCTCCAGCAAGTTCTTCAATTAATCCAGTAGGAACAACAAGGCGATGATCGCAATCACGATCAATAATCTCTTTCACTTTCTTCTTGGCATAGCTGAAGTCATATACGACTCCCTCTTCATCGGTTTTACCTATGAACTCAACGTGAACCTTAAGGGCATCACCAACAACTCCAAGATGGTCATCTAAATAAGCATAATCGAGTACTGTTACATTCTTATAAAATAGTGAAATCTTCATCGCTCTTAATCCTTAACACTTATACTTAGGCCCTATGGACTTATCTATTATACCATATCTCGTGTCTAATCTTGGGCCCTTGCCATGGGCAATCTAACCCAATATAAAGAAAAGAGTCCATTAAAATAGGTTATAAAGTAACGTATTTATGTTATACACACCCTTCTATGACATGGATCTCCCAAGATTCGGAGTATAATGATGCTAAAAAAGACAGAAACTAATACACAGGCAAAATCAATGAGTAACTCGAAACGTAAGCTCGGAAAGGATGTAATGGATTGTGCGGTCAAAGATGATACCGGACTTAACGACTTCCAAAAGCTTCCTAGTGCCCACGATATAGCAATCCCTAAAGTTGGAATTGAGCGCTTTCGCATTCCCTTAAACTATCTGCATGCCGATGGCCTTGTTATGAATCATGACTCGGAAGCTTCGATGTTCATCTGTCTTGAATCTCATAAGACTGGTGTTAATATGAGTCGCTTTCCTGCCATTCTTCAGGAAGAGGCCAATAAAGCCCCTATTTCTTATGATTTAATTGATAAAATTCTAACTCGCTTTAGAACTGACCTGCGTGACTTCGAAGATGAAGATTTAATTGGAAAGGCCTATTTAGACCTGCATTTTAAGTATCCATTAAAGCAGCCTTCCCTTAAAAGTGAAAATTGGGGCTGGCAATACTACAATGTCTCAATCAATGCTTCCCAAGATAGCAAAGGTCAAACCGATATTGCCCTAACACTAGACTATGAGTACTCATCAACTTGTCCTTGTAGCCTTTCTATGGCCAAACAATATGAAGAAGACTTCCGTTCAGGTAAAACCACAGAGGGTAACGGAATTGCTACTGCCCATAGTCAAAGATCGAATGCCCGTGTTCAAGTAAAATTCCATAAAGAACAGGCCATCTCCATTGAAGACCTGGTAGATCTCTTAAGAAAGAGCATTCCGACAGAAACTCAAAGCCTTGTAAAACGAGTAGATGAGCAGGCCTTTGCTATTCTCAATGGGGAAAATCCCATTTTTGTTGAGCACGTGGCGCGTCATTTATCAGAAGCTCTTGATGAGGAAAAGAGAATTCTAGATTGGAATGCCTATATTCAGCACTGGGAATCTCTTCACTCTCATAATGCAGTTGCCTATATTCAAAAGGTTAGAGGCGAATAATTCCTACATAGTCATGTAATCATTACTGACTCATTGCATTATATCCAATTTTCTCTCTCTTCATGGTAGAAATCCTTCACCCAAGAATAGTGTGGAGGATCCACCAATTATTTATGTGTTACATATGTCAGAAAATGATGGCCAAATGTTGCGACTAAATAATTGTAATACTGACCCTTCACAGATACTATCTTGGCCTTTTTATGGATCTCATTTTTGATCACGAGGGAGTCATCTAAATGAAAATATCAAAATCACTATCTAACCTGTTAAAAGCATCTCTATTAGGGACTTTAGTTTTAACAGGTTGTTCTGAGCAAAGCTCACAGCTTGCCCCTAGTACTTCTGATCTTATCGATCTTGTTGAGCACAAGCTCTTTGCTGATCGCTATCAGAGACTAGACTATGCTGTAGTACTTGTTCATCTAAAGACTCCCGCTCTACTAGAGTCATCTCAATTCGATGAAAATGGGAAGCTCGTCATCGACCAACAGCATGCAGCCGCCATTGCTCAAGAGCAAGAAGAAGCTCTGGCCGCTGCAAAGAAGCTAACGGGCGAAGCTGAACTTCTCTTCAAATATAAGTTCACCATTAATGCCCTAGCTCTTTCTGTTCCCGTAGACTTCTACGATCAGATTGAAGCTTTGGGTATGGTGAACGGTGTTTATAAAGAAACAGAGTTTAAGAGACCTGAGATCAAACTTTCATCTGAAGAACTTAATAAAGTGATTAAGATGGCAGAAACTGAAGTGAATAGTGTAAATCACATTCAAGCAGACCAGGCCCATGAGGAACTTGGTATCACAGGTAAGGGTGTTAAAGTTGGGATTATCGATACAGGTATCGACTATACTCACGCTATGCTTGGGGGATCAGGTAACCCAGAAGACTTTACATCAATCGACCCTGCTGCTGATACACCACACTTTCCAAACACTAAAGTTGTAGGTGGATTCGATTTCTGTGGATCTGACTTCGCTTCAGGGCCACTTGTTAAGAAATATATGATTCCTAAGCCTGATAAGAACCCTCTTGATGAGCAAGGACACGGAACACACGTTGCGGGAACCGTTGCTGGAATCGGTGATGGAGTGAACACTTACTCTGGGGTTGCTCCAGATGCTCAACTCTACGCTCTTAAAGTATTTGGTAAGCAAGGTGGAACTAGAGATACACTCGTTATTAAAGCTCTTGAATGGGCGATGGATCCAAATGGTGACGGTAATCCAGATGACCGTCTTGATGTACTTAACCTGTCACTTGGTGGAAACTACGGTAAGCCAAATATTCTCTATTCCCTAGCTCTTAAGAATCTTTCACGTTCAAAGATGATTACGGCCATTTCAGCTGGAAATAGCGGAGCTACTCCTTATATTGTTGGTGCTCCAAGTACTGCCGCTGAGTCACTTTCTGTAGCCGCAACAATCGATGCAACAGATAGTAACTGGAAATTTCCAGGTTCAGAGTTCCTTGTTGATGGAGAATCATTTCTATCTCAGAGAGTTGAAGGTGCAATTACAATACCAATTGAAGACGCTCCCGTATCAGGAAAGCTCGTCTATGTTGGTGTAGCTGCTACGGACTTTAGTGATGAAGTTAAAGCCGCTGTAAAAGGTAATATTGCATTGATTGATCGTGGTGAAGTTAGCTTCTACGAAAAGCTAGTAAGAGCTGTCGATGCAGGTGCCATTGGTGCAGTTGTGGCCAATAACCAACCAGGTGCTCCTATTGTTATGGGTGGAGACGAAAATGTTGAAATCCCAGGGATTATGATTTCTCTTGATGAAGCGACAATCATTAAAGAAGCCCTTGCAGCAGGTAAAGAAGCGATCGTAAATCTTGCTTCAGAGAAGCTTGTTGAAAGACCAGAACTTATTGATCAAATTACTTCTTTCAGTTCACAAGGACCAAGAAGTGAAGATGGTCTTCTTAAGCCAGAAATTTCTGCACCAGGATACCAGATCCTAAGTGCTCGAATTGCTGGTGGAACTGAAGGTACAAGAATGAGTGGTACTTCAATGTCTGCTCCTCATATGGCCGGTGTTCTTGCCCTGGTTAAGCAGAAGTTTCCACAACTTTCAGTTGAAGAAGCTAAGTCACTGGTAATGAATAGAACGAAGTTCATTAAACAAGACGTTGACTCAGCTTATACTTTAACTCTTCAAGGTGGAGGACTTGTTCAAGCTTACGATGCTCTTAAGGCCGATGCTCTAGCTCTTCCTTCTTCATTTAGTCTTGGTCAAATCCAATTGGCCTCTGGAAAGACAATGAAGAAAGTGCTCACGGTTAAGAACCTTTCTAATGAGGAGAAAACTTATACAGTTGAGCTTACAAACGGTAAGCTTATGACAATGAGACCTACAAAGGTTACGGTTAAAGCAAACTCTTCACAGCAAGTACCCCTTTATATCACGGTATCAACTTCTCCGGAGAAGACAGGGCTGCTATTTCACGAAGGGCTAATTGCACTTAAGAGTGGAGAAGAGACTCAGATGACTGTTCCAGTGTTTGGGGCTTCTCAAAATCTAACGGCCATTAAGTCAACAGAGCTTATGGTACATGCAGCTTCTGAACTTGATGCGGTTGACGCTCTCGTAGAGCTTAAGCTTCAAAATGATTCTCCGAATGCCGGAGTAGCTCAGGCCTTTAACCTGCTGGCCAAAGATGATCAGAAACCAAGTGGTGGAGAAAACTCATTCTTCATGTCTCGCTCTTGTGACCTTCAAGCAGTTGGATATAGAGTTGTTAATGAAAACCTTATTCAACTTGGAATCAAGATCTTCAATCCAGTAAGTGATTGGAGAGCATGCGAGCTTTCAGTTCTTCTTGATGCCAATGGTGACAAAGAAGCTGATCAAGAGATTGGCGGTATGCCGGCCTCTTACCTATCAGGTCTTGGACAACTGGTACCAGAAGGATTCTACTCAATTCTTCTCGACTTCCCAACGGCCGTAGGTATTCGTGCGGCCTATGAGCAAGCTGTTTATGAAAGTAATGGAGATGCCCAAGTTGGACTTAGCTATGCACCAGCGGTTGTAGATCTACAGACAATGGAAGCATACCATAACTCACACTTGGCGATTATCAATATTAATCCAAGAGCTATTGCAAAAGGTCAAGATGGTCGTATTCACTTAAGAGTTACTACTTTCAATGAAGGTGGGATTCAATATGAAGATGGACTAGGACTAGAAGATCAGTGGTTCTCAATCTCTCCAAAAGAGAATGAGCAAGCATTCCGTAATCTTCCAACAGAGATCTCAATGCCTGGGAATCAGTCAGGAGTTCTTGAGCTTACAAAAGGGCTAGGAAAAGAAGATCTTATGCTTGTTTATCCTGCTAACAAACATGTAACGACTCAACAGACGGTACTTGGCTCAGGACTGGAAATCGTAAAACCACAATACTAATTCAAAAAAAGCGTAGAGGTTCACCCCTCTACGCTTCCATAATATCTTTAAACTTATCATTTAACTTTCTATGGGTGATTTCTAGCTTATCAACATCTTTCAACACGGTTTGAAGATGCTTTGAAAAGTCATCCCAGCGCTGTTCATAGCGAATAAACTCCTGTCCTAATTTATTGATTTCGTCGTGAATATGATCCATTTTCTTACTGCGTTCAATATTAGTAAGGAGTGCCTGAACAGTTGTCATCGTGGCCATAAAAGTAGTTGGTGAAGTGACCCAGATATTCTTTGAGATAGAGTACTCTACCAAGTCCGGGTGGCGAGCATAGAGTTCAGCAAAAATAGCTTCAGCAGGAAGAAACATGATGGCCTGAGGTGATGTCTCCCCAACAATAATATATTTTGAATGGATGTCATCAACATGCTTCTTAAAGTTTTTTGCAAATTCTTTTTTGGCCGCCAGTCTATACTCAGCACTCGCCTCACCATCCACCATTCGACGGTAATTCTCCATAGGAAATTTTGAGTCAACGGCCATTAAGCCTAGAGGTTCAGGCAAGTAAAGTACGGCATCTGCAATTTTTCCATTACTCAAAGACTTCTGCAGGTCATAGACCTTCCCCTTTGATTGGCCAAATGCAGTTTCCAAAAGGTGGGCCAATTGAACTTCACCAAAGATTCCACGAGACTTCTTATCAGTTAGGACATTTTGAAGTTCGACCACATTTTGGCCTAGTCCTTCAATGCTCTTTTGGGCCTGATCGATTTTTGCAAGGCGCTCGAGAACTTGAGTCAGTCCGGCATGGGATTTATCTAATCCCTCACCCAATTTCTTATCGACTGTAGATCTTAGAGTTTGAAACTCTTGAGAGTGGTACTGTTTTTGACGATCTTGATAATCCACGAGGTAGTGCCCGAGCTCTTGTGTCATTTTTGAGAAGCCTTCTTGCAGTGGCCGCTCGGAGCGGTCTTTGAGCTGCAGCCAAACAAAGACCAATAATAAGAGATTCATGACAACGAGAACTATAGTCAAGGTTTCCAAATCTATTCCTTTAGATTGAAGGTCGATAATTACTTAGAGGCCGTATCTCGCCCTATATCTTTTTTAAATTGTGCGGCCAATTGTTTAAGAGGTAAACACCAATTAACCTTCTTCTTTGTACCACCGTCGTAGGGGTAGCCCATTCCTTTATCGAGAAGAATTTCAGTCAAATTTACTCCATCAATGTAAACATCGGCGACAATACGAAAGTACTTTCCTCTTTGAATGTTGTGAAGATCGATGCGTTTTGCATTTGATAAGACTTTCTTCACCCATAACTTTGCAATTTTTGCTTTTTCTTTTTCACATTTATTCTTGGTTCTTATCTCTGGAGTATCAATACCACTGACTCGAATGGAAATTTTCTCACCTAGAAGAGGGTGAAGACCTGGTACATTGACAGTGATTGTATCTGCGTCATAATTTCGAATATATTGAACACACTGCAAAGAGTCACTCTTATGGGAACAGTCGTCATGTAGCGTTGTATTGGCCTTCGCTGTAGCGATAACGAGGGCCATTAAGAATGAGAAAATAAAGTATCTTCTGAGCATCTCACCTATTATCCCCTAATTATGGATTTTTTCCAAATATCTTTGACATGAATTGATCAAGTATTTAAAGACTGCTAGGTTAGATCATTAAATTTTTTAGATAATCCTTAAGGAGTTAGCATGAAACTGGCCGTAGCTATACTATTCGCTTTTATGACAAGCACGATTTTCGCGCAAATGACCAAGACAAAAATTCTTCACCTAACCGTAGATATCTCTAAAACTTATGGTGAAGTCTATATGTACAATAATGAAGAGGGAGATATTGATCACTTTCAATGGGAGATTCATAACGAAGAAGGTTTAAAAGATTCTGATACTTTCACTCCGGAAGATGTAAGAAACGGTACAGTTTTTAAGAAAGGAATCCCTAAGAAATTTGTGACTGTGATTGCTGATAACTTCACAGAAAGTTATGGGGGAGCTGTTCAGATTCGCTACCCAGAGAATGCCATCACAGGTCGTTATAATACAGAAGCATTTGAGCTCGAACGTAACTCTGGTGATAATCAAGAATCTTGGCCAATCAATCATAGAACAAAGAAGGACTTCAAACGTGTTCATGTTATTGTAAATAAGTTCCTCGGAGCCCCTATTGGAGCAGATCGCATAGAGTTCTTAGACTAAGTTTTCTTCAGACATCATTTAGGCCCTTGAAGTTTATGAGGGCCTACCTCCTAATTCTGGCAATCTACTTTATTTACCCCATATCTAACTACCTGAATTTCTGATAGTTCCCTAATCCTATTAAACTCCTTCTATTGATAAATAAGTAATCATTAAGGTAAAAATATGAGTTCCTATCGTAAAATTGAGGAAAGATATAAGCTCGTTGAGCATCTGCTTCGCTTAGAGAGACAGGCCGAAATATTCCAAGGCTGGCAAAAAGAAAAAAGCTCTCAGCAACGTAACTTCTTAACACTAGGAGTGGATAAGGTTCTCTATAAGAAAAATCTCTTCATGGTTTCAGTTCTGGAAGGAAGCCCATTCATAAATAATGAACTCATCAAAAATGTCTTTTCCCGAGACCTCAACGATCTATGGGCCTTTAAAACAAGGATCAGTGCCTTGGCCCCCAATCGCCTTATTTTAGGAATACCTCGGGAGATTGTACTGCTTGAGAAGAGAGTATTTGAGAGATTTAATATTTCAAAACATAGGACGATCGAAATTCTATGCTCGGTTAGAAGAGGAAAGACTCGTAAGTTTTTTAGCCTTCCTATAGAGGATATTTCTAATGGTGGAATATGCTTAAAAGTTCCCAATACATCCCTTCCCTACTTTATGGAAAATGAGCCTATAACTGTCCATCAAATAGGAGGAGATAAAAATAAAATGAATACTGAGGCCTTTGTTGTAAGAAGGTCAGTTTTTAACTACTCTCATATCTATAGGCCTTCACAAATAGGCCTTATATTTAATAAGCCTATTGATGAAGAAGTTATGAAAACTCTTATTTCTGAAGGTCAGCGCCTAGCTGGCTAGTGTAGAATTTGAGAGAGAAATTCTTTAGAGCGCTCATGTTGAGGGTTGTTGAAGAATTCTTCCGGGGATGCTTGCTCAACAATTTGCCCCTTATCCATGAAGATAACCTTATCTGCAACAAGACGCGCGAATCCCATTTCATGGGTTACACACAACATAGTCATTCCTTCCTTGGCCAGATCAACCATAACATCGAGAACTTCTTTAACCATTTCAGGATCAAGGGCCGAAGTAGGTTCATCAAAGAGCATGATCTTAGGCCTCATACAGAGACTTCGAGCAATTGCCACACGTTGTTTTTGACCACCACTGAGTTGACCTGGATATTTATGAGCATGCTCAGCAATGGCCACCCTTTCCAAGAGCTCCATTGCGTATTTCTCAGCATCCGCCTCGGGAATCTTTTTTACCCACATTGGAGCAAGGGTTAGGTTCTCCAGAATGGTCAAATGGGGAAAGAGATTGAAGTGCTGAAATACCATGCCAACATTTTCTCTAATCTTTTGCATCTGCTTTAGATTGGCACTGAGTTTAACTCCATCAATTTCAATCAATCCTTTTTGATGTTCTTCAAGATGATTTAAACAACGAATGAGAGTTGATTTCCCGCTACCAGAAGGACCACAGATAACGATTTTTTCACCTTCGGCCACATTGAGATTAATATCTTTAAGAACGTGAAAGTCATCGTACCACTTATTAAGGTCTTGAATTTGAATCATCGCTTCACTCCTAAGAGAATTCAATAGGAAAACTCTTCTTCTAGTCGATTTGAATATCTAGACATTGAAAAACAAAAAATAAAATAAATTAATGCTGTAAAAAGATAGGCCTCGACAGAAAAGCCCAACCATTGGGGATCCTTAAGTGCAGTCTTTGTAGTCATTAAGAGATCAGACAGAGCAATAATAACCACAAGAGATGTATCTTTAAACATACCAATAGAAGTATTTACAGTTGGTGGAATTACAATTTTAAGGGCCTGGGGAAGAATGACCTTAACTTGCTTTTGCCAGTAGTTAAGTCCGAGCGCATCGGCAGCTTCATACTGTCCCCTATCTACGGCCATTAAACCACCGCGAACCACTTCTGCCATATAGGCCGACATGAACATAATGATGGCGACTTGTGCTCTCAAGAGCTTAGGAAAACTCACTCCATCAGGTAGAAAGAGGGGAAACATAACAGAGGCCATGAAGAGTAAGCTAATCATGGGCACACCACGAATGAGCTCAATATAAGTAACTGACAAAATTCTGATAAGAGGCAAAGTTCCCGTTCTCGCTAGGGCCAATACAATTCCCAAAGGATAGGAGAAGAGTAGTCCAAAGAAAGAGAGAAGAAGAGTTAAAGGTAGACCTCCCCATTTATCTACAGAAACATGGGCGAGTCCAAAGAGCCCCCCCTTCATTAAGAATGTAATAAGAATAAGAAGTTTGAGCCAACGCCAAAGTAATCGCTTGCTCCACCTCTTTGGCTCCTTACTCCACCATAGAAAAAGAATAAATAGAGTAATACTCAGAATTGGTCGCCACAGCTCTTCTCTAGGGTAGAAGCCAAAGAGAATGAATTGGTACTTCTCTCGAATAAATACAAGACATGCCCCCGCAGCTTCTCGACAATCAGTGGCACTTCCCTCCCAGACGGAATCAATAATGAGCCATTTAAGCAAGGGACCTAGAACCATGAGTGAGAGTGTGAGTACTGTAATTGATAGCATAGTATTACCTGGAGACGAGAAGAGATTTTTCTTCATCCAGATGGCAATATTTTGCATAGGCGCTTTTACTTCAGCTCTTTGATTTTCCATAAAACTACCTCGTCTGAAGCTGCGTGCGCTTGTGATAAATATTCATAAAGAGTGAGCTAAAGAGACTAAAGAAAAGATAGACGGCCATGATTAAAAGAACTCCTTCAATCGCCTGCCCAGTTTGATTCATTGTGGTATTGGCCACGGCGACAAAATCAGGATAGCCAATTCCAACGGCCAGTGAACTATTCTTGATTAAATTTAAAATTTGAGATGTCATTGGGGGGATAATCACACGAAGTGACTGAGGCAAAATAATAAAGCGAAGAACTTGAAATTTATTTAAACCAAGAGACTCAGCCGCTTCCCACTGTCCTTTATCTACACTGAGAATACCTGCTCGCACAATTTCAGCATTAAAGGCCGCAGTATAAAGAACAAGCCCAACGAGTAGTGCCGAAAACTCTGGGGAAATACCTGAGCCACCACTAAAATTGAAGCCCATCAACTCGGGAGTATCCCACTCAAATGGAGCTCCCCCAATTAGCCATGTCACGACTGGAGCAAAGACTAATAAAGCCAGTGCCATTGGCCAACGCTTAAACTCTCTTCCCTCAAGCATCTCTTTCTTCTTAAGAAATTGAGAAAAGATAAAAAAGAAAATTAAACCAACAAAGAAGATACCTTTAACCCAGGGCCAAATAGCATGTTCAACAAGAACGGGGTAAAAGAAGCCTCTTTGAGTAAGAAAAACCCCTGTCACAGGAGAAATCGCTTCCTTTACACTGGGTAAAATCTCAGTAAAGAGTGAGTACCAAAAAAGGAGTTGGAGAAGCAGAGGAATATTTCGAATGACTTCAACATAGCTTTTACAAATTTTGGCCACAGGCCAATTACTGCTCAAACGCAAAACTCCAACAATTACTCCAAGTATAATGGCGAGAAAGTTACCAATGAGTCCTACTTTCAATGTATTTAGGAATCCAACCTTGAGTGCCTTTAAGTAAGTATCATCGGACCAATACTCAATCATGGTCTCAGAGATTTCAAACCCTGCTTCACTATTGAGGAATCCAAATCCCGTAGCAATATTTTGAGATTCAAGATTATGTTGTGTGTTGTAAATCAAGCTTCCCACAAGGATCCCCACTACGAGGAGTATAAGAAGTTGAAAAAGAATGGCCCTTTTCTTAGGGTCGTACCAAAAATTCATAGTATAGATTGTAAGGACAAAATCCCCTATCTGACAAATCGAATCACTTGATAAGAATTTTAACTTTGCAGCCCTTAATTCTGTAATATAGAATGATCAGACATGCTAAATTTCAACTCTAAACCCCCTTTCAATATTCTCTTTTCTGGCCTGCTTTTGACCTTGTCATTTCATGCTTCGGCTCTCGAGTTTGAGAGATGTGCTGAGGTCTTTCTCGGGGGAAATAGTGTCGATACTTATATAAAGAAGGAAGAGGCACTGCCAGAGAATCAGCGTGATGAAAAGTACCTTGCTCGACTGAAGAAGATCCAAAGCTCTAAGGATTGTCATGAGCTTCTTAAGTTTGCTTCTCTCAAAGATAATGGCCTTTTAATAGACAGAAGTTTATTGGCCTCTGATCTACTCGAGACTTTCAATCAGTTCCACTATCAGTGGATTATGCCTAAAGACCTTGATCGTTCAAAAACATGTGTCGATAAGTATCAATGGGATATTTTTGATCCACAGGCTCCGGCCTATCACCTGACTCGAACTCTTTTTCAAAAAAGCAGAAAAGCTTCTCAGTCTATAACGGCCTATGGTGAGCCACGAATAGTCAGAAAGGGAGAAGATCCCACTAATTCTACTCGAACAGGTTTAGAGGGCAAGACTTATAAAGATAACCTAAAAATTGAAAGGGAGATTACTTTCATGGGCAGTGGAGAAGTTTTAGGATTTCTCTTTGAGCGCTCTACAAATAGCCCTGTTTTCGAAATTCCATCGACTAACCAAGCTCAGTGGAAAAAAAAGATGCCTTTTCAAAATGAGCATAATATCTATCAACACTTTGGTGGAGGTATCCTAGGCTCTCCAAGCTATCTCTACTACCACTTCAAAGAAAAGGCATTCTATGAAGCGGACGGGACTCGAAAGCTTCCCCGTAAACTCGTTGATTCAATCTTTCAAAACTTACTATGCTCCTCCCCTAGTGAATTTACGACTCAACAGCAGCTTAAGAACTTCACAGATGACTTCCTTCAAATAAATAAAGAAGAAAAAGCTCTTCCTTGGAATCATCCCATAACAAAAGAGGCATCCTGTCTTGGTTGCCACTTGCCGATGGATTCAATGGCCTCAGGCTTTAGAAATTTAACTCTTATTCCTTCTTCAAAAGTATGTAGTGAAGACAATATCCAAATACTCTATCCTGTTTTTCTAAAAAGTGATCACAGTGGCGAAATGTGGCAAGTTGGGCCCAAAGATACTAATGAAAATTACGATTTTTCCAGTTCTTATGGCGCAGGATACTTTAAGGGCAAGCGCTTTAGGTCCCTAACTCAATTAGGTAACCTGATTGCAGAAGATATTAATTTCTATAGCTGCCAAGTGAAAAAATACTATCAGTGGATACACAAACAATATCCCAGTGATGAAGTTGTTAATAAGCTCTCTAAGAGCTACCTTGAACATCAAGATGGATTTACCTTAATCAAAGAGATCGTTGAACAATAACCTTGGGGTAAATTTTAATATCAATATTATGAAGAGAAGAGATTTTTTAAAATATTCCCTACAGCTTTCGTGCCTTCCTCTACTTCAAGGTCACTTACCGGCGAACTTTGCCCTTGAGAACTTTCAGGTTCTTTGGCTCCATATTGAAGGCGCCCCAGTAAGAGAAGTTTTTGACTTCTGGGCCGATCCCTTAAATCAATTCAACGTAAAATCACTAAGCGCAGGTCAACGCCCTCTCAAGCTAAAACGGGGAAGCTATCAATTGCCTAATATCTGGCATGATCTTCCTCAGCGTTCAAAGGCCATTGATCACTGGCTAAGTGTGCGTGGAATTTCTTTAAAAGGACCGCATTTAAAGCAAGCTCGCAGAGAGTGGTTTAGAGACGATGAAGATATTCAAAAATCTATTTTTCAAAACTTCAACCAAGAGTTTTCAAAAGCTAATCTTGAGGAAGCTGAGTTTTTGGCCTTAGATTCTCAAACAAAAGAGATATACTCTCCATTAATTAAGCAAGAAATTAACTATCTCCAAAATGATTCTGCCCCTCTCACTAGACTCTTTGAACATTGGAAGAATACATCAAAGACCCATTGTCCCCTTAGTGCGGCGGTGATCAGAGGTCCGATGAGAGATGGCGGCAAGCTCTTTGAAGAATTTGATAGATGGGATGAGAAAACCATCAAAATACATGAAGAATTCTTTGGTGAACTCCTTCGACATATCGAAGAACTTACTCATTACCTAGACAAGAGAGGTCGCTTTAAGCACACCGCTTTGATTATTACATCAGATAGACGCAAGGCTCCAACAGAGGAATCCTCAAATCCTCCACTAGAGCCCGTATGGGAAGGTGGCCATTTCTCTTTAATTTCTGGTGCTTTAGAGGGACCGGTCATTCTCGGAGATATCTACAGAGATCACCCAAAGTATAGTAGGAGCTACCCTATGACATGGGGCTCCTCAAATCAGAAATTTGGACCAAACCAAGTCCACAAATTAATCATGGATCTATGTCTTGCCGAGACGCGTTTGCGTCACTACAATCCCGTGGAAGAAAACCCGTGGGCAGTGCCTAGATCACTTCAAGGCCTCTTTATTAAAGGTCTTCCAGGTAGAGTTATTTAAAATTCTCCACCTCAAGAGCTGCAGTCACTTTCTCGGATTTTACCTTCATATTGTTTCCAATGATTCCAAGTCTAAGGTGAAAACCCATGAGCAAAAGCACTGACCCCAGTACCCTGAAGAAAATGAAATGGTCTTATAGACTGGCCTCTTTTGTAACCTATAAACCATGGCATTCCCTTGGAATCTTCTTTGTCATTTTGGCCATAACCCTTCCCGCTATTTTTTCGATTGAGGCCATGTGGAGCCCTCGAATTTGGTTTGATCGTGATCATGAGGAAATAAAAAAACTTGATCGCTTTGAGCAACAATTTGGAAGTGATACTTTTATAAGTTTAGGCCTCTATGCGAAGAATGGTATCTTCACAGGTGAAAACCTCAATACTCTACACAAAGTTACGGACGAAATGTGGCAAGTGGATAATGTTATCCGCGTAGAGTCTCTGAGTAATTATAATTATATTGAAGCTGATGGTGACGATATCATCATTGAGCCCTTTGTATCGGAAGGTGCGAATTATTCAAGCGGAGAACTTCTAGGTCTTAAGACTAAAGCACTCAATGATGATGTACTTCCCGACTTCTTTGTAAGTCCTGATGCAACCTATACTATTATTTATGCCTATATGATTCCCTCTCTTCATGGAAAAGATCCAGACTTCTCCGTTGTAGTAGATCAAGTTCGTGAGATTATAAAGAAGCACAAGAGTGATGAACTTGAGTTCTATATAACCGGTCCAGCAGCAGGTAATAATGCCTTTAGGGAAGTTTCGGCATCGGATAATAAAGTTCTCATTCCCTTCATGTTTGCCTTTCTTTTGGCCCTGCTCTTTCTCCAATTTAGAAGTTACACCTCTATCATTGTCCCCTTAGTTCTTATTGCAACAACTGTCGGTGCAACTTTTGGACTCATGGGACACTTTGGTATTATCTTCAACAGCCTTCTTTCTGCAATACCTGGGGTACTCTTGGCCATTTGTATTGCAGATGCTGTGCATATATTAAATACTTACTTCTTCTATAGAACTCACGATAAAAACTCTAAAGAAAGTATTCTCTATTCTCTAACAAAAAATGCCCAACCCACTATTCTCACGAGTATCTCCACGGCCATAAGTTTCTTTTCGATTACTCATACAGATCTAGCGCCAATTCGTGATCTTGGAATTCTAAGTGGGGCGGGAACTCTATTGGCCTGGCTCTTTACCTATCTCTTTCTTGGTGCGGCCATCAGCTTACTCTCCCCTACTCTTGATAAGTACCCTGTAAAGTCATTTCACTTTGATGATTTATTTAACAAAGGAAAAAAGCATCACGAATTGAGTGAGGAAGAAAAACGAGTCGCCTCCATGAATAAAGCAAAGCTCGTCTTTAAGTATCGCTGGCCAATCTTTCTAACTTTTAGCGCACTTTGTATCGCCTCTGTTTTTATAGCTCTTCGCAATGAAGTCAATAGTGATCCCATGAAGTACTTTCATCATACAGTACCGATTCGTCAGGCCTATGACTTTACCTCTACTAAGCTCGATGGCCTTCGAGGCATTGAACTTGTAGTTGACTCAGGAAAAGCTGAAGGAATTAAAGATCCAGAGTTTCTTAATCGACTTGATGCCTATATGAATAAAATGGTGGAAGATCCCAGCATTACTCGAGTTCGCTCAGTAAGAGAGATTATAAAGAAGATGAATCAAACTCTTCACACTGGTGATCCGAAGGAGTATCGTATTCCTGATTCATCAGAAGCCGTTGGACAACTCCTCTTTCTTTATACAATGGGTCTACCTCAGGGAATGGATCTCAATAACCAATACACCCTGGATAATCGTCGCCTTCGAATCAAAGTGACTTGGGACTTAACCACATCTAAAGAAAGTGAAAATAAGTCTAATGAAATCGTTGCTCTAGCAAAGAACTATCAGCTCCATGTGGAAACTGGTGGAAATGCACCAATATACCTTTCCATGAATACAAAAGTAGTTCAAACCTTCTTTAGCTCCATGGCCATGGCCCTAATACTTGTAAGTCTACTTCTTCTGGTTGTATATCACGACCTCTTTATCAGTTTACTGGCCATGCTTCCTAATGTGGTTCCTCTTATCTTTGGAGGGGCCCTAATGCAAATGCTTGGAAAGCCTATTGATATTGGTACCTCTATTGTGAGTACGGTTTGCCTCGGAATTGCAGTTGATGACACGATTCACTTTATTAGTTCTTACAAGCAATATCGAAAACAAGGAATGGACCCTCTCCATGCAGTAGCTGAAACATTTCTGATCACAGGTAATGCCCTTATCGTAACAACTCTCTTACTTGTTGTCGGTTTTGGATCCTTTGTTTTTGCAGAATTTGTCCCCAATAGAAACTTTGGAATTCTCTGCGCTATGATTCTTGCACTTGCTTTGATTACAGATCTTGTATTCTTACCTGCATTATTACTTATCGCTGATAGAGATAAAGCAAAGAAATCAGCAAATAATGATCAAACATTAAGAAATCTTGAGATTCATTAATGAGTTAGTAAACCTTCTTAACTACTTGTGAAGAAAATCACAAAAATAATAATAGCAATATTTTATATTTTTACTTAGAATCTTTCTTGTGAAAGCAATACAAAGATTAAGTACAAAAATTAGACTCTATCGAACCTCTCTCTCCATTACTCAACAGGAGATGGCCAATACTCTGGGATTAAGCCTTAGAACTTTCCAACGTATTGAAACATGCCAATCTCCAATTGATATAAGTGTGATTTACAAGATCTGTGAAAGTTATGACATTCCTTTCTTTGACCTTGTAAATCCAGATATCAAACCAGGTGATCTCAGAGATGCTGAGTTTTTCTCTAACCTAGATACTTTTAAACAAGAAAGTTTTCTTCAAGAAAAATCGGATTTCTTCGCCATTAAAGATCAAATCATAGAGTATATAAGAAAGGATCCTGCAAAGCTTAATATGCTTTCTAGCGTTCCCGAGTTTGAGAACTCTCCTTATTATCTCTATGCTTGTAATCTACATTTTGCTATAGGAAATGCTAAGACCAGAGCAATAGCCGGCCTTCCTGATGACAAGTATAGAACTCTTAAAACTTTTAAAGATGCCTCTAAAATGATTAAAGCTTGGGATATAGGACTTAAGTATAAGTTCCCTGCATTTAAAATGACATCAGACCATGAGACAGATAAGAGTCAGTTAAAAATAATGGGATATAACTTCTTCGATTTTGGAAAGATGGGAGAGGATAAATCTCAATATGGAACAGCTGAAACTGAACCTATTATTTTCGGCGTCTTTCAATTACTCTAATTTACAATCATCATTGAGATAATTAAAAAAGGGAAGCAGAAGCTTCCCTTTTTTTATTAGTTATTAACGAAGTGGTGGTGCATACATTAATCCACCATTCTTCCATAGTGCATTTAATCCTCGCTCTAACTTGAGAGGACTTCCTTTACCCATATTACGTTCGAATATTTGTCCGTAGTTACCAACCTGCTTGATAATTTGGTAAGACCATTCTTCCTTGAGACCTAGGGCCTTTCCGTTGCCCTTTGTCTTTCCAATAAATCTCTTAACCACTGGGTCTTTTGACTTCTTAAAACTATCAATATTTTCACTAGTCATTCCTAGCTCTTCAGCTTCGATAAGTGCATATATCGACCATTTTACAATATCAAACCATTGATCATCACCATGTCTGACAGCAGGACTTAGAGGCTCTTTTGAAATGACCTTATCCAAAATAATATAATCATCAGGATTCTTAACCTTTGATCTTTCAGCAACAAGTCCAGAAGTATCATTTGTAAAAGCATCACACCTTCCCTTAAAGAAGGCCTGAACAACTTCATCATTTGACTCAAAAACAACCGATTTCATTTTAATTCTATTGGCACGAAAGTAGTCTGAGAGATTGAGCTCAGTCGTCGTTCCCTGTTGAGTACAAATCGTTGCGCCATTCAGATCAGAGATTTTCTTTATTCCATCTTTCTTGCGAACAAGAAAACCTTGTCCATCATAGTAGGTCGTAGGAGCAAAGTTTAGTCCAAGTGCTGTATCTCGGGTTAAACTCCATGTCGTTACACGACTTAGTATATCGATTTCACCTGATTGCAAGGCCGTGAAACGTGATTGAGCAGAAAGAGGTATGAATTTCACTTTATTCTTATCTCCCAATACCGCACTGGCCACAGCTCTACAAATATCAACCTCTAGCCCTGACCACTGCCCCTTGGAGTCAGGAGTAGAAAACCCTGGCACTCCTTGAGTTACACCACAGTGAAGAGTTTTTCTCTCTTGAACCGTTTCTAAAATACTCTTGGCCCAAGTACTACCAATGGATAGCGCCAAGAAGCTCGTAAAAAGAAATACCTTTTTCATATACTCTCCTCATCAATAAGTTGATATGTGAATTGTAAGGGCAAACGCTAAGAAATATAACCCTTCAGTTGCTCTAGAATTGCAATAGCAGAGTCCTTCTTAAACTCTATTGAATATGTCGTGAGAATGGTTCGAGGAAGTACTACTGCTCCAAGATGTTCAAGCATTGATCTCATCGAATTGAGAACCTTTGCTCCTCCGCCTCCAGAGTGAGTGGCAACGACTGAGAATTTACCATTGAAAGCACTTCTCCAGTCCCCCTCATCTGTGCGGCTCACCCATGCAATCGCATTATTAAAGATGGGTGGAATGGTACCATTATATTCAGGTGCACAAAGAATTAAACCTTTCGACTTCTTTAAAATTTTCGCCAACTCATGGGCCTGTGCAGGTACACCATTCTTTTCATCTTCACCTGGTGTAAAGAGCGGCATTTCATAGTCCTCTAGACTAATTACATTTGCTTCAATATTTAGTTCACTACAAACATCAGCAAGTTTCCCAGCTAATTTAAAATTATTACCTTTAGTAGAGCTTATAATTAATATCATTAATCTATCCTTAATTTTATATATTAACTTTAAATATTCTTTTGAAATGTCTTAGCAAGAAGCACAATTCTCTTTTGATTCAGTATTACTTTCAGATACTTTTTTAATTTGGCGATCAACCCAAGCTCTAAACTTGAGGTCGTGGAATTTTTGAACACTGCCATGGATTTTCTTAATATCTAATCCATCCATTTTACTGAAGAGCTCATGGGATTCAGATATAAAGTCTATACCTGTAAAAATCCCCTCTTTATTTGTATCGAGATAACGAAGACTATGAGAGTCCTTATTAAACCAGACAGGTGTCCCTGTACTTAGGGCCTCTATCGCCTGTATGGGAAAGCCGGACTCTTGAAAACAAATATACCCACGAGAAGCGGCTAGTATTGGTGCTAATTCTCCAGCACAGCGCCATCCCCAAAACTCGGCCTTATCGCCATACTTTTCCTTTAAAGATTCAAGGTGAGCATCCCGACCAATGAGTTTAAATTTAATATTCTTTTCAATAAGTGCAGCAATAACCTTATCCGCTTTATTGACCGTTAAACTATTGGCCTCTACTGCGAAAAAGTCATTAGGAAAGGCGGCCCTAGTGGCCTCGGGAAAGAGCGGAAAATCTGTGGCCTTGAAAAAAGGCGGAAGAACTTTCACATTACTATGTTTCTTTGACCAATGCTCTGCGGATGTTTCAGTGGGAACCCAAAGCTCATCTGTTTCAAGAAGAGATTTCTCGGCCCAATTTTCAAGATAGCCTCTAAATATCTTTTCCCTAATAAACTTTGTCTTTCGTGCTTCAAATTGATTATCAACAAGATAAGTGATTTGTTTGACGCCTTCACACTTAGAGATTCCTTGAGAAAATCCAGAGGAGATATTTATCACTAAATCTACGGAGCAAGGGATATGGAGTTTCTTAAGGGCGCCGGGTATTAAGTGAGCTTTCTTCCACCACTGATCCCCAAAGGCCATTTCATCTGTAAAAATATTAGTGAGGTAACTACTGTGAATCCTTCTTTGCTCAACAGGGCCTAGAATTTTTCCCTCATGATGGACTATGCTATACAGCTCTGCTTCTTCATAGAGAAGTAACATAGACTCAACAATTGATACTGCATAATCACGCGCAACTAAAGCATCACAGCTAACCACAATCTTCATCAACAATAACCTTAATTATTTTAGAGTTTTAAAATACTCCATCGTATTCAACAGCCCCTCTTTAAACCCTACTTTAGGAGCATAGTCACTGACGGAAGTCAGCTTTGTAAGATCAGGACGACGTTTTTTGGGATCGTCATCTGGCAGAGGGTGATAAGTAAGCTTAGAAGAGCTTCCTAGAGTCTCAATAATATATTCAGCTGCTTCTTTGATAGTATATTCATCAGGGTTTCCACAATTAAATGGAGTAGGATCATCACTAAACATTACGGTATGAATACACTGAACGAGATCAGTTACGTAGCAGAAGCTTCGAGTTTGAGAGCCATCTCCATAAATCGTAATATCTTCACCATTCATCGCTTGATTAATAAAGTTAGGAATAACCCTTCCATCATCTGGTCTCATGCGAGGGCCATAGGTATTAAAAATACGAACAATACGCGTATCAACCCCATACTTACGGTGATACATCATCGTCATGGCCTCGGCGTAGCGCTTGGATTCATCATAAGGTGCACGCTCACCAATCGGATTAACATTACCTTGATAGGTTTCCACTTGGGGATGAATTTCAGGATCACCGTAAACTTCAGAAGTTGAGGCCTCTAAGAAACGTGCCCCCTTCTCTTTGGCCAACTCCAGTAAGTGGAAAGTCCCTAGGGAGTTCACCTGCATAATTTCTAAAGGAATCACTTTAAAGTCAATTGGTGAAGCAGGAGAAGCGAGAGAGAAAATATAGTCGATATCAATTTTTGAAAAATCAGGAAGCCCCTTGGAGATATCACACTCAATGAAGCGAAAGTCTTCGTACTTATTTAAAAGATCTACATTGGAGCGACTTCCTGTTATAAAGTTATCCAAACCGATGACCTTCGCACCAAGGCCGAGATAGAATTCAGCAACCGTTGAAGGAACAAAGCCCGCAGATCCTGCGATCAGGACGGTTTTTCCATTTAAATTCTCAGGAAGTTTAACTTTATAATTGGATTGATTCGACATCCTTTATTCTCCTAAAGGCAACTCTACATTTTTAGAGCTATTATAGCGCTTTGAAGAAAGGATGACTATTAAGTGATGGGAAAATCAAGGTTTTATTGAAAAAATTTAATAGTGCTTTATCTGAATAAGTGTAGAGCCAACCAAAAGAAGCAAGCCTCCGACAAGTTGCACAACACTTAGGGTTGCACCCAAAAAAATCCAATTTAGACCAAGAGCACAAAATGGAAAGAACATCTCGGCCAAGGCCGCAAGTCGCGCACTGGTTTTCTTAAGACCCAAATAATAAAGCCCCATTCCCAATAAGCCACTCACTAAAACCATAACCACTAACTTTGACCAAACTTCACCTTTAAATTGAATCAAGACAGAGAGATCTCCTTTTTGAGTGAATAGAGTAATGGGTATTAAGAAAATGAGACCAAGATTAAAGCGTCCAGTCATGATCTCTGATTCACTAAAATTTAGTGAACCAAGCTTCTTTCCAAACACCGTACTTGCTCCCCAACCTATCACGGCACAAAAAGTGAAGAGCAGGCCAAAGAAATGCTTCTGCGTCAGGAGTATCTGTTCAGGGTCATTTAAATTGCTACTAAAGTACTCAATTGCCGATAGCACCTCATTCCATGCCATCAAAAATCCACCGGCCAAACAAAGAAGGGCCAACAAAATAAACTCTTTTGTAATCTTCTCCCCTAGAACAATATAGGCCATCGTAATAGCAACGATAGGCTGAAATTTTTGAAAGAAAATCACAAGACTAGGATTGAGAAGTGCAAAGGCCTTAGTAAATGTAATCGTCGCAATAGCTGATCCTAGCCCCCCAATCACAAGAAATGACTTCCAACCTAGGAATGAGTTCTCCTTCATTTTCTTCCAAAGACTTGGAAGAACAGGAATAAAGAAGAGACTTAAAAATAAATGTTCAATCAAAACAATATACTCGGCCTTGATCCCTGAATAAATTAAGGGATAGCGAATAAGAGTATCAAGCGCCCAACAAAAGGCCGCTCCTATGATGAACAGAAAGCCCATTAATTCACACTATTTGTTGGCGCATAGTCCGGAATAACTCGTGGGAGAAACTCTGAAAAAACTTCTCGAGCTCTCTCAGAAGCCAATTGCTTCTTAAGCTTCTTTCTTCCTTTACGATGACGTCTCTGCTCCTTCGTCAAAGGAACTGCAGGAAGAAGTCCAAAGTTAATATTAGATGGACTTGGCTTCACACTTGTCATGACATAATTAACAAGAGCACCAATGCCTGTCTCTTTTGGCCATTCAATAGGCCCTAGTCCATGAATCTTTCGCAATACCTGCGAGGCCACATAGAGTCCCATAGATGCAGATTCCGTATAACCCTCTACACCAGTGATTTGTCCCGCAAAGTAAATATTGGGATGCTCTTTTGAAGAAAAATCAAAGTTTAAAAGTTTCGCAGAGTTTAGGAATGTATTGCGATGAACACTTCCGAGATGGAGGAAGCTAGCATTTTCTAAACCTGGAATCATTCTAAAAACACGAATTTGCTCTGGATACTTGAGTCGAGTCTGAAAGCCAACGAGATTAAATGCTGAGCCGGCCAAGTTCTCTTTTCTAAGTTGAACACAAGCGTGAGGAATGGATCCATCTGGAAGCTCTAGTCCAATAGGTTTCATACAAGAAAAACGTGCAGTCTCTACTCCACGCTCGGCCATAATATCCACAGGAAGACAGGACTCGAAGAATTTATAATCTTCAAAATTTTGGGCGGGAACTTTCTCAGCTTCAACCAGTGCAGCAATGAAGGCTTCATATTCCTCTTGATTCATAGGAGCATTCAGGTAATCCGCTTCCATGCCCTCTTCATCAGAGGTCGGCTTATGGCGATCTTTGAAGTAGAGTTTTGAATAATCTAAACTATCTGCATCAACAACTGGAGCAATAGCATCATAGAAATAGAGATCTTCTTTAGCGATCTCATCACCCATCCACTCTTCAAGCTTAGGTGTCGTCAACGGGCCAGTGGCCACAATGATATGGGAGCATTCTTTCTTTTTTGCAAATTCAATAGGATTTACGACTTCTTCATAGCAAACTTCAATATGCGATGAGCTCTCCACAATTTCAGTAATTTTCTTTGAGAAATCATCTCTGTCAACCGCTAGAGCGTCTCCTGCAGGAACGGCCGTCATCTCCCCCACTTCTAGAACAACTGAGCCCATGCCACGCATTTCATATTTAAGGAGCCCGTGCCCCGTATCAGGATTCTTGCTTTTTAGAGAGTTGGTACAAACCAACTCGGCCATCGTTTCAATTTTCTGGGCCGGATTGAGATTATTCTTCTTCGATTCGGCCAAAACAACTCTGACACCATGCCTTGCAAGAAAGAGAGACGCTTCCGTCCCTGCCAAACCTGCTCCAATCACAAGAACTTTAACTGCTTCACCTTTGTCTGTGGACATATTATGCTATTCCTTAATAAAAGATTATATATCGGCATTCTTAACACGAAATGCCCAGAAATTCATATTCTTGGATCAACTTATGAAAATTATCCTCAAACAAACCCACCACACCATTGCTGACTTCACTCAAATCTTTGCTGATCTTGAAAAAGACCTCGCTGAACCTGCCAATGAAGCAGAGATTCTCCTCTATCCTGAGCTCTATTTGACTGGATATCCACTACAAGACCTTGTTTTACAAAGAGAGTTTATTGAGCGCTACCTAACTCACCTAGAAAACCTAGGCAGCAAGCTTGCGGCCATGGATGAGCAGCCTAATCGAAAGTATCTTGTTGGCGGACTTACTTATGACTTTGATGAAGATGGCCTCCCCCTTTATATTCGTAATGTGATCTTTGATGCCATACCAGGAAAGGGAATTTTTCCCATTTATACGAAATGCTTACTGCCCAATTATGATATTTTTGATGAGGAAAAGTATTTTACTCCTGGTAAAGAGGCCGCAACTCTTAACTTCCAAGATAAAACCATTGGCCTTCTCATTTGTGAAGATATGTGGTTTAGCTCTACTCACACCATAGATCCAGTCGGACTTTTACAATCTAAAGTGGAAAGCGAAAAACTCAATCTCGATCTGATCATCAACCTAAGTGCATCTCCTTACTTCTTAGGAAAATCCGATAAGAGACTACAAAGAAGTGAAGAGATCTCACGTCAATTTGGCTGTGCGTTTGCTTATGTAAACCGTGTTGGTGGTGAGGATGAAATCCTCTTTGATGGCCAAAGTTTTGTTTATCATCCCAATAAAACCGCAATTGCAGAGGACTTTAAGGCCACTGATCTCACTTACGACCTAAACCAAGCACCAAGTTTTTCCCCTGCTCCTTCGAAAAAAGACTCTGAAAAGAGGGAAAATAGTTGGGAATCTCAATTTAAAGCAGACTTTCAAAACTCTACTCCAACTCGCCTTAGAAAATGGACAGACCAAGACTGTGAAAAAGTCATCAGTTCTCTATGTTTTGGCCTTCAAGAGTATACAAGCAAATGTGGCTTTAACTCTTTTACCGTGGCCCTATCCGGTGGAATGGACTCAGGTCTAGTCCTTACCTTGGCGAAACTATCACTTCGCCCCGGCCAAACCCTAGAGGCCCTCTATATGCCCAGTCAGTACTCGGCAGATCTTTCAACCCAGTTATCCCAAGAGCTTTGTAACCAACTGGATGTGCCTTTAACGATTCTTCCTATTTCGGACCTTCACAAAGAAGTCGATAAACACTTTGAACAATACTATGAGCAACCTCTATCGGGATTAGCAGACGAAAATATTCAAAGTCGTCTGCGAGGTGCTCTTCTCTATGCCCGCTCCAATCAAAAGGGAACGATGGTGATTAATACATCAAATAAATCAGAGCTTGCTGTTGGCTACTCCACTCTCTATGGTGACAGCGTGGGCGCGATCAGTATGCTGGGAGATCTCTATAAGAGTGAAGTTTATGACTTGGCCAATTATATCCATCGAACTCGTAGCCTTATTCCTCGAGGCTATATGGATAGGGCGCCATCAGCAGAGCTTAGAGAGAATCAAGAAGATCAACAAAGCTTACCTCCTTATGAAATACTCGATACTATTTTAGAAGGCCTTCTCTCTTATCGTCATAGTGTGAAAGAATTAATCGATATGGGGCTACCAGAGGATTCAGTTAAAAAAGTATATGGCCTTTATACAAAATCGGAGTATAAAAGGAATCAGTTCTGCCCTATCATAAAGATAAAGGCAAAGAGCTTTGGATTTGGCTATCGAGTCCCTATTACAAAACGTAATTAAGATCAGGATTTTTAAACCATATAAGGAGATAGTGATGACTCAAAAAAACATTACAAAACAGTGGAACGAAATGAAAAAAGAAATCGAAGGACTCGTTAAGAAAGGTCAAACTTCAGTAAAAGAAGTACAGAAGCAGGTTGATACCTTTATCAAGACAGCTGAAAAAGACTTCAATTCTGTGGTAGATAAAGATATTCCTAAGCTTGTAACAAAACTTAAGAAAGAGCGTATCTCTCTTGAGAAGAAGGTTGAGAAATTGGTTAATGATGAAATCAAGAAGGCCAAGAAGTTTCTCACTGATCAAAAGAAAGAACTTAATAAGCTTCAGAAGAACCTAGAGTCTTACCTTCCTAAGAAAGCGGCCACTAAGTCTACCAAGAAAAAAACAACCAAGAAAAAAGCTGCTAAAAAAACAACAAAAAAGAAAGTGGCCAAAAAAGCGACAAAGAAAGTAACAAAGAAAACTACAAAAAAGGCCACCCCCAAAAAAGTCGCCAAAAAAACAACAAAGAAAGTTGCTAAGAAAACCACAAAGAAAGCAGCTGCTAAAAAATAAGAATAAATCCAAAAAGCATAAAGGCCCTTTTCAAAAGAGGGCCTCTTTTTTAATCTAGCCCCTATATCTCCTATATAAATTCAAACACTTACAATAATTTCAATATTATTAAGTTTGAAATCGATAACCCATCCTATACCATAAGTATGTGAAAAAATTAGAAAGAAGCCTAGGCTTAGGCGCCGTTGTCTCTATTTCCATTTCCGCAATGATAGGAAGTGGTATTTTTGTTCTCCCAGGAATTGCCGCTGCAACCACAGGTCCTTCTGTTTGGTTGGCCTATCTTCTGGCATCTTTGGCCGTACTACCTGCCGCTCTTTCAAAATCTGAACTCGCCACAGCGATGCCTACTTCAGGGGGAACTTATGTCTACCTTGAAAGAACCTTTGGTCCCATCGTAGGAACTATTTCAGGATTAGGTCTGTGGATATCTATGCTTCTAAAGGCCAGTTTCGCACTGGTAGGCTTCGGTGCTTACTTGAAAATTTTAGCTCCAGGGCTTGAGCTTCTTACGACCAGCTTAATTATCCTCTTCTTTATAGTACTTCTAAATATTCTAGGAGTGGGAAAAGTTTCGGGTCTTCTTATGTTTGTTGTTGGCCTATGTATAAGTTTATTATCAGGAATTTCGGCAGCATCCCTCTTTTCATTTGATATCAACTTAATGCAGCCCCTCTTTCCAGAAGGACACAATGGCCTTGCCGCAGCGACCGCATTAGTCTTTGTTTCCTATGCTGGGGTTACCAAGGTCGCGGCCATTGCTGAAGAAATTAAGTCTCCAGAGAAAAACCTACCAAGAGGGATACTTATTTCTCTCTTCATTGCGACTCTTATTTATTCAGGGGTAACCTTTCTACTCTTTGGAAACCTTCCTATTGAACAAATTAAAGGAAATCTTTCTCCCATCTATTCATTTGCGCAACACCTCAATATCCCTTTACTCCCAATCATTACGGCCATTGTTGCTGTTGTAACGATGAGTTCAATGGCCAACTCTGGGATTCTAGCCTCCAGTAGATTTCCTTTTGCCATGGCCAGAGACAAGCTTCTTCCTGGATTTCTTGGAAAACTGAATAGAAAATTTCTCACTCCTGTATGGAGTATCATTCTCTCTGGAATCATTGTAGGAACTGTTCTTCTTACTATGGATGTTAATAAGATTGCTAAGTTCGCCTCAGTTTTTATGATCATCATCTATATGGCCGAGAATATTGCCGTAGTTGTTCTGAGAGAGTCTCGTATTCAATGGTATAATCCCGAGTACAAGTCTCCCTTCTATCCCTATGTTCAAATATTTGGAATTCTCATCAATGTTGTGCTCTTGGTTGGAATGGGATCTACCCTCGTTATTAAGGCCATGCTAGGAATCTCCATTCCTGGACTTATTATTTTTGTCCTCTACTCTCGTCGAAAAACAGAAAGAAGAGGAGTAATCGGAATTCGTGGAAAGAGAAATGACTTGGTTGAGCAACAACAAGAAATCGTTATACGCTCAAAGCTAGAGGATATTGATCTAAGTGTTGATGCCAATGTTGTTGTGGCGCTCTTTGGTGAAGAGCGCTCACCTGAAATGCTTATTGAAATGGGTGTAACCCTGGCCCAACATGGAAATTGCGAAGTTGCTCACATCACAGAAGTTCCAGAGCAAACGGAGCTCGATGACGTTCTAGATGAGCCGGCCACTCTTCGCTCCCTTAGAAGAAGAGTTGTGGCCATGGCCGTTGAAAAGAAGGAAACTATTATTTTCGATCCCGTGGTAACCCACGACCTTACAAAAACGGTTTATCATATTTCCCAAAGACTACACTGCCAATGGCTCCTCATTGAGTGGAGGGGAAAGACCTCCGGTGCTTTCACCATCCACAATCCTATGGGATGGCTCAAAGGTCATCTTCAATGTAATCTTGGAATTTTTAGAGACTCGGGTGTTCGCTATATAAGAAAAATCATGTGCTACCTGAAGGGTGATGAAAATGATGAGCTTATTCTCAATACGGCCGATCATCTTGCAGAAGTAAATCGAGCGGATGTTGTCATCATGCGAGTAATAGACCCAATAGCTGAAGATATCCCTGAAAGTAATAGCTTCAGAGAGAAAGTTGAAGATGATATACGAGAACTTGCTAAATCTTGTGTAGCTCGTACAAGTTTTCAAGTACTGGAAAGTAGCGATGCTGTATCAACTATACTTAATCAAACGGTTGAATATGACCTCTTCCTCTTTGGTGCCTCTAAATTTGGCTTTATGTCTTCACTATTTGGATCTGATGACGACAAGCTTGTGGCCAAAGCCGCTTGCTCAGTGATCAGCATTCAAAAAGCACCTAACTTTGAAGGTGAGGAAGATCATACGAAGAGTTATTTTAGATAATTTTTACTCTGATGATTAAGAAATCTAGTCTACTTTCTTGAGAAGATCTGAGGTAAAGCATACACGCCCTCTCCCCCCCTGCTTTGCCTCATACATCATACGATCAGCAATTGAGAGTATATCTTCTTTATTGGATGCATCTTTAGGGTAAGTGGCCACACCAATAGATACACTCAGATTGAAAGTATCCATTTGTGTATTATCTCTTTGAGATTGAATTTGAAAAACTTCATTTTTAACAGCATCTAATACACGATTACCTATAATTTTAGCAATATCGTGCGATACATCAGGAATGAGCATTACAAACTCATCTCCACCATAGCGATAAATAAGATCAGACTCTCTAAGAGTTTTCTTTAAAAGATCACCCATTGCTGTCAATAAATGAGTACCGACAAGATGTCCATGACCATCGTTAACTTGCTTAAAATGATCAATATCGATAAAGAGAATACTGAATTCTTCTTTTAATTCTTTATAGCGAGATATTGCCATATCAAGGTCTTTTAAAAGCTTTCTTTGATTATAAAGACCTGTAACATCATCAACGTGAATTAGATTTTCAACTTTTTTAAGCTCGTCTAAGAGAGTCCATCCCTTTGAAATATTACTCATAAAGACAGCAAATAAGCTTAGTAATTCATCATCAACTCTATCTTCTTCTTTATATAGTCCAAGAATTCTTTGGTTTCTTAGCTCTCCAATCTTAAAAAGAATATAAGATTCACCATTAACCGCTTCACGAGAAAAACTGAATTTATTAAAATCAAGCTCAAAGGTTTCTTCCAGAACCTTATCAATATTTTCTTTTTTATAATGACCACCATAGCTTCTTTTATTCCAAAGAAACCTAATTGAGTTGAGGTCATTCTTTGATTGCAATATATTTTCATCAACCGGAAGAGAAAAAATAATCATGGGACCAGACTTAAAAGATTTTTTTAGAAATCTTTCAATCTGAGAATAAGAAACCTTCTTTCCTTGCAGAAAGTTAAAGGTCGCCATCATTTGAGCAAGGTCTTTAAGATGCTTCATTTCTATATCCATTCTAAAATCAATACTAGAGACACTTTAGCGACCATCCTTCTTCCCTGCTTGCCACTCCATATCATCTTCTAATACTTCAATGGAGCCCCTTAGAGTTTTCATAATACGCTCTAATCGATCCTCAAGTTTTTGTTTATCTTCCCTAGATTTCTCTTCTTTGATGACTGCATTTTCCATATTGAACTCAAGTTGATCAATTTTTCTCTTAAGATCTAAGATCTTCTTATCCCTTGTAGTTACTTGGGACTCTGAATCCATTTTTGCTAACTCCAACTGACCTTCAAGTTCTTTTTCTCTCGCTTTTATTTGGTTGAAGTCCATTCTTACTTTATGTTGAAGTCGATCGAATTCTTTTTGTAGATTCTTGGCCTTCTCTTCAGCATATAACTTCTTCTCATCAGAGATTCTCAGTTTATACTTCATTTCATCAACTTCAGAGGTATGGCGCTTTTTCAAAATGCTAATTTCAATTTTTGCTTCATCAAGCTCAGCTCGCAGACCAAGATTATCTTGCTCCATTAACTTCTTATCCTGCTTTAAGAGGTTTATTTCGTCGAGAAGAGTAGCTCTTTCTTCTCTTAGCTGTCTTATCGTTGCTTGTAGTCTAACGGCTTCTCCTTCATGAAATGAAGGAGGAATACGTTCGCTTTCGCTTGTAATACTAAGATGCCCTTGCGAACCTTCCTGTGAAGGAATAAGATCATCAGTCTCACTCTCCTCAGTATCTGAATCAGATGCTGCCCTATCTAGAATTTCATCAGATACCATCGAGCTTGTATGCTCTGCTGCTCCGAAACCTACGGCCACTGAAGACTCATCAGGATCTAAACTAGTGGCCTCTTGTTCAAAGAGACCTTCTAGATCACTATCATTATTACTTCCCTCTATGGCCGAGTCAGCATTGAATGAAGATGAATCATCTGAAAACTCATTAAACAGATCGTCATCACCATTAACATCATCTTCTTCTTGTGTATCTTCATCATCTTCGCTTAAAGAAGGTGCCGTTGGAGTTTCGGGTCGAAATTCTTGAGTTGAGATTTCTTCATCTATCATATCCTCAACTTCATTTGTCATATCTTGAGACATCAGCATAGTTGGATTTGTCTCATCATCATCAAAATCCATACTTTCAAGATCGTCTTCATCAGAAGCTTCTGTTGAAAAAAGATCTTCGGCCATATCTTCATCATCTAAATCAACAGAGAAATCCAATTCCTCATCGGAGTCAGATACATCACTTGCACCAAGGGCTTCTTCAGGTGCTGCTGCACTTTCAACTTCCTCATTACTTAAAGAGTTTGCATTAAATACTGTAGTTGCATCGATATCCTCATCTTCATCTCCACCAAAGCTGAGTTCACCTTCATCAAAACTTGATGTAACAGGTTCTTTATCAGTATTTTCTGATTCTTCAACTCCTGCACCAAATTCCAGAGCATCTTCATCACTTGAGTCACTCACAGAAAAGTCGAGCTCTTCGTCTATGCTTTCTTCGCCACTGGCTTCCATTGCAGCAGACTCATCACCACTATCATCAGAATCACTAAAATCGAGCTCTTGCGCGTCATCGCTGTCAAGATCGCCAAGCTCCATGCCATTATCCTCAGACTCCGAGATGTCTTCAGATTGCACACTTGTTTCAAGTTCACCAATACCGTCATCAAGGTCCATTGAGAGATCAAAGTCTAGTCCTTCATCACCAGGTCCTTCATTTGTTGGAGCATCCTCAGACAGATCTAGCTCTTCACTATCTTCAGCATCAGAGAAGCTTAATTCTCCTTCGGGAGAATCTTCACCTAGATCGAGTTCGTCTTCAAAGTCGAGAGAATCGTTTTCATCGTTCATATCTATGTCCTCATGATCTACGGAGTCGACCTGTAGATCAAATTCTTCATCTTTATTTTGCTCTTCAGCTTGAGCATCAGCATTTAATGACATCTCCTGAAGGTCCATGTCATCACCCTCACTAAAATCAATATCGATATTATGATCGAGTTCACTAATATCTATATCACCCGTATTTTCCTGAAACTCTGATAGCTCCTCTGGTGAAGGAAGCTTTCTATTTTGAGTAAGCTCATCAAGCTCACTCTCTAAGTCTTCATCAAGGTGAACGGTAATGGGGGCAATATTTAAATCATCTTCATCCATGAAATGTTGATGAACAGGCTCAGACACTCTTTCTTGGGCGACTTCTTCTCTTGGGAATACATGATCAAATTTTGCTTGAATACGATCGTTGAGGCTGCCTTCATAGGGCGTATCAGGACCACTTACCGAGTGCAGATCAACAAGGTTCTTAACCACTGTATCAACTTTAATTTCATGGGCACTAAAGTCTGAGCCTCCATCAGTGAGGTCTAGGTCGAAGTGGTCATCCTCACCTTCATCATCATCAGCTTCTAAGTTAAAGTCTTCATCCTCGCTTAAATTGAAGTCTGTATCGTCATCGTCTTTATTATCTTCAACTGCTTCAAGGGCATCTAAAGTAAAATCGTCTTGATCATCTTCATCTAGTGAAATATCAACTTCAGCACTGTCTGTCTGAGTTGCTTCAGGGTCTCTTAGCTCCGGAATATCAGATATCTCAGATGCTGAGCTCATTGCGGTTTCTTCACCAAGGCCAAAGAGTTCATTAGAGAGATCTTCAATAACCTCTTCCTTGCTTACGACCTTCGGTGCAGCTTTTTCTTTAACCTCCTCCTTTTCAGGAAGTTCAAAATCAAAGCATTCTTTGTATTGCTCATAAACCCCAAAGTCTTCCAATAATTTTCTAAGGATTACATAAGTGAGAGGTTTACGGAGATAACCATGACAAGAAGTTTTCCCTTGTTGATGTTTCTTTAAATCTTTAATCGACATTTCAGAGCTAATGGCAATACGAATGACACCATCTTCTTTCTTACTCATCTGTTTATTAAAAGCTTCAACCTTCTTCAATTCCCAATCAAAGTCGAGAAAGAGAATCATTTCACGATACGAGTCTTTGTCTAATATATCTTGGACAACACCATTTAAGTGCTTCATTTCTCCAACTAAGTGAACCCTATCTCCCAGAGATTGGACCCACTTCTGAAGGTTAGAATCTAGACTAAAAAAAGCAATATTCATGCACTGTACCAAGTTGAAAGATGCTATCTCTATGATATCACTACTTTATAAACGCTCCAAATAGGGAAAAATTCATCACTAAAAGAGGGAATTACCCATTGATAGTAAGGGGGATAATAGATTAAAATATGATTAATACTGGGATTCTTATCTCAACTAAAATTAATTGATCAAAGTACACGGAGTCTCAAAGTATGACCCTGACAAATTCGCTCCCTAAGCTTGCGAAAAGTTTATTATTATCACTATTTACTTCCGCGGTTTTTATATCTTCTGCGTCTGCCTCTACTGAACTCGAGAATGACAGGAACTTCTACCCTGCACCTCTGCTAGGTATGGATAGCTTCTTTGCTCATCATGTGATTATCGCAGAAAAGTCGACTCATAAGCTCTACCTTTATAAGAATGATGAAGGCTTCCCCAGTCTGATAAAGACATATCAAATGGCCACAGGTAAGAAGGCCGGCGATAAACAATACCAAGGTGACCATAGAACTCCGGAAGGAGTCTACTATCTTACTCAATTTCTCACCCACCAAGATCTCCTTACTCGCCACGGTAAGCAGGGAGAGATTTATGGTGTTGGCGCTTTTGTTCTTAACTACCCTAATCCCATTGATGAACAAGAGGGAAAAACAGGTGGAGGAATTTGGCTTCACTCTACAAATGATGAGACAAGAATTGAGAAGGGTCTGGATTCTCGTGGCTGTATTGTTACAGCAAACTCAGACCTCATTGATATCAGTCGCTATATTGAACTTGAAAGAACTCCCATTGTTGTTCTTCATGAAGTTCCTTTCCTCTCTAAGAATGCATGGCTGACTAAGAAAGAAAAAGTAGAAAAAACTATTTCTCAGTGGCTAACCTCATGGCGCGCTGAAGATATTGATGGATTTATTGATACCTATCACAAGACATTTAAAGATCCTCGTAAAGGCGGGATTTCAAGCTTTAAAAGCTACAAGAAGGCCGTGTTTGCAGCACCGGGAAAACCAGAGATTCAACTCTATGATCTCTCTCTGCTTCAGTCTGGTGAATATATTATGGCAACCTTCAAGCAAGCCTATAAGTCATCAACGATTGAAGATCTTGGCCGTAAGACTCTCTACCTAAAGCAAGACGAGTACTATAATTGGAAAATTGTATCAGAAAATTGGTCAAAACATGGTGTGAAAGATATCATTACAGAAGAGCAACCCCATGTGGCCTTTGAACCGTCGAATCGCTTCTTTGAGACAAATAACCCTAGAAAGATTTTAGGCAGCCGTCTTCTTAGTAGCCGTTTAGACGAATCAGAACAAGAAGAAAAAAGTAACTAAAAAACTCTTTTCACTTAACTTACCCATGGGTCGTGTTTAATTTAAACCTATGGGTAATGGTCCTATATGAAATCGACAAACTCAAAGAAAGTATCCTTTGTACTCTATGAAGATGAGCTCACTCCGCGCTTCTATGAGATTAATAAGAATTTTGCAAAATTTCTATTATTTGGCCTCCCTACTGTAACCCTCATCGTAATTCTTCTTCTCACGGCCGTTGGGGTTTACTTTAAGCAAATTCAAACTTTGGCCCAAAGAAAAGAGCCAAGAATTATTCGTGAACTAAAAGAGGAAAAGAGCGAGCTCCTCTCTCAAAATCAACAAGTAAGCCTAGAAAGAGATCGCCTCAAGAGTAAGTTGGCCATGGGAGTGGAAACTCCAGCTGGTCTGGGATTTCTCGCACTTTTCAAACAAAGTGCTGGTCGCCAAGACTTAACAGCTTCACCTGAGATGACACTTGAAGAGGTAGAAGTAAATTCAAGTGGAGATGAGATCGATATCAACTTTAAAATTATCAATCAAACCCGAAATAATAGTCGCCTTACTGGCTACCTCTATATCATTATGCAAGTAGGGCAACATATTGAAGTATGGCCGGCCAATTCATTTGACGATCAAACGATGGCCCTCTCCTTCGCTAAAGGTGAGTACTTCGCAACATCACGCTTTAGACCAGTGAAGGCCACTTTCAAAAAAATAAGACAAGGTCAGGCGCTCTTTAAAATTATCGTTTTTGGCCGTACTGGTGACTTAATCTTCAAACAACTTATCTCTAGGCCTGTTTAGTTATGAGTGAATTATTTAAATTAGAATCCCAAACCCATACCTATATTGGCGTAGAAACTAGGATCTCTGGTGAGTTTCATTTTCAAGGTCATACACTTATAGGTGGTAGCATCGATGGTGAAGTTCACATCCATAATGAAGCTCCTCTAGTTATAGAGTCGACCGCAATCATCAAAGGTGCTATCCATTGCCACAATATAAAGGTCTACGGGCATGTAGAAGGACAAATAAAAGCTAAAGGTAAAATTACTTTCTACCCTTCTTCGAGCTTTACCGGACAAATCGAGGCCGCAGACCTCAATATTCTCCCTGGTTGTAAAATCAACATGGAAGCTCGTACAGATATATAAAAGAGTAGATCAAAAAAAGGAGCACCGAAAGTGCCCCTCTTTTCTTTTTCTTAGAGAAATTCTTTATAATTTCGAACCGTGACCTTTCCAAACTCCTTAAGAGATTTAAGTGCACTCTTAGGAGCAAGGATTAATATATCTTGCTTATTCCAATCAAATGTACTTTTGATTTCAGCAACCATATCTTCTTTAGTTAGAGCTCTTAGCTTTGCTGGATACTCCGTTAGTTTAGAATAAGGTTCTCCATTGTGATCTAAACTCATCAATTGCATTAAAAGGGCCTTCGAGCTTTCAAAAGCAAAAGGATAACTGCCGGCCAAGGAACCCTTGGTTAAAGAAAAACCTTTTTCATCAATATTTCCTGAACTATTGCGATCGAGAGTTTCCTTTGTCTTATTTAAAAGCTTATTGAGAGTTTCGATATTAGTAGACGTATAAATTCCTGCACGTCCATATAATTTTTGCATTCCAGAGAAAGCTCCAACTCCATAAGTGAGACCATTTTCCACTCTTAGAACATGCATTAGCTGAGAAGTGAAGCCCACCCCAAGGTAGTTACTAGCAAGCTTTTGTAATTCAGTAGGGCTCGCATCTTTACGATTAATCGTTTTTCCAATTCTAACCTGGGCCTGATTAGCTTTCTTAACTGTAACTAAGGTTACTCTAGGACCATTCTCGATTGCTTTGAAGTTAAAGTCTACATCACGAATAAACTTTCCTTGCCCCTTCCATCCACAATCCTCTGTAATGATATTTTTAATATTGAGAACAGACCTGGGACCAGTAATATAAATTCTCTTCTTAACTTCATTATTATAGTAGCTAAGCTTAGACTTAAGCATTTTAGAATTCCACTTTCTTATATCTTTGATCTTTCCACCAACAGGATAAGAAAAAGGAGTCCCTTCTAGACTAATTTCCCTAAAGGCCCTTGAAGCCACAAAACTTGGATTTTGTGCACTATTTTCTAAACTTGAGATTGTTCTCTTCTTCTCTTTCTCGAGCTCAGACTTAGGAAAAGTGGCATCTTGAAAGAGATGACACATTTTCTTCACTGTAGGGATAATATCTTTAACAAGTCCAGTGACAGCATAGTTTGAATACTCATGAGTAACCTCACTACCCATCGATGCTCCAAAGAACTCGATATTATCGGCGATTTCTTTTCGACTGAAGCGTCTTGTACCTAGGACCATATAATCTAAGGAGGCTTCCATAGAGCCCGGATTACTACCGTCACCTAATGCTCCATCAGCAAAGTAAATCCCGATTCCATAAGTAGGAAAGCGATTATCTTCGATATAGATAACTTCTAATTCATTCCACTTTAATTTTTCAATCTTATCTGAAATATAATCTTTGGCCTTGACCTGCACTCCAATACTAGAGGCGAGATAGGTCGCAAGCGCTATATTCTTTAGTTTTAATTTCATATATAAATCCTTTTAACTTTTTAACTCAATTAAATTAATGTTTATCCCATACAGAAGTCATAATGAACTTATCGCTACTAAAGAGCTCTTTACAGGCTGACTTCACTTCAGCAACTGTAATTTTGTCATAGATTTCTAGCTCTTTTTTGTAATAGGCATAATCATTAAAGAAGTTCTCTCTCATTCCTAGAAAGTGAGCAATTCCATTATTTGTTTCTAGTGAACTTACATAGCTAATGAGATATTGGTTCTTTGTTTTCTGAAGTGATCTTTCATCAATTGCCGAGTCACATGATTTTTTCAAATCTTTTACAAGCTTCTTCTTGAACCAATAGATTCCCTTCTTCGGTAGTAACTCTCCTCCAACAAAGAAAACGCCGCTATACTTTAAAGTATAATTACTGGCGTAGAAATTAGATAGAAGCGGCTTTCTATTTGAAACATATTTCTGATTAAAATAACTACTCGCCCCTTCTCCAAGGATAGAGCTCAAAATATCGAGAACGTATCCCTTATGTACACCCATCGCCACCGAAGGATAGGCCAACATAAACTGAGGAGTTGTGGAGTTCGCTTTAATTTTTACATGACGACCATATTTTCCCTGATGCTTATAAAGCTCAGGATTATCTCTAGAGACCCTATAGTCCTGAATTTCTTTTGAACTAGGCTCCATGTCGCCATACTTATCTTTTACTGTTTCATAAACTTCTTCTGCATCCACATCCCCTGCCACAACAATAGTCGCATTATCTGGAGTATAGAATTTCTTAAAGTAGCTGCGAACATGTTCACGAGTAAGAGACTTAAGATCGGCAACTGAGCCGATAACACTTCCCCCATAAGGCGTGCCTTCAAACATCGATTGCATCATAGAAAGATAGAGCTTTCCACCTGGGCGGTTCTCATATCTCATCTTTCTCTCTTCAAGAACCACATTCCTTTCTTTTTCAAAGGCCTCTGGAACTAGGGCAAGATTACCCATACGATCAGCTTCAATATCGATAACTTTTTCTACCATATCTTGATCGCCACTCGTGATCGGAAGATCTTCGTAATAAACGGTGTTATCAAAATTAGTATAGGCATTCGTTTGACCACCATTACCTTCGATGAGGAAATTAAATTGCCCTGGCCCATACTTTTTAGCCCCCTTGAACATTAAGTGTTCAAGAAAGTGAGTTGCACCAGTTGTTCCTGGGCCTTCATGCCTTCCCCCAACGTCAAAGAATGTGTAGTAACTGAAAATGGGTAGCGTATGGTTTTCATAAACCAAGAGCTTGAGTCCATTTGGCAGAGTGTACTTTTTAACTTCAAGATGAACCATTCCATTAGAGTCTTGCTTTAGCGCTTTGTTTTCGGCCTTCTTAGGAGCTGAACTTTGGTGAGAACAACTTAAAATAAGCGAAGAGATAAGCAGCGGAGCGAGGTTCAAATAAGATCTATTTTTAATGAATTTCAATTTTCTCATTAGACTTGGCCTTCCTTTTCCTTATATGAGCTAAACATTGGTAATTATAATAGATGCACGATTAAATCGTGGCAATTGATGCTCGGTCTTTGTTTTGTAAATTTATTATCAACTCTAATGAAGCAGTGGTCCATAAAGAGAGAAAAACGGACTAGATTGCCTGCTTGCGCTCGGACGTGCGTACCCTTTTTGGTAGATTTATTAGAATTAAGTGAAAAGGCTACGTTATCTTCAATTTTTGCTTTTTAAAGCCTTAGGGATACTTTATATTTCCCGTAAAAAATGAATCATGCCGGTCAAGAAATTGGCCAAGGGTCTTAGGTCGATATGACCTTAGGAGGAATTAAACATGAAAATTGGTGTACCTGGGGAAATCAAAAATAACGAAAGCCGTGTAGGACTTGTACCTGCAGGAGTAAGACAACTAGTTGAAGATGGACACGAGCTCTTCGTAGAAACCAACGCCGGTGCGGGAATTGGAATTGATGACCAAGAGTATATCGATGCTGGTGCAACTATCCTTCCTTCACTAGAAGATGTTTTTAATACGGCAACAATGATTATTAAGGTAAAAGAGCCTCAACCTGTAGAAGTTGCTCTTCTAAAGCCTCATCATATTCTTTACACATACCTTCACCTTGCTGCGGATAAGGAGCTTACAGAAGGCCTAATGAAGTCTGGCTCTACATGTATTGCCTACGAAACTATCGAAGGCAGAAACGGTGGACTCCCCCTACTTCTTCCGATGTCAGAAGTAGCAGGAAGAATGGCCACTCAAGTAGGGGCCACTTACCTTCAAAAAGATAAAGGTGGAAAAGGTGTTCTTCTCGGTGGTGTTCCCGGTGTAAGAAGAGGAAAAGTTACAGTTATCGGATGTGGGGTTGCAGGAACAAATGCCCTAAAAATGGCCGTAGGTCTTGGAGCCGATGTAACAGCAATCGATCTCAATGTTCAACGTCTTGCTGAGATGGATGATCTCTTTGATACAAGAATCACAACTCTATTTTCAAACGCTCACAATATTGAAGAGGCCGTTATCAACTCTGACCTTGTTATTGGTGCGGTTCTTATTCCTGGTGCAAAGGCCCCTAAGCTTGTGACTCGTGAGATGATCTCTAAGATGGAGCCCGGTTCAGTAGTTGTAGATATTGCTGTTGATCAAGGTGGATGTATTGAAACTTGTAAACCTACAACTCACCAAGATCCTACTTTCCTAGTGGATGGAGTTACTCATTACTGTGTGGCCAATATGCCAGGTGCTGTTGCTAGAACTTCTACCTTTGCACTTACGAATGTAACTCTTAAGTATGCTCGTATGATTGCCAAAGTTGGAGTGGAAGAAGCGGTATCTACTGACGCTGGATTTAAGCCAGGTGTAAATATCTACAAGGGTGCCCTTGTTTACAAGCAAGTTGCCGATGACCTAGACCTTCCTTACACAGAACTAAAAATCTAAGAAATGACTTCAAGCCCCCTTTTGGGGGCTTTTTTTTTGCCCAAAATCCCTGTTTTCCTTTAAAAACCTATAATTTATACCCTTCATCTACTTCTTCGGCCTATAAGTTTTTCTCTGGGATTGTAAAAAATCTGGGCCTTGATATAAAGCCTTATCAATTTTTAGACTATCGAGAAGGTTTTTTATGAATATCTATAAATGTACCCTTATGGCCCTTACGTTGAGTACTCAATCGATCTTTGCGACTATAGCAAGTAATACTCCAACAATAAGAGAGACGATTAGAGAAGATCTTGAAAGAAGTAGATCTTCTATTAGCGAAGGCGCTGAAAACTCAAAGTGCAATAATGAAGAAGACTCTGAAGAAGCTTCACACAAGAATTGTAAAAAAGGTCCTCTTCATGATGAAACAGAAGGCTCTCCCTTCAACCCTGACTACAATTCTGACCCAGAAGAGAATACTCCTATTGGTGGAGTAAGTGGTGGAACGAAGAGAGGGATTATTAGCCTAATTGCTTCTATTGGTAATACAAGAGAGCTTCAAAACTCACGCAAAATTCTAGCAGAGGGAAATATCGATAACCTTCACCAAGGTACTAAAGAGCTTGTGATCACAATCGATGATGGCCCAACTCCAGGTGTAACAGAAAAGATTCTTGATTCTCTTGCTAAATATAATGCTCAAGGCGTGTTCTTCGTAATCGGAAATAAGGCCAAGAGACATCCTGAACTTCTTGCGAGAATGCAAAGAGAGGGTCATATAGTTGCCAATCACTCAATGACTCACGCTAATCTCGGAGACCTTTCATTTTGGAAGAGAAAGAAAGTCGTTCAATCTGAAATTCTTGGTGCTCACGAAGTCGTAAAGAATTATGCGACAAACTCTCCTCACTACTACTTTAGAGCTCCATATGGATCTTGGGAAAAGGCTTCTGCCAAAATCATTAATAAAACAGATATTGGTCAAAAGTATATAGGGCCTCTTCTTTGGGATATTGGTGGAGAAATGGATACTAAGAACTTTACCAAGGCCGCAGACTGGGCATGTTGGTCAAAGGGTGTATCGGTTGAGAATTGCTTCCGTGGTTACAAGAACTACACCCAAAAAGTAAAAGGTGGAGTGGTTCTCTTTCACAGTCTTAAGAGAGAATCGGCTCAGCTTATTGATCGCTACTTAAAAGAATTCTCAGAAAATCCAGAGTACCGCTTCATTTCTATGGATGAAGTTCAAGTTGACTAGGATTCTTGAGCTCTATACTCAGACTTAAATATATCAATTGCCCCCTGCCCAAGGGGGCTTTTTTTTTGTATTATAGATAAGTTATGACTGGTAATAAATCTATAGACACCATTATTCTCCTCATCGCGACTCTTATCACAGGAGCGACCCTAGGAATTTTTGTCTATTCAGAGATGCTCTTTGAAAGACCTACTCCCTCTGACGCTATTGAAAAAACAAAGCTTCTCGAAGACAGCAAGATTGCTGTAGCCCCTGATATATACAAGGTGGATAAACTTATTATCAACTTAAGCTCGCCTACTCGTCGTCTGCGTTTTCTTGATGTAGAGGTCAACCTTGTTCCCTTTAAAAGTGAAACCATTGAAACTTTTGAATCAAAGAAGTTCTATATCAAAGATGTCATCATCGATATCTCCAGTAATATGGCCCCTGATGAACTCAATACTGTTGCAGGAAAAGTCATCTTAGAGGAGAGAATTAGAAAGCGTCTGAATGACTTCTTTGGTAAGAGCCTAGTTAAAGAAATCTTCTTCTCACGATTCGTCGTTCAGTAATCATAAAGGAAAAACTCATGTCCCAATTACGTGCCAAGCATATTCTTGTTGAACATAGCTATGAAATTGATGACCTCCAAAAGAAGCTTGCAGAAGGTGTAAGCTTTGAGAAATTGGCCGAAGACTACTCGATGTGCCCTTCAGGACAACAAGGTGGCGATCTAGGCCCATTCTCTAAGGGAATGATGGTTAAACCTTTCGAAGAAGCCGTTCTCGCCCTTAAGGAGGGAGAGATATCTGAGGCCGTAAAGACTCAGTTTGGGTACCATCTCATATTACGCTACTAATTTAGTTTAACTGCCTCATTTACTTGCTGATAACTCAACGAAAACTGATTCGTTGAGTTTCTTATCTATTGCCATAAACTACTGAAATTACTCTACTTCACTCAACTCTATACTAGGCAATTTATATCTCTCTGCACAATCCCCTTAAAATAAGAGGAAACCTTTAGGTTTTAATGAAAAGATACCGAAATGATTAGAGAAATATGGATAAGGACGTTCTTTACAACACATTGAAAAAACTCACTTCCCTCGTCATGATTATGGCGATGCTGAATGCCTGTGTGGCAAGTGGGACATCAAAGCGCTCAAAGAGTAAATCTGACTCCCAAAGTGCTGACGGCTCAAGTGGCTCGGGCCAAGGGGCTGGAACAAGTGATGGTTCTATCAATGGGGATAACATTGCAACGATTGAAGGCAAGGTCGACCTAAAGCATATCGTTGATCCGTTTACAGGAACCTATAAAACGAAGATTACTATTCCAAAAAACTACAAAGGAAAGCTCTATCTTTCAGGTCTTAATATAACCTCTCTCAATAATAAAATTGTGAAAGTTCGATTTAGATTTGGACGAGAATATGAGGAAGTTGTCATTCCTGCAACGATTGGTCGTGCAACGGGAATTACACCATCTACAGATGTAGAGCTTCTCATTCTCGATCTTGAGGACCAACCCTTTCAAGATATGAGACTTCTCTATGATCTCTATGATTATAATGACTACGATACTGATGATGATGGCGAGGAATTCGGAAGTGATGACCTCTACCAAGAGCCAGTATCAGACGTTAGAGACTCAGGACTGTTTTGTCGCGGTCTCTATTTAGAAGATGATCCGACCTTTACGATCAGCTCAACCAATGATGCTTGCGACTCAGCAGGGGAAATTTGTCACTACTCCTATGCTCGTATACTTGACTCAGGTCTTTATTATATGGATGGTACTGTTGAGACGGCCATCACTCCTAGTGAGCCTCAAGTTGATATGGAGTCGAGTGGTTATGCTAGTCAGTCTCAATCACAACTTCTCAAAAAATGTTTGCCCGATGTTGATCATCTTGCAAGCCTTGAGGCCGTACTCCAGACAGATGTATCGGCAGCATCCACTTCAAAAGTAGCTTATGAAGACGAAGCCTTTTCAGGTAACTACGTTTACAAAGGTCCCTACAGAACGGTTTCTCGATCCTATTGGGAAATTAAATCCGGTGCTCTCTTTAGTGATATCTCTGTAGCGGGAACTGAGCCTTCAGGGCTCTTTCAAACGATACTCAACAATGCACCTTCCGCAACGGCCGGAGATCCCAATGCCGCTGCCCAAGCAGGTATAAAATCCTTCCTCTTTCCAAGAGCAGGAAAAATGTCCCTACAGGCCAATGTTGAATATATTGGCTTTACTGATCTAACAGCACAACTCACAGCATCTAGAACGATTAGAGAATTGGTCTCTTCTGGAAAATCTGACTATATGGATGGATGTAACCTACGAGTAAGTACATACGATGAAGATAGAAATGAATCTATTTCAAGCTGCAATGTTTCGGCGACCATTGACATTGTCTATACCAATAGTGATGGCGATACTGAAGTCATAACCAGCTCTACTGATCTAAAGCTTCAGTTAACAAGAGCGAGTGAAACTGATTTTGAAGGAAATGAAGTACGCTACTCTGCTCTTAATAAATGTAGCAACTCCAATGCTTGTGGAGCAAATGAGTGTTGCTTCAATGAGAGATGCTGGTCAAAAGATCTAGTTAGCCAGTGTATTGAAGATACAAATGAAGAAGGAAATCTCTCTGTTGGAGAAGACTGCTCTTCTGATTATCAGTGCCAAAGTTTATGCTGTTCTAAATCAACGGGCTCTTGCGCTGTTCATAACCCAAGCCTAGATGCCCAGTGTGGAAAATCTCCTGGACAAGAATGTGTGGCCCAAGAGTTTTGTCGCGAAGAAATGGTACAAACTTGCTATAAAGTTAAAACAGGTACTAACTCAAATGGTGAAGCCACTTGTGCCCTACGCTGCTATTATGTCCCCACATTTGGAAATTGTGTAGAGGGCGTTTGTGTGGCGCCAACCACTCCAGACGTTCCTAGCTTTGATCCGGCCGATCCTCAATGTTCGGATGCTATTGATCCGCCAACAAGTCTTTAATTAAAATCGAAAATAAGGATGAACGGCATAGGTTTTATTCTTGCCCTCTTTCGTAGAGTGAATGCCTACAAGTACATAAGAGCCATTTTGCATCTGAAAAACAGGTCCACCTGAATCTCCCATAACCCCATATTCATCATTGAGTTCAAAGTAGTCATCACCCATGTAGATCAAGTCCTGTCCAGATATAAGAGTACGAGCATTTTTACTATTGCGCCCACCAAATCCAACTCGGACAATAGAGCGCCCCTCAATAGGCCAACCTACTTTTGTATAAGGAAGATTTTCTGGCAAAGGATTACTTAAAATAACTTTAGCAACATCATAGTGGTAATTAGACTTTTCACGATTGTAATTAGGATGAGCTTCCCAACTTTGGGCCATATAGCGTGGATGTCCTTGGTCTAAGTCAAAACCTTTCACTAGAGCTATTCTCTCAGCACCTTCAACACAGTGGGCAGCAGTGAGAATAATTTGAGGATGAATAGCTACACTAGAGCAAATAACCTTTGCGCCCCCCTTAGAAATTTCCAGGGGAAAGCTCTGCTTAAAGTAATCAAAACGAAGAGCATGAGTTGTACTGCAAACAAATACACATAGTACAAATAGGACGTAGAGTTTAAGATTATCGAAAAAAATCATGACATACTATTCTAAAAAAATAGAGCTTTGACAAGCAACGCTTAGCAACTAAGACGACGAGACATTCTCCAAAAAAACCTATATACTGGAAACGATTAAGTTCTTGGCAATTTGAGAGCATAAAAAAAAGTATGACACAAAGTTTCACCAAACTCCCCATTCTCCTGCTTCTTCTTTGCGCGAGTTCCAATATCTGGGCAGGCTCCGCGTTAATTGATTCCCTTAGCCCAAAGGAAAAGAAAGAGATAGAATACCTAATAGGTCCTAAGTTTCAAAAGAAGGTACTCTATGGAGAACTCTCTCAAACTGCTAAAAAGCGTGGCCAATTTATAACGAAGGCCTTCTTAACGGAAGTGGCCAAGAGTGAAGAATTTAAAAGACGTGAATTTATAAAAAATGATCCCTGGAATAAGTGGGAAAAAATGGAGAACTACAACGCCCTCAACCGATGGCTTCAAGAGGTCTCCCCCATTATTACAGAACGACCAAGTACAAAGGATAAATTATGATCCCAGAGCTCAAAGATTGTGTCCTCGATCACATTGCTATTGCCGTTAATAGTATCGATGAAAGTGTAAAAATATATGAAGATCTAGGACTAAGCTTTGCTCCCGAGCGAGAAGTTGTAAAAGAGCAGGCCGTAACAACAGCATTCGCCCATGTGGACCAAAATGCTCATATAGAATTATTAGAGCCCTATGGAGAATCTGGACCTATTCATAAGTATCTTGAGAAGAAAGGGCCAGGGATTCATCACATCTGCTTCAAAGTTTCTGATGTCAAAAAAACTTGTCTAGAGCTTAGGGACAAAGGTTATATTCTCTTAAACGATGCCCCTGTCAAAGGTGCCAATAATTGTCTTGTAAACTTCATTCACCCAAAAAGTACCGGTGGTGTATTAATAGAAGTTTCTCAACCTCAATAAGAAACAAGCTTTGAGGTAAAAGGATTTACTTATGTATACTCAATTGCCAAAAATGGGACGAATCAATTTAATTATTGTTTGCACCATACTCACCATGTTTGTTGCCTCTGCCGTACTCGCTAAAATGGGTGCTTCCATGTCACTACTCTTTGGTCTAAGTAGTGTTGGTCTACTATCTGGAAAAATTTGGACACTTGTAACCTATGCTCTTATTCCTCATAGTTTAATGTCGGCCATTTTTGATGCGCTAATCTTCTGGTTCATTGGAAGTGAGCTTGAAAATATGTGGGGAACACGAAAGTATACGGCCTTCTTAGCGTCCACTGTTCTAGGTGCAGGAATCATCTTTGTACTCATTGGCCTTCTCTTCTTTGGTAACTCACAGCTTGCAAGCTATCCCCTTACTGGACCAGGAGGAGTTGCTGCGGCCATGTGTGTGGTCTATGGAGTTCTCTTCCCAGATAGAACCATGTACTTCTTCTTTTTTCCACTTCAAGCAAAGTGGTTTGTGGCCATCCTTGTGGGAATGAGTCTCTATCAAGGTATCTTCTCTCCTGGAGGGCTCCTCGCTTGGGCACAGCTCGCTGCTATGGCCTCAGGGATTCTCTGGATGGTAGCAGCGACTCGCTATAAGTTTTTCACGACAAGCGCTTCTTCAAGTTCTGTGCCCCACTTGGGAAAGAAGAGAAGAAAAGTTAATAAAAATAGTCACTTACATATCGTCGAAGACCCTTCAGACTACCAAGATGACGATGATGACAATAATACACCGCCAACCTATCATTGATTAGAGATACAGGAGTAGACAACTCTTGATAAATCGTGTTATTTTGGGCGCTTAAACTTATATTTCAATGAAAAAAAGGTGAACTTATGCGTTTGGCCCGTGCTTTAGATGATAAGAAATTTGATGTTAGACTTCGTGATAAGCTTATTGCTGATAAGAAGCTTGCTTATGATGAAGTAGAAACCTACATCACAAATCTTTCTGATGATACTTCGATTGCCACTACTACTGATGAAGTGACTAATAGATCATCTGAAGGAAGATCAGAGAATAACTAATTCTCTTATACATTTTTTTAAAATTGACCTTATCTCTCTTACATAGCGATAACCCTTTAATAGAGGCCTATCGCTCCTTTGAAGGATAAGGTTTTTTTATACTCTTAATTGGCCACCACTTGGGAATACGATCATGAGTCAGAATCTTCAAAGTCCAAAGAATAGTCCTGAATCGACTGGCGAAAGCTTTCAACTATCTCGCTATCTCAATGCACGTGAAAAGGCCTGGCACCTCCTCTATAAAATCAATGACTATATTCAATCCCACTATAGAGAGTTATCCGAAGAAGATATCCATAATAAAATCAAAGAGATATTTGGGGCCGATATAAAGTTCTGGCACCCTCATAAAGTACGCTTTAATGAAAACACCCGCTGTAGCTTTAGAGATCACTCAGTAAAGGGAGTTTCTCTTGATCTCATGGATCGCTACTTCATTGACCTAGGACCCATTCTAGATCAGCATGAGGCCGACGTAGGACAGACTTACTGTATAGGCGATAAGAGCTTTAAAAACCCTGCTCAAATTCTATTTCATCAGCTCGAAGATCTATGGAAGAAAGAGGGAATTACCGGTGAGCAGCTCTACGATAGAGCAAAAGAGATGGCCTCTGATCTCAACTGCGAGCTCAATGAAAAGATGCAAGGTCACCGACTTGGCGACTTTCCCCATGCGCTCTTTCATCGCGGTGGCCTTAATGAATTTGAAGAAACACCACAAGAAATGCTCTGGGTTCTCGAGATCCATCTGCTTCATCTAGAAAAGAATGAAGGCTACTTCTTTGAAGATATTCTTGGAGCTCCAAAGCTTGCGATACTTGAATAATTAAGAATTTTAAAGAAAGAGATTAGAAAAGCTCGTTTTCAACCGGCAATTGATCAAGTTGAGTCATTCCTAGAACTCCGCTATCACACCATACGGCCTTAACTTCACCAAGCTCACCCGATTCAATTGTACTATAAAAAACCACAGGATAACGGGTTCCATCCTGACAAAGTCCTCTAAACCTTGCCTTCAATTCACGAGCATCAAAACTAAAAATTAAATTATAAACGGAGCGAGAAGTTAAACTAACATACTCTCCAGAGCGAAGCAGATCAAAAATCTCATAAGCTGAAAGCTCCTGAGTACTTACTAGAGCGCGCCCCATTTCACGAAAGGCATAGGTCATAGCAATTGATGTACCTACACAATTCTTGCATACTTTTTCATCAACCTGACAGCTATCCCCATCACAGAATTGAGAGCAAATATCATCTCCATTACAGCTAAGGTTAAGTACCTTACGTGAGTCCTCAGTCCAAGTCGTGTCAATATTAAAGGCCATGGCCGAAGTTGAAATAAGAATAAGAGTAAAGAGTTGAATTAACTTGGTCATTTCAATAACCCCCTACAGCTTCTTGGAATAGAAATTTCTCTTAAACGACAACTTTCTCTATCACTATCACTATTGCTATTTAAATAAGTAATGGTGCTGATCTTAACATCACACTGACTATGAGTAACATAACCCTTTCCACGTTTATTGAGATGAAAGGAAGTAATGTGCCCACCAATTTTTGAGCGAAGCTCTTCACTCACCTTCTCTTCACAAGTTGGTAGACAACTCTTACCTTTTCTAAGAGAGCGCACACAAGATTTTGGAATTTCCCCGAAGGCCGCCTTCGTTTCATACGCATTATAAGGATGAACTTCCCATGAGCGCGGAATATTATGAGGATCTTTAAGCGCCTTATAAAGATTGTAGATACCGCGAACTAAGAAGAAAACGGGACCAACATTGGAAGATACATTGGCAATCACACCAGACATACTTTCAAAATTTAATTGGCAACTTAAACACTGAGAGCTACCAGAGGTGACATTATCGCCAATGTCACTTGCTCCATAAACATTAAGATTATTATTCTCATTACGATTACAAGCGCCAACAGTAATTCCTGAGAATTTCAAATAATCAAAGGGATTACCAGGGTTTCGATTAATAGAAACTGCACAGGGAACCCCTAAGAGAGCACCAAAGTCCGCTGTTATAGAAGATAGAATCTTCTCCTTCTTAAAGCGGGTATCATATTGAATTTTCCCGTCTTTTATAAGCTCTTTGAAGCTTGTTACCATTTTTGGCTTAAGCTCGGCCTTGGTATAAATCATTCCAGGAACGAAAGCTGATGCAGCAGTTTGCCCCATATCCCAAATAAAAGAAAAAAGAGTTGAGCGTGTCTTGAACCAAGGATCATAAACCTTACAGGCCGTACGTTCTGCATAAGGATTGAAGAGATCTGGTGACTTAATCTTTTGCTCTACACTCCAAAAGGTTGCAGCATACTGAGTTGCTGAATAGAAGGCCAGAGTCGCTTCAATTGTCTTACGAGCACAGTCACTAGCATTCACACATATGACATCACTATATTCACCAGATTCATTATATTGAGGGAATGCGAGTAATGGCCTCGTGGTTTTCAGCTCTTCGGCCATTTTTTCTTCGTACTTACTTAGAAATTTATTGTCATAAACTTTGGCCGTATACCATGGAAGAAAGCCTTCTTTATCAAGTTTGAAATCATCATCCCAAACATCGTGTTGTTTAAGTCCGTAGCAAGCTTGATTGATATTATCACTTAGTTTCTTAAAGTAATTAAAAGCATCCTCAGTTGAGGTCTTTGAGATTTGCTTTGTCAGCGTACCTACTATTGTTGAGTTTTGAAGAAGATCTAAGTTCCCACGGATAAATGACCACTGTTCGTGACCAGCGAAGCTGAATTCACTACATAGGTAGTAGAGATCATTCTTTTGAGAATCTGAAAGTTGAGAGATATCTCTATTAAAAATACCATTGAACTGTTCATTGAGCTTGAGAACAAGAGTATCAGCACTAATTGATTTTGTAACTATATTGAAGTGATTAACGGCCTTGATTAGCCTACTCTTCATTACTGCCCTTGAGCGCGAAAGGTTATCTGAGAACTTCTCCAACCATTCACTTGCCGATCTATGGGCACCTAGATCAAGCTCGTCTACGTTAACAGAAGGTATCATATCAGAAACAAGAATATCATCAGGTCCATCTGGTACCTCAGAGAGAATATCAAGTTCTAATGCTTCTTTTTCAAAATCTTCTTTTGCAAACTCTCTGATAGAGTTTAAGGCAAGACGATCTCCATCACACTTAGCAGGAGCAAGAGAGCGACAACCATTGGCCACCATCATTACCGAATCCTCAAGATTCACACCACGAAAAAGTGGAGCAAAAGGATAGGCCAGTGCATTCATTTCAGGTGCATTACGAAAGGCAAAACTTAGATAAAGTTTCATACTATGCCAGTAATCAAATCCCTTATTAACCCAACTCTCTTTTCTAAAAAGAGATTTTTCGCGAAGATTGGGCAAATGAATTTCATATGCAGCAACTTGTAGATTGTCACTTGAATCAAAGTCATCACAACGAGCAAAACGCTCATCCATTGTCCCTACAGCATCCGCAATCGCATTGAGAGCACCACGGTCAGGCTTGGTTCCATAGAGATGGGCCTGAAGAGGACCAAACTTCTTAAGATAGGCACAAGTAAGGGACTTTGAAGTATTCTTGTCATAGTCTTTATCTGTTAGATAATTTTCTTTTGAGTGATAATTATCAACTTTAAAGAGCTCAATATATTTTGAGCTTGAACTCCAGTCTTTACTGGCGATATTCCAAATTTGACCTAAGTAATCATCTAAGGCATCACAGTACTCACCTTGGCGACACTGGGCCATAACATTTCTATAATTTCCAGGAATATGACTATCACTCCTCGTGATATCACTAGGAAGTAAAGGTAGCTCACGTGAAGTTAATCGATCATGAATAAGATTAACTAAAGTTATTACTGAGTAGCGAAATCTTTCAATTCCAAGCTTTGTCGTTTCCTCTACACTCTCACCACGAAACTTGGCCAAGCGGTAAACCGCTTTGGCCGCATCGATATTTGAGATTAAGAGAAAGGCCGACTTTGCCGGCTTTTGACTCTCTACCGCGCAATCTGCACGATTAGAGAATTCTAGACTTTGAAGATCAAAACGAGGGGCCCTCTCTTCATTAGAGAAAACCTGAGCACTAGAGCTCAAAAATACAATTAATGTTAAAAGTAATTTCCTCATTCCCATCTCGCCTTTAAAACTTATTGCATTGTACAGCCATTGGCCTTTGACATAATTGTTGTATAGAACATGATCATGGCCTCATCAGCAGGAGTGAATCCACGACGAGTTCCACCTGTTTCAGTCATAAGTCCATACATATAACGATTAACTGCGTAGTATACAGAACGAGGTACATTGATTTCTTGAGTACAGTTACCACGTGAGTAAGAAACTTCAATTCCCCAGTAGTCTCTTGGACAGTCATCACAAGTAGATGATCCACCAGTGTAAATATTAGTAGATCCAGTAGACCCACTTGACTGTCCTTCACCTACATTGAAAGAAACTTCCCAACCACCATAAGTATTACTTACAGAATGAAGAGTACATAGTCCTGCATGACAAGCTACTTCAGCATCTTGATCGATTGCAAGAAGAATTCTGTTATCAGAAAATCTTTCAAATTCGAAGTCATCTTCCCCATCACCAAACATATCATCGATATCTCCGGCAAATGTAGCGCTTCCTAGTAAAAACATAAGCATCAAAAGTAGTTTTTTCATATTATTCTCCTATCCAAAAATGGAATATATTCTTAAAGGATATCTCCCCAATCAAAATCATCATCACTATCGTCACTATCAACGTTGATACCGCAATCAACACGAGCTTCTTTACCTGCGGCCCAAGTTCTATTTTCTACGATATTACTTAATCTCTCTCCGCCAAGAGTATTCACTTTAAAACCACCACTACCATTGTCCTCAAGGGTAAATTTAACTTTTAAAGTTACATAACCATCTCCAGCTTTCTCACAGCTTCCCTCTTGGGCACACATTTCTTCATAGAAAGGTGGCCAAAAGACGTTATCAAGCTTTGACTGCCACGTTGAAAGTGCACGAGAGAGCCCATCAAGCTCAGAGTTGTCGAAACTTAGATTTCTGATCAATGGAACTTCAGGGATATCACCAGGTCTGCTGATGGTATTAATGAGGGGAACTAAATTAATTTGTCCCGTTCGAGCAAGAGGACCGATATAGTTGCGACGAAAGCGAAGCTCATTTTTAACTCGACCTGAAAAATAGGCAAAGTCTAAATCTGGCTCTCTGAAGCTAGCTTCTATCTCATATATTCTTCCGGTCTCTAGTGTTCCTCGTGGTAGAGTTTGACCCATTCCAACGAGAAGACCTTGATATTGAGCAGAGGCAACTGAGCCATCATACCAAAGAGACATGAACTCACGTTTTCCTTTTACAATTTCATAAAGAGAGAACTCTCCTACTACAGGCTGAGCGTAGTCACATGGAGAAGCGCAGAGATTATCTTTACACTTACGTTCACAGATAGTGTTAGCAACTAAAGGAAGCGTTATCTCATCATAGAGATCTCCAGCAGTATGAATACTTAACTCACCTAGGAAAAGATCAGAAGCTCGCCACTCAGTTGGCCAGCGAGGTCTTTCAGCACCAAAGTCATCACTGATCTTTAAGAGTGATGATGGCGCTCCCATACTTAGACGAATACTTGTAGTAGATAGGGCCGTTAAATCAGCGGAGAAGCCTGATGCATCTCCAGAGATATAGGTGTTAAGAAGAGCATTATAATCACCTAGGTCAGTGGGAACTTGAGAGAGCCCCTCCTGAGTGCGACATTCTTGTTTTATATCTAAATGAACGGAGTAATTAGATTCCGGCAGTGGTTTGAAGAAACAGTAGGGGCCTGAAAAGTCCACACTCCATTTACTTACTTTCTTAATTTCACATCCAGGTTGCTCTTCAGGATACTGAAGCCCGATATTTGGATTGAGTTCTGTCACTTGTACAACAACACAGCGATTAAAGAACTCTCTCTTGGCCTTAAGCTTGGCAAATCTATGTGATTTTGTTTCAACAAGCTTATAAGGGTTATTATTTAATTTACACTCAAGGCTTTCCTCTTGAGGGGTATAGTTGAAACCAATGGTCTCATTGGTAAGGACAAGATTTTCAATTCCCAGTCCTAGCATAATAAACTTCCTAGATGCCGCCGTATTACGACAACTATCAATAGAGAGAGAAGGTCTCTCATCAAGCAATCTTTTGGAAGTATAAAAGCGATGTATTCCTTTATCTAAATCAACATGGAGATTCATCTCTGATGGAGCCGTAGGCTTACAAGCAAAGCTTTGCTCGATCAGAAAAACTAAACTCAAAAGGATACAATATTTAAAACTCATACATTTTCCTAAAAAAGGTGGAGCCCCAAACCTTCAAACGATAAGGGGTTCCACACTTATAAACTTAATTACTCAGCTGCTGGCTCGTTGAAAGAAGTGTAAGTACATACACGTGCTTTCTGAAGATTCCATCTTCTGATAGAAGCAAGAGTGTCTTGTCTATTAGACTCTTTGAAGTAGTAACGAACCTTACATTTTTCAAGATCGTAAGTGATATTTTTCTTAGCATAGTTGATAAGGTCGCTTCCGTTGAAAGCAGTCCAATCAGTTTCATCAGCTACGAATGTTGATCCACCCTTTGCTTTACAAGAAACAACTGTCTTAACAAGAAGACCAGAAAGTTCTTCATAGTTGTAACCATTGTCAGAAAGATCAGTAATCGTTACTTGCTTATCGTGACTGTAGTTAATTGTGCTACCTGGGTAGTCATAAGAAATTTGAGTCGCTCTGAAACAAACGTCTAAGAAGTAAACCGCTCCGTATCTTTCAGAACCTAGGTTGAAAGTCAGGCTAGTTAGTTCTTTGTTGAAAGACTCATTGTTAGAGAAAAGCTTGTTGAACTCAGTAAGTCCAGCTTCTTTATTAACTGTTGCTGAGTTTGCTCCAAACTCTCCATGATCTGCCCAATCTCTGTAAGAAGCAGTGAAGTAGTCTAGACGGTATTCACCTTGACCATCATTATTAAGAGTGTCACCTGTACAAACACAGTTACACATCTCACCAGATGTACAAGTTCCTGGGTTACATGAACGCTCAGGGTTATCTCTTTCATAACATACTCTGTTTTCGTAACCCTTGTGCTTTAGACCAGCATTACAAGCGTAGATATCTGTTCCTGAAGAAAAAATATCAAGTTTAAATGTAAGAGAAATTGCATGCGTGTTAGCAGACATTGCGAAAAGCAAGACTACCAGAGAAAGAAAAGATCTCATCTTTTACTCCTGTGAAAAGTGTGAAAAAAAATATTTTTGGCTTAGTATCAAAAATGACAATACTCGACTACATAAATTTTAGATAAATTTGGTCAAGATTTCTTGAACGTATTTTTTTCATGAAAATAGCCCCGACTTATATAAATAACTTCATATCTATCAATCAGATTGACTTAAACGATAAAAATGTATTAATTGAGCTGTTCGGAGATCATATGAAATTTATTTTAACCCTAATAAGTATAACTATCTTAAGTACTAGTAACCTCTATGCAGACAAAGACTGCAAGAGTAGAAATCGTGTTCCCATTTGCCACGTTGGTGCCGGCGCTCACCCCCACAATAAGACAACATTCGTCTGTTCAGACTTTGGCTCTCTTAGAGGCCACTTCGTTGAACATCCCAAAGACACAGTTGGAGAATGTGGAGTGGATCTAGAGGCCAACTTGAAAGTCTGGGCATGTAATGCTGGCCTTAGACATAGAGACCATACAGATGGACTTTGTTTTGACCTCAATAATGGTGGAAATCAAGTTCCCAATTGTTCTGGACTTAGCAATTGCCTATGCTCTGGAGACGCTCTCCCTCAGATTCTAAATAACTTTGATTACTTTACCTTTGAAAAGGCAAACTACTATCAAGGCCAAATCCTTTCTCCTTATATGTCAGGTTCATTAGAAGCAGGACGTATAGGATTTGAGCAAGCTTCTTCTACTCAGGGATCAGAGATCCTTAATAATGAAACAGGAGTATCATTCTATCTTGGATCAGAAAGATTCGGCTCAGATTACTTTGTCGACCTTTGCTGGGAGCTATTAAATGAGAGGCTCTATAATGAACCGATGAATATTCAAGTTGATATGAGAGTAACTACCGATACTTTTAATAGCGGAGAGAGTTACTTAAATACTTCTGAAGTTACTCAAAGAAGTGGTATTTTCTGTGACTATACTTCTACAGCTGGGCAATATGTTTATGAGACAAGTCCAAGCTTCACAACAAGTGAGCTTCCCTTCTACTCGGGAGAAAGGTCTTTCTCCACAACACGCTCTGGAGCAAGAAGTTGCTTCACTCGACTTATGTTTTCAGAAAAACAAAATGAATTACTTCGTCCATGGGATTTAAAGAAAGTTACGGTACAAACAGACCTCAATGTAGAGCCAGTAAATGATATCGACTCCATCGATCTAGGTCTTCGCTTTTGCCATGTCTACAAAGTCAAACCAAGTGATAAAAACTGGATCTGCAAGCAACTTGATTTCCCGACAAGTCAAGATTTGAGGGAGTATTTGATTATCGAGAAGCTAGAAGAGCAAGATCATCAAAAGGACTATCGAGGAACTTGTGAAGCCACTTGTGGGCCTTTAACTGGAAATGAGGCCAATAGTACAGTATGGAATTAAGAAAACTTTCAACGCTCATTCTAGCTACTTTATTTTCTCTGAATTTATCCGCTATTGGTCTAGATGATATTTTTGGAAGACTCTTAAACTCTGGAGAAAGTAAGAAGCAGAGGTTCTTCTATGTAGGATCCCTCACTCCCCTTCCGATGGATAAGGATAAACCTACTCATATTCTTGTGGCCGGATCAGCAATGGATGTGGATTCTGATCAATTTTTTCAATCCGCACTTCTCAAAGCTAAAATTTATCAATCCCTCTACCCCGGCCATCAGATTATACTCGTCTCTCAATTAGATGTTATCAAAGCTTCAGGCAGTGAAGTTTTTGGCCGCTATGGCGTGAAAGTGGTGGCCACCGAACAAGGGCAATTAGTTCAAAAGCAGCTCTATCGCTTAATGAGTAAGTTTAATAAGATCGCAAGTTTTGATTTCTATGGCCACTCTAGCCCCTGGGGGCTGAGACTTGGGCACACTAAAGCTTCAATGTATCCAGTTTCTGCATGGAAAAATCTAAGAGACAAATTCATGCCCAATGCCTACGCAAGTCTCAATGGCTGTAATACTGGCTTTATCATCGCTCCTAAACTATCTGAACTGTGGAATATTCCTGTAAACGGTAATTTAACAGGAAGTGTATTTGAAAGGATTCAAGCAGATCAACACTGGTATAAAAAGATAGATAGATCAAGTTCGGAATATGTAAGCGAGAATCGTGTAAACTTCTCAGAGGCCAAGCATTGCTACCAAGGTGTATGCTGGAGAATGAAGGCCCAAAGGCATAACTATTCTTCTTATTGGGGTAATTTTAAAGATGGTGGCCTAAGCTTTCCAAAAACTTTCTGTAACTTTGAAAATAAATCGAAATGCCTATCAGCAATGAGAATTTCTCTACTCACTCATCCAAGCGTGAACCTCAATACTTTGAATCCGTCACGAAAAGAGTATGAAGATAAGGTATTTGATATTCTTTGCTCCACCCACAAAGATCCATCCTACTTTAATGAATGTAGAGAAGGCATATTAAAGGCCGTGGCCAGCGGCGAGCATAAGTTTAAAATGCACCCAGGTAATGCCCTCCACTGCGACCTCAAAAGCTGTCATGCAGAAGTTAAATGTAAAACAGGAAATACAAGTGACGGATTTAGACCTGGAAGCTGTTATATTAAAACAAAGGTAAATGATAACCCTACCACACTTGTTCGCGAATACCTTCTCTATATGGAAGCTTTCTCACTACGATGAGCTTCCACCTTATCTAGAACAAAGAAAAGAAAAACCAATTCACAAAAAAGATAGAGTCCCCCACCAATGGGTGAATAAATAAGTCCCCAAATGCTTTTCAAACTTCCCGTAATAAAGAAGAGTAACCCTTCAGGAATAAAAGGGATTAGACTTGTAGTGAGCACTATTGCAAAGGTCACTTTTAGATTATGATGAGCAAATTCACGGGAAAGGGTGAATGTAGTGCCAGAGTAGTCGGGATAGAGAACGGAGATCATTGGTGCCATATAGAATACGACTCCAGAATATACACCAGGGATAATAAGTAAAAAGAGTCCAGCTAATAACGAAAGTGTCCAAAGAATTGATTGAAGAATGTAGCCTGGAAAGAGAAGAATCGACTCTCCTAGAATACTGGCCCAGGAAACTTTTCTCTTACTCGCAACACAGCTCACCGTATGATAGAAGTATACAGAACTCCAAAGAAAGAAGAGCTGAAAAGCAACTTCCAAAAGCCTAGGGTCAGCTCCATGAGTAGCAAACTCCTGACTAAGAGCAAAATTAGCAAGGTCTTGGATAATGAGAAAAAGAATAAAAGATATAAAAGATAACTTATGATCACGTACATAAGAAGTTGCTCTTTTAAAATTAATTAAAATTACCTCTTGAGCGCACTGATCTGACATAGCTTACCTTTCATTATAATTTCTAAAATACTTCAAATGTTCTTTTCTCGTGATTTTTACGTACTCTCGGTAATTTGAAAACACGGTTATGAAAAGCAATATAAACGCCCGGCTCAAGGAGTTTCGCAGCAAGAAGAGCTTCAGTAACATTCTGACTGGCATCAGAATCTTCAAATCCCATAGGTTTCATGGCCCCCGTGAAAACAATCGGAGCCTGAAGTTCATCACTATTTTTTAAACTATCAAATACGACTTTCGCTGTTTTTGCCATCGTATCAGTACCATGAAGAACAACAATAGGAAGTTTTTTGTAGAGATGACCTTCAATCGTTTTGTAGATAACGCTACGATCATAGTCCGTCATATGAAGACTATCTTTTGCCATCAAAGAGAAAATCGTCAACTTAGTATAAGGAAGCCTCAATTTAGTGAGAATTCTATGGCGAATGGAGCTCTCACGATTGGCCAGTGATCCATCAAACTCATCATATGTTTTTTCAATTGTCCCACCTGTCGTCATCACAATGATCTCAGAAAAGCCGGGAAGAAGCTCAGGTCCTTCTTGCTGCATAATGCTACCTACGAGTTAAAAATTGGGGTAAATTTAAGTAGTTACCCCCTATCTCTATCATGCTCCTCAGCAAAATAATATTAAATTTTCCATGTTTTTGGGGTTGATCTTTTTCCAAAGCATCCCATCTTATGGGAGTATTTGTTACAAATTTATTTAGATTTAAGGAGAAATAACAATGACAACGGCCACTGAAACCCAAAGAAAAGGAACTATTTCGGTTCAAACCGGAGATATCTTCCCCATTATTAAGAAATGGCTCTACTCAGAGCATGATATTTTCCTTCGTGAATTAGTAAGTAATGCAACAGATGCGATTACCAAGAGGGCCACACTGGGCCGTACTGAAAATGTTGAAATCCCTGAAGGTCAAATCAAAGTTATCGTTAACAAAGAAGATAAAACCGTAGTTATCGAAGATAACGGACTGGGAATGACCGACGCGGAAATTGAGAAATATATTGCTCAACTTGCTTTCTCTGGAGCTGAAGAGTTCGTTAAAAAGATGAAAGATGCGGGTGAAAATGCCGATATTATCGGTAAATTCGGTCTTGGATTCTACTCCGCTTTTATGGTTGCCGACAAAGTTGAGGTTGAGTCCCTTTCTTGGCGTGAAGGAAGCACTCCTACGAAGTGGACTTGCGAAGGAGATGTTGATTACACATTCTCAGAGTCTACAAAATCGACAATCGGAACAACCATTACTCTTCATATTAATGAAGAATCAAATGAGTTCCTGGGAGTATTCAAGGTTCTTGATATTCTAAGAAAATACTGTGATTTCATGCCTTACCAAATAGAAGTGGTAGATAGTGAAATTAAAAAGAATGATAAGGGCGAAGAGGAAGGACCAAAGTCTTATCCAGTTAACGAAACTCAACCCCTGTGGAAGAGAGATCCTAATGAGCTTAAAGATGAAGATTATCTCGCTTTCTACAAGAAGCTCTATCCAATGGATAGTGAGCCCCTCTTTTGGCTTCACCTCAAAGTAGATCACCCTTTCCTTCTTGAGGGAATTCTCTACTTCCCAAAAATTAACCCTAAGATGCCATTTAATGAAAAAAACCTTCGTCTTTACTCAAAGCAAGTATTCGTAAGTGACAATGTTAAAAATATTATTCCTGAGTTCCTAAGCCTTCTCAAAGGAACAATTGACTCAACAGATATTCCTCTCAACGTCTCAAGATCATCTCTTCAGGGAGATCCCAATATCAAGAAGATCTCTAACTATGTCGTTAAGAAAGTAGCTGAAGCTCTTAAGAAACTATTTAATAATGACCGTGAAAAGTACGAATCAATCTGGGCCGACTCAGGTCTCTTTGTTAAGTATGGTTGTGTTTCTGATACTAAGTTTGATGAATTAATGCGTGAGCGTATTATCTTTAAAAACTCTGAAAATAAATATGTTACGCTACCTGAGTTTTTCGAATCTATTCCAACTGAATATCAAGAAAAAGTAGGTGAAAAAGCTCTTTATTTTGAAAAAGATAAGGCCGATCACGCAATCATTAATCAACTTAAAGATGCTGGAATTATGGCCCTTGAAATGGATGATCATATTGATCCCCACTTCATGCAACACGCAGAAATGCATGCCGTGAAAGATAAGAAAGTTCAATTTGCCTCAGTCGATTCAGAAATAGCCAACCTTCTTGAAACCGAGAATACAACCGATGAAGATATGAAGGTACAAGACCTTTTCAAACGTGTCCTTATTGGTGAAACAAAAGAAGGTGAAGAAGCATCACCTGATGCTATGGATATTGAGATTCAAAAAATCAAGGGAGCAACCACTCCTGCCTACTATAAAGTAGATGAGCAAATGAAGCGCTTCCAGAAGATGGCAGAAAGCATGGGACAAGGAGCAGGAGCAAATTTCCCACTGAAGAGAACTCTTGTAATTAATCCATCAAATGCTCTTATTCAAAATGCACTTAAGCTCCACGAAAAAGGTTCTCAAGAGGAATTAGTAGAGAGAATCGTTCACTACGTAGGAGACCTTGCTTCTATTTCAAGTGAAGGACTTAAGAATGAGGATAAGGAGCAATTTGTAAGGCGCTCTCAAGATCTCATTCAAGACTTAACCTCTCAGCTTCAATAAGTAGAGTAAGGACGAGAACCATGGCGAATTTAATTCTTGCGAGTACTTCCCCCTACCGTAGAGAGCTTTTAGAAAGGCTTCAAATTCCCTTTGAAGCAAAAGACTCCAAGGTAGATGAAGATCCCTATAAGGAAGATATTACTGACCCCATGGTTCTGACTAAAACATTGGCCTATGAAAAGGCCCGTGCTATTTTTAAAGATCACCCCAATGATTATGTCATTGGAGGTGATCAAATCAGTCTTTTTGAAGGTGAAATTCTTGGAAAACCAGGTTCACCAGAAGCAGCGATCGTTCAATTGAGAAAAGTGTCCGGCAAGTCCCATGATTTAATAACCTCCACCTGTATTCTAGGTCCTCATGGTTATGTATATGAATGGACAAATCGAACAACTCTATCAATGCGTGAGCTCTCACTAGAAGAGATCAAGCGCTACGTAGAAAAAGATAATCCCATTCACTGTGCAGGATCTTATAAGATAGAGACACTAGGAATATCTCTCTTTCGATCAATTGATACAGAAGATCACACGGCCATTATTGGACTTCCCTTAATTGAATTATCAAAGAAGCTAAGAGAAATAGGTTTCTCTAACCCTTAGTCTAATTCAGGGCCACCTTATTAAGATGGCCCTGACTATAATAATAAAGAATTAGAGACAAACTACTTCAAAAGAATCGATAGAATCTAATCTTTGATGGTCCTCAAAGAGTACACCGGCCTCAATTTGTCCACGATAGTCGAAGAAGTCTTCATTATCATATAGACGAACCATGGCCTTAGGTCCAACTTCAATCATATTGATATCTTTTTCAATATCTTCACCAAGAACATTATCAATATCGCTTACTGATGATTCCCCCATCATATTGAGGATTTTAAAATCAAAAGTTTTATCCAAGTGAAAACGTGCCCAACATCCACGTACACTCGCTCTAGAATCTAAACTCAGATCTGTTCCTGGAGCCGACCAAAAAGCATCTCCACTAACATAAGCAAATGCACCGAGGGATAATGTCATCATAGCTGCTGTAATCATTTTCTTCATAAGTCATTCCTTTGTTAAAGTTGATCATTATTTTCAATGACAAAGAAATGCTAATCCTAAGTATAAATAGTGTCGTCAATGTGAGGTGTAGGAATTGTTTAAAGATTTAAACAATTTGGAAGAAGAGGATCATCATAAGATGACCCTCTAAAGCTATTCATGAAAGCTACTCTTTAATAATGGCATAATGAACAGAATCTAAAATTTCTCCATCTTTTATGATATGAGATCGAAAATGGCCTTCCTTCTCCATTCCTGCTTTTTCCATCACTTTACCACTTGCAGCGTTATGAGACATATGATGGGCCTCAATTCGAATAAGATCCATTTCAGAGAAACCATAATCAATCATTCTCTTTAATGCCTCTGTCATAATGCCTTTGCCCCAATAAGCAGGTGTTAACCAGTATCCGGCCATGGCACGTCTATGATTAAGTTCGGCATGAAGTCCAATTCCTCCAATAAGCTCACCGGTTTCTTTAAGACGTATGGCCAATTGGACATCTCCCTGTTCTTTCTTTTCCTCTACATTTTTTAAAAATGCCTCTGCACTCTCAAGTGTATAGGGAGAAGGAATCCCCGAAGTTGTGCTGGTTACAAGTCTATCATTGAGAAGCTCCACCAATCTTTCTTTATCAGATTCAACAATAGGGCTTAATAGCAATCTCTTTGTTTCTAATTTCATACTCTACTCCTTAACTGATATAGGGTGATAATTCTTTACGACTCTTTTCATCAAGTTCCATAACATTCTTGATACGAAAAAGATCCCCTGCCAAATCTTCAATGAGAACTTCACCAGAATCCAAAAGTTCAGGCCATGTCTCTAATTTAGTCTGAAAAACTCGCTCCCCTTGCTCCGTCTGAACAAGAAACCTGCGAAGCTCTACGTCCTCTTCAATTTTATCAATCGATGAGATTTGTAGCACAAATTGGGAAAAATCTAATTCCTCTTGAATAAGGTTTCTCACCTCATCAGTTATAGAAGAAGATGAGAGATCTTCAATTAAGCAAACCTCATTATCATCCTTATCTCTAAGAGAGAGATACTTCCCTGGACTATGCCAGGGAAAGCATTCTTTAATAAAGACTTCAACCCATTGCTCTCCATACCGAAGAGCAAGAATTCCATTTCTTTGTTTCTTTAATTCTATGTTAAACATTTTAGTTCTCCTTTGTTACAGTGCAAATGATTCACTCATCTCTTGCTGCATACGATGAAGTTTTGCATACTCGCCATCGCTATTAGCTAGAAGCTCGGCATGAGTTCCCTCTTCTGCAATCTTCCCTCCTCCAATCACAAAAATACGATTGGCCTTTCTTAGTGTCGACAAGCGATGGGCGACAGCAAAAACAGTACGACCCACAATCAGTTTATCAAGAGCATCTTGAATCTTACGCTCAGTTTCCGTATCAACGGCAGACGTCGCTTCATCCAGAATTAAGATGCGAGGATTGGCCAAAACCGCACGAGCAATACTAATTCTCTGCCTCTCTCCACCACTTAGGGTATGACCTCGCTCACCTACAACGGTGTCGTATCCATGGGGAAGTCGACCAATGAAGTTATGAGCATTAGCAACCTTTGCCGCTTCAATCACCTCAGACACAGTTGCTTCGGGAACACCATAAGCAATATTATCTAAGATAGATCCATGAAAGAGATAAGGCTCCTGCAAAACCATCCCAACTTGTCTCCTAAAGCTTCCCAGTTCAATATCCTGAACATTGTGGCCATCAATAAGAATTGATCCTCCGTTTACATCATAGAAGCGGGAAATCAATTTTGTTATTGTGGATTTTCCCCCACCACTTGAGCCCACAAGTCCAATCATCTCACCTGAGCGTACTTTAAAGCTCAAATCTCGAATGATAGGTCGCACACCATCATAGGAGAAGAAAACATTTTTAAACTCTACACTGCCCTCAACTTTCTCTATCTTCTTTGCATCATCTTTATTTGAAATAGTCGCCTTAGTATCGAGTACTTCAAAAATACGATAGGCCGATGAGAGTGCACGATTTAACATTCTCGCAACCTGTCCCAAAACTTCAATCGGAGCTTGAAACATCGTCATGTACAGAAGAAAAGAGACAAATGTCCCCGCACTTAGTGCATGAGCTTCATCATTTGTAATCAAGCGCGGTAGAGCAAAAATCCAAACACTGAGCAATACTGCTTGGAATGAGGCCATTAGAACTGGCCAAAACTTTGTCCACGCTTCATGAATTTGATTAAACTCATTGGTCACTTCTTCATTGCGCTTATTAAACCTCTGCTCTTCTTTCTTTTCCTGATTAAAGGCCTTCACGACCTGTATCCCAGGAATGGTGTCAGAAAGAACGGCCGTAACATTCGACCACTTTCTCCACGCCTTTAAAAAGAGCTTCTTCATCTTCTCACCATGCCCATAAATACTATAGAGCATAAGAGGAACAGGAAGCGACATGATTAAACCAAGCTGAAGATCTAACGCAATCAAAACGGCCGATAGTCCAATCAGTGTAATTAAAGCAATCCCTGTCTCTACGACACCAAAAGCGACAAAGTCCCAGATTCGATCTGTGTCTGAGCTTACTCGACTAATGATAGATCCTGTTTGTTTCTTAGAAAAGAAATCCATACTTAAGGTTTGCAAATGACGATATAATTGCTCGCGCAAATCCTTAGCAACTTTCTCCCCTAAGATACTCATCTTATTTAAGCGAACGTAAATAAAGAACTCGCGTAAAACATAAGTTATTCCTAAACTCCCCAGCATGATCCAACCTATACTTCTTGCCTCTTCAAAAGAGAGACTCCCATCTTGGAAAGGTCGTATGACATCATCTATTAACTTTCCAGATAGATATGCCGGTATCAAACTGACGAGAGTGGTGGCCACGGCCCCTAGCGTTCCTTGAATGAGCTCCCTTTTATAAGGAAGTAGGTACGCTAAAAGCCTCCACAACGTCTTCGCATTCTCTGAAGTTACCGAGTTCTGTGCTTCAAGAACAGGCTTCATTACCGATTCTTGGTAAAGTTTATCCGCTTCTCCTATTGTTTTAGGGTTATCCCTATTGAGTTCCAAAAAGCTCTCTTGATTCTCACAATAGTACTTAATATGACCCATGATCACTTTCTGACGATGGGTGAAATAAATCTTGGCAAGCGCAGGCCGATCATGGGCCTCAACAAACGTTAAGCTAGTACAAGATAGTGAACGAACTTCTTTGACTGCTGCAATTCGAGATAACTCAACTTGCTTAATAATCAAAGATTCCTCCCCTCTTAGCGCAATTAAAATAAAGTGGCCTGTTGTTAGGATGACCCAGTTCTCGCAAAACTTTAGAGACTCATTCAAGTCAACTAAAGCGTAGAGCTGGATGGCCCCTAATTTTTCTGCTTCAATAAGCTTCTTGGCCGACGCGGGTAAGCTTTCTCTTTGTCCTAAATAACGCTTTATAAATTTCTTTCTTTCATTTATTTCAGTAAACATTTTAATTCCTTTGTTTTCTTATAACCGTAAACTACTGGGTGGATGAATATAGGGACGAAAGTCCTTTTGAGCTTCAAACTCTTGGGATCTTCCAGGATCTATCCTCTTCCACAGTTTGGGAGATTCCATAAAAAACCAGAATCCTTGCCCGATTAATCTTCTGGCCTTCTTTAAAAAGAAGTGACCAATCTTCAATGAAGAATGAAGACTCATCTCCACTCCACGACTTAATTTTTTGAGCTCATAGTAAAGCTCAGCACTCATCAATTGCTGACGAAACATAGCTATCTCCTTGATAGAAAAGTTAGACGAATAGAGGGAAAGATGCCTAAAAGTGCTGTGTAAACAGAGCTTTAGACATACTCCTTCCAGAGCGTCCTAAAAAATAAAAATTAAAGTAATGATTTGGAACAGAGGACTGGGTACGGTCTTAATCCAATAGAAAAGTTACAGCTAAGATCTGCTTAGCCCCGCAAGAGTAAACCCCTGGGGATCTTTGAGATCAAACTGCGTGGTTGAATCCGTAACCACGCCATTAATTACAGCTGCCACTACTTTTGCATTCATTGTGAATTTTACTGTATTAATAATCATGGTTACCTCCGTGTTTGTTTTTTTAATCTACACGTATTTGTAACAAATTAGCCGAAAAAAAATATAAGTCAACAGTGAATTTATTTTTCCTGTGATTTTTTTTGTCAGAATTTTATTAGGAATTATCTAGCGGATAAGATTTTTCATCTCAAAAATCTTCTCTTCAATATAGAAAATCTGATCATCATTCATTTGGGTGCGCCAATTATTTAACTCACGGGCCAGAGTTGGGAATTGTTCTTTGAAAGCTTCAATATGTCTTAACTCCCTAATAAAGAAAGGAACTTCAACGCTCCATCCATAACCCCAACGCCATGGTAAACCTGTTTGGGGACCTCCTCCAATAAGCACTCCTAACTCCACTAACTCTCCATGGGTACGATTACTTGTTTTGGCCACGCATTGATTAATTTCGTAATCGGCCTCTTCTTTTTCTTTTTTACTCCCACCAACCCAGTAGCGCATATCGTGAGCAAAACAACAATGAAGCCATTCATTTTTCTTAGTAATAGGATCACCATCAAAATATCCCGAGCAGCCATCACTCTTAAAAGGAGATAAGCTCATTTTGATTCCCCTAATAGAGCGGGGACCAAAAATCGAGCAACTCGATATAAGAATTAGAGAGCAGAGAATAGTAAGTGGATTTAAGAATCTGAGCAAAAAGGAAGCTCCTTTAGATGTTGCTTAAAAAAAGCGATGACCTTATTTTTCTTCGACGGAGTCGTTAATGTTGACCAGTAATAGGAGCTTGTTGGAAAAATTCGATTGGCCATACGCCTTCTTCCTCCCCTTAACTGATTGCTTAAAATACGAACCCCACATTTTAAATTAGTATGGGGATCAAGAATGCTAAAGCGATCAAGTTCATTACACTCTTCTCCATGCCATTGGTTGGAAATACTTAACTGCATGAGCCCTTCTGACCACTCACCTAGACTTCTTTCATAATAACGAGTCTTAGGATTAAAGGCCGATTCCTCAGAGGCCACTGAGGCAACCAAGGTTAACCAAAAGAATCTTCTCTGTTTAGCTGAGGCCATAGTATAGCCAAGGCAATTAAGCGCCAGTAAATCCGAGAGGTCTACCTCTTGCTCACTAAGTCCAAGCTCTTCAACTTTAGAAATTACAGAATCAGACCAGCTGCTTTGCCAGATATTCTTGGGGTACCAACGAAGCGCTTGAATAACAGGCGTAATTTCTTCTTGATAACCAATATTATCTTCCTCACCGTCAGGCAGAGGTGTCACTATATCTTCGATAGCAATAACAGGCTGACTCACTTCACTGCCGTTTCCGCATGAGTACAAAAAGAAACTCGCCAATAAAAAGATCTTCCCTAACCTCATTACTATCCTCCTTAAAAAAGCATAGATGCATAAATTCTCTCTAGAAATCACTAAAATGCAAAGCATCCACCATAGAGCTTGAAAAAAACTCCCATTTTCATGATTTTTTGATAAGATTCATTTGTTAATGGAGTTAACTATGACGAACCGCAAGAAGACATATTGTTCACATTTTGAAGATGCTAAACTACTAGAATTATTCAATAGAGCTAAAATTTATAAAGGATTCTATGTTGATATTGGCGCAAATGATGGTGTAACTGGAAGTAACTCTCTTTTACTTGAAGAAAGTGGATGGAATGGCCTTTTAGTAGAGCCCAATCCATGCCTTCACTCTGTACTCAATGAGAAAAGAAAGGGAATTCTAGTCCCCTACCTCATTTCTAAAACTGATGGTGAAGTTGAATTTAATAAAGTTGAAGGACCTGAGAATCTTCATGGTCTAAGTCGTATTGACGGTGATGAGAACTTTGAAAAACATGTAGAGAAGCATGGTGGAAGAGTTGTGAAATTAAAGCTTCCCTGTAAGCCTTTAACTCAAATCTTAGATGACAATCAAGTCGATAAGAAATTTGATTTTCTCTCCATTGATGTTGAAGGCCATGAGCTAGATGTTCTCAAAACTCTCAATTTTGATAAATATTCTCCAAAAGTCATCATGCTTGAAGATAATTCCAAAGGCGAAGACAAAGCCCCTGCAAAATATCTGAAGCAATTTGGGTATAAGAGAGTATGTCGTACAGGAGTAAATGACTGGTACACTAAGGAGCTTGTTCACCTCTTTACTCTTGAAAAAATCAAATCATGCTTCACCCACTATCGTTGGGATCTTAAGCGCAAAATTTATAAGCTTCTGGGCAAGAAATTTGAAAGTGGCTTAGTTTAGCTCAGTCCTGACCTTTCTTATCGGGTTTACTCAATCAAATTATCTTTTTTACCGATAATTGGGCATGAAAAGACTGAGCTTTATTGCAGGCCTATGCTTTACTTTATTTACTTATGCAGAACCTTCACAAAATGAAGTCAGAAAAGCGATAATTGGCTTTAATGAAGTAGCTGATCATGGCACTGACCCTCTGCTTAATTGCAAACAGGAGCGCTTCCCGCCAGATCAAGTTAGTTTCCAAAAAGGTGATGATACCAAAGAGTTATATAAGAAAGTTGATCTAGACCTCCCTGGAGAGCTTCCTCTAGGTAGTTACGAGGGTGATGAGCTAACCATTCTCACCAAGGAACAGGCCGATAGGCTCTTTAAGGCCTTCTCCGAAGTAGAATATATGAAATTTGACTATCTCCATGCGGGATGTGAAGTGAGGGCCCATGAGTTCGCCCTAATGGCCAAGGCCAATGGAATAGAAATGGGAAAGGCCATGACCATGTACGGAGATGAGATTGGCAGTGGTGGTCTCTACCCCCAAGAGTGGAAAGATCTCAAGAAAAATAATAAAAAGACCCAAATTCCTGTTCCAGATGGATTTATCGGATGGCGCTATCATGTTGCCCCTTACCTATTGGTTAAAGATGGCGATGAAATAAGGCCTTATGTCTTTGACATAGGAGTTGCCAAAAAAACAAAAACATTAGGAGATTGGAGAAAGTCCCTTATTAATGCGACCACTGAAGAAACAAATACTTTTGTTAGAGATCGAGGCCATCTTCACCCTGATGACAAAAATCCAAGAAGAGAGGAAGTGAGTTATATCGGAACAGAGTTAAATAAGCAGGAGCTCATTCGCGAAATGGGAATATATGAATTTGAATATTGGGACCAAAAAGGCCTTCTTAGCTATTAGCCCCAATAGGTTTTATAATTTAAGTAACTTCCCAGCCTTTAAATCTTTTAAAGAAATAGCTGCTCTAATTTGTAATTCTTTAGTTGAAGCATTGACCTCTACCTTCTCATTTGCATTGAGGTAGATTGGCTCCTCATAAACTGTTGGAGTTCCATCAATGACTCCATAGCTATTGAGAGCATGCTTAGAGTTTGGATGAATTACGGCCACAACATAATTTGGACCTCTAAAATTTGACCAATTCTGCTTCATTGAAAATGGGCCAAAGCTCATTTCATCACTTCCATTTATCTTCTGACTTTTTAGAACCTTAAATACTTTATTCACCGTTACTTCTTGACCAAATACCTTCGATCCATGAACGAGATAGAGACTCACATAAGGTCCAGAGTATTTTGAAACTCCCCTAACCGTTAATGAGTTAAGTTCAAAATTTCTGGCCATTGACTGTTGAGAACCAGCAAAGAGAACAAGAATAAGTCCAATAATATTAAACCATTTTTTCATAATATATCCTTTTAATTATTATATTCTGAGTAAATTAACAGGTGCCCTTTATCAACTTCAGTACCTATTTTTCTTAACTTCAATCCGCCAAGATCATCAGGAATAGGAATGTCATCCGTGAGCTCATAGCCTTTAAGATCTCCATTCACTTCTTTCAGTTTATCTTTTACGGCCGAACGAACTTTATTTTTAAACAGCCTGATATACTTATCAGAGACGTAGGCACTATCTACATCAATAGACTCTACTTGCATAGATACTTTCCCCGTATTATCCACAGGAAACGCAAGATTTAAATCAAACTCAATGCGAATAGGATTTTTTACAAAAACTGCAGAGAAGCCAGTGACTTCATACTCAATTTCAAGGCTCATCTTACCTGACTTCCCCGTCTTTAAATTGAGGTAAGGCATCTTGGCCAATTTAATTGATTCACCTGAGTCCATATCTATTTGATTAAAATATCCCCTAAGTGTGCTGAGTTGAATAACACGATTAAGAACACCTTCATTTAAACTAAAGACAAAGTCTGCACTTGGGTATGTTCCCTTCATAAGATCCGAACTACTTAAAGTCGTGAAACGAGATTCGAGTGGAATATTCTTAGCAAGTGTTGGGTCATCAAAGCGAGCATCTAAATCCAAGAGAAGGTACCCGTCTTGATAGTTGACCTGTCCAAGATTTAAGGCCCATACGAACTTAGATACATTCTCATCTGGTGCACCAGGAGGGTTCATTTGATTGACTTCTTTAAGACCAGATTCAAGAGCTTCATTAATTATACTGGAGGCCTGTACAGGAATCTCAGTTTCAATTTTTTCCTGAAGAACCGACTTAACTCGTCCAAGAATATTATCTTGTTCATCTTTAAGGAGATTTTCAATTTCTTCATTTCTTAGACGAAGCTTTTTCTCATTGATTTGTACTTCAACTTGAGGAAGAACCAAGGGAGAATCGAAAGTATATCCAAGAAGTAACTCATCTAGGTTACTCTTTGGAGTGAGGACATCTATTTTGAAATTTCCTCTCGATACTTGATTAAAGCCTAAGGCCAATTGGATTTGAAGAGGAGCTGACTGTGTTTCAGTGAAAAGGTTAAAATTATCGATTCCCAACTCTCCAAGCCATTCATTTTGAAGATCTCTACCTCTAATCTTAGTTACTTCAACATTTATATTAGAAGAGCGCATAGTGAGAACAAAAATAGCTTGATAGTTATTCTTTAACTCAGACTCTGAAGGAGCAAGAATTTGAAGCCCAATCTCTTCCCAATTTGCTTGGAAATAAATATCTTCAACATTTAGGCTAAGCTGATGACGATCGAGATCTAGTCCTTCAAAAAACCTATTTAAAACTTCCTTGGCCTTAAAAATAACTTCTTTAAGTTCAGGATCATCAACGAGATCCTCGGTGGCAACTTCATCACCTACAACTTCAGTTCCAGGAAAGTAAATATCTCCAATTTCATAACTATTGGCACGAATAAGTTCAGGAAGATTTGTACGAAAATATTCCTGACCTTTTGGAGTAATGGCCACTCCAATGGCATTGGTAATAGGAAAAGTTGATGCTGCCCAAGTCAATGGGGTCAAAATCGTAATGAAGAGCACTATAAAGGATTTGATTAATTTCATAACCAAGAGTGTAGCGAAATTACAGATTTACTACCTTAGGGCCTGTATTTTATTCGTAGGGTGTATATAAATTTGATAGCAGAATTAGCCAATAATTACGATCACTTAGACCCTAAAATGCCTTATATATAAACATAAGAACTAAAACGCACAGGGCACAAGTAACAATACTCACCCCTCGAAACTGAATGATTTGATCGGAGCGTCTAATCACTTCCTTGCCCGAAGGAATCCTTCCCGCTTCAGACTTAAGCACTTTTGTAACCTTATCTCTAATTTTAGAGCGGTATTCTTTTTCTCTATAGAATACATATTGGGAAATAAAGAGAGCTCCCATAACGACGTAGGAAACTTTTGGAACTTGGTAGGGTGAGAAATGAAGAAATAGCCCTAGAGGAATCACAAAAACCCCTAATAGGAAAATTAGATATTGAAACTGATGTTTAAAGTAGCGAATCATATATTTCACTTAGTTTCTCTTAGTTTCTCTTACAATATTCTTATCTTTAGATAGATTTATTATTACTACTCAATAGTACCTGAGTATGCTAGAAAACAACACTCCTAAAAGAATTAATGAAAAGAGGTCATACGTGACACAAGAAAAGATAGAGTTCCTTCCCTACACTCCCATGTATAAGCAGTACTACCTAAAAGAATGTAGTGTTTTAGAGAAGTTATTAAGATCTAATTGCATTAATGTCTATCATATTGGATCAACTGCAGTCCCCAAGATTACAGCTCGTCCAACTCTTGATATCCTGTGTGTGGCCCATACACTAGATGGCATCATGCACTTTGAGGAAGAGTTTTCACGTGTAGGTCTAACTCCTCGTAAAGATCTTAGAGATGATAAGAGAATTGTTTTTGAGCGTATCAGTAAAGATGGTCAACTCGTTATGAGCCGCATCTCTATTCACGATAAGAGCGACTCCAAAATTGATGACTACCTCGACCTTAGGGATCATCTCAATAAAGATGAAGCGGCCGCAAAGAGATATGAAGCAAGTAAACTTGAATTTGCTTCTGATCCCAAATCCTATGAAAAGAAAAAGGGTGCACTAATCCAGCTAATTCTAGATTCTCTCGCTTAAGCTTAATTTCTCTTGAAAATTTTTGAAAAGATACTTCCTAGTCCAGCAGAAGATTTTTTTCCCCCACATGAATTTTCAACTCCAAGAAAGAGGTTTTCTCTCATAAAGTTATAGTTTTTTCGACAAGAGCTCTTTAGCTTCTTTGGAGCGACAAGGTAGCTAGCAAATACTTCAGCAAATTCCTCTCGACGATTACTATGAACTCTTCCCGCGGAAGACTTAGACATATAAGTCGTCATCTTACATTTACTTTTGACCATACTGTCATATCTTGAATAAAGGCCAAGTTTATTAGCGACAAAGTGACCTACTTCATGGATGAGAATTCCTTCACGATAAGGAATCTTCATTCCATTAGGGCATTTTCTCGCCATATAAATATGATTTCTCTTCAATTGATGAGCAGGTAAACAGCCACCGTCTGTACGGTTTCCTAAGTGATCTTCAAAAACAATAGTAAGACCACTTAGAATCCTTTCAGCTTGCTGCTGGTTGGTTAGTGACTCGATGGTTTCATAAACCTTCGCGACTAGCTTCTTTTCATCTCTATTGGCCCCTTTGAGAGTGACTCTTGAATCATCGATGGCCTTATTGGTACTTGATGGTGTTGCCAAGCAGTTCATATCGGCCATTTCGGCAACCATATGTGACTTGGCCAGGGCCATAGATGAGAGGGAGAAGATAAATAGTGTCGATAGGATATAATTTTTCATAAGAGAAAAATATCACACAATAGTGCCTTGCTCGCTCTGTCGCGAATAATTTTCTACTTATGTAAAAACTTTGGATAGCTTAAATAATATTAAGGTCTTATTCTTATTTATTATAGAGAATCGTTTCTAATCCTCAGGAGCGAGGTGTCTCTTCTCTTTTGGAAAAGATTTTCTGTACTTAAAGAATATAGTGTAAATAGCGATAAGCATTACAGAAATCTCAACAACTTCTAATGCTATTGATGGAAAAGAAGCTTGAGTATTTGAAGGTATTTGCTCAACGTGATTTAAAACTTTGTGCTGAATATTTTTTTTCACAATAGGCTCCTCATAACCCTATTCTCTTCAAGATTTCTTAAGAGTTTTTTTTAAGATCTTTACAGACCCGACCCGTTCTTGAAGCTTTTACTTTGATTTTGAGAGCTTAGAATAGCCCAAATCATTCTTTTCGTACAGTGATAATGATTAATATAACACGATGCCACTATATCTAACTTAAGCCTAAGGAAAAACATTATCAAAACGTGTCTGACAAGATAAAAGATAGTGAAATAACGCTACACGATACCTAAATGAAAAAAGAGAAGCTTGAATATTCCTTTAGTTTAAATAATCCGCAGACACTGACTCGGCTGCGAGGACCATTATTGATACTGCTTTTTGCACTTGTGGCCGTGGCCTACTATTTGAATCAAATTGAATATCAACAATTTGCTCTTAGTCTATTGGCGCTAATACCGGCCTTTGTTTTCAATCATTTCTTCTCTCAGCTTCAAAAGTCTCCTCGAAATAATATTATTCCACTGGGACTCGATCTTTTGACGAGCTTCTTTTTAATTTTTATTAATGGAGGCCGTGAAAATCCTCTCTACCTAGTCTTACTTCTGCATATATTTATTGCTCCCTTTTATCTTGAAAGGGCCGTGGCCTTACTTTTTTCGATACTCTCCATTTGCTCTCTCTTAATTCTTCCCTTTTCACCCTTTCATTTTAGGCCTCTAGCAATCGACATCTTTGCCCAAATAGGCTTCCCCTTCCTTCCTATCGCCATAGCGGGAATTGTCTTTTGGATATTTTCTTCGTGGTTGGTTGATGAGATAAACTCACTGAATCATTTGGTCCAAAGGTCTATTAAATTCAATCACCGGGTCGATCGCTACCGCTCCCTTGGTCTGCTTACAGCAGGAATCTGCCACGAACTGGGAACTCCTTTGCATACTATTAAGATGAGACTCAATCAGCTTCAATCCAAGGTTTCTCAACCAGTAGACAAAGAAAAAGAAAAAGAAATAGAAAAAGACCTTCAAGTCCTCCTGCGAAATACAACAAAGTGCACTGAATCAATTAAAAAGCTCAATCGCCAGGCCCATAGCGAAGATGACTATGAAGATAGTAGCGATATCGAGCGCTGCTTCCCCAACATATCCCTTGAAAAAGCAATAAGTCTATTCAATGAAGATCACAAACAAGTCCTAAGCTTTGATTGTAATGAAGTCTCCATAGAAAATGATCAAATTCAAATGTCTGAAATCCTCTATACACGATGTCTTTTAGAGTTATTTGAAAATGCTTATGAAGCCGGCGCATCTCAGGTTAAGATCTCCATGAGGCGCCATCATCAAAGTATCCTTCTCGATATTCAAGATGATGGCCATGGAATGAAGAAAGAAATCATTAAATATCTTGGTCAACCCTTTGTCAGCAGTAAAGAAAGGGGCTCTGGACTTGGACTCTATCACCTCATAAACACTTTAGAGTATAGAGGTGGAAAGCTTAAAGTAATCCCCAAAGAAGTGGGAGCTTGGATACAGCTTCAGTTGCCGCTTTCTGGAGGTGCCCATGTTTAAAGGGAAACTTCTACTTATTGATGATGATCAAGACTTTATAGACACAATGGCCTATGAGCTAGAGCAGCTTGGCCTAACTCTATTTACGGCCACTAATCTTCAGGAAGCTCAATCACTTACAGAAACGATCGAAGAGATCGACTATGCTATCATTGATCTTAGAGTCGGAACTGACTCTGGTCTCGATATTATTCCCCTTATTCGCCAGTCCTACCCCAAGGCCAAAATTACGATGCTCACGGCATTTGGCTCTATCGCGACAACAGTAGAGGCCATAAAGAGGGGCTGTGATAACTACATTATGAAGCCCTGCTCTAAGGAAGAAATTCTCGCCGCCCTTGCTCTAGGGAAGGATAAATCTAATCCCAAAGTCTGTGAAGAAGTGCCTGATCTCTATCGTAAGGAGAGAGAGTATATTGACTTCGTACTGCAAATGAAAAATGGCAATATCAGTCATGCAGCCGAAGCCTTAGGGATTAAGCGCCAAAGCTTACAGAGAAAGCTTAAGAAATTCATACCAAAACCTTAGGCTTATCCGAATCTCATTAAATAAATCTCCATTTAATGAGCTATATCATTCTCATTAAACCGTATCTTCTATATAATGAATTAACAAAATGACTAACAAGGATTTGGTTATGAAAGAAATCGTACTATGTGCCAGTCTTACTGATGAAAGTTTGGACCTGATCAAAAGCTTAAAAAAATCGACTCTACTCGATAATGCAAGAATTCACCTCGTACACTGTTTCGAGATTCAAGTTTATACCAACGAATTTAGCCCCTATATTTATCCTACCGAGGATAAGTATCCAGAGCTTACAGAAGCGGCCAAAGGTATCTTACTCAATGTAGAGAATGAACTTAAGAAGTTTCATCCAGATACAGAGTTTGTTAAAGAAGTTTACTTCACTCAATCTCCTAAGCAAAAGATGAAAGAGTATCTCAAGGAAATTAATGCGGATCTCGTGGTTGTGGCCACTAGAGGGAAGCATGGTATTGAAGGTCTCTTTACAAGTTCATTTGCCGAGTTCTTAGTGAAGTACTCTCCTTGTGATATTCATATTTTACGCCCTAAAAACTAACATTTTCTATCTAGAAAACTAAGTTCATTGTTAGAAATATGACGATGGGATTTGAAAAAGCGCTGCTCACCTTTCAAATCCCTTTTTAAATGGGCCGATCAAGCATTCACCATCTTTTTTCACACTGCAACAACTCTCGACTTGCTAACACAATCTTCACATTAGTTTTGGGCCTCAGGACTTTTAATTACGTAACCCAAAAGCTAGCCTATTATCGCGGTAACAATTAGTCCAAGGATAGGGCCACATGAAATTTAATAGAATAGAAAAGTTCACAAAGGTCATCTCGACTCTCACTCTTCTCTTCGTCTGTCTTTCAACCCAGGCAGGACTGGAAGAGTTTTCTTACTATGATGATTCTCTTGCACAGATTCAAAAGTCTCAAAATAAAGACTTAGCTGATAATCTCTACAAGGCCATCTCAAATAATAAGTCTCTGAGCTACAAGCAGGCCAGGACCCACCTCTTCGGAGAAATTTATCTCCAAGAAGATAATGGACGCTACTTCATCCAAGATACCTATTGTGAAAAGAATTTTGGTGAGAATATTGGTGTTGGACCCAACCGCATTCCCGACCACACTGAGCTCAACTGCGAGCACACTTGGCCCCAAAGTCGCTTCAACTCTAGACAGAGTAGATCAACACAAAAAGGCGACCTTCACCACCTCTTTCCGGTAGATTCTCGCGCCAATAGTACAAGAGGGAATATCCCCTTTGGAGATGTAGATGGTCAGCAGGTAAATGGCTGTCCACTAGCTGAAAGAGGAGATGATATCTATGCAGGAACTTCTTCTTTTGAGCCACCAAAGTCCCATAAAGGAAATGTTGCCCGTGCCCTATTTTACTTCTCAGTTCGCTATAAGATTAGTATCGATGAATCTGAAGAAGTTTTCCTAAGGCAATGGCATAGACTTGACCCAGTAGATCAAGATGAAATCATTCGCCACGAGAAAATATATAAAATCCAAGGTAATCGCAACCCCTTCATAGATGATCCGTCATTAGTTGATCAAATAGACAATTTTTAATGTTCACGCAATAATGGTAGGACAAATCTGTTTTACCATTAGCGAAGGACTGTGAGTGGAGAAATCCGAAAAAGTAAATTTAAGAATTTTTGTCATCTTATTTTTACTCATCATTCTACAAAATATTTTTCTCTTTAAAGGAATGTTTCACTCCCTGGCCTTTGCCGCGATTATTGCGGGAACCTTCTACCCTCTCCACCTTTGGGTGTCTAAGAAGGTAAAGCTCAGAGCAGAAGTCAATGCTCTAATCACCACTCTTATTGTAACTATCGTTATTCTTATCCCATTGGTTTATCTCCTATTTCAAGTTAGTAAAGAGGGCGTCAACCTCTTTACCAACGTAAAGACGAACCTCTCCGTGGCCCAAGTTAAGGGCTTCCTCGTAGGAGACGGAGCCTTTGCTCAGATCATTAGAAATCTTTCGGATACTCTTGATATTGAAGTTGATTTGGATGGAATTTATGAGGGTCTTCTCTCTAAGGTACAGGCATTTGCTGGAAAATTCTTTGGAACCCTTAATCAAATAGTGTCAGATGTTTTCAATTTTATTTTTCAATTTTTCATTATGCTCATCGCTATCTTTAGCTTATTTCTCGATGGCAATAAGCTAAAGAAATTTTTCTTTGATCTAAGTCCTTTACCTGATGATCAAGAACAGATGATGTTAGAAAAGTTCTCACAGATGAATTATGTAACTTTAGTTTGCAATGGAGTTGGTGGAATTATTCAAGGAGTCCTTGCAGGAGTTGGCCTATGGATGGCCGGAATAAGCTCCGTCTTTCTATGGACAACGTCGATGATTATTTTGGCCTTCATTCCCCTAGTCGGAATTTCAATTGTTACGATTCCCGCTTGCATTTATCTCTTTGCAATAGGAGCAAAAACAGCAGCAACCACACTTTTTATCTATACAACGGCCGTAGCACTCATCGTTGAAAACCTCTTTAAACCCCGCTTTATGGGCTCAAGAGTAAAAGTGAATTCTATGCTTCTGCTCTTCTATATTGTGGCAGGAATGCAAACTTTTGGAATGGCCGGAATTTTCTACGGGCCACTTCTGTGTACTATTTTCTTGGCCATGGTTGAACTCTTCAACGAATATTATCTGCCTAGACTTTATCGGTAGGTTTGGATGAGTTTGCTCGCATCTTCAAGACACTGTTCACCGAAAATAATTTCACTGCCAGAACTTATATATTGTTGAATAAAAGATTTTAGACCATCGCGGCCTTCATTGAGCCAATACATAACACAATCTTCATTAGTGCAATGCTTGCCATGCTCACTATCTTGATGATCTGTACTCATGCTCAATCCATTATTCACCATTCCAATGGCATGACCAACCTCATGAGTGAGAACGGCCTGCTCAGAGTATAGGGCAACCCAGGAGTTTTCACTCTCCTCAATGTTTTTGATAAGATCTTTAAAAATCACAATCTGAGTTGTTCCTGTAATATGTACTCCAAGAACATTATCTTTAATTTCTCCATTACTATTTTTAAAATATCCACTCACAAAGGCAATGGAGACCACTGCTTTAGTGGGAGTTTGAGATTGGGCCCCAACCTCCTGAAAAAGCTCTCTTGCATCGCTTACGTCCCAAGAAGCTTTATTCTTTTTAGGAAATGAACTCATTGCCGAAGTTTTTGTTGGAATATCTACGGCAATAGCGCGCTCAGAAGTCTGTAGCACTTTTTTTATATTCACTGAAAATAAATTCCAGTAGTCTTTGCCTAAAACAGTGCTTCCTGTGTAAGGAGAACTTCCCTCTTCATAGAAAACTTCAACTTTAAACTCAGTCATCGTCCCGTAGAAAGTTTTAAGAAGAGATACTTCTTGAGAACTTAAAGTACTTGAACTTTTATCAGAGCTCTCACTTTGCTCCTTTCCACAAGACGCCAAAGCGATCAAAAGAATAGTTAGAACTAATATCGATTTCATTAAGTGGTAAAAGTAACCTTTGTAGCATTAGATATAATAAGCTTTGAATAGAACTGATCTCGTTTTTCTTTAAGTTCATCATCTTGTAAGAAAGATTCGTAATCAGTGAAAGACTTCCACTGGCCATAATTATAGAGCTTACCGTCTTCAGATTGATGAAGATTATATGAAACGAAACCCGGACGGCCTTTAATAGATGTCTGAATAAAGTCTGAAAACTCTTGAATAAAAGCTGCCTCTTTTGAATTTGGAAGCTCAAAAACTTCAAAGATAGTTGTTATATTTCTAAAACGGTCGATGACGGCCATAAATGGGCTCCTTCCCTAGTTATATGCTCTTAACTTATCGGAAGGAGTTTAAAAATCTACACTATACCCGAGTAAAGTGCTCTCTACTATATAGAGAGAGTATTTCTTAAAAACTGAAGATGCCTATCATATTGTTCAATAACATCACCAATAATCTGCTCTTCAGTAAAATCGTAGATACTATAATTAGCGCCCCCTTGGGCCAAGAATACTTCCGCTAGACAGAGTTTCTCACGATCTTGAGTTTGAATATTCTCGGGAAGAATATATTCAATTTTTCTAACTTCATAGATAAAGTCAACACTATCATCTTTAAAAACGGTGAAGGTGACTTTCGACTCTTCTGTAGATATTTCTACTTTAATATCATTTTGTTCAAATTCATTCTCTAGAGTTTCAAAAGCAGTCTTTACCGTAGTATTCAAAAATTTCTTCACTTCATCACTCTTAGGATGATCTAAAATGGTATGAAGTCGATCCTTCCAATTGGGATGAGGCTTATTTACAAAGATATCAGGTCGGGACTGCCCGACTGCTTCTTTTAAATTGTGATCATCTCGCAGCTCTTTCAATAAGCAATAGGATGCAATAATAAGAATAATCATAATGGGAAAGGCACTAGAAATTGTCATTGCTTGTAGAGACTCAAGTCCTCCAGCATAAAGAAGAACTGCTGCAACGAGACCTTCCGTAACCGCCCAAAATACTCTTTGCCAAACGGGGGGCTCCTCTGCTCCGCCAGAAGTTAGGGTATCAATAACGAGAGATCCCGAGTCTGAAGAAGTCACAAAGAATGTTGTTACTAAAAGAACACCTAAGATTGAAAGAAAGGTTGATCCCGGAAGTAACTCAAAGAATTTAAAGAGTGATACAGGAACGTTTTCAGCAACGCTTGCAGCAAATCCACTTGCCCCTTTATGAAGGATAGCATCAATAGCAGTATTTCCAAAAGCAGTCATCCACGCGAAAGTAAATCCCGTTGGAACAAAGAGCACACTGACAAGAAACTCTTTAATCGTTCTTCCGCGAGAAATACGCGCAATAAACATACCTACAAATGGACACCATGAAACCCACCATCCCCAATAGAGAAGAGTCCAACCACCAATCCACTTTTCTTTTGGATCATAGGAGTAGAGATTAAATGTTTTTTTAACGATACCACCGAGGTAGATACCAATATTTTGCGTGAAGCTATTAAAAATATGCGATGTTGGACCAACGATGACAACAGTGAGAAGAAGAAAGAGAGCTAAAATCATATTGAGATTTGAAATCTTCTTAATTCCTCCATCAAGTCCCATCACAACCGAGATTGTTGCAAATGAGGTTATCACTGCAATCAAAATAAATTGAACACCGATGCTCTCAGGCATTCCTGTCAAATAAGCAAGACCTGAATTGACCTGAGTCACTCCAAAACCTAGTGAAGTCGCGACCCCAAACATTGTCCCTACTACAGCAAAGGTATCTATAATATGCCCAACTGGCCCAAATATTTTATCCTTAAAAATAGGATATACAATTGAGCGAGGAAGCAGAGGTAAATTATGACGATAAGAGAAATAGGCCAGCGAGATGGCCAGTAGTGCATAGATGCCCCAAGCATGAAGTCCCCAGTGAAAGAAGGTAATGCTCATGGCCTCTCTTGCCGCCTGAATAGATTCGGGGCTAGCACTTGGAGGTGATACAAGGTGCATGACCGGCTCGGCCACTCCAAAGAAAAGGAGCCCGATTCCCATTCCGGCCGAGAAGAGCATAGCAAGCCATGATCCATAATCATAATCGGGTGTAGAGTGATCGGGTCCGAGCTTAATATCTCCATATCGACTAAACATTAGGTAGAAACAGAATATAAGGGCCGATCCTACTGTTAACATATAGAACCAACTCAAAGAACTATTAAGCCAGTTTTTGATGGCCGTAAAACATACGCCTATCTGATCAGGTATGATCGCCCCAAGAATAGTCACTACGAAAATGATAGCAACAGAGCTAAAGAAAACGGGTTTATTTAAACTCGATTCATCTGAATTCATTGTTAACCTTTATTTAGAGTGTACTCTCTTATCGGCTAAGTAGATGATTTCTTTAGAATAACCATAAATGCTTATAGATAAATGATAGTGCTGCTATCGGCTAACTTGTAATTAACCCTACCCTTTTGCTAAGGTTGCGCTGGAAGTTTGAATCTAGAATGGCACTTTATCCGGAAATATGCGCATCCGCAAAAGGATGGCGTACTTTTGTAGCGAAACCAAATGTGCATGGCACCGGTTTAAGGTTGCGAATAGAAATGCTTAAGTGTCTTTTTATCTTGTGAGCTGAGAAAGTCACTTTGTTGCTCATTAAATTCAAGGCCTCGACTTAAGAGATGACAATAATTCATTATTGAGTCGGGATCATAGGAAGTGGATTCAATGGCCGTTGAAAAGAGCTGCTCCCTTAGAGGGTAGCTTATTCCTAACTTCTGACAGCGTGGATCGCTATTCACCTCATCTACGATGGCCTCATGCCTAAGGCCCGCAATATGGCCAAATTCATGTGCAATTACACCATGGTTTAGATTACCAAGGGCCACATAGGATTTACCTTCGGCCTTTCTTAAATAGCCCTCTTTAGAGAGATATCCATTTGATCCCATGCTGGCGCGACCAGGGAAGGGCCTTCCATAACTAAATGGATTTGTATTTATTGCTTTTAAGATCACTACGTCATGGTCTCCACCGACCTTGCAATCTTCAAAACCTACAAAATGGATTCCGGTCATCTCGGGAGAATAGCTTGAAGTAATGATACCTCTAATTTTTTTCTTATTACTTTCATTGAATTTTTTGGCCATAAATTGAAACTCTACTTTAGCGTTAGACTGATTCAAAAGGACCGTATCCTTGATATCCTCATTTGAAGAAAAGAAGCATGTTTTGATTTCACTCTTTTCCCATAGGATATGGGGCTCAATGATGGCCCCGTAAATCGAATGAAAAGAAATTAAGCTTAGTGCAAATGTAAGTAAGTAATTCATAGGCACTCATTATGCCAATTGATCTGCATATATAGGAAAGAGCAGTAGGAATTACACAGGGGTGTTTAAAAAGAGTGCACCCTTTAGTTTAAGAGTGCACCCCAGAAGTCTCTATTTCTTTGATGACTTTAAAAAATGATTAACGACCTTATCAATGGCCTGATTGCGATAGTAATCACTCTCTTTATAAATTTCATGATAAGCGCCTTTTATCTCATTAAAGGTACAAGCTCCCCTACCTACGGCCTTATTCATTCTTTCACAAAATTTAATATGGTATCCCATATCGTGAGAGCAGTCTTTCTTAGGTCGATAGGCCCTGGCATCATTCTCTCCCGTAATAATGGACAGAGGCATATTCTTAGATATCTTCTTAAGATTTTTCTTCTTACGACTCTTTAGGTTGAAAATGGCCGACTCTCTTGCCCACTGAACCGTTGGGGCCGCAACAACAGGAGAAGGAAGTCCCATCTCATCATATAAAGAGATCATTTCATTTGATTCCCATAGAAAGCTCTTATGCTCATAGCGCTCTTTACTATGAGTCATCACTTGTTCAGGTGCTTTAGCAAAGGAGTTTTCAAAGTCACGTCTTCCAAAGACATAGGCCGTTCCGTATTGCTCTTCTAGAGCACGAGCATTACTGGTACTATAGGCCGAGTACCCACGCGTCTTCCCCTGAATAATTCCATTAAGAATAACACCTGCCTCTGAACCAAGAACATTTTGGATACGAGTAGGACATGTTACACCATTTGGGTTTTCTTCAGCATCAGAAAGGCCACCGGGAAATCCAAGGTAGTTAACCCTAAGCATAGGAGCAACAATGGCCGCTGCCTTAAAGGGATTGGCCTCTCCTTTCTTTTGAAAGTAAGAGACTCCAATTCCACCACCCATAGAGTTTGATGTGTAAAATAGAGGTTGCTTCTTACGCCCTTCAACTTGATCGAGATCTCTTTCAACGCTTTTAACAAAGTCATCTAGTGCCGTTACATAATCATTGAAATCATGAATATGGGCCTTATGATAATCCTCTTTAATTAAGCGAGGAGAAAAACCCTGCCCGACATGATCGATAACATAAATAGGAGAAAAGCCTTTGGAAATAAAATCGAGTGCCGTTTCATAGTACTCAATTGAAGACTCTGTTCGCCCAGGACCAATGACGATAGATCCATTCTTCCCCACTCCACATCCAAATTTTGAGCCTTTTAAGTTATAGGGAATCTCTTTAACTTTAGTTACCATGCGAAGACGATTAATCTTGGCCGGCATATGAATCTTTGTTTTAACATTCATGACTTTCCAAAAAGGCTCTTTCTCACGACCCTCATTTTGGCAATTGAGTCCATGAATAAGATTATCTTTTAGCGTCTCATAGGCAATCTGCTCAGACAGAGCAAAGCTTGGCGAAGTAAGTAGTAGAATACTTACCAGTGAAGTGACCTTTAACATATTTCCCCCAATAGTTAATTTGAGGAAATATAGAACATAGAGAATAAAACACAAGAGTTAAAACAAAATTTACATAGTCGCTCTTTGCTAAGATACTAGAATCAAATTAAAAAGCCCCTCTTTCTCAAGAGGGGCTCCATACCCTACGAAGCTTTTAGCTATCGTTATTTCTATCTTCCGTGACTATATTGCGGCTCATCCTTGAACTCAAAATTCAGTCATTAATTAAATCAATTCCTAGTTAAACTTAAAGCTATCTTCTCTCTTTCGTCCATCACCATCATCATTAAGCTTTAGCTGAATAACATTGGATGATTTTTGAGAGAACCCTAGTCCATGTGTATGAGAACGTTTCTGATAAGGAATGTGCTTCTCTCCATTTTCCTGTTCTTCTTTACAGGCAATACATTGAGTGGCCGTTGGACGAGCAAGAAGTCTTCCCTCTCCAATCTCACCATCACATTCTTCACAAACCCCAAAGGTTCCACGCTCGATTTTATCTAGGGCCGTTTCCACTTTTTTAAGAAAGAAACTCTGGCGACCTTTAAGCTTTAAAGCAAGTTGTTGTTCGCGATCTCCCATGGCATGGTCAACGACATCTCCACCTTCGCGCGCTGTGAGCGGCTCTGTCCATGAATCTTCATCAAGTGCTGCTTGATTAAGAATGTTAGTGAAAAGGCTTTTGAAATGCTTAAGAGTTTGAGTTTCCATAGTGTACATCTCCCTATACTAGTGAAGTTGATAATTCTCGCTTTAATCCTTAAATAGAGTCATCTCGCTTCCTGCTCGATGGGCCGTCCTGGCCATTTCTGCTTTTATATAAGCAAGGGCCATGCCAATTTTTGATTGTAATAAATTCGGGAGGTTATATTCATAACGACTGAAGCCAATTTGGCACAGAGACAACTTGCCCCTGAGCACTTTGACTCTATTCAACAGTAATTATTTTAATATGTTAGAAAAGCTTAAGAGGGAAATAAGAAAATTAACCCGCTACCAAGGAGTGATCGTTATAGTGATCACGTCTGTATACTCGCCCGTATCAGGATTAACAGGCATAGGGCCAACCTGCGCTAAAATGGGGATAGTTTCGTAGTTTACTGGAGAGCTCAAGTTACGCTGTGTTATGTAGTAGCTTTGCCCTGGGTTTGAAAGTGATCTAAATCCACTTCCATTAATATTTATTTGATAGGGAATTTGAGCAGCACCATTTTTCAAAAAAGATCCATTTAAAGAAGACATATACACCCCAAAAGATACCGTACTTTTAATATGCAACTCGGCAGCGGCAGTCTTCCCTGTCGCCAGTGTACCGAAAGACATTATATGTTGAGTTGAACTAGGATCATGCCCTGATCCGATTCCCCCTAAACTCAACTCTGCATAACGGGGAATAATGAACTGCATATTAATATATTTACTGGTGTGATAAATCAGATCTCCATTATTTTTCACACTATAGAGTTTAGCTTCGATTAAATCATTATAGGTTCCAGGCCCATTGGTGAAAACACTATCGAGGTCAATAACTTTAACAAAGTAATCTAGGGTGTAGTTCGTATTTACGTCTGGAAGATTTAACGAAATATATTCATTACTACTGGCGTCTCCAAAGTCTTTAAGGACATTATTAAGTGCAGACTCTTTGTAAATATTGTAAGGAACTGTCTTTTGTCCATTTTTAGCATGGCGATCATAGTTATTTGCCTGACCTCTTGTGAAGTAGACTCTCACAGAGCGACAGTTAGCATTGGGGTTCGTTTTTCTAATATTTAATTGCTGAGAAATAGACTGTAAACTGGTATTTACAGAGGCCACAAAGTTAGAACCTGTGAAACTAAACCCACAGTTTTGAGCGTGAGTACTTATACAAAATGTGAAACTTAGAATTAATAATAAAATTATTTTATCCATATATATTCCTATTTTAACTCAAGGTCTCCAAGATCTAAGATTCCAAATTTGTTTTTATCAAGATACTTCTCAATATTTATCTCTCCCATTCCCTGAACCTCAAGGTTGGCAGAATCGGCATTAACCCCAGGAAAGTAAAAAGTACCAACATCATCTGTGAAAGAGATCTTTTCAGAAATTTTTATCACTTTAAAAGCAATTGGTTTTCCTTTATATAAAAGTCTCCCCTTTAGAGCGAGAGCACCATTGCTTTGAATATTGAGTAGATGCCCAGACTTATACCTACTATGTAAAATGAACTGTTCATCTTTAAGCGCCATACCATCTGGTAGATATGTCGGATCAATTTGTACATTTCGATACTGATAATTTACGAGATTAGGGATAGAGAGGCCTCCAAGAAATGGAGTTTCTGTATCGGCATAAGGGGAAGTCGACCTAATCACAATCTGCTTATTCGTTATATTCTTAGAAGGATTAAATATAGCAAAACTTCCACTATTGGAGCGAGATAAAGCAAAACTAAAACCATCATTAGCAGCAAATAACAATGAAGTTCCAAGAGTAGCTACTCCTTGATAATGATTTCTAGATTGAAGGCCAGAATCCTCTTGTCTTAAAACAACCCCTTTTAAAGCGAAATCGGCCATAGGCGTAGGAATATTAACTCTTGTCTCTAGACGTTTATCGCTATTGCCATCTTCAAGGTTAAGGTTGTAGCGGGGCTTATACATTTCATTATTATTATCTTGCGTTAAACTAAGCCGAGATGTCTTATTTTCAATATCGTGAAAAGCAGAAATATAACGATTTACTGAAGAAAAATTCCAAGTCATAAATAGCGATAAAGCAGTGTTATGAGACCCATCAAATTCCTTGGACCTAGAGGCGAAAACACTGATATTAATATTTTTTATCGTTCTTATATTAGAAGATAGATTAAAAGAGGTCCTCTTTTCTAGACTCTTATCTTGATAGGAACTCTGACCTAATCCAACACCGAGAGACATAAATGTTGATAGTGGTAGTGAGAAGTTGGCGCGAAGGCCATAGTCAAGAGGTCTCAAGGTATCTGTAACTTGACTAGAGTATCGACCAGCATAATCCTCTACTCTCAAACTACTTGATAACCTAAAGGCTCCTTGATAATTCGAGTTTTGAAGTTGCCATGTCAAAGCATTGGCCACTCCTTTATCGCTTACCCCTCCTTCTCTACTTTGAGTGGAAAAGGATGTTTCCAAAAATAAGTTTCCATATATTGTGCTCCACCCATTTATGATTCCACCCTGATAGAGCTCTTCTTCATTGAGTAAATAAAGAGATCCTGTAAATTGATCAGTGAAACCATACTGACCGTAAGCACTAAATATCTGACTTCCATCGTAGTATCGTTTTCGATTACGATCCTCATAACCGCTACCTGCTGAAAGATTAAAGTCAAAAATTCCTTTTTTCAGAATTTGCGTAGAAGTTGGAATATCAAAATCGAGAACCTTAATTTCTCCGAAAGCATCTTCGAGAATCACTTTAACGAGGTTGATTCCATCAATAAGAGGTAATCTACTCAATTTATAATTACCAGCAGGTAGGAACTCATCTTTGATGAGAGTTCCATTAACAAAAGTTTTAACTCTAGAGCGAGACAAAACAGTAAATTCACGCTCTCCTTGAGGAAACGGTCGCTCGTATGGGTTAATAGAAAACTCTCTATTAAATCGAATACCACCAATATTTCGAGCACTCATAAACCCGAGGTTCGAGCTCGAGGTATCTCCTAAGATTAAACGATTACGATCATCAACAAAGTCTTTAACGATACGAGTATTGCCTCGAAACCAATCTCCTCTATCACCTCTTTCCTCGTAGAAGCCCTGAGACTCCAGAACATATCCATTTAAATTAATAAAGGTATTATAGGAAGTAGAAAAATATTCTCCTCCAAGAAGGTCATCTCCAAGCCCTTTTTCTGCCAGTAAAGAAAGACTTCCCGCTAAAGGGGCCGGTTCAATAGCTGCTCCCTCATACTTAATTGATGGGTCGCTCTCGATTCTATAGAAGTCTGGCCGTAAGTCTTTCATGTCAAAGCTAATTAGAACTTTTAGAGACTTCTCATCGTATCTTACCTCATAAGGAAAAGATTCTATCGACCAAGGAAAAGGTAGAAGCTCAAGTTTTTTATATAAATTTGATTTTAGGAGGCGCTTTAAAACTTTGAGAAGTCTCGTATCCGTAATGGCAACAAGCTCCTCCCCTTTGAACTCCACAGAAAAGTCACCCAAGCGTTTTCCATTAATGAAAACTTCAAGATCTGTTTCAATCTTTTGCTCCCAGCTACTAAGCTCAGCGCCAACAGAGTTTTCGAGTTCGACTTGCCCTAATACTTGAGAGTTAAGAGAAATGAAAATTAATGGAATGAAGTACTTTCGACTAATCAAATGTGATAAGCCCTTTATGTTCTTGCGTTAATCCTTTTACTGCCGTGAATTCATACTCACGGCTTGAATCTGCAAGAATATTCTGGCCATCAAGCTTACTCAGTTCTTTAGAGTCCAATTCAATGACTTCTTTATTCTTTTTGAACTTAATTTTTAAATTTTGAAGATACTGATGAGAGTTTCCAGAATTTCTTATAACCAACTTCATCTTTCTTCCATCAACTTTAAAACTCTCTATAGCTAGATGAGAGCGGTATTCTTTATTTTGTACATAGAGAGCATTTTGAAACTTTAATAACATTTTTATACCTGCGCTCTTTTGCTTGCTCTTGAGATCAACTGGTACTTGCTGAGCGATTACTCGAAATGCTTTTTCTTTAGAAAAAGTAAGCTCTCCTTTATAGGTAACCCGTACGGCCTTCTTCTGACCTGAAGCGAGAATCATTTGAGGAGGGAAAATACTTAAATCAGTGGTCTCATTATTTTTCTCACTTCCATCCAAGTTCTGCTCACGAGTCAAAACTTTGAAGATAACAGGAATCGTTTCACTACTTGTATTCTCAACCAAAAATCGAACAAATTTTTGATCTTCATGAATTTTTATTGTTTGCTGCATTGGTGAGAAAGTGAAAGAAAATAAAACAGGCAAAGTGGCCAATATCAATAGATAGCGCAAGGTATCCTCCTTCTTACGGCCCTTACATTGCTTTCTATTATGCCCTAAAAGGTATTGTTAGTGGAATGTAACTTCGAGAAAAACCTGCTTTTCTAGCTTTACTTTTCTTACCTTAAATTTCTTTGAGTCACCATTAAAAGTAATAAGATTACTCGAGGATAAATTAGATTTTGATGAACTACTTTTATTTTTAATGGAGAACTGAGGAGGAACAAGCCCTCTTAGGATAAGAGAATCTGTCGACTTGGCATCACTATAGGGAGAGATGAATATTGAAAAAATAAAAAAAAGCTTGAGCATTCTCATACCCAAGCTCTTCGGTCAACTATATAAAAGACTTTAACTATATACTATAAATGATTGTAATTATTAGTTTGCAGAGATAGTGAATGTAACAGTATCTGAGTAAGCACCTTCAATCAAGCTCTCATGAGGAACACCTGTATAACTAATCTCAACATTCTTAGTTGCATCAACTGATGCAGCAGAATTAAAAGTAAACTGATCTCCGTTAGCAAGATCTACTGAGTTCCCATCATACTTAAGGCCATAAGCAATTGATGAGCTGCTTACAGACTCATGAACTAAATTTCCAAGATTAGTCGATGAAATCGAAACATTATATCCTAATACTGAGTTTGATTTCTCATTAACCTGGGCCACTAATGTATCTTCTTGGGTCGTATCAAGAGGAAGAGAAGATGCCACACTCTCAGCAGATACAGAGATTGAAATGAGCTCAGGTACAACACCTCTTAAGATAAGATCTCCAGAAGTTGCTGCAAATGAATGAGCTGATGTAATTAAGGCCAAAGTTGTAATTAGTTTTTTCATTTTCTCTCCTACTGTGTGAATCTTACGTTCTTTACACTATGATATTGAGCAAAGCCCGTGCCATTTACTTGTAAACTATTTCAAGCACTTAGATTATAGGAAAGAAAAGCATTATGAACCAGTTGATCAATCTGTCCCCACTTGACTAATAATTGAGCAAAATATGTGGTGCATTTTGCTTAATAGCGAAGGTAATCTACTGAATTCATTAAATAAAATATAGATTGAGTTGTGAGACAATCTTCTCACTTTAGCCCCTAGTAAAAAGGATAATCCTTAACCAGATGATTCTTAACATAGTCTTCAACGGCCTCTTCTAAGGGAGTAAATTTAAAATCGGGAAATACCTTTTTAAATTTACTCATATCGGCCTGGGTGAAGTATTGGTATTGATCACGGATAGACTCGGGCATGGGAATGAATTCCACATTAACCTTTTCTCCCATAGCATTGAAAGTCGCTTTGATTAGGTCATAGAAAGAGCGTGCTTGGCCTGTGCCCATATTATAGATACCAGAGCTTCCAGGAACTTTTTCGTCCATTAAGCGTATGGCCGCGTGAACAACATCCTTAACATAGATGAAGTCACGTAGCTGTTCTCCATCTTCAAAGCCTTCTTTATGGGACATGAATAACTTTACTTTGCCATTATCTTTAATTTGTCCAAACCCTTTATGCACAAGACTTCTCATATCGTCTTTATGATATTCATTAGGACCGAAGACATTGAAGAATTTAAGGCCAAACCAGAAGTCGGGCTTCTGCTCTCTTTCAACGGCCCACTTATCAACATACTGCTTTGAAAAGCCATAACCATTTAGAGGACGAAGATCCTTAATGCCTGTGTGAGCATCACTATAACCCTGATCACCATTGCCATAAGTTGCTGCCGAAGAAGCATAGAGAATGGGGATTTGCTTTAAAGTGGCAATATTGAAGAGCTCTTGAGTGTAGCGCACATTATTTTCCCACAGAAAATCCATATTGCGCTCAGTAGTCGATGAACAAGCACCGATATGATAGATCTGAGTAACCCCGTCCCAGAAGTTTTCATCTAAGTGAAAGAGCTCATCTGCATGAATATAATCTTCAAACTCAAGGCCCGCGATATTTCGCCACTTCTCATCAGACTCTAAACGATCAACAACCCATATATCTTTACGACCTTTTAAGTTAAGTTCCTTAACGAGTACACTACCAATAAAACCTGCAGCTCCTGTAACTAAGATCATTATGACACCTTCCCTTCACTAAGTTCTTTCTCATCTTCTTCCTTGCGGGCAACACCTGCCCCAATCAAAAAGAGAAGTATTAAAATTTTAATTGAATCTGTTTTTCTAAATGTTTTGTGTAGGAATTGATGTTCTTGATCAAGTACACGATACTCCTCACTATCTTCAACAAGTTCCCACTTCTTTGTATTGACTTCAGTTATACGTGGGCTCATATAGAAAGCGTAAACACAACTTAGAATAACGAGGAAAATACTTATTCCAACATAGGTCTTCTTCCACTTCACTTTATCTTTATACACAAATGTTAAGCCTGAAAAAATAAGGGCAAAAACAACTTCAACATAATTAAAGGTATTAAAGATAATCATTCCAAGCGAACCTGCTTCTTGTCGAGAAGAGACATTACGAAAAACAGCAGGAACTGCAACGAAGTCGATTAAACAGGTCATGCCTAACCACATACCTAGTATTACAAATGATAATTTAAATGCTTTATTCATAACGACTCCAAACTTATTTGTGAACACGAGCAAGATAAGGATGCACGATTAAGGCCACGGCCAAAATTCCAATTTCAAAGAGGACAACCAAAGGAACCCAAAGTCCTAGCATGGTATAGGGATCAGGCGGAGTTAGCATCGCCGATAAGACCGCAAAGCCCACATAGACATAGCGCCTCATCTCTCTTAGAGAGTATTTGGTTACTAGACCCATAAAGCCTAAGATTAAGAGGACATTGGGGAGCTGGAAAACTAATCCCAGAAATACAAGAACCTTACTTGAGAGAATGAGATAATCTTTAAGTGAAATAGAGGCCGTGACATTCTTTACCCCAAAGCCCAAAAGTGTTTCAAAGGTGAGCGGGAATACCAAGAAGTAGCCAAAGCAAACTCCGAGGCAAAAGAAAATAAATCCAACCAAAAGAAAGGGTCGAACGGCCTTAATCTCATGCTCATGAAGGCCAGGCTTCACGAACTTCCATATATGGTAGAACCACACAGGAGAAGAGATAATGATGGAAGTCCAAAAGGCCACTTGAAGCTGACTCATCACTTTATCTAAGAGTCCTAGGTAGACAATTTGCCCAGCATTTTCTCCCTGTAGCGAAGCCCTTAGAGGCTGAAGGAGAAACTCTGCAATATACTCACCTTGTCCGTAACAGACAAAGAAAGAGACAGCTAAAATGATGACAACATTAATTAATGTTTTACGAAGCTCTTCAAGATGCTCCGTTAAAGTCATTTCTTTCATGACTTTGCAACTCCTAAGTAGGCCTTGCCCCTTGAGAAAGAAGGGAAAGAACCTCATAATATGTATTGAAACCATTATAGGATGAATTGATGAAGTTGACACTAACACTATGCTTCTTTTTAATGACGTTAATGGCGGCCACTCAAACTCTGGCCGCTCCGTCACGTATTCTGCAATGCCTTGGACAAGAAGAGCTGGAGCTTCATAAATCAAAGAATACGGGTCCCGTTTATGAGCTCAATCAAAAGTTAGTCAATCAAATTGCAACCATTCCCAATCTCGTCGTATCCGATAAAAATATTCAAACGATCTGCCATCATAAAGAATATGGCCCTTCCCTCTCTCTTATACGACTTATGCTTATTGAGGGGGGAGATATTTTTGATATCAAGAAAGACGCCATTGGTCATGGTCTGGCCATTGGACAATTGGCGAGCTTCGTTGAACAGGCCCCTCATATTATGTTTAATTACCTAAGTCAGATTCAAGCGCTAATGCCTTCGGCCCATTGTCTAACTGATGAACTACCTGAAGTTCAATTCTTCTATGATCGCTATAAATATCTTGAGGGTGATCTAAATGGTAAACAATTAATGAAAGATACAAAGCGATTGGATAAAATATTCAAAGGCCTTAATCGTATCGATTTAATTATCAAACGTTGTAATGATAGAGCGGCCAAAGCGGCCAAGTCCTCTAAGAAATAGACCTACTTAATTTGAAGATCTAGCCCTGTACCGAGAGCGTCGCTAAAGGCCTCTTCTAAACTAGAGACTTGTTTATCATCTAGAGGATTAGCGGCCTTGATTAAGATACTTCCAGGCCTTGTACCAAGGAGCTTTAATTCTATATTTATCTGAGCTGATATAGACTTTAAAAGTGTGAAAGACTCACTGGCCAAGTTTTGAGAATCCAAGGACTGCCAACGAGGAAGACTCGTCTTTTCTTGACTAGGACCTGCATTCGATATTGTACGCTCCCCTTGGATATACTCCCCCACAATCATTTCCATATCATGCTTACAAGAAGCACACCCGATAGAAACTAAGAGCTCGTCACCAAGTGACTTTACGACTTTATCAAACTCATAAATTTCATTCTTTAACTGAGCAAGGATATGTTCACGAATATCACTCTCATAAACTCCTGAGCAGCGACAAATCAACTCATAGGGATCTTTCCCCTTAAGGATCGAAAGTGGGAGCTCCTCGCCTTTTATTTGTAGAATAAATTGGCGATAGAAAAAGAAAGGATAAGACCAATTCTCACTCTCACTAGGCAGGGGGATTTCATGGAGCTTTAGCCCCTCTACATTTTTAGCTAGTTCAGAGAGTTCTTTTTGAAAGTAAGATTCCCCTTCCCACTGGTAGTAGAGACCTTCGATAACTTCCTTTTTAGAAACTTCAAGAAAGAGTTCAAGGGTGCTTCCACGATACTGGAATGATTCTTGGTAGCGAAAGATCGTTGGTCTTTCATTGTGATAAAAACTCACTGAACAACTCGCTTAAGAGAGCTTCCACTCTATAGATTCTTCATCACGTAACGTGAGGATTTCATGCCCTTCATCAGTAACAAGAATAGTATGTTCAAATTGGGCCGAAGGCTTCTTATCTTTTGTAATTACGGTCCAGTTATCCTTAAGAAGCTTACAGTGTCTGGAGCCAAGATTAATCATCGGCTCGATCGTGAAGGTCATTCCTTTTTTCACTTCAACGCCTGTGCCCTTCTTACCCACATGAACAACTTGAGGTTCCTCGTGAAACTCACGGCCGATACCATGACCACAGTACTCTTCAACAACCGTATATCCATGCCCGTGAGCAATCTCTTGAATGATGGCACCGATATCGCCGATATGAGATCCTGGTCTTACCGTTGCAATCCCTGCTCTCATACAATCATAAGTGACATCAACTAGCTTTTTGATTTCTGGTGCAACCTCTCCTACAAAGAAAGTTTTATTGGTATCACCATGAAACTTATTAAGATAGGTCGTTACATCTATATTAAGAATATCTCCATCTTTGAGCACATCTTTTGTTGTAGGAATACCATGACAGATCACTTCATTTAAACTGGTACAAACGGACTTGGGAAAGCCGTGATAATTTAGAGGCGACGGGTAAGCATCATGCTTAATAATGAAGTCATGACAGAGTTGATTAATTTCTTCCGTGCTCACACCAGGTTTAATGAATGGCCCAATATACTCAAGAGTTCTCTTGGCCAAATCACAAGTTTGTCTCATGAGCTCAATTTCACGACTAGATTTAATCGATATCATAGGTAATCCTTAATTATTTAATTTTGCGACGCATTCATATTTAGCACAAACTGGTGCTAGAGACAATGCCTTCTATCTTTAGTATTATCTCTTCAGTATGCCACAAAGAACCATGCCTGACACATATTTAAGGCTAGATGCCTCCAGTTACCACGACCCTTCCTTCTTTGAAGAAGAACGCCTTATGGCCCAAGAACTTGGTATGAGCTATCACGCTATTCATTTCTCAAAGAATGGACTTGGCGCGCTGCCAGAATTAGGTCGTGAGTGTAAAATCTGCTTGGCCACCAACACCCATACTCCCGTTGATACTCTTCCCAAGAAGATCTTGAAACAAACGGAGCTCCTCCTCCACGCCAATAGCGGCTATGATAATTTCCCACCCGAATGGGTAAGAGAGCAGAAATTCCCCATTCTCTTAGGCAACGAGATCAGAGCTCAGGCCGTCACTCAATATATTCTCACTCACCTCTTTGCTCACTTTAACAAACGAGAACATCAAGCGCAGTGGGACAAGACAAGAAAGTGGCACAGGCCCTTACTAGACAAACAAAATATTCTTATTTTGGGCCATGGAGAAATCGGAAAGAAGCTAGAGGCTTCACTCTCTCCCCTAACAAAGAATATTAAAATTCACGATCCCTTCCAAGCTAGAGAACTCGACCTTAGTCGTAAGTTACCAGAAGCTGATATCCTACTCTTTGCCTGTAGTCTCAATGAAAGCTCTCGCCATCTTTTAAATTCTGAAAATATTAAATTACTCAAATCAGATATTCTCATTATAAATGCGGCCCGAGGTCCCTTAATAAAAGAAGAGGCCCTCATCAATTTTCTCAAAGAAAATAGACAGGCCTTCGCTGTGTTGGATGTATTTGAACAAGAGCCCTTTAAAGAGCAATTTAAAGATCTTTCCAATATCTATACGACTTCTCATATTGCAGGAGTTTCAAAAGACTTAGATCAAAGAATCGTTGAGTTTGCCCGCAAGGCACTCCATGAATACAAAAATGGCCAAGAGGTCAAAGGACTGGCAGAGCGCTACTTTAATTATGAAGGTACAGGGATTTTAATATGATCAAAGTCCATTTGAATCCCAATCAATTGGGAAGCTACTTTATAGGAAAAGATCTTCTTCAAAGTGAGAATATAGAAGTTAGAGATGTCTTAAAGGCAGCACCTGAGATGGCCTCAGTTGGAATGGGTGAAGACTTCTACGAAGACCAGGCCCTTCTTCAATCTGATCAAGAGTTAAAATACCACTGTCTTGGTCTTGAAGATGAGAGTCCACTTAACTCTAGAGACTTTGAACAAAAGGCACTTGTTCATATTGATCTCAGAATTATTGACCCCATTAAGGCCAGTGCCATCACTCCTCATGAAAAAGGGCCCTCACGCTATCTTCGTTGGGAGGAGCTTATGTGCTCAGTACTAGAGCTCACCCAATTTAAAATGATTAAGGCCTTTCATATTTCAGGATATGCTCCTGATCGAGATCGTGGCATCCTCTTAAATCATAAGAAAAAACCTCTTAACTTCCACTTAAAGAGCTCTCAAGAAACTCATCAATTTACTCTCGCCTTATTGTATAATTGTATTGAAGTGCTCATTAAGAATACTAAGGAAGACTAATTGGCCATTATCGAGTTTCCCCCTATTGAAACAGCTGATCCAAGTGGGCTATTGGCCCTAGGTGGAGATCTCGAAGTAGAAAGTCTTGTTTTGGCCTATAGAAATGGGATCTTTCCATGGCCAATATCAGATGACTATCCCCTCGCTTGGTTCTCCCCTGACCCCAGAGGAATTCTTGAATTTGATCATTTAAAAATTAATAAGCGCCTTAAGCGATATCTGAAAAATTGTCCTTATCAAATTACATTTAATAAGGACTTTGACCAAGTTATTCAAAAATGCTCCAGCACTCCTCGCTCAGATCAGAGTTCTACTTGGATCACACCAGAAATCATTCAGGGCTATCATAATCTCTTCACTCAACAATTGGCCTATAGCATAGAGGTGTGGGATGACTCACAACTGGTAGGTGGAGTCTATGGTGTATGTATACATGGTATCATCTCTGGTGAGTCTATGTTTCATACCAAAACTAATGCTTCTAAATTTGCCCTTATTTTCCTATTACTTCTACTCAAAAGGGCCAATATCGAATGGCTAGATACACAGATGGTAACACCGGTAGTTGAGTCTCTTGGGGGACATGAAATTCCAAGAGAAGAATATATTCAAAAGTTAAAAAAGAACCCATTGAAGACAAGATCCGAGATTTTTCCAGAAAAACTTAATCTTGAAGACATGAGAGATCTGGCGGCGACTATTTTCTCAAAAGCTTAAGCTCTTCATCTGTTATCCCTTTACCTTCGTTTAAACTATCGCGAAAAGAGAGATAATTGAGATCACGAACCCATTTATTTTGCGCATCCCCTGAAATTTTCTCTTCAGGAATAAAGGCCAAAGCATCCTCAGGACAGACCTCTTCACAAAGATTACAGTACATACACTCCAAGGGTTTAAAGTTAAATGCCGAGGGGGCAATAGGACTCTGCTTTCCAGCAGGAAGAGTTAACTCTAAGCACTGAGTAGGACAAATCGTTATACATAAATGACATGAATTACACTTTGTCTTTCCCTTTTCATCTACTAGGAGCACCATATCGTGGAGTTCATGATCGAGTTTCACTCCGGCCATAGGTCGTCCCCATGTTGGCCTACCTAGGAAGCGTACAAGAATAAAGAAGAACTTCTTTATAAAAAGATAAAGTCGCTTATGAAAAGGATAAGGAAAATAAATTTCGCGCTCTAAAATCATCGATCCATCTCCCAAGCATCAATCCCCAAGCTGAGAAAGGCCGTCATCGCATTAGAGATTGACTCTCCTTTCACAAGAGCTGGATAGCTATGCATATGGACATAGCTCGGTGAGCGAATATGAAAGTGTCCAATCTTATTTTCTTCATTAATTTTTAAAAGCAAACCAAGCTCCCCTTCTGTCGATTCAATCATATTATAGCGAAGAGAATGCTCAACTTCTTCAACGGGACCAGAAAGTAATTCTTGAATATTTACTTCAGCAATATTCACTGCTCCTGCTGGAAGATGATCAAGAACTTGGTTAATTATCTTAATACTTTGTTTGATCTCTTCAACTCTAACTAAGAAGCGATCATAAGTTGTACCATCAATTCCTAATGGAACTTGAAAGTCCACATCGGAGTAGAAGTAGCGTGGCCTTCTTTTTCGAAGATCATAATTCACACCACAAGATCTAAGGTTTGGCCCTGTTAATCCATAATCAAGAGCATCCATTGCCGACATTGGACATGAAAAAGTCATTTTCATCCAAGACTTATTGCGAACAACCTTTGACTGCACAGATTCCAGTTCTCTTTGGATATATTTAATTACTTCAAGACATTCTGTTGGCCAGCCAAAAGGGAGATCCTTCTTCATGCCACCAACAGTGAATATCGAAAAGTTTTGATTCTTACCGCTATGAAGATTATAGAGATGGTAGATCTGCTCAATAAGTTCAGAAAGAGCACTGGATTCTATAAGAAAGCCCAGTTCACCAATAAGCTCTTGCAGGTAGACGAGATGTCCTTCAATTCTGGCCATCTCCATCCAAACCATGCGAATGGCCTGTGCTTTTTCTGGAATCAAAAGATGGAAGCGATTTTCGAGGGCCTCATTCCATATAAGTGGAGCAAAGATACTATCTCGGGTACATAGCCTCTCCATATAAAAAGAAATAGTTTCAAGTGGTTTATTCATAACCATCTTTTCAAAATTTCTATGGCAAAAGCCTGTCTCTAAAACACAGTCATAGACCTTTTCATCATCAATAAGGTAGTCGATCCGGGCCTTTCCTCTTAAGGGTCCAGATAATGGACCGGCCTGATACCATCTTTTGATAAGGTCTTTCTCATTTGGAATGATAGGCATTTTATAATTAGGCAGTGGACGCGCTTGAGAAGGATCTTTCACTTTTTTCTCACGATCTTCAAGAGTATGCCTTTGAGTAGAGCGGCTTCCATCACTAACCATAAGACCATGGCGCTCATCTAACTCTCTTTCTAAACCTTCAGCACTCTTCCATAATTTAGAGAGTCCTGGAATAAAAAGGCCGGATAAAACTTCAATAGAAACTTGTAATCGAAAATAGGTTTCAAGATTTAATAGTCCGTAATGAAGAACTCTCGTATCACCCACCTTCTCCATACTGATATCAGTGAGAAGATGGAAATTCAGTTCAAATCGTAGGTATTCAAAGAAGCGAAAAAATTCATCACATAAACCATCATCCCAAGGGTAACTAATGGACATTGGCCTTAAGATAACACCATAGTCTTCATGGGAAGAGCGAAACTGAGTACCAAACTTCTTATAAAGTTTATCTCTTAAGCTCGTCTGATGTGGTCGAACTATTTCACTCACAGCTTCGCCTCCATAGGCACATACTCATGTTCAAGAGACTCACCTTTGCCAACTTTATCGCGAAGAATTTCAACCCCATGAACCAGAGAATCCATCGATGGAGGACAACCTGGTATAAAGACATCTACTGGAATAATTTCACTTACAGCAATCGTATCAAAGATGGCACCCGTGGCCGCACAAGTCCCAACGGCGACGCAATACTTTGGTGACATCATCTTTTCATAAACCCGTAAGAGATAGGGTTTAAGCATGGGATTGATCACCCCACTGACAATCAGAATATCACAGTGCTCAATTCTTTCTGAATTGAACTTTTCGCGAATTAAGTGAGATTGAGGGTTCGGCCCTTCAAGTCTCATCAGTTCACGAGCACAGCAACCGGCACCAGCAGTAAATGAGGCCAATAGCTGAGAACGAGACCAGGATTTTAATCTTGAAAAGAGGTCACGGCTTTTTACGAGCTGTGCAGTGCCTTGTAGTGAAGAGACGGCTTCACTATCTTTCTTTGTAGTTTGTGTAGCTTGCGTAGATTGCGAAGATTTTTTGTCTGGTTCTTTGGAGACCTTGCTCATGATTTCCTTATTCTTATGAATTACTTAAAAACACTTTAAGTTAGGCCATTTTATGGGCCCACATTCAAGATGACAATAAAGATGTCGAAAGCTTAACGTATGATGTCATACCGATTGGTACGTTTTCTTGTGTTGAACTCTTTCCATGAAATATCTTCGGGAAAGAGCCCTTCCTTTTCTTCAAGTTTTCTAGCGTCACAAGAAAGACGCTTTCCATTATCATAGACCCAATTATAGATCAGCTCATGGGATCCACCAGGTCGTCCATCATATTCAATATAGCGATAATGAGGCCTCTTGGCATTGGCAAGACTAGACATAATGGTTACGGCCTGCTCAAAGCCAAGATCTAGATCACGCGCCGAACAACCACTCGTTTCATGTTTAGGATACTTCCTCTTTCCAGCGCTTCCAATAATTGGATTTTCCATCCAAGAGCGGCGTGAACATGAATAGAAATAATTTTGCTCTTCTAAATTAATCCAGTTTTGAACATAGGAGAAGAACCAGCTTCTTTCAATATCCTTCTTACTATTAGCAGGTCGTACAAAGTCAAAACAAGTTTTCATACGCTTGTCATATTTATTAATCAGCTTTAACCAAAATTCTTCAAACTCCAGAACTTCATTTTTATCGTCTTCTTCAATTTCAAAGCTGGTACTATCATCATAAACCGTACTGCTTTGAAAACTTTTTAAGTCTTTAATGATCTTTGCTCGCTTCTCATACTCAAGAGCGTATTGATCAGTGGCCTTCTTCAACTGGTTACTCTTTTCACGGGCCAGCTTCTGACCTTTCCAAATATAGTCGTAAAGCCGAAAGCAATTCTTTCGAAGTGAATTGATTTCATCAAAACTAAAGAGATGACCATTTTTAAAAGCAAAATCTAGAACATCAGGCTTATCAATTTCACCACCGACTCTATAGGCCGGCTCTCTTAAAGGACCAGAGATACTGCTTCCGAAGCCATTTTCAGCAAATGCCAGAACATAGTCCCACTTGATTTTCTTCTTTAAATCTTTAAGACTTTGAACCCCTTCATAGAGCTTATCAAATGGGTTTATACCAATGAGAATAAGGCGAGAGAGCCATTCACTATTGGCCTTACATGGATAGTTTTCACAGTACTGAAGAACGATCCCACCAATAACAGTAGCTCTTTGAGATTGAACTTTTAAATCTTTTTTACTGGGAAAGAATTCTGTCTTATCACCGAAGACCCATATTTGCTGGGGACTCCCAGATTGATCCATCAGTCGTGGAATAATACCTTGCGCAAAATTTGGTCTATCAATATCACCACTATACTCTTCCCAAACATCATTTTGATCACAAAAAGTATGGCGTAAATAGCGCTGGCCCGAAACCATATCGAGTTTGTACTGATGTTCAGATTCTAATGGGGTAACCATATAGTAAGAAATTTCAGTAGTGTCTTTTATACGAAAAGAATTGAGGTCAAAGAAAGGATGGGTATCAATATCCCCTAAGCGGTTAGGTGTACTGAAGCGCTCCGGAACATTGAACCATACAGGCTTGGCCACCACGGCCTTAGGCTGAACAGGATCGGCCTCAGGAAGAGGGTCACTTGAACAGCTAACAACACTGGAGATGACCAACGGGGCTAAAAAGAAATACAAATTCCTTATAAAACTTCGTTGACAATTATGCTCTAAATAGTTCAAAATTCAACCTCATACAGATGCCTGACTATCATCCCCCGGTGATGAAATTGGTAGACATACGGGATTTAAAATCCCGGGGCTTCACGGCCGTGCGGGTTCAAGTCCCGCCTGGGGGACCATCTTTTTTTTCACAGCTATTCCTCTATTTTAACGGCAACTTACCTTACATTACCAATGATTTTGGACATAATTATTAAATTGTCTTTAATTCCTTCCATTATTTGGACTTTGTCCGGAAAAAATACTTATTTTAGAGTTTTATTTGTTTTTTTAGCATTGAAGCGAAATACTTCTTCCTGTGATTAGGTCTTGTGTCTCTGGGCCTAATAGCTACTCGATGCGGCAATTATCGAGTAAGTCCTAACGGTCTCGCCTAACCTTGGGAAGAAGATATTGTGGGTGGCATCTGCGCATTTGGATGATCGCGTTTTTGCCACCACACTTCTCTACCTTACGCACAGCATCCCAGTTAATCCCACACAATACTCATTTATTTATTATGAAAGTTTTTTTCATATTATTTTTCTGGTAATGTCTTGACGGATAAGCATATAATTCTGGTCCGGTATTAGACTTTATAAGATTTATTGAACTATTACCTAACGATACTACTTATGAATATTGAGCCACAAAACTCACATTCACCTAGCAACTCTAATTCTTTAAACAATAAAGAAGTAGATTCTAATATGGAACTTAGATTACAAGTTTCTAAAGACCTGCAAGAAAAGGTTGCTGAGTATTCTGATCCAAAGAAAGGGATCAAGGCCCTTGCTATTTTAATGGGCATTCACGAGAAGACTCTTAAAAGACTTATCTCGTGTGAAAACCGTCCTGGGTACCAAACACTATTTAAAATCTATAGAACGATTTACCATACTAATAATGATACTCAAGTTATCAGTATGGCCCCTACGATTGTTAAAGAGTTTCTTTTAAAAACACATCCAAAGGGAATGTCTGAAACCATTCAATATACTTTAGATGTTGAAAGAGAACTTAGAAAAGATCCAGTATTTAGCGAGATCTATCTTCTGTGTGGAACAGGAGGAACAACTCGCGAATACGTGGCCTTTAATTTTGGTCGCTACGGAGAGAGAGTCTTTGAAAAGATGATCGACCAAGAAGTGATCACCCCTGTTGATAAGTTTCGCTATGAACTTGGAAAGAACCAAGCTCCTCTTAGTGTTGAAACTCTTCTTTCTATGGGGATCCAACTTACAGAACGTTATTTTAAATCAGGTAATACAGATAGTCTGGGTGACAACTATGTTTCTTTCTTCGCAGAAGGCATAAACGCTGAGACTTATCAAAGATGGCTTGAAATTGATAAAGAAGCCTTTCAAAAGAAGATTGCATTGGCCAATAAGCCAGAAAATCAAGGTGATATTAAGACATTCACTTTTGGTGTAACTGAAACAATGATTGACCCTGACTCTGGAACACGTCACTAATAACGGAATAAAGTATGAGAACGTATTTACTACTAACTACATTTATAATTAGCTTCTTGGCCATCTCAAATGTATTTGCACAATCAAGTGTCGTAGGTGGTGGTGTCGGCGGTGACGGTGGAGGACCAAAACAATCGTGGTCTGATATTTATAAGAATCCAAATCTAAAACCAGAGTTCCCTCGCTACGATGTTGAGGGAAGAGAGATCTCTTATAATAACCTTTGTCTTCTTGGAGATAGAATCCGAACTAAGTATAAGCATGTAGTTAAGCAGGATATTCACTTCAAGCTTGACTTTGATTATCTCATTACAGACCGAGTAAGAACTGAGACCGTTTGTGTGAGAGAAGAATGTAACTACTGTATTGCATGGGAAGAAGTGACTTATGAAATTCCTG
>JBLWXW010000011.1:0-109840 GCA_048267265.1 Bacteriovoracaceae bacterium
CCACATGGTTCATTAAGTAACAAAACACCTAATGAGTTTAAAAGACTTGTCCGAGGTGTATACATGAGCGAGGAACAAAGTACGGTGTAACTTTTGGAGTGGTTCAGGAAATGGGGAGAACCTCAGAAGTAGTAAGACTTAAGAAGAGTAATGCGCTTTTTAAAATGTTAGATTTCATTGTTGTTCTCCGTTTTGAATTATATGCGTTAAAAGATTAGCAACATGTTGTTATTAACCCTTTCGCTACAAAACGAAGATTGTTACAAATTTTAATTTAATTTTTTAAAATGAGTTTGATGTAAATTTTAGGAATTAAGAATGCAAAGATAAATAAAGGGAGAAAGTGAAAAACAAATACATGAGTAGGGTGAGTACTACAGGTGAAGTGCATAACTATAGTTGGAAATAATGCAGAAGCAAGTGATCCTAGAATGAGTGTGGTGTTTTCTGAAATAAAAAATCCCTTCTTTATCATATTCAGCATTATTGAAAATGGAATAAGAGCAAGTAGGGAAATCTCGAGCGTACATAAACTTCGATGCTCCATATGAACTTGCCCGGTTGAAAAATAATTGGCCACGACTGAGAGAATGAGAAGTATTATCGTTGTTATAGGAATCCAAATGAGACTATCTTTAAATCGTCCGGGAATAATACTGAGAAAACAAAGAACACTAGAGGAAACTAGAGCTATTAACATTAGGCCAATTTGAACGATAAAGAAGGGATCATGTTTAAAGGAGTCCCAGTGGAAATCGGATAAGCTTAATCCTGAATAGATCTTCATAAGAAGGGGAATGAGTACAATCTGAGATAGGACAAAGTAGAGCGTCCTCCATTTTATAGCAGGAAGCTTTTTCACTGGTTTCAATTCTCCAGAGAGTTTGGAGATGAGATCATTCATGTCGTTTCTATTTTCTTCCATATTTAAATATCTTTTTTAAGGAACTTTTCTATATCTTTAAAGGCCCTAGAGAGTCGCGTCCTTAATGCGTTCTCTTTTATTCCAAGTTCAGTTGCGGCCTCCGCTGTACTGAGTCCATATACTTTGGTGAGAATAACCGCCTTTTTTACTTCTTCACTGAGAGGCTTAAGGATTTCAAATTTTTCCATCTCACTCTCTACATTCGCAGCACCTGCATGATTTGTTACATCGAATTCTTTATCATCATGTAACTCGTTAAATTTACAGGACTTTCTGATGTAGTCGATTACTCTACGTTGGCAGATTGTATGTATCCAAGGGTGAATTGGGTAATGGTCATCGTAGGTCGCCAATGATTGGTGAATAGAGACCATTATCTCTTGAATTACATCATTGCGGTCATCTTCACTGAAGACCTTCTTTCTCACTTTGCCTTCTATAATGGGATAAATAAGCGTCAAGAACTCTCTATATGAGTTCTGATCACCCTGTTGAGAGCGAATCATTAGCGCCTTTAATTTATCATCACTATCTTTCATAGAAAGAACTATATGTGAGAAAAAAATATTATTCAAAATAATAATGTAACAATTATGGGGGTGGCCTCGAAAGACCTATTGAGACCCATTTGATGGGAAAATATCTTTGGAGGATTTATGAAGAAAAGAAATTTGTTAATGACAACTGCATTTGCTGGCCTAATGATGGCCTCTTGTTCACAACAAACTGTTCAAGCTAGTCAGGACTCTAGTGCTCAAGAAGTAAAGTGTTACGGAGTTAACTCTTGTAAGGGCCATGGTGATTGCTCTGCAAAGATTGATGCTTGTAACGGAAAAAATGGTTGCGAAGCGACTTTAAAGTGTGCAGGAATGAACTCATGTAAAGGAAAGGGAATTAAAAAGCTTTCTAAGAAAGAGTGTATGAATAAAGGTGGAAAGGTCGCTTCATAATGATAGATAAGCTCGTTGGGGTCGGTCTGCGACCTATACATTATAGCTACCTTTTAGAGAGACCAAAAATTACATCCAATTGGTTTGAGGTCATTACAGAGAATTTTCTCTACAGTGAAGGTAACCCCCATCGAATACTGGATTCTATCCGTAGAGATTACCCCGTGTCTTTTCACGGGGTATCTTTAAATCTAGGCTCTTTTGAGCCTTTAGATAAAGACTATTTAAAGAGGGCCAAGGATCTGTACCAGAAGTATGATCCGTTTCTTATCTCTGATCACCTTTGTTGGACAGGAAAATCGGATAATCAATTACATAATCTTTTACCACTACCTTATACAGAAGACACCCTAAAGCACTTAGTCTCTCGAATATCTCATTATCAAGAATATATAGGAAGAACTATTGCGATTGAAAATCTCTCTGCCTATATCGATGTTGTAGGTAATGAATATACTGAATGGGATTTTTTAAGAGAGCTTTCTAAGAGGTCAGGATGCAAAATTCTCTTAGATATTAATAATATTTTTGTGAATGCGAAAAACTATAACTTTAATGCTTACGAGTATCTCGATGCTATACCCATGAGTCAGGTTTCGGAAATTCATTTGGCCGGGCATACTGATATGGGTGATTTTCTTTTTGATACACATTCAATGCCTGTTTGTTCAGAAGTGTGGGAGCTCTTTAAGTATAAATGGCATGAAAACCTAGAAACACCTGTTCTTATTGAGTGGGATGAGGATATTCCTGACTTTCAAACTTTAGAAGAAGAAGTCCTCAAGGCCCACGCTATAGCAAAGGATTTGTTATGAGCTTAAAGTTGAAGCAATTTCAAGAAGAATTTCTAAATTATGTTCATCCTCATAGGAAGGAGGCTCAAAAGGATATGATTCATTTTCCAATCATAGGTGCAGGAAACCTAACTTCAAAACAAGCCTATCAAGTCTATACAAGCGATTATGTATTAAGAATGACGGAAGTCTTAGGTGAGCAGTTTTCAGGATGTTGGAAAGTTCTTGGAGATGAAGACTTTCTCGCTTCCTGTGAGTCGTACATTTTGGATCATCCCTCTCAAGTGAAAAGTCTATCTCTCTATGGTGAAGAGTTTCCTCGTTTTCTTAGATCTCTTCACGGAAGTGAGTTTGAGTTTATTGAAGAGTTGGCCAACTTTGAATGGTTCTACCAAAAACTCTTTCATAGTCATCCCGATATAGAAGCTCTAAAACAAGAAGAAATTATTGAGCGTACTCTAATAAGAAAAGAAGATGTCTATGTAATAAAAAGTTCTGTCGATCTTATTAGAATCTGCCAACTTAGTAATAGTGATGAAGATCTTACATGGGATGAGATTGATCGAGGGGGGATCTTCATTCTTAGTAAAGATGGTTATAAGGTGAATTTTTCTTACCTCGAAAATGAATTTGAGCAGATTTTAAATGATCTCGATGATGGATTTTGCTTAAGTGAGAAATTTAATGATTATCAAAATGACCCATATTTCTTGAACCTTACTCAAGAGCAATGGGCCAATTTCTTTTCCATAATAATGAAAATCTATAAGCTTAAGTAGCGGGGAGTGTAGTTATTTTGAGTGAAGGTTACTTCAACATCTTTCTTAACTGTTGATCCATCATTATAAGTAATGAGAAATTCAAATGTGCCTAGTGGAAGAACCTTGTAGAATTCATTGTGACGAATATCAAAAGTGCCGATGAGTTTCTTAGTCGTATTAATTTTTTGATTAATCGTTACTGACTTCGGTTGCTCATGTTCGGCAAAGACTAGCCCATAACCTTGATGCACGCGGGCCAGAAACTGAATGAGTGCTGATTGATTATCAATATAGTACTGATCCATATCTCTGTAATTTGGCCATTTTCTATGAGAGAGCTCAATCGTAACTTGTAGGTCGTTATAATAGTAGTAAGACCAGTCTTGCATTCCGCCATCAACTTCATACCAGCTATTACCGTTTACAACTCCACCATCAAACTCTCTCGAATCGAAGAAGCCGGATACTTGAGAGGCATATTCAACTGAAATAGTTTTAATTAAGTCAGTAAGTGGAGCTTGATTGGCGCTGGTATCCCATGGGTAGTTTACTACTTTTGTTCCCCCGTGAAAGTTAGCACTTAGAGCGAAGTTATGCTCTTTTTGCCATTTCATAACGGCCTTTGTTTCAACTTCTCTTCCAGTAGAGCTATTTTGATTATCTCTTGTCGTGAAGTCTGGAAAATTGCGGTTGAGATCTTTCCAATTATCATTGGCCCTTCTTTTTGAAGCTGCACCATCTGGATTCATTGATGGCATGATAAAAATCTCAGTATTATCAACGAGAGATTTGATAGAGGCTTCTCCGGCCTGGTACCTCTTTCCTAGATCTCTAAGAAAGCGAACCATCATTTCACGACCAACAATTTCATCACCATGCATATTAGCAATATATTTAACTTCAGGCTCTTTCTCATCTTGATCAGGATTGTCTGAGATCTTTACTACCCAAAGCTCTCTTGCTTCACCTGATTGACCAATGGAAGTAAGAGTCATTATATTTTTATTTTCTGCAACGATTTTCTTTATTTGTTCGCTAATCTCTTCGGGAGTTGGATAGCCGCCGGAGCCCCATGCTTTACGCTCAACTTCTTCAAGAGGTTGAAGTTTCGCTCCCATTGTTTCTAACCAAGACTTGGTTCCAACTGGCCCGTAAACTTCAAAGCCCTGATGAGTTCTATGATCAATAATGAGATCAGGGTGCTGGCGAACTTTGTGAAAGAGCTCCCCATTTGGATCGATTACCAGGACTCCTTCCTCTGCAATATCATGACTCGCAAACGAGGATAAAGTCGTCACTAATAAAGTGAATGAGAGGAGCGTTTTTACTTTCTTCAATAGACCAAAATTTTTCATAGGGTATTCTTAATTGAAAGGCTTACTTTGGCCATTGATTAGCGGATTTGTTCTCTAACAATTCATGACTATTTGTAAGGGAAAGTAAGAATAGGCGGAGTGTTTAAATGAATTAAATTTAAAAGAGTAGTTTTAAAAGATCATGATGAGTAATTATGCCTGAAAGCTGCTTCTCATTATCAATAACTGGCAGGGCAGATATCGCCTCTTTCACCATTACCTTGGCCACTTCATCAAGGGGTGTTTCTTCGTGACAGCAAAGAATTGTCTTAGCCATAAATTGTTTGGCCATCGCATGTTCAGAGAGATGTATTTTCTCAACCCAAAGTAAGTCGCGATCACTAACAATACCTACAACACTGATTCCCTTCGTAAGAATGAGGTGATGAATTCCTTGGTCTTTGAAAATTTTTAGGGCATTAGATACAGAAATTTCATGATCTTGAGTTATAACTTCTTTACTCATGGCCTCAATAACAAATGGGACTTGAGGCTTCTTATTGTCTTTAGTTGGAATGCTTCCACTGAGTAGAGTTTTATCCAGTCTTTTTCCTGTTGAATAGGCCAAGTATGACAATTGAATCTCTGAAACAATGCTATCAACGATTACATAGAACATTAATGACCTTCACAAGTAAAGATAGTGCACCAAAGAGCAGAGAAGAAGTTATCTTTATTAGAGTCTTTTATGGATGAGGGGTCGCGATAGCCTTCTTCCTCGAGCATAACGTCAGTAACTTCATCAATCATGCTATCAATCTCGCCATCGAGTAGAATTTTAATATCTTCGTCGCCTTCATTAACTTGATTGTCGTAGGGAACAACTCCACGCTCTGTAGGCTCGACATCGCCTAAGTCTACTGTTGTAGCACCACCTTGGTTGCCAGGAATTGGAATTTCATTATCTTCAATAGGGATCTCTGTGCTAATAGGTTCTGCATCAAAATAGAAATAAGAATAGGTTCCGGCTCCGGCTGCCGTTAGTAATGCTATTTTAGCAATAAGAGTTCTGTCTCTAGTGGGACTAATCTCACCACGAGCATTGGCCTTTTCCTCTGCTGCCTGAAGTCTTGCAAAGAAGTCTTTTTCAAATTCCTCTGCATACTTCTTTATGGCCTTCCACTTTTCTTGAGCAAGAGCATCCACACGACGAGCAAAGGTTACCAAAAGCTCATCTTGATCGACTGTTGCATTAACTCCCTGAAGAATTTCTGTATTTGTTTTTGCATCACCTTTACTGAAAATGATTTTATTGAGTCGAGGAAAATATACATTTCTTGCATGTGAGTCATAGATAAGCTTAAAGAGCTGAACGGCCTTCTTCTTACCAAGAGAGTTTGATTTATAAATCTTACCTAAAATAAGATCTACGAACTCCGGTTGATTAAGGTAGCTTAGGAAAAATGACTTGAGTTCTGCATTTCTCTCTCGTTTTGCCTTGGTGAGAACAAAGAGTGGTTCTTGATAGAGAAGTTCTCTGAGTTCATCAATGGATGGTCTAACTTCACCTTTGAAAAACATGGGGTGGGCCAGAGTTTCTCTCTCTGAGTTGGCCCCTAGACCTTCAAGAAGCATATTCACTTGTTTTTTACAGATAGAATTACACTCATTGGTTTCGAGAAGATCTTCCAAGCTGCCCCTGACTAAACGATACTGCTGATATTGATTTCCTATATTCACTAATGTTGCATTGATCTCTTCTTGTAGCTTCGCTTTAAAGATATTTAAGTCATCGAGTTGTCTTACTTGAGAGATCATATACTCTTTAAACTCTTCATTAAATTCCATCTCTTGGATTTGTTTAATGAACTTAGTCTTAGAGACTCTGGGATTATCTTCAAGAAACTCAGTGATTTGTTTATAGCGTTTAAAACCAATAAGTCTTCCCTCCATCGAGCGAAAGAAAGTACGCCACTCTCTTTCATTTGCAGAATAATTATCTGCAAAAATATTTTCATGGAGTTTTTCAATTTTCTTTTTAATCTTTATATTCAGAGCAGGGTCTGGGTTATCTTTACCTTTGCGTAGAAAATTGGTGAAATTTTCTATTCGAGTGACCCTCTCAGTAAAAGTCATCGCCTCATTACTTTTAAACCCTGCATCTCTTTCAAATAGACTCTTTAGTACTGAATAACAGTTGGCATGAGCTGTAGAGTTAAAACTCATGATGAGAAGGGCAATGAGGGGAAGCTTTGTTTTTAACATTTCCGATACCTAGTTGATTAGAATTCAGTATAGGTATCGGAACTTGATAGAATAAGTTGAGTTTTGTGATCGGTTATCTGGCTAACTGATTGATTTTTCTCCTAAAATTTCTTTAATTTGCTCTGTCTCAAGAGTTTCTTTTTCAAGAAGCCCATTGGAAAGCTTTTCTAGAAGTGCCTTATTTGATTTGAGAAGGTTAACTACGTGGTTCTTTCTCTCATGAAGTAGTTTGAAAATTTCTTCATCAATTTTTTCTGCGGTTTTCTCTGAGAAGTTTTTGGCCTTCGCCATTTCTCTTCCAAGAAAAGCATGTTCTTCATCAATTTCAAAAGAAAGGGAGCCAAATTGTTCGCTCATTCCCCAGTTTGCAATCATTTTTCGACATAGCTTTGTTGCTCGCTTGAGATCATCTTGAGCACCTGTTGTAATTTCACCGATGATAATTTCCTCAGCTGTTCTACCACCTAGTAGAACATCAATCTGTCCCAGGAGAAAACCTTTGGTCTGATTAATCATATCTTCAGTGTAGAGTTGTTCTGTAAAGCCTAGTGCCCGTCCCCGAGGAATAATGGTTATTTTCTTAAGCGGACTGGCCTCTTTGGTTAAGTGGGCGACAAGTGCATGACCTGACTCGTGTACGGCAATGACTCTCTTTTGATCGTCTTTTAAAATTTCTTCTCTGGGATTACCCATAAGTACTTTGTCACGAGCAATACTGAAGTGCAGATTCGTTACTTCAGAAGCATCCTCTCTTGCTGCTTGTAGGGCAGCCTCATTAGATAAGTTTCTAAGGTCGGCACCTGAAAAACCTGGAGTTGTCGATGCAATTTCTTTCAAATTGATTTCACTGGAAAGAGGAATCTTTCGGGTATGAATCTTTAGTATTTCTTCTCTTGCTTTGGCGGTCGGAAGATCCATGACTACTTGGCGATCAAATCTTCCTGGTCGAGTGAGGGCCGAATCAAGAACATCGGGGCGGTTTGTTGCTGCGAGAACGATAACGGCTTCTTCTGAGCTAAAGCCATCCATTTCGGCAAGAATTTGATTGAGTGTCTGTTCCCTTTCATCGTGACCACCACCAAGACCTGTTCCTCTGGAGCGTCCTATAGAATCAATTTCATCGATAAAGATAATTGCAGGAGATTGGGACTTTGCATCTTCAAAGAGTTTCCTTACACGACTGGCACCCATTCCCACATAGAGTTCGATAAATTCTGAACCACTCATACTATAGAAGGGGACTCCTGCCTCACCAGCAACGGCCTTGGCCATTAAGGTTTTCCCAGTTCCAGGAGGTCCAATCATAAGGACACCGCGAGGTAGGGTTGCTCCCATTTTAGTAAATCGGTCTGGATTCTTTAAAAAAGAGACGACTTCTTCTAGGTCAGCTTTTGAATGGTCAGAACCAGCAATATCTTTGAAGGTTATATTACTTTTTGTCGGATCAATTTTATGATTCTTCTCTTGCCCCATAAAAGGAGCTTTTCCCATTCCACCCATTCTTTTACTGATACTTCTTGAACTCCACCAAAAGAATCCAAAGATAAGAATCCAAGGAAGAATGGCCGCAATAATATTGAACCAGCTTTCAGAGTTATCTTCTTTGACAGTGATTTTAATATCTTTTGTCTCTAGTGCATCTAAGAGTTTTGGATTCTCCACGGGTGGAAGTTGTGTTTGATAAGATATTTTCCCTTTATCAGAGCTCTTCTTATCTTCAGAAGAACCTACTTCTTCTTTTGACGTACCATAGAGTTGGTTACCAACAAAAGTAACTTCGCTGAGAGAATTATTATTTACTTTAGTTAAGAACTCAGAGTAAGAGATTGGCTTAACATGCTGCGGGCCTGATTGATTGCCGATATAATTGGCAGCGAGGAGGAAGAAAAAGAAGATAAGAATCCATAAAGAAGAGCTTTTTCCGTTTTTTGGATTTATATTCTTTATTCTATTGGGAATCTTCTTAAATCTATTCTTCGGGTCAGAAAAGTTTGGTGCTTTATTTTCTTTATTAGCTTGGTCATTATCTTTTTTTGGGTCAGTCATTGATTTTCCTTCTTGGGATTTAGGAGAAGTTACCTTATTTACTGCTATTTGACTATCTCTGAACGCAGAGCATCTTTCGATCTACTTAGGCCTTAGCTATCATAGAAGGAAGGTAAGGGCCGATGAAAAACAAATACAGTAAATTCATAATAGTATTCTTAAGCATGCTCATTTCATGCTCTCGAGTTGAGGTTAATAAACGAGGTGAGGCGATGCGTTCTTCCCATGGCCCTGAAAAGTCATTAATTGAGAGTTCAATTCTTAATTGGAATGAAAGAAGTGAACAGCTAAAGCTTAATATTGAATGGTTAGAGAAAACTCCCGAAAAAGAATTAGTTTTTGGAGAGTGTAGAATCTCTTCCCAAGAATATGCCAATTCTCTCAAATCACTTCTTGGTCTTGATCATAGTGAATTTAAAAGGACTTTATCTCAAGACTTTAAGTTCTTTGAAGTCTATGGAAAAGATAAATGGGGTGAAATTCTTTTGACTTCATATTATTCCCCTGTGGTTAAGGGCTCTAAGCGCAGGTCAGAGAAGTTTTCCCAAGCTCTCTACGCTACTCCGAAAGATCTCGTTATGATTTCTTATAAAGATTTTATTTCTGATGAGATTTTAACTGATGGTGGATATTCTCGTGGACAACTCCCGGCCCTTATTGAATATGATCGTGATGGAAAGGTTTCTCAAATTTCACCTTTTTACTCTAGGAGAGAGATTGATGCTGGTGGTGTTCTTCAGGGGAAGGGATTAGAGCTTGCTTATGTTGATCCTATTGATGCTTTCTTTTTACAAATTCAAGGTTCAGGACTTATTGAGTTTGAAGATGGTACGAAACTTTCTCTCGGTTATGCTGCTCAAAATGGCCATCGCTACTACAGTATTGGGAAGTCACTCTTTGATATTATCCCCCAAGATGAGATGAGCAAGGATAAGCTGGTCTCTTATTTGAGAAGTATTAGTGAAAAAGATAGGGATGAGCTTCTCTTTGAAAATGCAAGTTATGTATTCTTTCGTGAGTTAGATGATAAGAGTGGCCAAACTACTTTTGGTCCAACGGTAATAGATAGAAGAACGATTGCCGTCGATTATAGAGTCTTTCCTTTGGGAGGTCTGGCGTTCTTAGACTTTAATTCACCGAAGATCTTAACGAAGTCGGAGTTACATAGCTTTAGTGCAGATGCTTTAGAGAGGGAAGGGCGCTTTGTTTTTGCTCATGATTCAGGCGGTGCTATTAAAGGTCCTGGTAGGGCCGATCTCTACTGGGGTGAAGGTGATATTGCTTCTTATAACGCAGGAGTGATGAGACATCGTGGTAAGCTGTGGTTTGTAGCACCTAAAAATTGTAGGACCCTATGAAGAAAAGAAAAATTATAATTGGTGATGTTCATGGCTGCTTTGATGAGCTTAAGTTACTTTTGGATAAAATAAATTTTAATAATGAAAATGATGAACTTATTTTCTTAGGTGATCTTATCAATAAAGGGCCACTGTCGATTGAAGTTTTAAAATTCGTTAAAAGTAATGCTCATCGCTCTATTATTGGAAATCATGAACTTGGATTTCTAAGGGCGACCGATAACGATAAATATATGGTCAAAGGCTTTCTTAAGTTGAAAGAAGAGCTAGGTGCTGAACTAGATGAATATGTAGGGTGGTTAAGAAGCTTACCTCTCTATATTGAAGAGGATGATTTTATAGCTATTCATGGAGGACTTCAGCCAGCTATCGCACTTGAAAGTCAGAAACCTGAAGTAGCAACTCGCATTCGTACCTGGGATGGGAGTGGGCAAGATATGAATGATCTCAATAATCCACCATGGTATGAATTCTATAAAGGAAGTAAGCTCGTTGTTTACGGTCACTGGGCCGCTGAGGGATTAAAGATTAGAAAGAATACGATTGGTCTAGACTCTGGATGTGTATGGGGAGGGAAGTTGAGTTGTCTCATTCTACCTGAAAGAAATATTGTAAGTGTAGAGGCCTTGAAAATGTATCGAGACCCTACACCTTAGTGTTTCCTTAAAGCTAATTTAAAGCTGAATATAGATCATATTTCCATCAACTCTTACACTTTCTAAATTGGCATCTCTTATTTCATCAAGGATTTTTCCTTTTAATGAAATAATACCAACTTTAGCTTTCCTTAAATATATAGACACAAGCTTCTTTTCTTCATCAAAGTCAATAGTGCCTTCTGATTTTACCGTCCAATTGAAAACAAACTTGGCCTTAAATTGCATTTGAAAGCTGTGATCAAAAATATAAAGTTTAATATTCTCAAGTTTATCAAGAGCTTTATTTTGACTTAGGGCCTTGGCCATTGACTTTCCACTTAGAGCATCAAATTGAAGCTCTGGCACTTTAAGTTCGGCCAAACTCAAGCATTGAAATGCAATATCACTTACAATGCTCTTTTGATTATTTCGGCATTTTAAACTTACTTGAGGAAGATATTGTGTTCCTCCTGTGTGCTTGATTTCAATTCCTGAAGTCTCAAAAGTTAGACTCTGATTTTTGTCATAACTCAAGTTTAACTCTGAGGTTGAAATATTTTGAATTCCTGCAAGAGCGCTTTCTTCCCCAAAACGATAGTTCAGTTCAATATCTTGGTGCCTACTTGTGAAGATTCCTTGATAAAAAGAAGTTTCTATCTGCGATTGAGATGAGGAAAGCTTTAGGGATTGTCCCTTATAGGAAAGTACATCATAGTTGAATGATCCAGAATGGTCTTGCTCATTTAAGCTTCCGTTTAAGTGCTCTATATAAATAGAGTCAATTGCATCGCTCGGGCTTAGAATGGTGAAGGCCATAATGCCGATGATAACCTTTTTCATAGGTCCTCCTCTTTGCAAAGTATGTGTATAAGGCTATTCGGCAGCTTTATATTCTATATGGGCAAAGAGGACATTGGTCGTATTGAAATGGATAATTGTGCCGATCAGGTACTCATTTAAGTAAGTATTTAAGTTGGTTATTTAAAGATGATTGAGATCAGTTAGATCTAAGAGAGTTTTTCTTTATCTTTTTGATCCCTTGAATATAATAGATATATAAATTTAAGGAGAGAGTTTAATGAGCTCAAAGAAAGTTATTTTATGTGTTGATGATGAAGCTGATATTCTAGAGCTTTTTCGTGATGAATTCGTTGAACTTGGCTTTAGCGTTTTGGAAGCTTCTAATGGTGTCGATGCCTTTGAAATCTTTAAGGCCAACAAAGTAGACTGTATTGTTTCTGATATTAGAATGCCTGGTGGAGACGGAGTGTCTCTTGTTAAGAATATTAAAGGCGAAGGCTCAACGATTCCTATCTTTCTCGTAACTGGTTTTTCTGACTATACAACTGAGGACTTGACTGGGCTTGGTGTTAATGCCGTTGTTTTCAAGCCATTTGACTTAGATGAAGTGGTTACTATGGTGAAAGAAACAATTGAGAAAGCTTAAGAAGCTACTTTCTAAAAATCAATCGTATACAATCCTGATTACTCTTTAAGTACTTTCTTTCAAAGTGAGTGACACCTTTCTCTTTTTCTTCGAGATCCCTAACAAGTTGTTTAGACTCTAAGCTTAGACCCCATACTTCTTGGGCCAGGTAGATGGCCTCTTCAATATAGAAGGATTCATTACTTCTTAATTCGATAAACCCCTGTGGCCTTAAAGTTGAGAGAAGAAATTGAAAGCTCGATGTTGCAAGAAATCTCTTATTTCTCTGAGAGTTCTTTGGGTAAGGATTAGGGTAGAGAAGGTAAATACCTTCAAAGCACTCGGAAACTTTATCTCTTTGTGGATATAGCCAATGAAGAGCATCTTCATAAATAGGGGTTACATTTCCAATTTCTTGGTGCTCAATACGACGCTTAAACTTCTCAAACTTTTCTTTTGTTCTCTCAAAGGCAAGTAGGTGTCTTTCGGGAAATTGCTTAGCAAAGAGAACGGGGTGAAGTCCTGCTCCACAGCCAACTTCTAAAAAAAAAGGACAATCGACTTGAGGCAGTGAGGTAGAATCTACAGGTTTAGGCATATGGGAACCATCGAATTTTCCACGGTTTATCTTTGATTTCAACTTTTGTGCGTATTGATCCAGTTCCATACTTTACTAACAATCCTTAGGTTGATTTACTTAGCTAATAAAATTAATAAAGGTATAGTATGAATTCAAAGATATTGAAATATGCAGTAGCGATCTTTGCGCAGTTTTTCTTCATTGTGACCAGTAGTTGTGCAACTTCTTTTCAGGTCTACAGAACGAGTGACTCCCAAATCATTCCAACCGAGCAGGCCTTTGATGAAATGGCCAAGTTTCAGGTCGTAGTTGTTGGAGAAACTCATTATGATGAAATTGTACAGGCCACAGAAGGGCAAGTTTTAGAGCAATTATCCCTTCGTAACCCAAGCTATCAAATGGCCTGGGAATTTTTAAACTATAGTGACCAAGATCAGCTTCAATCTACTTTTGACGAATTTTCTTCTGATTCTATTACTTCATCTGAATGGATCGCAAGATGGTTTCCCAATAATTCAGCAAATCACGAAGTTTATCTTCCCATGTTTGAAGTCGCAAAGATTTATAGTCAAAAAGTTGTAGGAACCAATGCCTCTCGTACTCTTAAGAAGAGATTAATGAACGGTGGTAGAGGTATTATTCATACTGATTCTGAGGTTTGGCCATTTAGTCATGATCTTATTGATGCTCCAAAAGAATACCTTGAACGATTTAAAGAAATCATGGGTGGCCATGCTGATCGACAAACGATTGAGAAGTATTATCTTGCACAATTCTATACAGATGCTTATATGGCCAGTTCAATCCATTCAAAGCTTGTTGATGGCCCTTTAATGATGGTGGTTGGGCACTTCCATTCTGATTATGGACATGGCCTACCTTTCTACCTTAAAGAGTTAGGAATCAAGGATGTGCTCAATATAAGAATCATAAATGCTTCAGGATTATCGGAAGATGAATTATCTCATCAGCTTAAGTCGCATCCCCAGTATGGAGCACTTGGAGAATACATTCTAATTGCTAAGTAAATTATTTAGTCTCGCCAAAAGTCTTCATGATAGTTGAAGTTACAAAGCTCTTTGACTCTCTGAAGGTAGGAATGAATCTTTGGAGAGAATTGAAACTCTGGAAAGATATACATTCCCCAAATATGAGAAGCAATCATAAGATCGAAAACACTCAATTCTTGGGCCTGATTATAGAAAGGTCCAATTTTCTTTTCTAGCTCTTCTAGAAGAGGGCTTAACTCATCTAAGAATTGCTGCTTATTTCTTGCTAGGGCATTGAAAGGTCCACGCTTTACTGATTTCTTATTAATAAAATACTCTCTGGCCTCTGGAGTAAATTCTTTTGTCCATGCCCAATAAGGCATACATAAATTGTGAATAGGCTTACCAAGACGATTTAGTAAATCTTCTAGTTCATTTAATTGTTGCGTATTTTTTAAGACTTCGAGTTTAAGCACATTCTTTTTATCGAGATGAGCGATGATATCTAATGATTCATTCATCGCGATTTCTCCATCTTTAAGAATAGGTAGCATCTTCTTACCACAAAGTTCAGTGGGTTTTTTTTCGTCATCATAGCCAAGGGGCTCAGAGGTATAGGGCGTATTTAATAGTCCAAGGGCCATGCGAACACGGATGCAGAAAGGGCAATGGATATAGTGATAAAGTTTAATCATATTAACCTCTTAGGACTTTTTTAGGAATAAAAGACCTATCGTTGGTGACAAAAGGATACTATATATTTCAAGAGCTTATGATACCACTAAAATTTTTTCAAATTTAGAGACCTAGACGACAAATTAGTTATAAATTTCATCTAAGAAAACGGAGATGTTTACCTAAGGAACTACGGGGTATTCAACCAAAAAAGATTGAATGATCTTGTGGTGGAATCTTTAGGTACGGGAGGGATTTTAGAATGGTAAATTTAATGAAGACAAACTTAATTGCAGCTCTTTTATTTACTTTCATCTTTGGAGTTGCTTCGGCCAATGCAGCAAAATCAAAGATACTTGTTGTGACAAATGATAACGATAACGCTTACTACGATCTTTATCTTGAGCTAGATGAAGATCAAAGTGCACGCGGTCTTTCTATGTATGATCGCTCTAAAAATGACTGGGTACAATTTCAGGTGAAGGACCTCTCTACAGGAGTTGACCTAAAAAGAGAGGGAAAGCATAGAGTGATTGTTCTTAAGTCAGGTGACTTTGAGCATGATAGAGGTGGACACTTTCTCGTTGATTACCTATCAAGTGGTGTTACAGGAACACGCGACTTTCTCGAGTTAACCATAGATTTTGATGGTACTTCTTGGAAGGCCTATCATAAAGGCGTAGAGGTTGAACAACTGAACTTCAAAGTAAGAAAGCTTTTTGGAAAAACAGTTGGTATAAAAGATGTAATTGTAGAAGAAAAAAATTAATTCGGATTAAAATACTCCGGTAAAGAGAATACTTCTCAGGGCCATTCGATCAAGTTACTATAGATGAATAATCATAAGTAATGAGATTGATTGGCCTTTTTTATTGGAGTATTCATGGAGCTCATTTTTAAAGATAAGCGCTTTTGGCCCTTATTTTGGACCCAGTTTGCTGGAGCACTTAACGACAACTTTTTTAAAAATGCCCTCGTTATCTTGATAACTTATCAATCGGTTCAGGTGGCCGGTCTATCACCACTACTCCTGGTTCCGCTTTGCGGGGGAATCTTTGTTTTTCCGTTCTTTCTCTTCTCTGCTACTGCGGGACAATTGGCCGATAAGTATCAGAAGGCCAAGCTCATTAAGTGGATCAAGTTTATCGAAATTGTGATTATGGGACTTGCCAGCCTGGGCTTTGCCCTTGGCAATTATCCTCTTCTTCTAACAGTTCTCTTTTTAATGGGAATGCAGTCCTCTTTCTTTGGGCCCATAAAATATAGTATTATTCCAAGCCTTGTAACCAGAGAGAACCTTGTTCTCGGCAACGCTTATGTTTCTGGTGGAACTTTTATTGCTATCTTATTGGGAACCATACTAGGGGGAAGCTTTGTTGATTTTTCTAATTATGTTCTCGCTCTAAGTTTAGGTCTTTTAGGATTTGCAATTATTGGATTTATTTTTAGTTTGTCTATAGTGGATGTTCCTATACCTAAGAGTGAAAACTTAAAGGTAGACTATACTTTCTTTCGTCCCACGTGGTCGATTCTTAAGCTCACAATGAGAGACAAAGTTGTGTTTAGAACAGTGATGGGTGTGAGCTGGTACTGGTTTCTTGGCTCTGCCATTCTTTCTGTTCTTCCGACGATTGTGAAAAATCTCCTCATGGGAGGAACTGAAGTAGCCACTTTGTTTTTAGCGATTTTTACGGTGGGAATGGGACTTGGTAGCTATTTTACAGAGCGCATATCTCGAACAAAAGTTGAAATAGGGCTTGTTCCTCTAAGCGCTCTAGGTATGTCTATTGCGCTTATTTTTATTTTCTTTGGACTACGAGATCTCACATTTATTCATGACTCGGATGCTCTGCTAGGTCTATCTGGCTTCTTTGCCCATACTCGAAATATATATATTTCTATCTTTTTACTCTTTGTTGCTATTTGTGGGGGTGGTTATATCGTGCCTCAAATGTCATTCATGCAGGTTGTGGCCAAGCCAAGTGAGCTGTCACAAACGATAGCCGGAAATAATATTTGGAATGCTCTACTTATGGTTGGTGCCGCAGGCCTTGTCATGGTTTTAAATAAATCAATTGGAATAGCTGGAACAATTCTAGTGCTTGCTCTGGCCAATGTGGTTGTGGCTTTTCTTCTCTATATGCATTATAGCGAGGAGACTTTAAGGGTTTGGATGCGCTTACTTTCTAAATTCTTCTACCGTATTGAGGTAAAGGGAGCAGAGCACTTTCCTACAGATGGACCCGTGGTCCTCGTTTCTAATCATGTAAGTTTTGTAGACTGGATGCTATTGATGGGAGCGCTTGATCGTCCTATTCACTTTGTGATTGATTATAATTACTACTATATACCAACTGGACCTTTCTGGTTTCGCCAAGCAGGACTTGTTCCGATTGCTACAAGAAAGGAAAGTGAGGAAGTTCTCAATAAGGCCTTTGATCTTATCTATGAAGATTTGGATAAGAGCTCTGTTGTAGGTCTTTTTCCAGAAGGTTGGATTACCAGAAATGGGGAGATGAGAAGATTTCAGCCAGGGATTAATAAAATCTTACGTAACCGACCGGTACCTGTTGTGATGGCGGCCATTGATGGACTTTGGGGCAGTATGTTTAGCTTTGAAGGAGGGAAAGTTATCCTTAAAAGACCAACTTTCTTTAGACGCAGAGTAACGTTAACTTTCTCGCCTCCAATTAATCCAGATGAGTTTGATATTGTAAGCTCTAGAGAGTGGATAAAAAGTAGGGTTTCACACTATAATGAATCTAATTGAAAAAAAGGAATTTTTTATGAAACTAAAATGGAATTTAGGACTACTACTATGTTTGGCATTGATTTCATCCTGTGGTGAAAAGGCCAATGAAGAAGAGGAAGTTAAAGGTGTTCAAAATGTTAATGCCTATGACTTCACTACACCTATGAATGAAGAGCAACTCTTAACTGAAGATGAATATGATATTGCTAAGAATATCTGCTCTTCTTTTCAGAATATGAGGGCCTTTGTATCTTCTCAGAATAATGGATTAAGTTTAGATTTCAGAGTAGAGAAGAAGCTCTGTGGCAACTCTAATGTAAGTGAACATCAAGAGGGGGCTAAGCTTAATTACTCAAGAAGCAACGGCGTATCAATGACAGCGAACTCAAGAAGCTCTTCACTTGCAACTGATGTATTATCAGATCAACATCAAAGGCTTCAAGGAATATGCTCAAATGTTCTTGCTGATACCAGGCCAAGTAATACGATCACTGATGGTGTTCTTAAATATCAAGTTAATTTCTATAGTGTAAATAATTACGAGTGGATTCAAATTGCTGAGTTTAAAAAGGATAATGAAGGTGTTTTCTATCCCTACTTAATTGAAAAAGCAGCAGTTGTAACCGGCTATTCATCTTCAAGAACTGAGACCCATGGCTTTACAAAATTTCGTGCAGTCCATAGGCCATGTCCCAATAAAACAAGTACTTACACACTTCAAGAGTGGCTCTAATTAAAAAAAATAAATAATACTTAAGCTTTTTGCTCTGCTTTACCGAATTAGGTTTTATTAATTTAATTCGGTGAAGTGGATAATGAGTAAACTAAAGTGGGTAGCACCAGTATTTCTAATTTTAATAAATTCAAACAACAGTTTTGCAGAATCCAATCGTGGTGGAATCTTCAAGCTTGCTGAGAATGTTCGATCAGCTCTATGGAGAAGTGACCCCGTTCCTGAAAAATTTGAACTGACTCAAGATGAAGCAGATAGGGCCGTGGCCTATGCTGGTCTTGAAGAACAAATTAGTGATTACGCTTATTCTACCCACTCTAAAGAGGGGAGAGATGGCAATCCATGTCCACCAACTCTAGACCCTGAAGAGGAAAAGGATAAACTTGCTCTTCAAGATGCAATTGAGAACAGAACTTTCTCAATATACTTTACGGGAATGTTTGCAAGTGAGGATGCTCTTTCACAGGCCGAAGGTGCCTATGGAAGAAGAAACTACAGAGCATTTATGAATGCACTTTCCTCTCGGGGAGTGGGGAAAGCCGGAAGTATTAATACTTTAGGTAAACTTGAAAACAAGTATCTAAAATCATCCGGGGCCGTAGAGAATTGGGAAAGTTTATCAGCGGTTGAACAGTCTAAATTACTTCAGGCCTATGCTGAGAGTGAAGTCGGTGGTGAAGTAAGTGTTGGTCTTATTCTTAGTGAGTATGCAATTCAGGATATGATTGCCAATCCTAGTGATTGGAAGAAATCTCTTAACGAAGCTAAGGAATATTTAAGTTTTGATGAAAAAGTAAAAATAGCTTCTCACTTTGGGGGAGAGTTTTCTGATCGCTATAATTATGGCCGTGCTAATGAAGACGGTGACCTTGGTGAAGGGATTGTTACGATTGAAGATATGCTTACTTCCATCTCTACCAACGAGCCCGGTGGTATCTGTCGAGATGTGGCCTTGGCCCAGTCCCAAATTTTAAGAGAATTGGGAGTTGGTAAAGACGATATTTATATGATTGGTTATGCAACGGCCACTGGTGGCCATGCTGTACTGGCCATCAAAGATCCAAATGATCCCAAGAATATTGTAAAACTTAATTATTCCTATGTTTCTGAGGAGAGTGATGTAGGTGGTGGAGCTCAACTCTCGCAAGATACAACTCTGCCAGATGTGGGAATGAATTTTAGAGTATATGATGCTGATGGAAAACCTGTTGGAAAAGTTCCTACTGAAATGGGGGAAATCTTTAATGAAGTGACAGGTGGAAAAAGCTACGATCTAGGTAAGAGCTACACTCTTCAAAAGGCGGTGATAAAAACTCCTATTGGTAATGGTACGGCCTTTACTGGTAGAACATCATCTGGTGAAAATGTTATTGGTGTCGCAGTTAATAAAGAAATTAAGTCAAAGTATATGGAAACTGAGTATGGTCTGGCCGTTGCACACCGTGAAGGAGACAGAACCCATGTCGCCCTTGATCAGACTTCTTTCTATGCAAGAATGAATTCACGCCTTAACACTCCAGAACTTAAATTTGGTGATCAATTTTCAGTAAAAGGTTTTGGAGGAGCAAAGGTCGAAATGATGGGAATGAAGACTACCGTTAAGTATCATGACGATGGTAGAGTGCGAGAAGGTTCAAATCTGGAGCCTATGTCTTCTTTCTACGGCGGAGTTGAAGCCGATTGGGAAAGTAAAGATGGAAGAACAAAAGTGAATAGTGAAGTTGTTTCTGAATATTATGTCGATTGGAATAATGAAGTGAATACTTCTGAAGGACAAGGGCTTGCCTTTGATAATGTTCGTTGGACCACAAGTGCTGAACATGGTGTTACTGACCATATGAAACTCATTGGTGAAGGTACTATTATAATGCGACAAACGGGTACAACAGGATTATTGAAAGGCGGAGTCTATGATGATCGTACCAAATTCTCGCTTGAAGGTGGATACCAAATGCCATTGAGTGATGATATTCCAACTTTTATTCCAGGCTCGACTAAAGCTGTCTCTGTTGGAGTAGGTAAGAGTTGGAAGGATGAAAAGGGAAGAGGTCCTAGTGTTATTCTTGAATATGAAAGGGATCTAGATTTTGATACTAACCGTATTGGTGCAACTGCGGGATGGGTATTCTAAGAAAGGCCAGGCCGCTTGTGCGACCTAGGCCTTTATTTCATTACAACATTGATTTAACAGAGCTTATGAGACCTTCAACAGAAAGTCCGTGACGAGCATAGAGCTCATCAGCTTTATAAGCACTTTGTCCAAATTCACCTTGAATACCAAGTCCACGGTAGGCCGATATTTCAACGCCCTCGTTTAGTAGAGCATGGGTAAGCATAGCTCCCATTCCACATTTTACTTGATGATCTTCAATCGTGATAAGACGTCCACCCGTTTGGGTAAGAGCAGATCTAAGAGTTGCTACATCGGGCTCATTAACGAAGGCATTGTTGATAACGGTTACCTTTGTACCATTTTTTTCAAGCTCATCAGCAGCAGCTAGGGCCTTCTTAACCATTGGTCCTGTGGCCACGATCGTTGCAGCATCTCCAGTTCTAAGAACTTGTGCTTTTTTCCATTCATATGTGACTTCAGAGTTGAAGTAGTGAGGGAAGTTTTCACGGCCATAGAAGAATACAAAGCTATTCGGGGTTTTTCCTGCTTCAGTTTGAGCTTTATACTCTTGAACGGCCTGATACATATACTCTTCTGCTTCTTTAGAGCAAGCACAACTGATAACTGTTGTGTGAGGAATGGCAGAAACCGCAGAGAAGTAAGTGGTTGCCTGGTGACTGGCACCATCGGCCGCATCTTGAAAACCAGTGTGGCTGAAGAGACAAATCACTGGGCCTTGAGAAAGGTTGGCCATAATAAGAGGAAGATTTCCTTTCGTAATACCAAATTGTGCAAAGGTATCCACCATCGGAATGAATCCGGCCTTGGCCAAACCAACTGCAGTTGAAACCATATTTGATTCTGCAATTCCCACATCGAGTGAATTTTCGGGATAGCTCTTGTGAAAAGGTGCGATCCCTGTTGATCCTTGAAGATCAGCGGCTACTGAAAAGAGGGGAAGCCCCTCGGCCATAGCACGATCACAAGCACGAGCAAAACCTGGCTGAACTTTTTCATTCACTACCGCAGGTGCCGCTTTCTCACTTGCAGCAGGCTTAGTGGCAAGAATTTCTTTTGCCCAATTGGTGAATTCTTCAGGAGCATTTCCATCCCAAATTTCTTGGATGAAATCGACAAGTCCATCATCATAGGCCTTAAGTGGGTAGCCGTGTCCACCTGAAGCTGCTTCTTCAGTTTTCTTAACTCCATAGCCTTTGATTGTTTTAAAAACGATAGCTACAGGTTTTTTAGCATTGGCCTTAGCATCAGTAATCGCTTTTTCTGTCGCGTGATAAACGGCTTCTAGATCATGACCTTTTTCCACATAGCGAACATCCCAACCAAGAGTGGCCAGAGATTCAAATGTTGGAGTCATGGAGAAGCTATCGGCTTCGATACGACCAGAGAGTTTAGTGTTGTTATCTGAAATCATAAGTACGAAGGGATTGGACTTTCCTTTCGCTGCAAGTCCTGGGATAGCGGCCATGGACTCACGGGCTTCACCTTCCATTGCTCCACCATCAGAGAGAACACATATCGTTGTTCTTTTATTTCCAATCGTCTTATCTCCAATTGCAAGACCTTGGGCCTGAGGTACACCAGAGCCAAGTGGACCATTTGAGATAAGTACACCTTCAGGGTTTAAGTGGGCTTCACCGTGACCAGTGAGCTTTGATTGGATTGAGCGAAATCCAGACAGGTCTTTTAATTTCATATTGTCGAAACCATAGAGAGCTCTGAGTGCATAGATCCCATTTTCCGCGTGACCAGCATCATTGATAAAGTTGAATTGCTCATACCAGTTATCTTCTTTGAACATAATCCCATGAAGGGCCGACATCATCTCGGCAAAGGCCGCTGGTCCACCCCAGTGAGCAGCTGCACCACCGATTACTGCATGTTGATCCATAAGTGCTACGAGAGCTCTCGTGGCCTTGGGCTCAGCTAGCGTAATCTTATTTCCCGCTGCATCTGTAATCTCAGTAGAGTACAAAGGTGCTTTCTTTGGGCTAGGGGCTAATCTTTGTTTAATTTTAAGTGGTTGGGTGTTTGAGCCTGCCATGGGTGCCTCCTTAGGTGGCCTGGAAATATATATGAAGAAATGAAAATTCGCTGAAATTCTAAAGCATCAAATACGCAGTGACCACAGTTTTAAATGAGCATTAATCCTTTGAATTCAAAGGAGCGACTCCATTAGTTGACACTTATATGAGGGGAGATAATGGGCTCCTAAATAAGATTTCATGGGCATATTTTGAGAATTCTAAAGGTTACAAAGGCAACTTATTGAAATAATGCAGTCCGTTTAAATGTGATGAAAATATCTAAAAGTAGACTAAATTTGTTGGTTAATATGACGATAAGACTTTTAAGACGCAAATCAAAACAATAAGTAATATGAGGTTAAAGATGTGTGACTGTTGTAAAGCAGAGGGGAGAGACCCTCGATTCCTATGCGGGGATACGCCATTTAGATCGGCCCACCTATATAAGGTTTATATGGGAAGGACAGCATCGGTTAAGCTTTGCCGCCTATGCGATATTGAACTGTTTAAAGGCGGTGAAAATCGTTTCCTTCAGAAAAATATTAAATTTGCACAACATCTTTTTTCATCTAAATCTTCTGGGCCTTCTCTCTTTGAGTAGAAGGCATGTAATACCGAGATTTTTATAATAAGTAGGGGGTCAGGTTGACCCCCTTCTTTTTGTTCACAATACCCATTTCCTCTACTATACTGCGACAAAATCAATGACATAAACTTAGGAGTCCTCTATGAGCGTTCGTGTACGCTTTGCCCCAAGTCCAACTGGATATCTTCATATTGGTGGAGCCCGTACGGCCCTCTACTGCCACCTTATTGCAAAAGCAAAGGGCGGAAGCTTTATTCTTCGAATTGAAGATACTGACCTAGAGCGTTCAAAGAAAGAATATGAAGTGGCCATGATTGAGGATCTAAAGTGGTGTGGACTTGAGCACAATGAAGGCCCTGATGTTGGTGGAGACTTTGGACCTTATCGTCAAAGTGAGAGAATTGATCTTTATAAAGGTCTTGCAGAACAACTGGTTTCAGAAGGTAAGGCCTACTACTGTTTTCTAACGGATGAAGAACTTGAGGCCCTTTCTGAGAAGGCAGTAGCCGAGAAAATTGCACCTCATGCTTATCATGATAAGTACCGCGAACTCGATCCTGCTGAAGCAAAGAAGAGAGTTGAGGCCGGAGAGAAGCACGTTATTCGTTTTAAAAATCCTAGAAAGAAATATACCTTCACGGACCTTGTTCGTGGAGAGGTGACTTTTCCTGAAGATATGGTTGGTGACTTTGTTATCATTCGCTCTAACGGTATGCCTGTTTATAATTACTGCTGTGTCATTGATGATTGGAAAATGGAGATGACTCACGTTATGCGTGCAGAGGAGCATCTCAATAACACTGTTCGTCAGTTGATGATCTATGAGGCCTTTGGTGTGAAAGCTCCTGAGTTTGCCCACTGTTCACTACTCGTCGGTGAAGATCGCCAAAAACTATCTAAGCGCCATGGAGCGACTTCTGTTGTTCAATACAAGGATCAAAATTTTCTTCCTCAGGCGCTTATGAATTACCTCTGTCTTCTTGGTTGGTCTCATCCAGAAGAGAAAGATGTATTTACTCTTGAAGAAATTATTCCACTCTTTACTTTGGATCGTTTTCAAAAGGCACCAGCACTCTACGATATTGAAAAGCTTAAGCACTTCAATGGCGAGCATATGAGAAAACTAGCTACTGCTGAGCTTGTTGATTATCTCGCACCAACTCTTGAGGAAGCTCACGCCTTCCATACAATGGATCGTGCTTGGCAAGAGCAATGTCTTGAATTCTTCAAAGAGAAGTTTAACGTTCCAAGTGAACTTCCTGAGCATCTTCAGGTTCTCTTCACTACTGAAGCCGAGACAGGTGAAGCTGTTGATGAAGTTAAGGGTTGGGAGAGTACAGCGGCCATTTGTGACTATGTGAAAACACAAGTTCAAGAGATTGCTAACTCCGGAGCTAGCTTCATGAGTGTTGAGCAATTCAACGCCATTACCGATCACTGCAAGAAAGAGCTGAAGATTAAAGGAAAATTCCTATTTAAAGGTCTACGTCTTGCTCTTACTGGAATGGCCGAAGGTCCAGATTTGAAGGTTGTTGTGCCTTTAACACCAATGGATATCATGAAAAAAAGACAAGGTTTGAGCTAGTTATATAAAGTTAGCTCCATTTCTTTTACAAACGATTCTCGTTATGGATATCCTTAGGGAAAATGATCTTTTCCTTAAGGATAAACCTATGAAATCACTTGTTCTTGGATTCCTTCTCTTCTTTCTTACCTTTGGGCTTAGCTCTGGGTATGCCGCCAGTCCTGACTGGAGTGTTGAAGCTACCATTCCTAAAGGTGAGACCCGAACTAATATCTATAATTATAGTGAAGAAGAACTTAAAGAAGTTCAAAAAGACGGCTATCTAATCGCTCTTAAATGGCCTGTTTCTGTTACTGGGCTTTTAGTTCCCTACAAGCCGCTGAAGTATTTTCTAGAAGCACCTAAGAATCCTTTGCGTAAACTTATGGAGCGAGTTGCCGAGGCCAAGCTTGGTTACTCTGATATGGATGGGATGTATGAGTGGCTGGGGCTTAATATCTATCCAAAGAATGATGCTGTATCTGAAGTTTTCCAAATTCCATATCCCACAGATAATGAAAGCTACCCGGACTATAGAATGGGAGCCTCTGTAATTAATTCGAAGAAATTTCCTCATAGCGTTGGTCTAACTTTCTCATGTGCAACTTGTCACTCTGGAACCTTTATGGGGAAGTCGGTAATGGGGCTGACTAACAAGAGACCTCGTGCCAATGAATTCTTTGTTCTGGCAAAGAACTATGTTCCTATGATTCCATCAGGCTTTTTTCGTGTGGCCACAAATGCTACCGCTGAAGAAAAAGAAATGTTCTCAAGAACAAAAGATAATCTTGCCTATGTTGGCTCAGTCTCTCCTCAGGTTCTCGGACTTGATACCTCTCTTCCTCATGTGGCGCTTAGTCTGCACAAGAGAAAAGGAGATGAGTATGCAACGAAGAAGCCCCTTTCAAGATTGGAGAGAAGAAGAAGGGGAACTCATAAGCTTGAGAATTTTGTCGCAGATTCTAAGCCCATGCCTTGGTGGAATCTCAAGTATAAAACACGTTGGCTCTCTGATGGATCTATTGTCGCAGGTAACCCTATCCTTACTAATTTTCTATGGAATGAAGTGGGAAGAGGAACTGACCTTCATGAGCTTGAACAGTGGATGAAAGATAATCAAGCAACGATTAAGAAACTCACAGCGATGGCCTTTGCCAATAAAGCTCCTCGATGGACAGACTTCTTTCCCCAAGACACTATCGACCTGAACTCGGCCAAGAGAGGGGAGATCGTCTTCAATCAGTCTTGTAAAAAGTGTCATGGCCAGTATGAAAAGCGCTGGAGTGAAACGGGTTCTGAAGAGCTGAGCATCGCTGAGCTTATTGAAACTACAAAGGTGACTTATCATGAGAAAACACCTGTTAAGGATGTAGGGACTGATCCTCAACGTTGGCAGGCCACTGAAACTTTTGCTGAGGGACTTAATAAGCTCGCTATTTCAAAGTGGATGAAGACGACGGTAGAGCCGCAAAAAGGCTATGTTCCACCACCACTAGAAGGAATCTTTCTCAGATATCCCTACTTTCATAATAATGCCGTTCCCAACCTCTGTGCTCTCATGCAAAGGGTGGAAGATCGACCTAAACAATTTGTTCAAGGGCCAAGCGTGAAAGAAGAAGACTACGATCAAGAATGTGTGGGCTACCCTACGGGAGATAAGATTCCAACTGATTGGTTTAAAGAAAGAGACGCCATTTTCGATACTTCTAAAGCAGGGCTAAGAAATATCGGTCACACGACTATGTTTTGGGATAGAGAGGGAAATCCTCGTCAAAGCGAGCAAGAGCGTAAAGACCTCTTGATGTATTTAAAGACTCTCTAATTAAATTCTAGAGGCTACCAACCACGGTAGCCTTTAAAATCTTTATTCTTCTCTTTAACTTCTACCTTTTCGCCATTGACTTCTTCGTAAACGGGATATTGCCAGCTAAGGGTTTCTTCCTTCGAAAAGGGAAAGGGAGCGAATTGGGCCATGACTTTAGTGTCAAAGTCCTTGCTTAAGTCTACCTTCTGGTGAGTACAAGCAACGCCATTTCCTATCCACATGGGTTCACGAACTGAGCCGATATAGTCAAAGCTCTTCGTAGGAATTGCCGCAAGGGAGTCTTGTGTCCATTGGGTATCATAGCTATTTTCATACTGATCAATGATTTGAAGCTTCCAATCTTTGAGCTGAGAAACTTTTGCAATTCGACTAACTTGATAATCAAATTGCAAACAGGTTTTCTGATTGAGGTACTTCTCTTGAAGATTCTTTGCAAGTTCACTTCTTTGGGACTTCGTAAGAGATAGAGCTGCGGCCTGATCATCTACAAGGGCCTCAATAAGAGGGAAGGTGTAGGGATAGACTCTAATGCGATAAATATCGCCGGCCATATTGGCCTTACGAGTTAGATTCCTTTCAATATCAGAGAGCTGTGTTCGGTTAAACCCTGAGCCTTGTATATACTCAACAAGTTTCTTATTATCGAACTCAGGTGTATTGGAGAAGAATGCACAACCCGAAGCTGATAAAAGAGTTAAGGGGATGAAGAATGATTTTATAGCGTTCATATAACCTCTGTTTAGAGTTTTCTCTAGATTCTAGCAAGCAAGATAAGGCTTGAGAAGGAGTAGTGATGTCAACGAATTGGTTTGTGCAGGAGCCCATTGCCCATCGTGGCTACCACTGGGTGGCAGGAATCGATGAGAACTCGTGGGAGGCCTTTGAATTGGCATTAGAGGCCAAGGTCCCTATAGAGTGTGATCTTCATCTAAGTAAAGATGGAGAAGTATTTATTCATCACGATCATGACCTCCTGCGAATGACAGGAAACCCTCATCTTATTAGTGAGCTCTCAAGCCATGAGCTAAAGAAAGTAAAAACCTATCAGTCTAAGAAAGGAATCTTACCACTTAAGGAATTGTTAAAATTAGTGAAGGGACAAGTTCCTCTCGTTCTAGAAGTTAAGCGCTCTTTGGACAATGATAATTTAGAAAAGAGAGTATTGGAGATCATGCAAAGATATCAAGGCGATTTTTCCCTACAATCTTTTCATCCTCGAAGTCTAATTTACATGAGAGAGAATGCACCTGAAGCAATAATTGGCCTATTGTCTGGGGAAGAATCTCTGGCCCACTTATGGGCACCAACACGTGTGCTACTCCAATCCCTGTCTCTTGTTAGTGTAATTAACCCATCTTATATTGGGTACGAATGGTCAGGTATCCACCGACGAGCACCACAAGAAATGAGAAAGCGTGGAATTCCTTTATTGGCCTGGACGGTGAGGGATGAAAAATCATTAGGTATATCACAGAGATTGGCCGATAATATAATCTACGAAAATCTCAACCTATAAGAAGCTATGGCCAAGTCAATTCTGATTGTGGACCCTGATAAGCATTTCTATGAAAAGCTTCAGGGAGATCCACTCTATAAGAATATTCCGTTCAAACATGTCTACTCCGGGAGTGAGGCCCAGAAGCTTTTAAAAGAAGATAAAGATAGCTTTAATAGTTGTCTTATTTCCCCTGAGGTACAAAATCCAAGTGGTGCTGCGGTCGTAAGATTTTCTCTTACTTATCAGCCGACACTTCCCATTTACTTAATTGAAAGCCTAAATACAGAACTGGATGAAGCGATAGACCTCGATGAAATGGGGATTCAGGGAAAAATCTCTAAGCCCTTCGACTTAAGGATGCTTAAGGAAAAGCTTGGGAAGATTATTGATGTCTTTGATACTGACTCAATTATGAAAACCGTATCTACAGAGGATAAGGTAGGGCAAGAGTTAGAGAATAAGGACTCAGACTACCGGCCAATTAAGGCCGAGCTCTTTGTAAGTGGTTCAAAATCACTCTTTGATATTTATGTGAAGCTTAGAAAAGATAAATTCATAAAGATTGTTCAAGGTGGTGATGTTTTCGATGTTGAGCGGGTTATAGATTATCTAAAAAAAGGTGTTGAGCACTTCTATATTAGAAAAGAAGCCCTTGAATCATATGTCACGTACTGTGATCGATTAACAAGTATTGTGGCGAAAAATAAAGGGCTAGATACTAAAAAGAAAGTGGGCTTTCTCTTTAATCAGGGCGAAGTAACATTGAAAGCGATGGTAGATATGGGGGTGGATAATGACTCTCTTGTTCATGCTCAAAAGTACTTTAGAAATACATGTCAGCTTGTTGATAGGGTGAGTGAGGAGAATGATTTTCTAGCGACACTTTTAAAAGAGATGGCGGGCTTTGAGCATAGTAGTGCCATTGTTATTGTGGCCTCTATTATTGCCAAGGCGGCCGGCATTGAAACAGAAAAAAGTCTCGAGGCACTATGTGTGGCCGCTCTACTTCATGATATTGGCATGGTATCCGAAGTGAAAAAAGGAACAGACCCCTATAGTGAAGGGGAAAATAAACTCTTTGATGAAGATGAAGTATTTGAGAAGATTATGAGCAAGAAAGTTTATGGAGACGAAAAGAATAGGTTAGAGAAAATGTTCTTCAATCATCCAGAACTTGCTGCCCGTCAGCTTGAAGCAATAAAAGGAATTCCATCACTCGTTCCTCAAATTATTCGCCAGCATCATGCTCACCTTGAAAAAGATTTAAAGAGATTTAAAGGCGGACAAATCCATCCTCTTGCAGAGATTATCGAGATTAGTGATATCTTTGTGAGAATGATGCAGAGATTTTCAAATGCTCAGGGGCTTCCCGACAAGAGGGCCATTATGGATGCCATGATGACTAAAGTAGGTGATTTTCCTCGTCGTACAAGAACTCCCTTTTTAGAGGCCTTCAATTTCACCAAGTAAACCTATAAATTTCAGTAGGTTGAGTGTGCTCGCTAAATTTTTTCTTCTAAAATACCGATACTTAGGCAAGTATTTTCTTTTTACCGGTGGAATTTTATGAAGACATTTTTGAAAGCTACTTTTTTAATGGGACCTCTTATAGCGCTGTCATTTAATGCACAGGCGCAGTCTTGTCGAGAGTTAAAAAACTCAATCAAAACCCATTGTCAGGTTATTGATAGTACCTGTGAGTCTATTAAATCTTGTCTTACCCGACGTGATACATGTGTAGGAAAGGTTCCAAAGAATATTCCTAGAAGTGCCAATAGTTGTGTAGCTTTAAATGAATGTATGACAGCTATTAAAGGTGAACTCCCTAGTGGAGAGCAATGTAGGTATCATTGGAGTCAGTCAGAAGGAAGAGAAGGTATTTGTACAGTCGATCGTCATTGGCTCTATTCTGAGGATGGCTGTCCTGGGAAAATTGGCGGACTACTTAATAATCTCGCTTATGGCCTTAGTTCTGAAGTTGATACAGGTTTTACCTGCGAACCTACTCGTAATAAATATGTGAAACAAAGAAAGAGCTGTACCGATGCGATTAAAGAATTCGAATCTAGCTGTACTGTTGATCAAGGGGGAAGAATTGTAATGGCCGATGAAGATAAGGCCTTTATTAAGGAGTTCTCACCTAAGAATTGTGAGTATAGCGATAGGTTCAGTCGTTACCGCCAAGGTGACTTTGAATTGGCAGCGCCTGCAAGAGTGGATAGTGGTAGTTCTTACGATGGTTCACGTAGTGGAAAGAGAAAAATTGCTCCCCATTCAGATGACCGTGCACCTGGAGAAGGTGATAAGGTCATTCGCAATTAATCTATGCTAAAGAAGATCTTCTACTTTAATTTAGTTATATGCCTCCTTCTCGGAGGCATTAAACTTTATATGGCCTTCTCTAACTCTGGTGAGAGTGTTGATAAAGAAGTGATAAGTGAAGTAGAGAAATTCGAAGAGACAAAGCTTCCTCCCAAACCAACACCTATGGAAGAGACCACTCTTGAGTCTATAGTTAAAGACAATGATGAGGATGATGATGGTGATGGACAGAGAGAAGAGAACTTCACCCAAGAACAAATGGACGAGTTTGATCAAAAGTTTGAAGAGATTGAGGTTTCTTGGCTAGAGGATTCTAAGAAGCTCTTTACTGTGGATTTAGGATTATCAGAGGATGAATACGAAGAGTATCTCACCATGAGAAAGGGCTTTGAAGAGGATCGCTTTGAAGCTTATCAGAAGTATCATAAGGAGAACCTCGAAAAGAAGGGCGATTATCCAATAACGAATGAAGACGATGCAAATGAAAGGATACTTAGTGAATATCAAGAGCTTTTCAAAGCACGCTTTGGAGAAGAGGCGTTGGCAAAGTACTTAAAGTCTTTAGATGGTTTTAATTCTAGAATGAAAAAGAGTGAAGGTCAGGATGGAAACACCCTGACCATTGATTTCTAGTCTTTCTTTGAGGCCGCTTTTTTCTTGCGTGTGCCTTTTTTATTAGTTTGTCTCTGTGGCTTTAGAGTAAACCAATCATCACTGGTGATGGGGTGAAAGTAATCAGCTTCTTCAATTAAGAGATGAGAAGTGGTTTCTTCTACGGCCGCAATCTCCACGCGAACCCCTTCATTGATGAGGTGGCGCACAAGCTCTACATAGTCGCTATCTCCAGACATAATGATAATAGTATCAACTTTGTCTGAGAGTTGAGTGGCCTTAATGGAAAGAGGGATATCGGCCGACTTGTGGCAAGGTCTCACTGATCCATGAAAGTTGTAGTGAAGGCGCTCTTTAAGTTTTGAAGAAATATTCTTTCCTTCACGAAAGTAGACGAGGCGATTGAGTCCACGATTATCCAGTAGCTTTGGAATAAGGGTATCAAAATTGACCATAGAGTTCTGATCTTTGGTCGCCGAGTGAATACTTCTTTCGATGTTATTGCCATCAACGAGGATAGCAACACTTTGATTAATGACCACGTCTTCGAGGCCATATTCTGTATCTGACATATCAATTCCTTTGAAAAGTTATCTCTGACAACGGGGGCAGTGATAGGTTCCGCGCCCTTTTTGCGTTGTCTTTATAACTATAGTTTTACCACACATCTGACAGATTTCCTGATAAAAAACAACGAGATGTCTAACGCCCTCGCCCGCATCTCCTGAGGCGTCTTTATAGCCGCCTGAGAAGGTGGTGCCACCAGTAGCAATGGTATCGTCAAGGACGGATTGCGTCGCCTTATAAAGCTGTTTCGCATCACTCTTGGTAATATCTTTGCCTTTACGCGTTGGTAAGATGCCGGCCCGTGCACAAATCTCCGAGGCCATATAATTTCCTACGCCCGCAAAGTGATTCTGCTCCAACATAAAGGGCTTAATCTCTTTGTTGGGATAGCGCTGACACTTCTCAAAAATATACTCCGGAGAAAAATCAGCACTCGATACATCGGCCCCCAAACGAGTCAACCACTTGGCCGCCCCAATGGAGTTAAAGTAATGAAAATTTCCAAAGCGGCGCGGATCAACATAGGCAAGATAAAGAGAAACCTTCTTTCCCTTAGGAGAAGAAAGCGAAAATTGAATATGCGTATGCTTCTCTTCAACTTTCGTCTTAGAGATTCTCCATCCCCCCGACATCCCCAATCCCGAAATCGCAAGATCACCTTTTCCAAAATGAAGAAGAAGAACTTTCCCTTTGCGCTCAATCGACTCCAGCGTACGCCCAACAGGATCAAACTCCGTGTCCTTGAGAATCGAATTCACCACATCCGAATACTCCACGGCCTGCACTTTCATCGGAAGCGACGGGGCGATTTGATTTTTGATGGTTTCAACTTCCGGAAGCTCCGGCACGATTGACTCCTTTTTTTGTGAGCACTTGAATTTAAATTTCGGTCAGATCTTACATGAATTATTTTAGATTGTCTTTCTAGGTTGTTGGAATGATTTGGGGAATTTGAATATTAAGAAATCTTGTCCAGATAGTATGGTTTTGAGCTTTAGTTGTTGAGTTAGGATAGCCGATAAAGATTAAATTAATAAATGATTCTGTGTTGCTTCAGGAAAAGTCTGTTGGCGCCTCAATGAGGTTCCACGTGCGTAAGACTGATTGAAAGAGTTCTTTATCTAGTTTTCTTATGGGAGGGGGATTTGTTTTGCAAGGTGTTTAGAGTTTTTACAATGACTATTTCTACCCTAATCTCATTTAATACCTTTGGGGAAAACTGCTCAAATCAAAAAGATTCTAATGGATTTTTCTGGACAAGAAACCTTGGGCGAAGTCAGGTTCAAGACTATGTTCAGTTTTCAGCTTTTGCTAATGATGAAATTTCTGAAAAAGCATGGTTCTTAGCAAAGGGTATTGCTCTTTCTGAGCTTGAAGCTGAATGCGGGAAAATTCCCAAATCAACGTTTCTTTTTGAAAAATGTCAAGATCATAATAATGATACCTTCATAAGATATAGTACAAAGAAAAAAGAATGCTTAAATGATAATGCAGAGGTGAATAAAACTTTAACTACTTTATTGAAACGCTATCATGAAGAGATTCTACTTCATGAAAAAATTACTCTTCAAAGTTGTATCAATGATGAGAATGGATGTGTAATTATAGCTAATGCCCTATTGGCTAAGAACAAAAAAGAAGATGCTATACGAATACTTAATTCAAGCTGCGATAATGGTAAATTTAAGGCATGTTTTTTTCTATCTCGAATCCACCTTAATAATAGTTATCACAAGTCAAAATTAGCATTTTTGCGCGGATGTAAGTCTTCAACACATATGGCTTGCTTACAAAATAGTTTTAAATTTCAGTCTAATGAAAAAAATTATGAAGATTCGCTTCTATCTGCTTGTGATCTGGGGGTTGGCGATGCTTGTTTTAAGTTAGTGGGAGTATCTGATAGGTATAATAATAAAAACTTTATTTCAAAAAGTTGTATTAAGGGTTCTGTTGAAGGTTGTAGGAAACTGGCATCATTTTTTCTTACGACACAAGAAATAAAAAATTATTCCTCTGATTTCTGTAAAACAGGGATGAAATCCTATTGTAGAGATAATGAGTCGATGAAGTATAACTTGATGGATAACCTCAGAGATGACGAGGAAAGTATAAAGCCTTTAGAAATTTAAGGAGTATAGATATGAAACTATTGACTATGTTTACTGTGTTAATGTTGATGACTTCATGTGCAAGGTATAGGCTGCACAAGGGGAGTTACGCAAGTCAGGTCGGAAAATCAAAAGATAGAAACTCTAGATATAAAGATCAAGGCAAGACGGATCTAGGCCTTCGGATTAGTACTCAAATAGATGATGAACTCTCTAGTCGTAACTTTGGAATGATTAACTTCATTTTTGAGAATGTAACAGAAGATTGGATAAGGATTGAGAAGGTATATTTTAAATTTGATCACTCTGAGATTAATGAAAATGTAAGGTTTGTATCAGGAAATCAGTTAAATTACTTTTTAAGTGCTGTGAATGAAATGAATAGAGAAAAAGCGATGGTTGCTGCTCAAAATCGTGCAGCATGGGCTGCTGTTGCTACAGGAGTTGCCGCAGCTTCAAGCTCTAGTAAAAATAACTACAGTGGAGTAAATATAATAACAGGTGCAGCTTTTGGAGCTGCACTCTCTATGAATATTTCTCAGTTTGAGAATAGTAATAAAAAAGATAATGAAAAGTTATTTCCTGCAGGACACCTCTACCATAAGGACTTTGTTGTTCCTCCTGGTTTATATTCAAAGAAGTGGATTTTACTGAATACAAAAAAACATAAGAAAATAGGAAGACTAAGGAAGGCTCTTCTAACTTATGTAACAAGTAAAGGCAAGAAGGAGACAGTTGAAGTTGATCTAAAAGGATACTCAGACTGGCAAAATGATATTGGTTCTTTACCGCAACTAGGTAGTGAAGAGACTGAGAAGCGTAGATATAATTAAAAAAGAAAAAAGTACGTGGTTAGCTCTTGGACTAGGTAAGAATTAGGTGCCAAGCTAGTGTCAGCAATGTGGATAAGTCTACTGGCACCCAACCCAGCGTATGGAGTATATTCAAAAGATGGTTCTGTAGTAGAAGACAAGAAAGTACCAAGACGTTTGGGGGAATAATGAATTACAACAGTAACCCTATTTCAAAATTTAATGAAGATTATCTAAACAGAAAGAATACAGTTCTAAGGCTAAATAATCTAATAAAAGAACCAGTTACAGATTCACATATTAGAATTGGATTATTTGGGCCATGGGGTTGTGGAAAAAGCTCAATTATCAGCATGTTTGAAGGTGAATGTCAGAAGAAGGAAGAAGAAGTTATATTAAAGTTTTTCCCATGGCAGTACCATTCCGAGTCCGATATAAAAAGAGGATTAGTATCAACTTTGTGTGTTGAGTTGCTAGAGTACCTTGAAGATGGTGATACTGGTGTTACAAAAACAGAAAAAGCTAAAAGCTTAGTCTCAAAATGGGGACAAAAGGTTTCAGATGTTATTGAAAAATCTGGAGTTAAGGATTTAGAAGGCAAATATTTAGAAAATGATGGCTTTTTTACTAAGTTAGCTCAAGGTGCAATTTCTACCATTGAGTTCAGTAAAGAAAATGTTGATGAAATAATTTCTAAACTAAATGACAAAAAAGTTATTTTAGTTGTTGAAGATTTAGACCGTTGCCAACCAGAATTAATACCAACATTTTTACAATTTTTAAGAGAAATATTTAACACACCTAGTTGTTTCACTATTTTGATGGCAGACCAGAACTCATTAAATATTGCAATTCAAAATAGCTCAAACTCTTTTATTCAAGCAGAACAAAGTTTTATTGATAAGTTTTTTGATATTTCAATTTCTATAGGAAGTATAGATGAAGATTCTTGTCTAAACTTTTTATCTAATGCTTTGGATAGTGAAGTTTTTAAAATTGATTTATTAAGAAAATATAGCAAGTATATTCCTTCAAATCCACGATACTTACACAGATTAGCTTTAGTTTTAAATGAAGCTAGTAAAGAAGCTAAAAGATATGAAGTTGAAAATTTAAATTTAGAACTTCTGTTTATGTCTACAATATTTGATTTTGAATTTCCTAAGCTAAAAGAATACATTCGAAAAAATCATAAAAAATTAAGTAAGAAGGAAATTAGAAGAACTGTTGATAAGAAAGACTTTGGCACTTATGACCGCGAAGAAAAGGAAAGAGAATCTTATATCGAGTTTATTGAGGAAGGCCTTTTAAAGGGGTATTTAGAGTCTTATCCTGCTGATGAAAATAGAAAAGAAAGAATTAAAGAACTGTTAGAAGGTATGAAGTATGAAACTAATAGTTTTTTTGCATGGGAAAATGCAATTGCCTATTTAGATTTTGTTGGAAATCCGGCAACTTTTACAGATAAAGACATTTTGATTTTTTTGAACGATGGAAGTATAGACTTTGCTAAGTTGGTTGAGTTTTTAGATGAGAATAAACTTGGTTACTACGATGCATTAACTTCATTGATTAGATTAAGAAGTATTTATTGTGAAAAATATAGAGATAATTTTAATTTAAATCAAACAGAATCTATTCTTGAAGTAATTTATAATGCAACAGAATTATCTAACATAATAATTAAAAACAAGATTGAGTCGGATGTAAGGATTGCTGAAGTAGGTGTTTATAAAATGTTAGACCAATATCGTATTTGGTGTAATGCTCTAACTCCACATGGCGATGCACTTAAAGATATTCTTGAAAAAATTGATAAACAACCTATTGAGTTACTAGACTTTTTAAAAACTATTAACTCGGCGTCAGTTCTACATGTATTCGAGGGAATGAAAAGCGTATTAGATAAATTTAGGGCCCCCGAAAATAAATTTTTAGACCATATAACTAATGTTACGTTACCAGCATTACTTAGTTCTGAAAAAATAAGCCTCGTTAATGAGATTCTAAGTATTGAGGGCGTAGAGTCAATTACTGATTATAAGTTTACAAATAAGTTTGTTGCAGTATTCAAGGATGATAATACAGTTGTTGATTTACTAGTAGATGAACTTCTTGCTATGGAAAATAGTAATAAGGCTCTATTTGATGAACTCGTTTATAAGTTTTTCTATATTTGTGCCACTTCTAGTAATACTTTATTAAATACAGATGTTAGTGAGTATATTAGAAGTAACTTAGAAGCTAAGGTTCAGTCTCTATGGAATAAGATAGACTATTCTAAAATTTCACCAATTTCTCATTGGCTAAAAGATAGAGTTGAAGAGGAGCTTAGTAAAAAAGGCATTAATCTTAATTCAAAATAGGTACGTGGTTACTTTTGGGACTATGTGAGTTAAATGCATTGAGTCCCAAAAGTAACCACGTACCTTAAAAGAAAATATTGAGCTTAAAAATTGGAGAGTGAAATGAAGTTTATTCGAATGATTTTGATACTTGCTTTTACTTCTCAAACTTTATCTTGTGCTTCTTTTAGAAGTTGTAAAAAACTTCCTGAGAAAGAGCGTAAGCAGTGTTTGAAGGAAAAGCATGAAATGCTTGATCTTGCTGGCAGTGGTGCTATTTAATAACAACTTATCACTGCAGCAAGAACATAGGTCATAAAATTTTATAAGCTTATAAATTCACCATCTTTGGGAGAGGATACACGCTCGACTTTTCCCCTTTCTTTAAGGTATGTGTGTAAGCTTTCACGAGTCGTTAGACAGTGGTTTACCGCTTCATGGTGAGTTGTGATGATCTTTGAAAATAGGTACGTGGTTACCTCTGGGACTAGGTGAGTTGAATGCATAGAGTCCCAAAAGTATCCACGCTAAATTATAAATTAATCTAGACCATCAAAGGCACCAAAAAGGTTTTGATCTCCTTTTCTTGGAAAGATATCGATATTAAAGGGAACTCTTTTGTTTTTTGGTCTATCACCTGAAAAATATTTACCAGACTTATCTAACTTTAAAGAGAATTCTTTTTCACTTCCTCTTTCAATCAGGACTGCTTTTGTTTCTTTTTGGAACTGGGAGAGATCCAGAGGCTTCATCTTTTCGTTATAAAGATAAAGTTTTACCTCCGTCTTTCTTGAGTCAAATACCAGCTCTCCCTTGTAGAGCATTTGAGCACCTCGACCCTTGTTGACGTCTTTTTTTAGAATGATTGCTGTAACCTTTCCACCATGGATACTTTCATCCTTAATTGCAGGACCATGACCTTCGTCGTGGGCATGGGTTGCTAGTGTTAATAGCGTTAAGAATGTCGTTAATAGAGCTTTCATAGTTTCTCCTTTAGTTTTTCACCAGTAAGTTCTTCAATATTAAGAAGAGTTAATATATATTTTGTTTTTGCTTCAATTAGGTTCATATTTAAACCAACAAGACGATCACGAGCACTTACTAAGTCTAGAGAGTTTTTTATCCCTCGCTTGTACTCACTCAAGACATTTTGAAAGTAGCTTTGTCCTCGTTTTAGGCCATCTTCTAAAAGGTCAACCTTTCGATGAACTTTTTCTAACAGTTCTAATTTATGAGTTAGCTCAATGATTTCATTATTCTCAAGAAGCTTAGCCTGTTGCAGTCTTTGTTGAAACTTCTCTTCATAGATTTGTCTGGTACTCTTTTTGCTACCACCACTAAAGAGAGGGATATTAACATAAATGCCAACAAGCCCCTCATTTTGGTTGGTGCTGTTAGCATACTGCTCATCAATCCGCATACGGCCGTAGCGTCCACTCAAATTAACTTCAGGCAAGTAGTTTTTATTCGCCTTATTGAGCTCACTTAGTTGAGCTTCCTTAAGATACTTACTTCTTTTAATATGAACATTATTCTTCTTCGCCTTCATTAATAACTTATCAAATTGCAAATTATAATGATGATGAGGAAGGGTCCCTTCTATTTTAAGTGAATCGCTGTGTTTGATAAATGAAAGTTTACGAAGTTTGTCCATAGTGTGGTCAATCTCTTCTTTAAGATCATTGATTGATGTCATTATTTGGTTTTTCCTAAGCTCAACATCCTGAAGGTCTGATTTTCCGATTAGTCCGCTTTTTCTTCTTTTTTGAATGCTTTTTTTAAGAAATTTATTTGTCTCAAGTTCCTTATTCAGAATTCGAAGTTTTTCACTAAGGCCTTGGGCCATTGTGTATTGAGCCTTCATTTCTCTGAAAAGGTTTTCCTTCCACCAATTTAAATCTAATGACTTTTTATCTAGAATTTTTTCAAGTGCCTTTATTTCATCGGCACTTTTATTAAAGCGAAATAGGTTATATTTAATCCTGAGCTCTGCGACAAAGCGATTGGTGTCAATTGAACTATCTTTCGCTGCTTGCCGTCTTTCCCCACCAACGATGGCACTTAAATCGGGGTAATAAGAACTCTTAATCCTTTTAATGGCAAATTCAACTTCTTTAACTTTAGACTTAAGTATTTTCCCTTCGGGGTGACTTTTTAATGAATGTTGATAAAGCTCTTCAAAATTAAATTCTCTCCCTTGGATTGAGAAAGTAAGAAACACAAAGAGGAAAAGGAGTTGCTTAGTCATTTTGATTCTCCTTAATTTTTGTTACTGCCTTCTTGGCAAAGTTGTAAAAGACAACTGGAGTAACAAGAACATCTAAAAATGTTGACGTAATAAGACCACCTACAATAACCACGGCAACGGGGTATAGGATTTCCTTACCAGGGTCTCCTTTTGATAAAAGTATAGGAAATAGAGCAAAAATTGCTGTAAGGGCCGTCATAAAAACAGGAATCAGACGTTCTTGTGAGCCTTGAATTATTGTTTCTTTATTAAACTCTCTTCCTTCTTTTACAAGAAGGTGAAGATAGTGGGAAATCATAAGAACTCCGTTTCTGCTCGCAATTCCACAAAGTGTAATAAAGGCTATCAAGGTAGCGACAGAAAGAATTTTTTCGGTGATAAATATACCGATTATACTTCCAATAAGTGCCAAGGGAATAGCCGTCAAAACTTGAAAGCTCATCATTATACTATTGAAATGGGCATATAGAAAAATAATGATGGCCAATAAAGAAATAAGGCCAAGAAAGGTTATCAATCGAGATGCTTCTTCTTCACTTTTAAATTGACCACCAAGCTCTACATGATAACCACTAGGGAGCTCAAGTTCATCAACGGCCTTTCTTACTTCTTTGACAAGGATATCAAGAGGAGCTCCTCCTGAGTTTGCTTGAATAACGATCCGTCTGGAAGCATTCTCTCGATTTATAATATTGGGTCCATCGCTTTCATAGACAGAAGCGACTTGTTTAAGCTTTATACTTTCACCGGTAGGTAATACTCTTACCACGATTTCTTTTAGCAGCTCTAAGTTTTGTCGTGTCTCTTCATTAAAGCGCAATGAAATATCGAAGATTCTTTGTTTTTCAATGACTTTTCCCACGTCAATGCCATTGAGAGCAACTTCTAAGTGTTCTACTAAATCACTAATCTTAATACCAAATTTAGCAGCATCTTCACGGTAAAGATGAACTTTGATTTGAGGAACTAAAACTTGTTGCTCTAGCTGGAGATCAGCTAAACCTTTTACGTCCTTAAGCTTTCTCTCCAGACTTTTTCCTAAACGCCTTAGTGTGTTTAATTCTGGTCCAAAGATTTTAATGGCAAGCTGGGCCCTGACTCCTGATAATAGGTGATCCAGTCGGTGGCTAATTGGCTGGCCTATATTGGCATAGGTGTTTTCAATGGTAGAAAGTTTATTTCTTATGTCCTCAAGGACCACTTCACGCTCTCGTCCATTACTATGAAAATCGACATCGATTTCGCTCCAGTGAACCCCTTCTGCATGTTCGTCCATTTCAGCGCGACCTGTCCTTCTAATGGTACTTTTAACCTCTGGAACTGAAAGCATAAGCTCCTCAGCTCTTTTTCCAATCTTATTTGATTCTTCTAGGGAAATTCCTGGCCATGCTGCAACACCAATTGTTGCTGTTCCTTCATTAAACTTAGGAAGAAAGTTTCTTCCCATTTGAGGTAAAAGAGATAAAGAGCCTACAAGAAGAATAAGGGAGAGAGTAATAACCGTCTTTGGGTGATCTAATATTTTTATAAGGATTTTCTTATCGATCTCCTTTAGGGTTTTTACAAGCCTTCCATCACCATGGTCTATTATTTTTGTATGAGGAAGAAGGTAAGAGCATAGGACTGGTGTAACAGTGAGAGAAACAAGAAGACTTGCTAATAAAGAGATTATGTATGATATCCCTAAAGGGATAAATAGTTTTCCTTCTATTCCGCTTAGGTAAAAGAGGGGAATAAAAACCAAGACAACGATAATAGTCGAGATGACGATACTACTTCTTATCTCTTTTGACGCCTCATAAACAACTTGGAGAGGCTTAAAGGATTCACCTTTTTCCTTCGCTTCTTTTAGTCTCCTAAAGACATTTTCAACATCAACAATGGCATCATCGACTAATTCCCCAATAGCGATGGCAAGGCCACCTAGCGTCATCGTATTTACGGACATTCCAAAGCTTTTAAAAATAATCATTGTTAGGAGAAAAGAGAGAGGAATGGCCGTAAGAGTGATAAAAGTACTTCTAAAGTTTAGCAGAAAGAGGAAAAGGACAATTGCCACCATGATAGAACCATCTCTTAAGGCCTCCGTTACATTATCTATGGAATTTTCAATAAATTTAGATTGCTTAAAAAGGTCGTTATGAAGAGTGACTCCTTTAGGGAGTTGCTTTTTGATTTTTTTAACGAGGTCCTCTATTTTGTTTGTCACTTCAATGGTGGATGCTTCAGGTTGTTTTTGGATGGTCATGATGACAGCAGGCCTTGCATTAATGCTGCCATCTCCTCTCTTTGGCTGTGCACCGATTTTCACTTGTGCCACTTCTTTAAGCTTTACTGGTACACCGAGATGCATGCCAACAATTGACTCACTTAGATCCTCTTCAATCTCAGCTCTGCCTATGACACGAATAAGAAACTCTTTCTTATCCCTATCAACAAAGCCTCCTGTGGTGTTTTCACTAAGATGTTTTACATTTTTTACAAGCTCCTCTAGAGATATATTTTTTTGGCTGAGTTTTTCGTGGTCTACCCTGATTTGAAACTGCTTTCTTCCACCTCCCATGACGATGACATTACTCACTCCGGGAATAGATAAAATCTGAGGTCTTAAAACCCAATCAGCTATTTCTCTTAACTCTAGTGGACTTAAGGACTCTGAAGAAGAATCTTCTTGAAGTTGTAGCCCTAAGAAAAGGATTTCTCCCATTATTGAAGATATAGGGGCCATCGTGGGCATTACATCCTGAGGTAATCGGGGCTTCACTTGTTGTATTTTCTCACTGACGAGCTGTCTGTTTCGATAGGGGTCAGTTCCCCATTCAAACTCCACATGAATAATACTGATACCCATTCCGCTTGAAGAGCGAACTCTGGTCACACCGGCCGTGCCAATCATCGCTGTCTCAAGGGGGAGTGTTACGAGAGTTTCTACTTCTTGCGGAGCAAAGCCATGACCTTCGGTAATAATGGTTACTTTGGGTTTATTAAGATTAGGAAAGACGTCAACGGGAAGGTTTTTAAGAGTCAAAGCCCCGTAGACGGCCACAAGAGCAGCAAGGGATACCACGAGAAGTCTATTCTTTAATGAGAATGAAATAATTTTATTAAGCACAACAAATCCTTGGAGTTAAAAGCAAAGTTTTAAAATAAAAAGGAAATTTGTCTTAATTTAATAGGGGAAGGTTTCTAAAGCGATTAGGTGGGGGGGAGTAAGCTAGAGTTTTTGAAAAAGAAACCGCGCCTAAATCTTGGGGGGAATGATTTATAAACGAAGGGTTAAAAGAAATAGGGAGGAAAATTAGCTTTGGTCTTGAAAATAAGCTTTGAAAATCTTTTTGTGTGGAAAGAACGTACTCAGGTTGTTTCTCATGAGCATGGTTGGTTTCTTTGTCATGATTGGTATGGAGAACCAAGTGCTCAATGAGGTTTTCTTCTTGATGATGCTCATCATGAATATGATGTTGGTCATTGTGTTCATGGTTATTATGGTGGTCAACAAGGTGCAGCTCAACCACAACTCCTGCAAGAGAAGAGTAAATTGTTAGAAATGTAAATAGTGTTGCAGTGAGCAGACGTTTCATTTGCTCTTATTTTGGAGAAATTTATATTTTGGGTCAATGTTTTTCTTTCTTATTTAGCCAAATACTAAAAAGTACATAACCGACCATGATCATGACTACAGCGATAAATAATAAATAACAACTTATCACTGCAGCAAGAACATAGGTCATAAAATTTTATAAGCTTATAAATTCACCATCTTCGGGAGAGGATACACGCTGTGCTTTTCCCCTTTCTTTAAGGTATGTGTGTAAGCTTTCACGAGTCGTTAGACAGTGGTTTACCGCTTCATGGTGAGTTGTGATGATCTTTGCATCCTTGGCATAGTCAACAACGGCTTCAACATCTTTTTCATCCATAATAATCGGAGGGAGGCCTTCAATAACAGCACCACCGGCATTTAGGAGAATCGTATCTGGGCCGTGAGTATCGATGGCCTCTTGTACGTCTTTATTCCAAACGGTATCACCAGCAAGATAGAATGTTTTCTCATCTGGATGCTTAAACACAATTCCACATACTTCATCGAGAAGATCAACAGCGTCTACTACTTCAGGTGTTCCATGAAGACCTGAAGTCTTGATCATTGTAATCCCTTCCCATGTTACTTCACCATTAAGAACTTTCACGTTCGTAAAGCCTAAACTTTCCAAAAAGCTCTTCTCTCTTTCATTTTGAGAAAAAAGGAGACGATCCTTTGCGATACTATTTGTCGCTTTTTCATCCCAATGGTCTGGATGTACATGGGTAAGAATAACTGCATCGACATCAACGATTTCATCAATGGGTAGTGGTAATTCTACTAATGGATTACGTAAGTGAGAATTTGCCGTTCCCTCAAATCCAGGGAATGACTCTTTGTCTGAGAGCATAGGGTCGACAAGGATTCTCTTGCCTCCATAGTTAATGATAACGGTTGCATTTCTAATTTGTTGAATTCCTGAGTTTGTTTTCATATTTCCTCCTATCTTAAAACTATGGTAAAGTGTGGAGTAACTCCATAGTCAAGGATTTTTATGAAAATAAAAGAACTCGAAGAAAAATCAGGGCTTACGCGTGATACTATTCGCTATTACGAGAAGATAAAGGTTCTGAAACCAGCTGCTAGAGATCTCAATGGATACCGAGAATATAGTAAAGATCATTTAAATGACCTTATATTTATTAAGAGCAGTAAGAAAATTGGTCTAACGCTAGAAGAAGTGAAGCTGGCCTTAGATAATATGAGAAAGCTTGGTAAGTTATGTGAGGGTGTAAAGGAAGATCTGAAGCAAAAGAAAATAGAGCTGAGACAAGATATTAAAGAGAAGGAAGCCGCCCTAAGAGAAATTGATCGAATTTTAAGAAGACTGTCTTAATACTTGATTAGGAAAAGGATCATTCGTGAAGATTGTCACTAACACATCTGATAAGTTTAAAATTCGCCATAACCCGATTGTTGTTAAGTTGTTTCTCTATCCTTTTCTGATACTAGGAATTGTAAACTTTTATAAGAGAGCGATGGGCATCAGTGTCGACCTCGATGATTTTGGAATCTTTCTATTCATAATTATTCCCTTAGTGGCCCTATGCTTTATCTTTCATCGAGTTGTTATCGAAGTGGATAATAAAAATTTGATTGTATCTCGATATTATCTTATGCGTAGGAAGAAAGAATATTATCCTCTCTCCAAGTTAAAGAACCTCTATATAAGAAAAGCCAGAGGGGGGAGTGCTGCAGGAGGCTCTCTAAGACTTATTATAGAAGATGGAGAAGTTGGTATTATCTATGGGCCGAACTCACTTTTCACTTCTATAGGAAAGGCCGCAGGAAGTGAAGAAGTTAGAGAGCTTAAAAAAAGACTGAATCTGGGTTAGGTCTGTAAAACTAATAGAGTCCCTTGAATAATTTCTTTTTTACTGTAAAAAGAAGATCTATTTAGATCGGCCCTAAATTAACCCCCATTTTAGTCACACTTTGCTCGACTACTAGAGTGCCGATTCAATTAAGGATAATAGATGAGACAATTATTAATGGTGATATTTGTATTTTCACTGCTTGGTTGTAATGGAAAAGATGAACAACTGATTAGCCCCGAGCCTGTAGCGCTTGCGGATAGTCAAAGTTATGAGACCTTAAGTCCTTTCCTTAAAAGTATTGTCCATAAAGAAGCATGTTCAGGAGAAAAAAGTAACTTCTATATGGTTGGCGAGTACAGTGAGTCAGACTTAGATGAAGATTTTTGGGTTATGGAATTGACACTCTATCTAGGCAAGCAAGGTCGCGGTAAGCTTCACTATATCAGCTACAAAACAACTGAGCTCTTTTCATATCAGAATTCAGTAACTGAAGGTTCAATGGATATTGAATGGACTGTTATGGATTCACCTTTTGAAGCCATTAATATTAAGAGAAAGAGTGATGGAAAGAATTTGGTTCTCACCAAACAACGCTTAGTAGAAGGGCACATATCTACTTATGAAGTGTTGGGAGAAGCGATGGACTTCTTCGATTCTCTAGATATTCCTGTTCCGGGATTGGGGATTGATTTTCTTGGTCACCCCTCTTCTAATGAGGATGAAATAAAGCCTGAGGGTATTGATGCCTTTAAGGCATGTTCGCAATAGTTTAGACCTGGTTATTGCCTAGGCAATTTGCAATATAGCTGCTTTAACTATTTCTAAATTTCAATGAGTTAACAGTATTATTCAGTCTTCACTATTACAAAAAATAAAATGGCCTTAGAATAGATAATAAATATTTAAAAAAGAGGTCATTTTGAAAAGAGTATTTCTTTTATTTCTAATTTTATTGTCATTCTCTAGTTTTTCTCAATTAGGTGTTGTGGGAGCTGATGAAGCCTCAGACTTAGTTCCTAAAGGAAAAGAGAATGAGGAAAGAAAGCTAGAACTACCTAAGAAAGAAACTCTTCACCCTGAAATTGCATTAATTGTAGCAGAGCTAGGAATTAGCGGCGCTTTATTAGATAAACAACTCAGCTCAAAAAAGAGTGATCTCTTTAAAAGTAATAGAAAAGATATTCAGGAACTGGCTAAAGAATATAGTCTGTATTCACAGCTGATGGATTCTCTAGATGATCAAATGCTCGCTAAGGTTATTGATTCGGGAGCAGAGAGTATTGAGCCTATAACTAAGAGTGACTGTATGGTTAGTCCTGAGGACGACTCTGTTCCTTGTAATGGTAAAACCTATGTAAAAAAAGATCCTCTAGAAGAGAAATTCATTCCTCAGCTTCAAGACCTCAAAAAGTTAACCCCTGCTGGGACAGAAGTTGTTGGAAGTCCTAAAGTAGGGCCGAAAATAGAGAAGGATCAAAGAAATCTCATGGTCATCACCATGGCAAATGCACTGAAGAAAAGAAGAATGTCTTTAGAAGGTCTCGTCCAAAAGGGGCTTCTAAGTGAGATAAAACTTAAGGACCTTGCTTTTCTAAAAAAATCATTCGAATCTTACCAAGAGAAAATGAGCCGCTACATCAGTCGAGTGAGCCGTGAAAGTAAACTTGAAGGACAGTGTGAAATTACTCCAGGAGAAATTGAAGTTGACTGCTATGGTGAAAAATTTGTTCTTGTACAAAAATCTAGATTTGGAGAGCAAGCCAGTGAAGAGGGTTCACAAAATCAACATAGTCGCTCAGTGTTGGAAAATGGTAATTTTGACTCATCAAAGAAAGTATCTACTCCTGTACTTAAGGGGCAATAGGTATATAAGCTATACTGATTTCTCTGTGTTTAGATCATTTAATAGGCGACTCAAATTGTTGGCTACTTCCCTAAATTCTTTAATAGGCCAAGCCTTTAAATATATGAGGAATATACTTCATTGGTTTGTATATGATTTCTAATAAAGGGATAATACTCTCAGTGAAAAAGAAAATGATCCGCTCTCCATTTTTTATACTTTTTGTTGTTGCGAATGTCCTTACTTCTGTAGGAGCGCAGGAGCGAAGTCGAATTACTCTCTCTATAGAGGTCTTAAATCAAAGTACTCGTAAAATACAAATGATTTCTGCGAAGAATGATTATACTTTTGAGATTGTTGAGAAAAAAGGAAATAACTACAAACTCAAAATTTTTGATAGGAATGGACAATTAATTGGTGATGATTTTATTACTCACGAATCTAATGTCTACGATAATTTTATAAAGACTGAAGCAGAGTCGGCACTTGTTACATTTTCTGAGATGAGTGATGTTGGAATTCCTCCTCAAGGAAATTGCCCACCTGATAGTGTCACAATAGAAGAAGATAAAGAAGAGGATAAAGCTGAAAACTTTGGCGATACAGCAGAAGTTTGTCAAATTCCTGGAACAGATGCCCAGTGGCAAGAAAAGTGTGAAAAACTCTATGATGAAGGAATTCCAAAAGAGGCCCTTGATTATTCTCTTAAAGTTATGAAACTTAATGCAACTTCTTTCAAATCGAATAAATGTTTTAATAAAAAAGGTCTCAAGCAAAGTAGTCATACTTCGATGGGAGGATTAACGGCTTCTGAGTTTGAAAATGATTTAATGGCCAAGGGACTTCCTAATAAATGTACTTTTATTATTAATGATACTGATGATCGATCTCCCTCAAGTGGTGGTGATGATTGTAGGGGAAGAATGTACTATATTGATATGTGTGATGGGGGAGATCCTGTTGTAAAGAAAGATTACTTCAATCTGGGGACAGGAACCTGTCGAAATGGCGGTAATGGCTTCGCAAATGCCACAGATAAACATACAACTGTTTTGGGAGCTTTCTTTACTCATACCCAAGCTTTTGACTTTACCCATACCACAAAGCAAACTGATAAATATTCTAAGGTGAGAAGCAGTATTAAGAAGAAAGGCGGACCAAATCGTGCCTCGGCCTTGCAGTTGTTAGGTCTACAAAATACGAATAACTTAAGTTCTAAAAATGGTAAATATATACACGTATCACCCCACCGTAGTTCCTGGGGATGTCCTTCTATTGATCCGGATAATTATTATATGATTGAAAAACTCGCAGAGAATGGGCCCTCAATGGTTATAAACTTTGCTAAAAATGGAATGGAGGATATTGAAGAATGTTCAGAATAATCGCTCTATCCATTTTCTCTCTATCTCTTTCTCAATCTTGGGCCAAGGAAGCCCAGTGCTTCACATTGAATGAGAATAAATTCAAAATTTCAAAAGTCTCTGAAAAGGGATATTTGATAGAATCCATTAAGAATAAGAAGCTATCAAACTTCTTCTACTGCATCACCAAAGAAGCAAAAGTTGTTTGCTCTGGAAATGATGACTCTGGAGAGTTTATTATTTCAAATGAATCAATTTCGCTCGTGGGTACTGTTGCCCTTGGTAACCCTGATGGGCCAAATCTTTTTATTAAGCACGATAAACCCTTGTCTCTTGAAAATTGTTCTCCTTAGAGTAAAACTGGCACATATCTACTCATCCAGGAAAGCTGAGTTAATATCTTGTTGAAAAATCCACTCCACAACTTCGTTATATTGCTCAATGGATTTAACCTTCTTCACTTTCTTGTAAACCTTGTGTTCATTTTCAAATATATCTTTAAAGTATTGCCAGTGACCGCGCATCTTTTGAAGATAATCTGATTTTGCATTCTCCATAGAGAGATATTCATCACTCATGAGTTTATGCATTTGCATAAAGTTTGAAAGGTAGGTTTGTTCGTTAAATTTTTGACCTTTTATTTGTGCCATAAGGGCGGGATTTGAAAGACCTGCCCGTCCCACCATCCAGCGCTTTATCTGGGGAAATCTCTTCTTATAGGCCCAGATATCTTCTACTGAATTAATATCTCCATTATAACAAGGGGGCGTTTTTAAAAGGGGGATACATTGCTCAAAGGCGTCGAGATCAACGCCTCCCACATAAATTTGTTTTCCATAGCGAGCATGAATGGTGAAATCATTAATTTCTAACTCATTGATCAAAGGTATGATTTCCTTGATTTCGGAGACGTCCTCTCGGCCAAGCCGAATCTTTACGCTAAACTCAATGGGGCACTTTTCTTTTATGCCCGTTAAGAGCTTTTCAACTTTTTTAGGGTGAAGCAGAAGGCCCGAGCCTTTCTTTCGGTTGGCCACCATGGGATAGGGACATCCCATATTGAGATTAACTTTTTTCACACCAAAGCTTTTATATATATTGGCGACATATAAGAATTGATCAATTTCCTTAGTGAGAATTTGGGCCGTTGTAGGAATGAGATTCTTCTCAGGGACTACATCATGAAGTTGACGGTGATTGAGTTCATTTGTCTCTTTTGTCACAATATAAGGAGCAATAGCGCTATCTGCACCAGAGAAGGTTTGCTCCAAAGCATTACGGTAAACATAATTGGTCACACCGCGAATGGGGGCGAGAACCAAGTGATCAGTAAAGTTCATCTTTCATATATTATTATTTTGAACAGATTTCTTGCATATCTACCCTGTCATCAGTTGGATCAGAATCAAGTCGTGTATCACATATTCTAATATCATCAGAGTAAGAGGGAAGAGAGGGGCGAAGAATTTTTCGGAAATCGGCCTTTCCATGAGTAGTTACCATATCGCCACTTTGACTACGACCGCTATCTGTTAAAAATGCATTGAATGCTTCAAAGGTGTCGACATCTGTTAAGTCATATTTAAAGTGTTTCCCCTCTGCGCTTAGAGTTATGACTTTAGAATCTTGATCGAAGTCTAGTGTAAGACCGGCATCAGTAATGGATTTTAGAAAATTATTAAAACCATTGTGATAACTAGAAATTGTTGTAATAAGGAGCATTTCTTCTACTTCTTCATTACAAAATCTATTTTCTATTTCTTTTACATAGAATGTGAAAACCCCATTTTTTTTCGATAATAGGGTGTGTTCTTCATAACGATTATAATCACAAACGTATTCACCGGACCTTCTTGTTTCTCCAGACTCTCTTACTTCCAATGTTTCACCAACAATATATCCACTACTGAGGTGATTTTCGAGGGCCGTATTGGCGAAGGTATTATAAGACGTAAGGACGAGTGCCAATGCTAAGAACTTCATTTTTTCTCCTGTGTAAATATAGTTATTAAATATCATGCATTTAATGAATTTAGAGGAGATTTGAAGTAATTTTATGATATGTTTACTAATTGGGCATTAGACGATCTAGCCTATAATTCTTTTAAATATCTACATATTCTCTATAAACCCTAGTCATGACCCTTATTTAAAGTATTGATATCCTTGAATTGTAATCATTTACTTATTAAGGAGCGCTACCTGTGAAAAGTCCTATTGTTGATATCTTATCTCACCATCACTCTTATCAGCCCGAATTTCATGATGCCGTAAAAGAGGTTTACGATGATATTAAAGAGTTTAGTAACAATATCTCTAAGGAAGAGCTCGATAGCTTTTTCACACGACTGATTGAGCCCGATAGAACCCTTCGCTTCAAAGTTGAGTGGTTTGATGACGAAGGAAATATTCATGTAAATCGCGGCCATAGAGTTCAGTTTAATAATGCTTTTGGCCCTTATAAAGGAGGGCTAAGATTTCACCCAAGTGTTAATGAGAGTATTCTCAAATTTCTAGGATTTGAGCAGATCTTTAAGAACGCCCTTACCGGTTTACCGATGGGTGGTGCAAAAGGGGGTTCAGACTTCAATCCGAAGGCAAAATCAGAGCACGAAATTAGACGGTTTTGTGAAAGCTTTATGAAAGAGCTGTATAAGTATATAGGACCGACAAGAGATGTTCCTGCTGGAGATATAGGGGTCGGAACACGTGAAATAGGTTATCTCTATGGAACCTATTTGAAGCTGACTGATAACTACACGGGAGTACTTACTGGCAAGCATCCCAATTTTGGGGGAAGCTGTGGCCGAGAAGAGGCCACAGGCCATGGGGCCGTATACTTTATGAAACAAGCGCTTGAGCATCATAATGCTGAACTCAAAGATCAAAGAGTACTAGTTTCTGGTGCAGGTAATGTGGCCTTATTCGCTATTGAGAAGTGTCTTGATTTTGGTGCAAAGGTTTTAACGGTATCTGATTCTAATGGATGCCTCTACTTTTCTGAAGGTATAAGAGAAAGCGACCTTGAAGCGATTAAAGATTTAAAGCTTAATAAAAGGCAAAGACTTAGTGAGTTCCAATCGAGTAGAGCTCGCTATTTAGAAGGGGAAAGCTCTTGGGGCCTTAAAGGAATCGAGGCACATCTTGCTCTTCCCTGTGCGACCCAAAATGAAGTCAATGATACCGATCTTGAAAACCTTATAAATAGTGGAGTCAAACTTATTGCAGAAGGGGCCAATATGCCGCTGACATCTCAAGCTCAGGAAATATTAAAAAAGAAAGGTATTATCTTTCTTCCTGGAAAGGCAACAAATGCAGGAGGAGTTGCTGTCTCTGGTTTTGAGCGCAGTCAAAATGCAGTCTATATATCTGTTGGCAAGAAAGAGATTGATCAAAAACTTCAAAGTATAATGAAGGAAATCCACGAAAGTTGTATTCGCTCAGTAGATAGAGTAAATGGTATCTATCCATACAAGCTTGGTGCAAATTTATATGCTTTTGATAAGGTCTATAGTGCTACTAGATCTTTATTTGGATAAGCATGATTATCGATAATCTCTTCACAAAGTAGAGGTTCATCTGTCGTGATGAAATCTACTCCCTTGTTAAGATACTTTAGAATCTTTTTGGACTTATTCTTGGTATAGACTCCAACCATTTTCCCCGTACGCTGAAGTCGCTTGACTTTTCTTTTGGAAATATACTTAGCATCAACAACATCTACGTCTTTAAAGCTTGAATAGAATGCATACTTTTGTAGTTTTACTGTACGAACTTTAGAGTAGAAGGGGGTCTTTTGCTGCTCTTTTGCTCTCAATACTTTCTTATCAAATGAGATGATAAAGACATCTTCAGGACGATTGGATAGATACTCTTCAATCATTTCAAAGTCTTTATTAAGTACATAATCTTTGAACTCGATAAAGAGCTTTATATTTTGGCCACTAAGTACTCTGAGTCCATCTTCTAGAGTAGGGATTTTCTCCCCATTTGAAAGATAACATTTACTTCTGATTTTGTTTAATGTGAGGTCTTCTATTTTTTCACCCTTAGGACACTGTTTGCCACGGACAACACGTCCTAGCTTCTTGTCGTGGAAAATAATAGTCTTCTGGTCTTTAGTATGAAGAAGGTCGAACTCAATAGCGCTGACCTTATAATCAATGGCCGCTCTAAAGGCGGCCAATGAATTTTCAAGTTCATTAAAACCTTCGGCCCTATGAGAAACACAGAAGGGCCTTGCGCTCGCTAAACTATTTAAACTGACGAATAGGCATAGTGCTAATTTTAAAACGAGAGCTCTAATGATTGTTCCTTTATTGTTAAATCCCTTGAATCGTTAGTCTAGTATCATATTGATAAATGAAGTGTTATAAACTTATAAAAATTACATCGATTGGACCATATGATAATTCAATAATTTTAGTAACTTAAGGCGTAGTCTGTAGTCAACTTTTTGATATTAAAGCCGATAAGGCATTATGAAAAAAATATTGATATCTCTACTTCTTATCTTTTCTCTTTTTGGCTGCAGCGTAACTCATCTGAGAGTACCTTCTTCTATCGAAGAAACTTTGACGTTAAATGACCTTCCAGAGTCTCAATATGCAGAAGTTAAGAAACTAGGAGAAAATCTACTTCGATTTGTTCTTCATGCTTCTTTTAAATCTGATGATGAAAAATTAGAGATCCTTTCACAAGCAGAGAATTACTTTAATAAAACGGCCTTTCAAATCAATCAGAATATATTGGCAATAGCATCGGGTCGCAATGATGATCTCTATACAATTCAAAAAGTTCCCTTATGGACTGTTACCGATGAAGTTAATTGGTTAAATCGATCAGTAGAAGATCTTCCCGCACTAAAAGTCGGTGTGAATTTTGAATATATTCTTAATATGGTATCTCATCTAAACTTGTCTTTATTTGAAGGTTTTAAAAACACTGATAATACTGTTCTTCAAGATATTCATTCAGCATTAAAGTCCATTCAAGATAGTGATGGTAATCGTAGTCTTGCCTTTATGAAAGAAGCGGAGGCGCAAGTCACCAGATTTATCAACGAATTTAAAGACAACTCGAGGAATCTTGCTGAGTCAGACCTCATTTCCTTTAATCAGCCCTTTTGGGAGATAACTGTTAAGGAATTTATCAAAGACTATTTTGATGGAGTAGATGTAGAAGTCTTTAAGAATATGATTTCTGATACGATTGCACTAGGCCACTTTCCAAGTGATTTAGAGATGACCTCAATAATTTTCAATAATAGTGGTCCTGGGCTTGGTAAAACACTGCAACAGATTGGACGTGAAGAGGGGATGGATGAAGATATGGCCAAGCTTATGTCACAGCTTGAATCTGATGGGAAGCCAGTGCCAGGACATATCGCAAAGAGAATTATTGAGAATGATCCCGCTGCTCCTCGTTTCAAGCATATTGATTCTGAACCTATTGGTACAGGGACCATCGCACAGGTTCATCGCGCTATAGCAGTTATTGATGGTGAGGAAACAGAAGTTGCTGTGCGATTTTTGAAGCCCGGTATTCAAGACAGAGCAAGAGAGGATATCAAAATTCTTGATAGTGTATTTTCTAGAATAATTACAGATCCTGAAATTCAGGGGGAAGACTTACCCGATCTTGATAAACTATTGCAGACGCTTGAGACATTTTTAAACTCTGATACAGATATAAAGAAGACGCTCGATAGCCACGAGATGGCATTAGATGTTTATAATAAATCAATTAAGGTTAAATTGAATGATGACTCTTATTTGTTAGATTTTAGACCACCAAAACTCTATGCTCCTGCTAGTGAAGAGTTAAGAAGTAAAACTGAGATCATTGTTACTGAATTCATAAGTGAAGGGACTAAATTTTCTAAAATTAGTGATGATAAGGCAAAAAAAGTAGTTGCTCAGCAACTTTTATCCCTTTGGGTTGAAGAGGCGTTATTTCGATCGGGCTATACTCATGCTGATCTACATGAAGGTAATTTTCAAGTACTCCTTGTAGAAGATGGTAAGAAAATTAGTGTTCGCTTCTTTGACTTCGGAATGAATATCGAAGTTGATCAAGCAACGAGAAGAGGATTTCTTCTAATAGGCGGAGGTGCCGCCTATAATAACCCTAAACTGATCGCAAAAGGTCTTCTTATTTTTGGAAATAACGCTCAAAACCTCACCGAGAAACAACTTGCGAAGGTACTTAGAGATGAAATCGCTAAAAATGGAGTCAAAGATCAAGCCGGTTGGGTGACTTGGGGGATTCGTAATGGTTATAAAATTCCAGATAACCTAGGTGTTCTCACAAGGGGAGGGGCCCTTGTAAATCAACTACCAACATCTGTCGGAGATAAGGGAATTGAGGTCAAGTTTGTTGAGGATTTTGCTCTTAAGTATAGACTGCGTCGCTTTGTTAATCGCAAGTATGATTTCCCTTTAACTAATATAGACCTCGTTCAAGTTGGATATAGTATGATGAAGTCAAAATGTTCAACATTACTTAAGAAAATTTTTGGCAAGTAAAGAGACAAATTATCTTGAAAATATAATTCGATTCTCTTTTTTGAATGATTCTATTTGTGTAAAAAAATATACATATTATGTACATATAGATTATGAATACTGAGCCTCCTTTATGTATCTTTAATAGTAAAAGGAGGAATCATTATGGATTTAATCAGAATTATTTTATCAGTTTTACTTCCACCTGTAGGTGTGTTTTTACAAGTTGGTCTTGGAACTCAATTTTGGGTAAATATTCTACTGACACTATTGGGTTACTTACCTGGTGTCGTCCATGCCGTATATATTATTGGATCACGTCCAGCACTTAAGGCATAAATAATGGGCCATCGCTATTTTTAGGGATGGCCCATTAAAACAATTACTTACGCCATTTTCGAGCAGCTTAATTGAATTCTTTTATTTTGTACGAATCTATACCTGTTGTAGAATAGGATAAATGAAGATCTTATTTCTAACTCTTTTATTGATTGCTGATGAAGCGGCTTTTGCTGCTCCTATTACCTGTAGAGAGTCTATTGCTTTGCTCACTATCTATAAAATGAAAGATCAAGGCTTTAAGGCCGCAGCAGATAGTGATTCAGTGAAGCGAATGAATTGTGAGAAGATTGATTTTAAAAATCTAGAAATCCACCAATCTGAAATGCTCAATAGATGTGAGAAGGTTAAGTTACCAGACGGGGAATTATCAGGTCGTGTCGGAGATACGCCTTGTAATGATATGTTGTACAGTAGCGAAACTTCACAGGAGTGCGATGTCTCCAAGATTGATCCTAATTGGAATATTAGTATGGCCAGATCTAAAAGTGAATTCTTAGAGGAATCACTCTCAGGATTTGGTTCAGATTCAAATTGTACGAAAGGATTACTTAAAGCGAAGTTTTCAAATATAATTGGCCATATCCTTGAAGCAGGAATAAGTAAAAATGTTTGTGAAATGGTTAGTGATGCCATTGAGCAAGTCTATAAAAAAGAGCAGCTCTGTGATATTGCTCCCGCCGAGAATGAAGAGACTTCACCTACAGTAACAAATACGAATTTAGGTTCAGCAAGTTGCGAAATTCCCGATGCCTCTGGTCTTTGTCCCGGTGAGAAGAAAGTTGTGCCCCAAGCAAATAAGAACTTCGTACAGCTAGAGGCCCCTAAGGCCAAGCGAGTCCGTAAAAAGACGTCATCATTACGTAGGTCAAATGGAAGTGCGACCATTCGAAATTAGTGTAATGATGAATAGAATTATATCCATTTGTTCGTATTCAATTATATTATTTTTTGCAAGTAGTTGCTCTGTCCATGTTACTCATTTAACAAAAGGAAAGAGTCCCTTTCTTTCTCACAGGCCTTCTTCAAAAATGTCTGAGGCATTCAATTCTGATTTAGTGAAATGTAGAAAATTCACTGAAGATATGCTGATTAATAGTGGACTTAAAATTTATCGCCAACCAAATGAGAGTATTAAAGAATGCCTGAGAAAAAGAGGCTGGACTTTTCACCTTTCGTTGTAAGTCTTTGTTTTTATTTCATGTCATTTAAGCTTTAGGGTAAATATCTTCCTTACGCTTGAAGCTCTAGCAAATCGTTATAAAATTGAAGAAACAAAACTAGGAATCTTATATGAAATCTCTATTCGCATCATGTCTTCTCATCCTATCTCTTTCATCATTTGCAAATCTTGACTATGGTAAGTTGTGCTCAACTCATGGAGAATGCCAAGATGAGTTTGGTGTTACTCAGGGGACAAAGTGCTTTAAAGTAAAAACTGGAGTTAACCCAAGTGGAGAGATCTTGTGTACGATTAGATGTTATAGTTTACCTCTTGGATCTTTTTGCAAGAGAAATGATGGAGAAGTTGTAGGTAAGTGTACCCAAGAGTTATATGAGCGACCTAACTTTGATCCAAATCACCCAAATTGTTCTGATGCTATTGATCCCATAAAATAGATTGCGATTTAACTTATTGGAAGCCATCATAGATATCAATACTTCAACAATTTTTGATTTAATTACTGGTGAGATAATCTATGAATAGCTGGCTAATTTTCTATGTTAAAGATCAAGACAAGAGTACTGCATTTTATAAGCATGTATTACAAATGGATCCTGTCCTCTTTGTTCCGGGGATGACTGACTTTAAATTAAGTGATTCTACATCACTTGGACTTATGCCAGAGGCAGGAATCAAAGCAATTCTTAATGATAAACTTTCTGATCCTGAGCAATCCAATGGTTTCTCAAGAGCAGAGTTGTATTTATCCGTAGAAGACCCTGAAGCCTACCACAATCGTTCCATCGAATATGGGGGAGTAGAACTCAGTGAGTTTTTACCCCGAAACTGGGGTGATGATGTGGCCTATAGTAAAGACTTCGATGGTCATGTTTTGGCGTTTGCTAAAAAGACTAACTCCTAATCAATTCGTTACGCTAATTTCTTTAAGCTTATCTTTGAGCCAAGTGGCCGAAGAGATGATTTTTCCATCTTTGAGTTTGATCATATAGGGTTTACCCGAAAAAGATGATTTGGAAGCGAGCTCTTCTATAAACATTTTTGCCGTCCACTCGTCTTTGGATGGGCCAAACCATGAACTTTGCGCTGACTTTAGCTTTCCCGAGAGGTGCTCGAAGGCCCTTTGCGCTGTGTGCTCACTACCATTTCGTATAAACGTTACTCCTGATTCCTTTATGATTTTCAAGAGGGCCTCTATTTTTTGCATCTCACTAAGATTCTCTTTAGACTTTAGAGTAATCGGCGCTAAGAATACTGAAACAACGCTTAAGATAAGGCTTCTTCGAGAAAGACTTTTCATAGAATTTCCAACTATCTAGGGCTTCGATATGTTATATCTTTAGCGTTAAAGTCATCATCTGAATGCCTATTGGGAACCTGTTGGTCCTCATCACCCCAGCTCTTATTAACTAAGCGACCCTTCAAAACTGCAGGTCTTTTTAGAAGAAGATCGGCCCAGCGAATTACATTCTTATATTCATCTACTGCTAAGAACTCGGCAGCATTATAGAGTTCACCTTTTACAAGTGCTCCATACCAAGGGAAGATGGCCATATCCGCAATAGAATATTCACTCCCTGCGATATATTGATTACTCGCTAATTGCTTATCAAGAACATCAAGTTGTCTTTTCACTTCCATGCTAAAGCGATCAATAGGATATCTAAACTTCTCGGGTGCGTAAGCATAGAAGTGACCAAAGCCACCACCGAGATAAGGTGCGCTTCCCATTTGCCAAAAAAGCCAATTCATCACTTCGGTTTTCGAACTGTGATCTTTTGGAAGGAAGGCATTGAATTTCTCAGCAAGATAGAGAAGTATTGAACCAGATTCAAAGACTCTGATTTTTTCTTCACCGCTTTTATCAATTAAAGCAGGGATTTTAGAGTTTGGATTTGCTGCAACAAAACCACTGGAGAACTGGTCTTGCTCTTGAATATTAATTAGGAAAGCATCATACTGAGCTTCTGTTATTCCAAGCTCCAGTAGTTCTTCAAACATAATCGTAACTTTTACACCATTTGGAGTTGCCAAAGAGTAAAGCTGAAAGGGGTGCTGACCCTCGGGTAAATCCCGCTCAAATCTAGCTCCGGCACTTGGACGGTTGATTCCCGCAAATTTACCACCATTAGCTTCTTCATTCTTCCATACTTTAGGGGGTGTATAAGTCATATTTAGTCCTTTGTTAAATATGTTGCTGATTGAAGTAGGTGTCGACAATATGGACATCGAGTCCTTGGTCTTGAAAATGCTCTTTCAAATAGATCTGACTAATCTGAACGAGACCTTTCTTAACCACACCACACTCTCGGCCTTTCAAACTTATAAAGAAATATTTATCAAGAGTTAGTGACGTTATGAGGTTTGATTTCTTCTTACTCGTACTTCCACCAAAAGCTGAGGCAAGTAGACTTGTCGCAACTGACTCTTCTGCGTTTTGGGATGAAGGAGGTGAAATGATTTGATTGGCCCTATCCATTGACTCCTTAGATACAGGAGTAAATTCAATTCCGTGGGCCTTAAGAGTGTATCCATAAGGACAGTGCAGGCAAGTAGATTTACAGCATGTTCTCTTGTTCTTTAGGTACTGTGATGTGAAGACATCGTTATTATTTTCATCTTTATACGTTAAGTTGGTCATGACTTAGTATGCCATTTTATGAAGCTTAAATATATGAAAATTTGGTTCATAAGATATAAAGTCTAAAATATTGAGTGTTTGAATGGCCTATTTTGATAGGGATTGCTACTGTTTCATAAAAACTGATAAAGGGTCTTTGTATGATGGTGAAATCAATTCTACTTCTGTTTATTTTTGCAGCTAGTCAGTTTTCTATGGCAAATGAACAGGTATTTACTTGTTCTAATCAAAACTTCCTTAGAGGATCTGTAGAACTTACCTTCGCTGAAGAGGGAGTAATTCAAATTGCAAAAGATAGGCGCCTGCCAAATTGTACGTTAGAAAGCGATGCTGTTGGTGTGTACCATCCGATTAGTTTAGACCATTCGAATTGTTTCCTTGTGAACCTGTCGAGGCCAGATGTGGAAAGAGAACTTGTCTATATTAAGGAAGTCGAAAAATTGAGGGAGCGTGGTGCTGGTTATATTCGAGTAGGCCTTGATAATAGCTTTGCACAATATGGCCCACTCGTTCTAACTTCATTTCTTTATTGTCGATAATCTTTAGGTTCTTGGGATTCTATTTCCAATCCATTTCTCTAACATTCTAACCTCTGCTCTGGTGACCCCCTCAAAAGGACTACTGAGTGGAGGCATCGGATCGTCATCATCTGTAATTTCGTCAATAATATCAGACTTCCATGGCCTTCTAAAATCGAAGAGCTCTTTACTATTACTAACTATGGCCTCATAGGTTGAGAGATCAAGAAAGGATGCACGGCCTGAAGGGTTGTGGCAGGCGACACACTTTTTAGCAAAAATATGTTGATTCAAACTCTCATAGTTTGCCTCAAGAGGAAGTGGCGTTGGAACAGGAATAGGAGTTGGTGTCGGAGGGTTTGGAGTCGGTCCGGTAGAATCCTGAGGAGCACCTGCCGCCGCCCACTCAAAAAGAAGTGTTTTCAGCTCAGGATCCAATTGTCCTCCCATTGGCATAGCACCAATTCTCACCATATTAACAATAGCATCAATCTTTGATTTAACTACACTATAGTCGTTAAAGTCCCCATGGCACTTTAAACACTGGGGTGTGAAAACTTTTTGATTCAGATTTGCAAAGGTCAATCGATCCTCTGTAGGCAATGGTACGGGGACTACTGGTCCAGGTGTTGGTGTGTTTTGCCCAGGCTCTTTTTGAAGATTGTCTTTTGGAAGTCCGGCATCAACCCATGCAAATAGAGTTGCTTTTTCTGTATCGCTCAAAGGTCCATCTTTTGGCATGAAATCTGCTCTTACCATTCCTACGATAGCATTTATATTGGCCTTTACTATTTCATAGTCTCCGTACTTCGAATGACAAGTCGTACAGCGTGGTGTGAAAACTTCTGCATTTACTGTGGCCCAATCAATATCAATATTCTTGATGGATTCAGCAAATTGACTATCTATAGACTCTTTAAATTCTTGTGAGTTACCACAACTGGCAAGAAAAATGGAGAGTATACACATCCTTATTAAATTACTCATAATCGATTCCCCGTTTTTTTAATGGTTAGTATTTACATTAAAAGGAACTGGGAATGGAGACTACGAACATCTCTTAACAATAATGTTACATAAAGTTACTAATATCTTAAGGTATATTTTGTACCTTTTCCTTTACCTAACTTAGTTATAAGCTCTCTATCGACAAGTTCATTTAAATCTCTAAAGGCCGTCATTCTTGTAATTTCAAAGTACTTAGCATGATGTGCAGTCGTGAAATAGTCTTGATAGAGTCCTTCAAGAATTTGAAATTGCCTAAAGTTCAGGTCTAGGGCCTCTTGCATCTCATCTTTTTTCTGGACTTCAATGGGGATTTGTTTTTGAGTCTTACTGAGTATTTCTACCTCTGGATCAAGAGAGTAGCTATCTTCCGTAGATAAAATCCAGTTACCTGCTTCTTTAAGTACTTTTCTTAAACGACGAATTGTTGTGTAGACAAGATGATCGTGTCGTAGCGGATCATAATCATATGACCATACCGTTTTTACAATTTCTTCTTTTGTAAGACTTCTGCCTTGAAGTGCAATGAGAAGAGCTATTTGATTTTTAGATAGTTTCTCTTCATTGTATTGTATCGATTCTTCACTGATTGTGTAAAAACCAATATTCTTGGGATGGATGAAAAGTGACTTTCTTTTGAAGGATGCTCTCTCTTTAGAATATTTCGGAATATAGCATTGAATCAGATGAAGAATTCCTTTTTGATTTATTTGCTCAAAGGTATCCATTGATTTTTGATAAGCTCCATCAAAGAGACTTCCTAATAGATCTTCTGGTGTCGTTTCCTTTAATGAAAGATTCTTACGGGCATTGATATTATGGGGAATGGCCTTTTCTGTCTTAGCAAGAAGCTCTACAAGAAAATTCTCTTCTGCTTCTGAGTTTTGACCCAGTGATTTTAAGGCATCAATTTCAAGTCCAAGCACAGGTATATATAGGTTAGTATCAATTAAAGGTTCCAAGTTAGTCTTAGCGACTCTTAGTAAACTAAGTCCTTCCATATACTGTTTCTTCTGAAATAAGATCTGGGCCAATAACGTATTAAGCTTTGCGACCTTACGTTTATTTTCATTCTTATAGATAAAGTTAAAATGATCGAGTAGATATTGATGGGCCTTAGCATACTTTCCCTGAAGAAAGAGAAGTTTCGATATTTGAAGAACGATTTCACTACTTGTGTAGTCATTGGTTTCAGGTGTGCTCTTCAGGAGTTTTTGTAATGAGTTAATACTCTTATCTACATCATAAGAGAACTCACTCTTGTATATGGCCGAACTCGCTAAAAATTCATTGTATAGATTATTAAGTTTGTTCTTCTTTGTTATTTCAATAGCTTCTTTTTGTACTTTCTGTCCCTTAAATGGTCGGCCCAACTGATAGTAGTTGTGAGCTATAAGATCTTTAACCAAAGCATCTAAGAGAGGAGGTCCTTTCTTCCACTTGAGTAAAACTTGAAGTGCTTTATTTGAAAAATATTGACTTGAATGATGCTTGGAAAAAAAGAATTGAAAGAAGGCCATTCCTTGGAAAACAAAGAATTGTGCTTCTGAATCTAAACTTTCCTTTCTTAGAGTGCGGAAGTTTTCAATAAAGATAGATTTGGCCTTGTGGTAATCACTGGTACGGGTATAACTAAGCCCTAAGTGAAAGCGAGTGATGACTAGGGCACTAGAATTTAATTTATTTTTTTGAAAGAGGAGTCTTGCTTCATCATGGCGACCGAGAAAGCACAAAGAACCGATGATATAGGGAAGAGATAGACCTTCAATTTTGGCCTGTGAAGCTTCTTTGTAGTGAGTTAAGTAATAGTAATCACGTGCTTTAATATCGCGCCCTTATTTAAGTAACTTTATGTAACATTTATAACAGAGGAAGCTCGTCGCAACAAGTCTCAAGCTTAGCTAAATTAATATCAAGCAAGCAAGAAACTTTTTTAACTTAAAAAAAATGGAGCAAACATGAAAAAATTAATGATCGCAGCAACACTACTTACTCTTTCTATCGCTACTCAAGCAAGAGGTGGAAATGCAAACCTAGACCTTAAAAACTCAATGGCAGGATTTGCTTCTGAGTCAATTGAAGAGTCAGTGAGACTATTTTATAGAGTAAATGCAGGACTTAAAGAACAAGTTATTGGTGCAAGCGTAACAACTAATACACCAGAAGATTCAACTGTTGTAATTGAACTGGAAGATGGTTCAGCTTTCACATATAGCTGTCTTCGATTCGATGACTGGTCTAATGGTGGAACGGTACTTAAGAAAGAAGTTGTTTGTCGCCAGTAATAGTTTAAGGGGGTTAGCGCCCCCTTTCTCTTTTTTACTTACAAAGATGACATCAGATGATGGCGAGTGATAAAAGAATGACAAGGGGATCTTATGAAAAAAGTAATTTCAATTCTATTATTGTTAGTTTCTCATTTTTGTATGTCTAGAGGTGGTGGTGCTGATGTTGAAGGTGAATATATTGTACCTACAAAGCCTGAATTTGTGGCCTACAGTCGCTTCAAAGTCCAGATTGTAGAGGGCTATAAGGGCCCTGATACTCAACGTATTTCTTATATCTTCCCTGAGTTTCTTGTAGGATCTGCAAATAAAGTAATTAGTTTTGAGAAAGTTCAAGGTAGCGAAAACTCTTGGATATCTCCTGAGCTAACTGCTCACTGTGCGACTCTAGGAGAAGAGTTTACTTGCAATATCTATGTGAATAAATCTCAGACATCTATCCTTAATAAGAACTCTTGCTCTGGTACTTCTCTAGCAAAGAATAATACGATTAACCCCAGAATAGAGTTTGGTGCAGATGTCTCCATTCGCCATCTCGATAGTATGAATCTGGGGCAGGATGAACTGATCGGTTATACTGGTGTTATTCAGTCATTCTTTTGTAATGAACCGGCCGGTTTTTTAACTTACGACTTCGAGTAAGAATCTTTTTTCGCTTTTTTAAAATTGATAAGTAAAAAAAAGGGAAGTATCCATATCGCTCTATTAAAAAGTCTATCATCAGGACAAGCTAATAACCCTGACTCTGCATAATTAAGAAATATAAAAGAAATAAGAAATACTGAATCTTTTCTTTGAAAAATATGCTTAAAGGTCACCGTTAATATTAGAGATATCACCGCCAATATAATACTTAAGTAGTGAATAAAGTTATAGAACTTTGTTCTTATGAAGACCGTTCTATACTCCGTGGAATTCGAAATTTGATTAAGACCTCTCTCTCCTATAAGTTTAGTGAGCTGTTTTTTAGAGTCCCCTTGGATCAGTCCCATCTTATCTAAATTATCCTGCGCTAACTGTCGCTCTGGATTTACGATTTGTTTTAAAATTCTTCCTGTGAATTTATAGATGAATTCCATGGGGAAATTGATAAAAGCGTCTTTGTAGAGAAAGAATATTTCCTTGGATACATTTCTTCCTAGTTGATCCCAGTATCCTTGAGAAGGGTAGGGAAAACGATTATCAGTAAAAGAGGCATGAACAATATTATTCTGATAGTTCCAAATGAGCATATCAGACTCAAAATGAATTCTTTTATCTAAGTGCTTACACATTTTTGAATAGTGAAGGTTTTTTCTACACTCGGTATTTAATATTTTTTCCAAGAGATGTGTTTCTGAAAGGCTTGCAATTGGCCATAGAGCTGAAATAGGAGATAAGGTCGGCCGATTATAGAAATAGAGGTTAGGGGAGAGGAGAGTCATAATTGCTAACACAAGGGTTAAGTATAAGCTTCTCAAATCTCTCCATTTCTTCTTATAGAGAAGTCCACCTAGGAAGAGGGTAAGGGCAAAGAGTGGTGCATTTGCAATATGAACGATCGTTGAAATAAAGAGTATAGCCAGTAAAGCGAATCGATTCCTAGAACCTACGTCTTTGGCCAAGAGAGTGTGAAGAGCTAAGAAGCCACAGGATAGGTAGATATCGGGAAGTATATAGGAGGTATATATTGGTAGAAAGGAGAAAAGACTAAAAAGGATAATAAGAGCGATTTTAAGATGATTCTTTATTTCATTGTGAGATGAAAAAAATAGGGCAGCAATAAATATAAGAGAATTCATTATAGGTGCTGACCATGCTTGTAAGCCAAAAACTTTTAGAGCTTGAAATAAGGGGAGAGTCAGTAGGCCATAGAATACAGAGCGGCTACTGTAGAAGTTGGCATTAGCATTGGCGAGGTATTCCCATGAGTCATTGTAGAAATATAAGGGAAAACCATTCACTAATGCCGGCAAAAGGAGAATGACGAAAAGAATAATATAAAAGTATTTAAGTCTGATTTGCATTGTATTTATAATAACATGCGCTTCTTATTTATAATATTTGTTCTTTATTTTTAAGTATTCTTTAGATTTTATGATTTTATCCAAGCTTTTTTGCCAAAGCATGACTTCTTCGTCTGGAATATCTTTTGTAGCAATGATGTATAAAGATGAGCGAATGATTTCAAGTGGTGTTTTTTCTAGTGAGTCTAAAGGAAGCTTTAGTTTTTTCATCCAGTAGGCGTATCCTAGTGGAGTTTCACTAATGGAAAGGTCACATCGCCCTTTTATTGCCTTCAAATATATGCTCTTAGCTGTGGCGCTTTCATCAAGGTTTTTAAAGCCGTTCTTTACAAGAATACCGTGTACTAGGCCATAACCACGTGAACAAATAGACTTAACTTTCTTGGCGTCTTTTATTGTTCTTATATCTAATGGAGAATTTTTTCTTTTATAGAAATAAATGGCCTGTTCACCAAATGGACCAATCCATTTAAAAAGATCCTTTCTCTCGGGGGTTTGAATATAAGAGAAAAACATAGTTCGCTTAGAGTTCTTTAGGATATTCATAGCTCTTGCACTAGGTAAGACATTGATTGGTGTATCAATCATCAAATCTTTCATGACAAGCTTTACGATTTCCGTAGAGAAGCCTACGAGTTCTTTATTTTCAATATAGTTAAAGGGTGGCCATTGCTCTGTAATAATATTGATATTCTTTTTGGGTTCCACTGCAACAATATTGGCCGTGAAAACATATGTAAATGTAAGGATTAATCCAAATCGCCGTAGTATTGTAATATATCGCCCCTAATATATGAATATCTCATTATTTCAGTGACATATATATTCGTCAAACTACTTTAGATAAAAAAAAGGACCTCATAAGAGGTCCTCTATTTTTATTAGTTTTCTTTTTCGATTAACGATTACATCTTCTCCATTGAAGCTGGTATTTGATACCAGATCTGAAGTCAGCACTATCTACAGTTGCCAGTGCATCATCTCGAGTTGAAGCTACTCTTACCATCATACTTGAGTTAACACGAAGGTTTACATCGGCTCCACACTTTGACCATACTGTTGCTTGAAGACCTAGTTGATTTCTCAAAACATAGTCTTTATCTGTTTCTCCTCTGAAAGTTTTTACATATTGTGGACCACGAATTCCCGCGAAGAAGTATTCGACAGAGAATCGGGCTTGTGCTCTTCGAGGAAGCGAAACATAACCACGGTAATCAACATCAATTACGCTTACTGACATTCCTTGAGGTACATGTACTGGGATTGCAATCGAACAGTTCTTACGTGCAAGTCGTCGTCGATTTACCGCCCCTGCCTCAACAAAGAAATCATCGAAGATAATAGAGAGAGATTTATTATCAGGACTTAGTGTTGCAGACGCTGATCCTGATGGACATCCCGTTCCCCCATATCCAGGTTCTCCTAGACTAATATCATCTTGTGCATTTACTGGTGACCAAAGTAGTGTAGCTAGTGCCATTATTGATAAAAACTTTTTCATACTCTCTCCTAAATGTGTTTTTTAGGAACCCTCCATTGGATTCATGAAACTGTTTTAAAAATTATTTTTATTAATGAAAATATAAATAATGTTTTTCATTCATAAACTGCACCACGTGGTTACTAGGCAATAAAGTTCACTCCACGTGGTACGATTTCATTACTTGGTCGGTGATATGCACTGGTCATAGAAAAGAGAGAGGTTTACCTTAGCGTAGTCAAGAGAACTTCTTTTGGATGAGAGAAATAAGGAGAGAGAAATGAGATTAAAGAATATGCTTGTACTTGCTGGACTAATTTTAACTTCAACTCCATTAGTAGAAGCGAGTACATTTTCAAATATTCAGGCTACTGGAACAGGTTGTCCTGCAGGAAGTACTGATATTGTTACAAGTCCAGATGGTGAGGCCGTATCCATTCTATTTAATGAAATGTTGATTGAGTTACCTCAATTTGATGGCGACAATGATAATGATGTAGCGATTGATAATAATAGGGCCGCAAGTCGATTTGATAAAAATCTTGTACAAAAAATTTGTAATATTTTTATAGAAGCCGATATTCCTGCTCAGCATAGAATTGATAGCATTGATGTAAATGTTGATTTCAGAGGAACAACTATCATGGATGAGGGGACGACTGCATTTTTTAACTCTCAGCTGGTCGACTTAAAAACCCCTGGTGCTAATTCTAAAATTAAACGTGACTTTATAGCGCGAAAAATATGGAGAATGGAGCCGGCCGATGAAGACTGGACAATGTCTGGGCATAAGAATATTGAAGTAAAGGGTAATTGTTCTAGCCGTCAGGACTCAAAATACAAGTTTAATCTTAGAAATCTGATTAGGGCCAATATACTTCCCTATGGTGAAACTCTGGGATCATTCGTTTATATAGGACTGGATACTGCTGATATTATTGGTAAACTTAAGCTTAAAGTGAATACATCAAAATGTGGAAATGGAAATCGTCCAACGCGACCCACGAGACCAACAAGGCCAACAAGACCATCTAGACCGGATGTGGGACGAAATCCTACATGTGCGCGAAATCTGATTTTCGATCCTGTTTCAGGTAGATGCCTGACACGTAGGGAGCTTGTTCTAAGAAATAGAAGAGGTTAGGTAAGGTGGTGCCCTTTTGGGCACCTTTTTCTTAAATGATATTCAATTTTTCTGAAAATTTATTACATACGTCGTGAAAATGGCCGTTCCCCGATGAAAACAGTTTTCTATATTTAGAGATTTGATATGTTGAAAATGGTTATACTTTCGGAGGATTTAATGACTCTTACTTGCCAGTTAAAGACAATGTTGGATACCTATCTCGATAGATACCCCAATGTTAGCCTTAATGCATTAGCGATGAAATCAGGAATAGGGGCTACAACGCTTAGAAGACTTAAGAATGACGATATTAAAGGGGATCCTGCTCCTCATACAGTATTAGCTCTGGTCAGTGCTCTTACAAGTGAAAAGCGATTATCTGTTATTGTTGAAAGTTACGATGGGCCCCTTGGAGAGCTCTTAAAATCATCTTTTGGACCTTATGTGGAAACTAAGATTGATCATAGCTATAAGGCCGATTTGAATTCTTTCTTACGTGATTCAACCTCGTACTTTGTGTATAAGCTCTGTGCTAATCGAACGGGTGCAACTATGGAGAGTATTGAATCTAATTACGGGAAGATTGGTGTACAGAAACTCGAGTACCTAATGAAGAATGGCTTAATTCGTCGTGAAGGGGACAGCTTTCATGCAATGGAGAAAAACTTTGGATTAGATGTATCTATTGTTTTGGATCATCTTCCCCAACTTGTCGCCCACTTTAAGCTCGATAAAGTATGTGAAGGACAGAACTTATTCTACACGGTTAGTGAAAGCCTAAATGAAGAAGGAATTCAAAAGATAAAACAAATTCAGAAAGAGGCGATTAAGAAAATTATTGATATTACGAAATCACCTTTTTACGAAGGAGATATTCCTTATTTTACATTAAATATGAATGACTCTCAAATTTTGCCTGAAAGAACGGAGGCGATCCAATGAAAAAACTAGTTTTAATGATTACATTTCTTGTCAGCTCATTATGCTTTGCTGGAGAAGTTACTGGCGTTGGGCAAGAAGTTCTCCGTGTATTGGCCAAGCATCATGTGGATGTTAATGAACTAAGGGGACAGGGCCTTAAAGTTTTGGCGGGTGAAGTTACTGGAGTTGGGAAATCCATAAATTTAGATCGGATTGAAATGCTTGTAACAAAAAAGAAGTTATTCAAAATGAATAGTCTAAGTCATGTAGAGTATATTCATCCAAGTGCAGCGAAGGCCCTAAAAGATGTGAAGCATATGGAGTTTGATCAAAATATTCTAAGTCCTAATCAGGTAAAGGCGATTATCTATCAGTAAGTGATGGTGCATTAGCACCTTCACTTTAATTGTGATGAATTATTTTACAGTTATAGTATAGTCCTCAAAGGTCACAACCTGGCCTTTTCTTATTTTACAGCGTTTACGAGTTTCTGTTTCTCCGTCAACACTCACTCGTCCTTCACCAATTTCTAGTTTTGCATGACCGCCTGTTTGGCAGGCCCCAACTGTCTTTAAAAGATTACATAGCTCAATAAATTCTTGCCCTAATAATTCAAACTCACACTGCATTATAGATTTCCTATTTTTTTGTTATCAGCGACTTTAACTTAGAATATTAGGGTGTGTATATGGATGGATAGACCTTTTTTATGACATTTGGTATATTTAACACATTCATTTAGACATTTCTGTCAGGAGCTGAGGATGAGCGACGATATTAATTATGGTCCATTACATTTTCTTATTAGAACTTGGGAGAGTAAAGCTCATCTCGGTGAGAATCGTGCCCCTGATCCAGATAGGCCAGATAGAAAAGTTGAAAATACTAAATTTGAATTCCTAGACGAAAAAGTGAAGAAAAAATAAACTTTTTAGACTTTAACCTTCATCCTTTAATTTTAGAATCTATATCTAAGATGGGATATAAGAAACCTACACGTATTCAAGAAGAAGCTATTCCACTTCTTCTTGAAGGACATGATCTGCTTGGTATTGCCCAAACTGGAACAGGAAAAACAGCATCCTTTTGCTTACCTGTACTTAATAGGGCCCTGGCCTTTACTGCAAAAGTGAATTGCTTTCATTGTCGTGCTCTCATCTTAGCACCCACAAGAGAGTTAGCTACGCAGATTTATGATAATTTAAATAACTATTCAATTAAAAGTTCATTAGAATTCTCCCTTATTATTGGAGGGGTTAGTAAAGATATTCAAGTGCAAAAACTAAGCTCTGGTGTTGATATTATTGTCGCTACTCCGGGACGCCTTATTGATATTTTAGATTCTACTGAGCTTAGTCTCACGCAGGTTGAAACCTTTGTCTTAGATGAAGCTGATATGATGTTGGATATGGGGTTTCATGATTGTGTGAAGCTAATCAGCTCAAAAATTGCAAGTCAAGCTCAGAAAATTATGTTCTCGGCCACAATGCCAGCTGCAATTGAAGCATTGGCCGAATCTCTCTTAAGTCAACCAAAGAAGATCGAAGTATCGAAAGAGTCTTCAACTGTAGATACTATTAAGCAATCAATCTACTATATACTTGCTGAAAATAAGAACTACCTTCTTTTAAATCTGTTAGAAGATGTAGACTTAAGAAAAGTTATTATCTTTTGCAAAGCGAAGTATGCTGTTGCTAATATAGTCGAGCAATTAAAAAAGAGTGGTATTACCGTTGGTGAGATTCATAGTAATCGTTCTCAGGCCCAACGTAATCGGGCTTTAGAAGATTTCAATCAAGGCGTAATTAGAGTTCTCGTGGCCACGGATATAGCTTCACGTGGTCTAGATATTAATGGTGTGAACCTTGTTATTAACTACGATCTACCAGAAGATGCTACATACTATGTTCATAGAATTGGTCGTACGGCCAGAGCGGGAAGAAATGGAATGGCCATTTCTCTATGTACCGAAAAGGACTTAGCTCTTCTCAGAAATATACAAAATTTAATCAAACTAGAAATACCAAGAGTACTCGATCATCCCTTTCATATTGATCTCTCCATATCAAAACAAAAAAGTAAAAAGAGCCGAAATCGTAAAGGACCCTCTCAAGCGACTAGAAAAAAACGAAAAAGCTAATCAAAGGCGAACAAGGTAGATATTCTTTGAACTTGTTTCCAGGTCATAGACATCTTTAATTTGTCCCAAGGAATGATCAAAAGTAATCAAGAACTCGCATTTAGATTTTTCCTGGATGACTTCAATATGAGGCAAAGGTAGAGTCTTGTATACTTCATTATCTACACAGGTAAATTCTTGTTTTTGTCCAAGGGCTTGAACCTTGTAGGTATCTCTGGATATTTGATTAATAGATTTCTCGGTACGATATAAACCAAGATTGCTCTTAGTAAAGATGCTAATATTAATGAAAATTGAAATGGACAAGCTTACTATAATTAAGAATCTGCTAGAAGATAATACTCTAACTATAGTGAATAGAGTTAAGTAGTAGAGGGGATAGAATATCATGATATCTCGATCGTAATAGTCTCGGTAAAAGGAGAAAAATCCAATATAAGCACTTGAAATGAGCAATCCAGACAAGATGATTTTTTTTTGATTCATTGTGAATAGTATCGTGGACTTTCTTTTCAGATTTAGAATAAGAAAGAGAAATATGCTATAGAGGATTCCCTGCCAGTAAGCGTAGTTTCCGCTTGGAAAACTTTCATATTGAATATATGTATTGAGTATAAGAGCAAAGTAAGAAACCCACTCCCAGCGAAATATGATAAAGCATGATAGAAGAATAAGGGCGATGACTAAAAAGAAGTGTATCGTTACTCGCTTTTCAAACTTTAACTTTCTAAAGATATAAAAATTGAGTCGATCAAGTAGAAAAATAACGAGCAGATAATGAAAAATAGTCTTCTCTGTATAGAGCAGGTCGCTAAAGATACTTTTTAATGTGCTAAACCATCTTTCATCTAATACTAAGAAGCTTGAGAGACCTGTATATTTGGCCTCTAGTTGAGCGGGTCCATAGAATATTGTTTCAAACCCTATTAAATTTCTCAAAAGATAATAAGAAAAGAGCGCACCCAAAATAATGAATGATGCTTTTCTATTCTTTTTCCAAATGAGAAAAAGCGCTGCAAAGGTCAGAGAGGACTCTCTTGTTAAAATAGATAAGTACACAGGAATATCGCCGAGTTTTTGCTTTCTTTCTATATAAAAATGAAGTGAAGCAAAGAGAAGGGCCGAAACAATAATATTGGGAATAATGAGGTGTGATCGTCCCCATAATAGTGGGGTTGTCAGTATTGATATACTTAAAAGGCAAGCTTCAAATGAGGAGAAGATAGCTTTGGAAACTCGATAAAACATCAATCCTAATAGAGAATAGAAAGTAAGAGATACTATCCTTAGAGCAATGATGGCATCCTCTCCTGTAAGATACTGAAGAGATTTTACAATTATAGGATATAATGGGGGATGACCAAGAGTTTCTCTAGAAGAAATGAGGAGCTCTAGAATAGAAGCTTCAATCTTATAGTAAATAACTTCATCACCAAAGGTGAGATAGGGTTGTGATAGGCTCCAGCTCTTACATAAAATAATAATTAGAGCGATAAAGAAGGCCATCGACCATAGTATAGAGTGGTTAATTACCTTATCTACGGTCGATTTAATATTATTAATATTCACTTACTGGAAGGTTGGACCTGGGTAGTTTATACCATTGTACTCTTGTCTCATCTTAGCTTGTTTTATATAAACTTCTAGCCTTATGCGATTTACTCCACCAAGAGGTCTATTTGATTCTGGGGCACGCCAAGGATTGAATGATGTATTTTCACATGCTTCATTTCTTTCCAAAATAGTTTCTTTTGCTTGCTTTGGAATGGTAAGCTTTCCTACTCTAATAAATGGACTTTTCTTTGTTTTCCAGTGCTTCTGTGCATTTTCAATATCATTTTTTTTAATATCCAGATTAGGTTGTATATAGAAATCAAAACATGAAGAATTCTTATCTAAATAGCTCAATAACTTTTGGGATAAGTAATTTTCATCTCTACTTTCTTCAAGAATATCTTTTTCCTTCTTACAACTTTTAAATTTCATCTTCATTGAATTCTGGCCTAGTTTGTAAGGCGTAGCACTGTGGTAATCGATATCGAGAGGGTTTGCGACTTTCATATTAAATGCTTTTAGAAGAATACTTAAGAAGCCATCACTTGGATTTAGAAAACTAAATATTCCGAAACTCGCTAGAGATAGACCACCACCATCAACAGCATCCATAAATTTTCCGTAGTGCTTAGGATTCTTGATAAAGAAGCGATCACTATTCATGAAGACAAGATCATGTATACCCATTGTTTCCTCTACATGAGTTTCGGTGAGGTAATTTGTATAGGGAACACCAGTGATTTTTATGGCCATACCACGAACATCTTTTTCGAGATCACTTTTTAAAGGATTAGGATCGCCATTAGAAAAGCGGATAATACTTTTATATTTTCCAGGATTTTCAAATAAACCAACCTTATACTTAGGAAGTAACTTGCTATTATCAATTTCTAAGTTTGCCTGTACGCAGCCATGATGTTTAGGGTGGGCATCTCTTCTCATTATAGGAGAATCACCTGTGGCCTCAATGAGGTTATCACGAAATTGTCCTCTAATAATTCTTGCGGACTCCATCTCTTTAGGACCCCAAACCTCTCCTTGCTCAATAGGGGGCTGTTCTTCGGAGACTTCGTGGACACTATTAGAGGAGATGTCTCTCTTGTTAAGTGAGCAACCTGTCACAATTAGGCATATAAATAGCATTGAAAGGTTTTTCATAGATTCTCCGATTGAGTAAGCTCGATTTAATTAGCACATCTCTATTATAGACATATATGACCTGTGAGGTATAGGCATTAGAATTTATTTGGAAGCAATTGAATTTAAAGTAAGTTTCCAGACTTGATTTTATCTGATTCTAAAATCAAGTTACCTGACCATTCTATTTTACAAAGGTCACTACAGGCTTGGGCGACTTTTTCTGCGCTAATAGATTGATACTTTTCGAAGCTTCCCCATAGTAAGAAGTCTAGATGAGGAGCTACTCTTTGAGCAATGGCCTCTGCAAAGCGACTCTCTTTTCTATGTCCTATGAGTAAGGATGGTCTTAGTATGGCGAGAGATGGAAAGTTGAAGCTTTTAAGCATTTCTTCAGCTTCACCTTTCACCCTATTATAAAAGATTGAAGAGTTTGAATTGGCCCCATTCGCAGATATAAAGATTAGCTTACTTGCATTTGATGCTTTAGCGCATTGGGCGAATCTTCTAACATATTCAAAATCAACTTCTCTAAATGCTGCTTTAGAGCCTGCACTCTTTATGGTCGTTCCTAGGCAGCAGATAAATATGTCTGCTGGAAGTCCTATTGGCGTCCACGTACTCCAATCTATAACCTGGTTTTCAAGTCTTTCATGACTTTGGATATTTCTACGATTAAGAGTAATGAGTTGACTCTCTTGATTCTCAAGTAGCTGTTTGAGAACAAGATTACCAACGAGTCCTGTAGCTCCTGCTAAAGCAACTTTCACTAATTTAGGGCCTTGAATACTTTCTCTGTTGTGATATCAACATGAATAACATCCATACCTGAGAGTTTGGCACCTTGAAGTCCAACGTCTCCATCATCAAAGAAGATACAGTCTTTCATTTGTGTACTCAATTGATCTGCGGCCAAGCAATAAGGTTCAGTAGTATCTTTTCCAAGCTTAGTGTCATCAGCACAGACGATGGACTGGAAGTAATGATCAATTCCAAGTTTTGGCAGCAGCTGATCTACCACTTCGTGGCTACTTGCTGTAATGATGCCCATCGGCTTCTTTCCTTGATATTTCTTTATAATATCTAGAAGAGGAGCGACAACTTCAACTTCATGTAAAGTATTTAAATACTGATCTCTCTTCTGGCGGGCCACACTGGCTGGATCCAGTTGGGTACCATGGCGCTCATTTACGATCTCTACGATGCGAATGCTCTTTGTTCCTGCCGTTTCTTGAAGAAACTCTTCTGTTATAGTGACTCCATTGGCGGCAAAAGCATCAGTCCAGGCCTTATTATGTAAGGGCATAGAGTTGATTAGCGTACCGTCGAGGTCAAAGAGAAGGGCAGAGTAGTCATCGAGATTATATTGATCAATTTTCATGGGGAAAGTATAGAGTTTGGGGGTAAGATTTTCAATAACTCGTTGGCTCTTGTGCGGTGTGACTAAAAGTTCCTAGCTAAAAATTGTAAATAAAAAGGATATTCTTTTGTTGGAGTCCCATTTGATCAGTGTTTTTGACTATATTCATCCCCATAAATTCTTAGAGGATATTTTTCATGAAAAGAAAGAGAAGAATCCCTCCTTCTCTATCCGTGCATGGGCAAAACAGATGGGTCTATCGACTCACTCTTCCTTATCTGGTTGGATGAATGAGAAGAAGGCGATACTTCCCACTAATATTGAATCAATTAATCAATCCCTTCAATTATCGCGTAAAGAGCTTAAATACTTTGAGGCCATTGTAGGACTTCATACGGCCCATGGTGCAGAAAAAGATTTCTATGAGAAGCAAATTCTTCTCTATCATCCCTCTAATGAGAGTACTTATCTCAATGAACAGTACTTCGAAATCATCAGCAAGTGGCTGCACATGGCAATACTTGAACTCACTCAACTTCCAAGTTTTCAGTACTCTGCACAGTGGATTCAAAAGCGATTAGTGAAAGAGTATTCAATTGAAGAAATTGAAGAAGCTTTGAGTCGGCTTATAGGAATGGGGCTTGTTAGTGTTGAGGGAGATAAGCTTATTAAGACTTCAAAGAGGTTGACTACTCCAAAAGATAGACCTCATATTGCTATTCAAAATCATCATAGAGAAGTTCTCTCAATGGCCAGTGAACAAATAAGTGAGCAAACAGTAGATGAGCGCTGCTATGATAGCTGCACGTTAACGATTGATTCTGCCAAGATTGATGAGGCGAAACAGTTAATCATTAAATTTAGAGAAGATATGTGCCATCTTATGGAAAAATCAGATGGTGACAAAACTTATCAATTGGCCGTACAGTTTTTTAGAGTAAGTAAATAAGAGGTAAAAAATGAAAAAATTATTGAATACATTTCTTTTCATTCTAGTTTCATTAAGCGCATTTGCTTCACCTCTGCTCAACTCTGAAAGTGGACCTGGCAACGGTACAGACTTCGTAAAGGTTCTCTTTGCCAATGCTCGCATAGAAGCCATAGAGTTACTGGCCGGTATTAATGAGGATACTATTGATCACCTAGAAATAGATGATTACTTTAAAGAATGGCTACTCACAGATATTGAAGGAAGTCCTAGGTATATAAAGTTGAAGTTTTATGCAGACAATTTTGATTTTAAATTCCAAGATGAAGCTTGCCCTGATGAGAATTCAATATGTTTTTATAAAGAGCCTAATGCCTTGGTCGTGGTTTCTCTAGATGAAAATCAAAATACAACCGAAAAACAAGCGGTCACCATGTTATTACATGAAATTGGCCATTTCACTGGTGAATATGACCACCTCTTCTTAGATCGATTTGGAGCTGCTTTAGTTGCAACTTCTAACCACCAATTTATTATTGTTGAGCGCAGTAATAAACGATTTGTTCCCAGTGTATTTGAAGCGGCCAATAGCTGCGAGAGAGGATCAGGGGAGCAGGTTGAAAACCTAAATCAAAAAATTAAGACCTCTATTTATGAAGAATGTTTGAAGAGAAAGCTAAATTGTGACCTTTCAGAAATTGAATTTAGTTATGAAGCGATTCTTCCATCAATTGGTCTAGGTTTTGACTCTACATCTGTTTGTAAGGCCAAGGGACTTCTCAAAGCAAAGCGCATTTCTACAGACCAGTAATCAAGGAAAGTGGTTCTTACAAAAAACCACTTTTTTCTTTCATTTAATAATCTAAGTTATTGATATTAAAGGTAATTGTACAGGCGTATAAAAGTCTTTCTTGTAAAATCACTCATATTCCAACTCGTCCAGGCATGCCTTAAAACGATAGCCTGTTCTTCATAAAGTAAATCGCTTAGGAGGACAAAATGAAAATGATGATGAGTATTGCTCTAACCTTACTATTGAGTACAGGTGTCTTAGCAAAAATGAATAAATTTACGGAGTTTGGAAGTAACCCTGGCAACTTAACGATGTATGAATATATCCCTGAAGGTATTCAAGGGAGTGTACCCCTTGTTGTAGCTCTTCATGGTTGTACGCAAAGCGCTGCTGAGTATGATCAAAGAAGTGGTTGGTCACAACTGGCAAAAGAGCATGGATTCATCGTGATATTTCCAGAGCAGAAATCTGCTAATAACCCTGCAATGTGCTTTAACTGGGGTGGAGAATATGGAGACCAGGCAAACTTGGTACGAGGTCAAGGTGAAAACCAATCTATTGCTCAAATGATTGAAACGATCAAAGGAAAACATGATATCGAAGAGGATCGTATCTTCATCACAGGTTTCTCTGCTGGTGGGGCTTTTGCCGCAGCGATGCTTTCAATGTATCCCGATGTATTTAAGGCCGGATCAATCATGGCCGGAATTCCCTATCGTTGTGCTACCGATCTCATGAGCTCTTTCACATGTATGTACCAGTCTAAGAGTCTCCCTGCACAGCAATGGGGTGACCTTGTGAGAGAGGCATTTGATCATAGTGGAGATTATCCAAAGATTTCAATTTGGTTTGGAACAAGTGACTATACGGTTAACCCAAAGAATGCAGCAGAACTCACAAAGCAGTGGGGAAATATTCATGGTATTAACTCTAAAGAAACTCGTGTAGATCTTGGTGATCAAAATGAGCACTCTTACTTTGTTGATCAAAATGGAGATAAAGTCATTCGTATTCACAGAATTATTGGTATGGGCCATGCGATTACGGTTGATCCAAACTCTGAGTTCTCAGGGGGAAGTACAGGTTCATTTTCTGAAAATAAAGGAATTCACTCAACACTGGTTACAGCTGAAGAGTGGGGTATTTTAAAATAAGTAAATATCGAGAGGCGTCAATTCTAGACGCCTCTTCTATTCTTACCTATAATCGAGTCATCGAAATAATTTAAGAAGGCCAGTTAAATGACTCAACTAGACGAATTAAAGAATCAAATGAATAAGATCATAGAAGAGAATAAGCCGCGTGTGGTTTATAACTCGAGTGAGGATAGAAGAATTCGTGAAGTCGAGACTGAGCTCTATAAAGCTGAAGTAAAGATACCTTTTAGAGTTACTGTAGGTGAGCTTGCTCCTGAATGTGCAGAACTCCCCCTTGCCGGTGGAAGCTTCAAAAGAAGAGAGTATGCACTTTCTTGGCAAGAAGATAATAAGGGCGACTACCGCTTAACCTTAACTAATCTTCCCCATAATAATTCTAAGGTTTTAATCACAGCACCTGATGCCTTTAAGAAAGAGATACTTCCTCTACTGGATCAGTTTTTGAGCCGATTTTCAGAGAGCTTAAAGTCTTAATTAAGAAAATGAAATCTTCTCACATTGATTCATATTTCATCGAATATTTGCCATAATTTAAAAGTAAATTCAAATCAATTAGAAAGCACGGAGTTAGCTTATGAAACTATGGATTGGTGTCCTCGCTTTAAGCGTGGCGATTCCCTCATTGGCCTGTAAGGGAATTGCACCGAAGAATGATCTTAGAATTCCTGTCGGAGCAAAGAACTCAAACAATATAACTCAAGTTGAATTTAATAAAGTTCTTGATCGAGTCGAAGAAATTTATAACCCAATTATTCAAGCCCAAGGTGCAACGTTTCAAGTTAAGCGTCTTTGGATTGATGAGACGGTAAATGCCTATGCAAGTCGGGAAGGAGACAATTGGCTTATCCATATGCACGGAGGAATGGCACGACATCAACTCAATACAGTCGATGGTTTTGCTCTTGTTACTTGTCATGAAGTAGGTCATCACCTGGGGGGAGCACCAAAAGCTGGTGGTGATAGTTCGGCCACTTGGGTAACAAATGAAGGGCAATCAGATTACTTTGGAACAACGAAGTGTTTTCGTCGCTATGCTCAAAGCGATAATAATGTCGAGCTCGTGAAAAAGATGAATATCCCAGAAGTGGTAACTAAACGCTGTGAGAAAGTATTTAACCTCCAAGAGGATGTGGCCATTTGCCAAAGGGGGGCAATGGCCGGACGTGACTTGGCGCGAGTGCTAGCTGATATTAGTTGGCCTAAGAGGGAGGTTTCTTTTGATTCTCCATCGCGACGACGTGTTTGGTGGACGAGTGACCTCCATCCGAAAGCTCAGTGTCGCCTTGATACATATTTTGAGGGAGCTTTATGCGATAAAAGTTATACTCTAGACTTCGATATTGATGACCCAAAAGTTGCTGCTTGTACTCGTGAAGAAGCGTACGATTTTGGGCCAAGGCCTAGATGCTGGTATAAGCCCTAAACTTCTTAGAAATAGCAATATTTGTGTTAATCTATTTAGGAATTCCATTTAAGAAAACTATTGGTTCCTATGAATATATCTAAGAATAAGAAACTATCTTCTCGTATTGCAATTGTGATTGGCTCAACTTTGTTTGGGCTTTTCATTTTTGGAGCACTCATTCTTTTCCTCTTTAACTCTTCTCGCAACAAAGAGTTTGTGCAAAATATTTTAGATGAACAGATTGATCTTGTTCTTAATAACTTAGAAGACTATCGCATTCGCTCTCAGTATCAAGTTCTAGGACGTGCTATTTATAGATTAAACCTCGTTGATGCTGTTGCTGTCTTTGATAAAGAATGTGAAATTCTTAATAAGATTCCTCTTAATAGGGATTTTCCGAATATTTGTAAGAGTAAAGTGGATTCTCGCTTCTATGTGAAATTATTTGACGATCAGGTATCGAAAATATCTGGAATTGCTGTAATACCTAGATATTCCAGTTATGGTTTTGGAATTAAAGAATATATATACTTTCTTTTATTCTTTCTCATGTCCTTTCTTTTTATTTTATATATTTCTAATATTCTTATAAATAGAGTATTTAAAGAGCCATTTGATAAGATTATACAGTCGATTTTAAACCTAATAGATCATCAAAATGTAAGTGCAGACCCAATTGGAAAGAGTGATATTCCTCAAGAACTGAGACCAATGTATGACGCTGTTATCGAAACAAATGAGAAACTCAATAAAGCAAGAAAAGATTTAATTAAAACTCAACAACTTGAAGCAGATAAGCGCTTTGGTAAAATCTTGGTTCACAATATTAAAACTCCTATAAACTTTCTCTACAAGAATATTATTCCATTGAAAGATAACCCTAATATTGATTCTGAGCTTAAAGAGAATCTAATGGGTCTTGCATCTCAGGTAATGCAAATTACTGATAATCTTGGACAACACTTTCTAAAAACAGCAAAGAGTGATGATCAAGACTTAGTGGATGATTATATTTCATTCTATGTTGAAAAATGTTTCAATGAATATGTTTCAACTCATAAGCTTGAGGGCACAATAGACTTTAAATTGAGCTTTGAGGAAGATGTCTACACAGAGTCTTGCGCCTATAATAAAGCAGAGCTGAAAACTATTCTTTTTAATTTATTTAATAATGCGTGTGAAGCACTTAGTGAAGTTGATAATCGAAAAATAGAAGTTACGGGATCAAAGATTAATGGCCATCTTCTCTTTTGCATTATTGATAATGGCCCAGGAGTACCTACAGAGGTTCTACCTTATATCTTCGAAGAGGGAAGGACAACCAAAGAGTCTGGTAATGGAATTGGACTTTTTCATGCAAGAGAGCAACTTGAGAGCTGGGGTGGGCTACTAAGAGCAAAGAATTTAGATCGACAAGGGGCTTGTTTTTATTTTTCTCTACCTATCACTTTTTCAAGTGAGAATTTTAATATTGTTGAAGAATCAAGGATTGCTCCACTGATTATTTTGATTGAAGATGATCAACTGGTTTCTCTAAACTGGAAAATGGCAGCAAAGAAAGCGGGACTTCAAGAGCGCTTTGAAGTTTTTAGTAGTCCAGAACTGTGTGAAGAGTATATATGTTCTAATGATCATATTAGTAAGCAAACTTTCTTTTTTATTGATTCTCACTTTGATAACTCAGATTGGGAAGGTGGAGAGTATGCTCTCTCTTTATTTGAGAGAGGCCATAAGCAACTTGTGATTTCATCATCTTTTGATGAATCTGAATTTAAGAAATTATTTTGGATTAGAGGAATTATATCCGATAAGATGGCACCTCACTGGACATGAGGTGCCTGAACATAGGACTTAAGCTAAGGCTTGCAATACTTCCTTAGGTTAATGAGCCAATCATTATTAATTGAGCCGTTATTTCTAATATTGATTGGTTTTGTAATTCGTGATGATAAATCTGCAAGGTTCCCATAACTTGAGCCAGTGTTATTTGAAGTCGTAGTACGTGAAGCAGCTTCAACTTCTTTTAATGTCTTTAATGACTTCATTAAATTAGACTCTAAATTCTCAAGTTGACTTAGATATTCTTGATAAGGTGACCACTGTGAAAGTACATCAAAATACTCATCTTCAATTTTTCTGAGTCTATCTTTGCTGGGACTAAGATCTTTATCAATATAGGAAAGCTGTGATGATAACTGTTCTTCAAGAGCATTAATCATTCTCTTTGTTTTCCACGTTCCGTGCTCGGGACCAATGGATGCAATCTTATCTCTTACATCATCCATGGCAGATTTTCGCTCAACTTCGAGTCTCTTTACGCGACTTGCAAAGAGTTCTTTTTGCTCAGTTAAAGAGACATAGCGACCATATACCTCTCTGTTATCTTCTAGAAAAGTAGTTACTCTTCCTTTGAGATCAATGATATGGGCCAAGTGTCCCATGATTTGCTTAATAATCGCTTCTTTCTTGATTTGAGTAGCGAAATCTATATCACTATTAAAGTCAAAGTTGATTTCTTTATTCTCATTTAAATCAAGATCTACATTATTTGCTCCCCACGAGGGAATTTCAATTTTTGGAGGTATTCCAATTAGATCATTTGATCTAGATCCTCTAAGCATGTCGCAAAAATCAATCTCTTCTCTTCTTGGTGTAATGCCTCTACCGGGAAGGCCAACATCACTAGCATGAGATGCAAAAATGGGGGCCATTAGGATGAGTGCTTTTATTATTATTAATTTTGTATGATTAAGTTTCATTTCAATTCTCCATTTTAATTTATTTCAAAAACACGAATTGTATCTTCAAAGAAATTCGAGCTTTCGCTAATATTTTGTTTTAAAAATTTATTTAATTCTTCTCTTTCTTTTAGCTCTTTACAGCTACTTGCTATCAGACTCATAACTTCAAAGAACTCATTTGTTGTATTGACATCTAAAGCATTAGTTTCGAGTAACTCTTTTAAGCAATCTGGAGCTATAGCTGGTGTTGAGTCAGTATCATTTTCATTATCTCCTAAAGTATCTGTTCTAGGAGGTGTGATGATATTAGAATCATTGGCCCCAGAGTTTTCTTCACTACATGAGCTTAACGAAGCAATAGCAACGATGAAGATCATGATAAGGAGGTTTTTCATTAGTTTTCTCCTTTGATGATTTCAAATTCAATTGAGTTACTAATCGTAAAGGTTTCTTCTTTGTATAAACGCTTTAAATCATTTGAATGAGGTCTTTTAAACGTTATGGACTGATTCATTTCATTCGTTTGAAAGAAGTTATTCCACCAGAAATGAATATCTTTCATTGGAGCTACTTTGAAAAAGAGTCTAAATATTTCATCATCTTTTATTTCTTCTTTTAGATCAGCTAGTTCAATACCAAATCTCATCAGTGAATAGGCCCTCTGATGAGGAGCAATTGAAGGATCAGATAAGTCCATATGCTTATAGAAAACTTCTTCCAGGTTGTGAGTTAAATGATTGAGAAAAGCCATTACTTTTTGTGGAGTCTTGTCATGAGCTTCAAAATCTAGAGAAGCGATCGCTTGAATTTTTGTTTCTCCTGTATTGAATGCACATGCGCTTAATCTATCGCTAAAGATGATGGTATTGTCTTTTCTCTTAGGAGTTGAATCTCTTTTAAGGGCCTCTAGAGCAAAAAGAAAATTTCCAACTTCTTTTGTATGATGAGTAACGACAGAGTCAATCTGAGTTAATTCTAGATATTGATACTTATCTACTGTTACTAATTGATCTTCCTCGATACTTAGTTCTTGAAGTAATTCTGATCGATTGAGCTGAACAAGCTTGATTTCACTTAGCTCTAGGGCGACTTCCTTAGGTAAATCAGTCCCAAGGGCGCCTGGAGCATCGGCAACTCTCTTATAGATTCTATCGATAGTTTTACAGATTTCTCTTCTCGGATTACTTGAAAGACATTCGTAATCTTCATATCTTTCACGAAAAGTTTCGAGATATTGACTGGTCATAGAACAGTAAACTTCCAGTTCTTGATTCTTCTCGATATTAACTTTCTCAACTTGTGTTGGTACTACAAATATTCGACCTGCTAGGTTAGTTAGGTGAGCTGCGTTAGAGTGCACAGTCATTATCATAAATAGGGTAGTGGCAATTTTTTTCATCTTATATCCTTAGTTCAAACTTTTCTTATTTGTTTGCTTTCCAATGCTGAACATATTCATTCTTATAGGGATCAACTTGATTCATTTCGCTCCATGAAAGCTTTTGAAATGAAATAATATCGTTTTTGATTTGTGCTCCTATGGCCATATATTCATTTTCAAGTTCTTTGAATTTATCTTTATCAATAGGTGTTTCCTGAATGATTTTGTGCATATTGGCGATAACATTCTTTAAACGCTTTGTTTTTTTATCAATTTTCTTGCCTAAGGCCTTAAGTTCTAGCTCTTCTGAAGGTGCTAGTACTGTTTCTACTACTTCGTTCCCTGGTTTTTTTAGCGTTACTGATATTGGTGTTTCCATTCTATTTACTTCCTGTTTTTTAGTTGCTGTTTTATTCATATATTTATTTGTTTCTGAATCTTTATTCGCAAAATTAAATACTGTGATTGCTGACATTGTTGTAAGTACGGCCATTGCAATTTTTATATTCTTTTTCATTTTTTTATCCTCGTTCATTTGTTTTAAGAGAATGGGAGGAGGGGAACCCTCCTCCCGAACTACCTACTACCTACTGGCACTTCTCTTTATCGATACAAACTCTCATTTCAAAGTTTGCAGCGCCTTCATTAACAATAAATGTATTTAGACTCATCTCTCTTTGCAGGACACCTGTCGAAGTAATACGTGAGCTTGTACTTCCAGAGTGTCGAACACCTACTAAGTCGTCGAGTGACTTAAGTACGACATTTGCAATCTGACAGCCTTTGTTGTGACCGCAGATATTCATGATTCCATTTCCAAGATTTCCAAAAACTTGAGGTTTTCCTTCTGCATGAGTTGGAACTGCTACCTCAAGATCGTAGTCTTTTGCGTATGTCATAATGAACATTGAATACATATCTTGATAGAGCATATTCTTAAGTTCATCACTTGCTTGTTTCATATCTTCTTCTTTGATACTACTTGGAGCTTCTGTGATTTCACATTTGATTCCCATTTCATTAGCAAGATTATGAGTTGTATCATCCCAACGGTGAGTTACTTTTTTGAACCAACGCCAGCTTGATTTACTACCTCTACTTCTGTGATAGTTAGAGGCTTGTTTGATATCCATTCGGCACTTTCCTTTGATAGGAGCTGCTGCTTCGAAGAATTTGTAGCGAAGGCCAACATGTTGAGCGAATATGGCCTGCTCTGGTGCGGGACTTTCATAAACCGTTTGCATGACATCTTCTTGATGAACGTAGCCTTCATCATTTGTAAAAGAGTAGGTTACTTTCTTACTTTTTGGATATCCACAGAATGCACCGAGAGTTACCGGAAATTTAAAGGCACGTGCACCACCAAAGCTTCCTTCCATATCAGGGTAGTTTACAAGAATATTCCCTTCTCCATTTTGATCACTTAATTTCGTATTTGGGTAGTTGAATGTCTTCTCTCTTGCATCAGGGTGAGAGAGGTCTAGCTGTGAAGGAAAATTATAAGTCTCATATTGATAGTTAAAGTTATCAACTCTTCCATTCATAGAGATATTAATTCCAGTGTTGAGTCGGACATCAAAGACAGGAAGGGCCAAGACATTATAGGCCGGTAAGTTTAATTCATTAATGGCCGATCTTAAGTTTTCAATTTCAGAGTTTGCATTGAATGAATAAGATGCGGTTGCATATCCAATCGGACGTGTTTCAAGTACATCAATGAGCTCTTTTGATCTTCTTAAACTTTCAATAGAGATTCTTTGCAGTCGATCATAACTTCTTACGAGAGAGTCTTCCGCTTTCTCAAGCCACTCCAATTCATCCTTATAGGGGGCCCAGTCTTCTAGAGCTTCTGCATACTCTAAGTGTGCATTATCAACTTCCATTGAAAGGAAGGCCAAGTCATGAGCGAGATCTCTCTTACTTTGACGATATTCTGCAATAATTAGAGTTCTTTCGTCTTGAGACATGGCCATGGCCAATTGACTATTTAGCTTACTATCAAGTGTACGATCTTTGGATTCGATTACATCTAAGCGAGCTTTTTTTCCTTCGTAGAGTGCCTTGGCCTTTTGGTAAGTTCCGTAGATATCTTTATGTTCGCGAGTGTATTTTAAGATATCACTGCGAATCTCTTGAATATCATTTGTAATTTTAGAATTTCTGGCCGCTACTCCAAAATTTGCTTCAAATGCAGGTGAATAGGGCATGCTGTTAGAGATAACTCTTGGAATCTCTGTTTCATTGGGATAGCGAAATGTAGCAATACGGTTTTCGTGAAGCTCATGGCAAGAGACGCTACCTCCGACTTGGGCAAAGTCACCCGTAAAGGTTTTACTCGTTGGTCTTACGTAAACGATATTATTGGCGTCACGATCTCCAATAATTTGACCAATACCGGGCCTTCCATCAAGTTTAGAAACAAGGTTTGAAATATCTTTGTTTGCATCGGGCAAACCGGCCATGGCCTGTGAACTTAATGCGGTCAATATTAATGCGTTAGTCAGTTTCATCATATCCTCCTGGAAACTTCTCTTTTGTGGTTTTCTTAAGGCAATTGGGGTGCCAAAAGTTAGTATGCTTTTGATGAGGGCCAACTTATTAAAAATAGGTGTAGAGAGAAAAGAAGAAGGTGAAAATGTTTCATATCTGAAACTTCTAAGTTGAGAAAAGGAAACAAGTTTACTAAAAGAAACTTATGAATATCTTAATTGTGGACGATGATCCGCTATGGCTATTTAATTTAAGAAAGAAAATGCCTGCAAAGGCCAATGTCTTGGAGTGTCGAAGTCGCGATACGGCCATGCTTCATCTTGAAAATAAAGAAATTGATCTCGCCCTGATTGATCTTGATATCAATGGAGAGCTCGATGGGCTTGAGCTTGTTGATATCGCAGCTCAAAAAGGTATTTATAGTGTCGTGCTGACGTCCCATGATGAAGATGGTGTCATTGAGAAGGGCTACGCCAGAGGAGCTAAGGACTTTATCACAAAGCCCATGAGCGATCGTGCCCTATCCAATATAATGGAGCGCTTTGAAACATTTAAAGGTCAGAGTTCTCGTTATAATGATATTTGCTCAAAATTTATTACTCAAGATAGAGATACTCTTGAGGTTTTAAAAACGATAGGTAATCTAAAGCAATCAAAGAAAGCTGTTCTGCTTCAAGGGCCCTCTGGAACAGGGAAAACTCATCTCGCTAAAATCATTCACGATGTAACCCATGGAGATAATGCGGCCTTTGTCAGTTTAAATTGTGCGCAATTTAATGAAATGACAATTGATAGTGAGCTCTTTGGGCATAAGAAGGGCTCATTTACTGGGGCCCACGAAAATAAAGAGGGACTTATTAAAACGGCCGAAGGAGGAACCTTATTCTTAGATGAGGTTCACGGGCTAAGTGCGAAGGCGCAACTTAAGCTTTTGACGGCCCTTGATCAAGGAATAATATATCCTCTTGGAGCTAATAAACCTGAGAAAGTAGATTTCAAAGTTATTTGTGCTACCAGTGAAGATCTGGAGGACTTAGTTCGTAGAGGTCATTTTAGAAGGGATCTCTTCTATAGAATAAGAACTTTCGTATTTAACCTTAAGGGGTTAGGACAGAGAACATGTGACATTGTACCATTGATCAATCACTCTATAGAAAAGTTTGAAAGGAAGGTTTTTATTTCTGATGAAGCTAAGGATATTCTTGAAAACTATGATTGGCCAGGCAATGTTAGAGAAGTAAACGATCTCGTTGAGAATTGGAATGCTTTTGGTGTCGGTATTGTTGGGCCAGAAGAACTTCCAGCTAAAATGACTCTTATGAAGAAGATCGCTCAACCCTCAAATAAAATAGAGAAAGATGACCTACCTGATGAGTTATTCACCCTTGGCCTCAAAGGCTATATTGATCAAATCAAAGAAGAGCTTATTCTCAAAACTCTAGAAAAACATGGTGGGAAGCAAATCGATGCGGCCAAGGCCTTAATGATAAGTAAGTCACATATGTCTAAAGAAATCGCAAGGGTGAGAAGTCATGAACGTTGATTCTAAACTAAGGCATGACATTCGCTCTGATATAAATTCTATATTTGATTGTTGTAAGCTACTCATAGAAATGGAAGATTTACCTGAAGAAGCTAAACTTGGTCTAGATTTGATTCTTGGAAAGAAAGAAAAGCTTGAAGAGAATTTAAATAAGATTCTTGATTAAAACGTTTTTTCTCTCCTCAGAAAATATCAATATGCTACAATTCTGGCATGAAAAATATCCCAAAAGTTAATTCACTAGTACATAAGATTACTTATTCAAAGGCCTATCGCGCCCCAAAGTGGATCATGCGAAAATGGGTTAATCGCAATATCCAAAAAGATAAGGACTATAAAGTTCAAATGCGCCTTGGTCATTTAATGCAGCTAAGACCCACTCAGCGCTATCTGGAAAATGTCATCTATAGTGGCCAATATCACGATGAGAATATTTTCTTCGTAAGACCACTCATTAATGAAGGTGCTGTGATCTTAGATATTGGGGCGAATATTGGTCTTTATACTTGTGCATACGCTCAGTATTTTAAAAACCAAAATATAAAAATCTATGCAATTGAAGCGGTTGAAACCAACTTCAATGTCTTGAAAGAGAATATTCTCCTTAATGGTTTTCAAAATATTCAAGTTGATCATTTGGCCCTTGGTAGAGAAGAAGGGGAATTGACCTTTCATCTTCCCTCCAAGGACTTTGTTGGAAATGCTGTTGGAGGAAATATCCATGAAGGCTCCTGTGAAGATCTTTATGAGGCGAAAGTAAAAATGATCACCTTAGATCACTATGCTAAAGAGAAGGACATTACACGTTGTGATTTCTTAAAAATTGATGTGGAAGGTGCCGAGTACTTTGTCTTTGAAGGAGGGAAGAAGTTGGTAAGTCCTTTATGGATTTCGCTCAATTCTTTATCGAGCTAGACTATGTTTGTGCCGTAGAGAGAAAGGATTATTTTGAAGTGATCGACAATCCCCTTGATTATTCTATCAATGAAGGATTAGTCGATCTTCTCTTTATACCGGTAGAAAAGCTAGAGCAACTACAGGGTCTTTAGGTACTCGATTAGGTCTAGGCGATCTTCATGGGTAAGCTTAGCAAAGCTTTTTTCATAGTAGTGGCCGCTATTGGATTGACCTTCTCTTTGAGTCCAGTAGATTTCTCGATTCCCACCTTTTGCAGATCTCAATTTTCTTGGCATTTCTGAGCTTGTGAAAAGAGTGAGACCGACTTTTTCTTTGTCAAAGCGATGCTCTTCACCGGCCTCAGTCATGGAGAATATTTGAGTTCGTAATTTAGGAGCAATCATGACCTCATAGAGGTTAGGGATAGAGCCGTTGTGCATATAGGGAAAGCGTGACCAAATCCCCCATAGCTTAGGTGCGAAGTATCCTTTTTGAATATTCTCTTGATTAAAACTTAGAATATCTCCTAGGCTTCCCGTTTCTACTAAACGAACAAACTCTGGTGAGATGGCCTTGAGTTTCTCTTCATCCGTTTTTACGATATGTTTAGCAATGACTTTTGGAGCACTGTAAATAGGGTACCCTGAATCATCTCTTACATGATCTCCGTGACACTTCATACAGTTATTAGCAAAGAGCTCCTTACCATGATTAACTCGCGATTGATTAATCTCAAAGGGATACTTTGGAGGAAGGAGTTTTCCAATCACTTCATCTGTTAGCCATTTAATCTTAGGAAGTACGGCGCGAAGGTGATCACCTGAATCAGAAGCATAGAGTTCTGCTCCAAAGATCCAAGCATAGCTATCACCACTTAATGATCCATCATTGAATACACCATGCTCTCTCTTCTCTTTTATTCCCCATAAGTGTGGCGCCTTCACTTGAGCTCTTCCCATATCTTTAGGATACTCAAGGCCATGGTCTTTATAGAAAAAGGTCTTAATCGTTGAGTCGGGAACAAGACCACGAGTAAGTGACGAGATAGCTTTATCACTAGTTACCTTGGCAAAGTGCATAGACTTTTCATGGATATACTTATAGTCCTCATCTCTATTACCCCAACCCCAGAATCTTTGGATTCTGAGAACATCGCGACTAATGGCGTAGGGGTCAATGGTTTTATTTCCCAGTCCCGGTACGAAGACGCCGGCCGCTTTTCCGGAGTGGCAAGCGGTACATCCAAGTACACCAACATCCATATTCTTATATTTAACGTTGAAGATCCCCATGAGCTTCTTATCTTTTACAATGAGCCCATACTTCTTAGAAATAAACTCTGTTACAAAATCGGCCTTTTGCTCTTTTGTGAGTTTGAGATTCTTTGTTTGTGCTTGGCGATCTTCTCCTAACATCCACATAAAGCGAGAGAGGTTGGGAGAAATAGTCATACCACGGCCATTTTCAAAGAAGTGCCAATTGGTAAATATATCGGCCGCTTTGGCGTGCATTTGTTCTCGACTGGATGGAGTTGCAAAGAGGTTAAAACTTGAAAGTAGGAGAGTGATCGATAGAATTGTTTTTTTCATAACCTAATGATCTTTGTTGAGTTACGGCCCGTCAAAGAGTAGTGCGTCGTAAAGAGGCTTCTCGTCTCTAAGGTGTGGAAATTATGAAGGCTAAAGGGATCCTCTTTGAGATAGAATTTGATGGGTATAGAGGGAAGCTTCTTCGAGTGCTTTTTGCACAGGGATCATTTCTCTCTTTGCAAGGAAGGCCCCAAGAAAAGAATCTCCTGCACCTGTTGTATCGACAACATCTTTCATGAGCTCTGGCATGAATCGGTACTCACTTTCTCCATCATAGAAATAGATTTCGCTACTGCCCTCAGTGATAAGAAGTTCGGTGGAACTTTTCTTAGCGTGGTCGATGAGTTTACTCTTAAGGATTTGGTCATCTCGATTATTGGAGAGTCCAAATTGGGCCATATTACAACGTTCTAAGTATGGATATAATTGATCATAGTCTTTAGCGAAGTCTTCAGCACTATGGAAATCGAATATGTAGTCGACACTGTGATTAATCTCTAGAACTTGATCTATAAGCGGAAGGATTTGAGTAAAGAGTGGGGAGATTATTCTTCCTCTGAGTTTTGCAATCATTTCTCTTTCTTTGGAAGAAAATTGAAACTGGTGAAGAACACCACTAAGGTACTCTATAAAGTCTTTTTCTCCATTAGGAAGGCGACCTATTTTCTGACAGGGGAGTTCTCCTTCGCGAAAAAGGGGGTGTGTTGTTATGGCCTCTCTTTGGCAGTGGGCTTCAATAGGATTATTTCTTATTGTAGGAAAAATAAGAAGGGCTTCTTTTTCTGATTCTGAATTTCTTTTGAAGTGAGTCGCAACATTCAATGAGCATCCCCCAAGGAGGAGTTCATCTTCTAAGATATAATGATCAAGACCAGCGTCACCAAGAAAAGAAAATTGCATTACCTTAGAGACCTTACCTTATCCATGAAAGGTGCAACTTTCTCATAATCCATTCTTGTATCAGTCATGAGTGCTGTTCCCACAATTGCACCGTCAATATACTTGTAGAGTTGATCAAGATTATCGAGAGCAAGTCCTGAGCCAATAATGATGGGAAGATTCGGAGCACCTTCCTTGGCCTCTAAGATTTCATCCCTGTGAGGTGCAATTCCCGTTATTTTTCCCGATACTACAGCGGCCGCACTTTGATTGTCATAAGCTTCTTTAGCTGACTGTGCGAGAGTTTTCTCTTCTAACATGGTGGCGTACTTGACTTGAATATCAGTTAAGAGCTGTATATCTTCGGCCTTAATTTTTCTGCGGTAATCAATGAGGGCCTTTGGATTAATTTCCATTTCACCGCCATACTCTTCTCGAGACATTCTATCGACAAAGTAGTCTGTTCTAATAAATGAATGACCTGCTGACTTGGCGATGGCCAGTGAAGCTTCGGGGTCATTAATGAGAAATTCAGAGCCAAGAGGGTAGTCTCCTGCTTCTCGTTTAAGGCAATGGCCTATTACACTCATTGAAGCGATCACTTCTTTTGATGCCTTCACTGTATAGGGATGGTCATGTTCATTTTCTAAGAGGGCGGCATCTACACCACATTTTCTCAAGACTGCGAGATCTTCAAGGGCAAAGTCGATAACTTGATTAATTCCCGGATGCTTGGGGTAGCCCAGAAGTGGGCGCAAATAAATTACGGCAATGATGGGTCGCTTGGAAAAATCAATCATATCCATTCCTATTTTATTTAACTGGAGTGGCCATCTTACTTAATAGGCCAGTTTTTTACTAGACGCAGATATGTTTAAGTTAAAAGAGTAGACTCCTTTTCTGAGAGGGTTCATTCTAGGATTATAATCAATGACTTAGGTGCTTATAATGAAATATTCTGTTCTCGATCTTTCTCCTGTTTTAGAAGGTGCTGATGCGCGTAATTCCTTTGTCCGCTCAGTTGAATTGGCCCAGGCCACAGAGGAGCTTGGATACACTAGATTCTGGATGGCCGAACATCATAACTTAACTGGAGTGGCCAGTGCTGCGACTTCTGTTGTCCTATCCCATATTGGTGCCCATACAAGTAAAATTAGAATTGGAGCAGGCGGTATAATGCTGCCCAACCATTCTCCGCTCGTCATTGCTGAGCAGTTTGGAACTTTGAAAGCTCTCTATGGAGATAGAGTTGATCTGGGCCTTGGTCGTGCTCCTGGAACAGGAAGGGAGACACTCCATGCTCTTCGTCGCTCTCCTGAATCTAGTGATCATTTTCAACATGATGTCCAAGAGCTCTTAGAATACTTCAATACGCCTATGGGGAAGAACCCGATTCAGGCCATTCCTGGACAAGGGATGGGAGTTCCTATTTGGATATTGGGCAGTAGTTTATTTGGCGCTCAGTTAGCGGCCCACCTTGGACTACCTTATGCTTTTGCTTCTCATTTTGCCCCAGGATATCTGTCGCGTGCATCGCAAGTTTATCGCGAGCAATTTAGGCCATCTGCCTTCTTAAAGCACCCTCACTTTATGATGGCCGTAAATATTTTTGCGGGTGATACAATGGAAGATGCACTCTATTATCGCTCTAGTGCCGAGCAAATGGTTTTGAATCTACGCTTTGGAACCCCTGGAGAGCTTCCTGCCCCCGTTAGAGGCTTACGCGATAAAGTTGATCCTATGAAAATGCAAATGGTAGATGATTTCTTATCCGTTTCTGTAACAGGGACAAAGGATACTATTGCAGAAGAGCTCTCTATTCTTCGCAATGAATATCGTCCTGATGAAATTATATTTAATTCAAATGGCTTTGCCCAAAGAGAGAGATTACTTGGCTTTGAGTATGTGGCCAATATTATGAATAAGGAATAATTTTCAGACATCTAAAATTGCTAATTTCTTTTTTCATGCGTAGAGTTTGGTCAAGATAGATAAAAATAAAGGATTGAGCATTGGCCAAAACAATTAAAATATCTTCATGGAATGTTGCTGGAATTAGGGCCTGTGAGAAAAAAGGCTTTCATGAATGGGTCGCTGAAGCAAGACCCGATATTATCTGTCTCCAGGAAACAAAGGCCTTACCTGAGCAGTTAAGTGAAGAGCTTGTTGAGCCCAAGGGTTATAGTGCTCTCTATGCTCCTGCCGAAAGAAAGGGCTACTCTGGTGTTGCAACTTGGGTTAAGAATGGAATTGAATTTGAACATACAATAGGTCTCGGTATTAAAGAATTTGATATTGAAGGACGTACTCTCATAACAGAATTCTCCGATTTTATTCTCTTTAACTGCTACTTTCCCAATGGAAAGCGTGATCACTCACGAGTACCCTATAAGATGGATTTTTGTCGTGAAGTGGCCAAGCAGGCCCTGGCACTGAAAAAGAAAACAAAGAAGGAAGTGGTGATTACAGGGGACTATAATACGGCCCATCACCCTGTTGACTTGGCCAACCCTAAAACCAATAAGAAATCTACAGGTTTTCTTCCCATTGAGCGCGAGTGGATGGATGAGTTTAAAGAGCAGGGCTTTTCAGATCTCTTTCGCGAATTTACTCCTGCTGATGAAAATGGTCATTATACTTGGTGGACTTATCGTGGCGATTGTCGTGAAAGAAATATTGGCTGGCGTATCGATTATTTTTGGTCGACGAATGAATTGATTCCTCGCGTCGCCAAATGTGATCATTCTCCAGAAGTTTTAGGAAGTGACCATTGTCCGATTAACCTGTATTTACAAGTTTAATGTCAGCTTTAGGTTAAATGAGCGTAGTTGAATTTTCTTTTTCAAATGTTAGAGATTAGAATCTTCTTGTTATTAATAAAAGCAAGAGGGAATTATGATCAGTCGAATCGTTACGATAATTGCATGCCTTTTCACGTTTGCTTGTTCTACCTATGAGAAGACAGAGCCGGTACGTGAAATTCCATTAAAGGATTTCTTTAAAAACTCGAACGCCCGGTCCTTTCGCCTTTCTCCGGATGGAAAAAAGATTGCTGTTCTCAAACCTTACATGGATCGTATGAATATCTTTATCAAAGATATTGATGGATCTGAGTGGAAGAGAATAACTTCTGTTACTGACCGTGACTTAGGAGACCTTTTTTGGAAAGGAGATAATCATATCCTTTACACCCGTGACTTTGGTGGGGATGAAAACTATCACGTCTTCGTCGCTAATATTAAAACGGGAAAATCTAAGGATGTTACAAACTACAAGAAAACTCGCGCCATGATTCTTGATACCCTTGATGATATTTCTGAAGATGAAATTATGATCACTATGAATAAGAGAGATAAGCGAGTATTTGATGTTTATCGACTCAATGTAAATTCTGGTAAGCTAAAGCTCATTGAAAAGAACCCAGGTAATATTACAGGTTGGAAAATTGATCGAAAGGGTCATGTTCGTTACGCCATATCAACAGATGGAGTGAATAAAACAATAAGCTATAGAAAGACAGATAAAGAGCCTTTTAAGCCGATAAGAACCTTTAGCTTTAAAGAGTCTTTTTCTCCTGTTGCATTTGATGAAAATAATGAGAATGTTTACGCAATATCGAGTATCGGACGTAATACCACTGCTGCTGTATTAGTTGAGCCAGAAACCTTAAAAGAGATCAAACTGGTCTATTCTAATGATGATTATGATCTCAATACTCTTAACTTTTCTCGTAAGACTAAGAAGCTTATCAGTGCTGGATATGTAGATTGGAAGCAGAGAAAGAAGTTCTTTTCTGATAAGTATGAAGAGATCTATGAGCAGCTTGAAAGTAAAATTCCGGAAAAAGAGATTTCACTAACATCAACAGATCTTGAAGAGAATATTTTCACTGTATATGCAGGATCAGACCGCAGTAAAGGAAAGTATTACCTCTACGACCATGCACAAAAGAAACTCACATTTCTCATGGATCCAAGTCCTTGGATAAATGAAAATGAGATGGCAAAGATGTTACCCATTTCCTATGAAAGTAGGGATGGATTGAAAATTGAAGGCTATTTAACCCTACCGCGTGGTAAAGACCCTAAGAAGCTTCCCGTCATTGTTAATCCTCACGGAGGTCCTTGGGCCCGTGATTACTGGGGCTATAATTCCGAGATTCAATTTCTTGCCAATCGTGGATATGCAGTTTTACAGATGAACTTTAGAGGTTCTACGGGATATGGAAAGAAATTTTGGGAGGCCTCATTTAAGCAGTGGGGAAGAACAATGCAAGATGATATCACCGATGGAGTGAAGTGGTTGATTGAAGAAGGGGTGGCAGACCCTGAGAGAATTTGTATTTATGGAGGAAGCTATGGAGGTTATGCAACTTTAGCGGGCCTTACTTATACTCCTGATCTCTATAAGTGTGGAGTTGATTACGTTGGCGTCTCGAATCTCCTAACCTTTATGAAAACGATTCCTCCTTACTGGAAGCCTATGCTTGAAATGCTCTATGAGATGGTAGGAAATCCCGAAACACAAGAAGGGAAGAAAGATCTTATGGCCGCCTCTCCATATTATAACGCTGAAAAAATTAAGGCTCCTTTATTTGTTGCTCAAGGGGCGAAAGATCCTAGAGTAAATAAGGCCGAGTCTGATCAAATCGTATCTGCTCTTAAGAAAAGGGGGGTTGATGTGAAGTACCTTGTAAAAGAGAACGAGGGACACGGATTTCATAACCAAGAAAATAGGTTTGAATTCTATGAAGAGATGAATAACTTTCTATCTGAACATTTATAGAAGTGCGGGCCAGCTCATAGCTGGCCTTTTTTTATGATTAGATTTCGCAATGAGTATTTTCGGCCGTTACTTTATTGAGCTTTCCATTCTCAAAGGATGCATTAAAGCTCTTTCCGGAAGCAAGTTCATAAGTAATATCTAAAGAGTCAAAGATAGTTTCAGTGCCTTGAAGAAGTTCGAGGATATATTCTTGTTTGGGGTTGATGGCCTTTGATTTATCGATTTCTTTAATTTCTGGAAAGCCATCTTCATCTTCAATAAAATAAACTAACTTATCAAAGCTTCCTTCTTCGATATCTTCGGTGAAGATACGAATTCGATGAATTCTTCCTTCTTTTTTAAAATGAATATTATGTCCAAAAGTACGAGAAGATTTGATCTTGTCTTCTTCATTTATAAGGTTTTGTAGTTCAGGGCAGAATTTTAAACCTTGTTGTAATATGGCCTCATGAGTTTCTTTTTCTTCTGAAAGTGTGAGCTGGTAAGAGCTCTGCTTAATACTATTGTGCAGCTCTGCGCTAGGGTTTTGATTTTGTGCGTAAGAATTATTTTTATTTTGGCCAAGTCCTTTCCATAAGAGATAAGCACCTAAAATGAAAAAGAAAGAAGCTAATGCTATTTTTTTTCTGTCCAAGTTTATACTCCGCTGCAAATTGACAAGTAGTTCAATTTATTCTTTATTGGCCCCTCGAGATGGAGACATCATATCTTTAGGGAGAATAGAATGCAAAAACTTAGTATAGTTCTTTTATTACTTTTCACTTTTAGCTCTCAAGCTAAACTTTGGAATGCTACCAATGAATGGAATATGCAGTGGGAAAAGAAGTTTGCTCAGTGGATGCGCTCAGCAAATGTGCATAAGAAATTATTTACTTCTAGAAATAGTCCTTACTACGGAATTAAAGCAGACTGCGCTGATGCCAGTTATGCGTTGAGAGCAATATTCTCACTTGAAAACTCTCTACCTTTTAGAGTGATTAACCCAAGTGGTGGTCGCAATGCTTATAATTATCTCTCAAATGAGCTGACTAAATTTGATCGCTACGGTTCAGCTCAAAAAAAGCTTGTTGCTTTTATTAACTACCTAGGTGACCAAGTTGGTACTGAACATTTGAGCCACCATGATACTGTTCCTGTTCAAATTTCAGAGGTTACTCCAGGAATGATCTTCACTTATAAGATCAAGAGATTTACAGGTAAGACCATTCGTCACTCTTATAATATCAAAGATGTTACAGCTACTGGTAACTTCGATGTTATCTACTCAACTCAGGCCATTGCGAAGAGTGGAGGAGATATGATGTATCGCCAAGAGTATATGTTCAATAATGGTCCTCATGGTGTATGGGGATTCAAGAGATTCAAGTGGCCACATCTTCATGGGATTTCTATGAACCGCTACCCTGAAGAGTATGGTTTTTCTCATGAGCAATTTTCTCTTGTGAATGAAATGGGTGATCGCTCATTCTTTAGATTTGTTAAGAAAACTCTTCAAGTTTCTGAAGAGACTCCTCAAGCAATGATGGAGCGCTCTCTTAATAATGTTTGTACACAGGCCCGTGACCGTGTGACTTATGTAAACCAGGCCATTGAGTTTATGAGTCGCAACGGAAGCTCTTGTATGAATTATAGTGACTATGATGCTTACTCAACTCCAGCACGTGATAAGTCACTGAGTGAAGCTTTTATTTCTCTCTTTGCCAATAGAAGTGATATTGAAAATATGGGACTAGAGCACGAAGTAGATGCTGATCTATGGAATGTAATCATGGCCATTGAAAATGGTTCTCAATATTCAACAGACGATGATCTTCTGAGAACTTGTTCTATTACTTATAGAGCAGGTAGAACGATTCATCTTGCTGAGCTTTATCGTAGGCAACAGGCTGGACTTCTCAGTTCTCATCCGAATGATAGAGTTGAGCTTCGTTGGGGAGAGACATCACGAGGTGGAACTCGTTGTCGAGTTTGGTACTAATCAATAAGTAAGGGAGGTTATTAACCTCCCTTTTTTTTATCTATTGTAGTAGTAATCCCCATAAGATCCGCTTACGCAGTAGGGAACAGATGTGTGCATATGATTTTGATGGTTCTTGTCTTCCCATCCAATTGATCCCGTTCGTATAGGGTTATTGGCATAGTAAGGACACCCGTTGTTGTCGTGGACAACTTTTCCCCAGCACTTTCTAAATGCTGTATAAAAAGTACGATTCTTTGTTCCAGCATAAAGGTACTTAGTTTTTCTTCCATCATAAGTTGTTACAACAAATGAATCGATATCTACGGCGCGATTCTCGGCATGCATACTGCGAGGTGAGTGTCTACGGTCACCAAGAATACCATCATGAATAATATGAAGTTGATCAAGTTGACCTCCGTCAACAGCGTCGAGGGCCTCTTGAACACAGCTTGGCATATGGTTATCCATAAAATCTTTTAAGATGAGTGAAATTCCTCTACGGTTAGCGCAGTTATAACCAGAGTAGTTTCCTGTTATTGTATCGGTACATTCTCGCCAATCAGTCTGTTCAAAGCGAAAATTGAGTATTCCAAAGTCTCCCTTTCGAGAGGCTTCTTCGAAGTACTTTTCCTCTTCTTCTGGAGAGAGAGTTTTCGCGTGAGGTTGTTCTTCTACAGGTATGGTTGCGAGTTCATAAGTTACTTTTTCGCTCGCCATAAGATTGCTATTGAATAGCGTACCTATGAGCAATGCTGTAACCATCATTGGCATTTTCATTGTAATCTCCTTATTACTTAAGTTGGAATTCAATCCAAGGCTCATTTACTGATACTTTTTCTGATTCAAGTTTTTCGAGTTCTTTGAAAAGGCGACCTCTTACGTTAAGAAAACCAACTTTTGCCTTATCAACCCGAATTCTGACCTGATTATTTTGGAAATATGTTTTTCCATTTCCTTTGATCTTTAGACCCTGGGCCTTCATCTGAAAGGTCATACTATTGTTTCGAATCGTAAATTCTGTATCTCCAACAACTTCTTTCCCATCTGACTTATAGGAGCCTAGGGAGATATCTCCCGAGTTGTTAAAACAAGAGTCGAGGAGTTCATTAGTAAAAGTATCGTTTGAGGATTTGTAGCCGCAATCTATTGAGAGTCTGGTGATATCAAGTGAAGAATCTGTTGATTGAGTACGAAGTTGATTTGCACTAAGTGCGACAAGGGATTGATTACTTGTTAAATCAAGCCCTGCAATATTGATTGTATCCACTTCGCTAATTACATCTGGTAGATTATCGAGTTGAATAAGTTCATCAGGAGTTTCAAGGGTTAGAATTCCTCCTTGAAGTTCTACTGAGTATTGGGTGTAAGATGGATAATGATATTGATCATAGGAGAGGCTTGATGAAGTGGCCTGTCCGCTTGGAGAAGAGTAGTTTAGATTGAAGTTCGTAACGCTTGCTTCAAAGTCATTGGCCATTGCAGGGGCACTCATGACAAGGAGAGCGCAAGCTAGGATGCTGGTTCTCATAGTACTTCCTTTTTAGTATCGGTTTGTACTTACTTATCGATGCCTGGTGCGGTGGAATTATTGAGCGTAATGCTTTGGTGGCAAAACTTGCTTATTTAGGGGCCATTAGAGATGGTAACTTGTTGATTATATGTTAAGCTGTCTTATATATGACTCAACAAATATTGAATTGTTGATGGTAAAATAATTTAGTCTTAAGAGCTAAGGAAGGAAATATGAATCAAATGTCTACTCATTCATCTATGTCTATTGAAGCGGAAAATGCTCGTTTTATGAGCGGTGTCTATCGATGGATGACCATGGGGATTTTACTCACGGCCCTCGTTTCTTATTTCATTGGAACAAGTCCAGAGCTTGTTTTTCAAATCATTACGAATAAGATTCTCTTTTATGGATTATTGATTGGAGAGATTGGATTAGTTATTTTCATTACAGCGAGAATGCATAAAATATCTTCAATGACAGCGATGGGACTTTATCTTCTCTATTCGGCCTTAAATGGAGTGACTCTTTCTGTGATTTTTATGGCCTATACTCAAGAGAGTATCTTTTCTGTTTTCTTAACAACGGCCATTGCCTTTGCAGGTCTTAGTGGATTTGGTTATGTTACAAAAAAAGATCTCGGACCAGTGGGATCATTCTGTATTATGGGACTTTGGGGACTTATCGGATTTGGTTTATTGAGCTTTTTCTTTCCAAGCTTAATGGGGGCAAAGACAGCGTGGGTCTATAATATTGCAGGTCTTGTGATCTTTTGCGGATTGACCGCATATGATACCCAGAAAATTAAGAACTCAAATATCATTGGTAATGAGGGAACTGAAGAGGATCAAAAAGAGACCATTCTTGGTGCCCTCAGGCTTTATTTGGATTTTATCAACCTCTTTCTTTTTATGTTAAGGCTGATGGGTGGTAGAAGACGTTAGTTATTTGTATTTAGAGTGTAACCAAGCTCTTTGGCCCTCTCTACGGTTCGAATAAAAATTCTATTGTAGGGAAGTACTTTGTCTACTTCTGTAGGGAGATAGAGAATCTTTGATTCGAAGTCTCCCACATAATTTGTTCCTTCTCTATTTTGTACATCCATTCTAAATTGATAGGGCATACGCTCTGTCACTGAATAGAATCCAAACTTATTTTCATATGCATATTTGGCGGCATCAATATAGATTTGGTAGAGGTCTTTATCTACGGGGTCAATTTGGTATACGGCCGCATGTCCTGATTCTATCATGGTCAGATTGATATTTTGGTCACCGAGATAGATGGTGCCCAGAAGTCTTCTACGGTTTAGGCTACCATTCTTTCCAAGGTCAACCTTGATGACTGTGCCCTTAGGAACGAGTGCTTCCAGGTAGTCTCTGGCCGCTATGGCAATATCCCCTTGGCCTTCTCCATTGAAGTTGATCTCTGGGGTATCGATTCCAACTAGTCTGACTCGTTTTGGTTTTTCAAATAAATCTGAAGTAATGGTAAGAGTGTCACCATCGTAAACACGAAGAACAACCCCTTCAATTTCGAGAGCAAAACTAGAGAGAGTAATTAAGAAGATAATGAGAGCTGAGATAAATTTATTCATAGGGGATATTTATCCCATATTCTTAGATTGAGAAGCTCTCAAATGTAAATAAAGTAAAATTTACTGCTTTTTACTCGTATTATCATTGAAAATGAGAAGGATTGTCGGCAGTAGGATTAAGTCCATAAAGAGGGCCGTACAGAGAATAAAAGCAGTCATAATTCCAAGGTTTCGATTGGGGACGAAATCTCCCATAATAAAAAAGAGAAAGCCGGCAACTAAGATAAGTGTTGTTGAGCAAAGAGCAGGACCCACATCATCGAGAGTTTGCGAAATCGCCATTTTCGTTGTGATATCTTGTTTTGCTCTCATGGCAAAGGCCGAGAGAAAATGGATGGTGTCATCTACGGCCACACCCATACATATGGCGCAAACAACGACGGTTCCCATATCAATATTCTTTCCTAGTAAGAAGAGAAAGGCGCCACCCCATAATAGAGGTATGACATTAGGAAGGATTGAAATGAGACCAATCTTAAAGGATTTAAATATGATAACCATCATTAGTGAGATCAGCGCTATGGCCGAGACTATGGAGGTGAAGAAGGTACTCACCACGTAATTATTCATATTGTGAAAAATGGGCATTTTTCCTCTGATTTCACCTTTTAATCCCAGTTCAGCAAGCTTTATGTCAATGGCATCAAATTCCTTTAATATTGAATAGGAGTTATGAAGATTCCACATTCCTGTCACTCTCACTCTCGACTTCTTAAGATTAACTGAGTCCGTGATAGAGTTTCCCATAGGAAGACTGAGCTCGTAGAAGAACATTAGCTGAGCTAGCTTTTTACGAAGACCTGGTAGGGTATATGCATCTTCCTTACCTTGCTCCATATATTGATTCACCTGCTTTATTGTCTTGGTATAGCTTAAGATTTTTGTATAAGGCCCTCTTGCTTTAAGCCAAGAGATTAGGACCTCAACTTTAGATGCAAAAGTAGGATCATAGATTCCATCTGGGGCACCCGAATCTAAAACGAGCTCAATCCCTTGAACCCCTCCAATTGTTTTTTCCATTTTTATTGTTGAAACACGAAAAGGGTGATCATCTGGAATATAGTAGAGAGGGTCTGAATCGACTGTATTTTGGAGGGCCGTATAGGTAAAGGCGCCCGTTAAGATAAGAATGGAAATGAAAATCGGATACTTAAACTTTTCTAACCAGTTGATAAGACCTTTGAAGTTTAAGGTGCTGATAAAACTCTTTTCTTCCTTATACTTTATTGTAATTAAAGTCGTTAAGGGGGCGGCCAGGAAAATGGTGAGAACCCATGCCCATGCTGTCCCAAATGCACCAAGAATCCCAAGCCCCTTTATGGGGAGAATCTCTGAGATAGTCAGAGAAATGAATCCAATACAGGTTGAAAATGAAGTGAGAAACGTTGGAAAGATAATATGTTCCAGGGCATCTCGAACTGCCGTCTTGAGATTGGGTTGATTCTTTATTTTCTTATTAAATACTGAGAAGAAGTGAATGCAATCGGCGATACTAATGGCCAAAAGAATAATCGGAATGGCTCCGACGATATTATTATACTGCACTCCAATTAAAGCAGAAAAAGAGAAGGTCGTAATAATACTTAACACCAAAACAATTGATGTTATGGCGATGTAGCTAATCTGTCTAAAGAGGCGGTAGATAATAAGGGCCAAGAAGCCAAAAAAGAGGGGGAGGATAAGAGTCAGATCATTAAGGGATAAGTTTTGAAAGTGATAGCTTACAAGGGGAGAGCCTACGAGATCAATATAAGTGAATTCATCACTTAGTCTTTCCTTTAACTCTTCGAGTTTTTTTATGGTTGGGGTATAGTCAATGGTTGATTCAAGTGAGGGCTTAAGTTTGAGAATAATGGTTGTGGCCTTGAGGTCCTTACTTACGAGATAGCCTGGAATAATTCTGTCGCTAAGAGCTTGGTTGGCCTTTCTTTGCAGATACTGAGAGTTGAGTTGATCTTCTTCAGGTATAAAGTCTTGAATTACAATATCATCTTCTTCTGAATGAATATGAACATAATTTGTAAGAGAAGTTACTTTGATAACATTGGGATAAGTTTCAAGCTCAAGAGTAAGCTCTTTTATGGTTTCAATAGTTTTTTGATTAAAGACGCTCTCATCTGACTCGAAGTAAACGGCAAGGGTATCATCCCCACTAAATTCTTTAACGAATTCCTTATAGTTTTTAATATAGATATTATCTTGACTGTAAAATCCTCGATAAGAGAAGTCACTTGTTAATCGGGGAAGGAAAATAAGGGAGGCAAGAGAAATGAAGAGGGTTAGTCCAATGGAGAGCTTAGGGCGATTAAGGACTAATTTTAAGATTAAATTTTTTAGCGGCATAATTTATTCTAAGTATCGTTTAAGGTTTCTAAGGTATTTTGCCATTATAACACCATAAGATACTTGAAGGATGCCTGGACGTAGATTTAATCCCAATGTTTCTCTACTCATTCTTGAATCAAATTCTACAGTATAGGTGAACTTTGTTTTTGAATCGCTGATCTTTTCAACTTCTCTTAGACTTGTGAGGGCATATTTGGCCTCATCAGGAGTTTCATAATAGGCCTTTTCATTCTCTCTCACTTCTACAAGTACAGTCTTAGTTATGAAGTTTCTTCTTAGACCAATATGGGCGTCTTCTGTATAAGTCGTCCCAACTTGGAAAGAGCCATCCGCTTGCATTTGATTAACCTCTGAGCGCCATGTGTCATCATTCATGGTATCCTTCACATGGTTAAATACTTCTTCTATAGGTTTATCGATGATGATGGATTTAGAGAGGTGGGTAAGATAGCGCTCATCAATTTTACCATATGTAAGATGGCCAAAGAGAACCGATAGAATGAGAATGGTAGACTTCATAAATTATCCCTAGAGTTGATTAATTTACTCTAGCGATTCGAATAAAGAATTTGAACATATATTCTCTGACTAATTGAAAATTATAATAACTATTTACGTAGTTATTATAATTTTCAAATACTTAACTGTGGTGTTTGTGGAGTGAATAAACTCTATTTTTTGAATAAAGATATGGATGAGAAAGTATAGTAGCTCTGGCCCATCCCAGTTCCTAATATTCCAAGATTAGATACTTTTGCCTCAATTGCAAATTGATACCCTATGTTATTCATATAAGTTTTAAGCTCACTATCTGAAATTCCTCGAATGTGTTCATTAATGATAGATAGATCACCACAGTTTAGAGCAATATCAAAGACTGCTTTATCTTGGTTGATTCCAATCTTTCTGTGATTGAATTTATTGGCCGTACAGAAATTACTTATTTCTTCTGCTGATCCTTTTTCATCATAGATGAGGATGTCATCCTCTAAGCCTGCATTCATAAACCCAATTCTCTTTCTATTAGATTCATTCATTTTTTGATCTAGAATTTTGCGAGCTTTCTTTCCCCAATGGTAAGGGAGAGGGAGAAGGAAGCCGGTTATAATTTCTTCAGTTTCAATCACAATATTTTGACAGCCTACTTTGTAGCTCATGGAACTTGAATAATTGATTTGAGAATTCTTAGTGGCCACACATAGTTTTGTTTCTTGAGCATGAGTATGTTTTGAAAGAGAGATGAAGACCATCAACAATAATGCCATTTTCATATAAACCCCTATTTATTAATAAACCTCAGGGGAATCTATATAAATTTAAAATAATATCAATAGAACAAGTAAAAAAGATAGGAGTTCATCGTCTTAACTATTTAGGCTTATATAGCTCTTTGATAGTTCTAATAAGCCATTAATCAAGGTATTGGGCCCTCTTAATTTGAAGCTTTCTATAGCTTTCAATGAGTTGCAGATGCTTATTAAGTCCGGATAAATTCATATCTGTTGGAGTGAGTCCTGGGAAGTGAACTTCGGACTTTAGGGTCTTTAGTGCTAAGTCATAAAGCTCTTGACCATAGATTTGAGACATTACAAATTCATAGTCTGCGTGGTCTAATTGCTCATCGATTTCGATATCTAAGCAGGCTCCTAGTAGCTGGAAGAATTGTCGACGCTCCGGAGTGCTGTCGTTGAAAGTGAGGAATAGGTCTATATAGTGTTTGGCCTCCTCAAGCCTTTGGAGTTTGAGAAGGATCAGCGCCTTGAGTTCTCCAATGGTTAAACGTGCCCATGCATCGTGCTCATCAAAGGCCACACCAATAAGTTCGGACACTGGCATATAGTCATCGAGTTCACTTTCTTCTAGGTCTTGGACAAGTTCTTCAAGATCACTCTCTTCAAGAATATGCAGATTTAGAATTTCCTGTCTAAACTCTAGGGCACGGTTATTATTATCCCAAACCAGATCTTCTGCTGGATAGATTTCAGAGTATCCAGGAACAAGGATTCTACAGGCGCTGCAGCCGAGCTCAGTATAGTCAGCAATATAGACTTCTTTCTCAAGATCTTTGAAAATGCCCATGAGGTAATCAAATTCTTGTTGCGTATCTCCAGCAAAATCCCAGTGAGTAAATTCGTATTTAGATTTTGCGCTAAAAAACTTCCAAGAGACAACACCAGTGGAGTCAATGAAGTGATCTACTATATTATTGTGCTCAGTGACTGCAAAACTATTAAATGTCGGTGCCGGCATTTCATTGAGACCCTCAAAGCTTCTTCCTTGAAGAAGTTCGGTCAGTGATCGTTCAAGGGCCACTTCAAATTTAGGGTGAGCACCAAAAGAGGCAAATACACCGCCTGTTTTTGGATTGAGTAGAGTTACGCAGAGAACGGGGAATATGCCACCAAGGGAGGCATCCTTCACGACAATAGGGAAGCCCTTATCTTCAAGAGTTTTAATTCCTTCAAGGATGTGAGGATACTTTTCTATGACCTCACGAGGTACATCGGGGAGCCCCATCTCTTCGGTAATAATTTGATTCTTTACGGCCCTTTCGAAAATCTCTGATAGGCATTGAACACGTGCTTCATAAATTGTATTTCCCGCACTCATTCCATTGCTGACAAAGAGATTCCCAATGAGATTCACTGGGATATAAATAATTTCATTGTCGCTAAAACGAGTGTAGGGGAGGGCACAGATCCCTCTTTCAAAATTACCAGAATTCGTATCGACAAGATTCATTCCCGTGAGCTCACCTTCCTGATTATAGATATCAAGGAGATATTCATCCATTAGGCCGTGGGGGATTTCGCTTCGATCTTTGAGTTCGAACCATTTCTCATTAGGATAATGAACAAAAGGTGCATTTGCCATTTCTTCACCGAGAAAATAATCATTATAGAAATAATTATTACTAATACGCTCAAGATACTCACCCAAAGCAGAGCACAGGGCCGCATCTTTCGTGGACCCTTTACCATTGGTGTAGCACATTGGAGAGTCTGCATCGCGAATATGGACAGACCAAACATAGGGAACAGGATTTCTCCAAGAGGCGATCTCTATTTTGATTCCCAGCTCTTCGAGAATTTTTCTCATATTGGTAATGGTCTCTTCAAGAGTACAGTCCTTACCTATGAGGAGAGTTTTGAATTCATCTTGATTATATTCTTTATATTCGAGGGCCTTTTTTTCAGATTTTCCTGTTATCGCCTCAATAGTGAACTCTGGTTGGTTTTGAATGACTCGCTTAACGGTACAACGATCCATTGAGGACAGTATGCCCTTCTTATCTTTTTCAGAGATTGTGTCAGGAAGTTCAATTTGAAGATGAAGATCTTGTTTATAGCGGTTCTCAGGATCTACGATATTATTTTGAGTGACGATGATTCCATCTGTCGCAATATCACGAGCATTACAATAGACTTTTACGAAGTAGGCCGCACACATGGCAGAGGAGGCAAGAAAGTAGTCAAAAGGACCAGGAGCAGTACCATCACCTTTATAGCGAATAGGCTGGTCGGAGAGAACTTTGAAGTCGTCGAAGCTGGCTTCACACTTTAGATTATCGAGGTATCGTACATTTACTTGCATGGAAGCTTAAGTACATGAAAAAGGCCCTAGATGACTAGGGCCTAAAACTAGATTTGGAAAAGATTACGCGCTTTTAGATCATATCTTTGATCTGATTTAGGGCGTTTAGTAGATCTTCTTTGAGGTCATCATAGTGCTCAATCCCTACCGACATGCGAATTGTAGATTCCGTTACATCAATGGCCATCAGCTCATCCTTTGGAACATCTGAGTGAGTCATTGTCATCGGATGCTCCACAAGAGTCTCTGTTCCTCCAAGAGATACAGCGAGCCTTGCTACTTGAAAACTATCAAGAAGTTTAAAGGCGACGGATTCATCGCCTTTTACATCAAAAGATATAAGTGAGCCGGGACCGCTACACTGAGATTCGTATATGCGCTTTTGCTCACCTGTGAATACAGATGGGTGATAAACATTTTCTACAAGAGGGTGCTCAGATAAGAGCTTTGCAATTTTCTTGGCCGACTTGGCCTGTCTTCTCATTCGGATTCCAAGAGTTTCTAGAGAGCGCAGAAGCATCCATCCTGTAAAGGGGTTGGCCATGGTTCCAAAGATAGTTCTATGTTCTAATACAGGCGCCATAACAGCATCACTACCTGTCACTACTCCGGCCACAAGATCACTATGACCTCCGATAAACTTGGTGGCGCTATAAATAATCAGATCAGCACCTTGTTCTGCTGGCCTTTGAAAAACTGGGCCAAGAAAAGTATTGTCTACAGCTAGGAGAGCTCCACCAAGAGGACCTTTGCAGAAATCAGATACTTGCTTAATATCTACCATTCTAATATTAGGGTTGGCGGGTGTTTCTAAGTAGACCATTTTTATTTTTTCACGATCAATCTTCTTTTCTTTAATACAGTCTTCAAGGGCCTGTTTCATGTCGTCGCGAATACCGACTTGATAAGTTTTTACACCGAAGCGAGGTAGAATCTTTTCAAAGAAGTAGTGAGTACCACCATAGATAGGTTTTGAAGAAATAAGAATATCACCTGGGCTAAGGTGGGCCATTACGGATGTAGAAATTGCGGCCATACCAGAAGCAAATACAGCCCCTTTATCTGTTTTATCCCAAGCAGAAATTCTCTCTTCAAAAATTTGTAAGTTGGGATTGTTAATTCTACTGTAGATCAGGCCAAGTTGTTCCCCAGGATCTTTTTCTCTGAGTCCATAGGCGACTTCAAAGAAGCGCTTTCCTTCCATGGCCGATTTAAATTGGAAAGTTGATGTCAGAAATACTGGTGGTTTGATTGATCCTTCTGATAATAAAGGATCATAACCATAACCTAACGCCAGAGTTTCTGGATTATATTCATTCCCATTGCAGTCAAATTTATCCACTTCATTACCCCTCGATTAATATTTTAAAGTGGCCGGATTATAGGCGGGAGAGAGTTGAATAATAAAGCGATAATTTTATTTTGAATTTAATACAAGAAAATAGAACGGCCGTCTGGTCAATTTTAGTGTATTATTTATTGGATTCCTTCCACAGGGTGTCCTGCTTCGCTCCAAGCGCGAAAGCCTCCTTCGATATGCGCAATATTTTGCAGACCCATATCTTTAAGAGTTGCAGCTGCTAAAGAGGAGCGCCATGCTGATTGGCAGTAGAGCACGAATTCCTTCTCCTCACCAAAGATAGGTTTGAAGTAAGGACTTTCTGGATCAACCCAAAACTCAAGCATTCCCCTTGGAGCGTGAAATGCATGAGGTATTTTTCCTTCTCTTTTCAATTCTCTGTGGTCACGAATATCAACAAAAATAACACCTGGGTCATCAATCTTGGCGGCTGCTTCTTCTAGAGTGAGAGTGATGATCTTTTCTCGGGCCTGTCTAATAAGTTCTTTGTATCCAGTTGTGATGGGCATAGAGCTCTCCAGATGATTAATGTGCTTCTCTTTAGAGTTAGAGTCTTATTTTTTCATCTGTAAATCCCAATGGCAAGAGATGAAGCCTTGTTCTATGGAGATTGGTTTTCTATAATAAATTAAAATTTTATCAAGGCGCATTATGAAAATAATAATCTCTCCAGCAAAGAAACTAGATCTCGAGCAGGCCTCACCAATAACGAAGTCGACTCGGCCAAGGTTCTTGGATAAGTCAGAAGTTCTTATCGAAACACTAAGAACTTATACGACTGGAGAAATATCTAAATTGATGAAGCTCTCTGATCAATTATCAGAGTTGAATGTTTCTCGTTATCGTGATTTCTCAACTCCTTTCACTAAAGAGAATGCTAAGCAGGCGATATTCTCTTTTAAGGGAGATACTTATGTTGGGTTAGATGCTGATAGTTTTGATAAAGATGATGTGGACTATGCTCAAAAAACACTTCGCATACTTTCTGGACTCTACGGTATTTTGAGACCACTGGATCTTATGCAGGCCTATCGTTTAGAAATGGGAACTCGATTAAAATGTAGTGGAAAGAAGAACCTCTATGAGTTTTGGAAGGATACTTTAACTAAAGAGATGAATAAAGAGCTCACAAAAGATGGGGATAAGTTTCTTGTAAACTTGGCCTCAAAGGAATATTTCAGCTCTCTTGATTTTGAAGCTCTAAGTGTTCCCGTCGTGACTTGTCACTTTATGGAGAAGAAGGGCAATGAGTATAAGATTATAAGCTTTAAGGCCAAACGTGCGCGGGGAATGATGTCTCAGTATATTATCAAAAATAGAATTGATGATATTGAGGGGCTTAAAAAGTTTAATGAAGGGGGATATCAATTCGACCCGAAAGCTTCCGAAGAGTTTGATCTCGTATTTAAGAATAATGGATAATTATTTTTTAAAATAGTTGCGAATAACTTTACTTCCTTTTTTGAAAAGGGGAATAGAGCTAAAGCTATGATTTTTAGGTTGTGTCTTGATAGGAATCAGTCCCTGGTCGTAGACACCACGATTCATGTAATTGACTTTATTTTGACATTGAAAAGTAACCTTATGCTTTTCTTTTCTCACTTCAATGTCTACAACGAGTTCATCGCCGCTGACCTTGAAAGATCCTTTATAAGATTCGGATGTTATCTTTTCATTATCTTGCTCATCTAGTTCTTCGAAATAAATCACTAGGGCCGCAGTACCATCTTTTTTAAATTGATAGTGATACTGAAAATCTGAATCGGCCACTGAATAGTATTCTTGGCCAACGGCCCTTTGGCAATCGAAGGCAAAGGCTTGATTACTAAGCAGAAGCATTAGGGACATGATGAATATGTTTTTAGTTTTTGTTTTCATTATTTTATTTTGCTTCCCGGACAGCCACCATAACTTGGTCCTTTATAAGATACGTGAATATGAGAATGTTCATCATAGACAAAGTATCCACAACCAATAGGCCTTCCTGTGCTTGGATCTTTCGTATTTCTTAGTTTTTCAATTATTTTATTATAAGCGGCTCTTCTCTTAGAGTCTGGTAGTGGATCAATATCGATCGCTCTACCACTATAGTGTAGACTATTTGTAGAATGGGTACCATCTACAGTGTGGGCCATTCGAGTAGGCATTCCCAATTCTTTATGGGCCATGGCCACATAGGGGAGAATGTCTAACATGCTTCTATCTAGGTAGCTACTTCCTTTTCCTCGCATACCACCGCCACCTGGAACTGATCGCTTAGTACCATTATACCATTCCACTCTACCGTAGGGAGTATTATCAATTGGAATACCGCCACTCACAGTCGTTCTACTATTGGCCTTATAGGTCTCCCAATTATAGAGACCAGTACTTCGTGTTGAGGTTCTTTTATCTTCACAGCCTTGGCATTTTTCTGGCTGAGGTGGATCAGTTAAAGAGTTAACAGCTCCAGTAATATTTCCTTTCTTAATGGCAGTTTGTGTATTTTTAGGAAGGTTTTGAGTGTTAGGCGCAAGTTGACCTTCTTCACATCCTAATAAGGTTGCGACAATTATCAGTGCACCTAGCCTACAATATTCCTTTGAAGTTTTAAAAAAACGATAATCTTTCATTAACCCACCTACTACATATAGGTTGTCGTCAAAGTCGTTATATAACTTTAGTAAAAAGGTATACTAGTTGAATTCTAAGTACTAACTTCTTGTTTTTACTCACTCAATTATGCACTTAATTTAATACAGCAATTTAAGTAGTGATCAAGTTGAGTAATATTAATAGGCTTATCCATGAAGAATACATTTTCCCAGTTTAAGGATTCTCCAGCTTCTGCTGAGTGAGAGGCCATTAAATTGGGGTTATATGCGGAGAGTAAGATAATTGGTGTGAGTTGATTCAGTCCTTGTGAAGAACGAATCTTTTGGATGAGGTCAACGCCATTAAGACCAGGCATATAGAAATCAGTAATGATAAAGTCGAATTTAGTTTCACTCGTTAGAGTTAATGCATCCCTACCATTAGTTGCCGACATAATAGTTGTATTTTTAATTTTGCGTGTAATATGGCCTGATAATAGATCAATAATTCTTTCTTCATCATCTATTACAAGGCACTTTAGATCTGTCATCTCATATATCCTTTATATATATGTTTTTAAATATATCCAGTTTAGTATAATAAGGCTTTCGAATTAGGGCCATAAAGGAAAATAATGCAAGACGATTAGTTGATCTCTAGGTCGACTATTA
>JBLWXW010000012.1:0-101431 GCA_048267265.1 Bacteriovoracaceae bacterium
AGGAGAATTTAATGACGACACTATTTGAAGGTCATTTAAATGCAGAAGGCAAGAAATACGCAATCGTTGCAGGGCGTTTTAACGAGTTTATTACAAGTAAACTTCTCTCTGGTGCTTTAGATTGTATCAAAAGACATGGAGCTAACCCAGATGATCAAGCTGTAGCTTGGGTTCCTGGAGCATATGAAATTTCCCTTGTAGCTAAAAAGCTTGCAGATACTAAGAAGTATGATGCTGTGATTTGTCTTGGTGCTGTGATTCGTGGAAGTACTCCTCACTTTGATTTTGTTTCAAGTGAGGTAGCCAAAGGTGTTGCTAAAGTATCTCTAGATTCAGGTGTACCAGTGATCTTTGGTGTAATCACAACTGATAATATTGAGCAGGCCATTGAAAGAGCTGGAACTAAAGCTGGAAACAAAGGCTGGGAAGCAGCAATGAGTGCAATAGAGATGTCTACTCTACTAGGGACAATTGCCTAGAAAACTCACTTGCAATAATAGCGCATGCTATTGAGGCATTAAAGTGTAGGACACCCTCGGTAACAGGTATTTTGATTATGTTTTTAGCATTTTTTAAGATTTCTTTGTCGATACCGTGTCCTTCACTTCCGATCATAAAGGCCGAGTTTAAGCTCGGCTTTGTTTTATAAAGAGAAACAGAACCTACTTCGTTTGCTGCAAAGTAAATATCAATACTAGTTTTTTCAATAAAGTCATTTAAATCACTTACTCTATGTACATCAATGAAATTGATATTTCCCATCGAAACACGAATACATCTTCGAAGAAATGGACTGCATGTTTTTGAATCAATAATAAGTGATTTAAAGCCAAGACCGGCCATAGTACGAACTATAGAGCCAACATTCTCAGGAGATGAGAGGCCGTTAAGAATTATAAAGGGCGGCTCTAGTTTATCAAGTGGTGAGAAGGTAGGTTTTTCAAAAGTAGCCAAAACACCTTTTGAGAACTTATATCCAGAAATATCTTTAAATATGTCATCCGAGATAACATTTATTTTTTTAAAAGAATTTTCAAAATGATATTCACCTAAAAGACTCTCTTTAATAAAAAGTTCAAGTGGGCTAAAACGATTCGCATCTACAAACTTATTAATAAGTTTTGCAGAATCTACAATAACTGCATCTTGCATATCTCGCATATTCTGAATAAAAGAGATTACAGGATCAGTGTGATTAGTTATTTTTTTATACATATTTCTTTAGATAGTGACCTGTATAGGATCCTTTAACTTTGGCAACTTCTTCAGGTGTGCCTTCTGCTACTATAGTACCACCACCTGAACCACCCTCTGGACCGAGATCAATAATATAGTCAGCACTTTTAATAATATCGAGATTATGCTCAATAATAATAACAGTATGGCCTTGTTCAACAAGATCGTTTATAGCCTTGAGTAAAACCTTAACGTCTTGGAAATGAAGTCCTGTAGTGGGCTCATCGAGAATATATAGAGTTTTTCCCTTTGTTTTCTTAGCGAGCTCACGACTGAGTTTTAAACGCTGTGCTTCTCCCCCACTTAAGGTCGTGGCAGGCTGTCCAAGTTTCATATAACCCAAACCAACTGATATTAGAGTACTTAATACTCTATTGAGTTTGGTATGATTCTTAAAAAATTGAAAAGCATCCTCAATAGACATATCAAGAATATCAGCAATATTTTGGCCCTTATAAAGTACACTGAGGGTCTCATTATTATATCTTCTCCCCTTGCACTCAGAGCATGTAATGAATACGTCAGGAAGGAAATGCATTTCAATTTTCTTTACGCCATTACCTTCACATTCCTCACATCTTCCACCTTTAACATTAAATGAAAAACGACCTGGTTTGTAACCGCGAATCTGAGATTCCTGTGTTTTAGCAAAAAGCTTGCGGATATCATCAAACATATTGGTATATGTCGCAGGATTACTATGAGGAGTACGTCCAATTGGGGATTGATCTAGTTCAATAATAGACTTTATAGACTCAAGGTTCGATATAGAGTGATAGTTTTTATAATTATATAACCCGCCCATTGGAGTGAGATAGTTTTTACAAGCAGGCACAAAGACATTATGCAATAAAGAGGACTTCCCTGAGCCACTAACACCAGTGATACAAACTAAAGTCTCAAGAGGGATTTTAATATCGAGCTCTTTAAGATTGTTATGTTTTGCACCTTTAAGTGTGATAAAAGAATCCGAAATTCTACGATGTTCAGGTATATCAATTGCCTCAGTGTGATTAAGGAATTTTGCTGTAATAGACGTTTTATTTTTAAGAAACTTAGATGTTTCCTCAGCGGCTATAATCTGTCCACCATGCCTACCAGCGCCCGGGCCTATATCCACTATAAAGTCAGACTCTGTCATCGTTTCTTCATCGTGCTCTACAACAAGAACTGTGTTTCCAAGGTCTCTTAAAGACTTTAGTGTTTGAATTAGTTTCGTATTATCTCGTTGATGAAGCCCAATTGAAGGTTCATCTAGAACATAGAGTACACCACTTAAGGCAGATCCGATTTGAGTAGCAAGGCGTATACGTTGACCTTCACCTCCACTTAGAGTGTTTGCTGCTCTATTGAGAGTGAGATAGCCGAGCCCAACATTGGTGAGGAAAGAGAGACGATTATAAATTTCTTTATTGAGCTTCTCGCCGATAACTTTCTTTTCACCAGTAAGAAGATCTTTTTTGAAAAACTCAAAACATTCTTCAATACTTAGAGTGCAGAGTTCAATAATATTTGTGTCGGCTATTTTAACATTAAGAGCATGTTCATTTAATCTTTGGCCATTACATTTTGTACACTCTTTAATAACCATATAGTCTTCGAGAGACTTGCGAACCTTTTCAGAAGTGCTTTCAAGATATTTTTTTTCAAGCCAATTCAAAATACCTGGGAAAGGTTTTGAAAACTCAAAGTGAGAATTTTCAGACTTAAAAGCGTACTTATAAACCTTATCAGATCCAGTCCATAGGGTTTCTAGATCTTTCTTTTTCAGTTTGTTTAAAGGAGTTTTTAAATCATAACCTTCCTCAAGTAGGAAGCATTCTGTCATTTTGTGTAGAAAATTATTTTTTTTAGTTAGTGGCTCAATAGCACCTTTTAAAATAGGTAAGCTTTCATCAAAGACAATGGTGTCTTTAGTGAAGTCTTTACTTTCTCCAAGGCCATTACATTTTGGACAAGCTCCTATAGGACTATTGAAAGAAAATAATCTAGGCTCTAAGTCGGGAAGCGGCTCACCTGTATCAGGTGATAGCATATGCTCACTGTAGGTAATACATTCGTCATCATTAACAAGTATCTTAATGATTCCATCGCCTTCTTTTAAGGTGTGCTCAACACTTTCTGTTAAGCGCTTAATAATACCCTCTTTGATGAGAACTCGATCAATTACAACTTCAAGTTCATTTTTTTCGATACCCTTTGGAAGTTTGAATGAGTCATCAAGAGAAATAACTTCACCATTCAATCGAACTCGAGAGTAGCCCATGGTTAGATACTTCGTAATTTGCTTACTAAGATCAGATTTATTCTTAAAAGAAACTGGAGCCAGAAGTTGAAGTTTAGTTTTATCAGGATATTTAAGTAATTCTTTAACAATCTGAGGAGGAGTATATTTTTTGAGAACTGCTCCAGACTTGGGGTCAATCATATCCCCTACTCTTGCGTAGAGAACTCTTAAATAATCATAAATTTCTGTAATTGTTCCAACGGTAGATCGAGGGTTTTTTGTGGTTGATTTTTGATCAATGGCAATAGCGGGACTTAAACCAGAGATAGACTCAACGTCGGGTGGTTGATATTGACCTAAAAACTGTCGAGCATAGCTAGATAAAGACTCAATATAGCGACGTTGTCCTTCAACATAAATAGTATCAAAAGCTAAAGATGATTTTCCTGATCCACTTGGACCAGTGATTACCGTCAATGTATTCTTAGGAATCTTAACGGAAACTTCTTTAAGATTATGAACTTTTGATTTTACGACATTTATTTCATTAATACTCATAAGTTACCTATAGGGAATGAACTTTATAGGCTTCATTAAGGACATATAAACATCCTGAAGAAGAAGCTTGGTTTTTACCGAAGAGTGAAAATGCCGTTCCATGATCAACACTCATTCTTAGGAAATCTAATCCCATCGTTATATTTATACCAAATAGACCATATTTATCTTTAAAAAAAGGTAGACCTTGATCATGAAAAGAATAGACGAAGAGCTGACGACGCTCAGGATTGTGGTGGAAGTGCAGTGTATCACCTGGATGGGGCCCTAGAAGTGATAACATTGGGAATTGAAGAGTTAGAGATGTGATTACTTCCTCTATAATAGAATCTTCATTTCCTAATACCCCATTCTCTCCAGCATGAGGGTTTATCCCAGCAAAGTGTATCTCTTGGGGAAACTCTTTAAAGTATTTCTTTATACCCGAGAGAGTTTGCTGGAGTTTGGATTCAATAATTTCCTTATTGAGTTTAGTGGTGACATCCCTTAAGGGAATATGGTCTGAAAGAAGAAGAATATTCAAATCATATGATTTGAAAATCATAGATATACTATCTTTATTAAAGTAATTTCTAAAAAACTCTGTATAACCTGCACAATTGATGTTGTTCAAAGTTAGCTGATCTTTTGAAGTAGGTAGAGTGATTAATATATCTTTAGGCTTAATCGTCTTTAAAATTTCAACTAAGCTCTGAGAACTCTCTGTATAAGGATCAGTAGCTTCGATAGTCTCTATCTTGATTGTTTTAGAAAATAACGAAATGTTATCATTTTCGATGTTATAATCTAAGTTAAGAGAATTTAAGGTCTCCTTAGCGCTTTTAATAGATACATAGAGACAAAAAGTATCAAGAACATGCTGAGGTAAGGAAAGACAGCTTTTGAAAAAAACTTCTAGGCCGATCCCCTTTTCATGTCCTTGAGAGATGTAGATCATAGATTAATCAGAAGAAGTATTTGATATAGTGTTTACTCATCTCAGTATTAAACCAAGAGTCTGATATAGTATCTATAGCGCTACCAAATAGTTCAGAGTAGATTTCATTTTTCTTTTCTAGGTAATCAGTAGACTCAACAAGATCTTTTTTCTTTACATAGAAAACATGGTATAGACCACCTAGTAGAACAGGTTCTGAAAACTCACCTTCATTAGTTTTAATTAGTGATTGTTTAATTGGTGCAATCAATGATTCTTCACTTAGATTACCAAGTTCATTTGTAGAGACAGAAGAGTAAGCCTCAGGGAGTACTCCATTTTGCTGAAAGTCTACCAGTGTTGGCTTTAGCTTCGCTAGCTGTGACTTATTCAAAGCATCTTCTGAAATAGAAAAATCGACAAGATTATAGCTGAAAGATAAAGACTTCTTGGATTTGTATTTTTGATAATAGGCATTCTTAATATCTTGCTCTGTGATAGAAATAAGAGGCTGAATTACGCGTGAAACAAAGAGACCAAATTCTTGAGATTCACGAATAAGTTCAAAATATTCATCGAATGCAAAGTCGTTATTCTCAAGGAAGTTTAGTAGAGCAGCTCTGTTAAGACCTAATCGTTGCTCTGTTCCTTTGATACTCGACTCAACCTGATCATCACTTACGATATATCCCATCTCATTAAGTTTAGCTCTAATAAGCATTGATCTAATTTTCATTTTAGCAAGCTCTTCTAAAGAGTACTTACTTTTAGAGAAGATTTGGGGAGAAATATTTCTACGAGCAGGGATATTCGTTTGTGTTCTTTTGAGTTGAGAAAGGAGAATTGGCTGGTCATCGTAGATGGCCATAATCTTATCAAGAAGCTCTGCACGCAGACCAAAAGAAGTAAAAACTGTTAATAAAACTAAAATATATTTCATAAAAAAACCCACTCTTATTAGTGGGCTTTACATTATAAGGAAAAATGAAGAGGGACAAGGGCCAGATTACTTTCGTAGCTCGTGTTTTAGGTATTTTTCCTCAATTTTGATATCGGCTTTTTTACGCATGTTGGCAAAGTAGTCCTCAAGAATTTTGTCACGTTTCTTATCGTAAACAATCTTCTTATATTGCCCCATGTTGATAGTATCAAACTCTTTTTTAGCTAGTACTTTTACAATGTGATAGCCGAACTGAGTTCTAACTGGAGAAGTAATAAAGTCATTAGGTTTACCATTGATGGCCTGGAAATATTCTGGTGCCATTCTAACAGCTGGTTGGAAACCCATGTCTCCCCCGTTAGGAGCGGTTGCACTTTGACTGTAGCGTGAAGCAAGTTCACCAAACTTTTCTGGATTCTTCTTAAGAAGACCGTAAACCTTTAGGGCCTGTTCTTGTGCTGCGAGAACTTCGTTCTTTTCTGGATTGGCCGTCACTCTAAATAGAATATGGGCCGTTCTATATTCAGGATGAGAGCTGTAATACTTTTTTACTTCATCATCTGATACCTCAATCTTCTTCAGCTCACCCTCTAGGTCAGCTGAAATTTGAGCATGATAAAGAACATCTTCCATTTTAGACTTAACAATTGGGTCATTGTCTAAACCAGCTTTCTTGGCTTTTTGAACACCTAAAACTTTATTCATTAAATCATTAAGGACTTTCTCTCTAGAGACAATTTTATCCGAAACATAGAGTGTGTTTTGGTAAAAAGCTTTATCGAGCTCCGACTTTTTAATTTTTACTCCATTAACAGTCGCTACAACTGGGTCTTCCTGTGAAAAAGAAAGTGGAGAAAATAAAATTGTTGCAAGTAAAATAGTAGTAATCCTTCTACTCATATATCTTTCCCTGATATGGTTTTGCTTTAAGTATAGCAAATTTTAAAAAAATATTAGTAAAAACGCTAACATGGAACAATTTGCTCAGCAATATTCTTACAAAAGTCTAGGAAATCATCCTGATTTATATCTCCTTTAGGCTTATAAAGGACTTTGTAATCTGGACTAAATTGGTAGATTTTTGGTCTAGAAAGAAAGGTATTAGCAATATTTGCAGCAAGCTCTGGGTTTACATCGAGAATGTCTTTATCGAACTGAATACTGATACTATGAGCATTAGCTTGAATTGACTTAACACCACATTTGGTAAGAAATGTTCTTGCTTGCAGGACATTGTGTAGGTTTTTCATTTCTACAGGGTGAGGTCCATAGAGATCTATAAAGTCATCGAATGCATTATTAAGAGCTTCAATATTATCAATATTAGATAGTGTCTTATATTGCTTAAGTCTTTCTGCTGAATCAGGGATATAATTATTTGGTATATAGGCAGGGTACGGAGTCATAATCTCGACGTTCTTATTGAGAACCCTTTTCTCCCCTTTTAGCTCGCTAATTGCATCTTTTAATAACTCCATATATAGCTCAAGGCCAATAGCTTCAATGTGCCCTGATTGATTTGCACCAAGAATATCCCCTGCCCCTCTAATTTCTAGGTCACATGAAGCGATACTAAAACCAGATCCCATCTCAGCATAAGTCTGTAGTGCTTTTAAACGCTTTTCTGCGATATTAGATAAGCTACGATCATTAGGTATTATGAAATAGGCATAGGCCTTCTTATCTGAACGACCTATTCGACCTCTCAATTGATGTAATTGGCTAAGGCCATAAGTATCGGCACGGTCAATAATCATAGTATTGGCATTGGGAATATCAATACCACTTTCAATAATGGTTGTGGCAATCAAGATTTGATATTCACCATTATAGAAAGCCTTAATTCTCTTTTCGAGTTCCTTTTCAGGAAGTTGTCCATGGCCAATAACGATTGAAGCCTCAGGAACGAGATCTCGCACATGGCCAGCAAATTGTTCGATATCACTAACCTTGTTATGAACTACAAATACTTGCCCTCCCCTTTTAAGTTCCTTTTTGATCGCGGACTGAAGTGTGAGAGCATCATCTTTGATAATATAGGTTTTAATAGATTGTCTTTTTGGCGGCGGAGTTTTTATTAAGCTTAAATCTCTTAGGCCAAGGAAGCTAAGTTGGAGTGTCCTTGGAATTGGAGTAGCTGTTAAGGTGAGGAAATCAACATTGGCCTTCATAAGTTTAAGTTTCTCTTTATGAGCAACACCGAAGCGCTGTTCTTCATCGACAACGACTAAGCCTAGATCTTTGAATTTAATTTTATCACTTAATAGTTTGTGAGTACCAATTATGATATCGACTTTACCTTCGGTCAGGTCTGCAAATATTTTGTTGGATTCTTTGGCAGTTTTAAAGCGACTAATAAATTCAATATTAACAGGAAAGCCACTAAGTCTTTTCTTGAACGAATTATAATGTTGTAGCGCTAAAATAGTTGTCGGCACCAGTACAGCAACTTGTTTGTTATCCAATACGGCCTTGTAGGCAGCACGAATAGCAACCTCTGTTTTACCAAAACCTACATCTCCACATACAAGATGATCCATAGGTTTAGCCTTTTCCATATCATGTAAAACACGGTCAATGGCCTTTCTTTGATCGGGAGTTTCTTGAAAATCAAAGGCAAGTTCAAACTCTTTATAGTCATGATCAGGTGGCGAAAATGCAAAAGCTTCTTTTGTCTCTCTCTCGGCTTGTAGCTTTAATAAATCAAATGCAAGCTTCTTTACAGACTGGCTTGCACGTTTTTTCAGAACGGCAAATTTATTTGTTCTCAAACTATCGAGAGAAAGCGTTGCTGTGGAGCTTGCATGTTTTTGGATAAGATTCATTTTATATACAGGTACATAAACTTTATCAGAGCCTGTATACTCAATAACGAGGAAGTCAGCCTTATCCTCTTTAAGGTCAAGGGACTGTAAACCTAGATATTTTCCAACACCATGGTCACTATGAATAACGTAGTCACCAACCTTTAATGTTGCAATTTGTTCAGCAAAAAGATCGAGATCTTTTTGAGTCGCCTTAGTGTTTACTTTTGATTTTTTAACAGAGAAGAGATCTCCTTCTGTTAAAAGGAGTAACTTTTCTGTTTGATAGAAAAAACCTTTATCTAGGGGGAAAGTTGAAAAATGAATTCTCTTTTTAATGTCTGAAGGAAATTCAAAAACTTCCATGAGGTGATTAAATTCAGCTTTTGCTGACTCGTGGCCATAAAAGAATATAATTTCTCCGGTAGTGGAAAAACTAGTTTTAATTTTGTTAAAAGCCTCTTTTAAGAAATCAGCCCTTGAGTGTTTCTTACCGATTGCTTCTTCAAGATATTGAGAAATATTTTGATGATGAATATTAATGAGATCATCATTATCAACAAGGTCAACATTTGCTGAAATTTGAACCTCGTTGATATTGAGTTTATGCTCGGGATTGATATCTTTTAACTTATCTTCAAAGTAAAACTCTGTTGGGCCAGGGAGAACAGAGTCATGGTCAATGTCTTCCTTAATAAACTCATACGAATCTTTCAATTCAGAGTACATCCCTTCCCACTCTGATTTTATTCTGAAGTCATTGAAGAGATGGTATTCGCATTCAATCCCATTTAAGTAATCAAGAATAGATACACTTTCATCGCAAAATAATGGAATAAAAACAGGATAGTTTTCAAAAAGGTATCCATCACTTAAGCGCTTTAAAATTTCTTTTCTTTTCTCAAATTTAAACTTCTGAGAAGGTGGAGGCATTGGAATTTTAGAGCGAATATTATTTGCGTAATCCTGAGAACAAAAAATTCTTGGAGAAATACCCAGTGAAACTTTCTCGTGGGTTTGGTCCTTTTGCGTTTTTAGAGTTTCAGGATCAATGGAGTATATTTCTTCGATCATATCATCGAAGTATATAAGACGAATGGGTTTACCATTTGTTGGATAAATATCAAAAATCTCTCCTTTATGGCTAAAGGTCCCTGGCTCCTCGACTGTAATTGAGTATTCATAACCACGTTCGTTCAAGTGAGTTTTAAGTTCATCTGGTGAAATAACGTCTGAAACTTCAATATTTAACTGGTTCTTATGAATGAAAGTAGGAACGGGAAATTTGAGATGCAGTGCTTCGATCGTTGTTATAAGGTTGAAGGGAGTATTAAGTCTCTTGTATTCTTCTATTTTTTGCAGGGTGTAGAATCGCTCAATGAGTGCGTGCTCTGAAGCAATGTGTCCTTCATAAATATTAAAATCATGTCCAAGTAAAAAAACATTATTGGTGCTTGTGAAATGTTCCTCGACTAAGTCAAAAAACTCCTCAGCTTCATCGTTATTAGAGAAGATAAAAATATTTGATTTATTATTTACATGTATAGAAGAAGAGAGTTCGAGATATAACGCATACTGTAGAGGCGAAAAACCCACTAGTGTTGAGGATTTTGAGTGGTTAGTGTGAGACTCGGTGAGTCTTTTTTTTAGAGAGTTAAAGTAAATCATGTTTTGACTCGCGGTGTCTGCATTTGAATTCAAAGGTAGATATTTGTTCAATAATAGCATTCCTAATGCAAGAACATTAAAAAAGCCATTCCAAAATGTTTCCAATATGTTAACATTCGTGTACTTATAAGTAGCTAAATCATTCCCTTAATTAACGGAGCTCGTGCAATGGCGTCATATACTTTAGACGTATACATGCCGGTTGTTATCCTAATGACCCTAGGTGTACTTCTGGTTGTCGTATCAGTTTTTCTTGCTCAAATCATTAGGCCTTTTAAGCCTAGTGCTCTTAAAGAACAAGCCTATGAATGTGGTGAAGACCCTGTAGGTACTGCTTGGGCAAACTTTAACGTACGTTTTTACGTTGTATCACTAATCTTTATCGTATTCGATGTGGAAGGAGCTTTAATGTTTCCTGTAGCATCAATCTTTAAGAAGTTTGTTGAAATCGGTGAAGGTGGTGTTCTTCTTGGATCACTTCTTATTTTCATTGCCGTACTTGTTTTTGGAATCATTTATTGTTGGGCTAAAGGCGATCTCGATTGGGTACGTTCTTTCCAACTATCTCAAGATCAAATTAATGAATTGAAAGGTGTGGAGGAAAAAGCATGAGTCCCACTTTATATGATTATGTAAATCAATTTGAAGCCCATAGAAATGCTGTTGCATGGTTAAGTGAATATTTTGGAACAGATGTTACTGGATATGTGACTTTCATGGTGTTTCTTGTTGGTGCATTAGTAGTTGTTGGAGTTATGGCAACTATCGGTGGATTTGGAACATACGCAGAAAGAAAGATTTCTGCAGATATGCAGTTGAGACAAGGTCCTAACCGCGTTGGTCCATTTGGCCTACTTCAAGTTCTGGCCGATGGTGTTAAGATGATTCTTAAGGAAGACATCTTTCCTGCACAATCAGATAGAATGCTTTTTAATTTAGCACCTGCTCTAGCTGTAATTGGTGTATTTGCTACACTGGCGGTTCTACCGTTTTCATCAGGATTGACTCTGGCCAACCTTAATATGGGTGTTTTCTTTCTAGTTGGTGTTTCATCACTGGTTGGAGTTGCTGTATTCCTTGGTGGTTATTCTGCAAACTCAAAGTGGTCAATGCTTGGTGGTATGCGTGGGGCTTCACAAATTATTAGTTATGAAGTTCCTGTAACAATCACAACGCTAATGATTGTACTTCTTTCTGGTGGTATGAGCTTTGGAGCAATTGTAGAGTCTCAGGGGGGGTTACCTCATCAGTGGTACATTCTTCACAATCCCTTTACCTTTATTGGTTTCTTTATCTTTTTTGTGGGGATGCTGGCCGAAACAAACCGTGCTCCTTTTGACCTTCCAGAAGCCGAATCTGAACTAGTATCTGGTTATCACACAGAATATACAGGTATGAGATTTGGACTTTTTGCACTAGCTGAATATATCGAAATTTTTGTTCTCTGTGGAGTTGCAGCTGCAGCATTCTTGGGTGGGTACAAAGTTCCTTTCGACCTTGGATCTGGTGTTGTATTTGTAGAAAAGCTAGGGCTTCCTGCTATTATCGGAAAAAATATTGGACAAGTACTGCAGCTTGGATCGTTTGTTACAAAGACACTTGCTCTTTATTACTTAGTGATTTGGGTTCGTTGGACTTATCCAAGAATCAGAGTAGATCAAGTTATGACAATTTGTTGGAAATATCTAACTCCAATCTCACTATTTAACCTTGTTGGTGTAGCTGTTTGGATGTATTTATCTCACAACCAGTCAATTTGGGAATTATTTTCACATTTGTTCGCAGCAAGTAGCGGCGGTGGACATTAATATATTTATTATAAAGAGGAGTTGAGTCGTGTTTCAGGACATATTATTTTTCTGTTCGGCTGCGTTAGTAATTGCGGGTACATTAGGTGTAGTTTTTTCTAAAAACCTAATGCATGCATGTACTCTCTTGCTTGCAACTTTATTTGGAGTTGCTGGTCTATATGCTGTAATTGGTGCTGATTTCTTGGCCGCAGCACAATTGGTTGTTTATGCGGGTGGTGTAATTATCTTGATGCTATTTGCTGTAATGCTAACAGGTGGATCTGCAAATAAGCCTAATAAATTTGGAATCGAAAAAATCTTAGGAATGGGAAGTACTAAAACTTATGTGATTGCAGGACTGACAGTATTTGTTTTTTCTCTGACAATCATGACACTTCTTGCAAACTTCCTTAAGCAGTATAGCAAGTTAGATTCTCTTCCAGAATTAACAAGTACAGTAGAGCAAATCGGAACGATGCTAGTAACGGATCATGTACTAGCTTTTGAAATTTCATCAATATTACTTCTGGGTGCCCTTGTTGGAGCAGCAGTTATCGCAAGACCACGCAGAGGATAATGGGGAAAATATGATTTCATTACCAAGTTATTTATTTTTGAGTTTTGTTATGTTTATTGCGGGGCTAGTTGTTATGGTCGCTCGTAAGAATATTATCGCTATCCTTTTGGGGGTAGAGCTTATTCTTAATAGTGCAGCACTTAACTTTGCAGCATACACAAGATTTATTAATCAAAATCTAGAGGGTCACGTAATGTCTCTCTTTATTATTGTAATCGCCGCTGCAGAAGCTGCTGTTGGACTTGCGATTGTAATTAGATTTTTCCAACTTAAAGAAAGTGTTCATATTGACGATGCAACACAATTACAGGCTTAAGGATTAAAGAATGGATTACACAATTAGTACTGTAGCTCCCATTGTATTACTCCCCTTCTTTGCTTTTGCGATTAACGCATTTATTGTTAAGAAGTTTACAAAATTAGCAGTTTTCATAAGTTGCGCTGCAATTTTGGGATCATTTTTCTTTGCATCAAGAATATTCTTTGATTTCTTGAATGTTTTCTCTGCAGATTATTTCATCCACAAGACATTTACTTGGTTTGACCTTAGTTATGGGAATTATCCATTTAAATTAGATATGGGGATTTATATTGATAATATGACAGCAACCATGCTCTTTATGGTTACTGGTGTTGCGTCACTGATTCACATCTTCTCGACTTATTATATGAAAGAAGATGCTCGTTATGGACGCTTCTTTGTATATGTATCTCTCTTTACAAGTGCCATGCTAGGACTTGTATTATCAGAAAACCTAATTTCAGTATTTATCTTCTGGGAGCTTATGGGGTTCTGTTCTTACTCTCTGATTGGTTTCTACTACGAGAAGGAAGGTGCAGGTAATGCATCGATGAAAGCATTTATGACAACGAGAGTTGGAGATGTTTTCTTTTTATTTGGAATCTTAGCCATTTGGTCAGTTGTAGGAAGTGTATCATTTGTTGATCTATACGCTGCCCTAGCAAATGGAGCATTTGATGGACAATATGTTCTAGGAGCATCGCTTGCTACTGTAGCGGGTCTATCAATCTTTATGGGAACGATTGGAAAGTCTGCTCAGTTCCCACTTCAGGTATGGCTACCTGATGCCATGTTTGGTCCAACGCCATGTTCGGCACTTATTCACGCTGCAACGATGGTTGCTGCAGGTGTATATCTTTCTCTTAGATGCTATCCGTTAATGGAAGCTGGTGGTTTAACTTACTTTATAGCTTGTATTGGTGGGATTACGGCCTTCGGTGCTGCAACAATTGCACTTGTACAAACTGATATTAAAGCAGTTCTCGCCTACTCAACTATCTCTCAACTTGGGTATATGGTTTTAGGTGTTGGTGTTGGTTCATATAATGCAGCTTTTATGCACTTAATTACTCACGCTGTATTCAAAGCATGTCTTTTCCTAAGTGCAGGGTCAGTAATTCACTCATTACATGATCATCATACACATGCACACGTGCAAGAAATGCCGAGAATGGGTGGCTTAAGAAAAAAAATGCCATTCACTTTCATAGCAATGCTCTTTTGTACCTTTGCCATTGCCGGTATTCCATTTTTCTCTGGGTTTGTTTCGAAAGATAGAATTCTTGGAGACGCACTAGTGGCTGCAACTCACGATGCCAAATATTGGTTACCAGCTGTACTTGGATTTGTCGGAGCTTTCTTAACTGCATTCTATATGTTCAGAATGATGTTCCTCACATTCTTTGGTGAGCCAAGAGATAAAGAACTTTATGATCATACGCATAAAGAAAAGTTAAGCTGGAATAGAAATATTCCTCTTCTTATTCTTGCTTTATTTACGTTTGGTGTATTTTTCTCAGGGTCACTTACAGGTCAAGGGATCATTAAAGTAGCAGATAAAAAATATGAATGGTTTCAGACTCTAATTGAGAAGCCACACGTTGAGCATTTCACACATATGGAAAAGCAAGACTTTGGGTTCACAGACGAGAAGTCATCAATGAAATTTGAAACTTCACATTACGATGCAAACCATGGAATGAGTGAAGAAGAAGCTCACCATGTCCATCACGTCCATCATATTGGTGCACTTGCTTCAATAGTAATTGCATTCTCAGGTGTATTTATCGCTGCAATGATGTACTTTTGGAGATCATGGAATCCTGGCTTTTGGGTTTCAACTTTCTCTAGATGGTACCGTGCTCTTCAGAATAAGTACTATATGGATGACCTATATATTAAAGGTGTGATTCAAAAAGGATTATTACCATTAAATAATTTACTAGCTTTCATTGATATGGGTCTATACGACAGATACGCAATTGATGGTTGGGAAAAAGTAAACCGTGCCCTTTTCACTGTTGCAAAGTGGGTAGATAACTTAATTGTTGATACTGCACTTGTAGATGGTACAGGGGCCAGCATCCGCTTTTTCAACGTAATTTTAAGAACCATTCAATCAGGTAAAATACAGTTCTATTTTATTATGATTTTCTTGGTTTTAGCTGGTTATATTTGGACATTAAATATATAAAACTTTTGATAAAGAGATATTAAAGGAGAAGATCCGTGCATGCTTCGTCACAACTACTGAATTGGATTCTATGGATGCCGTTTCTTGGGGTTTTGGGAATTTTATTTATTCCAAAGTCTAAGGAAACATTAATCCGTGTTTGGTCACTCGTTAACACTGCTATTACTTTTGCGCTTACGTTAGTTCTTTACGCAAAATTTGATACGACAGTTCCAGGGATGCAACAGGCATTTAACATAAGTGTGCCGTGGATCTCGAGCTTTAATATCTTTTATAAGCTTGGGGTAGATGGAATATCACTTCCGATGATCGTCCTAACGGGTCTGCTTTTCTTCATTTGTGTACTTTCGTCATGGACTGTATCTAAGCAAGTTAAAGCTTACTTTGCTTTATTTCTATTCCTTCAAACAACGGTATTCGGAGTATTTCTAGCACTAGACTTCTTCCTATTCTATGTTTACTGGGAAGTAATGCTTATTCCAATGTTCTTCCTTATCGGTATTTGGGGTGGAGAGAATAGAGAGTACGCAGCTGTTAAGTTCTTCCTTTATACTTTCTTTGGATCAATCTTAATGCTTGTTGGTATGGTTGCTCTTTACTACGCTTCTGGAAAAGGTGTTGATAGCTTCGACATTCTTGCTCTTCAAGGTGGTAACTTCTCAGACCTTACACTTACTATTTTTGGAGCTACCTTTAGCTTTGCAAAACTATTCTTTGTTTTTCTCTTTATCGGTTTTGCTATCAAGGTTCCAGTTTTCCCATTCCATACGTGGTTACCACACGCTCACGTACAGGCGCCTACAGCTATTTCAGTAATTCTAGCAGGTGTTCTCCTTAAAATGGGTACCTATGGTTTCTTAAGGATCGCTTTCCCAATCTTCCCTGAAGCAACAGTTTACTTCAGTGATGCGATTGCATGGCTTGGACTTATTAACGTAATTTACGGTGCTTTCTGTGCGATGGCCCAAACTGACGTTAAGAAGCTTGTTGCATATTCTTCAGTATCTCACATGGGATTTGTAATGCTTGGTCTTGCGGCACTTACAGTTACAGGTGTTAACGGTGCTGTTCTTCAGATGTTCAACCACGGTACTTCTACAGCTATGATGTTCCTTATGATTGGTGTTCTTTATGAAAGATCTCACCACAGATGGATTGTACGTCCGGATGGGTCAAAAGGTTTTGGTGGTCTTTATACTCAACTACCAAAATTCTCGATCATTTTCATCATCGCGATGTTTGCTTCAATGGGTCTTCCAGGACTATCAGGTTTCATCTCTGAAGCTCTAATTTTTCTAGGAATCTATGAGAGATTTACAACAATTACTCTTATGGCCTTACTTGGACTTCTTCTCGGTGCTGCATACCTTCTATGGATGTTCAAAAGAATGTTCTTTGGTGATGTTATTGAAGAATGTAAGTCATACACAGATATGAATGCTCGTGAAATCCTTTATATGCTCCCACTTTGTGTTGCTGTAATTGTGTTTGGTATCTACCCTGCTCCAGTTCTCAATGTAATGAGAGCTTCAGTTGGTAATCTTGTGAGCATGCTAGCTAACTTTTAATTAAGGTTTTAACGATGGGTTTAAATTATTTAGCAAGTTTAAGTCATTTTGTTCCAGAGCTTCTTGCCTGTGTAACAATGTTTGGACTGATTCTTATAGAAGCTACATATAGAGAAGAGAAGAATGAGCGAGGCTTGTTCTTCTTTGCTTCTTATATAGGTTTTGCTTCAGTACTTACTTTCTTGGCCCTGAACTTAAAGCATGAAGCAGTTGCAATTTTTACAAACTCAGCTGTGATCGATCCATTTTCGACTGTGCTTAAAATTGTGATGGTTCTAGGAACAATTGGTGCTACTTACTTAGTAAGCCAGAGTAATGATATCGAAGGTCATTTGAAGCCAGAATTTACAATTATGGCCACCGGAGTACTTATTGGGGCGATGCTACTGTCTTCGGCCAATAATATGCTGATTCTTTATATTGGTATTGAGACTCTTTCTATTCTTTCTTACGTTCTTGCTAGTTTGAAAAAGAGTGACGATAGAAGTTCTGAGGCAGGTCTTAAATACTCTCTTTATGGAGGTATTTCTGCCGGTATCATGCTCTTTGGTATGAGTCATATCTTTGGAGTGCTAGGAACAATTAACTTTACAGAAATTGGAGCAGCCCTTCAGAATTTAAGTACAGTTCAGGTTGCTATTCTTCTTCCTTCGTTTCTATTGTTCCTTGCTGGTCTAGGATACAAAATCGCTTGTGTACCATTTCATATGTGGTCACCTGACGTTTATGAAGGATCTCCACTTCCGGTAACGACATTCTTCAGTATTGTTCCAAAAGTTGCAGGTATGGCAGCACTTATTAGAATCACAACAACTTTCTTTGCTCACGAAGGTGCAATGAATGTTGGCTGGGTTGGAATTCTAAGCGTTGTAGCTGCATTGACTATGACAGTTGGAAATATTAGTGCAATTGGCCAAAGATCTGTTAAGAGGATGCTAGCTTACTCATCTATATCTCACGCTGGTGTAATGCTTCTTGGGATTCTCGTAATTAGTGAAGTAGGTATCAGAAGTGTTATCTTCTATGCCATAACCTATCTATTTATGAATTTAGTTGCTTTCTATATTGTATCATTTGTTAATGATAAGTATGGAAATGATCATTATGAGCGTTTTAATGGGCTTATCTATAGATATCCATTTATGGCAATCATGATGGCCATCACTATGTTCAGCTTGGCAGGTCTTCCTCCTTTTTCAGGTTTCGTTGCTAAGTTTCATATCTTCAACGCAATCATTATCAAGAAGTATTATGTATTAGCGATAATTGCAGGACTTAACTCTGTAATATCGATGTACTACTATATGAGAATTATCCGATTAATGGTTCTTAAGCCTGCTGAAAGCGAAGAGGAAATTTCTGGATTTAGTTTATTAAATCAAGGAATAATCGTTTCATTAACGGTTCCTGTTCTCTTTTTAGGAATTTTCTGGGAAAAGATTATGTTAGTGGCTTCTAACGCTAAAATCTTTTTGGAGTAAATGACTGTTAGTCTTGTCATTGTACTTATAGCATTGGGCCAAATTTATTTGGCCCTTTTTTACTTTTCGAGATCTAAAATCAAAGTGAGTAGTATTAGAAAGAAAAGTAGTTGGCCTAGGAATTTAAAGTATTCAATTCCATTGCTGAGTTGGCTAATTTATTTGAATCTCTTTGGTAGTAATTATTCATTTCTAACTAAATACACTAAGATAATATTAGGTTCTATTATTATATTAGTTCTCGCTTTACGCTATGTGAAAACAACCAGAAGACGGACAATTGATTGAAGTTAACAGTCGAGATAATACGTTCAATACACTTCTTAATTACAGTTATAGGCTGTCTTATTCTAATGTTGTGGGTTCAAGAAGAATTTGAATCCATTCTAAAAAGAAAGAAAATGGTCGGCCTTACTTTCTTGCAAATTAGCTTCTATAGAAAAATTTTTGAAAATAATAATCTAAAGAGAGAAACAAGTCTGAAAACATTCGTTACAGGAATTAGGTTCTTTCTGACAATTCTACCCTTAATGCTAATACCATTTTCTTCAGAAATATCCCTCTATGGTGAAAGCTTCCAACTCGGAATAGTTTCATATCAATATTCTTTCCTACTGTTTATTTTCATACTCATCTTGAATGAACTGATAAGGCCACTCATCACTGAAGATTCAGCAATGGCAGAAAAGAATATACTATTATTTATATTATTTATTGGATCTTTTCTTTTTGTAGAGAAGTTTTATTCATTTGATCAAATTATAGAATATCAGAATACTTATGCAGATATAGGAATCAGGAAGTACTTAGTTTATATAAACCCAATTGGTGCGATTGCTTTATTTCAAGTGATTATCAATGAAATTGATAATCCAAGTGACAACTTTGATATTGTGAAACTATCACTTATAAACTGTTATTTAACATTATTCATATTCTGTTTTTTAGGTGGATACTCATCTCCTAAATTTTTTAACTTCGAAGATCGATCATTGCTAAATGGACTTGTAAGTATATTTTCTTTCCTATCAAAATATATTTTCGTACTCGTCTCAATATGGGTCTATAGATTCGTATTTGTTAAGAGAAAGAAGGAGATTATATTCAATGAATTTTAATATAATCTTCGCTGTCGTTACTATGGTTTTGATCTTACTTGCTGTGTTTTTGGAAGGACGGGCCCTAGAGCGATTATTTTATATTTTTATAATGAACTTCATGGTTATTATTCTTATGAATAAGGGAGTTCCCCTTGCTCTTCTTTTTGGTGGTACGGTTATTCCACTTTTTACTAGGAATAAGCTGACTCAACATATAGCAAAGAATAAAAAAGGATCCTCCAAGAGTATAAAGGAAAAAATAATTAATTATTTATCGTTTGCACCATTAATTGGAATAGGGGTAATGAGCTATCGCTTACCTCAAGCAGAAGTTGGAAACTTATCGCCATTAATGATTATTTTAGGGGAAGTAAGTTTAATTGTTATTACATTTCTAGTAATTATACCAAAAAGGATAAAGTTGAAATGATATGGCTGAGGACGGTTCTCATCATTGGAATCATCATATTTTTTCAAAGATTGGTCATCGAAAAAGATAGCTACAATGTGGCCAAGGTAATAGCCTTCTTATTGGTTACAATTATTGCTGTAGCTCTTCTCTACTTAGAGCGTACAGCCTTAGAGTTATATTACCCCTTCTTTATCGTTATGGTTTTACTGGGTGGAAAGACACTCGAATCGATAAACCGATCTAGAAAGCGAGATGATCAATGAGCTTGGCTGTCTTCATTCTTGCTATATTCTCGATGGTGGTATCTGTACCTTATATTAGGTCAAAGAAGATAAAGACAGTACATATTTCATCATTGACAGTTCCATCATATATATTACTAGCAAGCATACTGTCATTAACTAATTCTTTCGTTGGAATTAACGATGGTGTTATGGTTGGAATTTCTTTTTTATTTATAATTACACAGTTAGATGAATTTGAAGCAAGTAAGTTTATATATAATGGGATCGTCTTTGCTGCAATATTTATACTAAGCTACTTTGTGAACAATGCACTTTGGTTATCAATATCATTAGTAGCATTATCCTTATTTAATATTAAGAAAAATCAAAATGTAATGTCGATGATCGCAATGATTGCTCTTTTATTGCCGATTAGTAGGTTGGGTATGCTCCTCTATGATCAGTGGGGAGGTCTTCTTCTATTACCAGCAATGTTGGGATTGATTTCGGCAGAAAACTCAAGAGATAAGTTTATTCTGAGCTCACTGGTTATTCTAATTATATCTACGACGAAATATATAAGTTTAGGTTATACCCCGGTCTTAGGGCTAGGTCTTTTTTTGATTATACTTCTAGGCTCACACTTAAGAAGGAGCAAGAACTTCATATATACGATTGCTCTTCTTCCTTTTATGGGTATTGCAAACCCGTATAATATTATAGGTATATATATAAGTATTAATATAATATTATTTTTTAAGACAGAACTTCTGAAAACAGTTGAAGCACTAGAAGTAGAGAATGGATCAATAAAAAATATAAGATATCAGGATATAATAATTGTGATATTAGGCCTTTATCTCTTGCTTGGTGGACCAGGTTCCCCTGTGTTTTGGATAATTTCAAATCTTAAACAAGCCTATTTATTATGGCTGATTTTATTTCTCGATATATTCGTTATAAACCAAGACTGTGTAAGTTCTGCTGAAGAGACAAAGAATAATTTTGTGAACTTTAGAACCCCGAAGGAAATATCAGTACTGCTATATATTATCTTCATGGCAGTGGTTTTTAGAGAGAGTATATATGACTTTAATCCCCTAACTCTAATTTCTTTCAGTGGATTGATAATTTACTTGGTTTTATATAAAAAGAGAAAAGATTGGCTTAATACTATATTCTCCATCAGAAATATGGCCAGAATCAGCTATAAGAGAAGTGAGAATCACAAATCAATAATTCAAAGTGATGAAAGAAAGCTTGGAAAGCCAGAGTGGGGTAAAGTATATGTTGATGGAATGGATGAATCTATAATTTGGTCTTTCTTTATCTTTTTAATAAGTATACTTCTTATTGTGAGGTACTTATGAACCTAATTATCTTTTTCTTATTTTCTGTAATTTGTTTTATCCTTTTAACAAAAATAAAGTCAAAGAAAGTATATTGGGAATGGTTGTATTTAATAGGAACTCTATTATCATTTTCTTTACCAATATATACCAATGAAGCTTATCTTGATGGATACAATAGACATTTAGGGGTGCTAATTATTCTTAGCCTGACAAATTCAATTATCTATAATTCAGCAATTAGAATTGAAAATAAAATTAAGCAGATAGTAAAAATGTTAATACCTATAAGCCTGGTTTTACTTCCAAGCTTGAATCACGATTTAGCAGTGATATTTTCTGTAGTTACCTATAGTTTTTTAAACGATCAGCACAAGGATAGAGCTGATACTCTGATAAGCTATTTGATTATTACAATAATGACAATTAAGTATTTTGTTGGGAATTATTTTAATTCACCATTAAGTATAGTTAACTATGAGATATTAGATTTGTTCCAATATTCAATGATTAGTGTGATATTGCTTTGTTTTATAAATTCGATAATTACGACAAGGGAATGGTATTTCAGTAGATCAAGGTCTTTGATAAATATATTTTGGCCATCATTATTTATAATATTATCTTTGCATGCTAAGAGTGGGGCACAGTATTTTGATAACCATATGTTTTATTTGATTACGCTCTTTGGGATATCAGTTATATGGAACTGGAAGAATAACTATGTTATTTCGATCCTATCGTCTTTGGTTGCAGCATTATTTATTGAGCCTTATTTATTTCTTATACCTTTGATTATTATTCTATTTAAGCACTTTTCTATTAAATTTGAGAGTTTTAAAAAATGGATAGACTATAAATATATAGATATTGTCGCCGTGGTTACTATTATATCTGCACTCCTTAATAGAGTAGAGTTGCCCGGCATAATTGCAATTGTTATCTTCACATTTGTGTTTAGGCAGATGACCCGAGAGTTAGAAATTGAATAGGTTTATTTTATTCACTTTGATTTATCAAGTTCTAGTCATGGCCTTTTATAATAAGGCAGCGAAGATGTTTACTTATATAAATAAGTTAGCATACTTCTTGCTCCTGCTTGTATTTATTTACTTCATAAAAGTCGATCAGTTTGAGAATGCTTTTGATTTAAAATACTTAATTCCTATAGTTTTAACTAGTTTACTATTTTTGATCTATGATACAAATAAGGGATTTGCTCAGCATAGCTTAAGGAATAAATTCTTTCCCACATTAGTGGCATTCATTGTACTGATAACACAATTCATAAGCATAGATATTGTTAACTATGCACTTATACTATCTGCTTCTTATGACTTCTTAATTACGACTGAAAGAAAAGAAATAAGTTCACATAAAAAGTATATTGGGCCTATCTTTATCCTCTCAACACAGCTGTTAGGGCTATTGTTCAATTTTGGTATAGACAACGAGATGCTTTTTATAACTTATTGGATAATTGTTTCAAAACTGTTCCCATTTTCTTTAATGAAAGATAAGGGTACAGCAATCGATGAGCATTATTTGAGCAGGAGTATACTTATACTGAATTTGGCATTTGGTAATTTAAGCTTTTCAACGACAGCAATTTATCTATTAACAGGATTAATATTTGTTACACTACTATTAATGTATTTTGTTCGTACCGAAACACAGTCATTTATTTCTTATAGGTCAGTAGTTTTAAGTACAATAATCTTATTTTGTATAATAAGTGGTAAAACGAATGATAGTTACTTCGTTACATCTATACTTTGGATAGATTTTTATTTCATGAGCCTGGCCATGACAAGACTAGATACAGTAGTACCTGATAAGTTATATAGGAAGATCGGGAGCTTGTTATTTTTAGTTATACTTTCGGGAATACTATTCGGTGCAAGTCATTGGATTATAACAGAAAACTTAAAGATTCTATTTCTTAAGGGCCAGATCAATATCGCTCTACTTTTAATGCTGCCCCTATTGTTGAGTGGAGCACTATATTACTCAAGAAATGAGTTTGAATATCATATGTGTGAGCGCATAAGAAAATTTGATCACTTTGACACTTTTATTTCTCAATTGATTATAATAATAGGAGTAATATTAAGTGCTTAAGGATCATGTCGAAAAAGTATAGAGTTCGCCTCATTAACAATAGAATTGTTGGCCCCTTTGATTTGGGCCAAATCGGTGAACTATTTAAAAAAGGTCATATAAAGGGAAAAGAAAAAGTTCAAGAATTTCCCGCAGGTGACTGGCTCACTATTCAAGAAATTAAAGAAATTAAACAGCACCTTGCTAATGTAATTGCTGGTAAGGCAAACGAAGTAACAACAATAGATAATGAATCTACTGTTGCTAGAATCAATATTGGCAAATTAAAAAAAGAAGAAGCTCAAAAGAAAAAAGAAAAAAAATCATATGATGAGCAACTAAGTGAATTAGATGAACTGATAGATGAGACTGATGAAGAAACAAGAGTGGATGCTTCTCATAAAGAGTTTAAATTTAATAAAGAGAATAACGAAACAATAATAGACTATGATGCTTTAGAGAAAAAGTATCAAGACTCAAAGCCAGAAAATAGTTCAGAAAATTTTTTAGACGATAACAATGAAGATAATAGTAATGATATAGAAGAGGAAGATAGTGTTGAGAAAACTGTTATCATCAAAAAACCTAAAAAAAATAACAAAGTTGAAAATGCAGATAAAACGATTGTAAATCAAGAAGCTCTAAAATATTTCAAAGAACAAGAGAGAAAAAAGAAAGAGGAAGAGGAAAAAAAACAAAAAGAAATTGAAGAGCAAGAACGTCTTGCAGAGCTTGAAAAAGAAGAAGAGGTTGACTTTGATGAGTCAACAATGATGTTTGATAAAAATGCCTTAGTATCGTTGAAGCATGAAGCAAAAGAGCTAGAACGTTCACTAATAGAAGAAGAGAACAAAAAACAAAAGGAAAAAGAAGAAAGTCCTGTAGAAGAATATGAAGAGGTTATAGAAGAGAAGCCAGAAAAAAAGAAAATGAAGCCAATCGTCGCTTTAGCTTTTTTGGTAATATTTTGGTTTATTTTAGAAGATGATACAGGGAATAAGAAAAAATTTCAGCCAGAATATGTAAAAATCGTAGCGCCAATAACATATGAAGTACAAGACCCATTGAAAGCGAAACAAGCTTATAACAAGGGTCTTGAAGCCTATAGAATGGGAGCATATTTTGCTAAAGTAAAAGCAATTATGAACTTTAAAACTTCCGTTGAATATCAATTTAAAGATAATCCAGCGCTTGGCTTTTTGATCTTAACCTATGGTGAAGTATTCAAAAATGTATCAAATAAAAGTAAAGGTGCCGCGATACTTTTTAATTTGATCAAAATAACACGTTCGAGAGTTCTTAAAGATGTAAATATTGCACTCGGTACTGCCCTCTTTTATAAAAATAATGGAAAAGTAAATTCTGCTATAGATCTTATGGAAAAATTTTTAAGAGTTGGTCAGCCTACTCTTAAGTTCTATTCTGTTTATCTCGGACTAGCTATAGATACTGGAGATTTAGTTAAGGCGAGAAAAATCAAAGATAAACTGATTGAATATCCTGATTTACCTATTGAGGCCTATATCTCACTATCAAAATACTATACTTTAGATCAGCGTTATGAAGAGGGTAAGCAAATTATCATTGATGGGCTTAAGAAATACACTTCAAGTGTTGCCTTGCACTTAGAGTTGGCGACATACTTGTTAAGAGAGCAGAATTTGAAACAGTTTAGTGACTCTCTTAAAAGAGTTGAGAAACTCGCATATGAGAAATCTCCTATTTATTATGCAGAATATTTAGAAAATGTTGGGATTTTGAGTGCCTTTAATAAAGATGTAAAAAAAGCAGCATTCTTATTTAAACAGGCTTTAACAATTAGCGACTCCGATAGGTTAAGGTCTAAGCTGGCTTCACTGGATGTAGGTGGAGGAAAATTGGCCACGAAACTTATTTTGGAATCAAAGGCCATGGATTATATAAGGGAGTCAAAAAAGCTTATGAAGCAGCGTCAATGGGATGCAGCCTTTATGGAGGCCATTGCTGCAACAGAGCTTGCAATAAATTATTTACCGGCAAACCTTCACTTAATCGATTTACAGATTAAAAGAGGCTTTTACGAGTCGGCCATATCAACACTTGAGTTTCTGAAAAAAGAATATCCAACTCATCCAGGTGTAAGCTTTAAATTGATTCAAGCATTATATGAATCCAATAAAATGGATGATGCTCAAACACAGGTAAATATTATTTCCAACTCCCCACTAAAACAGAATCCTTTATATTATTCATATGTAGGTAGATTTTATGAAAAAAGTAATAAGAATATTTTGGCAATAAAGTTTTTAACAAAGAGTGTAGCTTTAAATCCGCTGAGAGACTCTGATTACTTTATTATGGCAAAAATCTATAACAAGAGTAGGCAGTATACATTAAGTAAAGCTGCACTATCTGAAGCAATCGCTCTTGATCCTTTAAATATTGAATACAAATCTCTCTATGGAGAAATACTCTTTGAGCTAGAAGGTGCAGAAACAGCAATTGGATATATTCAAGCAGCATTGAAGGAAAATAAAGATAATCCTAAGTTATTGGGTGATATGGCCACCTTTTATTACAGAAATGGACAGTTGGCACAGTTTAAGGATGTTAAAGAAAAAATAGAAAAGTTGAATACAGATGATCCTGCATTTTATGAGTTCTTGATTAAAGCAGCTCAGATGGAAGAAAATAGTGAGAATATTATCAAATATGCAAAAGAGTTGATAATAGTGAATCCAGGAGATGTGAAAACGAGAATGACATTAGCCCAGAATTTTATGAATCTTGGCCGCTATCAGGATGCTCTAGAGGCTATAAAAGGGGTTACGGAAAGGCTTTCTACTTATCCGGGAGCATATTATCTATCAGCAAAAATTTATATTATGATCAAAGATTATGCGAAAGCCCTAGAAGCAGGAAAGAAAGAAAGAGAAAACAATCCCTCAATATATAATGGGTATTACATCTTGGGTGAAACCTACCGCCTTATGGGTAAAGTTCAAGAGGCCGTAGATAATCTTGAGCAAGCAATATCGATCTCACCAAGAAATGTTGAGTCATTAATTTCTCTAGGCTTAATAAAAATAGCTCAGAGAAATTATGAAATCGCCCGCGAACTTTTCTTAAGAGCTAAAAAGCAGGAGCCATCAAACCCGAAGATAAGAAAGCAACTTGGTTTTATTTATCAGGGCGTGGGCCAATCTGGATTGGCCATAGAGGAGTTTCAAACCTATCTAAAGCTCTACCCCAATGCTCCAGATAGAAGTCAAGTTGAAGGAAGAATACAGGTCCTTTCTAGGTAGGGTGCGCTGCAAAATTAAAAAGGCAGAATTATCCGCAAAGTTAAATATTGCTTTATCGTAAAGTTGCCATTATATTAGGAGCCTCGTGGAGGATTGGCTGAGTGGTCGAAAGCGGTGGTTTTGAAAACCATTGACCTTAACGGGTCCGCAGGTTCGAATCCTGTGTCCTCCGCCATCTTTGTTGCTGGAGATGTGGCCGAGTGGTCGAAGGCAGCACCTTGCTAAGGTGTCGTACGGGCAACCGTACCGTGAGTTCGAATCTCACCATCTCCGCCACTTAGTCTTGTCCGGACTCCCCTTCAAATTTATAAATCTAGAATTTTATAAGTTGAATACAATAGTAAATATTGTAACTTATTGAATTAATGTTCTCTTAAGAATATACCGATCAGAGATATGACATAAATATCCAATTAAAAATATATATCTGGATCAGAATAGAGAAATGAGAAAAGCGGTAGGTATAGCACTTTCAGTGTTCTGGATAAGCACCGTTTCATACGGTGTTACGATGATGCATTCTTGGCATAATAGTGATCTGTCCCCTAGGTCTAAAGTTGAAATTGAGGAAGTCAGGTTTGGGTTAAGTACTCAGAGCTATGGGGTGATTCACTTTATTACACCGATGTGTGGATGTTCTAGAGAAGTCTTTAAACATTTAATGAAAGAGGGCCCACTTGATCAGAAGAATTATAATGAGCAGGTGATTGTCATCGATGATTTTAAGGATGGTGTAACCAAAGAGCTAGAAGAAAGAGGGTTTAATGTATCTAGACTGAATACCAAAGAGGCGGAGAGATTTTTTGGTGGTGAAGTTAGAGGTGTTCCCTTGCTAACAATTTTTGATCGAAGTTATAAGACAAAATATGTCGGAGGGTATACGGAAAAATCAATAACACCGTTTACTAAAATAAATTACAAAAAATTCTTAGAAAAAATAGAAAGAAACAAAAAAGTAGTATCACTACCAGTTATCGGTTGCGCTGTTAGTAAGCAATATCAAAAACTGTTAGATCCTTTTGGTTTAAAATACGGAGAAGTATTATGAACGCCTGTGAAAAAAATGCAAAACAAATACTTAAATATGCTCAAGTCGTTGTACTGCTTCATATTCCTGTATTTGTGGCCATGGCAAAGTTTTTTGGAACAGAGATGGAGATTGCAGTTGCAGGTCCTCTCGTTATAGCTCTAATGCAATTGGTGATTGATAAGTTAATGAAGTCCGTTAAGGTTTCTTCAGTTTTGCTACCTTTTAATATAATTGTACTGTCGGCGTTAATGATACATCTTGGAAAAGGTATGATTGAGTGGCACTTTCATATATTTGCTTCAATTGGAGTATTAAGCCTGATGGCAAACCCTTATTCTATTATAGTAGCTGCGTTGACAGCTGCTGTTCATCATATCGCGTTTTATTTTTTGTTACCAAAGTCTATCTTTAACTATGATGCTTCAATTTGGATTGTCGCCATACATGCAGGATTTGTAGTTGTAGAGTCGATAGCATGTACTTATCTATCCTATAGATTTAAGAAGTCATTGGAGGTACAGGATGAGCTCAATGTGAAGATTAATCCATTAGTGAAGAGTATTGATAATATATCTAAGAACTCAAGTGAATCATGCTCATCAATACTTTTAAGTTCTGATAATAATACAGTAGCTTTGAATACGATTACCGATAAAGCGAATAGCCTAAATCAAATGGTAAACGATACGAAAAATAAAATCTCTAACTTATTAGAGAATGTAAAAGAAACAAATGGTTGTGTTCAAAAAAGTGCAGCATCTGTTGCAGAAACTAAAATGTTTCTAGAGTCATTGAAACAGATTAAAAATCGTATGGAAGAACTACAAACGTCCTCTTCAGATCAGCTAAAGTCGGTTGTTGATACAGTCCACCTAATATCTGAAAAGACGGGTATAATTAATGATATTGTATTTCAAACGAAACTCTTGTCTTTCAATGCTTCAGTCGAAGCGGCTCGAGCTGGAGAGCACGGTAAAGGATTTTCAGTTGTCGCGGAGGAAATTGGAAGTCTTGCGGTTAATTCTGGAAGTGCATCTGTTGAAATCACAAAAATTGTCGAAGATAGCAGATCGCAATTGTCATTGGTTGTAGAAGCAATTAGTAGCGGATTGATGGATTTTCAGACTGATATTGAAAATGCTTATGGACTTTGGGAAAGTGTGGGTGAATCACTATCTTCTTCTTTTTCCCAAGTTGAGGATAACTCAAAAGCTCAAGAAGAAGACCTAGGGCTGATTGCTATTCAGGCAGATAAACAATCAAATGATATTATGGAGTTATCTGAGGCTATGCATGAAATAAAAGAAACCTCTGTTTTAACACTTGATCAGATCAAAAGGGTCGAGCAAATGTCATCCCATCTTAAGGGAGATGCTGATCAATTATTTGTTCTTCATAAAAACCTTTCTGGAAGTGAAGAAGCAGCATAAGAATTCGACAACTTGAACAGTTAAAGTGATAATTAAGCGGTAATAATTCACTTAATGATCAAGTTGTACGAATAGAATGTTATTTAATAGCTACGAGTTCTTATTCATTTTTTTTCCCATAGTTTTTGTTATTTATAACTTTGGGTTAAAGAAAAATTGGAAAGTACCTTTCCTATTAATAGCAAGTTACTACTTCTACGGACACTGGAACTATAAGTTTCTTCCATTATTACTGTTTTCAACATGCGTAGACTACTTCGTAGGAATACAAATTGAAAAAACAGATGATAAAAGAAAGGAGAAGCGTCTTTTATACTTATCTCTTTTGATGAATTTAGGAGTTCTTGCTTTTTTTAAATATTCGAACTTCTTTATCGACAATTTGAATCTAATACTAGGCTTCTTTGGTCTTTATCAATTTAATAATATACCAAATATAGTCCTTCCAGTTGGGATATCATTTTATACATTCCAATCTTTGAGTTACACCATTGATTTATATAGAAGTCACTCAAAGGCCTACCATCGTTTTACACCGTTTGCAGCCTATGTAGCACTATTCCCACAGCTTATCGCCGGGCCAATTATTAGGCATACAGAATTGGTTGAGCAACTGGATGAAAGTGCTGGGAAAAGAATTAGTCTTAAAAATATAAATAGAGGGCTCGCCTTCTTTATTATTGGGCTATCTAAAAAAATTCTTGTGGCCGATACGATTGCTAAAGCAATTGACCCTGTAATTTCAATGATGGACATTGCTACAACGGTTGAAGCCTGGATGTGTGCCTTTGGGTATACACTTCAACTCTACTTTGATTTTTCAGGTTATTCAGATATGGCCATAGGGCTTGGACTCTTACTAGGAGTTCAGTTTCCACAGAACTTCAACTCCCCTTATAAGTCATATAGCATTACAGATTTCTGGCGTAGATGGCATATTACTTTAAGCAGTTGGCTGAGAGATTATCTCTACATTTCTCTTGGTGGAAATAGAAAAGGACCTAAAAGGACTTACTTAAATCTATTTTTGACTATGCTTTTGGGTGGACTGTGGCATGGAGCCGCTTGGACATATGTGATCTGGGGTGCATTTCATGGGGGAATGTTAGCTGTGGAGCGATATTTCAACCTCGATCAAAAGAGTGAAAATACAATAAAGCATCGTACGCGAATTACGATAACATTTTTTGTCGTTATTATAGGTTGGGTAATCTTTAGGTCAGAGACAATTGAATTAATGATCAATTGGCTTGATAAGTTATTTATTCCTCAAGGACCAATTTCATATAAACATTTTGTTGCCAGGAATAGAGATCGCTTTGCAGTTGCTTGCTTAATTGGTTCATGGATAGTCTTCAATAGGCCGAACTCTACTGAGATTGATGAGAAAGACACATGGTCAGCTATGAAAGCTGTTGGGCTGGTAATTTTATTTATTTCATCAGTTTTATTCTTAGGTAAAGACTCACCATTTCTATACTTTCAATTTTAGGACCTAAATGGAGCAGAAGACGTTTTTAAGAACATTTATAATTAGCTTGTTGGCCTTCATATCTCTGTATGTTGCTATAGTAGAAGGTTTGAATCCACAACTTACTGGATTTCTTAATTTACGATACTTTGAAAAGTGGACTACAAATATTGAATATATGAAGTTCCAAAATATTGGCAGAGTTGAAGACGTTGAGACTGTGGTGTTAGGTTCATCTACATCTGAAGCTTATCATGCAAGTGATATTGATAAAATATTCAATACAAAAACTTATACTCTATCACTTGGGGGAGCGGATACACCAACTCGCTATGTTTTCTTCAAGAAAGCGATTGAAGAGTTTAGCAATTTAAAGCGTATTATTTATATCGCTGACTTTTTTGAATTCAATAAAGAAGAAGCAAAGCCTGCCGTAGCATTTAATAAAGAAATGGGCGCTTCACTTCCCTCTTTTGCTAAGCCCAACGGAATAGACTTTATTAAGTATTATTTGAATCACCAACTTCTAGAAGATGCATTCAATATTCTAAAGAGGAAAAAAAAGAATAAACAAATCATTCTAGGTGATGATGGGAGTGCATCGCGCTCTATGGTTATAAGTTCCATTCAAGCAAAAAATGGACTAAGGGCCTTAATAACAAAAGAGCAAAAGGAAAAACTAACTGAGTATATTGTAGAAAACTATGTGACTTATTCGCGAAGTGTGTTGAACGACTTCGAAGAATTAAATCAAGTAATATTATCTTTATACGAAGAAATGATAAGTATGGCCCAAGAAAAGAAAATAGAAATTATCTTTATCTTATCGCCTTATCATAATGACTTTAGAAATAGGCTTATGGAAATTGAGAATATTCCAAAACATTATGAATCATGGCAGGAGCTTTTTTCAAAATATTCAGAAAAAATTGGTGTGATTGTGGTGAACCCTACTGAATCATTTATAGCTACGGAGCCATTGTCTGGAGCGTGGCGTGACGGAATACATTACGGAAGAGAGGCGGCCTTCTCTTTTGTCGAGGAAGCAAAATCTGAAGAAGATGGGCAAACACATTGATTTGTTTGAAAAAAACACATCGTGTTAAAAAGAACTATTGACGCATCAATTTCAAACAGTTAAAACTCTCGAACTAAGTCTTAATACGCACCATTAGCTCAGCTGGATAGAGCATCTGACTACGGATCAGAAGGTCGGGCGTTCGAATCGCTCATGGTGCGCCATTTTAAATTAATAACTCCATATAATATAGAAGCAATAGCAGGTCGAAAGAGCTCGACCTTCGTAGACTGGCCCAAAAAAATATGCCGGTGGCATATTTTTACCACTTGGGTTCATGTCATGAGACGGTCGGGGCAGAACCGAGTTTGGGCCTGCGGGCGTTCGAATCGCTCATGGTGCGCCATTTTAAATTAATAACCCCATAAAATATAGAAGCAATAACAGGTCGAAAGAGCTCGACCTTCGTAGACTGGCCACCTAAGACCTACTCTTGCGGGAAGGGATTGCCGTTTCTTGAAGCTTGCCTCTTATAAAGTGTTATAATTAGGAAGATTATGAAACTAGCTCTAGATAAAATTAAACTAAGAAGTGAGATCGATCGCCTTGAAGTACTTCATTGGGGAGTCTTTTTCTTTCTATTTCTAGGCATGTTCTATGAAGTTACTGAATTTGGAAATTGGTTTGAATTTGTTTTTGAAACCATTTTCTTTGTTGGATACTTCTTCTTCTTAAGAAGATTGGTAAAGCGCCTTTCCTATTCATTTTGGTTTTTTACCGCAATGATGTTTCTCTTCTTGGTTTATAAGATATTAAATCAACCGTTTTGGAGCTTTAGTTTTCTATGTTACCTGTTGGCAACATTACTCTTAAGTATAGAGTCCTATCACTTATGGACTCCAATTTTCTATCCAATTGTGAGTTGGTGGGAATACGACTTTAGGTATCGTGATGATTTAAAGGTACAGTTAATAATAGGTGAAGAAAAATTTGAAGGAAGGCTAACTGATTTACGTAGAAACGCTGGATGTGTAGCTTGCTTCAAAGATCTTAAACTTGGTGAAACAATAAAAGTTCACCCCTTTCAGGACTTTGATAAAGTTGCCTTTGAAGCAGAGATAATGTCGAAGAGAAAGTACTCTATTGGACGGCCATTTAATTATGGTGTTAAGTTCAAAGTATATAGCTTGGAAGATGCAACCTCTGAGAGAATGTACAAAAATTTCTGTTCGTTCTGGAAAGATGAACGTAAGAGTAAACTAAAGAAAAAATTCACCCGTGAAGAACTATAACTTTTCAGATATTTCCTGGGCCATGAAACAGGCCCTCGTTGAAGCCGAACATGCCGCAAAGAACGGTGAAGTTCCTGTCGGGGCTTGTATTCTTGATCCTGATGGCAAAATCTTTACTACAGGTATGAACGCAAAAGAAGGCCCATCAAATCCAACAGGACATGCTGAAATTATGGCCATCACTGAAGCGTGTAAGAATTTAGGTGACTGGCGCTTAAACGACTACACACTAGTAGTGACTCTTGAGCCTTGCGTTATGTGTATGGGGGCCATTTGGCAAGCAAGGCTATCTCATATTGTTTTTGGTGCTTATGACCCAAAAGGCGGAGCAATCTCACTAGGCTACAATATTCACGCAGATAAGCGCCTGAATCACAACTTTACGGTTATGGGTGGAGTTGAGCATTATAATTGCTCACAACTTATGAGCCGCTTCTTTAGAGATAAAAGAGGTGCTTATAAATATAAGAAAAATACATTTTCAAATTAATAGGAATGAATGATATCGACACCATGAATTCGGTGTGTTATCAATTAATTTCCAAAATATGCGGAGGATTGGCCGAGTGGTCTAAGGCGCACGCTTGGAAAGCGTGTAAAGGGCAACCTTTCGAGAGTTCGAATCTCTTGTCCTCCGCCATTTAGATTACAATTCGTGACCTTCATTTTGCTCTTTCTTTTCAAACTCAAGTAATCAATATATTCCACAGGTTTATAATTAAATTACATATAGGCATAATACTCTTAGATTGGAGAATATTATGAAGAAGAAAAATCGATTAGCACTATTATTAAGTCTATTAATAGTGGGTAATTTATATGGCTCAGATCACTTTGAATTAAGATGGGAAGGTGGGAAAGAGCAAGTTGATTATCATCAGTGGGATAAGAAATTTTTTAAAGAGAAGGTTCAAATCATTATTGAGGATCATCCTAATTATAAAATACCCATTAAATATGAAGGAGTGAATTTTTCGAGGTTTGTAGCAACGCTAGGAAGAAAAATTACAGATGATGATCTTGTAATCATTACGTGTACAGATGGTTATCGACCAGTATTACAAGGAGAGATATTCAAAGATGGAAAAGCTATTCTTGCCTATAAAGAAGTAGAGCCTAGTAAACGAATTACAAAAGATGGTCGATGGACAAAAGTAAAAATGGAAGATGAGTTTGTAAGTCCTGGGCCTTACTACTTAGTTTGGCCTTCTCAAAAAGGTCATAAGCATTCTTGGCCGTATCAAATCCAAAGTATAGAAATTAAACGAAAGGAAGATTTTGTAGAGTTTTCTAAAATTAAACCTAAAGGGGCTACGGCGCTTGAGGGGTTTGAAGTCTTTAAATCGAAATGTATTAAATGCCATTCGATTTTTTATATTGGCCCAAAAGGCAAAGCTCCAGATCTTGCTTATGTAATGGGATATAGAACAAAGTCATACATCAAAAATAGAATTAGAAGAGGTAGAGGTAAGATGCCACCTTTTTCAAAATCAATGATAAGTGATGAGCAGATCACTCAGATACAAGAGTATCTGGAGGAAATTTATACTCAGCCTAAAAAATGACAAGGGCTTAACCTTGGGCGATGTAAAATAACAATAGTTATTTACGAAGTTGTTTATACTATCATTAACATCAATCAAGGAGAAATAGTGAAAAAGATTTTATTACCATGTCTAATTTTAATTCTAGGTATCTTTTCGATAGGGTCACAGGCTAAATCTGGAAATCTTAAAGATCTAGTGGTTAATGCAACAAAAGTTACAGGGGTGACTTATACCCTACCTGATAAATTCGATGGAGATCTGAATAGTTCATCGAAGATTGAGATTACCCAGAAAAATGTCGATAAGGTTCTCTCCCTGGCGTTGAATCAAAATGGTTACACACGTGTTAAGGTTGATGAAAACTTATACAAAATAATGAGTACTAGGGATATTCGTTATGAAGCCACTCAAATGTATAAAGGATCAAAGTCTAAGGAGATAGAAGTTCCAATGACATATGATTATTTTATGCTTGAATATACATTTGAGAATATGGGTTTAACCACAGAAGTAACAAGATCTTTAAGACCATTTATGAGTCGATTCGGAAGAATTATTGATATAAAGCGTAGTAATAAAATTATTCTTCAGGATACAGGTGTAAATATTCATAGGTTAATCAATATCATTCACTCTGTAGATCGCCCGAGAACCGAAGATGAAAAAGATAGGGATGAAGAAGAATTGGCCTTTAAAAGAGAATTAGAACTTAAAAAGGCCGAAAATGGAATAAGTGATTGCTGTTGTGAACACAAGAAACACTAAGTTATTTTACAACTTTAAAGTTTCTATATTCTCCAACACGATAGCCTGTTAACGACTCAATGAAGTCTGAAACCATGAGGTCGAGGTCACCCATGTGATAGGCCCTAGGAAGTTTCATCATATCAACTTCATTGCGATTTTCTTTAACCCAGTTATCCATAATTTTGGGGTGAGTGCCTTTAAATGGTTTAACACCCCAAATCCTTTTGTACTGGAACTCTTCCTTGGGTTCAAAGTCGTCACCATGATAATGAGTCGCCATGACTTTGATTTTTTCTTTCATGATATTTTCTTTTCTTGCCCATCCGTAATGGTAGATTGAGGCATCAATTTCTTTTGCTCGAATTTTTGACCCGTCTCTGTAGCGAAAACCTTGAGCATCTTTCCAGCTGAAAACTTTAGAGGTGTTTTTAATAGCGCGTACTTCTCTCTTGTAAATTTGTCTGGTGAACTTGTAAGTGTCTACATTTCCATAAAAGTGAATGTACTTAAAGATTAAGCCATCGATATCATCGCGGTCATATAGGTTTTTATAACCAGCTTCTATATTGGGAATATCTTTTTCGTGAATCGCCTCATCACCTTGGATATATTGGCATATATCGCCACTACATTTTGAAAGTGCATAATTAGTTTGAGCACTATAAATATGGTCACCATACTCTTTATTATCAAGCCAACGCGATTTAACCAGTTTATATTTTTCTAAATTTAAGTTGTCGGCAAGAAATTCATAAGTGCCGTCATCCTTTACGCAGTTATCATCATCAAAGCAAACATTGATAACAACTTCATCACAAAGGTCAGAGATACTTTTTAAACTTTCAAGAATCGGATACCCGAGTGAGAGTCCATTTTTAATAAAGGTAAAACCAGAAACTTTCATTTTTATCCTAGTGATCGGTCTTCGGATTGACGTTTATCAAACCCGATTTCTTGCTGCTCATAAATAATAAGTTTAACTAAACAACGATAAATCGCTGTTTGAATGGCGATAACGAAGCCAACTTTTCCAAGAGATCTAGACTTTGACCATATTTGAAAAAAGCTGCCTACAAATGCAATGAAAACAAGAAAAGCATTTGTTTTCTTATTTGTTTTAATTTTTTCTTCTGCAACAATAGTTGAAAACCTAGGTAACTTAATGATCCAATCATTAAGCCCATAAGATTCATCGTGGCGAATACGAAAATTATATGGGAGGTCTGCGACGAGGTGACCTTGTTCACCCGAAGGTTTTCCGTCAATAAGATGCCCGTGATGAACACCTCCAAAATATTTAACCCTATTTTTTACAAAGAGTCGTTCTTGGTAATCGCTGTGGCCATATCCTGACTCAAGCTTTTCACCTAGATAGTATTCGGTACGAACAATTCTATACATGACCTTGTCGGGATTATTGTTAACAATCTTATAGATTTCTTCGACTGTATCTTCCTCTACCATCTCATCGGCATCAATCATGAAGCACCAGTCATGGGTTGCCTTTGTAAGAGAGAAGTTTCTTTGCTCAATGAAACCAGGCCAAGAATTTACATACAAGGAGACATTCTTGTAGGATTTGGCAATTTCGACCGTACGGTCACTACTGCCGCCATCGATAAAAACAACTTCGTCGAATTTTATTAACGAGTCTAGGCATCGTTTTAAAAATCGCTCACAGTTTTGTCCAATGATGAGGACTGAAACCTTTTGACTCATACTTTCTCCGAAAATACACTTTGAGAGAAGAAATTAGCAAATAATGAGGACTATGAAAACTCTGGTAGATATAAGTAAAATTAACGATCTTAACTGTGGACTAGGTCAATTTGCCTACTACCTTCAGCAAGAGCTATTCAAATTGGATAGAGATCTCATTTTCTATGCAGATGAAAAATCTAAAGATCGTGTAGTTGGTAAATATATGGCCAAGAAGAAGTGGCACCGCAATAAGTTGTTTTTCAGACCTAGTATAGATATATGGCATGGAATTCACCAAGACTGCGATGTTTATCCTACAAAAAAATCCATGAAGCGAATTCTTACAATCCAAGATTTGAATTTTATTTATGAGAATCAAGATGAATCTCGAAAAATAAAATACCTGAAGGCGATTCAAGCCAAGATTGATCGAAGTGATGCTATTACTTATATTTCCGAATTTACAAAGTCAGAGGTTGAGAAAAACCTAAATGTGAAAGGAAGAAAAACTCTAGTTGTTCCTAATGGTATTTGTGTAAAAGAAGAGGGCCTTGGTTCTGTAACTCCTCGAATTGAAGAGCTTGTGGCCAAGCTTCAAGATGGTTTTCTCTTTGGAATTGGTACCGTAGTACCGAAGAAGAACTATAAGCTCGCCATCGAAATGGCGCTACAGAAGCCTGAGTTGAAAATCGTTGTCGCGGGAACGACTTTTCATTCTTATGCTAAAGACTTTGAACAAGAGATAATAAAGCACAATATTGGCGATAGAGTTTTTCTTCTTGGTGAAATTACAGAAGCAGATAAACTCTATTTATATAAGAAAGCTAAGGCGTTTTTTCATCCTTCATTTTTAGAGGGATTCGGTCTTCCCGTTATCGAGGCGATGCATTTAGGAAAACCAGTTGTTTGTTCGAATGTAACAAGCCTTCCTGAGGTAACAGGTGGATTGGCCTATATGTTCGATCCCAATAGCTCTGAGGAAGCCGTTGCTGCCGTAAGTCGATGTTGGCAAGATTTTGAAAATGAGAAGATTGATGAGTCTTTACTTCGTAGTCATGCGTCTCAATACTCTTGGAAAAAAGCTGCGAAGCAATATTATGATTTGTATCAGAGCATCTAAGGGGAAGTGTTCGGGATAATCATTGACATTAGCGGTAGCGTTAAACTATATTTGGCGGCGGTAGTCAGGACTTAGCAACAGTTTTCTGGGTGAACTCCGCCAGGTCCGGAAGGAAGCAACGGTAACTCGTGAGGCCGTGTGTTATTTCCTGGCTGCCACTTTAATCTCTCCCCTTCCAAAATCCCCAAAACCTTTGCCACTGTCCCTTTTCATGGGTAATATTACAATCTCGTACGAGCTAATAATTATTGGGAATATAATGGCCTATCAGGTTCTGTCTCGAAAGTGGAGACCTCAGAAATTTCAAGATGTTGTGGGACAAGAACATGTTACCCGCTCACTCCAGAATGCCATTAAAAATGACAGGGTTGGTCACGCTTATATTCTTACGGGTACGAGGGGAATTGGTAAGACCTCAGTAGCTAGATTATTTGCTAAATCTTTGAGGTGTCTTGATCGCCTGGAAGATGGAAATAGCTGTGGCCAATGTAAGGCCTGCGATGAGTTTAACTCTGGTAGCTCCATGAATATTTTTGAAATTGATGGTGCTTCTAATAATAGCGTTGATGATATTCGAGAACTCATCAATAACGTGCAAACACTTCCCACTTTTGGAAAATATAAAGTTTATATAATTGATGAAGTCCATATGCTTACGACCAACGCTTTCAATGCTTTATTGAAAACCTTGGAAGAGCCACCTGCCCATGTTGTTTTCCTATTGGCCACAACTGAGCCCCATAAGCTTTTAAATACAGTTCTATCCCGTTGTCAGCGTTTTGACTTTAGAAATGCTTCGGAAGATGTTCTGGCTTCTCACATCAAAGATATTGCGCAGAAAGAAGCGATTAACTTTCAGTCTGAGCAGTTAGTAAGAATTTTAGCTTCACAAGGAAATGGATCGTTTAGGGATACACTATCTCTATTTGACCAGGTTTTAAGCTTTGCTGAAAGTGATACAATTGATGAAGAAACATTATCTTTAGCTTTAGGGTTAGCGAAGGTTTCATCCATTAGAAATCTTTGTTGGTCGGTTCTTATTCAAAACTCTGTAGAAGTCTCTAAGCACTACCGTGAAATGATTTTTGAAAATGTCTCAGTCGAAAATATTTGTAAGTCATCTCTCGATTACTTCTACGACATAATTCAAAATATAGATCAACTTGAGAATCTTTCATTCTCTGACGAGATGAAAGATCATGTCTCTAAAATGACAATGGATGAAGTTTTCTGGGTATATGAATCTTTATCAAAAGATTTAACTTGGGCCATTGACTCTCTTGCACCTCAGAAAACAGTTGAAATTGTTCTTCAAAAACATGCTAAACGTGCAGAAATTCTTCATGGAACAGGAATTGCTGTTTCAGAAGCTTCAAAAAAAAAAGTAGTAATTGAAGAAACTCCCGAAAAAGTGATTGAACCTGTGCCCACTCCTGCTGTTGAAGAGCCCAAGGTCGAAGAGAAAGAAGTCGAACCAGAGGTATCTCTTGAGGAAAAGAAGGCTTTGCTACAGGAAGCCTCTGAGTCGTTAGATCAAGAAATAAAAATTAGCTCTGAAGCTGAGCAAGAAGAAACAGGTGCTCAAGTAAACCCAAATGGTGTTACAGGTAATAACTGGATTGATTTTGAAGAGTTCATTAAAAAAGAAGTTCCAGCGATATATGCGGAGCTTGAGCAGGGAAATATTTTAACAGACCTAAAGCTTACGGCCGATAGTGCAGCGATCACTTATGGTTTTGCTGGTCAGTCTAAACTTTTCTATGACCATCTTATTGATGGTGAAGGTAAAGAGAAGCTTGAAGAATTGATGAAATCATTTTTTAAGGTTGAGACCGCCCACATGGAGTTAAACTTCATGCAGGAAGAGGAAGCTGCTCAAAAGCAATTTGTTTCCAAATCTGATATTCGTCACCTTGAACATCAAAAGGTTTTAGAAAATAAAAAATTAGAAATTCAAGGGCATCCAGTCATCAAAGAAGCAGAAAGATTATTTAATACTAAAATAGATAAAATAAAATTGAATGAGGAGTAAGTAATGGCCAAGAATATGAATGCTCTAATGAAGCAAGCACAGCAAATGCAACAAAAAATGGCTACCCTACAAAAAGAACTTGAAGCAAGAGAGCTTGAGACTTCAAGTGGTGGTGGAATGATTAAAATTAGAGTTAATGGAAAACAAGAAATTCTTGAAATTAAAATCAATCCAGAATGTGTAGATCCAAGTGATGTAGAAACACTTGAAGAGCTTATGCTTACGAGTATTAATCAAGCCGTAAAAGAATCACAAGATATGGTTTCAAAGGCCATGTCTAAAGTGACCGGTGGATTAAGTATCCCAGGACTTTTCTAATAGGTAATAAATGGAACTTCCTGAGTCTTTAAAAAATGCAGTAACACAGATGACTAAGATTCCTGGCGTAGGCGAGAAAACAGCACTACGTCAGATCTTAACAATTTGTCGATGGGATAAAGAGCAACTCTTTTCATTAGGAAAGAGCTTGATCAACCTTGGTGACCTTAATAGCTGTGAGCAGTGCGGGTTTTATACTGATGAAAATCAATGTCAGGTATGTTCTGATACAGATCGAAATGAGCAAGGTTCTGTTTGTGTAGTTGAATCAATCTCTGATTTCATTGCGATTGAAAAGAGTGGAACCTTTCATGGGACATACCATATTCTAGGAGGAGTGTTGAATCCTCTACTTGGTGTTGGGCCGGAAGATTTAAAGATTCCAAACTTAATTGAAAGAGTTAAGGCAAGAAAGGTAAGAGAAATTATTTTAGCAGTTAATCCTTCTGTTGAAGGGGATGCTACTTGTTCATATATCAAAGATGAGTTACCTGGTGAAATTGATGTTGAAAGAATTGGATTCGGAATTCCGATTGGTGGGAGTTTAGAGTACTTAGATTCGATGACAATTTCAAAAGCATTAGAAAATAGAAAAAGGTTAGATTAATGACCATTGAAAATAGACTCTTAGAGCACTTTTCTAAAATAAATTTTGATCTCCCAAGTGTTGGGCTGACTGTTCTTGCTATCTCGGCCGAAGGACAGGTCCTAGCTCAAATGGGTGACGAAAGAGAGTCCAAAGAACTTCAATCTCTAGGAGCTTTGCTTGCTGGTGTTTGGCAGGCTTCGGAGGCTTTGAAAGAGTTTATGAGTGATGATGGCCCTAAAGATGATCTTAGGCTGAATTTTCAAAATGCGCACTCTGGATATTTATTGCTTCCACCTACTGAGAAAAATCCAAAAATAGTTTTTGCTTTTGTTTTTCAAAAACAAACAAATCCTGGAAAAATTAAACATTTAGCTGGGAAGATTAGAAACCACTTCAATGAAATAGAAATTTTAAAAATGGATAATGGAAAAGAGGAAGAACTTCTCTTTAAAGACATTACCGAAGATGAAGTGGATAAACTCTTTTCTTTCGCGGGGATATAATAATGTCTTTTGTTAACCATAATAAGAAAGAAGTAAATTGCAAGATTGTGTATTACGGTCCAGGACTTGGTGGAAAAACTACAAATATACAATATGTTTATAAGAAAACATCAGGTGATAATAAGGGGAATATGATTAAGCTCAATACTGAAAATGAGCGAACTCTATTCTTTGACTTCTTACCCTTAGAGCTTGGAGAAATTAGAGGTTATAAAACTCGTTTTCATCTCTACACTGTACCAGGACAAGTTTTTTATGAAGCGAGTAGAAAACTTATTTTAAGAGCTGTCGACGGCCTTATTTTTGTAGCTGATTCTCAATTAGAGAAAATGGAGGCCAATATCGAAAGTTTAGATGGCCTTGAAAAAAACTTAACAGAACAGGGATATGATATTTCTAAAATACCTCTTGTGTTTCAATGGAATAAAAGAGATCTGCCTAATGTTACTCCTTGTGAAGACCTCGAGAAGAGGCTGAATAAATGGGGATCTCCTTCATTTGAAGCTGCTGCTGTTAACGGCAATGGTGTATTTGAAACATTGAAAGAAGTTTCAAAACTAGTTCTTATGAATCTTAAGGGTGGACTCTAAAATAGATTAACGCAAAAAGCCCATATAGTTAAGAAATGCAATATGGGCTTCAATCAATGCCTCTTGCACGTAGTCTGAAGAGCGTGTTCCTATCAAGTGATGTCCTTTGATAATACCTAAATTCATACCTTGAAAGTAATCGGGATAGAGTGCTCTCTCAGCATCTACAATCCCATCATTTATTGAGTGAGATTGAAAGAATAACTTCGTTAGAACCATCCAGATATGACTGTCATACCAATTTGACTCTAGAGCAAGTGCTGTATAGAACATATTTCTGGGAAGGAAGGAGAAGTTTTCCTTAAACCAGCTCTCTTGAAACTCACTACTTAAGCTTTCCTGAAAGTCCTTAAGTAGTACATCAAATCGATCATCAAAAAATTTATAAACACGATTATTAGAGAAATTGTGAACTCTGTTTATGAGTTGTAAAACTTTATGGTTAACGCGATCACTACCAAGTATTGGTGTGGCAACTGTTGAAAGTCCGCTTATATTACTTTGATAATCGTGTTCTTTTAGAAAATGTAAGAAGTCGATTCCACCTTTCGAGAAAGCAAATACCCAAGTTTTATTTCCATGATCGGCCAACATATCCATATGGTCTTTGATCATCTTACTGTTTTCAGAAGTAGATTTAATTCCAGAGGTTGGACAGAAGCTATAATCAATATCATATTTTTCTTTTAGATATTTAGCTCCTCTTTCAAAAGCTGGCGTAGAAAAAATCTCATTAAAAACACCAGAGACAAGAAGTACAGAAGACTCTAGTTTTGGGATATGAGAAACTGGCTTATAAGAGGCATCTAAATGAGAGATTTCAAAATCATAGAAAAGAGTTTTGAAAATCTCACTGTAAGTGGCCTTCTTATAACTGATAGATTGCTTATTTCGAACTCGATGAAGAATATACTGTGCGCGATCAGACTCTAGGTAGCTCAGTTTTTCGAGAAAGCTTGGCTCAAGTGGCTTAATTAAACGCCAATAGCTTCTACCAATCCATGTCGCACTATTGAAAATAGTTTTAGACAGTGAAGCAGCTGATGCAATGCCTGGCTTTTCACTAGTTTTCTTCAGTTTAGATTTGAACTCTTGCTTTGATTCGTAAGTCGCCTTTTCAAGGGACTCTAGCCTTTTCTTTTTTCTTTGAAGAAAGCTGTCAAAATGATTGTTTTTGGCCAATAATAAATCCAAGGGAATTCTCTTATTCAATAAATAGTAAGGTTAAAGTATAGCAAAATATATTCAAGGATTAAAAGGATCATGATTAAACAACAAATAGGAATTATTGGTGGAAGCGGTGTGTATAATATTGAAGGTGTTGAAATCATAAAAGAGCACGAAATAACAACACCCTATGGAGCTCCAAGCTCGCCAGTTATTGAAGCAAAACTAGAGGGTGTTACCTTCTTTTTTATACCAAGGCACGGAAAACAACATACTTTCCTACCATCTGAAGTAAATTATCGAGCAAACTTGTTTGCACTTAAATCATTTGGTGTTGAATATATTATTTCTGTTTCGGCCGTAGGAAGTCTAAAAGAAGAACTACCTCCAACGACTTTTGTCCTTGTCGATCAATTTATTGATTGGACTAAAGGTAAGAGAGAAAGAAGTTTTTTTGGAAACGGAATTGTTGCACACGTAAGTGATGCAGATCCGACTCAAAAAGAATTGAGAGAAATGATGGCAGAGTCATGCAAGGAAGCCAAAGTAGACTATAAAGAGGGTGGATCGTACATCTGTATTGAGGGCCCACAGTTCTCAACGAGAGCAGAGTCTAAACTATATCAAAGCTTTGGGGCATCAGTGATTGGGATGACAAATGTTCCAGAAGCATTTTTGGCCAAGGAAGCAGGAATTGCTTATGCGACCATTGCAATGGTTACAGATTTTGATGGATGGAAAGATGAGCATTGTACTGTTGAAGAAGTAATGAAAGTTATGAAAACTAATAATGCTAACGCACAGAATGTATTGAAGATTCTTTTACCAAAATTAGAAAAAGGTAAATTCAACTTCGAAAAAGAGAATGCAATTGGAATAATGACGCCTAAAGAAAATTGGAGTGATGAGCAGAAAAAAATAATGGAAGTACTACTGGCATAGTCGATGAATGATATAGCGTACGGAAAACATTATAGTGTAATGAAAAAAGATGTACTTCGTGTGTTTCATGAAGAACTGGATTCTATAAAAGGACCAATCAATCTATGTGACTTTACTTTCGGAGCAGGAGGACACTCTATTGCATTGTTAGAGGAATTTCCAAATGCTCATCTGGTCACTTTTGATCAAGATGTTGAAGCATACAAAAATGGTCTTGAGCTATTGAGATCAAAGGGTCTAGAGGAGAGAGTTACATTTTTGAATGATAACTTTGCCAGTTTCGATAAACATATGGGTCCAGACTTTAAAATTCACGGTGCACTGTTGGATGCTGGAGTAAGCTCCCACCAATTTGATACAGGCGAAAGAGGTTTTTCATTTCGCTTTGAAGGGCCACTCGATATGAGAATGAGCCCTAAAATAAAAGTAACAGCAAAAGATATAGTTAATGAAGCCAGTAGAGAAGACTTACTTAAGATTCTCTATGAGTATGGTGAAGAAAAATTAGCAAAAAATATTGTCGATACTATTCTTGAGAGAAGAAAGGTTGAGCCTATCTTAACAACAAAGGATTTAGAGGATATTTGTTTTCACAGTTATCCCAAAAAAATGAGACATGGGAAGATTCACCCTGCGACAAAAACATTTCAGGCCCTAAGGATTGAGGTAAATAATGAGCTTGGTGTATTAAAAGATATAATTGATCAAGTAATTCCGAGGTTGGAAATAGGTGGAATCTTTCAAGTCATCTCATTTCATTCACTGGAAGATAGAATCGTAAAACATGAGTTTAAAGGTAGGTTAAAGGGTGACCTGCCGCTAAATATTCTAACAAAAAAGCCAATTTTACCCTCCAAAGAAGAAATTTTTGAAAATTCTCGCTCGAGAAGTGCTAAACTAAGAGTGATCAAAAGGGTTAAGGATTGGCCTAGCAAGAATAAATACGCTCAAAAATAATTACGGTAAGTAGAGAGCAAAATAAGGAAAGGAGTTCCGTTTTGGCAACAGCTTCAAGAAGATCAAAAGTAAGCAGCATAAATCCAGCAACAGCACTTAAAAATATAATTTTCTCAAATCAAGTTTTTCCATTTGTATTAACATTTTTCATATTGGGACTACTCTTCGTTCTATTTAGAATGAAAGGCGTGGAGCTTGATTACAAAATAACTTCTGTTAATAAAGATATAGAAAGGGTAACCTTAGATAATAAGGAACTGAAGGCAAAGAAAGCACGTTTACTTAGTGTTAATAGGCTAAGAAAAATGGCGAGCAAGTACGGACTCAAGCAGCCGCGCCAAAAACAAATTATTGTATTACCTGACTGATGGATAAGCATTTAAAAACAAAAATAATAATACTCTTTTTGGGCTTTGTTGGAGCCTTTATCCTTGTTTTAGGGAAGGCCGTAAAAGTACAAATCGTAGATAGCGAAGACCTAATCGCTAGATCTCAAAGTCAAATTTTTCGTGAAACAACTGTATATCCAAAACGAGGAAGTATTTACGATCGTAACGGAAACCCCCTAGCGATAAATATACAAACCTACTCTATCTTTACGATTCCTAAGACACTGGAAAATAAGAATAAGGCTTTGCGTGAATTATCTAAGGCCATTCCAAAAATAAGCTTTGAAACATTGAAAAATAAAATCAAAGGACGTGATCGTTATACCTGGCTAGCTAGAAAGATAGTATTAACAAAAGAACAAGTTCAAAAGGTAAGGGCCATAAAGGGAATTTACATTGATGATGTTCCTAAGCGTTTATACCCTAATCATGAAGTTGCAGCTCAAACATTAGGATTTGTCGGAATAGATAATGTTGGTCTTGCAGGAGTTGAGCACCAATTTAATGAAGAACTTAAGGGTAAACCTAAAGTTGTAAAATATGTAAAAGATGCGAAGGGACGCCCAATTAAGTTTGAATCGCAAGACTTGGGCTCAGGCGCAAAAGATATCTACCTCTCTATAGATAAAGAAATTCAAGCTGCAGCCGAAGGTTTCCTGAAGGAAGCTGTTATAGAGCATGATGCTGATGGTGGTGGGTTCGGTGTTATGGATGTTGAAACAGGTGAGATCTTAGCAATGGGGAATTACCCAACCTTCGATCCTAATTACCCGGGGGGAAGTGCTGGTAGAAATAGAAGACTTTCCTTTGTAACAGATCCATTTGAACCAGGCTCAACTTTCAAGGCAATTACTGTTGTATCTGCATTTGAAAATAAAATTGCGACTGCGGATACAAGCTTCTACTGTGAAAGGGGCCGCCTTAAAGTTGAAGATCATATAATTACAGAGTCAGACTCACGTAAGAAACATGAATGGTTAACCGTAGGTGAAATCCTAAAGTATTCTTCAAATATTGGAACAACAAAACTTGCCTTTGACTTAACATTTCCAAAGTTACGTAAAACAATTACTAAGTTTGGATTTGGAGATAAGACAGGTATTGAGGTGGCCGGGGAATCAAGAGGGATCTTTACAGATAAAGAAAATGTATCGCCTCTTAGTCTATCAAATATAAGTTTTGGTCAAGGTGTAGCAACAACAGGTATTCAGATGTTAACGGCCTATGCTGCTATTGCTAATAAAGGTATGTATATCAAGCCTACAATTATTAAAGGTGGGAATGCTACAGTTAAGGCAAGGCCCATCATTAAGAAAGAGCTTGCAAAGCATGTGGAAAATCTTTTGATCAATGTTGTAGAAGAAGGTACTGGGCAGAGGGCCCAGATTCCAATGTTTAAAATTGCTGGTAAAACGAGTACTGCGCAGAGGGTATCCCCTGATGGAGGGTATAGAGGTTATGTCGGTGGTTTTATTGGCTATCCTACAGATGTGAAGCGACCATTTGTTGTTTATACCTATATCGATAATCCAAAAGGCAGACACTATTATGGTGGCTCGACTGCTGGTCCAGTTTTTAAAAAGATTACAGAGTATCTTCTCTTTAAAAATAAAGACTTTGGAAACTTAGCTTTAAAAGATGACTTACCTATTAATAAAATTGATACAGTGAAAGTGAAGCACTCTTCTACACGTTTTGCGGGATCAGGGCTTGTTCCAGATTTTATGGGCCTCGACAAAAGATCAAGTGCAAAGCTTGGAGAAAGAGTAAATGCCAAAGTGATCCATAGAGGTATCGGAGTTGTCGTAGAACAAAGTCCTGCAAAAGGTGAGCCTCTTAAATCTGGTGAAAGCATTATCCTAGAATATAGACCGCCCTCCTATGATTGATTCAATTTATCCTCACGCAGTAATTAAAACTCCCTTTGAGCCCAAGGGAGTATCGAATATTATTCAGGCCGTAGCTGATAATGAAATTCTATATTTGAAGGCTAGGACTGAAGAACAACTGAATATGCTTTTAACTCAGCATTTACCTAAAAGTTTTAAGGGCTTGGTCGTAAGTCCATTTACTCCAGATCAAAAAAAATTACCAACTTTGAATTATCTTGTAATGGATAGTGAGAAGATAGATGAGGAAATAGAAGCTATGACAAATCGCTTCTATCCCCTTAAGTTTGGCTTTGCTCCCATTTTTGGTGTAACAGGCACCAATGGAAAGACCAGTACATGTTGGTTATTTTCAGAGTTAATGAGACTCGCAGGTAAGAGAGTTCTCTACTTGGGAACAATGGGAACTTTTTTAGCTGGAACTAAAAAAGAAGATAAGGTGATTACAACAACACCGAGTAGTCTTGAACTTCAGAAGATATATTATAAATATCAAGACGAGGTAGATTTTATTGCGATAGAAGTTAGCTCCCATGCTCTAGAGCAAAACAGAATTGGAAAGATTCAGCTTGATATTTCAGCATGGACAAATTTTACCCAAGACCATCTAGACTTCCATAAAACAATGGAAGCCTACTTTGAAGCGAAGTTGAAAATTAAAGATATTGTAAAAAGTAAGAAGGTAATTGTTCTTGAAGAGGAAGTCGAAATTCAAAAAGCACTAGGTGATAGAGCGCAGGTGTGTAATGTTGATAAGCTTCCTCCAGATAATCACTATTTAGGACAAGGCTTCATATTAAAAAACTTGAAAATATCACTAAATGCTGTCGCATCACTTGGGTTAGATATTGAGAATATTAACTTTGAAGAAATTAGCTTACCTCCTGGTCGATTTGAAGTTATAGAAAATGAAAATAGAGTTTTCATTATAGACTATGCTCACACCCCGGATGCTCTTGAAAAGCTCTTAGACCAAGTTAGAGAAACTTTTTCTAATAGAGACGTGTATATAATTTTCGGGTGTGGAGGTGATCGAGATAGAACAAAGCGATCCCTTATGGGGAATGTTGCTGATAGATCTGGTTTTAATATTATAGTGACTTCTGATAATCCTCGAAGTGAAGACCCCAATCAAATTCTCGAAGATATATCTCAAGGCATTAGAAGAGATCATCTTAAAGTTATTGATCGAAAACTTGCTATTGAAAAAGCTTTTGAAATCTCTAAGGATAGAGATGTTATTGTAATTGCAGGTAAGGGGCATGAAGATTACCAAGAAATTATGGGAGAGAGATTTCACTTCAGTGATCAGGAAGTGGTGAGGAATATTAATGGTTAATCCTGTATTGTTAGAAAAATCTAAGGGCTTTAAACAGATAGTTGGATCTTTATCTGGTTGTTCAAACCTATCGATAACAACTGACTCTAGGAAGACAGAAAATAAGAATACTTTTATTGCTCTTTATGGTGAGAAGTTTGATGGTTTTGATTTTATTGATGCCCTATTGAGTGAGTCTTCTCTAAATAATTATATCTTTGAACTTAAAGAAGGACGACTTGAGCAAGTTAAGAAATGGAAGGAGAAGCATCCTGAAATTAATTTTATATTAGTAGAAAATATTTACTCATATATTTTAAATCTCGCGAATGTGGCCATTATTGAATTCAAGAATCGTGGTGGAAAAGTTATTGGTCTAACTGGTTCAAACGGAAAGACAACGAATAAAGAAATTCTCGCTCACTTATTATCTGAAGCAATAGGATCAGATAAGGTTCATTACACAAAAGGTAACTTGAATAATCATATTGGAGTACCGTTAACTATTTTTGATATTGAAAATAAACATGAAGTTGCGATCATCGAGATGGGAACAAATCATCCAGGAGAGATTGAAGTTCTTTGTAAAGCAGCTATTCCAGATTACGGGATGATTACAAATGTGGGTTATGCTCATATCGAGTATTTAAAAAGTCTAGATGGAGTATTAGAGGAGAAGTCTGCTCTTTATCGTTGTATAGATAAGTCTACTGAAGAGAAAAAAGTTTTTATTCTTAATGGTTATGACGAAAAGTTAGCGACTCTAGAAAAGCATGACTGGGTAACCGTTGTAGATGAAACAAATACGCTTATTGAAGGTAACACTTTTGAGATTCAGTTAGCTGGAAGTAAGTATAAAATTTCTAACCCTTCCCTCCTTGGCAGACATCAGCAAATTAATATGGCAATGGGAATAAGTTTGGCCGTTGGTGTGTATCCAAAACTTGTCGATAAGATTATTGAAGCGGCTCAATCGTTTCACCTTAAAGGGATGAACCGAGGTGAAGTGAGAGAATATGACCATCTAAAGGTTTATCTTGATGCCTATAATGCAAACCCGAGTTCAATGATGGCATCGCTATCAAGTTTCGAGTCACTGCTTAACGAAGAAGGAATTAATAAAAGTCATGTCATGCTTGTCTTGGGTGATATGAATGAAATTGGAAATCAGGCTGCTTTACTTCATAAAGAAACTGCACAAAAAGCTGTTGAAATGGGCTTTAAAAATCTTGTCTTTGTAGGGCGGTACAGTAATTCTTACGCAGAAGGCTATCCACAGGGGAAACAATTTAAAGACGCTGCGCAATTATCGGAAGCATTTAAAAAAAATACGCAAGAGATGGAATTTGTATTTATAAAGGGCAGTCGTTCTTTACAACTAGAGTCAATTTTAGATATATTTAGGGATTAAACCCTTAGAATTGGCCGCCTATGCTCTATCATATTCTCTACCCTCTGAGTCAGAGTTTTTCCGCCTTTAACTTATTTAAGTATATTACTTTTAGAAGTGTTATTGCCTTCTTAATAGCAGCTTTTATTTCAATTATTTGGGGTAAATACTTCATTAGGTTTATGCGCAAGAAGCAATTTGGGCAGGTTGTAAGAGATGATGGACCTCAGTCGCACTTGAAGAAGGCCGGAACACCAACCATGGGTGGTGTTGTGATTTTGGGAACAATTCTTTTGGCCATCCTTCTTTGTGGTAACTTTTTTTCTTATCCTCTGTTAATTACGCTTGGTGTAATGTTCAGCTACTTTGCTCTTGGCTTCTTGGATGATTACCTAAAGGTTCTCAAGAAAAATAGTGATGGTGTTTCAGCGAAAGGGAAGCTGGCATGGCAGTTTGGAACAGCGCTCCTTGCCACGTATGCTATGCTCTCGCTTGATGTGATTGATACCAAAGTCTACTTGCCTTTTTTCAAAGAGGCAGTAATTGATATTGGTTGGGCATATATGATCTTTGGGCCATTTGTAATTGTTGGATCGAGTAATGCTGTAAATCTAACCGATGGATTAGATGGTCTTGCAATTGGTCCAATTATGACGAGTGCAGCCAGTCTTGGGATCCTAACTTATGTTTCTGGTCACGTTGAGATGGCAAGTTATCTCTACATTCCCTATGTGGAAGGTAGTGGAGAACTTACTGTATTGGCCCTTGCAGTAATTGGTGCTGGTGTTGGATTTCTTTGGTATAACTCCTACCCTGCTCAGATTTTCATGGGTGATGTCGGCTCCTTATCTCTTGGTGGATTATTGGGAACGATTGCAGTGATTAGTAAGAATGAGTTCCTCTTTGTTTTAATCGGAGGAATATTTGTAATTGAAGCTCTTTCGGTGATTCTCCAAGTTGGAAGTTATAAAATTAGAAAGAAGAGAATTTTTAAGATGGCCCCTATTCATCACCACTTTGAATTAAAAGGATGGAAGGAGCCAAAAGTAATAGTTAGATTTTGGATTATAAGTATTTTCTTAGCGCTTTTATCGGTAGCGACTCTGAAAATGAGATAGTGTAGAGGTATACAAAAATGGATAGATTCCGCGGAAAAAAAATCTTAATTGTTGGTATTGGTAAAACTGGTTTTACTCTCATCAACTTTTTCAATCAGTTAGAATGCGACATCAAAGTAACTGATATTAAGCCTATATTTGATCTTAATAAGCCTGTAAAAAAGCTTAAAAAAATCAAGCCTGCTCCTGCAATGACATTTGGAGAGCACAGAGAAGATGACTTCTTGGAAGCAGATGTAATTGTTTATTCTGCTTCGGTTAATCCAGACCTTCCGCAGCTCGAACTTGCTCGTCAAAACGGAAAAGAAGTTTATTCTGAGTTTGGACTTGCTAATAAGCTTTGTCGCAAGCCTATCATTGCTGTTTGTGGATCTCATGGTCGTACAACTGTAGCTCATATGATTGGTTTCACGTTGAAACTTGAGGGCAAGAATGTTTTTGTAGGTGGAACGAGCGAGACACCTTTTATCGAGTTCGCAATGATGCCAAATCATGAAGAAATTGATTATGTGATTGTTGAAGTTTCAGCTATTCAAATGAGAAAGCTCGAAAACTTTCACCCTAAACTCGTTGTATTCACGAATATCGCTGAAAGATATCCTGAATCGCACTTTAAGTCTGTGGGTGAATATATTGAAACAAAGCTTTCTATCATCAAGGCTTTATCTCCAGACGACACGCTTATTGTTAACTTCGATAAGCTAGCTTCTAATACATTCTTTAGAAATGCGAATTGCCAGACCTATTGGTACTCAAGAAAATCATTTGTGAAGATGGGTGTAATGAATGAAATTCAAGGGACTCACTTCCATGAAAAGAGAATTCATTCCAATATCTTCTTCCACTCTGAGTTCAAAGTTAACAAAATGAGAATCATTGGCCAGGATAACCGCGAGAACCTTCTTGCGGCCATAACTGCATGTAAGGCCCTTGATGTTACAGATAAATCAATTCAAAAATGTATTGAGAAATTTCCTGGAATTCCTCATCGTTTAGAATTCCTAATGGAAAAGAATGGCGTTTCTTTCTACAACGACTCGAAGGCCACTGATATGGGGGCCATGGTAAAAAGTTTAAAAGCTTTCAAAACACCTGTGATTTTAATTGCTGGTGGTAAAGATATTGAGGAGCTTGAGTACGATCAATTTACACAAGAGGTTATTGATAACTCTAGAGTTCTCGTATTAGTAGGTGAAAGTAAAGAAAGAATGAACCGTGCACTTCAAGAACACCCTCAGACATATATTGTAGGAAGTTTTGAAGAGTCTATTCTCTTTGCCTATCAGAAATCAAGAACAGGTGATGTTATTCTTCTTAGTCCTGGTGCTCCGGCAACGGATTTCTTCCGTGATTATGAAGAAAGAGGAAACTACTACAAGAAGCTTGTGTATCAACTTTAATTGAATCGTTGCTGCACAGGCGACTAGGGTATAAAATAGAATCATGGATGAGACTATCTCCCAGATCGACCGATCTCAGAAAATTTTCCTTGGTGTATTAAGCGCGTTGATTGTGCTTGGCGTTGTTATGGTTTATTCGTCAAGCTATATCTATGCACGTGATATTTATGGAAATAGTGCCCATTACTTTTATCGGCAGTTACTTTTCTTGGGACTTTCTATTCCGGTGTGCTGGCTAATTTCTAAAACTAAAATAACCTTTTGGCTCAAGTATGGATGGTTCTTCCACTTAGGAGTGTGTCTCCTCCTTGTATCAACTTTTATTCCTGGTCTTGGTAATCATGTTAAGGGTGCCAATCGTTGGTTAAATATAGGGTCCTTTTCTATTCAACCTGGAGAGATGGTTAAGTACTCCATTCTTTTGGTAGCAGTTCCCTTCTTTGAAGGCTTCTTTGAAATGTCGGTTAAAGAGAGATGGGTTAAGGGCGGCTTAATGGCGCTTCCATTACTACTGCTTATTCTTCAGCCTGACTTTGGTACTTTTACAATCTGCTTTATTCTAATGGCGATGGTCTGCTTTCTTAGTAGCTTTCCTCGTAAGATATTCTATTCTTCCTTAGTTATAGGAATTGCAGGAATAATCCCTATCCTATTGGCCAAGCCTTATAGGGTGAGAAGATTATTTGCCTACCTCGATCCATGGAAGAATCCACAAACATCAGGATTTCAAATTATCCAATCATACTTAGCTTTTGCAAATGGATCTATTTTTGGAACAGGGCTAGGAAATAGTAATGAAAAATTATTTTATCTCCCAGAAGCACATAATGACTTCATCTTCTCTGTGATCGGAGAAGAGTTAGGATTTGCGGGTGTAACGATCGTAGTTAGCTTGTTTATGCTTTTGATTTTCTTTGGTCTTCGACTTGTAACTAAGCTTGAACAAAGAACCTCTGCAATTTTAGCAACGGCCCTAATTTTTGCATTAGGCCTTCAGGCTAGTTTAAATATGGGAGTAGTTCTTGGGTTACTTCCGACAAAGGGACTAAACCTACCCTTTATTAGTGCAGGTGGTTCATCATTAATTGCAAATTTCTTTGCTGTAGGTCTTTTCTTAAGCGCTATCGTCCAAAGAAAAAAAGAGCTCGCCTCATTAAATACAACAAATAATTTTGATCAGTTTCGATCATCATCAAATAACTTCAACCAAAGCTTCCAAGAAAATAAAGTTGGCCCTATGACAAATGATAATAGGTCTTCAACACAGGGAGAGCTTTTTTAAACTAGGAACCTTCCTTTGAAAGTAAATACGAAAGATGTATTAGTACATATTGTAGGCATCGGTGGAATAGGAATGTCTGCAATTGCTGAAGTTCTCCTTCAAATGGGTTTTAAAGTTCAAGGATCAGACTTATCAGAATCAGCAAATGTTCTGAAGCTTAGGGGCCTTGGTGCAAAAGTTGCGATCGGGCATCGAGCTGAGAATATTGGGGAAGCCACTGTAATGGTTCACTCAAGTGCCGTTACAAAGGAAAATCCAGAGTATACTCAGGCCATCGAAAATGGAATTCCCATTATGAGAAGAGCAGAAATGCTCGCTGACATAATGAATTTAAAAAATGGCATTGCTATTGCTGGAACTCACGGGAAAACAACGACAACAAGTATAATCACAACTCTTATGAAAGAGTCTGGAAAAGATCCAACTTATATTATTGGAGGAATTGTCCATAATTTAGGTGGTCACGCTCATGTTGGTCAGGGCGAGTATATTGTCGCCGAAGCTGATGAGTCTGATGGAAGTTTTCTTATGTTGAATCCGGTGGCCTCCGTAATAACGAATATAGATGATGACCATATTGATCACTATGGAAGTCGCGAAGGTCTTCATATTGCCTTTACTCAATTTGCCAATAAGGTTCCTTTCTTTGGTGTTTGCGCTTTAAATATCCATGATGAAAGGCTAAGGGCCTTAAGGGATCATATGAAGCGTCCATATGTAACTTTTGGTATCGAAGATACACCTGAGGATGTAGATTACCATGCAATTAATGTTTCACATCACAATGAGGGTGTGGATTTCGACTTAGTCATTCGAGGTGAAAATAAGGGACAGTTTAAATTGGCCGTTCCAGGTCGACACAATGTTCTCAATGCTCTTGGGGCGCTAGCTATTGCAACTGAAATTGGTCTTGAAAGTGAAGATCTTAAAAAAGGACTTTCTAAGTACGAAGGTGTAGGGCGTAGATTTCAGAAAGTGTTTTCAGAGAAAGACTTTGAAGTTATTGATGACTATGCTCACCACCCAACTGAAATATTTGAAACGATTAAAACAGCAAAAGAATCGCGCAAGGGAAAAGATGTTCTCGTTATTTTTGAGCCCCATCGCTTTACGAGAACGAAGACATGTTGGCAGGATTTCCTACACTGCTTTAATTTAGCTGATAAAGTATTGATTGCTCCTATTTATCCTGCAAATGAGACACCTATCGCAGGGATTAACTCAGAATCATTGTCTGGTGATATTAATAAACTCCATCCAGGATTAACGGAGACGTTTACAAACTGGGATGAAGTGGCATCTTTCATTAAAGAGAAAAAAGAGTCGAATTCAATATTATTAGCACTTGGAGCAGGCTCTGTTGGTAGAAAGGTAAAAGAAATTGTTGGAAACTCTTAAAAATATTTCTGAAAAGTTTACCAAAGATGAGCTTGAAAGCTTTTTAGATAGTGACCTATCTAAGTTTTCGACGATGAAGCTGAGCTCACGTGGTCATCTATTTATTGTGAATAGTATTGATGCCTTATCGAAGCTTATTAAGCTTCTTAAAGAGAATAACTTAACCTATCAAATGATAGGTTGGGGAGCGAATACGATTCTTCCTGAGAAGCTAGATGCTGTACTGATCAAATTGAAGCTACCCTTTAATAAAGAGGTGGTAGATCCTAAATTGGATGAATACCACTTACCTGCTTCTGCCCCATTAAATATTATGACATCTCTTGCTGTTAAGTTCGGCTTCAAGGGCTGGGAAGTATTCACGGGAATACCGGGTTCACTTGGAGGCGCTATCTTTATGAATGCCGGGACTAATCTGGGAGAAATCGGTGACCTGATTACTGAGGTAACCATTTTAGATAATGAAGGGAATCAGCGATGTCATAGAGTTGTAAATGGGGACTTCTCCTATCGTCATAATCACTTTGTGAAAGATGGTGAGATTATTCTGTCAGCTAAGATAAAGCATCTTGGGATAGATAAAGAAATATCAAAGGTCATTAAAACCTATTTAGACAAGAGAATGGAAACACAGCCGCTTAGAGAGAAAACGTGCGGGTGTATGTTTAAAAATAAGAAAGTAAACCTATCAAATCACGAGATAACTTGCAGGGCCGGCTTATATATAGATATAATGGGCTTAGGGGGCTTCGGTCTAAAACCTGGTTTAAGGATAAGTCCCAAGCATGCTAACTTTATGGAAAATAAAGAAGGCGCGAATAGAAGTGATGTTGTTGACCTCATCGATTTCACATTAAATGAACTTGAAGCCCAATACGGAATAAAATTTGAAAAAGAAGTCCAAATTCCAAATTAATGCTATAGATGTCGCCAAGGGTACAATGACCCTGGGCTTCGCTCTACTTGTTTTCTTCTCTGTTAATGAGACAGGACATGGTGCACTGGGCCCAACAAGGCAGAAGAAAATAAAGTATAGAACGAACTTTGGTTCATGCCCTTCTCGTTCGGCCGGACAGATGACCTTGAAGCTTATTAAGACATTCGAAGAGACAGGAAGCCTAAAGAAAGTAAAAGAAGAAATCATAAACCAGTCAATGCCAGAGCATCATTTCATATCAAAGTATAAAATCAGCTATGATCCACTTAAGAACATGCTGCGCTTCGATATGGATTGCCCCACTCCACTTATGAAGGTTCAAATCTATAAGGATAACGGAGTAGACTCATATGAGGCCATCCTTGTAGATAGTGGCGAACTCTTTGATCCAACCTATGAAGTTCTTCTAAGAACAGAAAAAAAATTGGCAACTTCTCTTCCCTATTTGGCCATCCCTGTAGGAGACCTTGCGAAAGAGACGCAGGAGCAAATAACACGTGTTGTTAACGAAATGGATGAGAAGTTTAGAAGAAAGATATCTGAAGTAATCCTCAATGATAAAGGTGAGTTAACTGTTATCTTAAGCTTGAAAGGAAACCCAAGTAGTGTATTTATGGGCAAGGATGAATGGCTTGGAAAAACAGAGAAACTTAAGAAGATAGTGAACTATATGGAAACGAATAAAAAGATTCCAGCGATCATAAATCTTACAAATTCCAAAAAAGTGGTTGTCAAGTTTAATTCCAATCTTTAAAATTTTTATGCATACTGCGTAAAGGCAGTTTATGCCTATGTGTTAGAATGAATCTAACTAAATAATGTGAGGAAGGAATCTCATGGAAAAAAACATCGTTGTAGGACTTGATGTAGGTACAACTAAAGTCTGCACTATCGTTGGGGCAAAGCACCCGACATCCGAATTAGAAATCATCGGTATTGGAACCCATCCTTCGCATGGCCTTAAAAAGGGTTCTGTGGTTAATATTGATAAAACAGTTAGATCAATTCAAAACTCGGTTGAAGAAGCTAAGCTTATGGCCGGAGTTAATATTTCATCGGCTACGATCGGAATAGCTGGATCCCATATATATAGTTTTAATAGTTCAGGAGTAGTCGCTGTTAAAAATGGCGAAATTACTCAGGATGATGTTGATCGTGTATTAGAAGCGGCTAAGGCCGTTGTCATTCCTTCGGATAGAGAAATTCTCCATGTCATTCCTCAAGAATTTAAGGTTGATAATACGGGTGGAATTAAAAATCCTGTTGGTATGTGTGGTGTACGACTAGAAGCTCATGTTCACGTTGTTACGGGATCCATCTCTTTAATTCAAAATCTTGTTAAGTGTGTGGAGCAAACAGGAATACGTGCAGAGAATATTACTCTACAACCAATTGCATCTTCCAAGGCGGTACTCTCTAGTGAAGAAATGGATATGGGTGTAATCCTTGTTGATATTGGTGGCGGAACTACTGATGTTGCCATTTGGAAAGAAGGGAGCCTTGTTCATTCTCAAATTATCCCTGTAGGTGGAAACCACTTCACAAATGATTTGGCCGTTGCTTTGAAGATTCCTCACGCTGAAGCAGAGAGGATTAAAATTAATCATGGATCAGTTCTTGCTGAAACATTGAATCAAAGTAGCCATATAACAGTTCAAGGGATTGCAGGAACAAAGCCTAGAGAAGTTCAGCTAAGTTATGTCGCTGAAGTTCTTGGAGCAAGAGCAGAGGAGCTTTTCTCAATTCTTAGAGAACAAATTGATGACAAAAATTTAGAAAATGAAATCACCGGTGGAATCGTTCTTACTGGTGGAGGTGCCCTCATAAAGGGACTGCCCGAACTTGGGGAGTACATACTTGAAAGGCCAACTAAGGTTGGATATCCAGTTCCTTTTGGGGGAATGACCAATATTATGCAAAATCCGAAGTACTCTACAGTATTGGGATTACTTCTTGAGGATGCAGTAATTAGTAAGAGATCTGAAAATACACAATCTTATGATGACCATAAAGAATCAGACCTGATGGGAAGATTAGGTGATTCTTTACGCTCAGTATTTAAGGAAATATTTTAATAGTAATTAATGGTAATTCTTAGGGGGAATTATGTTTGAAATTTCTAACGAAGCAAAAAGCGCATTTGAAGAAGGCGCAAAAATTAAAGTTGTAGGTGTTGGAGGCGGTGGATGTAATGCCGTTAATACAATGATTCGTTCTGGTTTATCTGGAGTTGAGTATATTGTTGCTAATACTGATGCTCAAGCACTTGCAGCTAACCTTGCACCAACTAAGGTTCAGCTTGGTGTTGAGATTACAAAAGGACTTGGAGCTGGTGCTAATCCAGAAGTGGGAAGAAAGTCTGCTCTTGAAGAGTATGAAAAACTTTCGGAAGTTCTGGAAGGTGCAGACATGGTATTCATCACTGCAGGAATGGGTGGTGGAACAGGAACAGGTGCTGCTCCTGTAATTGCAAAACTTTGTAAAGAGCTAGGGTGTTTAACTGTAGGTGTTGTTACAAAGCCTTTCCTATTCGAAGGAAGAAAGCGCTTTAAGCAAGCTGACCAAGGAATTCAAAACCTAGAAGAAAGTGTAGATTCTTTGATCACTATTCCAAATCAAAGACTACTTTATATTGCGGGTGAATCACTTTCACTTGTAGATACATTTAAGAAAGCCGATGAGGTTCTCCTTAATGCTGTTAGAGGTATTTCTGACCTAATTAACTACACTGGTCACATCAATGCTGACTTTGCAGACGTTAAAACAGTGATGGAAAACAAAGGTCTATCTCTTATGGGTACTGGTGTTGCTACTGGACCTGATAGAGCAATTAAAGCTGCTACAGAAGCAATTAGCTCACCTCTACTAGAGGATGTAACAATTGATGGAGCTACTGGAATTATCATTAATATTACAGGTAATTCATCACTTACAATGCATGAGACTAATGAAGCTGTTACTTTAATTATGGAAGCTGCTGATGAAGAAGCTGAAATTATCTTTGGTACAGTTATCGATGATGACATGGATGAAGACATTAAGGTTACTGTAGTTGCTACAGGACTTGGTGGAATGGAGAGAGTTACGACTGCTAGTGCTCGTAGACAAGCACAAACAACTCAACCACAGCAACAGAGTCGCTCTATCGTAGAGCCTGCGCCAAGAGCTGAATATACAAGAGAAGCAGCTCCTGTATCTAGACCAGTTCAGAAGTCAACAGTTAGAGAAGAAGCAGAACAGTACAGGCAAGAAAATACAACCAGCTTTGAGCAAGGCTCACAAGACAACTTTGAAAGAACAAGTTCTGTAAATGAAGCTCCTGTAGAGAGAGAAGAATATTCTCAAGACTTTAGACTAGATAGAGAAGTAACTGATATTCCATCTTCAGTTGCTCATCAGGACGAAGTTGCAGAAGCTCCAAGAACTTCTTCTCTAATGGAAAATATTAGAAATGCAGCGACTCAGTACTCTGAGAATCATGGATCACAAGAGTCACATGATCAAATGGCATCAAGAAGAGAGGCAAGACCAGCTTCCTCTGACAGACAGTCGTGGGAGTCAAGCAAGACAACAAGTCGTGCTAAGTCGATTGCAGAAAAGCTAGGATTCATAAACTTTGATGAAGAAGAGTTGGATACACCAACTTATCTTCGTAAAGAGGAATCAACTAGTAAAAGAAGAGATCACGAAGGGACTCGTCCCCTCGATATGTAATTTGGTCTCAAATTCCCCCATAATAGCGCCATGTACTTGTACATGGCGTTTTTTTATCTACCGGATCCAAATTTCGGTGATCGCAAAAAGAATCTTAGATTGAAAAGAAATTGATTTTCACTTTGATTGTCGCTGTAGAGATTTTTTTGATAAACACAGCTTGCTGCGAAGCTCTTTGTTTTCCAGAACGAATAACCTACTCTTAGAAGCATTCCATTATCTGAAACCTTATCTTCAAGATAATACTTTGAAAATGCATTCGCTTGTGTAGACGTATCATAGCTTCCTGTAAGGCTTACTGCCCTAGACCAAGAACCATAGCCAACCCCAAAGAAAGCCCCTCTGGTAATATAGGTATCAAGAAATGCTGAAAATGAAGAAGCCGCAAGTGAAAATTCACCTGTTATTGAATCATGAATAATATCATCAGAAAGAGTGGCCTTAGAGTAATTACCCATTAATAGAAATGGACCAGCCTTGGCTCCGAGCTCAATACCATAACCTGCCCCTAGGGGGGCAAATCCGAATGCGTCTGTACGTTTATCTTTAATTTGAGAATAAGACCCATTGAAGCCAAAAACGATATCTGCATAACTCGCTGAATTTAAAGTGAGTGAAATTAGAAAAAAGAATATGGTTTTACTCAAGTATTTGCTCATAGAAAATCTGAAGGCACTATACCTCTTAAGTAAACTTTATCATGCTTAGGTAGTGTTTGAGGTGTTCTCGAAGATTTTACCGCGGCGTATTTAAAGAAAGGATGGTATAGAATTAAGACATGAAGGGCGTCTTTTTAGAACATTTTCCTTTTCTTCTTATAATGTTGGTAATGTTGGCCTCTTGTAACCCTGAGGCCGTTCCAACCGAGAGTGATTCATCGAGCTTAGCCCTTGGACCTGGTGATATTGTCGTTGCAAATACTGGTGCCGACAGTGTTGTAGTCCTAGATTCTACTGGAGCCTATAAAAGTGTTTTAAAGCAATTAGATGCTTCTGTAGATAGTCCTTATGGCCTTGCATGGAGCCCTGATACAAGTGAAGTTCTAATTGCAATCAATGGAAGTCCTGATCGAATAATCGCAATCTCGGCCCTAACAGGTGTTGAAAGAGAAATTGATACTTCTGGCCTGAATGGAAATATTAGAAAAATATCTGTTCTCCCTAATGGGGACTTTGCCGTTATCGAATCAAATGTTGTTGAAAGATTTACTATAAATGGAAGTCGCATAACAGAAGACTGGCCACTTTCTGGGCTTCAGTCTGGCTTGGAAGGTATTGATGTTAATAGTTCTGGAAATATTATTCTTTGCTCAAGAACTAGCGATGAGGTTGGTGTTTATGATGAAGAAGGTGGGGTTGTCTCGGCTGCGATAGCCTCAGGAATTGCTGGCACAACGGACTGCTACGGTGCAAATGAACTTGGTAATGGTAATATTGCAGTAGTATGGGTTGGGACTAGCGACACTGTATCTATCTATTCATCAGATCTAACTTCAACTGTAGCTACATTTTCAGACACTGGAAAAATATCAAACCCTAGGGCGATTGCTACATCGTTAGATGGTACTCAGTTTTATGTAATTGATGCGACCTTTAATAATATTCATCTCTTTGATAATGACGGAAGTTATGTTGAGGAAATATCACCAGGAGTTCTTTCCATTCCTAATGATATTATAGTTATTCCTGAATTTTAAAGATACGAAACTCGAACGACAGGCCTTTCTCCTATAATTTGTTGAAGAAAGCGTCGTACCTCAATTCGCATTTGTTCAGAGTTGTCTTTTTTGTTTTTATGGTTCTTTTTAAGAAGTTTTTCAATATGAGCGACAACTTGAACTTCAGTATGAGTTGGTGGAATAGTAATTCCTGTCAGAAAAATATCGCTTTTAAACTTTATCTCTGCAGAAATAACAATACTGACAAATCCAGCTTCAGAGATCTTTCGCCTCTCTCTGATGCTATCGCGATCAAAAACTAATGCATCAGCATGAATAATGATTGGAGCAAAATCATCAGGGCTTTGATGGGTATATATCTCATGGTTATCCACATTAAAAGTATCGTGATTGTGGATAACTGAAGTTTTTAAATTATCCTTCAAGCTTTTGACCCATTCACCGTGTCTTTGAAGAAAAAAAGATTCACCATGGATTGGGATAAAGTAATCAGGATCATATTCTTTGAATAAAGTTTCCAGATCAGTTTTCCCAGCATGGCCTGATGTATGGATAAGCTTATCTGCGGCCGTGATGATGGGGCAGTTTTGTAGAGCAATTTGATTTAAACATAGAGAAATTTTCTTTTCATTGCCAGGTATAGATTTGCTTGAAAGAACGAAGAGATCATTTTCATTAAGTTTAAAATAAGAGTCCTGCCTGAAGGCAATTCTTCTAAATGTACTTCTAAAGTCGCCTTGGCACCCAGAGACGATAACGGTAAGTAGGTCAGATTTTTGATCGACTTCATCAATGTCATAGACCTTAGTTGAAGCCTTTATCATATCGTTATCTATTGCAGCTTGGTAATAATTCTTAACAGATCTTCCATAGAGTACGACTTTTCGGTTGGCCTTAGAAGATGTCTCTATAATATTTAGGATTCGATGGATATTAGAACTAAATGTAGTTACAAAAACTCTCTTATAATTTCCCTGAAAAATTTCGGTTAAAGCAGGGAGCAACTCTGTTTCACTCGTCGTCTTGTGAAGTGAGCTTGTGATATTAGTAGAGTCCGCCATAAGGAGTGACTCTGTAAGTTTAGATCTTAGTTTTTGAAGCTTTTTAAAATCAAAATAGGGTTCATGTTGAGCGAGTGGATCTACTTTAAAGTCTGAAACATAGAAGAAGCCTTTTCCAGATTTTGGAGATGTGACATGAATTCCATAGGTATCTGGAATACTATGGTTTACCTGAACATAGTCAAACTCAAGACCTGAAGATTCATAAGTCGTTTCCGATAGAACCTCTAATTTATATTTAAGTTTTCTTGGGTAGAAATCGAATTTATTCTTTATTAATGTCGCTGCAAAAGGAGGAGCTATAATATGTAGGTCAGGGAAATGTTCACAAAGGTGAGGAAGAGCTCCAATATGATCTTCATGTCCGTGGGTAATAAAGACATGGTTAGGGCGAGGAATACTATAAAAATTGGGAATCAGGTAATTTATATTGAAGAAGTCTTCGAAAGGAAAAAGGATTCCACAGTCTATTACACTGTGTCCTTGGGGGCCTTCGATAAGAAGCATATTGCTCCCAATTTGATCGACTCCCCCTATAGGCGTTATTTTAAAACTCATGACATAGTTACCTGAGTTCCTCCTAAATCATTAGTAGTTAAGTGATCAAAAGCTGACATTCTTGAAGGACGAAGATAATCGTTGAGTTTTGAGGAAAGAATTCCTGCAGCGACGTCTGTTTCTTCACCAACAATAAAGTCCGCATATTGCTTTTGAGGCTCTAAGAACTTCTGATGCATCGGACGAACAGTTTCGTAATATTGGTTAATAACACTATCAAGACTTCTTCCCCTTTCTTGAACATCGCGATTAAGTCGTCGTGTAAAACGAATATCGCTATCAACATGAAGAAATGTCTTAATGCTAAGCATATCACGTATCTCTGCATCGAATAAAGAAAAGATACCTTCAAAAATAATTACAGGCGTAGCCTCTGTATGTATGGATTCTTGAGTTCTACTTGAAGTTTTGAAGTCATATACAGGCACACTAATATCTCGCCCATTTTTAAGTTCATTTAAGTGGTGACGAAGAAGTTCCCAGTCAAAAGCCTCTGGGTGATCGAAGTTAGGCTTACCTGAAGGGGTATAATTCTTCGCTGGTTGAGATGGAAGATAGTAGCTATCCATATGTAGAAGAGTTATGGGCCGATCCACTAATTGAATAAGTTTTTTAGCAAATGTGGTCTTTCCAGAACCTGAACCACCGGCCACACCAATGAGCTTTGTCATTTTTTCTCCTATTTACAATACTTTAGCTTTGATACCTGTCTATTATCCCCTGTTTTTACACGCTTTAGGGTGAGATTAAAATCTTTTCATATAGGTGCGCAAAAACCTAACACCTTGTGGTAGATAAATATCTGTTTTTGCATTCCAATTAAGAAGGATAATTATGGAACAACTCTATATTGTTGAGGTTGATTTAGTCGCCCTTAAAGAATCTAAAAAGTACGGCAGAGAGCAGATCGATCAGTTTGCTTTTCAAGAATATGAATCACAGGGAAAACTTGAGTATTCTTTGGATGAGGCAAGAGTTGATGAAATACTCGGAGAGAAGGCGTATTGCGGTGGTGATCTTCCAGAAGATGTTTTTACTGATTTAGAAAATCAATTAGAAAATGAAACTAAAGGGTCTTACTTTTGGTTAGATAAAAAACAAGCTGAAGCTTTTGCCCAGTTTTGTGAAAAAGAAGAAATAAAATTTGAATTTAAAACGCTTGAAAACCAAGACTGGAATGAAAAGTGGCGTGAAAGTTTTAGAGAAATAGTGATATCTGAAAATTTAAAAGTAACGCCCTCATGGGATAAGAAAAAAGATTCTGATAAAGAAGTTTTTATTTATCCAGGAATGGGTTTTGGAACAGGAAATCACGAAACAACCTACTTATGCCTAAAGCTATTTGAATCAATAATTGAAAACCTTCAAGAAGGTGATCGTTGTTTAGACTTTGGATGTGGAAGTGGAATTCTAGGAATTGCTGCCCTTAAGAAGCTCAAGAGCTCTGTAGATTTTGTGGATATAGATGTTGATGCTTTGGATAATAATCTTCTGAATCTGCAACTCAATGAGTTTGAATCTTATAACCCGTATCATGAGCTTGTTTTAAGAGATAGATATAAGGTTAAGTCAGAAGAGTTTCCAATCGTCTTCGCAAATATTTTGGAGAATGTACTGCTTCTTGAAAGAGAGGCCATAACAACATCCACAGCAGCAAATGGATATCTCATAATCTCTGGTCTTCTGAAAGGACAAGAAGAGAATATTTTGAGAGCTTATTCTAATGAATTTGAATTAGTGAAAATGGAGCAAAAGGGAGACTGGGTTGCCCTTCTAACTAAAAAGAAAGCATGAAGAATATCTATTATAAAGAATTGAAACAAGATACCGCCTCTATAGAAATTTCGGGTGATACCTTTCATCATTTTAAGAATGTCTTACGTGGTAAAAAAAATGAAGAAGTCCAGGTCTTTAATGGTTCAGGACTTATTGGAAAAGGGCGTGTCACTGAATTGAGTAAGAGAGAAATGCTCATCACTTTAGCTTGCGTTGATGAGAAAGCTCCTTACTCTTCTCCGGTCTTAATCTTAGGCATACCTAAAAAAGAATATCTCGAATCAATTATTCGCTCAGCAATTCAGATTGGGGTATCAAAGATCAAATTAGTCACTACTGAATATACTCCATGGAAGTACAAGCAATATGATCGTCTTGATAAAATTATGGAGGCCGCACTTATTCAAAGTGAGAACCCCTACCTGCCAGAGTTAGAAGTCTATAGCTCATTAGAGGAATTATTGCTAAACCTATCTGAACCTACCTTGGCCTTCTCAACTGAAGTAAAAGTTAACGCTAATGAAGAGCTAGGAAAAGTTGAAAACTTATTGATAGGTCCTGAGGGGGGGTTTTCTGAGAGCGAAATTAAACTTCTTATGGAAAATCAAAAGATACTTTTAAAGCGATGTGATATTCCAATAATGAAGGCCGAGGTTGCAGTTCCTTTTGGACTTGGACTAATCCATAAGAGTTGATCAATGTGCTGCTTGGCGGTATTGGCTGTTGTTGTGAATTGTGTCATTATAGAGTAAGTACCCTAAATTATATTTAAATAGTTTTTCGGATATGGAGCTTAAATGCAAAACCAAACTCATGAAGTAAATAATAATAAAAAGAATATCTCTTTTAGCGTAGATGAGTTTGATATTGATAGCTATGACTTTAAGCCTGTGACTAAAGGACTTGGGTTTCATGGCGAAAAAGAAAACCATAAAACAATTAAGGTTAGTGAAGTGAAGCTCAAGGCTAATCCAACTAAACCTAGAACAAGCAATACATCGACAAGTATTCCAGGGCATCTCAATAGTGCTCCAGCCGCTAAACCTTTGGGTGGTGGACTTATGTCTGGGATTGATGCCATTTATAATCGAGAGCAAGCTGTTAAAAAAGATTCAGTTACTAAAAAAGAAAAAACTCAAAAGGTTTCACTAAAGTCTCCAAACTATGGAGAGCTTATGACTGCTTATTTACTTGATATCGTGCTTGTTGGGCTCGTTACGTTGGTTCTCTTTGTCGCTTTTTATGGATTAGTATTCAAAGAAATTAATCTCATCGCTACGATCGACTTCATTAAAACTTCATGGGACTTCTTTAGTGTATTTTTTAGCTTAGTCTATATTTCATATTTTACAATTCTTGGTCCAGTCGACTCTGTGGGAATGAAGCTATTTCATATCTCTCAGCGTGATGAAAAAAATCAGCAACAAAGAGTAAGTATAAAGCAATCATTTGCTAATTCCTTAATTTGCTTACTTTCTATCCCCCTTCTGTTCGTTCCTATTCTCTTTGATTTTCATAATAAAATCTCTGGAATTAAAACAGTGAAAACTCAGGGTTAAGATTTATGACGAAAATTTCAAATGAGTGTGCAGCTTTCCTAGAAAAAGTTAAAGGAAGAAAACTTGTTTTTACTAATGGATGCTTTGATATCCTACACAGAGGACATGTGAGCTATCTTAACTCGGCCAGAGAGCAAGGTGATTTTCTAATTGTTGGACTCAACTCTGATGCTTCTGTGAAGCGTTTGAAGGGCGAGACAAGACCTATTAATAATGAAGAAGATAGGAAGTATGTTCTTGAAAATTTAAAGTCAGTAGATTTTGTAGAAATCTTCACTGAAGACACTCCACTAGAGTTGATTAAGCAGGTATGCCCATCAATGCTTGTAAAAGGTGGTGACTGGAAACCTGATCAAATCGTAGGTTCCGACTTTGTGATAGAGAATGGTGGTGAAGTTAAAAGCTTGGCGTTCATCGATGGAAAGTCTACAACTGGGACAATTGAAAAAATTCTAGCTACTGTTAAGTAATGGTACTATCACTTTTTAAAAATAAAAGAGGAGATGTCTTTTTAACTTTTGATAAAAGAGATCGTGCCATTATCTGTGATTCAAAAGATATTCATATACAATCCCACTTTATTCTATCTTCATTAGAGAAATATAAACAAATTACTTTCTTTAAGGGTCTTGAGGTACCTGACCAAATCCCAAAAATAAACAAGCATTATGAAGTATCCGTTGATTCAATAACTATTCAGAAGTCTTTTCTCAAGTTTTTACAGGGAAAACTGAGTACGCTATCTAATGAGCCCCTAACCTTTCAATATCTTTTCAGCACTTTAGCTTGAGTAGTTGATAAGAGTAGTCAACCTATTGAAATAATAGGAAAAATTTGCCGAATTTTTATTAACTTAATATCGGAGTAGCCGATAGGGTTTTTGCAGCTAATTTTGGGGATGCTGCAAATGTGGACCTACATGGTAGTTGGTCATAATAAACAACAGGGAGGATTTCTATGTTACGAGGAGACTAGTATGGGTTTAAGAATTGCAACAAACATTTCATCAATGGCAGGACAAAGAAACTTAGGACAAACGAAGAAAAATCAAGCAGAGTCCTTTGAGAAATTGGCCAGTGGTTCAAGAATTAATAAAGCTGCAGATGATGCCGCAGGATTAGCAATTAGTGAAAGAATGAAAGCTAATATGAAAGGTGTTAAACAAGCTACAAGAAACGCTGGTGATGGTATCTCTTTGATTCAAACTGCTGAAGGTGCAATGAACGAAGTAGGAAATATCCTTACAAGACTGAGAGAGCTATCTGTACAGGCTGCATCAGATACTATTGGAGATAAAGAAAGAGAATATTCTGATCTTGAATTTCAACAATTAGTAACTGAAGTGGAGAGAATTGCAACATCGACAACTTTCAATGATAAGCAACTTATCAATGGAGAAGGCGATGAGATGGAATTTCAAATCGGTATTAATAATAACGAGGCGAATGACAGAATTAAATTCGATCCAGCAAAACAGTCAGTAAGAGCGGGTGATCTTGGAATTGAGGGACTATCTGTTTCGACAAAAGGTGACTCACAAGAAAACTTAGAAGTACTAGATCAAGCAATCAGTACGGTAAGTGGAAATAGAGCAAACCTAGGTGCATTACAGAATAGACTACAGTCAACAGTAAGAAACCTTGAGATTCAGCATGAAAACCTTGCTGCTGCTAACTCGAGAATTCGTGATACTGATGTGGCCGATGTATCTGCTAAGCTTGCTAAGGAAAATATTCTTAGTGCTGCAGGAACTTCTGTACTTGCCCAAGCAAACTCTAGTGGAAACCAAGCACTACAATTGATTGGATAAGTTTAAAATAAAATTCTAAATTAAATTAAGCCTCCGGAATCGGAGGCTTTCTTATTTCAAAGTAATGGTGTCGCCCTCATTAGGACAGGGAAAACTCTTAACGACCTCACTCTTTTCATTTTTAAATATAATCTTTAAACACTCAGTACCGTCAGCAGCTTTATCCATTGTATAAAAGGTTTCAGCAGTAGTTTTAGGAGGAATCGATTCCTTCGCTAGGATAGGATAAGTATAATCCTTCTTAGTGGCCTTAGAGTAAATTGTTAAATAAGCCTTTATAGGTATGTTTAGATCGTTCTTAATATCAAAATGAATATTCTTAAACGAGAAATAGAAATACAGCCCAATTGAGCCGGTTAAAATGGCCACAAGAGCTGTTACGTATTTAAATATCTTTACCATAATAGTCTTTTAGCATGGAAATCACCTTATGTAAGTTGGCACCAATCCTGGCATTACACAAACCGTGCCAAAAAAAACAGCACCTAACTGCCTGAAATAAAACAAAATTGTATCTTTTCTATCAAGTATTTTAGTGTTGAGCCTAAAGTAATACCCGAGTGCGTCGATAGGTTTAGTGTCTGACAAAATATGTCGGAGATGACTAACAAAGAACCCTGGGTAGGGTTAAATCGAAGGAGTAAAAAATGGGCTTACGTATTGCAACAAACATTGCTTCACAGCAGGTACAGAAAAACCTAAGAGAAGTTACTAGCCAAGCAGATGCATCACTAGAGAAACTATCAAGTGGTAAAAGAATTACGAAGTCAGCAGATGATGCTGCCGGACTAGCGATTGCCACTAACCTTGAAGCTCAAACTAAAGGTTTGAGACAAGCAACTAGAAATGCTAACGATGGTATCTCACTTGTTCAAACAGCAGAAGGTGGTCTTAATGAAGTTTCAAACATTCTTGTAAGAATGAGAGAACTTACGGTACAGGCTTCATCAGATACAGTTGGAGAGCAAGAACGAGGATTTCTCGATAAAGAATATCAACAGTTAGTAAGTGAAGTTGATCGTATTAGTGAATCTACTACATTCAACGGTGCTCAACTGTTAAATGGAGAAGGAACTGGTGAAATGGACTTTCAAGTAGGTGCATTTGCTGGTGAGCAAAATAAGATTACCTTTGACTCAAGCGAATCAGATGCTACGGCATCATCTATCGGAATCAGCGGATCTGGTATCTCTGATAAAGGTGACGCTCTTGATTCAATCTCAGTAATCGATGATGCGATTAACCAAGTATCTGGACAACGTGCAACCCTTGGTGCGGTACAATCAAGACTTGAGTCAACTGTATCAAACCTTGAAGTTCAAACAGTTAACCAAGATAGTGCTAGATCAGTAATCCAAGATGTTGATGTAGCTTCAGAATCAGCCAAACTTGCTTCAAGTAACGTGATTAAGCAAGCAGGTGTAGCCACTTTAGCTCAGGCCAATTCTCTACCGAACTCGGCCATGAGACTAATCGGATAATTAAAATAATCCTAAGGGGAGAAGGTAATACCTTCTCCCCTCTGTTAAATCCAGAAGTATAAATAAGAATACCGAATCGAGCTTGCCTTAAGGCTGGGTTATTAATTGGAAAGATTAAGGCAGTATTTTAAAAATAGACATAAAGTAAAAAAGATATATTTTGGGATGCATATTTTAGAGCAATGTAATATGTAATCCCATTTAAGCCCATCCTCCCTAGTGATGCCCGTCGCTAGGGAGGTTCCTTGGGGCTTTTTTCTCATTTGTCTGATATGCTATATAAGATGAAATTTGTATCCATATCAGACGTTCATATAAAGACACCAGGTGATAGCGCCGAAAAACTATTCTTAAACTTTTTAGAAAGAGTTGAGACTAAGCAAGCTGATTATATATTCCTTTTAGGAGATATCTTTGACCTGCTAGTTGGAAATGGTTATGAGGTCGAGGCTCGATATAAAAAGGTCTTCGATAAAATTCGAGAGCATCTAGTTGAAGGAAGAAGAATTATTCAATATGAGGGTAATCATGACTTCCATTTTGAAAGACTCACTAAAAAATTATGTAAAAAATGGGATGTGGATCCTAATAAGTGGCAATATTTAGAGGAGCCCAAAGTTTTTGATTTTAACGAAAAAAGAATTCTATTTTGTCATGGAGACGAAATTGAACTCGGAAACTTAAGCTATAAGTTCTATAGGTTTTGGATTCGATCATTCCCGATCCATTTTTTAGCTAATTATGTAGTTCCTGGGAAATGGGTACAGGCCTTAGGGGATAATGCATCTAGAAAATCAAGAGAAAGAAATAATAATAGATATAATGAAACAATGATGGATGAAGAGGTAAAACCACGCTTTAGAGAGGCTGCACGAGTTGCAGCAAAAAAGTTTCGAGCACAAGCTGTGATCTGTGGTCATTCTCATTGTTTAGATAATTATACAGAAGAAGGGCTTCAGTATTTTAATAATGGGTACTTCCCTATCACCCATTCATTTATAGTTGGTGATAGAGAAGGAATTGAAATTAAAGCCCTGCAAGTTGATTAATAACTTGCTCACGCTCATCACCTCTTTTAATTGATACAAAACTAATCGTTCTTGTATTCTTGTCATTAGAGAGTGATTTCTTATCAACATAAATAATTTCATCAACTTCTTTTGCAATTTGTGGAAGGTGAGTAATGGCCAGAACTTGGCCTTTCTCTCCTACCTTCTTTAAGGCTTTCGCAATTTTAGAAGCGGTTTCTCCTCCAATACCAGTATCAATTTCATCAAAGAAGAAAATATTGATAGTATCTTCGGAAGCAACAATTTGTCTTAGGCATAGTAAGATTCTTGAAAGTTCACCACCTGAGGCAATATCCTTGATTTTATAAAATCCTTCACCCTTATTGGTTTCGGCCAAGAAGTTAGCTTGAGAGAGACCTGTTGGTCCCAGTGTATTTAGTTTTGATACTTGGATATCAAAAGTGGCCCCACTCATATTGAGTTCAGATAGGCCTTTTCCTATTTGCTTTGAAAGCTGAGTTGCATTCTTGACTCTTATGTCATGAAGTTTACTTGCTTGTTCATAAAGCTTTGTTTCAAGTTTATCTTTATCTGCAAGAAGTGAATTGAAGCGGTTTTCAATATTCTCAAGTTCGGTAATTTGATCTTGGAATTCATTGAGTAAGCCTTTGAGTTCAAAAGTATCAATATTAAATTTACGCTTAAGCTTTTGGTATTGATCTAATCGATCAAGAACGTCATCAAGACTAGTTTCTTCGTCAATATCAATATCGGCCTTGGAAATGATATAAGAAAAGTCTTCTATGGAAGAAAGGAGGGTTTCAAAATCTGAGCGCTCCTCTTCAGTAAATATTTGATTACATTTTGAAAATAGTTTTGAGCAATGCTTTGAAAGTTGAAGTAAATTTGTATCCCCTTCAGAGAAATATTCTTTTAGAAGTTCAAGATTCTTTTGAGTTTCCTCACTGTTGAGAAGCTGATCCTTTAAAGAGATGAGCTTATTTTCATCTTCTACCGATGGATTTAGTTGCTCAAGAGCCTGCATTTGAAAACGAATATAATCTTCTTTTTGTGACTTATTACTTAATGTTTCTTTTATTAAGTCAATCTCTTGGCATAATGTTTTGTACTCGTGAAAGAGTTTGCTGTAGCCTTCTAGCTTTTCTTCAACATTAGAAAACTGATCTAGTAGATGGAGCTGATAATCCTGTTGGGTGAGCTTTTGGTTTTCAAATTGCCCGACAAGGTCTACGAAGGTTTTACTGAACTTACTAAGAACAGCAAGTGGTGAGCTGAAGTGGTTTAGATAGGACTTAGACTTACCTGTGTTGTAAATAATTCTTTTTATTACAACTTGATAAGTGTTGCCTTCTTCAACGATTGGGAAGCCTATTTCGTCAAAGTAACTGATAAATTTATCGCCTTGGACTTCAAATACACCCTCAATCATGGCACAGTCTGTACCTTTCCGAACCAATTTCTTATCGGCCCTTCCTCCGAGTAGAAGTTGAAAGGCATCTAAGATTAAACTCTTTCCACTACCCGTCTCCCCAACGATTCCGTTAAATTTGGAGTGGAATTGAATCTCCTGATTTTCAAAAGTTGCAAAATTTCTTAGAGATAAACTTTTAAGGAAAAGTGATGGTCTCATTAGAATAGTCTCCTGCCTTGGGTAAATTTAGATTTTAGGGTATCAAAGTAAGTCTTTTGTGGGTTTGAGATAAGCTTTACATACTTTGTTTTCGATTTTGAAACTTCTACGAGTGCACGTGTCGGAAGTTCAAGAACTTGTTGTCCATCTAGGGTGAGCATGACACTATCTGCATCTGCAGGAATCTTTATTTTTAGTGATTGCTTATCGCTTATTACAATTGGCCTGTGGGTTAAGCTGTGAGGGCAAATTGGTGTAAGAACAAGTGCCTGAACTCGAGGGCTAATAATGGGTCCACCTGCAGCTAATGAATAAGCGGTTGAACCAGTTGGACTAGAAATAATGAGCCCATCTCCAGAGATATTAAAAATATTTTCTTCTTCATTATCTACGCTTAGGCTAAACATTCTTGAAATATCGTGTTTGTTCAAAACGGTATCGTTGAGAAAGTGGGCCGTAAAAATAGATTTATTACCTTTGAAAACACCGACTTGGTAAAGAGGTATTTTGGTAATTTCGCATTTTTGAGCAATAATTTGTTCAAGGCCTTCAAAGAATTCTGATTTGGCATATTCGGTTATAAAGCCAAGAGTTCCCATATTGACGCCAAAAATAGGAGCTGATCTTCTATCAGACTTACGAGCAAAACCTAGAAGAGTTCCATCTCCACCAAGAGTAATGTTAAGATCATTCTTATGATGCATTTCCATAACGGGAAGGAAGGAAACATTCTTAGGAAGTGTTTTAAGGATTTTTTTTACACGTTCTTCTTCTGTATCGCGAAAAGTAACATTAATTTTTCTCTTTCTAAACCAAGTTACCAAGTTAGGAAGAACACTTGTGTATTCTGTGACAACCTTAGGCTTTAGAATAATGCCTACTTCTTTGATATTAAGTTTTACTTTCGTCTGACTCACTGAACTTCCCTTTTATGAACGTATCAATTGCATCATGTAAATCTTCAAAAGGTTTACTGAGAACAATACAGCCATAGGTCGCCGCTTTATTGAGAACTTGCTGTGAACTATAGGCCGTTATTATAATAAACTTGTCTCCAATTTCTTGGATAGTGTACTTTTTCTTACTCTCTTCTAGCACATCAAAGCCACTTATGTCTTGGAGCATTAAATCACTAATGACGCGATCGAACTCTTGGTTCTTTATCGTTTCAATGGCCTGATTTCCACTACTTTCCCAAGTTACGGTACAGCCTCGCTTTTCGAGAAGTCTTTTTAGACTGCGTGCAATAAGAGGCTCATCTTCTACAATTAAAATATTCATAGGGTTTCAAAAGGTAGGGAAAGAGAAAACTGCGCTCCACCTTGGTTGTTATTTCGGTAAGTTATATTTCCGTCTAGTTTTTGAATTAGGTTTTTACAAATAGAAAGGCCGAGTCCAGTTCCAGCTTCTTTGGTTGTAAAGAAAGGGTTGAATAGCTTTTCCTGAATAGAGTCAGGAACACCAGATCCATTATCGTTTATATGAATAAGGATATTAGAGTTCTGAGTCTCAATTTCAACATTAATAAATGATTCTCGTAAATTATCACCAAACTTCTCTTTAAGTGCCTGTCCACTGTTGATAACGAGATTAAATATTATCTGAGAGATCCAAGTAGGATTAGAGTAAATAGTAATTGAGTCTTCAATAGATTTAATATGCTTTTGAATACCCTTCGTTTCTGATTTTGTTAGAATTAGTGTCTCGTTAATAATGCTAATGAGATCAAAGTCTTTGAAATTATCTTCATCTTCGTAAAGGGAGCTAAAATTCTTAATAATAGTCTGGCATCTATCACTATTACTTTTAATATCAGAAATCGTTTCTTGGATATCTTCGTCTTTATCATCAGCATCAAGCATGTCGCTTGCTAGTGATAAGCCAAATAAGGGGTTACTGAGTTCGTGTCTGAGTGTATTGAGAAGCTCTCCAAGTAATGTAACGCGATAGAAATGATAGAGATCGGTCTCTTCACTAAGGGCCTTGTCGAAATACAGGCAGAGCGTATTCTTACCAGTGAGAGTGTACTCAATCTTTTCGTAGTTTTTATTGAGAATATCTTTTAGTTGGTCGAACGCATCGTTTTTGAATAAATAGGAGTCAGAACGATCTTTAATACAAAATGGAAGGGGAAGCGTCTCTAAAAGATCAATGATGTTTAGATTTTTATCATCTTGGCCTGATCGTAGTAAAATTGCATTAAGGACCGGCTCTAGATGTTCAGTTACCTTTTCAAAAAGCTCACATTCTTCTTGATTTGGTGGAAGTAAGTCATTTCGACCTAAAATGAAGATGAGGTTATATCGCGTTCCCGTGAAGGACCTTGCTTGAAAATAACCAATGACCTCAGTGAGCTCAGGAGGCAACTGTGCAGATTGAAAATATCTACTTTTGGACTTTTTAATGGATTGAAAACTCTTATTAAAGAGCTCTACCGGAATACGTTTGGCGTTGGATTTTCCTGAGACAGTAAAAAAGTTACTAGAAGCGAAGGCGTTACCTTTTTCATGGGCAATAATCTGACAAGTGGAATAACTTTTAAAAGCATCGAGTGTTAAAAGAAAACTTGGAAGACTCTGAAGGTTGTGAATAATGTTATAAAGTTCACGGTACTCACTTTCAATAAAGTAGTCGTTAATCTTTTCGTTGTTCTGATCAGTCTTTCTAATGAGCTTTAATTGGCCCTGAAGTTTTTTTCGGAAGGAAGTATATTGTTTTCTCGAATTATCAAGGTAATTGAGATTCGTTTGTGAGTAGGTCTTGTGCCCTTTTGATAACTGCCTAATCCAAGATAAAACAGCGGGACTTTGTTCTTGTGTTAGATCAACGTCACCGCTTCCATGTTGAATATTTAGGCTTTTCTTATCTTCTGAGTAATTAAAATCAATACCAATTAGCGAGAGATCACTGATATCCTCACTAATCAGCTTTATTAATTGCCCTTCAGTCTTTTCAAAGCTGGTACGATTTTGATCTTCCATTGAGTCAGATTATCTATTAATTCGTACTCGAGCAAGTCACAAAGCATGATTATATCTCCATTTTCCTTGGCCGGAATGAGTGCCTTTAGGATCGAGAGAAGATGAATGTCAAGCTTTTGAATATCTTCGCTGATATTGGCCGTGTCGGCTAAATTTCTCTTCAAAGTTGAGTGAATCTTAGCAAAGAGTTGAGTGTAAAGATCGAGGATATCTACAACTTCAGTGAAATGTTGATTTGCTAGATCAATTTCATTCTTATTGTAACATTCAGTTAGAAACTTGATTTTCTTAACGAGTAGGTCAATATACTCATTGCAGGAATCAAGGGCCTCGAAAGCAAGTTCGAGAGAAGATTTAATTTCGAAATCGATTTCTCGAAAAGAAGAGACGCGAGCACTCGCAACTTTAAGACCATCTTCGAACGGAATAATTTCACCGTCCAAGTTTATACTTACTAATATATTTTCACGAGAAATTTCATTGTCAAAAATGAAAGTAACAAGATCATCAAGAGATTGATCATGTGAGACTCTATTCTTAAGTGGGGAGTGATTTAAAGTTACCTGTGTCATGCATTACCATCCTTGGTCATTGCTTTAATTCCAAACTTCTTTTGGAGATGATTTATTGTTTGCCCAAATAGTTCAAAAAGAACCGAGCAAAGTATTGAATTATCATTATATACTACATAGCTTGATTCACTCAATTCTACGATATTCTCACCGTCTAAATTGAATTTCATTACCTTGTAGAAGTCTATGATTGGGGTGAGCTCTTTATATGTTTGCTTAAGAAGCTCTTGAAGACGATCTACATCATCGATTTTGTCAGCATATTCCTTAATTAATTCGAGATTAGGTTCTGACTTTGATACCTCAACTAATATGTAGCGAGAATACTTTTTACCAAATTCACAAAGTTCGTAGTACTGCTGAACGCCCTGTTGAAGATGCTCTAGGCTATGAAGATGCTCTTTTGAAAGATTGGGAAAAGAAAGCTCTTCTTCAATTTCCTCTAACTTAAAGGCAAGTGCGACCTTATAAATATCTCTAATGAAGTCTCTATATAGGGGTGAGTCTGGGCCAAGTTTTTCTATTGAATACCACCCAGTAGAGGTTTGCCCAAATTCTTGAATATCAAGAGAGTCTAGGTGGAAGCTACTTACGTCTTTATAAATCTGTTCTGTATCAATTATATTATGTTTAGCGAAGTTGTTTAAAATTGCTGCTGTTGCCTGGTATGAAACATCAGCATGACATTGATAAAAAGAACAGGATGTATCAGGGAAACACGGATAACATTTTGAACGTGGAGATAGCACAAAACTATTGGGTCCATAGGGGGTAGTCTCAAGAGCTCTTACTGTACCTAGGGATACACTCAGAGTGGGGAGACCCTGAAGCTTTGCTAAGTGCCCCAGTAGCGAATCGTGTCCAATAAAATGGGAACACTCACCAAGCTTCTCGAAACTTTGCTCTAAATTATACTTTCCAACATGATTTTTTATTCTGTTAGAAAATTTTTTTAAAATAGTACTTTTAACTATAATGTCAGCGTCATGTGACTCATTTTGAGCACCGAAGAGGTGGACTTCTGCCTTTTCATTATCTTTGAGGAATTTGAATATAACTTCTGTCCACTTTGATGGCTTCCATCTTTTCTTGGGATCTGAAGCAAAAGGGTGAACAGCAAGCTTAATTTCATCTTTACTTTCAACTTGAGGAGTTTCTTTTACTTGAGGAGGAATACCTAGAATATTTTTAAATATATCTACGAGATTAAAGGGACAGTATGGCCCACTCATGATCATTGAATAAACAATTTGTGACCATTGATCACGTACAATCACTTTATTGTTATTATCGATTCGGGTACCAAGCTTATGTTCACATTCAATGAGGTTGGCCAGATAGTTTGATGCCTCACAAAAGGATAAGTTAATGAGAACATCATTATCTTTTAGAGATGGCTGATTAAGCCATTCCTTTATGTTTGCAGTATAATCAGCAAGATTCGATGAAAATAAACTTTCAATATCAATAGTAATCACTTCATCAAATGTCTTATCAAGAAGAAAACTCAAAGATGAGTAAAAGTTTTTACGAGCAACCAACTTTAATTTTATTTCAGGATGTAGCTCCTTAAGTTCAGTTGCGGCTTGATACGTTTGAACAAGATCTCCAAGTCGAGTGAGCTGTATAATTGTAAATGTCTTACTCATAGTGAGCTCCATGGGTTTATCTAGTTGCTTTTTGTTTTGTCCGCTTGGGATTGTTTGCCTTTGATGAGACTAAGAGCGAATAAGAATACATTATCGTCTCTTTCTAGCTCTTGACCTTTTTGTAGCTTAGTCTCAACTTCTTTTATTCTGTCGATAATTTCAGCTTTCATATTCTTACCTCAGAAGAAGGACTTTTGGATGAGGACTTTTCACTGTCTTTTTCAAACCCTTCAAGCTCTTTGAAAACATTGAAGCAGTTTTGAAGGTTGGACTTAAGTTCGTAGAGTAGACCTTCTACTCCTTTAAAGTTTTCATCGAGAGTCGTTGCGTTTAATGATTCAAGTTTTGCTCTGAAAAAAAGTGTTGGAATTGCACTGAGATTATTGTCGAAGCATCTTGAAATGAGCTTCTCTAGTGCGTCGACAAAGTTTACTGCTTTTCTCTTATCTTCTTGAGTTTGAATGAGGCCTCTAAGTGTACTTAGAAGATCTTTTGTTAGTTCTGAGAGTGCTTGTTTTTCTTCATTAACAACTCTTGAAATTAATCTGCGATCAAACTTCTTATAAATAAGCGAATAGATTTCACTATTTTCTGATGCAGTATTCTCCTGTGGATTGGCAATTCGAAGCGATACTGCTCGTGATAGAATACGTTTGGCCTCAAAAGAGTCCGAATAAGGTCCAGAAATAGGCAAGTGGCATACTCCAGTCGAGAGCTCTACAGGACGATATACGCAAAAACCAGAGTCTATATCTTGATCGATATCTGAGTTAATATCTGTGCCCAGAAGCGCAGAAATTGTATGGATAATAAGCTCTGGGTGTAAGGATTGATTACTTCTTATAACATTTTCAACATCTTCTACGCCTTCTTTAAAAATTCTTAAGTTTGCCGGCCTAGAAATGATGGCACTGTTTGGATTTACTGTTCCTTGCTTGAGAAAAGGAGCTTCCCCGAGAGAGATCTCAAGGCATGGAGTATTTACAAGATCTGCGACATGCTTGACTGATGTGTCAGGTGTAAGAAGTAAGTCGATACCTTTAAGAACACTTGGCAGAGCAATAAAGTCCGCTTCAACGCTGACCAAACGATTATCAAAGTTAGAGTTGAATTTTTTAACAAGAGCTCTTTCTTCATCTGTTGGAGCATTTAGTAAAATAGGTACGAAATTTGGAGAAGAAAGGAGATGTTCAAGAGTTGCTGTAAGAACAGGCTCGGGAATACTTTTTGTTTCAGAGGCTGAAGCAAGCTGAACTCCAATAATATATACGTTTTCCCCATTGCTACTTTTATTAGATCTTAATCGATCAAAGTTAGAAGCTGCTGTTTCGTCATGGTTGGTATTGCTTTTGATTTTTACATTATGAGAATGATTTTTTTCTAGTCCACATAGGTAGTGATAGTTGTCGTTAAAGTTTAATGGAGTGAATGGTGATGTAGTTGAAACATCATTTAGTAGAATAGAGTATGCATTCGAGTGAATAATGCTGTTCTTTGAATTAAAACGAATTCCATACACTTCAGACTCTAACACTGTAGCTAGATATGATGTTAGATAAGTGCTTACCGAATCATTGGAATAGTTTATGATTCGATCATACTTATCTGCAAGTATATGCTCGATTGATTCATGAAACTCATTGAAGGCCAATCCGTCTGAATAAATATTATTCTTATAAAAAGAAATAATTTTCTTTCGATTAATAGAATGAACTTTGTTTGTCCCAAGTAGTGTTTTAGCAGCACGAGCACTTTCATCAAAGCATAGGATGTCGACTTGGGTGTTCGGACTAAGTGACTTAATGCTATTGATTAAATGAGCACTTTGAAAAACATCTCCGAACTTCTTAAGATTTATGAGAAGTATTTTATCCATTTATTTATCCTTTATCTGTCTTGAACAAGTTCAGCTAGTGCTAGTGAGAGAAAGTCATAACTTTGAAGGAAGCTCTTTCCTTTTACTCGTTGAAAGAATTCTTCAGTAGATTCACTTCTATTTTCTGATGTTAAATAATTTCTAAATGATTCTGATTCTATAAAATAGGCCGACTCATCAAGTGTTTTAGGGTAGCAGTAGCTCATAAAGTCTTTAAAAAAGGCCATGTTGAGTTGGAATGATGCTGGATGAGGTATAACCGCAGGTCTCGAAGACATGAAGTCCACTAGAGAAGTATCTTTATAGAAATCTTTAATTGTTTCATAAGAAATAACACTAACTCTATCACTAAAACTTGTAGGCTTTAGCTCTTGCCACTTATGGAGAATGTCAATATTGGGCTCTATAACGAAAATACGATAGCCCTTTGGGTGAAGAGCTTTCATTTTCGCTTCTACTTCTTTTATATGATAGCCAAAGCCTAATCCAAATATAAGGATATGATTGGACGTCTTAAGGTTTTCCATTTGATTCGTAACAAAGCCTGAGGCTTCTCTTTCTGGATTGTATATCGAATGGAGATGTACACCATTGATAACAGGGATAGGCTGTTCAGATTTAGAGCTTTTTACATAGAGTTGATCACGAACAACTTTATGATCATGTGAGTTTTCCATGGACGATCCTTGGCCATATTGTTTGGAATTTAAATTTGGGTTTTCATTTTCGCTTATCATTTCCCTCTTCCGTAAGGTCTGATGATTATGTGGCCGGGCCACTCATTGGCCGGTTTTACACACCTACTATTTCCTCATAAAAGGGATGGTGTTGTCAACAAAGTGCGTTGGTCGCCTATTGTTAAGCGAATAAATCCGAGTGCTTATGTCAGACTATGAAAGCTGAGAAGGGTATTAATTGCCTAGTAATTTACTCGACTAATCAACGGGTAACATCGTTAAGATTGTACCCACGAAAGGCTTGTTTAGACTTGAAAAGTGAAGCTAGGTCTTTAGTAACTTCATCCTTGGAGTTGTTGAGCGCGGCAACAATAATATCGTCTTCTCTCGCCGTTTTATCAATCCAGGACTGGGTATCGAGTGCCCAACTTTTAATGAGGTTAATATTCTCAGAAGTTACTTCTTCATCAATTAGATTATTGATCACTTTTTCAATTTGAGCTTGGTCTTGACCAATTACATTAAGAAGTCGAGCTCGATTATTAGTTTCGAATTCAACTGTGGTCCAGTCACCATGTTGGATTGCTTTGAGAATATTATGAGTAGATTTAGACCCTAAATCTAGACGAGAAGTAAAGGCCTGTAGTCTTTGAATTAGATTATCAATCATAATATTCTCTCCGTATTAGCTAAGTTTAGCCGTTTCCATTCTCTTTAGCTGCGGCACCTTTATCTTTACGAACTTGTTTGACGGCTTCTGCCCATCCTTCGTAAAGTGTATTGAGAACCTGAAGACAGCCTTCAAGTGGAGCTTTATCAATTTTAATATTGGCCTGAGTTGATGAATAGAGAAGGTAGTCATATAGAGAAGATAACTCCTCTGCAACTTGACCTCCAATATTAAAGTCCAGGCTATTGTTAAGCTCAATAACTATATCTTGCAGCTTTCCAATATATTCACCTTTTTTAGCAATCTCTTTGTTGTCGATGGCCTCAATTGCTTTCTTGCAGTTCTTAATTGCTGCTTGATAGAGCATAAGTAAGATCTGCTCCTTACTTGCAGTGTGAATTGAAGTTTTCTTATACGCACCTAAACCATAACTCATATGAGCCTCCTGCTTACCTTATTATCCCAGTTGTGTGACCGCATTAGTAGGGGCGGCACCAAGTGCCGCTACTCCTGCCCCTTGTGATTGAATTCGGGCAATTGTCCCCTCTAAACGAGCAAATTTATCTTTTAAATTCTTTTCTTTCTGTTCAATCATTCTTTGCTTTTGACTGATTCTTCGATCGATTTGGTCAATTTTACTATCGAGTCCTTTTTTTCGAGTCGTAAGAATCCCGTTAGGAAAGCGCAAGGCCATTCCTACAAAATCATTAAGGTTATCGATGAAGCCATTGCCTTTTGTTCCGTCTTCATTGAATCGACCTGTAAGGATTTCTGAAACTTCAGAGTAGTTTGCAGATAAAGCGGCATCAAATTTTTTAGTATCTAATTTTAGAGATCCATCTCTTTGGAAAGTTATTCCAATATCTCCAACGCGCTTAAACCCTTGGCTTGTTTCAATATCTTGAAACACTGCCCTTCTAAGGCGGCCTTCAATAGTTTGAAGTAAAATATCCCCACCAAGAGTTCTTGATGTGTCAGAGTTTTCATCAAGTGTATTTTGTTGCTTAATGAAAGAAAAAATAGCGTTGATCGAACCAACAAAGTCTTGGATCTTGCCGCTAACGGCCGCAATATCTTCACTTAGCTTTATTGAAAACTCTTCACCAGGTTTTGCTTTTTTTAGATCAATAGTCACACCAGGGATGAGTTCTGAAACTCTATTTTCTGGAACTTCGACCTCGAAACCATCAATTTTCACAACTGCATCTTGAGCAGGTCTTTCTTGTTCAAGATAAAAGTCCTGGTCTCCATCAATAAAATAGAAATATGGAAAATCAGCTTTTTGTCCATCACCGGTTTCATCCAAGCTCAAAAGTAATCTCCATGGAGCATCAGAGCCAGAACCATCATTGATGACTGTTGCATGCATACCATTGTCTGAGTCTTTATTAATAAGCTTTGCGATACCGGTTAAGCTGGCACTGTCTGTATCAACATATACTTCTCTTGATTCTCCGTTAGGAAGACTATATTGAATATAGCCAACACCTGTATAGCTCTCATCTTTATCTTCAAAGCCAGAAGTCATTGCAGATGACTTTTGAGCCAGACGAACAACCTCGAATTGATAGTTAGCAGGATTCGCAATATTTTTATCAACTGTAACGCCTACAATGTCGCTATTGCTGTCTACTTTAAGTTCTCTGAGTGATCTGGAGTTACCATTAGCAAGGATATTTCCTTTGAGGTCTTGGAAAAGTTGGGTGAGTTGATCCACTAGGGCCTTTTTATCCCCAATTTTTCCCTTTCGGTCTTCCATCTTTTTCAATGGAATTTTTTCGGCTTCCATAATTTGTTTTACAATATCTTTTGGAAGTCCGGTGTTAATGGATCCGAACGAAATACCCAATGGATTTGCCCTCCTAGCAAATAGCCCATTATAGCTAGCTCGTTCTATCTTATCAGAGTAATGGGATTGTTTGGAAGCAGCGCAAATAATTCCACAAATAGGGTAATTATTTGAATTCGTTGCATCTTAGATGAAACGCCCTACAATGTTGGATAGATAAAAAAAAAGGCCGGTATTTGGGGTACCGGCCTTCTAAAAATGTACGAGAACAACAGTTGGTCAAATGTTGTACTAATCTAATCGGGTACTATGGAAAATACTTTAGCCCCTAAGTCGGGAATTCTCTATTTAAAATCTAAATTCTTTTTAATTCGGGTGGTTACATACTTTTCCTTCCTGTTGCTGCCCATCTGGATTCCAAAGACAATGTCGGCTTCACCTGGTCTACAGGCCGGTGCGATCACCCTCTTTATACTGTTTATATGTAGCCAATGGTTCTTTTTAGGAAAAGAAATAGATCACCGCTTGAAAATCTACTTTAGGGTAAATAGCTCGATGGATAGATTGGTCTATCGGGTATTTTTGGGAATGTTCTTTTTCTTTATATATTTTAATTTTTTGAGCTATCTACCGGGTAAGTGGATCTACAATGCTTTTTGGATTACTTGGGCCTTATTGGGCATTTTCTATTCTTGGCCCACAAGAGGAAAAATCATTAGAGAGTCTATGTCATCTAACTTCACAGAGTTTCGTTATCTAGACTCATTTGAGAAAACATTGGTAACTCTAATTCTGACTCTCTTTGTAATATCAATTCCAGATCTTCCAACCATAAATAATCATGAAGCCTTAAAACTTTTTTTCGATCCGAATGAGCATATATCTCCTATTTACTGGAACTTTCTAAAAGTTAATTACTACCCATTCTTAAAGTATGAAGAGCTATTTCGCTTAGCTTGGAGTTTGCATTTTTACTTTGTAAACTTAGGTCTTTTCTTATTCTGCTTCTATGCTTTCCTAAGATTTATTATTTCGCGTAGGCTTTCACTCTTAGGTATATTCGCGCTTCTATCGAGCTGGTCATGGACGAAGCTTCTTGTTGCGGACTTTGGGGCATCTATAACAACAACATATTCTCTGTTGTGGATATGGAGTCTTTTGTGGGTGATTAGGAGTTCAACATATCGAACGGGATTATTCTTTGGTCTCGTCGGAATGTATGGTGTCATCATTAATAAATTATGGATGGTATTATGGATTCCACATATTATTTTAATTTTTTACTTTTTAACGGATAAAACAAGCTGGTTTAAACGACAGCTTTTTAGATATGCAAGCTTTGGGCTAGTCCTGTCGTTGATAATCGTATTTGCAACCAGCACTAGAAACTTTTCACTCATTAATATAAATACGGAGTACTTTCAGCAGATTGCTATAATCTTTCAAAGGAAAGCTTTTTTCGCCTTATCTCCTATTGGTTTAATATTAGGGGTTCTTGCATATAGGGAAATAAACTGGAGCTTACTCAAAAACTTCAAAATAAATACTGAGTCTTTAAGATATGTCAGTGTATCAGTGATAATTTTGTCTCTGTTTAACCTAGTTACGGGGTCAGGTATATTTAATGGATTTTCTCTAATGTGGATCATGACGACCTTAAGCTTGATACCACTTGAGCTCATTTTTCAGACAATGAGTAGACTGCGATCCAGTAGAAATATGATTTACTTGATCTATATTTTGATCTGTCTTTTAGATTCTCACTTTGAAGGTAGAGTTAAAGTGCTTCTAAGAACCTTTGAGCAATGGTAAATAGTAGCAGGATGACCCTTTCACAATGATAGCTTTGTTAAGAATAGAGTAAATTGTGAATAACTTGGGCAAAAATGTTAATTAATAATACTGCTCACCAATGCTTATTTAGCAGTTGATGATGTGCATCCACTTAACTATCTGTTTTTAATAGTAAATTATATTACAGCGAGTTAAAGGTTGACTCACTGTGCGGCAGCAGGATTGTGGATAACTCGCCCGATTTTGTGGATAAAGTATTCAAGTCAAGATAAAAAAATACTTTTTTTAGAAATTTATTAGGGATAATTTTCACAAAACTGTGGAAAACTTTGAAAATAAATGTAAGAAATTATATGTATGTGCACTCGCATCAATTTAGAGAACAGTCGTTTGGAGGTTTCTCGTGAGCTTTAAAGTTAAAGACCACTATTTTAAGAAAGCAAAGAAAGAAAATTTCTTGGCGAGGAGCGTCTATAAACTCGAAGAGATTGATAAGAAGTATAAAATTCTTAAAGCGGGTAACCGTGTTGTCGATCTTGGTTATCACCCCGGGTCATGGACTCAGTACACTGCTCAATGTGTTGGTGAAGAAGGTATTGTTGTTGGAATCGACATAAAGCCGGTAAATAAGAAATTAACGACCTTCCGTAACGTTAAGCTATTTGAAAAATCAATTTTTGATGTAGCTAAACCTGAAGACCTAGAAGAAGAAGATTTTTTTGATGTGGTTATTTCAGATATGGCCCCGAATACTACTGGCATTCGCTCTGTTGATCAGGACCGTTCACTGAATCTTGTTGAAGAAGTATTCCATATTTTACCAGTATTTCTAAAACCTGGTGGAAATTTTGTGATCAAGGTATTCGACTCAAATCAGGCGCAGGTCTTCTTAAAAGAACAAAAAAATCTATTTGGTGAATATAGCTTTTTGAAGCCGAAATCAACTCGATCTGTGTCTAAAGAGTTTTTTGTCATAGGAAAAAATTATCAACCGTAATAAACTAAAGGCTATGAAGAAAAAAATAATTATAGCCTCTGTTTTATTATGTAGTGGTCTGACTTATATGAAAGTTAATGACTACTTAGAAAACCAAAGAAGAGAAGAAGTCGCTCGGGTTAAAAGTTATGTCCGAGGCTCTGTTAGCCAGATATTGACTAGTGAATCAATATTTCCAGATAAGCTAGTTTATGATGATAAGCAGATAAACCTAGAATATACAGTTGACCAAAGTTTTCAAAAGAAGCTAGAAAAAATTCTTAAGAGATACCCTTCTGATTATACCGCTGTCGTTGTACTTGATAATGCAACTGGTAATGTAATGGCCGCAGCAGGTGTCGATCGAGATACCAGAGAAATAAATTACGGGCTTCCCTTTACTAGTACTCACCCATCGGCTTCATTGTTTAAAATTGTAACAACAGCTGATCTTCTTGAGAATGCTGATGTTGAGCCAAGTACAAAGTTTAGCTATAGAGGTAGAGGAACTACACTATATAAATATCAGTTAAAAAATAAAGTGAGTCGCTGGACAAGGTGGCTAAGTTTCAAAAAAGCCTTCGCTTACTCGAATAATGTTGTATTTGGGAAAGCGGCCATTAATCGTACTAATGGACAGTCAATATTTAAAACAGCATTCAAATTTGGATTTAATAAAGATTTAATGACAGATTTTAACCTCGGGCCGAGTCAGTTTATTATGCCAGAGTCTCAATATCAGTTGGCCGAGATGGCCTCAGGATTTAATAAGAAAACAGTAATATCACCTGTTCATGCAGCAACAATCGTTTCTGTAATCGCAAATGAAGGCCTTTTTAGAAATCCAAAAATTCTCAAGAAAGTTGAAATGGAGGGAAAGGAATATAATTATAGAACATGGGAGAAGGTGATACTTAACCCTGAAACCTCTAAAGACCTAGCAAAAATGATGGAGTTTACGACTGTAAGAGGAACAGCAAGAGCGTTAACGCGTGGTAGAGATGGTAGAAAGATTGATAAACATTTTACTCTGGGAGCTAAGACGGGAAGTATTACTGGAGGTATTCCTTATGGAAAGCGTGATTGGCTTGCCTTTTATGCAAAACCTAATGCAGAAAGTGAATACTATGAACCAAAAGGCAACGGAATTTCTGTAGCTATTATGAACGTTAATGGAAAAAAGTGGTACTATAAGTCCTCATTTATAGCAAAGCAGGTTCTCAAGGCCTATATAGAAGAGCTCGAAGATAGAAAGTCTGCATCAACAGAGAGGCTAGTCTCTAAAGGTTCCTAATGGAAACCAATGAAGAAAAGACATTTATACAAGAAGATTGTGATCATATAGATACTGAAGATAAGCTCGGACCTGAAGAAATACCACCAATCCCAGCACTTCCCTCCAGAAAACTCAAGGCAAGAACTTACTTAAAAGAAATACTAATAATAATGAGTATTTTCTTTGCCGTGATTGTTTTTCGCTCAGTTGTTTATGAGCCTTTTAAGATCCCAACGGGGTCAATGATTCCTACGTTACGGATCGGAGACTTTATTCTCGTTAATAAGTTTGCTTATGGTGTAAAGGTACCTTTTTCTGATCTGACGGTATCTTCTTTTTCTTCAGATCCAATTTATCTATTTGGAGAAAAGCCAGTTGAGCGAGGGGATATCATCGTATTTAAATATCCGAAAGATCCGAACATCAATTATATAAAACGAGTTGTGGGCGTTCCAGGTGATACGATTGAAATAAAGAATAAGTTTGTCTATTTAAATGGAGAGAAGCTTAAAACAATTAAGCTGGATGCCAAGAAGTACATGGATACGATGGATGAAAAGTTTAGAGATAACAACCTATCGTTTTATAGAACTTACGTAGATGAAAAGAGTTATGTGTACCAGGTAGATAATGATAATTATTTTGTGGTTAATGCTGATAAAAAAACTGTTCCTCCTGGGCAGTATTTTGTGATGGGAGATAATAGAGACTTTTCCTACGATTCAAGGTTTTGGGGGTTCGTTCCTCATAAATATATAAAAGGAAAAGCCTTTTTAATTTGGATGTCTCTTAGTGTTCCTGAAGACGGAACGAAAGATATAATCTTCAGATCAGACCGTATCGGAACATCAGTTGATTAGCTCTACCCTAGTCGTTCCTTGATTACCCTCAACAAAGTCGAAAATAACATCATCTTTAAAACGTTGTAGGAGTTTGTACAAGGACGATTTTAGAATACCATCTCCATGACCATGAATAATATCTACAAAGGGTAGGTCACCGTTAATGACATCTAGAATATAAAGCTCAGCTTGCTGGAGAAACTCGTCCCTTCTCATCCCTCTAGCATCCAAATTCATCGATCGGCTATAATCATCAGATTTAGATACAGAAACACTCACGCTCTGAGTCTTGGGAATGTTGGAAGAGTTGCTGAGACGTATTTGACTTAGAGGCTGCCAGATTTTTAACCCCTTACAATTGAGTTGGACTTTTCTGTTTCCATTAGAAAGTGCAATAATTTGTCCTTCTTTCCCTAGGGCCTTGATGAAAACAGTCATTCCAACCTTTGGCTCATTAACAGGTCCAATATCCTTGATAGTCCCTAGGTTTTCATTTTTGGACTCTGGATTCAATTCACTTAACTTTCCAGCTAGCTTTGTAACAGAGCGCTTACTACCCTTTTGAATTTTGTCAGCCTCGTCTAAGGTTTTCTTTTTGAGTTTACGCCATTTCAGATCGAAACTTTCTTGAAGTTTTCTTCGTTCAATTTCAAGTAATCCTTTAATTGATTCCTTTTCTTTCTCAACTCTTTGAAGCTCTTCGATAACACTTTCCTGCCCTAGCCTTTTTTCATGTTCGATTTTTTCAAGCTGAGCAATCTTACTCTCTAAAAGTTCATGCTCCGAGCTTACAGCTATAAGGTGTTGGGAGATTAGTTTTGAGCCAAGTACTTGCCTTTCAAGTGATTTAAACACTTCTTTAGCATAACTTTTTCCGGGTGAACCTTGATGGAGTATATAGGTTGGCGAACTGTCTATATCTTTAAACCCCATGTGAGCACTTTCAAGTAGGCCATCCTGGAAAACCCATTGCTTTAAGTTTTCATGGTGAGAAGAAATGAATACCAAAACTCCCCTTTCTTTGAGTTCTTTGATGATTGCTGTAGCAAGCTCCGAGGCTTCCAAAGAAGATGTAGAATTAAAAACTTCATCAATAAATACAGCATCCCCTTTTTTTATATTCTTGAATAGGTTCAAATAAACAATGGCTTCTGAGCTAAAGCTAGATAAGCCCTCTTTGAGGTCTTGGTTGTCGTGGCTTAGAAAATGTATGCTCTGACAATAGGGAATTACTGCACTTTGGGCAGGTATATAGAATCCAAGATGAGGTAGTAATAGTGATAGAGTTAGTGATTTTAGCAGAACTGTTTTTCCACCCGTGTTAGGTCCACTAATAAGTAGACCAGAAGAACTCCTTTGAAGGGAAAAATCATTCTTTACGGGATTAGGAATGAGTGGATGAAAGAGGTTTTTTATATATATTTTCTTTGCATACTTATCAATATCGGGTTTGTTAAAACCGAGAGTGTGGGCGGCTTTCAGTCGACCACTTGCAAAGTCTAGGTCTATAAAAAAGTTGAAAATATTTTTTAGAACACTGGCTTCATCCGCAAAAGCATCGGAAATAGCTTTTAATAATTTATGAACTTCTCTTTCGAGTTGGGCTTCAAGTTCAACTTTATTATTGGCCATTTCACGTAGAGAGTTAGGCTCAACAAATAGAGTGTTACCACTATTTGAACGATAAACGATTTTCCCAAGCTGCGAAGAGTAGCGATCAGAGCGAACGGGAAGAAGATAGCGATCATCCACAATGTCGTGGCCCTGAGTTTGTAGCAACTCTTTTGAGGCCCATTCCGAGGTGATTTTAATTAGTCTTTCACGGATTTGTTTTGAACACTCTTTAATCTTTGAATCGATTGGCGAGAGAATAGGGTGCTTGTAATAAACGATATCTTCTGTTTTTTCATCAAAGAGACTAGGAACATTTTTTCTAATATACTTAAATGTAGAATCTATCTCTTGTTTTGTAATGTTTGTATGACCTTTTAAAGAGAAGACTTTGGCCAATTTTCCATATTGATTAATACATTTAAAAACTTGATATATTTCTTTACCTTCAAGTGTTTGATAGCGGGATAGCTTTTTTAATACACGATCAAAAGAGAGGTCTGCATGGATATAGGTGAGCTGGTCCTTAATATGTTGATCCCAGTTTTCAATAGCGAGCAATTGATCTTGATGGTAATAAAGAAGTGCAATGTCCTCTTGAGGGCTTCTTTTGGGAGAGTCCTTTATAAACTTCTTAGTTTGAGTAAAATGGAAGAAGCTAGAGAGAAGATCGAGAAGTGCCCTAAGATCGAGATGATCCTTGTGAGCGAAGTAATTACCGGAATTTACGGAAGTATCCATGAAACAATCTTTAAATAATTTAACACGGAAAGTCGAGAGGTTTTCTGAGATTCTTGAAAATAAAGGCCATGCTGTAGTTCAGCAAGCTACAACATCTCCTCATGTGCTTTGCTTACAGTGTCGAGTGCCAGGAACTACATACTATCTGTATTTTGGAAGGGGAGCACAATATCAGGGATTCGACTTTAGTAAGTCTAAATTACCACAAGAGTATAAAGTCCAAGATAAGTTTTTACAGTTTGCTCGTCACTACTGGAGGGGGATGAAGATAGTTGACCTCGAAGTTGCACAGAAAGATCGAGTGTTAAGAGTAAAAGGGGCTAAAGAGTCTTCATTAGTTGAGATGATATTCTTTTGGAGAGGAAGAGATTTATTCTTTGCTCATATAAAATACTTAGGAGATCAAATAGAGGTATTTAGAAGCTGGGAAGGTAAAGTTAAGGAAGCCTGGATTGAAGGACAAGACTTAGATCTCTCCTTACTTTTTAAGGACCTTGGCTTTGCAGAAGTGGACTTTGGAAATAAAGATAGTGAATTTAATATTGATGATTACCTCGCCATTGGAAACGGGGAAGTTTTAGCGAAAAAATCCTTAAAATACTCAAAGAGAATGAAGACACTTCAAAAGATGAAGGGGGAGTTAATTCTGTTAAATGGAGTCGATGCCCTTAGACCTTGGACAGAGAAAGATTTAGAAGAAGTAAAGTCTGTAGGGGATGGCAGGTTTAAGGTGAGCTTTAGAGGATTGGAAGGACACTTCAAAAAGCGAGAATATCTATTCGATAAAATAAAAGGTTGGGAGAAATCTCGTAAATTAGTAAAAGATCGAATTGGTAAAATTGAAAAAGAGGCAAGTGAAGTGAAGTCTGCTACAGACTCCTATCAATTGAAGGATCAAAAAATTATACAACCTATTTGGAACTATGAAAAAAAGAAAACAACAATTCAGGGGCATCAAAATTATATAGAAATTCTATACAAGGGAACTAAGTGTTACCTAGGACGTAGAGCACAGGAAAACGACTATATTCGTAAAGAGTTTGGAAAAAAAGATGATATTTGGATTCACTTGGAGGGAATGAAGAGTGGACATATGATTGTTAAAAATAGTGGAGTAAATCTGGAGGTTGATGACCTACAAATACTTTCGTCAGCATTAGTAGATCTCAACGGTATAGTAATAAATGAAATTCCAATAATTTATACAGCTGTGAAGAACCTTAAGGCCGTTAAGGGGAGCCCAGGAATGGTTACTTTTAAAAAAGAGAAACATTTAAAGCTCTATTTTGATGATCAATGGCGACAAAAGCTGTCTATCGTTGATAGTTGAACTTTAGGCTGAGACAATATTACAGCTAAGAGGTGAACTATGTTCTTTAAAATACTGACTTTTTTAATAATTTCTACATCGGCTATACTTGCAAACCCCGTCGTCTCGGACTTTGATTTGATGTCCTATAGTCCAGTTAAGTTAGGGCTAAAAGATATTCAATGTGAAGTGAGATTAGATGGATTAACTGAGCAAGTTAAAAAGCAATACGTAACCGTTAAGGTTGGGAAGGAAGTGTTTTATAAACTTTATTGGATGTATCCAGGAAAAATTGCTATTGAGGTTGAGGGAATTCCTAAGGGCTTTGATCAGCTGAAGCAGAGCTTAATAGGTTTAATCGTAAATAGAATTGACTACCTAATACCACAAGATCTGGCTCCTCGTATTAGAGGTTATAACTTAAAGAAAAAAAAGAGCAGTGGAGGAGGGTCTAGTTTTGAAGGAGAAGACCCAACAAATACAAAAGCAGTTAATAAAATAGAAGTTGGTTTTGATAATAACGGGATACTTAAGAAGTATAAAAGTTATAGCCCTCTTGGATTTCAAGACTCAGTGTTTGATTATGCCAAGAAGTCTTGGTCGAAGAATAAGTGGGTACTTCAAGCGGTACGGGCAAAAATGATTCAGGGGCCACAGGTAACAGAAAGTAATACAGAAATTAATTATGAAAATGTTGGAGGCTATGGAATGCCGAGTGAAATTTCTGTAACAACAAAGCAAAAAGTTGTAGCCCCTGGAGAGGGGGAGAAAAAAATTGAGAGATCTGGTGAGAGTAAGCTGACGTTCTCAAATTATAAAGTAAATATGGGCGAGGCACAAAAGTATTTTCGTGCTAAGGAATAGTGGATGCGAACTTGGTTATGGTGTTTAGTATTATTAGCGCTATTAAATTCTTGCTCTAAGCAAGAACCAAGTGACGTTCAACCCGATTATGTCGATAGTACATCCGAACTAGAGCGAGGCGATGCTTGTAGGCAACTCGATCTCACTCGTGACTTATTAGAGCTTAATAATAGTAAGTATTTGTTCAAATGTGCCACTTGGGATAAAACGTTTCCAACCCTTTACAGCTCATTGGAAACTGTAGATGTTGATAAGTGGAATAGACTAACAAATCCAATAAATGAAAGATTCCTAAATGATAAAACAGCGAGAGATCTTCTTATAAGAATTACCCAAGAAATGGATGAAAAAGGCGGACTAGACGAGTTTGCAAAAGTAATCACATCTTTGAGTGATTCAAACTTCTTTGGAAATATTGACCTTGTTTTTGAATGTACAAAAGATCCTTCTAGTTGTAGAGGAGAAAAAATTTCGAGAAAAGATATAGAGAATTTTTTTAAATTCTTCTACGTCGACAAGGAAGCTCTTGAAAAAGGAAATAGGCTTGTAGTTAAGTTTGTAGAGCTACTTAATCAAACTGATATGAGTTTCTTTAAATCACTTTCTGGAGCACTTAGCTCTAAAGAGTTTACAGACGCTCGCTATGATCTCTTTAATCAGTTTATATTAAAATTTAAGAACAATGAGGTTAAAGAAGAAATAGAATTCCTAAGAAATATATTTAAAGGAAAAAATAATCAGGGTAAGAGCAGGGTTATCGAACTGGTAACTAGAAATATGACAGTAGCTGACTTTAACTATTTGATTGATTATTCTGCAGTAAAAGATCCTAATCAGTGGAAAGAATTTAGAGTTCTAGACTCATTGTTAAAAACGAATATCGTCTGTGAGGGCTTTGTAGACGACAGGGCCATGTCTGTAAATGTTTCAGATCATGTTAACTTTTTTGTAAAAGAGCTCTTTGCAAAGGATAGGGAGCACTTCTTTTCCCAAGGTATTGAGTCTTTGGGAATACTGAAAACAGCTCAAAGTCTATGTGATAAGTTTTCGTTTTATGAAGAGAAAATAGTCAATCCGATAACATTTGAAACAGAGATATTTACGCTTAATTATGTGAAGGCCGTTTCAAAAACAACTAAGCTATTAATGCTTTCTTCTTACTATAATTTATTCGACTATCTTCAAGATTCTGTACCGAATACCATTGATAATAAAGAGCTTTTCTTAATAAAGTTCTTTTCATCGGATTTTCATGTAGCATTTGTACAGTTTGTCGCCACTTTAGATGCAATAGATTCTAAGTTGGTAACATCTGTTTATGAACTCTTACAAAACTCTGATGAGGAGTTTGTTGACGATATTGTATACTTCCTCGATTGGATTCTCGAAAAGGATATCTCACAAGTTCAGGCCCTAGGAAAGGTATGGTCATCACTCTCTAAAGAGGGACAGTTTTTCTTCTTTAATTTCCTGGATAGCCACTATAAAGAAGATGTGGATATTAGGTTACTATTTAGCTTTTATAGTTCGATACTATCAAACTTCACAAATCAGATTACAGCTATCCTGAATGATTACTTTTCTACTCCCGCCCAACTGGAAACTTTTCTAGCTTCATTAGAAGAAATAACAGACAAGCTTGGAGGAGAGGAGCTGGTTGAAGATTATCAGATTTTTTTCTCTCGAGACCATTTCATTGAAATGATAAAGATTATTTCCCAAGGTCAGGTCGAAAAGGGGAGCTCATCCTATATTTTAGGATATGACCCAAAAGAGTTGAAACCTGTTGGAGTTAGTGTTGATTTAAATCAGCTCGTTCATGGAGATCAAGGCCGAGGTCAGTGCATCGAGGATATGAATGAAAATAATAATGATTTTTACGACTTTATTTCTGAAATACCAAGCTCATGTCGGCCATATATTAAAGATAATGTCTTCTTCGATGTTATTGATGAAATAAACAAGATGGGTGTTTTCATAAATGGAGCTGGAGAAAAATGGAGTCGGCACTCATTATTCTCAAGTGATATGATGAAATCGGGTACACTCTTACTTAACTATTTATCTGAAGAATATAAGTCGATAGATGGAGAGGGAGTTACATCAATAGTTTCAGATATTCATAGGTATCTCCAAGACAGAACGCGAAAAGAGAATTTAGAAAACTCTCTAGAATTGATAAATATCTTCAACTCTACAACCGAAAGCTCAACTATAGCTTCACTCATCAGTTATTATAGTGAGGACGATAATTTTAAGCTTTTAAAAGAGCTATTTGCAGGACTTGGAAGTAGTTTAGATCTAGGTTACGACTATCATCGTGGAAAACTTACAAATATATTATCCGATACAAGTTTTCGAGAAGATAAGAGTTACTCATGTAAGCAATATAATAACTCAAAAATAGGGGGCGATCCATGTCCTAACTTGAAGAATATAAAGTTTATTAAAGATAGCCTTGTTTCGAAATTCTTAAGAAAGAATGATAATAATCCAACTGCGCTTGAGCTTATTCTAACCTCTATTCTCCCTGATTATGGATTAATGATTCCTTATGACAATACAGATCAAACATTGAAGCGAATTACTTTTGGTGAAACTTTTTTAATGATCTACGATCTAACGAATGAGACACTTTCAACAAACAAAATAGATATTGAATATCAAGAGATCCCAAAAGCTGTAAGCAGCTATTTTAATGATGAATGGGAAATAGAAAAAGATATGTTGAAAACGGCTCCTGATGAAGAAATAGTTTCAATGAATACCATGGAGCGTATAGAAACAGTTATTAGGGATGTTCGCTTTGATGCTAACTACTTGGGCGCTCACTATATGAATGCAGTGGCCAAAGCTGAAAATTATGATGAAACAGTGGATTCAAAATATTCACTTTTAGGAATGTGTATACCTTTGAAGTTCTGTGGAAAGTTTATGAACAAAGCACAGCATAGGCTTGCAAGAAACTCCCATCGCACTTTTCCAGGGTTAATAGATGTGAACAAAGAAGAGGGATGGAGCTATGGTGACTATATGCGAGCTCTAATACAAGTTGTTGTTGCTTCAAGCCCAGATGACTCACAAAGAAGTACAGTGATTGATAGAAGAATTCTTGGGGTTAAAATTACAATCCCGGTTCTTCAAACCAAGGAAGAGCTGCTCTACCATAATGGTAAAATATTATCAGATCTAAGTATGGTAAGTGCTTTTTCTAATGCGGGTAGACTTATTAGAGACAGAGTTGGAAGAACTGAAAACGCTTTCAAAAACTTCATAACAAGTAAGCGAATGAAACGTTTCGATTCAAAATTTCTTAATGGTGTATCACCAATATCTTTGATTAATTTAGTGAAGAAAATATTTGTTATAGGCCAGGATAATGGCTATTTGGACACATTAGTTAGCTTCTTTTATTCGAATGAATATAAAAAAGAGAGGTTGCTAGAAAATATAGGCGCCAAGTTCGCAGTTTTATCTACTTATCTTGCTTCAGAGGGAATACCTGATCAGTATAAGCAGCGTTATGAAAGCTTGGACCTTCTAGATTTAGATAAAGTTGTAGTTTGGGCAGTAACTAACTTTGAAGACATTTCAGAGATCTTGCCTCTCAAAGATAGAGAATTCTTGGTTGATGTAAATTATCTTCTTGATGCACTCCTTTTTAAGGTTGAAGCTGGTGATAAAAATACGTTATTACTCTTGAATGAGATATTTCTGTTTGCATCTAAAAACCAAGACCAAATTATTTCAGATTTAGATAAGATTAGACTTAGTGGTAGATTAGGGAACTTAAAATCATATATTGCTTCTCTTCCAAAGCTATTGAAAGACTTAAGTGAATTCGATTCGAGTAATAAAATATCTGGCTTGTTGAAGAAACTGGAAACAAATGATGATGTTAGCTTTAAGTCTTATCAAAAATGGTTTGCCATAAGTAGTGCCACAGAAATTTGTTATAATCAGCAGTGTCAAAAGAATAAGGCCTATAGAGAAGTCAACAAAACGTTAAAGTATATTTTTGAGAACAAAAGTTCCCGACTGATTCGTTCAATTAATTACTTGGCTCAAGATAAGAAAAGAGAGCTAGATAAGCTCTTAAGGAAAATTTTCTCAACTTTGACTATACAATAACAAAAGAAAGTAGAAGCTAAGATACTCTAGACAAGCTTTAGATCATTTTTCCATGCTGGAAAATTGATTGATTAAGCATATAATACTTATGTTCTTAAAATTACAGAGGTTTATATATGTCTATGGATGTTCGCGAAAAAGCTATTAGTTCACTTAATCACGCTAAAAAGTATATTTTTGGACAAGAGAAATTATTAGATTCAATTCTATGTGCTCTGGTCTGTGAGGGTCACCTGTTAATCGAAGGGATGCCTGGTTTAGGTAAAACAATGTCGGTTTCAACAATGAGTAAATTATGTGATCTATCGTTTAAAAGAATACAGTTCACGCCAGACCTTTTACCCTCAGATTTGATTGGGACCATGATTTATAGTCAAAAGACAGAATCATTTTCAACTAAATTTGGACCCATCTTTACACAAATACTATTAGCCGATGAGATAAATAGATCTCCTGCGAAAGTTCAGGCGGCACTTCTTGAGGCTATGGCCGAAAAGCAAGTCACGATTGGTGATAATACACATAAGCTATCAGCACCCTTTGTTGTACTTGCAACACAAAACCCCATCGAACAAGAGGGAACCTATCCACTACCAGAAGCACAGATGGATAGATTTATGATGAAAATTCACGTTGATTATCCAGACTTTGAGTCTGAAAAATCTATTCTAGACTTAAAAAAGAACTTTTTAGATGAGATTGAAGGAACACTTTCTACAGACGACCTATTATCTATTCAAGAGAAAACAGAAGCCGTTTATGTAGATGATAAAATGAAAGACCTTATTGTTAAGATTGTTCACGCAACGAGACCGAGTTCGGAGTATTTTTTGAAAGAGAATGAAGGGCTTATTTTAGCAGGTGCCTCACCGAGGGCGTGTCAATGGCTATATAAGATTTCGAAATTCACGGCCTTTCTTGACGGGAGTGACTATGTTGGACCTAATCATCTTTTGAAGGTTGTTCCGGATGTATTAGGTCACAGGTTGATTTTATCGTATGAGGCCATGCTTGATAAAATTGATGCTCGTGATGTAGCACTGAAAGTAGCACAAAAGATCATATAAAAAATATGAATATTATAGAAGTTCGAAAAATTGTAGGAGAAATCAAAACTCAGCTATTTAAAAAAAGTAATAGCTTCAGTATTGGTATGCTAAAGAGTCACTTCAGAGGAAGTGGGCTGCAGTTTAAAGAACATCGTCAATACACTCATGGTGATGATGTAAGGTTCATCGATTGGAAAATTTTAGCTAAAACTGGTGAGCCATATATAAAGACATTTGAAGAAGAGAGGAATGTACAAATCGCTGTCGTTATTGATGCTGGACCTTCTATGTTATATGGATGGGATGGAACTTCAAAACTACAGGCAGCACTTGAAATAACATGTATGCTCTATTTATTAGCTGCTGAAACTAACGATAGCATTCATGCAATTATTATAAGTGATCAGATAATAGATGTTCCGAAAAATAGCGGTGAAAAAGGTATCATAAGCTTGATATCAACACTAACAAAGTACCAGATCATCAATGAAAGTGGTGATATTACTTTAGATATGAAGGATACTTATTCATCGGCAGAGGATAGAGAGCTGATGTTAAAAAAACATTTGGCAAGAAACCGGGAAATCGTTGTCTTAAGTGATTGGCAGTATTTGCTAGATAAAGTAAACCTCAAGAATTTTGTAGTAGATAAAAGGACACATTGTTTTAGGATTCTGGCACCTCTTGATAAAGCACAGAATATACCCGTTTCATTTAAAGTCGCAGGAGAGCCAGGCGGCAAGCAAGGTTTTTTTCAATTTAAGTCTAAGGCGAGAGAAGGAAGTAATCCAATCGATAGAATTGTAGACTTAGATATAGATAAACGTTACTTAGATCAATTTGTTAGAGAGATGATTTAATGAAAAAGTTTATTTCTTTAATACTGTTATATTTTATTTGTGTCTCTGGTTTTGCTCTCGAAACCAAAGGTCAATTGATTATTGATACAAAGAGAACAAATGGGGCCATCGTTGGTGAAACATACGCTGCGGTTTTAACTTTAGTTCCCTTTGAGCTGGATTTGATTTCAGTAGCGGATGTGGAAAATAAAACCTTTTTGGACTACTTCTATGTATCGAGAGTACTTGATATAAAAAAATCTAAGAATAATGCTGATGCGATTCAGGTTTACTTGGATTTGGTACTACTCAAGAACTTCGAAAATCAAGATTTTAAAATATGGTCACTTGAGTCAAGAAATATTCCTGTCTCATTTAAATTAGAAAACATTTCTAAGACGGACTTAGTAATAAAAGACTTTATTACATATGACACAGATCTTAGTCCCATGAGCCAGCTTGACTTTAAAATACTATCCATTGCAGTTGCAATTCTTATTATTGGCTTACTCTTATACTTTTGGTTGAAAAAAAGGGGGGTCACAACACTGGAGCGAGTGGATATAGGAAGAGAGCTAAGAATTAGTAAAAATCACTCAGACTTTGAGTGGCTTTATAGGAATAGAAAAGTAATTATAAAGTTTTTAGAAGGTAAACCACAAACGATACTTTCATTTGAGGAGCTTACTGGCTTAATCGAAGAGCATCAGTTCCAGCCGAAATGGAGAGATATGGATATATCAGAGCTCATATCTAAAAAGAATAAAGTTTTGGAGTTATATAAGAATGGAGTTTAAGCATCCAGCTTATTTTATATTGGCGACTATATTTGTACTTGCTTACTTATTGAAAAGCTTTCAGTTAGGCAAGAAAGCTGAGTTTTTTATTCCAAAGAAATACTGGAATACAAAGATGAGGCCATTGCGATACTTTGTCATACTTATAGGCTTAGTCGGTACTGGATTAATTGGATTTTCCTTGAGTCAACCCAGAATACCGATGGGATTTAGTAAGAATAAAGTGAAAGTTAATGATGTCTTTATCGTTGTTGATGTCTCGAGATCAATGCTCGCTGAAGACTTTGAACCTAATAGGCTAGAAGCAGCAAAAAATAGAATACGCGACTTTGTGAAGCTAAGACCTACTGACAGAATAGGGATTATCATGTTTAGTGAGAAGGTTTTCACTTTACTACCTCTATCCACAGACCTAAAACTCATCGATCAGGTAATTAGTGAAATTAATGTCGGGTTTCTAGGAATGGGAACCAATATTGGAGATGCTCTAGGACTGGCCGTAGGAAGGTCAACACAATCTCTTGCAGATAGTAAAGTTATCGTTCTATTAACTGATGGTGTTTCGAATGTTGGCAATATGACTCCTTTGCAAGCTGCGGAAGAAGCAAAGAAACAGGGGGTAAAAGTTTATACCATTGGTATAGGTAAAGAAGCAGATGATGCAAAACTTCAAATAAGACGAGGAAGTGGAAGATATCAAAGAATACCCGGAGGTAGCGTTGACCTTGAGACATTAGATAAAATTGCAGAAATCACAAAAGGTAAATCATTTTATGCTAGCAATGAGAATGCTCTACAAGATGTATTAGATGAAATCCAAAAATTAGAAAAAACAGAAATCGAAACGAGTTCAAAAGTTATATATAAGGAACTGTATTGGAACTATTTGATATGGGGATTAGTACTTTTCCTCCTTGCAGAAATCATAACCTTATTTTGGTTTAAGGAGGTTGTGTGAATCCAGCAAAGTCAGAGTTCTTGGTTCCAATAATTGTATCAATAGTTGTCTTCATTATTGGATACTTTAGAAGTAGGAAAACAATTGAAGCTTTTATAAAACTAACATGGTTTAAGCGCAGTACTGTTATTTATAGGGTACGTAAATACCTATACTTGATAGGATTAACTCTACTTCTTATTTCAGCTTTGGATTTTAGGGGTCCAGAAGAAAAAATAGAAAGTGATATACCAGATCAAAAGACGATTATAATAATCGATAGTTCTGCCTCAATGCTTGCTGAAGATGTAAGGCCAAATCGATTTCAGAAATCGCTAATTATGGCCCGACATTTTGTAAAAAAAGCATTTGGTCATAAGATAGCCGTTGTTTTATTTTCAGATCAACAAAAAAGACTCGTGCCCTTTACTGATGACCTAGATCTCTTAGATGCAAGGATCTCTGGTTTAGAAGCTATAGATCTTTATGATGGAGGATCGAATATATCGCAAGCAATAAAAGAGTCTATTGGATATTTTAGGAACTCATCAAATTCAGACGGTAAGCTTACAGGCAATATTCTTGTGTTCACAGATTCAGAGGGACACGATGAAGACTTTACTTTTTCACTTCCAAAAACAGTAACTTTGGGTGTGGTAGGAGTTGGGACGTTAAACGGCGCTAGAATTCCCCATCGTGATAGAAACGGAGTTTTTCGAGGATATAAAAAATTCAATAATAAAGAAGTAATAACAAAGTTGAATGAAGAATGGTTAAAGAGTTTATCTTCAAAGGTCCACTCTTATAAGTATTGGGTAGCTAACTCTTATACTATTCCTACTGAAGAAATACTGTCATTTTTTAATTCAAGCTTTGAAAAGAGAATGAGTAAAGGACTGACCACCGTGAGACCTGTTGAGGTAGAAAAGGTTTTAATCCCTGCCATGATTTTATTAATTATATCCTTTCTACTTTACCCAACGAAAAGTTTTAAATTAATGATTATGATCACAATTGGAGGTTATTTATTTACTGGCGAAGGAAGTATGGCCCAAGGTAACTCTAGTAAACAAGAAAAAGAGTTGACGCAAGCAGAGATGAAAAAAAAAGAAAAAGAGTTAGAGCAATTAAATAAACTAATGGATAAGCACAAGCAAGGGATGTTGGTCTCTAAAGAAAAAATGAAAATGGCTGAGTTGTTAACTGATCATGAGTCATATGAAATGGCCAATGTTGTTTATGAAGAATCGATGAAAGAAATGAGTCCAGAGGATAAGAATAATTACGCCATCAATTTGATTAAAAATAAACAAGCGGATAAAGCAATTCAAGTGTTATCAGAATTACAAATGAATATTAATAACGAGAAAGTAGGTAACAAGGATTTTCAGAAATCTTTGAGGCAGAATATGCTTCTTGCTCTTGCTGAGAATAAAAAGCAACAACAGC
>JBLWXW010000013.1:0-97961 GCA_048267265.1 Bacteriovoracaceae bacterium
AGAAGAGCAAAGGAAGAAAGAATTAGGCCAAAGATTGCAATGAAGAGCAATCTTTGGCGAGTTTTTGCATGAACAAGATATGAGAAAAAGTAGCGAACAAAGGAGAGCTTCAAGATTTCCCAGACCTATGCTTCGTAAAACTTTGTCTTATTCTCAACGAGCTTTCTAAGGTAGCTAGAAGCTTTATAGCGATCCTTATCTACGCTTGATTCAAACTTCTCAAGAGCACTGAGGATTCTATCCGGCCCCTCACTATCTGCGTAGCGAAGAAGTCCCCCACGAAATGGAGGAAAACCAATTCCAAAAATAAGTCCAAGATCTACATCACCCGCATGTTCAACAATTCCTTCATCAAGAATGATCGAGGCTTCATTAATCATAGGAAGAATCACTCTCATTTGAATTTCTGTTTCACTCATAACCTTCTTAGGAGCACTAAAGAGTTTTTGCGCCTCTTCGTTAGCACCTGTTGGCTTTCCTTTTTCATCGTAGATATAGAAGCCTTTTGAAGACTTCTTACCTAGGAAGCCTTTATCGGCCATTTTCTTTGACAGATCTGATGACTTAGCGCGATCACCTAGTCCATCATGAAGAATTTTGGCAACTTTAACGGCCACATCAATTCCTACCTCATCAAGGAGACGACATGGTCCCATTGGCATTCCAAAGTTAGTACAGGCATCATCAAGATCCTTCATACTTACTCCTTCCTCTAGAAGGAAGCCGGCCTCATTCAGAAAGGGCATAAGAATACGATTGACAAGAAATCCAGGGCCATCTTTCACAACAACGGGAGTTTTCTTTGTACGAAGAACCCAATTATAGAGGGCCTCTACGGTTTCAGGGGCCACTTTAGAATGAGTGATAATCTCCACAAGAGGCATCATGTGAACAGGGTTAAAGAAGTGTAGGCCTGCAAAGCGCTCAGGCTTTTCTAGGGCCTCGGCCATCCCCTCAACACTTAGAGAGGAAGTGTTAGAAGTAATAAGAGCATCATCTCTCATATACTTTTCCGTTTCAGCAAAAACGGATTTCTTAATATTCATATCTTCAATAATGGCCTCAATAAGAAGGTCCACTTTTTGAAAGCCTGAGAAGTCTGTTTGACAAGTGATTGAGCGCATCTTTCTTTCGAAATCATCAGCACTTAATCTCTTTCTCTTAAGCGCACCGCTGTAGTTTGAAGAAGCCTGTTTAAGACCTAACTCTAGGGCACCAACATTAAGATCTTTCATAATAGGGGCCATGCCAACATTACTCATTAGCCAAGCGATCCCACCACCCATTGTACCGGCACCAAGACACGCACCACGATCTAACTTAGGGGCCTTTCCTTCCCCTTTAGGTCCTGCATACTTCTTCACTCTTTCTGTCATAAAGTAAATATGCTGAAGGTTCTTACTCTGTTCACTTATACATAACTCACCAAAGGCCTGGGCCTCACGTGCAAGATAACTTGAGCGTCCGGAGAGAGTTCCTGATTCCATCGTATCAAGAATTTTAAGAGGTGCTTGGTAGAAACCTTTTGTCTTCTTAAGTACACTCTCACGAGCTTTAGAGAAGATAATTTTCTTAGAAAAGATATTACTTTGAGCAAAGTCAGTGAGTGACTCTTTAAGTGATTGCTCATGCTTCTTTATTTTAAGATGCTTCAGCGCCATATCTAAAAGACGCTCTTTCGGATAGACTTCATCTGCAAGACCAAGCTTCTTTCCTTTACGAGCATTAACCGTCTTACCTGTAAGGATAAGATCAAGAGCATTGGGAATACCAATTCGTCTTGGCATTCTATAGGTTCCCCCAAACCCTGGAATAAGCCCAAGCTTAACTTCAGGGAGACCCATGACTGTTGCCTTATCATCACTCATAAGAATGGTCTTACAAGATAGAGAAAATTCAGTTCCTCCACCAAGACAAACACCGTGAACACAGGCCACAGTAGGAAATGGAAGATCTTCAATCTTATTGAAAATCATTTGCCCAGCTTCTGCTCCCCTTGCACCATCGGCTTCAGTTTGCATGGCCGCGATGAGAGAGATATCGGCACCGGCCAAGAAGCAGCGCTCTTTATGGGTAAAAAAGATTGCCCCATCAAGCCCCTTCTTTTGAGCCTTTAATTCATCTGCGATAGCATCTAAATCTCTTAGTGTTGCTTCATTAAGAACAGTCATGGCCTTTTCGTTATTGTGACCAAAACCAATATAAGCAACCTTATCTTTTACTTCATAACTAATATTTTCAAACCTTGGATCGTAACTTGCGCTCATCATGGTCTCCTTATTTCTTTAAATTCTCAATAATCACAGCTCCACCTTGACCGCCACCAATACATAGTGAGGCCACACCAAAGCCAGCTTTTCTCTTAACCAACTCGTGAGCAAGAGTTACAATTAAGCGACTTCCCGTAGAACCAACAGGGTGACCAATAGCGATCGCACCACCGTTAACATTGAGTTTCTCTTCAGGAATCTCACCCCAAAGTGTATCTATTCCAAATTTACTAGCAACAGACTTATCAACCATACCTTTCTTAACCGCAAGAACTTGAGCGGCAAAGGCCTCATTAATTTCAACAAGGTCCATTTGTTCAAGATTCATTCCGGTACGATTAAAGATTCCATCCATCGCAAGAAGTGGACCCATTCCCATCCTCTCAGGCTCTAGTCCATGGAAGTGGTAGTCTACCATTCGCGCGATAGGATCGAGATTGTGCTTCTTTACGGCCTCTTCACTGGCCAAAAGGAGCATGGATCCACCATCCGTTATGGGACAAGCATTACCAACGGTAACACTCCCCGATTTGCGATCAAAGTAAGGCTTAAGCTTCGCAAGCTTCTCAACCGAGGAGCCCTCTCTCGGTCCAACATCATGGGAGAGAAGTTTATTGAGTTTTCCACCAACAATGATGGGAAGAATCTCATCTGTTAAACGACCTTCTTTTTGAGCGGCCAGAGCTCTCTCATGAGAAAGAACGGCAAATTCATCTTGCTGCTCTCTAGTGATTCCAAATTCACGGGCCAAAACTTCAGCAGTTTGTCCCATATTCAGGCCACAAAAAGGATCAGTTAATCCCTGCTCAATAGCAATAATAGGAGAAAGATAAGGTGGTCTAAATTGACTTAAAATCTTCAGCTTATCCGGCATTGACTTGGCCTTCATGACATTCATGAAGAGCTCTGTCATCTCCTCTGAATAAATCAGAGGCATTTGACTCATATTCTCTACCCCACCAGCAAAGATGAGCTCACTGCGCCCACTAGCTACTTTTAGAAAGCCTTGGCTTACGGCCTCCATTCCACTGGCACAGTTTCTATGAACAGTGTACCCACTTGTGGTTTTATTAAGTCCTGCCTCAAGAGCAATCACTCTCCCGATATTAGGATACTTGGCAGGATTTCCCACATTACCAATGATAACCTCATCAATATCCGTAGGGCTTAAGTTTGCATTATCGGCCATCTGTCTGATCAGATAAGAGCCCAAGTAAGGGGCCGCAACATCTTTGAGATCTGTTCCAGATTTCGCCTGAGGTGTACGTTTTGCTGAGACAATATAAACGGGGCGTCCATCTGCCATAGGAGTTCTCCTTTCCTTAAGAGATATATATAAGAATAAAAATACTTAATTATAATAGACTAGGCCCTTCGCAATTCAAAGACCCAAATCGTATTTAGAAGCTTATTAGATGATGATTTGTGGAAAAAGAAAAGGGCCTGTCTTCATAGTTATCGACAGGCCCTTAAAAGATTTATGAAATAATTGATCTAGGTAAAGAAGACTTTATAACTCAAGTAAGCTTGTTATTAGAATTTAACAACAAGACCTAAGTTAAGCGCTGCAATATTAGCATCATCTAAGTTCTCACCGTGCTCTTTAAGGAAGTTTTGAACTTGCTCAGTAGAGCTTGCACTATTAGATGAGGCACTAAAAGCAGCATTGAATGAACGAGTATAATCAAACTGGATATTAAGTCCAACTGACTCGCTAAATAATACTTCTGCACCAACTGAAGCAGTTCCTGTGAAGTTATTCCCAGTAACTGTTGTATCTTCATCATCAACACTATTGTAGCAATAGTACTGATTACCATAGTAGTAACAACCATTGTTATTTGAAATACTATTTTCAAGATCAAGAGTTGTTCTATTATAGGCCGCACCAAATCCAATGAAAGGACGGAAACGACTTGTCGTTAAGAAGAACTTCGACTGGATACCAGCAGAGAGATTCTTATATTTAACTTCAAGGTCTTCATAGAAGCTTGAGTTAACTGAACTTAAGTAAGTATCTGTATCTGAGAAATCCATTGTTGTATAACCAAAACGAAAACCGATACTGATTCTTTCAGTAAGCATTGTTTCAATGGCAACACCAGTATCAACATTGGCATTGAATGAATCAATCTTCTCACTGTCATAGACCTTACCACCAACATAGGGAATCACTTTATAGAGATTCTCTTCTTTCTCAGGGGCAAACTCTGGCATAGGAGCAACAACTCTTTGTGGTGCCGCTTGAACAGTATCAACTGAATCCACTTGAGTATCGGCCTGATCCATAGCTTGAAGATTACCTTGGAAGGCATTCTGCAATTTATTGGCAAGCTCTTGCTCCTGTTTAATGCGGATGTCTTCAATTTTCTTTTGAACCATCTGCTCATTTTGATCTTCGAGTTGTTTTCTCATTTTAGCTACGCGATCAGCAGCACTTTCTTGTTTGAAAGTTCCGTCGATATCGATTTGCTCAGAGTTCAGAATTTCTTCTGTTTGATTAGTGAGATAATCATCTTGAGCAAATGCTGCTGAACTCATAGAGGCCAAGGCCAATAGAGCTACCAACTGAATGTCTCTTTTCATAAAACTTTTCATTTTAAAGTCTCCTCATATTTCATCCAAAACCCTAAATCATGGTATATTTGGCGAAACATATTGTGCATATAGCAATAAATCAGTTTCGTTATAGCAAATGGCGTAGAAAAATAAAGGTATACCTTGACTCAATGTATTATTTTCACACATTGCGTCATCACCTAGAGATAATGATACGTAAATATAGATACTTACACTTATCTACGAATCTGAAAAAAGCGAAAAGAGGCATCTGGAGAGCCAAAACTAGAAACGGCCCTAGAGATGGTACATCCAATTGAAGTATCATTGGCCGGACAAGGGGTTTGCTCAGCGATGAGCTGATCACGGATATTCCCCATTATAGTGATAATCATATAGGCCACCACTGCAATCATGAGAATATACTCGACGCTCGTTTGACCACGATCTCTTAGCTGTGAAGAAAATCTAATGATATGTTGAATAAATTGGCCTATCAATTTCATATCTTTCTATTGTCACCAAGAGCTTAACGGCCGTCAATAAAGGGTACTAAATGCGTTACTGATACTTGGGTGATTCCTTAATTTCCATCAACTGCCCAAATACTCCAAGGGGGCCACTTTTAAGGGGGCCATAGTAGTAAACATTTCTCAGGCGTCGATTAATTGTAGGGATAGAGAAATCAAAGAGGCCAACCTGCTTAAGCTTAACCATATCAGGAGCACTATAGCGATCACTTTGATCCATATAAACCTCTCTGCCTTTGCTAAGTTCTATCTTATTAAGATGGGCCGAGATACCTGGATAAGACTTTTCCAAGTGCTGAGTGAGCTTCTTTGTGAGTGAGTCTTTGTAGAAATCAAGTTTTGAGCCCTTCTTTTCTCTATAAAGGAAATGTCCTCTGATATGCCCATTGATGAAGGAGTACTTACAAAAGGGCAAATCAGTGCCAAGGGATTCAGTCTCACCAATCAAGTGCATGGGGCCTTGTTCTTCTTGAAAATGAATTAAGCGCTTATCATCACACTCAATATCAAAGTGAACGGAGAGAAAGGTCTTACCGGTGTATTCAATCTTCAGGGGTAAACCCGTAGGATGGGCACCAAGAAAAGATATCTTCTCAGGGTGAATGATCCCTTCAAAACTTGAGAGCTCAATAGACCAAGGGTTACTCTTATGAAACTTCCATTCACGAACCTGGGCCTGCTTATAGTGGCCACCACGTTTTGAAAACTCACGAGAGAGGCAATCCGAAAGGCCTTGAATATCTAACTCATAATGAGGACCAATAATACAGAGAAAGAAATGCAACAGCTCTAGATCTGTGTGAGAAGAGGCCAATTTCTTGTGAAAGAGGATTCTCCCAAAATATTGAAAGGTGCGAGCAATATCAGGGTGCTCAAGCATTTGTCTTTGAAATAACTTATAGAGAACTTTAATACTTTCCGGGCAGTGACCCATTAAGTACTCATAGGTAAAGTTCTCAATACTCTTAAAGCGCAGACCATTAAGCCCTAAACGCTCGCAAAAGAGACGATAATCTTTGTTAAACTCTTCGGCACTCCACTTTTGCTTGGGGGCAGTTTCGTCTATCTCTCCATTATTATCAGAATATTCATCCGAATTATAATTATCATGAAAGAGAAAAGAAAAAGGAAAGAGTTCATAGAGCTTACGAGTGAGTTCTCGAATATTTTCCCAAGGAGTTCGTCCCAAGTATAGTTGCGCATGAGCGCAATGAAGAAAGTAAGGAGACCTTTTTAGGAATTGACCCGTTTTTAGCTCTTCAATGGATCTATCATTTCCCAGCGTTTCAAGGAAGGCATGATCCATTTCAGTCAATCCATTTTGATAGAGGTCCCCAAAGCTTAAACGATCATCATCGAGTAGCAACACACGATCAAAATAATGGAGAAGCTCGATTCCATAGAGAAGGCTCAGGTAGCTTTTTCCAATCACTGCTAATGGGTAATGCTTTTGTAACATATCTATCCTTGATCAGACGCCAGCAACTGCTGATAGTGCTGAAGGAGCTTATCCTTCTTGTTTACAATCTCACGACCAAGAATTTCAAGCTTCTCTTTCCTTGCGGGAATATCAATATTTTGCCCAAGGCGATCATAAAAGTCATGTAATTCTTCGATGATAAAGGGCATGTCAATCCCTTCATTATCTATATAGTATTCCCTCACAAAGTCATATTCAGTTGAGCGAAATACCTTTGGCCCACAGTAGAGATTGCCTCCACCCCAAAAGGGCTCCAATGCCGAATGGATCGATCGACCAAATCCATTTCCGATATAGCACTGTCCGAAATAACAATAGAGCTCACAAAGAAGTCCAGGAAGAGTGCACAGAATTAAATTCCCTTTACCATGAATACCAATCTCATCCCAAAGGGCCGTAACTAGGCCATTGTCATCTTGTTTATCAAACCATGATTTTATACGATCGAAGTCATCACCTTTAAGATTATGAGGAGCAATAAAGACAAGAAATTTCTTATCTTTAATGGCCTTTAAAAATTTTTCATCAAAGAGATCTATTTCATGAGACCAAAAATTCCCTAAGACAACACGTCTCTCAAAAGGGTAGCCGGCCAGAAGTTGTTCAATAGAATCTTCAAAGTGAGAAGCTTGAATATTAGGTAAATTCTTTTGACGATCAATAATTTGAAAATTACGAAAATCATAAGTATCGATTTGAGGAGCTGATGCAATCAGGTCATCACTTATAAAACTTTTAAAAAGAGTCTTGAAGTTCTCGGCATCGTGATGAGTCGCCGTTACGATATGATCAAAATAACCAAAACGATTCTTCGTCACCATTTTCTTTACGAAGTTTCGCTTTATTCTTTCGGCCTTATTCTTCATCGTTGCCGACAACAAGATAAAGTGCTCAGCAGCAAGCCCCTTCCACATGAGCTCGGGAAAGAAATCATAACGAACCATGAAGAAGAGCTTAGGACTCTTATATGAGAGAATACTTCTCTTAGACCACGGATTCATGACCAATAAAGACACGGGAAAGGCGTTAATCCTTGCGCTTAGATCACAGTCCGATCTTAGTTTATCGACTTTATTTTTTAGTGAGGGTGAAGTGAACCAAATCGTAAGATCGCTACTCGTTTCACGAAAGAAGTACATAACGATAGGCCAAATTTGCTCCCACTCCCCTTCACTGCTGGCATGAAACCAGATATCAGAGCTAATATCCTCTCTATTTACGACACCATAACTCTTTTCAAAGGCCATTCTTCCACGAAGCTTGGGCGACAAAAGCGTGAAGGGAGCAATGAAGAGGTTGCCCAGAGTATAGCGTAAAAACAATAAGATAAAGCTGATCATAGAGGACTAGATTAATATGTATGATTTTTCTTGGCCACTTAAATGCTCAACATGAGCTCTCAGTATAAGTATGACCTTAAATAAAAAGCTTCTGGCCCACTAGAACAAGAAAATACCTTGAATAGATTACGTAATTATCTGAAATCACGATAGGCAATATTTATCCTTTTTTTCTTAAAATACGTTAAAAGTGAAGAAAACCGCTATTTAGTCCGAAAAAACGTAAAACTGGACCTCCTTTTTAAGGGCTAAATATGAAGACAGATCCTGAAATTTTGAAACTAAAGGCAAAACTCGAAAAAGTGAAAGCACCCGATGACTGGAGTGAAATCACGGGGCCTTTTTTTCATCTCAAATTACCGGATACTCCCGCATCAGGACCATATATGGCCGGCGGACTAAAGGTATTGGCCGAAGAGCAGGCCTTCCCCGTTGGAACAGTGATTCGTGATGCTAAAAATATAGGAGACTGGATAAGTGTCTATGCTCATCCGGCCTTTCAAAGGCGTAAGCCTCAAATCGTTGGAGAAGATGAAAATATCCCCCACGATATGATGGCCTATATTCTCGTCGATGGACAAAAGCATGGCCCTTTGGCCACAGGTGAAATTAAAACCCTACTTAAGCAAAAAGAAATCATCCTTACAGATCAAGTAAGTTTTGATGAAGGTCATACTTGGCGCAAACTCTATGAGTACCAAGAATTTGACCGACGTGACCTTGAACAAGGGCATCTTCCCAGTATTCCCGGTTGGGATGTATTCAAAGGATCAAATGAAGAGATCTCAGATCAACTCGATCATGCTGAGGAGCGAGAGAGACAGCTCAATGCCTTTGCAGGTTTGGCCTTCTTAGAAAATGTACAAGCAGGACGATCCCATGACCATAGTGACGATCCCCTAGAGCAGCACGAAATTGAAGAACACGAAGCCGAGCTCACACACTCTCATGATAAAGGTGCAGATATTGTAGAATTTAGAGCAAGAACACCGCAAACTGAGATTTCAAGTGATCAAGATCCTAATAGTAGAAAGAAGAATTTTGCTTACGTGGTAGCGATCTGCTTTATGCTAGGAGCTTCAAGTTATATGCTCTTTAGTGATCCCATGAGCTCTGTGAATCTTAAAAGTGCCAGAAACCAAGCTTCTAAAAAACTGATTAAAAGGGGAACTCCAACAAAAGGAAGAACTCCTGAAGCTCAAAAGGAGATGGTAAGAAAGGCCCAAGATCAAGAGCAAGAATATACGGCCTCTCGAGTGAATCGAATCAGAAAGGCCCCTAGCAGAAGGCCTGCAAGTATTACAGATACGGATTCATTTCAAGAACAGCGCCAAATGCAAGATCGACCTTTTAGAGATAATGAGGATCCTTATCAAGATGGGCCCTATGATGATTATGCCTATGATGATGGATCAACACCCGTGGCCCAAGATCGCGTTAGAAAGAGATTAGATAAGAGAACCATCGATTCCGAGAATCAATATTATGATGAAGGACAAATGGAAGAGTTTGCGGAATCAGATATAGATAGCGTTGAAGGTGTATGGGGGGAAGGTGCCGAAAGAATGCCCGCCAATACAGAAGATGCAGCATATAATGATCAGTACGACGGTGGTGATGGTTACGCTGAAGACTCACCACAGCAAGAAATAGAGCCTGCCTATGAACGTGAAGAGTCAACTTATGAAGAGGCTCCCATGCCCCAAGAGAATTACCCTGATGACGGAGCTCAACAAGAATATCGAGAAGAGTATCGAGAAGAGCTTAATGAAGAGTATAGAGAGGAATATACTCAAGAGCCTATGCAGCAAGAAGATTTTAGCGACGACCAAGGTGCAATGGATGGATACTAGGACCATAATTAAGGCGTAAAGCATCAAAAACACGACCTAAAAAAAGATTCATTTTGCATAATTTAAAGTCTAGAATAGCAACATGGATATTAAAGAACTAGCATCAAATTTTAGGGCCCCTGCATTTCCTGGATCATACTTCTTCTCCTTTGAAGGTATTGAAGGTGCAGGAAAATCAACTCAAATCGTAAAGCTCCAAGAGTACTTAGAAAATAAGAATTTTCGTGTCCTTGTCCTTAGAGAACCAGGAGGAACTGTCTTTGGTGAAAAACTAAGGCAAGCAATCCTCAATTCACAGGCCCCTATTCATCCTGTAGCAGAGCTTCATCTCTTCGCTTCTTCAAGAGCTCAACTTCTTCAGGAAGTAACCTTGAAGGAATTGGCCGTTCCCAATACTGTAATTATTTATGATCGCTATATAGATTCAACACTGGCCTACCAAGGCGTGGCCCGTTCTCTGGGAATTGAAACTGTACTTCAAACCCACTTAAGCTTTCCCCTTACTCTTACACCCCATCTGACTTTCTACTTAAGAATTCCAGCTGATCTCTCACACTCGCGCCAGAAGATGAGAAATGCCCCTAAAGATTACTTTGAAAAGCAGGGTCAAGGATTCTATGACAAACTCGTTGAAGGTTATGATCGTGCAGCAGAGATATTCTCCAACCGTATAAAGACAATTAACGGTAATCAAGACCTCGATAGAGTTCATCAAGATATTGTGGCCCAAGTAGAAACTCTACTGACACAGGCCCAAGAAAAAACTGATATCTAGTCACCTATGGATAAAAGTGCTGAAAATTTACTTCTGAAGCTCTATCGTGAAAAGAAGCTGGCACCTTTCTATATCATCAGAGGACCTATTTCCTCTACCTATTGTCCGCTGCTTGAATGGTCTCAGAAGTTCTCTGCCCTTCTCTTATCTGAACATCTCAATATCCCTAAAGAGCAAAGCTCAGAAATGGTGGAGATGGGCCATCGCGACCTTCTCTTCATCACTAAAGATAATGAAAGTGAAAATGATTCGGACTCTGCTCTTATAGAAGATCAAAAGGCCTATAAAGTTGACGATCCCCATATGAGGGAATACTTCAAGGCCGTTCAATATGGGCCGATGGACTTACATCAGAAATTCATATTTATCGATAAAGGTCAGCTCATTAGTGAATACTTTGCCAACAAATGGCTTAAGACTCTAGAGGAGCCGGCCGCTGGTGTCACCACTCTCTTCTTGGTTGAAAATCAAGCTCCCCTTCTAAAGACGATTGAATCGAGGGCCATTACCCTCAGAGTACAAAATGAAGATGCACGCAACTTCTATCATTGCCCCGAAACCCACGAAGACTTTCCCAACTTTCTAGAGCGAAGCGCTAAGGATTGGGATCTTCCCAAGAGCGCAATGGATAAAATTCAACTCTTTTGCCAGAAGCCTACACAATATCATCACCTTCTTGATGCTCTTAAAGAGGCGGCCCAACTTAAAACTCTCTTATATCGCGTCATGAATGACTATATGCTGGCCCCTAATCATAGTTTATATGCTCAACAGCACTGGCTTGATGAAATGAGGTGGTTTCAAAAAGCACAGACCTTCAATAATTCTGCTTCCGAGAGATTCTTTGGTCTTATGATGTGCGTAATGGAATCAACGGCACATAAAGTAAATAGTTGATTTTCCCTCTAATTAAGACCTTTATATGGTGCGCTTGACCTAGACAGTCAAACTTCTTTTGGCCACAATAGTAAAGTTATATGGCATGACCAAATAAAGAAATTTAATTAATAAAATATAAAGAGCTAACCCCTATATGAAATCTAACGAATCAAATTTATCTGAATCAACTTCAGAGTCAATTGCTTTAGAAAAATCTGAAGTCCAAGAAACTGAAGAAACTAAAGACAATCAAGATAAACAAGACTATGAAGACGAAAGTGATGAGCGTGGAACCCGCTGGAAAGAAGGCGATGACATAAGCTTCGTTCGAGTACGCTTTCCCGGCAATTCACGCAGTTTCCCTTTCCTTCAAGGTAAGAGGGTGTTTGCCTACGGCCAAAAGGTCGTGGCCATGAGTGATCGTGGTATGGATGTAGGCTATATCAATAGCTTTCCTTATACAGTTAAATTTAAAAAAGATATGCTTCCCATACGCTCTATTTCAAAAGCTGCTGACGAGCAAGATATTGAAGAAATGCGTGGAAATATTGATGAGCAAAAGAAAGCGGAAAGGCGTGCCGTTGGCATTATTGAGAAGCTCGGTCTCGATATGCAAATTACCCACGTTGAGATCATCCAGTTTGGAAAAAAAATGGTCTTCTACTTTACCGCTCCTTCACGAGTTGATTTCCGTGAGCTAGTAAAGCAATTAGTTGGCGAACTTAAGATGAGAATTGAGTTACGCCAAATCAGTGTAAGAGATAGGGCGGCCGCTCTAGGATCAATTGGGTCTTGTGGACTGGCCACTTGCTGCTCTACCTTCCTTAAGAACTACGGAAATGTAACCATTAAGATGGCAAAGAATCAAAACTTGGCCCTTATTCCCTCAAAAATTAACGGGGTTTGTGGTCAGATCAAATGCTGTATTAAATACGAAGACAATGTATATACGGATAAGAGAAAGACACTTCCTAGAGAAGGCTCTTTTCTTAAGGCCAAAAATGGCGACATCGGAAAAGTAACAAAGCTTCACATCCTTGTGGAGCAATTCGATATGATCACAGAAAAGGGTCAAATCAGAAGATATGCACGCTCTCAGTTCTCTAATGGAAAACTGATGGGTAAAGAATATAAGTTTCCAGAAAGCTTCCGACATGTAGTGAATGAAACTTCTACTGTAATTGGACTTACGGACGTTGAGGCCGATATGTCTTCAAACTTTCGTGGCAATATGAGTGATGACGAAAAGGCCATGGCCAATATCAATGCCCTTAAGAATGACGATAATATTGTGAAGCGAAATGATGGCGAGTCATCAGAAACGACTGCTACTAATGATAATGATAACGAAAACGATAGTAGAGATAGCGCAGACAAGGCCACAATTGACGAAAGTAGCGATAGGCCAAATCGCAATAGAAAACGCAATAATAGACGAGGAAATCGCAACTCCCAAAATAGAGATAAAAATAACTCCAACGATAAGCCCGCAGGTGAAGGTAGTAGCGAAGGTCAGAAGAAATCTCGTAATGGAAAACGACGCAGAAGACGTCCAAGTGGAGCTCAAAAGGGCGGGGATAAAGGTGGAGCAGCTAATACACCATCGAAGCCGGCCGGAGATTCCTAGCTCTTTGTAAACGATAAGGCCTTTTTTCATGACCAAGATACTCCATACATCAGACTGGCATCTCGGTAAGAAGCTCTATAAGAAAGAGCGCTGGCCTGAGCAAATTCATTTTCTCAATTGGCTCGTTTCAACGATTAAAAATGAGCAAATCAATATACTTATTATTGCGGGAGATATCTTCGATACTCCCATGCCTCCCACCTATGCCCTAAAAGGACTTTTTAACTTCTATAAAGAAATCGATGAAATCGACTCATTAAAGAAGGTTATGATTATAGGTGGTAATCACGATAGTGGAAAACTCGTTGAATCTCCAATTCCCTTACTTGGAGATAAGTTTCATATTCTTGGCCGTCCACTTGCTGCAAAAAGCACTGAAGAGCAAAATCATTGGCTACAAACCCAGAAGATAAGCTACCAAAGGGACGAGAGCTCCACTCCCATCGACATGGCCCTCTTTCCCTTCTTTCGTGCCTCCGATATTCTCACCCAATCATCTGACGACTCTCTCTCTCCAGAGCAAATGCTCCTTCAATCTATTGAGCAGTGGCTAGCACAGTGGAGCCTCAATCGTGAGCACTATAATATATTTATTGCTCACCACCTCTTTGGCAGCTTCTTTGAATCGGGAAGTGAACAAGGAGTTGGTCTCTCAGGTCTTGCAAGCCTGCCCCTAAAAATTTTTAAGAACTGGGATCTGATGTGCCTTGGTCATATTCACAAACCCCAGTGCATAAAGAAGGAAACTCCCAAGGCCTACTATAGTGGATCCCCTATCCCTATGCGCTTTAGTGAGAAAGAGCAAAAGAGCGTACTTATCTATGATATCGATGATAGTCAGGATACCAAAACAGCACATAAAGAAATACAAGTTACGACCCTACCTATTCCTAAATTTAGGGCCTTAATCCAAGTAGAATCGAATAAAGAACAATGGGCTTCCAAGTTGAAAGAGGAAATTCAAAAGAGTCACTCCAAAGATTATGGCCTACCACCTTTTGTAGAATTAACTCTTCATTTTGATCGCCCGCACCCTTCTTATATAGATACCGTGCGATCAGAGATAAGTGAGTTGGATATTGAGCTTCTCAATTATTATCAAATTGTTAAGGACAACCGAGAGGTCTCAAAAGAGCCCACACTTGACGCCAAGAAAATACAGTCGGCCAGAATGGATGAGCTCTTCGACCTCTATCTAGAAGAGCAGCATCTTAAAGAAGAAGATAAAAGTGCCATTAAAGAAACTTATATGCATTTGATGGATGAAATTACTCATCAAGAGGATCATCCATGAGACTTCAGTATCTCAAATTAGAAAATATTACCAGTCTTAAAGGCATTCACCATATAAACTTCTCAGAGATTGGAAAACAAAGTGATCTCTTTGCCATTACAGGCCCAACTGGTTCAGGAAAATCAACCTTACTCATGGCAATTGCCATGGCCCTCTATGGACAAAACCATAAAGGACTCAATGCTGCCGATTTAGTCACCACCCAATGCCCCTATGGAAAAATAGAATTACAATTCACTCTCCATGGTAAGGCCTATAAAGTCCTATGGAGCTGTCAAACTCTAAAGAAAGATGGAAGTCCAAGAAAGGTGGCACTCACTCAACGCCATTGGTATATTGATGAAGTCGAAAGTCAGACAGATGCTGCTGATGTAATTGGTCTAAGTTGGGATCAATTCACTAAAGTTATCATTTTAAATCAAGGACAATTCTCTGAATTTCTTACCTCAACTTTTAATAAGAGAAAGGAGATTCTTGAGAAGCTCATGGGTCATGGACAACTTGAAATCCTCGGTAAAAACCTTCGAAGAAAACTCAGTGAACTTGAAAGTGAGATAAACTCACTCCAAGGACAAAGTGACTTTGCAAAAATAATGACCAAGGAAGAATATGACCATCTTGTAAATAAGCATGGATTTCTTGAGCACCACACAGCTCTACTAGAAGAGCTCACTGAATTATGTCAAAGTATTGAAAATAAAGTTTCTGAAGATATTAAACTTAAGGAAAAGAAGCTCGAAATATCACAGCAATTTGCTAATAAAACAAGAGTTCAAGAAGAACTTCAAAAAGAAATGGCCCTTATACAGGCACAAGTAAAAAAGGCAGAATCTCAACTGCAAGAACATCAGAAAACTTATAAAGAGAAGAGACCCTTTTTAAAAGAAGCGCGTGAAAATATAAAAGCAAGAGAAAATGCCCAACTGAAGAAAGATCAAATCGAAAAGTCGCTTTCAACCAACAAAGAAGGTCTAAAAAAGAAAAAGGCCCTAAAAGACGAAAAAAGCAAGGAGCTCACTTGTCTTATTCATAAGCAGAGTGAACTAGAGAAGAATATAAAGCAAGACACAGATATCACAAGCATTCAGAATCTCTACAAAGATACCAGAAACCTTTTTAATCAACTTGAAAAGAAAATTGATTCTTACAATACCCAAAGAAGCGAAAAAGCTAGAATTGAAAGAGAAGGCCAAGAAAGTAAGAACAATCTTTTTAATGAGTTTAAAGAACAACTAGGCGACCAAACGCAAGAGAAGAATATTGGTGATCGCGAATGGTCCGATAAAATAATGACCCTTCTCACAAAAGAAAGTTATGACAAATTAAGAGTCGAGGTAGAAGAGACCATCACAGAACTAAGTTCAAAGGCCCAGAATATAAGGGCCACAGAAGATTCAATCAAAACCCTTAGAATTGAACTTCAACATATCACTGATCAGCTCTCAAAAAACAAAGAACAATTATCCCAAAATATAGCAAAGACAAATGAGCTAAAAAGTGATCGTGAAGATCTTGAAAATAAACTTAAAGATTCTGTAAGTCAGCATAAATTAATAAGTGAAGTCAATAGAAAGTGGAAACTCCTAAAACTTACCTATGAAGATCTCATGGGAGAATCTCTATCACAGAGTGAAGAAATGACTCACTCTCATATTGAAGGTCCCTGCCCTATATGTAGCAACGATACAGTATCATGGGACAAGGTATTTGCTCCACTAAATGACTCAGCTGAAGAAGGTTTCAAGAAACAAGAAAAGATTGAAAATCAGATAAAGGAGCAACAGCGCTCCATTGAAGTCTTTGCTATTCAACAGGCTGAACACACAAAGAATCAAGAAGAGCTCAAAAGAGTCATAACGGAACTTGAGTCTAATCACAAAGAAAAACAAAAGGATACTGAGCACCTCAGTGAATCAATTATAGATCTTGATATAGAAAAAACTGAAAACCTTGTCCAAACACTTCAAAAACTTCTCTATGAACTCGATCACTTCATTGGAACAAGGGCCAAACTTATTCAACAATGGAAGAGCATTGATAATGATATAAAATATACAATCAGCTCAACTGAAGATAATGAAGAAGAGCTTCAATCCAACCTTATAAAGTTATCCGAGTTTGCCCCTACATTGGCCCCCCTTCAGATTGAGGATACGATCTTAAAAGTTTCTGAGGAGCTGATCTCTGATACTCATCATAAACTTGATGAAGTCGCTAAAGAGATTGAAGAAGAGCTAAAAAAACAGACAGAGCTTAGAATTCTCAGCGAAAAGAAAAAGAGTATCACCCAGTCTATTGATGAACTACAGACTGATTTAAAGACTATCCAAGAACAAAGCCAGCGCTATCAAGAAGAAGAAAAAGAGTTATCAACCCATCTCTCGACACTGGAAAATACAGCAACGGCCAAGGGCTACCCAAGTCATCCAGAAGAAGAGCTTGAGAAGCTTGAACAACAGCTTGAAGAGTCTCGGGCCATTAGAGATTTGAAATCCAAAGAGAAAATCGATATCGACACTCGCTATAGACAAGGTAGTGAACAGATCAATAATCTTGGTGAAAGACTCGAAGAGCTTGAAAAGCTTCACATTCTCTATAGAGAAGAGTTAAGAAAGAATATTTCTAAATTACGTGAATATAACGAAGTTGAATCTTATAGTAAGTCTCTAGAGGAACAAGGGCCTGAAAATGAAATTGTTCCCCCCCTATTTCTCACCCAAAAGTCTCAATGGGAATCGCACCTAGAAAAGTACACGGCACAGAAGTGGGATGATCAAATTACACAGCAAACACTCAATCTGGATAAGCAATTCTTAAATGAAAGTGTTGGCCCCCAGGCCCAAAGAAGTAAGGATATCTTCATTTCCTTGAAACAAAAAAGTGCAGCTACCGCTCAAGAAATAAAAACCTACAATGAACAGCAAGAGCGTATTGCAGAGCTCGCAAAGAAGATCAGTGCCAAGAAAAGTCAGTGGGAACAATTTGAAGTTCTCAACCACTATATAGGTAAAGATAAGTTTAGAGATTTTGCCTTAACCATTCTTGAGAATACCCTCCTTGATATGGCCAATCAAGAAATTGAATCCCTTGCCGAAGGACGCTATGAGCTTCTACATGCCAAGGCAGGAAAGCGCTCAGAGTTTATGGTCAAAGACCATTGGCATGGAGGAAATGAAAGGAAGGTCTCCACTCTATCAGGAGGAGAAACTTTTCTTCTAAGCCTTGGTCTTGCCATGGGACTATCAGATATTACGAGAGGACAGACCGAAATTGAAAGTTTCTTCATCGACGAAGGCTTCGGCACTCTTGATGACGAGAGTATTGGCCAGGTCCTTGACTGTTTAATGGCCATCCAAAGCAGAGGAAAACAAATTGGCCTTATCTCTCACGTAACTTCGCTTACCTCACAAATTCCGATACGCTTAGAAGTCACTAAGAATAATTTTGGAGAAAGCACAATTTCTATTAACTAATCCTCGTAGTTACAAAGCTCTTCAACATTGGCATCAAATTTCTTAAGAAGTAGTCTTTGAGAAATGCTCAAAGGTGCAGATGGTCTCTCATAGATATCAAAGAAATAGCGACAACTCATCCACTCGGGAATGAGTTCCTCAAAGATATCTTCATTTCGAGACTGAGAAATAATGAGGGCCTCGGTAAAGACGCGAGCAAAATCCGACTTCTTGATAAAACTCTTGGCCAAAAGATCAATCCCCAAATCAACAGCAGTGAGGTAAGGGATCTGACCAGGATAGATTGGATTTCCAATTTCATCAAAAATCTTAGCATCACCCTCTGTAATACTATAGAGCGTATGAATATATACAGTGAAGTTATATTGAGGATACTTCTCTTTGATAGTTTCATAGGCAAGAGGATCATACTCTCCATTATCCCCTAGGAGAATAATATCCTTAATATCAGTTTGAGATTCAATAATTTCACTAATTCTTTCCACTTTGAAAGTTAGGGTACTATCCGTAAAACCTTCTTTTCCAAAAACTGTAGTAAGAGGAAAATCAGAATTACCAATGAAGCGTCGACCAAAAGTTTGTAAAATACTAGGTGCACCAGTTACATAAAAGAGTTGAATATCCTCACTGTGACCTAGACCCTGAGAAGAAATACAATCAGAATACTTTGTTCCCGACAAATCATGGCAAATAAGAGCATTATAGAGATCATTTAGACCCATAAATGGATTAGTTGTTTTAGCACCATTGATAAAGATTCTCTTTCCAAGAACATTGGTTCGTTTAATCGTATCATCGATATCAGAAATAATAAGAGTCTTGGCCAAGAGACTACTCGATAATGAGAGTCCTAGAAAAAGAATTAATTTAGATATATTCATCAACGTGTCTCCGAATGCATTGGGGTAAGAAAACTATGCCAATAACGAAATGCTTTTACAAAGATAAATTGAAGCACTTAAGAATTTACAAGGTAAAAAAGAAAGGTGGATTAAGAAAATCCACCTTTTATAAGTAACTTAGCTTAGTGATTCTGAAAACTCAGCACTTTGAGCACTATTATCGGATAGATACTCAGGATGAAAACTATCATCTGAGTCGGCAATAGCGCTTCTTCCAAGAATAGTCCCCATATGGCCTTCTAGAGAATCCCAGAATTTCTCAACATCTTTACGAATAGGACCAGATATTTCAACTTGCTCATAAGAGAGGGTTTCAACAATTTTATTGGCCTTCTTTAGCATTTTTACAAGTTCAGTGAATTCACGAGCATGAGGTGACTTTTCATTATGCATAAGGGCCTGTTCTACACCTTGGGCCTTAACATCCTTAACCAGTTTTCTAAGCTCACTTACTGTGCGATCACCAATATGCTCTACCAAGGCCTCTTGGTCATCTTGCTCAAGACGGATAAGTTCATTCGTTTGAGATACTGAAAGTTCTCCGCGATTACGGGCTTCTTTTATAGAGGGTGCTGACTTTTGCTCACGCTCCATCGCCTTCTTTACCTGAGACTCGCTCATACCTGATTTCTGACTGACTTCCTTTGCGAAAACGACACTGGTCACGGCATCAATATCATTCTCATCAATAGGCTCTTCATTCTTACGGCGAGGATTATCTACGGGAGTCTCTTCCTCTTCCATGGCCTTGAACATATTATACTTTTCCATCAACTCATTCTTGAAGTTCTCGTCTTTATCGGCCAGGTCGCGATAGATCTCTTTAGTTCTGAGTAATTGCTTTTCCATCTCTGGGGTTGAAAGTGATTTTCTTACCAGATTTTCGTCAATTGAAATTAGTTCTTGGTGAAGTGAATCCTTATCGACACGAATAACGGGAGCTTCTTCGAAGCCAAGATTCTTCAGAGCTTGCCAACGACGTGCACCGGCCAAGAGAACATTATTTTGATTAACGATAAGAGGAGAAATAATCCCCACTGTTTGGATACTTTTTTCAAGAGTCTCAACATCAGATCCCAAACGAAGGTAAGGGTTTTCCATTTTTATCATATCGAGATTCATCATTTCATGAATGACTTCTTGTGCCATGTACTGTCTCCTATTGTGTGTGCAATTGTTGTGTGCACAAATATAAGACTAAAAAAATCAGCATCTGTCACTGGCCAAAAAATTAATAGGCGCATAACTACCTGATATCTCGCAATAATTTATCACTTCAGGCAAAAAAAAAGGAAGGGCCAAAACCCTTCCTCTATTTATTTAGAAATCACAATTCTTGGGTGTTCGAGGAAAGGGAATCACGTCGCGGATATTTTGCATTCCCGTGATATAACGAATCGCTCTCTCAAAACCGAGTCCAAAACCGCTATGTGGTGCTGTACCATACTTGCGCAGGTCCATATACCACCATAAAGGATCTTTCTCCATCCCCATGGCATCCATACGTGTCGTCAATCGATCAAGGTCTTCCTCTCTTTGAGAGCCACCGATGATTTCACCAACACCAGGAACGAGAACATCCATTGCACGTACGGTTTTACCATCTGCATTTTGCTTCATATAGAAGGCCTTACAGTCAGCAGGATAATCCGTCACTGTAACTGGACCTTTAAAATATTGTTCTGCAAGATAGCGCTCATGTTCAGTTTGCAGCTCAGCCCCCCATTCAGGGTTAAACTCAAACTTAGCGCCAGAGCCTTGAAGTATATCAATCGCCTCTGTATATGTTATAACTTTAAACTCAGAGTCTTTAACTTTTTCAAGAATATCAAGATGATTCTCATAAGGAGTCTTTGCTTGCTTCGCTGCAAATTGATGGTACTTTTGAAGCGCTTCTAACTCTTCAGGAGCGTGATCAAAAGCGTAGGAAATAAGGTATTTCACAAAGTCACTTGCGAGTTGAGCATTTCCTTCAAGATCCATAAAGGCCACCTCAGGCTCAATCATCCAAAATTCACTTAAGTGTCTTGGAGTATTTGAGTTCTCTGCTCTAAATGTTGGACCAAAGGTATAGACGGCCCCCATTCCCATTGCAAAGCACTCACCTTCGAGTTGACCCGTTACACAGAGACTTGCTTGTTTTCCAAAGTAATCATTGGAGAAATCAACTGATCCATCCTTGTGCTTGGGAAGATTGGCCATATCCATATTAGTAACATTGAACATCTCTCCCGCACCTTCGGCATCAACTGCAGTAAGGATAGGGCTATTGAGATAGTAGAAGCCACGATCGTTGAAGAATTTATGAGTGGCCATGGCCAATTGGTGACGAACTCTGAAGACGGCACCAAAGAGATTAGTTCTTGGCCTTAAATGGGCCTGCTCCCGAAGAAACTCTAAGCTCGTCGCCTTCTTTTGTAGTGGATAGCTTGCATCTGTTTTACCATAAACTTCAACACTCTTTGCTTGAAGCTCGATAGATTGCCCCTTACCTTGGGACTCAACGACTTCACCTTCGACTTGAATACAACTTCCAATAAGAAGCTCAGTCACTTTGTCATAATCACTTATATTCGCATCAGCAACAATCTGTAATACACTCTGAGAAGATCCATCATTGAGAACAACAAAAGAGAAGGCCTTGGAGTTGCGAACTGAGCGAACCCACCCTGCAACTTTTACCGTCTTACCAATATGATCCTGTGCTTCAGCAAATAGCGATTTAATTGTTATGCGCATAGAACTATCCTTAATCTAAAATACAGATTTATAAATTTCTTGGGCCTTGCCATCACCAAGGCGTGGACCAAACTTAGTTACAAGCTCAGAAGAACAAGCACAAGCAAGTTTACCTGCTTCAGCAAATGTATGACCATTCGTTAGGGCGTACAAGAAAGATCCAGCGAAGAGATCTCCAGCACCATTAGTATCTACAGCGTGAACTTCACGAGTAAGAATATCAACTTCTTTTTCTCCATCCCACAAGAGAGCACCTTTAGGTCCTTGAGTAATGGCCACTTGATGAGAAACAAGAGAGAGATCTTTAAGGGCTTCAGAAATATTTTCTTTTCCTGTAAAGGCCATGGCTTCTGCTTCATTACAAAAGAGAAGATCAATCTTATCGCCCATAATTTCGGCAAGCCCATCTTTAAAGTAAGAAACAATACCTGGATCAGAAAATGTAAACGCGACCTTTACACCATTTTCACGAGCAAATTGACGGGCCTTAATAGCAGCATTCTTGCCACTATCACCTGTAACCAGGTAGCCTTCGATATAGAGATATTCAGAATCTTTAAGTTCGTCCCAATCTAATTCATTTTCAGAAAAAGTTGCTGTAATTCCAAGAAAAGTCTCCATGGAGCGATCTGCATCTGGAGTAACGAAAACCATACATTTTCCCGTAACCCCGGCCTCTCTCTCACCATGAAGATTAGTTTGAACACCTTCTTTCATAAGGTCAGAAAAATAAAAATCACCTGTTTCATCATTGGCCACTTTACATGAGTAGAAAGTTCTGGCCCCTAATTGGCGAGCACCAATAATCGTATTGGCAGCAGAACCACCACAGGCCCTTTTGTGATGTGAGCCAATTTTTTCGAGAACTTTCTTTTGTCTATCTTCATCAACTAGGATCATTAGACCTTTTTCAATTTTAGCCTCTTTGATGAAATCATTAGAAACTTCAATTTCCATGTCTACGAGTGCATTTCCCATTCCATAAATATGGTATTTCTTCATCTTTATTCCCCTAATTGAGTCATTTAATTGTAAAAATATTTTAAGCTTTAGTCTTAAGAAAAACCTGCGACCTATAATGCGTTATTATAAGGAAATTGACCACCCCCTTATCACGGTAAATTGCCGAAATACGGGGAATTTCGCACACAGACAACGCTTAGCAGTAACAGAGAATGATAAATAAAGCCTGTTAAATTTTTCCTTTCTTCTTTAAAATTCTTTAAAATAGAGACCACTTGCAAAACAAAGGGGATACCAATGTCACTATCTGACTTCCTAAAGAAGAAAAAAGAAAAGAAAAAAAATAAAGAAGAAAATAAGAATAAGAAGAAAGTAGACTTCAGACAGAAATGTTTGGATATGCTTGAAGATATAAAAGAACTCAACGAAGCCAAGTACCAAGAGCTTAAGAATATTTTTCATCAGAAGTACGATAAAATAAATATTTCTAAAAAACTCATCTCAGGTTTCTACTCTCAGTTGGTCCAAGAGTATAATGCTTTACTCGGGGCCGCAGGCGATACCATTCAAAAAACCACCAAACGAGTGGCCAATCATCACAAAGTCAAGGAAATGACGGAGAAGCTAAAGAGTAGGGCCAAACAATGGGAGAGCGAAGCTGAGAGTGTACGTAAAAATACAAAGGCCGTGGTAGAGCAAGTTAAGAAGGCCACTGGTAAATCCAAGCAAGAATCTACAGATAAAACCGCAAAGAAGGCCACAAAGAAATCGGCAAAGAAAGCTACAAAGAAAGCTACAAAGAAAACCACAAAGAAAACCGAAAAAAAGGCCCCCACAAGCTCCGCGGCCAAAAAGAAAGTCGCAAAAAAAGCGACCAAAAAAGTTACGAAGAAGGCAGCAGCGAAAACGACAAAGAAAACTGCAAAGAAAGTAGCAAAAAAGGACACAAAGAAGGTTGCAAAGAAAACTGCTAAGAAAACGGCCAAGAAAGCTACCAAAAAAGCTACAAAGAAAAAAACAAAGTAAAAAAACAAAGTAAAAACACAATCGTTCGGTAAAGACCTTTCCCATCGCGTCTACTGCAAGATTTAGATACGAATTATTTACCCAAGACCAAAGGGCTTGATTAAGTGAAATTATGCATCAATAATTATATTGATGAAAAAATTTAATCAAACCCTACTCTTGGGCCTAGGCCTATGTATTCTCTCTCTAACGTCATGCAACCAGGGATCAGGCGAACTTCCTCCCATCCCCAGTGATGTGATCAGAGACACAGATGATCTCAACACTAACCCCGATACTGATCAAGACACTCCTGATGATACGGTTGATCCGAGGCTACCCCCAGATAACCCAACTGATCCTACAAACCCGAATGATCCCAATCAACCACCCCAACAGTCAGCGGTGTTAAAAATACTTCCTAGCGATGTAAACCCTGACTCAGTTACTTTGGTATACAGAAAGACAATCGAACCCCTCCAGTTGGGAGAAACGAGTGACCCCAAAGACTGTCACCCATCTTTTCCTACAAAATGTGTCTGGAACTCCCAGGTCATCTTTGGCTACTCAACCGATTTTCTCAATAATGAATATCCCAAAGAGGTATGGGAAATTGCTGCTGTTGAGATGACCGTAAGCTTTTACACTCATGCCCTTAATAAAAGAAGTGAGCTCTTCTGCCTTCACAATACAAAAATGTGCTCAGGCCAAATTGGTAAAGATGATGGAAAGTTCATTGTAAAGAATCCAAAATTCTGGACTGGTAAAGATGGCAATCATGTGGCCAATGCTCTATTCACGGCCGTGATGGGAAGAAATCGCTTAGAAGAAAGTCTATGGATTGTTCATGATTATACATTCAGTTTAGGTAAAATGTTTAAGCTAAGTGACAACGATCTCAGAATTCTTTTTCGTAAGAAAGATATCGTCTCTTTCAGTGTTTCTGATGATACCTATGTGGAAGACCCTATTATTAAAGTTTATCTCAATCGTCGAGTGCACTCTCTTTAATTGATTAAAAGAGTGCCTCGTACTTAGACCAAACTTCACTTGAAATCTCTGAGAGCTCTTTAAACATCCATTTAGGATTCTTATCTTTGTCGATTAAAAGAGCTCTAACTCCTTCACTAAAGTCTGAACACTCCAACATTTGGCGGCCTAACTCAAGATCTTTTGCAAAGCACTCTTCAATAGATTTTCCCTTGGCCCAGTTAAAGTAGCTCCAAATAATTTTTGCAGAAAGCGGTGAGCCTTGAAGATAAGTTTCAATAGAGCTCTTAATCCAATGATTTGCATTTTCTTTTTGAGCATACTCCCTTGCCCAGCGATCAAACTCATAAACGCTTTTCATGTCATTGATCACATTTAGGTCACTAAATTCAGACAAATCTATGGCCTCGCAAGAATGAAGCTCCTTACACAACTCTAATAGTTCAGAATGATCCTTTGTCGCTTTAAGTTTATCCCAAGAATCTCTAGCAATTACATAATCACAGAGTTCGAGGGCAAAGGATAGGGCCGTACTTAAGCGAGCCCCTGTCATCGCAAGAAAGAGGCACCACTTTCTTTCGAGTTGATTTAAAAAGAAGCTTGAGCCCACATCAGGAAAGAGGCCAATGGTTATCTCAGGCATGGCCAAGAGGGTCTTTTGATCAAAAACCTTGAGCGATGTTCCGTTAACCAGTCCAACTCCCCCTCCCATGATAATCCTATGGCAGAGACTGATTATAGGCTTCTTAAATCTATGAATCATAAGATCCACTTCATATTCTGCTTTAAAGAAATGACCTGGTTCCTGATCACCGGAGTAATTAATAACATTGACCACATCACCGCCAGCACAAAACCCCTTAGGCCCAGAACCACTTAAGTAGACGCGCTCAATTTGGTCATCAATAGCGATTGCATTCAATGCACGACTCAGCTCAGAGATGATTTCATCGTTAAGCACATTTAGCTTTTCAGCTCTATTAAGTGAGAGTTCACACCAATTATCCTGATCGTGTCTTAAAACAGATTTCTTCATATTTCACCTATAAAAAAGGCCCTCTAGTGAGGGCCTCTTCAAGAATATAATCTAAATTATTGAATTATTTCTTTTTTGGAGCTTCGTCTTTAACGATCTCAAGAAGCTCAACATCAAATACAAGTGTTGCACCACCTGGGATTTTTGGAGGAGCACCATTGTCTCCATAAGCAAGCTCAGAAGGAATCACAAGTCTGATTTTCCCACCTGTTTTCACTTTTTGAACACCTTCAGTCCAACCCTTGATCACACGATTAAGAGGAAAAGTTACCGGCTGTCCACGATCTTTAGAAGAGTCGAAAACTTCACCTGTAGTAAGTGTTCCATGATAGTGAACCTTTACTTTATCGGTTTCAACTGGGTTTGCCCCTTTACCTTCTTCGATAATTTTATAAGCAAGTCCAGATTCAGTAGTTTGTACTCCTTCTTCTTTCTTAAACTTTTCTAGGTAGGCCTTACCTTTTTCTTTTTCACCGTCAGCTTTCTTTGACATTCTTTTAGAAAAGAGCTCTTGAATTTTCATACGAAATTCATCAACTTTTACTTGAGGCTCAGACCCTTTTACAGAATCTTTGAAACCCATTGTGTAGGCCGTAACCTCATCTTCAGAAAGACCGAGATCTTTCATTTTTGTCCCCATCGTATGCCCTACTGTGTAGAACACCTTAAGTTCATCATTTGTTAAACTTACTTTCTTTTCCTTGTTACATGAAAACAGAACAAGCCCTGCAGTCATGATAAGAATAATCTTTTTCATAAACCTTCCTTTTTTGGTCAAAACGTAACTGTTAATAGATTAGCTAACCTGTAAACTAATTTCAAGACCTTAAATGAAAGGAATTAATGCCGCTATCTTCGGACATAAGAATGTCTAAAATTTCCTAACTGTGGGAATAAGAGAGCTCCACTCATTATAGGAGAGTTGAACACTTGAGAGCTGAGGTAATTTTATCCACTTCGCGCTCCAAAACGTCGAATCTCTCATAGGGTGATACTTTTCCACATTCTCAAGAAGTGAGCGTGAATTAGAGAGAATGAGCACTGGCTTAAACTTGGCCAATTTATACTTCTTATCAGGCCCAATACCAACCACACTAATATTCTTTGGAATCCATTCTCGTAAGCTTGATGGAGTGCATTCTTTCTTAGTTGAACAACTTACAACAAGTGTCATTTTCATTTCTCTCAAAGCGCTATAGATCTGAAAGAGCTCAGGCATCAAAGATTTGTGTAAAGTAATTCTCTCTTGTCCACTCAGTCCTTTAAAACTCTCATTATTTTCAAAGAAAATATCTCTAGATAAGAGAACCACAGAGTTCTTCTTATAATCTACACCTGGGGTAAGAAATTTAATTTTAAGCAGTGCTATTTTTAAAGACTGCTTTCCCTCAAGAACAAGATTACGACCATGATTGATCACTTTCCCACGGGGTGATAACTCGATATTAACTTCGTTAACTTGTGCCACTCTATCGAGCTCTTTAATAGAAGTGCAACTTGGCCCACAAAGACAAAGTATAATTAGAGCGAAAAATGAGAGATAAAGTTTCCTAATCATCAATTCCTACTAAAAACCTGCATCGTCTAAGGCCTCATTGGCCAATTGGTCACACTTTTCATTCTGGGGATGACCACTATGACCCTTAACCCAGAAGTATTGAATATCTTGAAAGTGAGAAGAAACTTCATCGAGCTCTTGCCACTGATTAACATTTTCAGGGGTCTTGCCATCGGCCTTCTTCCAACCTCTGCGCTTCCAGCCCGCCATCCAAGACTTTAGTCCATCAACGACATACTTAGAGTCACTTACTAAGGCCACTGGGCCCTGAGTACCAAACTCATCTTTAATAAACTTAAGGGCCTCCACGGCACCCTGGAGCTCCATTCGATTATTGGTAGTATTAACTTCAACGCTACTAGCTTCATAGACAACAAGTCCCTCTTGATCTTGAACAAGGCTGCCCCAAGCACCGGGCCCAGGGTTTCCACGACACGCTCCATCTGAGAAGGCATAATAGGAGAACTCACGCCCAAGATTAGGGACACTGAAATCTGTACTTGCTGTGATCTCTTTTTGCGTTTGCGCCTGGGAGACTCTTTCACTCATCTCTTGAATCGTTAATTGATCAGAAAAGAGTTTCTTCAAAGTACTAAGAGCACTTTGAACTTTTTTCTTCTGTGAGGGAGAGAGAGTGAGCTTGTCTTGTGACTGATTTGAAGATTGATTTGAATTATTTTGCGCCATGGTATATTTCTTTAATTTTATGCTTAGTAGTGATTCTTGAATAACGCAGGATGCAATACAAATTCGTACTGGAAATCTTGCGCTAAATAATAGACTATAGGCTCCATTTTGAATAGAATTTTGTGCTAAAATGCTCTGGGCCAGAGAAAATCAAAGGATCACTATTTTGGAAACTGAATATTCCATTAAGGTATATAAACAATATTTTAACTTCGCTTCATCTCATTTTTTGATCTTTAAAGATGGAACAAGAGAGCCTCTTCACGGCCATAATTATCGCGTTCAACTCAAGGGTGAAGCCTGTCAACTTGAAGCAGACATGGTTTTTGATTTCTTAGATATCAAACCTATTGTACGTGAAGTATGTGACTCATTAGATCACCGATTACTAATACCAGAGCAAAACCCAATGTTAGATATTAAACTTGAAGATGGATGTTATAGACTGACACCACCAGACGGGAAATCATTTGTTATTCCAAAGGATGATGTACTCTTACTTCCTATTCCCAATACAAGTGCTGAGCGCTTGGCCATTTATCTGGCCAAAAGAATCCATCACCTGGTTAGGGAAAGATTCAATTTTAATTTTCCAAAATTAGAAATTGAAGTGGAGGAAACTCCAGGACAATGCGCAGTCTATACATACCAATCTTAAAAAGGATTCTATGAATTTTACCAGTCTAAGATCAGGAACAAGTGTTGAGGGCTCAGAAATTGAGGCCTTCAGAAGTGATAAGAAAGATAGTACTTACTGCTATCTCATGGCCGGTGTACACGGTGATGAGGTCGAAGGTGTCTATGTTCTTAAGCAACTCTATAAGTGGCTCCAAGAAGAAGATATTCAAGATGTTTCCTTTATTGTAATTCCAATTCTTAATGTAGATGGCTATCGTGCCGGAAACCGTACCAACGCTCATGGAGTGGATCTTAACCGAAACCTTCCTTCAAAGAACTGGGAAGCTGAAGTCCGTGAGGCTAAGTACAACCCTGGTGCAGCAGCAATGAGCGAGCCAGAAAATAAGTTCTTAGATGCTCTCTTTAAAAAGTTCCCACCTCATCTGATTCTCACTTTTCACTCTTGGAAGCCTATTCTTAACTACAATTCAGACTGTAAAAATGTTGCTGACTTTTTGGCCGAACACAATGGTTACCCAGTAGAGGGAGATATAGGTTACCCAACCCCAGGAAGTCTTGGGAACTATGCTCCTGAAAAATACAACTCTCCGGTATTGACCTTCGAATGCCCAACGCTTAGTGATGATGTCGATCTAAAGTCTATCTGGGCCGAGAATGAAAAAGGTCTTAAACTTCTTCTAAAATCTGATTTAATTCTAAAAAAATAATCAAAAAAAAGCCTCAAATATTGAGGCTTTTTTATTCTATAATTTTCTGTAATTAATTATCCAACTTTATTGAACTTGATCACTTCTACTGGACAGGCTTCAGCGGCCTCTAAGATTTTAAGTCCCTCATTAAGCGGAGCATCTGGTCTAATAAGACATGTATCACTAGTCACTTCAAAAACTTCAGGAATAATGGCCTCACATGCATTACAAACAATACACCCAGGCTCAATCCAAACTTTACTTACTTCAAAATTCTCTTGTGCTTCACCTCCGCCAGAACCGCCAGCAGCAGCAAATTCACCAGCAAACTCTGGGTTTGTTGCAAGCTTTAATGCCTTAGAGCTTTGTGGAAGTGGATCGGCAATGAATGATCTCTGAACTGTTGTATAAACAGGCTTCGCAGGAGCACCTGGAAGTTCTGCTTCAAAAGACTTAACCGTATCAACAGCTTCAGCAAGCATTTTTTTGAATTTAGCGCCTTTATAGGTGAAGAACTGAGTTATCCCATCTTTATTTGAAATAACTTCTACTTCAACAGTTGCATTCTCAAGCCCATTGGCCTCAAGAAGCTTAACCATCCCCTTACCCATATAAGCATCACGAGCAAAGTCTGATCCAGCAGCATCAAATTCACGAGAAACTTCAACCTGAGTTGGTGATCCAAATGGATTGAAAAGTCTAACTTTTACCTTATCAAATTTTGCAGGTTCACGTGCAGCATTCCATGAGAATGAGAAAGCAAAACCTTCATTACCAAATTCTGACTTTAATATCTCAAGACGTGGACGTGCAAAAAGAAAGTGTAAAGCACCTGAAAGAAGGCTAAATACACCAACGTTGATAACCAGACCAATAGCTGCAATTGCGGCAATTGCCATAGCAATAAAAGTCGTATTCACTATAACTCCTCATCCCTAAACATATTATAAAATGATTTTAAATCATAACATAGGTAATATAAAAGAAGCCTGATAAAAAGGCCAAACATTTCAAGAGCTTAACCGAGAATTTTTCTTGGACTTTACGTGGACAACTTATGCTTCGAATCAAGGCCTTTATTTAAGCATAGTTTGGGCCCAAAGTAAGGTATTCATTTTAATCTCTGCCTCACCATTGAAATCTACTAGCCCAATTAAATAGTTTTTATAATAGGCCCAAAAAGAGCAAGCACTATCGCCGAGATTGCATCCGAAGAGAACTCTTCCTTGGAGGAGGTCTAGTGCCTGTCTAGCATCAACCTCAAACCTATCTAAGGGAATGACTTGATCAGGGGCAAAGGCCAATAAATCCTCTTTTTGAATGAAATCATCTGGAGTGAGGGCATTGTCAATATTGAGCTTACCAATTTGATCACGAATAAGTTTTCTAAGGTGACCATGTCCGTCAATTGAGCTGAGCATATCTTGCCAAAGAGTGCGAATATAGGTTCCATTACTTACCTTTGCTCTAAAGGACACCTCTAAAGGATTTTCAGTAGGATTAGCAAGGAGTTCAAGCTCATAAATAAAGCGCTCAACGGGAGGCTTATCGATAAAAACCCCCTCTCTAGCATATTCATATAGTGCTCTGCCTTCATGCTTAACAGCACTGAAGTAGGGAGGAGCTTGCCAGTACTCACCCCTTAATTCTAAGCTCTTTTCTTTAATCGACTCATATAATTGAGGAAGCTCATTACGATCTACAGACACTTCACTCATGATATCGCCATCACAATCAGCACTATAGGTTTTAGTACCAATATTCCCAAGTGCCTTATAATGCTTGGGGAGCTCCTCTTGAATCAGAGACATAAGCTTCATGGCCTTTCCAGTGCCCACGAGAAGTAGTCCCTCAGCAAAGGGATCAAGTGTTCCGAAGTGGCCAATCTTTAGTTTTCGGCGCCCCTTCCCCTTTCCAAGATGTCTAATAAGCTTAGATCTCACTTTTCGAATAACATCAAAAGATGAAATACCAGCAGGCTTATATAGAGGAATAATATAGGGACGATTATCAAAGGGAAGCTTCTCATTAAATTGAGGAAGATCTGGAGCAAGCTCCAATAATTCATTTAAGTTTTCCGGATTCTGATAGTGATCCGAAGATGGATCGTCATAGAAAGAGGTCATGGCCCTAAAACGTTTTACCGTCTTTAGCCTCTTTTTCAAGAAGTTCAGTAATGGCCTTTTCACCTTCGAATTGGCCATCATAAACAAAGCTTAATTCAGGAGTGTGGCGAACATTGAGAACACCGGCCAATTTTGAGCGAAGCTTTCCAGCTGCGCTACCTAAGGCCTTTTTAATATCGCCACGCTTACCATTATCGAAAGTGTCCCAAAAAACCTTGGCCACACTAAAGTCATTTGATAACTCAACATGAGTAAGGCCAACAAATTGAAAACGAGTGTCATTCATATCACGACGAAGAATCATATTAAGCTCATTGAGGATACGCTCCTCAAACATGGCCTTCTTTGCATTCTTATCAAGTTTACCTTTGTTATTACCTTTACTCATATCAATACTTCTTAAGTCTCAATTCACTAATTAAGCGTGAGAGTGACTAAAGTCTCCACTATTTTGGGCATCACTCTTGGCCACATCTTCGAGAGAGCGTTTCTTCTCTTCCATGATATAGGCCTCAAAGAGGTCACCGATTTTGATGTCGTTATATCCTTCCAGACCAACACCACATTCGTAACCACTTTTAACTTCTTTAACATCATCTTTAAAGCGCTTAAGTGAAGACATCTTCCCGTCGAACATAATTTTACCTTCACGAAGAAGTCTAACCTGACATCCAACTTGAATCGAACCGTCAATAACCACAGAACCAGCAATAACACCAATTCTTGGAACAGTGAATGTCTCCTTAACTTCGGCACGACCGATGTATTTTTCAGAGAATTCAGGATCAAGCATACCTTCAAGAGCAAGCTTAACATCATCAATTAATTGATAAATGATGGAGTAAGTACGGATCTCAATTCCCTTCTCTTCAGAAAGACGTCTTGCTGAAGTTACAGGTCTCATATTAAACCCTACAATGATCGCTTCAGATGCATCGGCAAGCTGAATATCTGAATCACTGATAGGACCAACCCCACCACTAATTAACTTAACTTCAACTTCAGAATTACTCAAGGCCTCAAGAGAGCCTTTAATGGCCTCAAAAGATCCTTGAACATCAGAGCGTACGATAATATTGAGAGTTTTCTTCTCAACACCTTCACCTGCGGCACTTGCAAAAAAGTCTTCAAGAGAAACCGTTGATTTCTTAGGCATATTCTCAAGTTTCTTACGATCATCAATACGATTTTGTACAATTTTCTTAGCTTCACGCTCATTCTTAACCACGGCAAGCTCATCGCCAGGAGATGGAGCATTATCAAGCCCTAGAACCTGTACCGGAGTAGAAGGTCCTGCACTCTTATGCTCTTTTCCTGTGTGATCAATAAGACTACGAGCACGACCGAAACACTCTCCAACTACAATGGAGTCACCTTTCTTAAGAGTACCTGTTTGAACGAGAAGTGTGGCAACAGGTCCACGCCCTGGCTCAACTTTTGATTCAATAACAACCCCATGGGCCTTGCCTTTAGGATCAGCTCTTAGCTCAAGCATTTCTGCCTGAAGGGCCACGGCCTCAAGAAGATCATCAACTCCATCACCTTTTAGAGCTGAAATGGGAACCATTTGAGTTTCCCCACCCCATTCTTCAGGTGTGATTTGAAATTCAGTAAGTTCATTCTTAACACGATCAGGGTTAGCAGATTCCTTATCCATTTTGTTGATTGCAACAATCAGAGGAACTCCAGCTTCCTGAACAAATTTAACACTTTCACGTGTCTGAGGCATAACACCATCATCAGCAGCAACTACAAGAATTACAACATCTGTAATATTAGCTCCACGCTGTCTCATATTAGCGAAGGCCGCGTGTCCAGGAGTATCTAAGAAAGTAAGTTTCTTACCACTCTTAGAAGTTACTGAATAGGCACCAATATGTTGTGTGATCCCACCAGCTTCACCTGAAGCAACCTTAGCATTACGAATATAATCGAGAAGTGTTGTCTTACCATGATCAACGTGACCCATAATAGTGATAATCGGATCACGAAGAGGAAGCTTCTCTATAGCTTCTTCTGAAAGCTTCTCTTTTCCAATAACTTCATCTTCGTTGAAAGAAACATCTTCAACACGATAGTCATAAAGAGCAGCAATTTCAGCAGCTAATTTCATTCCTATATAATCTTCCCCTTTTATAAGAAGATTAAGATCTAGGGACTTATCAATCATTTCTTTGAGTTTGATACTAAGTTTCTTAGCAAGCTCAACAGCAGTTGCCCCACCATGAAGTTTCACGATACGCTTAGACTCTTTAACTTCAGTAATCTCCGTTCCTTTTGTAGGACCAGAATACGATTTCTTTCGCTTAACCTGAGTATAAATAGGACGACCAGTACCACTGAGAGCAGCATAACTCTTTAACTCAGAATCTGCTCTATCTTGAGTAAGTGCCTGTGAACGAGAAGCTGTTTTCTTCCCAGACATCATAGTAGCAAGACCACCTAGGCGTTTCTTGCTATCTGCACCTTTTTTACTTTCATCAGAATCATCATCGGTAGATGTTGTGGATGATGAACCTTGTGCTGATTTTGTACTCTCAGTCTCTTCTTTCTTCTCAGGGATAAAAACTGGAGTAAAGGTATGAACTTTTTCTTTATAGAGTTCCTGACCTTTATCTGCACTCTTCTTAGAAGCTGTTTTACCTTCAGAAGCAGCAGCTTGAGTTTCCTCTACAGCAGCTTCTTCCTCCTCAGGTCTAGAAACAACTCTTAATCCAAAAGCCTCTTTAAGTGATTCTGATTTATTATCAGCATTCTCTTCTTTCTTAGCAGCTTCGGCCTTATCTTTATCATCTTTCTTAACGATTAAAGTTTTCTTAGGCTTCTCTTTTGGTGCTTCTTCTTGCGCCTCTACTTTTGCTGCTTTTTCAACAACAGGAGTTTCTGCGGCAGCTTCCACAACCTCTGGAGTGACTTCATCATCAGACTCACCATCACCTTTTCTACGGATAACCGTTTTCTTTTTGGTAACAACGGCCTTTTTCTTAGTCGTCTTCTTTTTAGCTGCTTTCTTTACAACTTTTTTCTTAGTTGTCTTTTTAGCAGCAGACGCATCACCAGCTCCAGTACCGAACTTGGCCATCACTTGCTCAACTTCCGAGTCATCAAGGGAGGCCATATGGTTTCGGACATTAAATCCTTCAGCCTTGAGCTTCTCTACAAGATCAATGGCACCCATATCGAGTTCTTTTGCAATTTCAAAAATCTTCTTAGGCATTTATTACCTCATTTAACTTACGATTATCGTAAATAATTATTTTAATTTAAAAGCAGCTAATTCTTCTCTTAGTCTTCGCTCAGCATCACTGAATTTATCAGCGCCTTCTTCTTCAGAGTGCTCACCTTCTTTAGCAAGAATCCCTACATACTGAGGAGTTGCAGAAGCAGAAACAAGCTCCTCTTCCTCTTCAGGTTGAAGGTTAACCTCTCCACCTTCGATCGCCTTCATTGTGCTATCGATAATGGCCTGAGCATCAGCAGTATCTGATTCAAGAATTCCAGCAAGAGTTTCTACATCCATTACAGAGAGATCACCAATTGCAGTGACTCCACCTTGAACAAGAACCTGTGCACGGGCATCAGTAATTCCATCAATCTGAAGAAGATTTTCAACAGACTTAAGAATTTTTTCCTGAAGCTTAGACTTAGAAATAATATTAACTTTGTAACCTGATAGCATGGCCGCAAGTCTTACGTTTTGACCTCTACGTCCAATTGCTAGGCTTAATTGATCTTCTTCAACAACTACGTCGAGTTGCTTCTCTTCATGATCAATCATGATATTTCCGATTTCTGCTGGAGCAAGAGCTGCTCTAGCAAATGTATCAAGATCATCAGACCATTTTACGATATCAATTTTCTCACCTTGAAGCTCATTTACAACATTCTGTACACGAGAACCTTTCATTCCCACACAAGCACCAACTGGATCAATATCTTTATCTACAGATACAACAGCAATCTTTGCTCTTTGGCCTGGCTCACGGGCCGCAGACTTAATCACGATTGTTCCATCTTGAATTTCTGGAACTTCGATTTCAAAGAGTTTTACTAGGAACATTGGAGAAGTACGAGAAAGTCTGATCTCAGGACCTCTATTTGTCATAACCACGTCAGACAAGAATGCTTGAATACGGTCACCTGTCTTAAATTGTTCACCAGGGATAACTTCACGTCTCGAAAGGACCGCATCGGCCTTACCAAGGTCAACAATGATATTTCCACGCTCATAGCGACGAGCAATACCAGTAATAAGCTCACCAACTTTATCTTTGTACTCAGCAAAAAGAATTTCTCTTTCCGCATCACGTACTTTTTGGAAGATAATCTGACGGGCCGTCTGAACATCTACACGTGTAAAGTTAGGGTTTTCAATTCTAATACCAAGTTGGTCACCAATTTCAGCATCTTCATCAAGTTCATGTGCATCGTTAACTGAAATCTCAACGATAGTATCGCGAACTTCATCAACAACATTCTTATATTGATAAATTTCAATTGAATCTTCTTCTGGATTGTAACGAGTTTCGTACTCCCCCTGAATTCCATACTTCTTTCTGGCCGTAACCAAGAAAGCCTGCTCAACTGCTTTAATCACAATATCTCTGTCGATACCACGATCTTTACCAAGGGCTTCAATCACTCTACCAATTTCAGAAAAGTTCATATTTCCTCACTTTTAATTCTTTATATCTTCCCAGGCCGGTTCTACATTGGCCTTTTTTATATCTTCTAATTTAAATGCAATTTTAATCGGACTTTCTTTTTCAGGAGAAACAACAAGCTTTTCACCTTCCTCATCAAATTCGACAATATAGGCTTCAATTTTCTTTTGCCCAATTAGTTTCTTAAGCCCCTTCTCGCTACCTGTTTGGATAACCATGGAGTCATCGATCTTAGGAAGGAGATGAAAGGCGACTCTCTCACCAATAAGTGATGAAAATTGCTTCCCTTCAAAAATATCACGGTAAACACCTGGACTTGAAACTTCGAGAGTTAATTCACTGGGCATCCACTGCTCTTCTTCTACAAAAGGAGTCATGGCGCGATCTATAAGAACGCAGTCTTCTAATACGGCCGTTTTAGTTTGGGGATTTTCAATGTAGAGGCAAAGCAATTTTTGGCCAGGACGATAGTCCAAACCATATAGAGAAAAACCGTGGTCTTCTACCAGTCGAGAACAGAGTTCAAAGAATTTTTTTTCCATTCCCTGACGTTCTTTAATTAATTGCAATTACAACCCCTATAAAAAAAAAGGGCGGAAATAAAAAAATCCACCCTACTTAAAATCGAGTATTTATGTCATGAAGACACAGTATTTTTATCAAAGTCTTCGCCAAAGTGCAACGTATATTAAATCAAATAAATACAACTATATGCTGCCAAGCATAATACTGGCATCACTTCCATCACTATAAAATCTCTTTTTCTGATGAATAATCTCGAGAGCAAAGTCCTCATAGAGCTTGATGGCCGCATGATTCTCGCTCTCAACCTCTAAATAAATTTCACCAATCCCCATGGACTTTAGTTTGGAAAGCGATGCACCAAAAAGGTCGTGTCCAATCCCATTTCCTCTAAATTTAGGGTGGATAAGTATTTTATAGAGGTGAAACTGAGAGAGATCTGCATAGATCTCCCCTACTACAAGGCCAACCAATTTCTCTTGAGCGAGCACACAACTGAAAAAGCTACTCTCTTTTAAGAGATGAGAAATAATCTCCCCTTCTTTCCAAGGCCATGGAAAAAAGCTTTGATCTAGCATCTCAATTGCATCAATAAACGATGGAGACGTCTTAATTTTATCTTTGAAGTGGATGGTGAAAGGGCCCTTATGAATTTCCTGCACAAGCTACTCATTAGAAGACGAGGATTCGTCAGCCCCTGATTTTGCACGCAAAAGCTTTAGACTATTCTCAGATGGTCTTATCCTCAAAAGTTCATGATTATGCTGAAGGTTCAAACTCTTTATAAAGTCTTCCATAGTCTGAGCAAGATTTTTTGAAGTAGAAAATCGTTGGCGAAGATATAACTCAGAAATGAAGAGAGACTTATCCTCCGAAGAGAGATCGGAAAGATTGATAACAGAACATTTCTTTGAAAGCTTTGCGAGATCCATCGTCGTGAGTTTCGTACTTGCAGAGCTAACTGAAGAGAGTTTGAGCTTCTCTATTAAAATAAAGGCCTCAAGTTGTTGAGGCAGAGAGGAGCCTTTTTCGATATTGTTTTGTTTCCAAGGTTTGGGAATGAGAGACTCTCTAGATGCTCTTAGAAACTTCTCTATAAAAGAGCTTTCCCCAAGACATGAGAGAATTTTGTAAGAAACTTGCAGCCTCTCAACATCTTTTAAAAAGAAGGCTTGCCCACCGAGTCTGACCAAGGCCGTATCTTGCAAATACGGCATAGAACTTTGTTTTTCGGAAGGATCATTATTTGGATAGCTGGTCTTAGATATAAAGACCAGCGCTAAAAATATAAAAGTAACTAATTTCGGATTCCTACTCATAGGAATACTATACACTAGACCGGACTACTTAGCTCAATATTTCCAATAGAGCGAGGTTGATCGTTTCTACTTTCCATATGGAAGCGAATATTGGCCTGAGGATTGAATGTATAGCCGTCTTTTCCTCGGATAATATACTTTCTCTTATCACCCCTATCATTCTTGGGTTCAATCAGCTTACGAAGACGACTTACAGAAGTATAAATAAGCTTGTCATGAATTAGAGGGTTATACTCATCTTTCCAAATTTGTTGAGCAAGCTCTTCCTTATCGTAGTATGAGCCTGGATTACGGGCGAGAAGAAAGAGAATTTCGAGAAGAACAAATCTATGTTTAAAATCAATTGTTCCTAAGCTTCTCTCTTTTACCTTTCTATTGGTGCGATCGAGGTAGAGGTCTACAGAATTGTCATTTACATCTGCAATTTCATTATCAATCAATTCGCTAAGCCTTCTAAAAGTTGCTCCATCATTTGACTCTTGAGCAAGCATAAAGAAGTTGAGGGCCCTTTCGTAATTTCCAGATCGCTTATAAACGATCCCTTTACCAAGGAGAACATACCCATAAAGATTCCAACACTTCTTATCTTGAAGGGCCTTATTGGCCAAAGTAAAGTGTTCTAAGGCCTTGTCATACATCTCTAGCTCAGTAAAAACCTTTGCTGAATGAAGAAACATGGCCCCTGAAAGATAGTATTTTTTGATAATTTTAAGAAGTTGATTAAGCTGATTTAAGTAATCAAGAGACTTCTCAAAACCTTTTAAGTTATAGCTATTTTGAGCAAGGGCCAAAAGTGTCTTCGCTAGAAGTTCAGGCTCGTTTTCTTCCTTTGATTTCTTATAAGCAAATTCATAGTTTTGACGTGCGCCTTCAAAGTCGCCCTTATAAGTGTGGATTAGACCAACATAATAGAAGTACTCAGCATTGAGACTTCCCAAATTTTGAGTCGCTTGCTCAACGATAAGCTCAGCTTCTTTGATATAAGTTGTGGCCTTATCATCTTCTAACTTTTCAGAAGCGATACGAATAAGAAAACCAAGAATTTTAAGAATTGAGAATGTATCCTGAGGTCTTTCTGCACACTGGTAAGCTTTGACAAAATTCTTTTCTGCTTGAACCAGATCAGATTTATCGTAAAAGAGTTTTCCTAGCTGATAGAAGGAGCGCCCAATATCTTTCTTATTAAGTTTATTGTCAGGAACTTCAAGATCATCATTGGCCAAATAGCCAAGAGATGCCCAATCGAGTTCATCTGATTTTACTGTAGAAGGGTTCATTGTTTCATTCATCACAAATATCCTTTGCCTTAATAAAAAAGTAATAAATCTTTGTCCCAATAAAAATTTAAAACAGGGTCTAGATAAATCCTTTATTTTACCTATCAGAATTTGAGAATGGCAAATATCTGATTTCAGGTACGACCCTAGTGTCATACCATGTCAAAAGTGAAATGGTCAAAGATTCATAAATAATGTGTAAAAAATAGGCACAATTACTCCTTACAGCGTTGATTTCACGTGAAAGAATTGATACTGTTGTGTGCCGATTTTCACCAAATTTCGATTACTTGGAGCCCTTGATGGCAAATTATGATTTAGATACTATAAGACACTCTTCAGCTCACCTAATGGCCCAGGCCATTAATCGCCTCTGGCCAGATGCCAATGTTCAATTTGGTGTTGGTCCAGTTATCGATACGGGCTTTTACTACGATGTAGAAATGGATCATCGTCTTACAGAGGAAGATCTCAAAAATATCGAAGCTACGATGAAGAAGATCATCAAGGAAAAGCTGCCCATCGAAAGAAAAGTAATGAAAAGAGATGAGGCCGTAGAGTTCTTTGAGAAAATGGGGCAAACTCTAAAAGTAGAGCTTATTTCTGCAATTGCACCAGATGAAGAGATTAGCTGCTATCAGCAAGGCGAGTTCATTGACCTATGCCGCGGACCCCACGTTGAAAACACAAGAGATTTACCTCCTTCATTCAAGCTTCTCCATGTGGCCGGAGCTTATTGGCGCGGAGATGAAAATAGACAGATGCTTCAAAGAGTTTATGCGGCTTCTTTCAAGGATAAGGCCGAGCTTAAAGAGTATTTACACAATCTAGAAGAAGCAAAAAAGCGTGATCATAGAAAGCTAGGTAAAGAGCTAGAGCTCTTTCACTTTGAAGATGTTGCTCCGGGCTCCCCATTCTTTATGCCCAAGGGAACGATTATCTATAACGAACTCGTAGACTTTATGAGAAGAGTATATAAGAAATTTGACTACGACGAAGTTATCACTCCACAGATTCTTGATTCTGATCTGTGGCATACTTCAGGGCACTACGATCACTACAAAGAGAATATGTACTTCTCTAAAATCGATGAGCGTGAATATGCGGTGAAGCCCATGAATTGCCCATGTCATATGCTCATGTTTAAACATTATAAATATAGTTATCGTGACCTACCCATGCGCTATGCAGACTTTGGGAGACTTCATCGCTACGAAAAAGCAGGGGCGGTTTCCGGTCTTACTCGAGTAAGAACATTCTGTCAGGATGATGCTCACATTTTCCTAGAGCTTGATGATATTCAAGCTGAAATTCAAAAGCTGATGGAAATGTTCTTTGTCTGCTATAAGCATTTTGGATTTAAAAATATCAAAGTTAATCTTTCAACTCGCCCAGAAAAGAAGGCCGGAGATGATGCCACTTGGGACAAGGCCGAGTCAGCACTAACCCAGGCCCTTAAGGCCAGTGGACATGAATTCTTTGTCAAAGAAGGCGACGGTGCATTCTATGGACCAAAGATTGATGTAGAGATTGCTGATGCTCTTAATCGCTACCACCAACTTGGAACCATCCAATTAGACTTCCAGCTCCCAGAGCGCTTTGGTCTGAAGTATGTAAATAGAGAAGGTAATGAGTCACAACCCGTTGTTATTCACCGTGCCCTACTTGGAAGTCTAGAGCGATTCATTGGGGTTTATATAGAGCACGTTGCAGGAGCATTTCCTTTCTGGCTTGCACCTGAGCAAGTTGTGATTGTTCCAGTTAAGAACGATAACCACCTGGAGTTTGCCGCTAACCTTCGTGATGAATTAAAAGAAATGGGAGTCAGGGTTAGACTTGATGATCGTAACGAGTCAATGGGCTATAAGACTCGCCAGACTCAAAAAGCGAAGATCCCCTTTATGATTGTTATTGGAGATAAAGAAATCGAAGGACAGTCGGTATCCATTCGCTCATATGGGGCCAAGTTCAGCACTTCCATTAGTATCGCTGATATGAAGGCAAATTTTGCAGAGCTACTCAAAGAAAAAGACCCACCAGAACTAAGGTAAAAATCTAATTACAAAAGGCACCTTATTGGTGCCTTTTTTTATGTGATCCGAACATTGCGTCATATAATATCTAACAAAAGCATTTAAACAAGATTAGCCCTTTTCCTCAATAATCGTTAAAATATTGCCATAAAAACCTATTAAGGATGATAGCAATGAACACAAGAAATATCCTACTCATATGTGGTGGTGGTTCCACTGAACATGAGATCTCACTTATATCGGCAAAGTATATTCTGGGAAAATTGAATGAAATTCCTAAAGTTGTGCCTCACTATCTTTGCATAGAAAGAGATGGCAGGCGGACAAATCTAAAAGGTGAAGATTGTGAACTAAGAAAAGCGGGAGAAATATATAATCGCGTAACAGAAGAGACAACTAAAATAGACTACGCAATTCCCTGCATCCATGGACCCCCAGGAGAAAATGGTCAAATCCAATCTGTGTTTGAAATGATGGGTCTGCCCTATTTAGGCGCTTCATCGGAAGCGAGTATTCATTGCTTTAATAAGGTTACTACTAAGCTTTGGTTATCGGCCCTTGATATCCCAAATACTCCATTTTTATTTGTAAACGAATATAATTCTGAAGAATATGAAAGGGTGACCAAATTCTTTGAAAATAGTGGCAACGATATTTTTATAAAAGCATCGAATCAAGGTTCAAGTGTAGGCTGCTATCATATTACGAATAGAGATCAGATAGAATCATCTTTAAATGAAGCACTCAAACTGTCTCCTTATGTTCTGATAGAAAAGACGGTAAAAGGAAGAGAGCTAGAAGTTTCAGTATTTGATTACGATGGAGAAACAAGAGCAACCCTTCCTGGAGAAATAATTTGCCCTTCACAATTTTACTCCTATGAAGAAAAGTATAGTGACAAAGGTCATACTACTACGAATGTAGAGGCCTTAGATATACCCATTGAAAAGAAAGAAGAGATTAGGAGTTTAGCACTGAAAGCGTTCAAGGGCCTAAAGCTTAAAGACTTATCACGTGTCGACTTCTTCTTAACGACAGATGGTGTAATTTATCTAAATGAGATCAATACATTCCCAGGACACACTCCTATCTCTATGTTTCCAATGATGATGGAAAATTCAGGAGTTCTCTATCTTGATTTTCTAAGAGATAGAATCTTATCGGCAACAAAATAAAGGCGAGGCAATAGAATGGACAAAACAATTATCAATAACAAAGATGAAGCTTATGCAAAGAATATTCTACAAAAGTTCTATGATGAAGGCCTCATACCAGCTGAAAAGAAGCCGTACCTTACTAAGCTTTCTCTTGGAAATGGTCCTTATTTGGCAATCGAAACCAAGGAAGGTAAAGCTCACTATATTCTCGATGCGGCCTCACAAATTGCAACATTAGGACATGGTTTTAATCCTTCATCATTCTTTGGAACAATTCACCATAAGGCCGCATGGACCAATGATCCAGAAGACGAATCTTTCAAAGAGCTTCGAAAATCCTATCATCAATTCATTGAAAGAAAATTAGATCGTGAAAATCTTGAAATCAGTTTTACCAACTCTGGTGCAGAGGCCAATGAATTGGCGATAGCAATGTCTTTTGAAAAGAGAGTTAATAAAAGGGCCCATAAGATTCTGGCCTTCAAAGGATCTTTCCATGGGCGAATGCTTCTCTCTCTTTATTCAACTTGGAATCCGGCCAAGAGAGAACCTTTCCAATGGGAAGGACATGAAACTGAGTTTGTAGAATACCCAGAGCTTAATGATGATAAAATATCTCGTACTTATCCCAGTAAATGGAAAGCCTTTTGGGAGAGCAGTGAAGTTCTCAATCGCCAAGCTAGCAAGCCTGAAAAATGGGACTACACTGATGATGCATTATCCACAGAAGTCGATTGTCTTTGGGAAATCCGAAACCAGTTTTTAAGTGGTGAGATTTTCTGTATCCTAGCAGAGCCTATGCAATGTGAAGGTGGAGATCGCTTTAGTTCTGATCGCTTTCATTGTGCTCTCGCCCTAATGGCAAAGCAATTTGGAGTCTCCTTAATATATGATGAAGTACAGACTGGATTTCATCTTGGCCGAGAATTCTTCTGGCACCAGCAATTTAACTTAACCGACTCATTGGGCACGGCCCTTAATCCAGACTATATTATTTGTGCAAAGAAGGCCCAAGTAGGAATGGTCATCTTTGAAGCAAATGATTTAAACCCAAGTGTCCCGTACTGTGAACAACAGTTTCAAGTGGCCTCCGTTATTCGTGGCTATATTCATGCCTTAGGCCTAGATCAATCACAGAGTCATATCCATGCCCTCGAAGATATGGCGCGTACTCGTCTTGAGAAACTTATCAAGAAGTATAGTCAATATATTGGAAGACCTCGTGCCTGTGGAATGAGCTTCGCTTTTGAAGTCAATGATCAAGATAAAGTAAATGAGTTCATTGCAAAGCGCTTTGATCACGGCCTACTCTACTATCCAGCAGGAGCAAAGACTCTCCGTTTTAGACTCAATACGGCCTTCAAAGAAAGAGATATAGACTTTCTTTTTGCACAACTCGAACTAATCATTGAAAGAATTTATCATGATACAAAAGTAGAACTTCCTGAAGTCCCATATAAGGCCAATAAAAAGTATCGCTATAAACGCTGGGAAAACTGGCATCAGAGACTTCTCACTCACAAGCTAGATATGAATGACACGCCAATTGATGATTTCATTGAGAATGAGCTAGAGTATATGAGTAAGGCCTGTCAAAAAGACCTCGAACTCATCGAGGTAAACCGTGACAATTTTTCAGACTTTAAAAATGATATCATTCGCCTCGAGAGTGAAGTTTACGAACCTACTCGCCAAACAGCAATTGAGCAATTTGAAATAACAGCAATGGATGATCATTCTGTTTGCTACGCTCTAAAAATTGACTCAAAAACTCAAGCGATTATCTTTGCGGGACCAATAGAGCTCTATCCATTTGAACGAGGTTTAAGAAGAGATCCGGACTTTGGAAAGAACAATTCTCTCTATATGATAGATACGACTGTTCATCATAAGTATCAAAACTTTGGACTTGGAAAGTTCTTAAAGTACGCTCTTACTCTAAAGGCATCCGAAAATGGCCTCACCTATATTAAAGGAAGAAATCGTGACCGACTTGCTGCTGGAATGCTCATGATTAATCTATCCCTTGGGGCATATGAGCAATTCTATATTCCTGAGGACTATCCAGACCATGCTCCACATAGAGATGTTCTCTATTACAAACAAACGCTAAAATGGAATCAAACCACTACAAGCCTGAGTAATCGAATAAATTCCTCACTAGATATCAACCAAGTTGATCATGAATTTCTTCACGGCCAAATACCACAGATTGTTAACAAGGTCTGTCTTTCTAACTTCGTAGGCGTACGCTTCCTAGAAGAGCTGAAGTATGTGGCCAATGAAATGCCCGAGGGACTTCGCCATCTTTATACCACATCGGGACAATCCGAGTGTGTCGATAAAATCGCGAAATCAATTCTCTATAAAAACCCAAAATCATTTACAAAAGAGAGCTATTTCTTAACATTTGATGGCCACTTCTTTGGAAACGGAAGTAATCTTTCACGCTCACTCTCCAGTAGTCGATTCAACGGAGTAAATACAGAGAGCTCTCCTTACTTTAAAACTAAGCGGTTACCTCATCCAACTGAATCTAATTACAAAGAGATACTTTCTGAATTAGAAAGTATAATTAAAGATCCAAACCTCAGAGGGATCTGGATTGAGCCTGTAAGACAGAAAGACTATAGAGCTGTTGATCAAAACTTTCTAAAGGAATTAAGAAAGATAACCTCTAAAAATGGTATTGCTCTTATTTATAATGAAAGTGCCTCTCAACAATTTATTGCTAGTAAAGATCATTATTTTATTTCTAAAAGTCATGACCTTACTCCTGATATGGCGATGGCCTTTCTCGGTGGGCAAATGGGCCTATGTTTTATGAATGAACACTACTACTTAAATGCACCACTAATGATGATCTCGACTTGGGATGGAGATGAATATGCTCTATCCCAGTATAAAAAGGCCATGGAATATATATTAAAAAATAAGCCCGAGATCTTAAAAAAGCGCCAATCGATCAATAGAGGAATTCAAGATCATCCCATTGACTACACTCAATCCAATACTTTAAGAAAGACCCTATCAGGTCTTCTTATGGACCCCAGTGATATGACACTAATGAAGAAATCATAAGGAGCAATCATGACTAAAATAAGTGACTGCCAATTTCCCCATATTAGCTATGATAAATCTCATACTCCTTCTCAGTGGGGGTCCATGCATGGCGAAAGCTTCCGAAAAGAAATCAAAGAGCTCTCAGAGATAAGAAAGGATCTTATGCTTCAAAAAAGTCCTTCTTTGAAATCTTCAATTGATGAATTGGCGATGGAGCAAGCATTGGCCACCAAGGCCGACTACCCTGCTTTATACGATGAATTTATTGCTATTCAAGAAGCCTCAAATCTTACGATCACAGATCTCGTAATTCTAAATAACTATACCGACTTTAGAGATATCAACTTAACTGATCAGGGATGTACATCTGTAGGTATTAAACAAAGTGATTCTTTAAGTGGCCAAACTTGGGACATGCACTCATCAGCAAAGAATTATGTATGTACAATCGAGCTTCCAGGGGAGTTTGTAGTCTATTCATTAGTAGGATGCCTTGGAATGATGGGAGCGAATAAAAACTCACTCTTTGTAGGCGTTAATAATATAAACACTCAAAAAGCTAAATCTGGTGTCATTTGGCCTGCAATAGTTAGAGATATTCTAAATTCAAATGATTTTCAAAGTGCCAAGGATAAACTCATAAATTCTCATCCCACCTCGGGGCATAATTACCTGCTCTCCGATGGAAAGCAGTGGCAAAACTGGGAGCTATCTCCTCATTTTGGCCACTGCAGTAGCGAAATAAATCTCTCCGATAAAACTAAAAGTATTTTCCATACTAATCACTGCATACACCCTGAAGCACAAAAAGAAGAGGAGGCCATTTCTAGAAACTCAACTTCATTTGATCGTTATCAAGTAATGCAAAGTAAGATTGACCAAATTAACACAGAAAAAGAGCTTATTGATACCTTACAAGGCCATGATAACTACCCTAAAAGTATTTGTGGACACTTTCAATCTGGGGTACAAGATCCCTCTATAACATGTGGAGGAGGTGTCTATAACCATAGAACAAAATCCTTCTCTGTTTGGCGTGGTTGTGTGCATGAAGATGAAAATTACGCGCAAAGAGTGCTCACAATATAATTTAAAGCTTACGACAAGGAAGAGTTAAGTGAATCGCCCCTATTTTATAACTTGGACGAAGCAAGAGAATGCTTTCACCATGGAACTTGAAAAAGTTTCCAATCATTCTTTTTATATTCGTACTGATAATCAATCAAGGCCTAGGCAAGTTACGGACCTGTCTTCTATGAGCTATCAAGCAAGCTTCGGCCTTAAAAACTCCACCATCACAGGGGCAATGAAGAAGCAGATGGCCAGTTTTTCAATAGCACTGCCCAAACACACTTTTAATTTGAAAGAAGAAATTGCGCATAAGCTCAATGAAAAGGCCAAACGGATTTCTCCTAAAACAGGAAATGTCGTAAAGAGCTATAAAACATTCTTCACTCTAAGCGGTAGTGAAGGAATTGAGAATGCACTAAAAATAGCACGCCAAGTTACGGGAAGAAATATTATATTGGCAAGAAAGCGCTCCTATCATGGAGCAACAATGGGAGCACTAAGTGTAACCGGTGACTGGAGAAATGAGCAGCATTTACTTCCGAGGCAATGGACAGTGCGAATCCCAGGCCCAGAGGAAGATCCCAAAGGCTCGACTATCGAATCAATTATTCTCAAACACGGAGCTCATAAAATTGCGGCCTTCTGTCTTGAAACCATTACAGGAGGCAATGGTGTAATCATTGCTCATCCGGCCTATTATAAAAAGATCCAAGCACTCGCAACACGTTATAAAATTAAAATTATAATGGATGAAGTGGTTTGCGCCGTTCATAGAACAGGTGCCTTTTTTGGAATCGACCACTACCCTACACTTAAGCCTGACTTCATTGTCATGGCCAAGGCCTTGACCGGAGGTTTCTTTCCTCTTGGGGCCGTGCTCATTTGTGAAAAAATTGCCAAGTTCTATGATAAGAATATTCTATCTTGTGGTTTAACCAACTATGCCCACCCTCTAGGTCTTGCCGCAATTTCTGGAGTCTTTGAACTTATTGAAAATGAAACTTTTCAAAAAAATTTAAAGCGCTCCATTAATACACTCTCCAACTTCGCAGTTGTTCTAAAGTATCAAGGACTGATCGTCAGACATATTGGCCTACTTATGGCCATTGAATTGCCAAGACCAATTACTCCAGAGGAAATTATATCAAATGGAGTTTATATATCTGTAATTAACCAAACAATGATTCTAGCTCCCCACCTCAATATGACGGACAAAGAGCTAGAGAATAGTTTAAAGAAAGTAAAAAAAGTTCTTCTAAAAGGAGATTGATTTGAAGTCAAAAGTATATAAAAGCGCTAAAGAAGCACTTGCTGATGTTTCATCAGGCTCTACTATTATGTCAGGTGGTTTTGGACTGTGCGGAATCCCTGAAAATTCAATCCATACTCTGGCCACCATGGATATTAAAGACCTTACTGTTATCTCTAATAATATTGGAAATAGTGGACGTGGCCTGGTTGAAATCCTCATTCAAGATAAGATAAAAAAGGCCATTTGCTCCTATGTAGGAGGAAACCCTGATCTCGAAAAAAGAATGATGAGCAAAGAGGTAGAGGTTGAACTTGTCCCCCAAGGAACATTCTCTGAACGTATACGTGCTGCGGGAATGGGAATTCGTGCTTTTTATACCCCAACTGGATACGGTACACTTGTCGCCGAAGGTAAAGAGGTTAAAGAGTTTGATCGTCCTTGTATTCTAGAAAAATCTCTTCATGCAAACTTTGCCATCATAAAAGCCCAAAAGGGTGACTCGTTTGGAAACTTATGGTTCAAAGAAAGTGCTCGTAATTTTTCACCTCTAATGGCCATGGCCGCAGATATAACTATAGTTGAAGTAGAGGAGCTTGTTGAGTGTGGAGAAATCCCACATGAAGATATTCACCTTCCTGGTATCTTTGTACAAAGAATATATCAGGGAAGTGATTACGCAAATGATATTGAATTTTTAAAAACTAAATAGAAGGTAAAAGGTATAATGATGAGCTGGACTCGCGACGAAATGGCCAAATATGTGGCCTCTCTTTTTACAGAAGGTTCAAGTGTAAACCTAGGAATTGGCCTACCATCACTGGTTGCCGAAAACCTTGATCCAAACAAACAAATTATGATTCACTCCGAAAATGGTGTGCTGGGTGTATCAGGGCGTCCACCTGAGGGTAAGGCCAGCCCTACCCTTATAAACGCTGGAAAAGAAACCATAAGCATAAATAAGGCCGCATCTTTCTTTGACTCATCAATGAGCTTTGGAATGATTCGTGGAGGTCATATCGATTACTGTGTACTTGGGGCGATGGAAGTAGATACTGCCAGGAATTTGGCCAACTGGATGATCCCTGGTAAGAAAGTTACAGGAATGGGCGGTGCTATGGACTTAGTTAACGGCGCAAAGAGTATAATCATCATGATGACTCACTTTAATAAGGCCGGTGAACCAAAGCTACTTAAGAAAACGGAACTTCCCCTTACAGGAATGGGTGTTGTTGATGAAGTTGTAACGGAGCTTGGTCACTTTAAACCAAATGGCAATAAGTTTGAAATCATTAAGCTTGCTGAAGGTGTAAAAGAAGAAGAATGTAGACTTCCATAGGATGGAAAAAAAGAAATAAAAAAGGGGCCCCCTGCAAAGGAGCGTCTGTTTTAATAAACCGCTAATATCATTGGACTTTTTGGGAGTGTTTTGTAATTGCACACCAGTTGCACACCACTACACTCCCTTTTCAAAAATGGAAACTACATTTTGCATCTTGCGTTTCGCATAGTGTTTTTCCATCGTCCTTAAATTACCACCATACAACTCATTCAACTCTTGCATTGAGAAACCTTTCTCTAGCAAGATACTCAGTGTTGAACTTCTCGTACCTCTATGTAAATCAACTTTTTTATTTAGTTTCTTCTGAGCAATTAGCTCGTTTACTGATTTTGTCCATGCGCTCCAAAGAGTATTTTTCCCCATAAACTTTCCACCGTTACCTGGAAAAACAAGATCATCTCCGGCGAGACTTGGGGTAAGTTCGATCAGCATATCTTGAAGGCCATTAAAAAATGGGTACACAAGTGCTGCCTCTGGGCTAGACTTAAGGCCATCCAGCTCTTTAGTTTTTGCAAGCCCCTTTCCTTCAGATAAGTGCCTAGAGAAAGTAATAGTTCTTCTTTTGAAGTCTATATCTTTCCATCGGAGACACCTGATCTCTGATTGCCTCGCAACATATCGAGTCAATAAGACTATAGCTATTTGGTGCCTTCTCTTCTTAATGTTAGAGATGACCAGATCGCGCTCGGACTCTGTATAAAAATCCTCGACCTTAAATGTCTTTTGTCTTTGTGGCTTTGGTAATGGTGGAACCGCGAGAATGAGAGAATTGATTGCTGCAAAACTAAGCAGCCCTCTCAGCTCTTTAATGATCTCGTTGTACATTGAATCTGTAACGACCTCATTATTTAAATATCTCTCCACAAGCCCATGGTTTATTTGCTTCACATTACACTTACCAAAAATGGGGATAACTTGGTTTTTTAAAACCCCAAGTTTCTTGGCCAGACCAGCAGGAGTAATTTGCTCCCTCCTTAATCTCTTGTATTGAAACTTCACATACTCTTGAGCAAGACACTCGATGATAAAGATTTTTCTCTCGGACTCTGTGCCTATCTCTCTTGGATCAAAATCAAGACCTTCTTTTTTAAGCTTGTTTTCAATATAAGATTTAAAGTTCTTGGCCTTCGTTAAGGTGGTAAGCTTTTCGCCTACCTCATTCTTTGACTTAAGAATCTTCTTAAATCGGTTAGTCCCTAGTTCGGGAACCGAAAACCCAACCCGATACAAAGAAGGCTTTCCAATAAAGCACTTTGCACACTGAGGAATATTGTGACCATCTTCCTCATCTTCTATTTTAATAAATTCATCGTGCCCGCACTTTTTACATTTAGTGCGCGTAGCATAAGTAATAAATACACTCATAGCGTTGCCCTCCGCAATTTTTCTTAATTGAATTGGGGAAAGTTGCTGAACGTACATTGATTGTCATTTCCTTATGCGTTAAGTCATTAATACCTTATAAAAATAACCCCTCCCGTCTCATCATTACCGTCTTGCACCAGTAATCGAGAGGGGTTAATGATCTTGTCTTTTTACACCTATTTCATCATCAAGGTGTTTCTTAATAAATTTTCATAATCTAAAGTCAGCGCTTGAATAATTAGCTCACTGTCAACACCCAACACTTTTGCAAGAGTGCTTACTTGCGAAGGCTTTATTTTTCTCTTGCCGTTTATAAGATGGTAGCCAGATGCATGATTTCCGTATCCCATATCAGTTGCTAGGTCTGAAGCATTGGTTTTTACATTTTCCCTAATAAGCTTTGATAGTGCTGGGTTACTGTTTGTCATTTATTTTTTCCCGAAGAGTCTGAGGAGCACTCGATCCATAGAAGTCATTAAGCGCATCTTGAGCAAGTCTCTCATTACACTCAGAGCAAACCTCACTTCCCTTTTCTCTCTCGTTTTCACATTCATCATAGTCTATTCCGTTTTGACACTTCATAATTAACCACCGTTACTTAGTTGTTTTATTCACTTGGTCCTGGTGGTCCAGGAGTTTTGCTATTAACTTTTCTTTTTCTTTTAAATGCTCATCTAAATTAGATAGTTGGAGATCATTAGAAATTAAGTCAACTAGTGTCTCTCTCTCTTTTGCATTTATATAGACTCGGTATCCGCTCACGACACTTCCTCGCATGGGTAAACTTTGGTTAAATTTTGGGTAAATTGATTAATCATGCTTAACTTTTGCATGGCCTCTTGGTGCTCACTCCAAAGGCTTTTATATTCCTGATCTTTAATAGACTTGATTCTACTGATCTCATCTCTAAGTCTTTCATTCTCCCTAATGAGATCAAGGTTTCTTTTTGCTATTATATTAACTGCCTTCATATTCACCCTATTAAATAAATCACCAATCTCACACACCAGTACCAGATCACGCCCGACAAGCAGCAGGCCGCCACAAGTGGCCGTGAGTCGTAATAATTTTTATTAGAATGGTAAATCTTCTGTGGTGTATCCATGATCTTCCTCAGTCATAATGCTTTGACTATTATCTTGAGAAGCACTCCCAGCTTGCGAGCTTGACGATAGAAACTTGAAATCTTTAACGTGAATTTCTGTACTGTATTTCTTTTGACCACTGTCATCTTCCCATGATCTAGTTTTTAGACTTCCTTCAATATAAAGAAGAGAGCCTTTTTTAATGTATTGATTTATAAGCTCGGCACCTTTCCCCCAAAATACTAGACGGTGCCACTCGGTGCTCTCCTGCTTTTTACCTTCTTTATCTGTCCACTTATCCGTTGTTGCGAGGGATAGTCCACATACTGCTTTTGAAGTTGCTGTATATTTTAATTCTGGATCGGCTCCAGCGCGTCCGATCAGTTGAACTTTATTTAATGAGCTCATGCTGCCTCCCTTAGAAATTCTCTTGCTTTGTCGATGAACTCTTTAACTGGTCCTTTAATATCCTCACCTTTTTCTTCAGCTTGAGTGAGCATATAGTTCATGTAATTCTCAATCTGTGCAGCTCCAACACTTTGAAGAGTCTGGTCTTTAAACTTTCCAAACTTAATCACAAAGCTTCCTGAGCTTGAGCCAGATGAATTTTTAAACTTTGATGAGTCGGCCGTTCTTGTGCGATCCATATCTTCAAGGTCTTGGGTGAAGTAATCACTCGCACCAGTTGCCGATATTGTTGCACCAACAAGGGCGCGCTTCTCAGACATTTTAAGAATTGTGTTTACAATATCCGCAGGGTTTTGATTCTTATACTTCTTCTCTTGATTAGAGCAAAAAGCAATATATTCACCTACTGCCTCATTAGTTGCTTTACGATAAACCACACAACGGATAAGAAAAGAAACCTCGCCAATCATAAAATCAACAACCTGGTTAATGATCTCAAAGCGAAACCCAAGGCCGAAAAGAAGCAATAACTTCTCGGCCCCAGGCTTCAACAAAGAGGGCTTCTTTGTTCCAGGGATTACGGCATAGTCCCCATCTATATGATTATTAAGTCTTTCACTTACAAACTTCTTCATAAGATCAATACGGTCGCCTAACTCTTGGATTGATCTTTCGTTTACTTTTATATCATTTACTTGAGTTGCTTTAACTTCAATTACATCATTATCACTCATAACCACTCCTATGCTGAGAACTTCTCAAGGGCCCAGATTGGAAACTGGATCTCGTTAATAACTTCTTCGTATCCGAAATGATCGATCTCTTCAGGTGTCTCCTTGTACTTCTTAAGCATCCCTAGAGCTGCCTTATATTGAGCGCGTCCAAGATTAAGCTCAACCTCGCCCATCTTGTAAGTTGACACAGCGTAAGGCTTAGTAGTTTCTACTGCGATAAAATAAAACTCTTTAATATCTGTGCCGTTTGCTTTGTTGAATACGTCCAGATAAAAAGCAGCCTGGATATGGTATCCCAAGTTAATACAGGCACGAATAAAGCCATCCTTTGAAGCATCGGCACAACTCTTAAGATCGACCAAACACCCATGCTCAGGATGATATAAGTCAGGGCGACACTTACAGTTAATGCCGTCAATCTCTGTAAAGTAAGAGTATTCACTTTCTGCCCCCTTGAGCATCCCACTAGCAATAGGATGATTAAGAACTGATTTTCTTACGCTCTCTACAATTTTTTTTTGATCTTCTGTGATGATTGTCTTGCCAGCATTGGCCTCTTCAAAAGCGGCCGCTGCAATCTTTCCTGCTTTTGTTCTACGATCAAACTTCTCTGATACTGCAAACTCATTAGAGAAAGTTTCCGGCTCTAGTATTGCTGCGTGAATCGCGCTCCCTAGGTCCATTGCCGAACTTGTTTTAAAATCGTCATTAATTGCGTGAAGCAATGACTTCAAAGAAATCTTCTTAAGAAGTGAAGATCCAATTGCTTCGCTTGCGTGATAGTCTTTATTGCTCATTAGCTTTTTCATTATGATGCCCTCCCAATGAAAGTCTTATTATTCACAGTCTTAAGAACAGACTCGTTGTAGTTATTTTTTGAAAGAGTATTTTGAAGATATTTCTCTATCTCTACCTCGACCTTCTCTTTAATGAGGTCCATGGAAATACCCTTAGCTAGATCCAGCTCTTTAGTGCTTAACTCAATATCAAAATCTCTCTTAAGGATTACGCGAGTTATGAAGTACATCATGGCCTGAATTGTTTCTTCACATGAATCCATGCACTCAAGGTCAAGCTGATCTATTAGATTTTGAACCAATACTTCCTTTTCTTGTGTAATCATGTTGCCCTCATTTGTTGCCGTTTAAATAAACTAAATGCTTACTTGTTATGCTTTCTATATGTTTGCCCTGTTTTTGGGCGCACTTATCCTGAAGGTTTTACAAACCGTCTTTAAAAAAAATAAGTGATATGATTAAGTTAAGCTGCGTTGTCTTTGTATAACTCGTCTACTTCGCAGCCGAATATTTCAGCAAGGCGAGTAGCGGAGAGATATGAAGGTGAACGCAAACCTTTCACGTATGAGTAAAGTGTATTGTCAGAGACGCCAATCTTTTTCGCAACCCACTTTCTCCTGTAGCCAGAATTCTCTAGCAATTCTTCTAATTTTGTATTGTCAAAATCAGGCATCAAATCTCTCCATGCTTCGTTTCGTTAAAACAATAGTACAGAATATCTGGACCATGGTCAACATATTTAAGACCTATGTCCAGAATAATTTGACTTATATAATGAAAACAGATGGTTAAACTTAGAAAAATTTTCACATTCAGATTAAATGAAGCCGTAGATACTTGCGATATCTCGAAAGCCTCAATTCAAAAAGCTACCCAAAAGAGCAAGTCAACTGTTATGAATTGGTTTAATGGTACAAATATGCCATCGGTAGAGGATTTAGAAACGATAGCAGTAATGACGAACAGAGATCCCAGGTGGTTTTACGGGGCCGATCCAGTAGATAAGGGACGTGACCAATTAATCCTAGAGATCATTACTAAAACCCAGCAGCTAAAGCGAACTGAAATACTTGAAGATATCCTAGACTTCATCAATAACTCTATCGAAATTGAGGAAGAACTATCTTTAAACAAGGAAAATAAAGAGCAAGCATAGCTCTACTTGATAAGAACAAGCCTTCTCTTTTTGCATTTATCTTTCTTTATTCTCACGATTTCATTATCAATAATAAGTACAAGAGTTGTGTCGCTTTTATGAATTACCTTTTTGTCAGTATGCTTAACTTTATGAAGCTCTTTAATTATCTTCTGTATCTGATCTATCATTCAATCCCTGCATGTTTAGTAAATTTCCTAAATGAAATTTTAAGTAATCACTACTTTAAAGTAGTTATGGGGGTTGACTAAAACTTTACTTTATTCAAATAGAGTTAGTTTAAAAATTAAAGATAAATAAAGTTTTCTTATATAAAGTAAATATTTTTCATAGCAATCACAGATTGCATCCAATTAAACTTGGCAACTTTCCAAAACCCTCAAGGATAGACGATAAATATTATTTCAAGAGATTAAGATTTCTTTACCATTTAAAATAATGTTTTTTTGATTTTGTGCGATAATGACACCATGAGAAAGTTACTACTACTTACATTGATTTCACTTAGCACTCTTGCTGAAGATAGTTTTTATACTGGCTTCTACATTAATCCAGATACGACAAGCTCGCTCGAGGGAACTTATAACTCTGACTCTTATACTGCTGATCTTGAGCAAAAGAGTGTTGGCCTTGGCTTATTGCTAGGGCTCCAAAAAGATATCTACTCCACCGAAAAATTAAAGATCAATATAGGTGGACGTGCATCCCTAGATCTTCCAAGAAAAACAGAAAGAATGATTCAGACGATTGGGACCGATGTCTACTATGACAACTCTCCAGAGTTTGAGTACACTTTGCCAGCCTTTGGAATCAATACCGAAGTTCATTATGAATACGATCAGGACTTCTCTTTACTTTTTGGATTGGGCATCAATTACTATGATCCAATCATCAAAGACAATACGACCTTTAATTACACGGCCAAGGAAACGATAGCTCCAACTTTCTCGCTAGGGGCTAACTACAAAAGCTTTGGTATTGAGCTCATGTATCGTCCCATTAAGTTTGATATGACAGGGCAAGGTAAAGGTAGCGCAGCAGGAAATTCATTTCAGGGCGAGGCTGACGCAAGCAGCGCGGTCCTTTTATTTAAATATCGCTTCTAGCGGCAACGCCTTTCAAGCCTCTTTAGGTTCTTTTCACACTTAATTAGATCCGTAACTCTTTCGGCACACCATCCTCTTGCAAGAGCAAAGTCTGAGGCATTGGTGCATAAGTCACCTGGACCTAGGCTTCTGGTATAGTCTTGTGATCCCTCAACTCTTCGCTGGTCATTGCAAGAAGCATCCCCTTCTGGATTGACACCACAAAGCTCAACCTTTGGGGCCTTGTATTCCTTACAACTCAATAGAGTTGAGGTCACGAACAATAGAAGCAATCTCTTCGCGTGTAGTTGCATTTTCTAGCCTTTTAGTAAGTGTGTTTAATTGATCCTTAACCTCTTGAAGATTGGCCTCGGCGCGAGCTTCAGCAATCTGAACGATTGAAGAATCGATTCTATTTAAAATTTTATTAATTTCAGGAATAGCGATCAGCGCCGCCTTGATTAACTCAAGCATAATACCCCAACAAAAATAGGGTTAATAAAAGAATTAAATAGGGGAACAAGTCCCCTAGATAATTAAGCACCCTTTCGAGCTTGCTCATACTTCTTTCCAACTTGGATCATGCGAGTTGCGATAGCAAGAAGCTCGTCATTCTGTAGGTCAGCAGCTTCTTTCTTGATCTCAGATAATCCCTTGAAAGCTTCCATTAGTGTTTCGGCTTTCACGAGCATTTCTATTGCATGAGGAAGATCAGCAAGGTTTACCTTCTTGTCTTGATAAACCTTTCCTGCTGTTTCTGCAATAACGTCTAGCCCATCAAATAGCTCGCTAATTTGTTCAATACCTTTCATAATATCTCCTTATTTTGCAAGATCATTCTTGCTTGATTAATCATAAGGAGTTGCCCGACTATACTTATTTTATTCGTTCTTCTAAGTGTTTAATCTTCTCATAGTTGACTTCGATCTTTGGGATATACTCGTTATTAAGCTCGTGCATTTTGTCACGAAGCGCTCTCAAGTCCTTTGTGTGCTCGTCGAGTATCTTATCTTTGTTATCGTGCTTTTCCATCATGCGACTCATTCCAAGGTTTAACTTGTTGATAGAGTCCGTCATGGTTTCCATCGACTTTTTAATGTCCTTAAAATGATATAGCCCGATAGCAATTACCCCTTTAAAAAGGTAGTCAACAAATTCAGGTATGTGTTTACTTAGCTCTTCCATGAGTTTCCTTTATCGTATGCGGTGGATTGAAAATGCACAGTGTAATGAGTTAGACGATAGTGACCTAGATGCACCAACATTAGAGCCCGCATAAATCTGAACCTCATCTCCCTGCGTTAAATCAACTAGATACGAAATGTTCACCATTCCTACAGTAACCCCACTTGCAGCATAGCCAGTACTCGCCTTAACGGGTGAACCGTTTACATAGACAGCAGTATCGAGATATTGACCATCGGCCGTGGCGCTAGTGCCTGTAAATAGTGAAGAGTTTACACTATAAAGGCCTGAGCTTGGGGCTTCAAAAACACCTGTAGAATCATTATATGAATCGTTTGTATCAAAAACTTCATTTGTAAATATTACAGGAGCAAGAGAAGGGCTCAGTGATGTAGAGGCAGTGTTTGCACTAAATCCAACCCTGCTCTCATTAAGGTATGCAAGCACCATTTCTTCATAGTCAGGAAGTTGCTGAATAGTTAGCCAGTGATATTTATTATTATTACTTAATGTTCCGCTTCCCGTATCGAGTCTTATTTGAACAGTGTCACCCGCCTCTAGGTCAAGAGTTCCTTCAAACTTATGGTGAAAGTCTGTGAGTATGTTAGATAAGGTTTTCTCATAAGACCCACCGTTGACAACCGCTCGAATTGCCCTAGAGCCACTTGTCGCAAAGAGCGCAGCACCGGAGAATAAATACCTTGCTCTCTGGGGTGCGGTAAATGTTGTACCTGTCCAAGTATTGTTATTATCGGCGACCTCTGTGAAGTCGATATTGTTTGCAGTAGTAATTGCTAGTCCACCGTTGCCTTGTGCTGTAACATAGGCGGGGCGATTATTCGTATTCGCCACGATGACGTTATCTTCTTTGTCGCTCCAACCTTGGATGGGAACAGAGAATTTCATATTGATAGCGTCACCTGATACAAAAGTGAATGGGTTACTAGGAGTCCACAAAGATGCCTCATCTAAAACCCTAACGGAAGTAGGGCTCGTATATACAACACTTCCTTGATATGCGCCAATGCCTACATCGAACGCCTTAGCGTACCCCAAAAGACTACCTTCTGCGTTAGTGTTGGGTTGTGTAATCTTCGAGGCATCAAAAGTATAATCACTTAGAGCTATATCAAAGTTACCAGATGGTGTAGACGTAATAATAGCACTTAGCTCTACGTCCATAAAAGAGCCTCTTCTTATTGCTTTGGCCGTAATGGTCGCAAAAGAATCCCAAGAACTGGTAACACTTAAATCGAAAGAATCTCTACTCGCAAAAATACTAATATTCCTATCAGGTTCACCAAGTATCTCAATATCATCGAAGGTTAAAACTGCCCCGATATTCTCAACCTCAGTCTTAAATACCCATCTAAGCTGCTCAGTGCCGCTAAGATTAACACTCATCCCGCCTTGAATAGAAGGGTCAAAGGTCGCAGGGTTTCCGTCACCGTCGAGGATTAAAGCAGCATTGGTTACATCGTAAATGTAGCCCTTTACATCTCCACGATCACCCGTGTAAGCGAATCCACCCGATAGCTCTACCTTGGAGTTTTGAAATCTAAGGGGTACGTCAATAGTTCCAAGATAAAAGAAATCATCAGCACTGCCACTTGCCTGAGTGTACTTAAAAGACTGTAAACCATTAAGAGGGTTAGTTGTCTCGGCAGTTATAGAGCCTGAGAAAGTTCCTCCACCTGTGCCAATAGCTCCGCTATCTGTTGTGAAGTCTCCTGCGTCTACGGTTTCAAAGCTTTCTTGGTAGAATAGTTTAAGTGAGCCACCACCGCCTGTGCTTGAGTTTGCTCCAAAAGATATAGTTGTCCATTCGTCCGGTGCTGCATCCGTATCAGGTATAAAGGTCATTCCCCCTCTAAAGTCTGTTACTTCTGCACTTGGCTCGCCATCGATCTCATCTGATCCATTTGCATTAATAGTAATACCGTTAGCCGAGTCCACGCTTTTCTTAACACCGACAACCCAGGGGTTTGAAAGTGTAAGCCCAGCAATCGAAGGAAGATTAAATACTACAGCACCGGAAGAAGTATCTACACTGTAAAGCGTTCCTGAGTCTGAGTCAGTAATTGATACTGGAGAATCAGCACTTGTTATATATGTAACATTCGACCACTGACTTGCTGCTGCTGCACTTGCCGCCTCACTTGCACTTGTCGCTGCCGCCGCCTCGCTTAAAGCTGCATTATCTGCACTTGTTGAAGCTTCGCTCGCACTAGTGGCAGCATTAGATTCTGAGGTTGCTGCCGCAGTAGCTGAATCGGCTGCGTTAGATTCTGAGGTTGCTGCATTGGTCGCGCTTGTTGCAGCTTCTGTGGATGATGTAGCCGCATTTGATTCTGATATTGCTGCTGCATTTTCGCTTGCTGCTGCATTTGATTCGCTAGTTGCTGCATTAGTTTCTGAGGTAGAAGCCGCAGTTGCCGAGCTTGCTGCGCTTGATTCGCTTGTGGCCGCATTGTTCTCACTTATTTCTGCTGCACTTTGAGCGGTTTCAGCTGCACTCTGTGCCGTCTCAGCGGCGGCTTGTGCTGCTTCTGCTGCGCTTTGCGCGGCTTCTGCATCGGACACAATCTCATTAAACTCATCTGTAGAATTTTCTAGGCCATCACCATCTGCGTTCCAAAGAAGAGCTTTTCCTGCACTAGGAACTGGAAAAGAAAGATCAGCAAGACTTGTGCCTTCTTTAAATAATATGGCCCTACTAAGCTTCTCATCTACTTGCTGAATTAGCATAGTGTTCTTATCGTAAGCATTTTCGAAATTCTTCTCTGGCAAGTTTGATCCTGGAGGAATTACTAGCTCTTGAGTTAGATCAAGCTCCCGCTTTATTAAGAGCTCATAATCTGACGAAATAGTACTTACTAGTGTAACCGTTCCACCTTCCTCACCGACAGTGAAATCAACACTATAATCTGTGGTTAAGGCAAGCTCTTCTTCTGTGCCATCGGCAACAAGAATCTTAATAATTTTTAAGTCTGACTCATCAAAGATTTTGAAAGAGAAACTAAACTCTGTAGTCACTCCGTTGCCTTCATATTTTACTTTGTTTGATGTGCTTGAAATACTCATCGATGCTCCTATCGGACTAGACTACTTGGTGAAAGTAGATACTCTTGATTATTATCTTTTTTAACTCTTCTTTCCATTCTTCTTATAGAGCCTGGGTTTAAGGCTTCCCTTAACTGATACCAAAAAAGGTAGTTCATTGCTGTTCTCGTGTACCAAAGATTAGCGTGTGGGATCGGATTGTTTCTCTGGATAAAGTTGACTGAGTCGGATAGAAAATCTGTTTTCTCTCCGGCAACTGCTTTGTGCATATTTCCAATGGTGAGCTTATATAAATCTTCAGCGGTCCCAAGCGTGGGCCCTCCGAGTGTTGCAAGTATTCCACCGCCAAAGCGATTGGCATCATTAAAAGCAAGATCCCCAATAATGCCAGCGCCACCACTTTGGGCCATAGCCGCTGCCCACGTTGCTGAACTGGTCGGATCACGAGGCTCTTTACCTTTTGATAAATCCTTGGCCACCATTGACATGTACCCAAGAAGTCCACCCATGAGAGCATGGTGAACCACCCCTCCATAGTCTCCTTCTTTTTTCATCATGCGCTTTCCACCAAGAGTCCTTTGAGTGTAGGCATAGGTAAACGACTTAAATTGATTCATTAGTCGCCACGCTTCCCCTGCTGTGGTCCCTCTCTTATATCCTCCGGTGGTCGTTCTCATTACCCTGGCATCAGGCTCAAGGACCGCGTTACGAGTTTCTTCTACAAATACCGTTCTTAGGGATTGCTCAAGCTCACGCTTGATTCTCTTGATCTCAGTTGCACGTTTTGCCTCAAGTTTAGAATCAGCTCCCTCAAATAACGAAGTCACTCTTAACTCTTCTGGGAGTAAGTTATCAAATGCCTCATCTTCTAATTTTCTGATAGAATCAGGAGTCAAAAACTTTTGGCCATCAACATCGATCCCCTGTGAACTCCTGATAATATCCCATTTAGATGCGTCAATAGATCCGTACTGAGAAAGAACTTCCTTTATCCCAGGGGCGAGGTCATCAAAGCTCTTATCCAAGTTCTCACCAAACTCCTTAGAAAGGGCAAGCCCAAAGCCTGACTTAATCTTATTGGTGAGTTGAGTCATGCCGGACATTTTAAAGCCCTTATCCATGGCCCTTGCGAATTTACTATTTAAGTTGTCGGCTGCATCGAATCGATTAAATGATGCGAGATTAAAACCATCGGACATAATGCCAAGCTTGTCGAGAACATTGGTCTTTTGTTCTGGACTCATTTTCTTAAAGTAAGCTTTGAGTGTATCGTTCCACGCTCCAGCATATCCCTGATCTTTTATGATTCTCATTTCATTGGCAACGGATAGCGCATCTGAAAATTGTGAAAGAGTTGCGGCCATAAGCTTCGAGAGAGTGTTTATTGATCTGATCGCTCCCGATACGTTTGCCATGGTTACATTTTCAACGAGCTGATTTTCTCCAGTGACCACGCTCATAGCGCGGCCTATATTGGTTTCACGCGCAGCAAGTTGTTGACGGTTTGGAAGCTGCTTAACTAACTCCTGGACCTTATCTTGAGGTATTCCATACTCGCCTTTTCTTAGACCTTCTTTAACTTGGTCAATAACAGATATAATCGTGTTATCTGGATTAGGCCCTAGCCTCTCCATTAACGAAGCTGTTCTTGCTGATCGGTCTAAGTGTGAGAACATTGTTTCGGCAATATTATAAGCACCGGCATACTTTTTTAAATACTCAAGCTCGCTGCCCGAGTCTGTAAAATGTAGCTTTCTGGTTTTGCCCATGCGTTTTGCTATATTGGCAGGACTTGGGGCAACTGCATCGTTAAGACCTGGAAGATCATTGATCTCATGGATACCTGTCACTAGATTGTCATAAGTCTCGCCAAGTGCCTCAAGAAGTTCATCCTCATTTTTAACCCATGGAAAACTTCTCTCGATATCAAGTTTTGATCTTATGTCTGCGATCCATCCATCACGCCCAGCAAGAACCATCTTCTCATAGTCGTGCCTACGGGGAACCCATCCGTCTAGCTTTCCAATATCCGCACCGGCATCATTCAATCTTGTGCGAGTCTCTTCAGACATTTTGGAAAAGAGCTCTGCAATTTTCTTAGCTCTTGAGTCTCCGGTTATTCCAGGATTGCCACTACCATCTGATCGAATCTCCCACATTTCACGAACAACGTTCTCATTAAGAGTGGGATCTTTTGAAAATAGTTTTTCAATATTAGGATCAACCTTCTCCATTTCACTCATAAGGCTTTGAGTCCAATATTGAGAAAGCCCCTGGTAGTCTGCATAGACCGCTTGCCCTGCACCTTGTACCCCACGCATCCTAGAATCACCCTCTAGTGTTGCGAGGATAGCACGCTCAGGTGTACCATTCGACTCGACAAAAGTTTTCCATTTTCCCTTATCTTGATAATTTTCTTTTATAATCTTATCAACAAAGCCCTTAAGGTTTTGCCTTGCCCTTAAACTAAATGCAGCATTTCTTTTTTCAAGGGCCTTTTGTCTATCAAGTCCCTCAGATAACGTGCTTAAGATTGTAGCAATTTGCCTAGCTCTCTCGGGACCATCTTCAACAACAAGGCCAAGAACACCGTCAACCATCTCCTTTGCCTCGCTCTTTGGGATCTCAAACTCTCCAGCAATTTGATCGGCCATATCTAAGGGCTTTTGATAAAGAGAAGTAAGCTCACCAATTTTCTTATAAATATCCTGAGCTTTGGTCACTGTGTTTTCAAATTGAAGAACGTCCTCAACTGCCTTGGTGTCAAACTCATCCAGGGCGCCTTGGTTATATGACTCAATGAAAGAATCGAAATCATCAGAAAGAACTCGCTCTTCAGGAGTAAGCCTCGCCTTTGGAGTAGGTAGTTCGCCTTTTAAAGATAGTGTTTTCTCGCCACCCATAAGGCGTGTGTAAACGTCCCTCATTTCTGGAGTTATATCTGCATTAAGAGATTCACGAGATTTATATATACCTCTAAACCAATCACGAAACTTTTCAAAGACTCTTGCAACACCAGCATAGGGAGCATTTCCATCTCTCATATATTGTTCAAAACCACGAGCAAAGAACTCATGGCGATTAATCTCTTCAACTTTATCGCGTGCAAACTTCCTAAGCTCGTGGCCCTTTAAAGGAAAATCCTTTTCCTTCAATTTCTTAACCATTGAATCTATATCTGCTTTACTTGCTTTATAGTCTTGCTTATCAAGCCAGTTCTGAGTTGTTTTCCAATCTGACAATGTTTGTTTATTTGCCTTGCCTGAGTTAACAACTTCCTCAAAAGAGTTAAGAAAGAAGTGTCCTTGCTCGTGTAAAACCGTTGTGTTATCGGCACCCTTGTGGAGCGATATAAGAGAAGTACCATCGTCCAAAAAGTCAATCTGGCCGCGTGGCGAGGACTCACTATCTAACTGAAAAAACTTGCTTTTTGACTCGTTGAATTTTTTAACGAACGGTGTTACAATATCAGTGTCGGGAGGAATCGGGCCCTTAGTTACACCAGTATTGGAAGTAGCAACTTTTGCCGCTCCCGACATATCATCGATTCTGCTTAATTTATAATTATAAAGTTCTTTTTCCCCGCCCTTGCTGACAACCTGCAGTTGAACAAGATACTTTCTTCCTCGAATATTTACCTCAGATAAGAGATAGTTAAAGTCACCACGACCTCTCTCTGGTTTCGTGTTAACACCATTTTCTACATGGTGCGCATTTGCGATAACATCATCTATTTTTGTAGACACAAGAGCATAGTCTAGCCTTAAGTCGGAACCCTTGAGCCCATTTCCACGACCAGTATTTACTATGAAAGATGAAATTTTACCTCTTCCATAATCACTAATCTTTATCTCTTCACCAAGGCTATCATTGAAAATCAGTTTATCCGGCATGGTCTGATCTAGTTGGACCTTAAGATCTTCTTTTTGTCCAAGCATGAAACTTCTTCTTTGCTTAGGAATATTTACAGTCTCAAAATCATCCGGCCAATTCTCCTTATTCACTTCCCATTGTGTACCCGATCTTCTTCTGCTGTTTGATTGGTACAGTGTTTCGGCCATCGGAAATTCGGCACCTTCCTCGAGAGACACTTCAACCTTCTCACCAACACCAGGAAGGCTTCTTCCTTTGCGGATTGATTCAGCATCAAAGTAAACGCGCTCACCATCAGCAAGCTTAATCACTCCTTCAGCACCATCAAACTCTATGACTTCTCCGGTTACACGACTAGGTGCCGAGTCTTGGTTTAATAAAACCGGCTCCATCCCCTTGAGTTTTCTCCATTCATTTGAAGGCTCAAAAGGGATACCTTCACCATCGGCACCACCATTCTCAAGACGATCCTGTGCAATCTCTTTGATACGCTTCCATATCGGACCTTTTCTTGAGCTTACAATTTTCTCAAAATGCTCTTTACTTTTTACTCCGATATCTCGATACCACTTGGGATATGTTGACTGAGTAGAGGTATTAATAAACTCATACCCATCACCTACGTCCATCATCTTGCCACTTCGCTCGCCCTTAACGCCAGACTGAACTTCGGTAAGCATTTGACCAACTTCATCATCTAAAAGCTTTGACTCAACTCTTTGAGCGTTTTCTGCTTTTAGATCAAACTCTATACCAACGGCTTTCTTATTTTTACTTTTTACGTTTTCAATAACAAAGCTTGTAACAAGCTCATTAAAATCTTCTCCGGTTTGCTTTGCCCTAAAGTCTCTCATGTGAAGAAGTGCTGGTAATTGCTGTGCAAGTGCATCTTCTTCTGAGATACCAAGTGACTCCGATATTCTTTTGGCGTTTTGCCTAAATGAAAGGGCCGCTTCTTTTTCTGGAAGATTGAAGATTTCTCCGATTGCTTTATCTGCGTCTGGGATATTTGACCAATCAACCTTATCATTATTTCTGATCTGCTCAATTGTTTGAGCTTGAATCTTGGCAACGGTCATCTTGGTTTCGGGCTTTACTTTTGACCTAAGCTTTCTGGTTTGAATTAAGTGCTGGGCACCACCCATAAGACCACCAAGACCAAAGCCCATGAGTCCATCCATTGTATAATCTACCCAAGTAGACTCAATGCCTCGCTCTTCCCAATAAGGACGATTGATAGCTGATACTGCAAGGTTTTCCATTCCTGCTGCTGCTCCACTGGCCAAAACTTTTTTTCCAACACCAGCAATCTTGCTTGAAGGCCCAAGGCCCACAAAGTTAATCGGATCAACTACATTGGCGACAATATCTAAACCAAAACCATAAACCGGATTAAGATCAGCCTGTTCGCCTATCATCTGGTAACGCTTAAGCCTTTCACTTGTTTCTCTTTCTATACCGGCACGCGCACGAGTCATATCCTCATTCCATTTTGCACCAAACTCACCAAAGCCTTCTTTTGCAAAATCTTCCTGAGATATCTTCTCGAGCTCTTGAGGCTGAAAGGTAGCATCTTCACCACGAGCACGAGCATTGATTGTATCTTCAAGAGTCGGCTGATTAGGATCGTATCCGGCCGATAATTCCTTTAAAGATTCCCACGCAACCTTTGCCTCATTAACAACTGTACCCATCGTATTATCGATTTCAAAAGTTTGCCCTAGGCGAGCAAGAGAAGCTTCGGCAAACCCAACCTCTCTATTATTCGCGTTATTTAAAAGGTCATTATCTGATATCGTTTCAAACTTCATTTAAGTTCCTGGCATAGATAAAGAGCTGTCAAACACAACCCTATTTTTTGGTTTGGCCTTTCTGAAAGACTCAAAAGAAACCCTAGTGCTTTTAGGTGTATCAATCATTTTCCCACTAGCGTTATCAACAAGGACTGGCCCATCGGGGCCATTGAGCCATGTTGTGTTTTCTTCAATATGTCTTTTCATGTTGTAGCTTGCAGTTGAATCAAGCCCTTTGACCTTAGCTTCAATAATCTTTTGTTTGCTTTCCTTAAGTTTATCCTCAAGAAGATCCTGATCGATATCATTAGGCACATAGATCATTGTCGCGTTATCACTAAAGAAAGGATCTCCATCATTTATAACGGTGAAGTTTTTCTCAAAGAACTCTGGTCCAGCTTTCGGATCATTCTTTAAAATAGAGATTCTTTTCATTGTCTCCATTAGATTCTGCGTTGATCTTCTAAAGCTTGAATTTTGTGCAACGGAAGAAGAAGCATCTAAAAGAACTTTACCAAAGCTTGAGCTTTCGGCTTCCATTTTTATATCTGCGCTTCTGGTATCATCAGTCGGCTTAATATCCTTGGCCATTGTGGCCTGGATAAAGAGCTCTTGATCTTGATTATCCTTGAAGCTTGAATAAAAAGAAATCTCTTGCGGCACTCCCATCTGATCGTATAAGTCAGCTTGATCCGCAGGAGTCTTGGATATTTCATTTAAGAAGTTGAGCCTATCCGTATTAGAACCACGCTCAAAATCTTCTTTAAATTTCTTAATCTCATCAGGAGCAAAGAAGGGTAATTCTAGCCCTGGGTTTTGTGCCTGAGCTCTATCGATAAACTTTAAGCGATTTGTGATAGAAGAAGGTGAGCCCAACTGAAAGAAACCATCGTCTCCCATAGTAGATAAGCCTTCTTTTTTCTTCTCCAGATATTTATAAGGTGAGGCAAATTTCAATCTTTCAAAATCTGCTTTCTCGCGTTCCATAACTTTGCGTTGTGAATTAATTAAGTTTTGAACTGACTTAATCCCATTATCACCTAAGTAAGAATCATATTCCTTAGAATCAAGAAGCTCTTGAGCATCGACATATTTGCCTTGTCCGACGAGCCCCTCAAAAGAATTAAGGGCAGCGTTAAACTCAAATTTCTCTCTGGCCTCTTCTATCTGCTCAGGGGTATGAGTCTCCTTCAGTGTATCTAAAAAGGCCTTACCCTTCTTTGCAAGCGTTCCCATTGCCCTAGGGTCTGAAACCCTTAAGGCCTGCACTTGAATCGTTTCTAGGCCATTCTGAGCTTTCTCGCCATTGTTGATACCGAGTCGCTTGATTTCCCATTGCTTATTATTGTGTTCTAGTTTCATTCCGAATTGATTCGTCATTGAAGAGAATCTTCTTCTTGAATCTCGTGTCGGTGCTGCATCGGTAAATTCTTTCTGAAGCTTGCTATACTCTTTTTGAAACTCTCCGTACTTGCCTACTGGATCGCCTTCATATTTCTTCTCGTGAGCTGCCTTGAGCTCTTGGGCTTTAAGCTCAAACTCAAGCCCTTTAGTTGTGAGGTATTCATTCTCTTGAATGGCCCTTTGTTTTTCAAGAATATTGACGGCACCACTATAGGCCATCTGTCCAAAGGTAGGCTGCCCAATTTGTGAAGCGGCCCTATTAACCGCACCTGTATCAGCACTTGATCTAAACTGTGAACGTCTATATTCTGGTATCTTACCCATTCTTGCCACCTGACGAGCCAGAGCTTCCTTTCAATCCGGCCGTAAGAAAAAACCTAGAGCCGCTTTGAACGGCCGTGCTAACACCTTGTCTCGCTGCTGCTTGACCTCCAGCTCTCACTGCTCTTGCGTTTGCATATCCAGACTTTCTCAGGTTTGCCACGTCCTCAGTCATTAGATCCGCATCTTGCTCAAGTATCTGAAGCGGGCTCCCTTCTAGGATTACCCCCGAACTTAAAAAGCCAAGTTCTTGCGAGGCTGAAAACTTTTTATTTTCTCTCTTAAGATTCTTTGCTTCTTGTCGTGTCTCTTCTTCAATTACAGCGGCCTGCTCGTTTGCGGCCCTTGCTGAAGCAGCTCCGGCTTCAAGATTACTCAACACACCGGTTGGATCAAACATAGACATCATCGATGCTGGACTACCCATTAAGCCTCCTAAAGAGTGCATAATCTTCACCAAAGGGGCCAAAGTTTTTTAAACTGGCCTCTTTACTAAAACCAATAAACCTCATCCACCTATTATGGAGGCGATCATCATTACAGTAACTTTGCACTCTATTTTTACCTTCACATAAATAATCAACTAGCTCTCTAATGCTTTTTGAAAAAGTGAATTTATTTTTATTAACTTCTTTTGTTGGGACCATCCATATATCGTGAACATTACCCCACTTGAGCATAGTCCCACCTATTGCAACTACTTCACCATTTACAATGGCGGTAAAACAATCGCTTCTCTCACAAAGCATAAGAAGTTGGCTTTTCCAATTATCAAGCGTTTTATAAAACCCAAGCTCAAGCGATCTTGGTTTGAAATTGTTTAAATGCTCAGGGGAAAATCTAACTATCTTCATAGATCCCCTGTGTTTAAATTCACGCCGATAAACTGAATCGTACAAGGAAGAGGGCTCGACTGTCTTATAAGGACATGCTTATCTTTCCCGTGAGTCCCAGAAAATTTAACTTCTTTAATGCCTGATTGAAGTAGTGGGGCGACCGAGATCAGAGAGTTTGTATTTCTAAATAAAAGATCGTTCATTTTATACGGATCTTCACCAATGCTTACCCCAACAGTATTAAGTAACCTGATATCAATTTTATGAACATTTTTTGTCTTACCATGTGCGGGACCATTTGCACCACCAGCCTCAAGATTCATTGACTTTATAAAGCCATTAAAGGTTAGGCCCACGTGAATTACTGTAGCCGCATAATTTAATGAGACAGAACCATCGCTTACCGTCTGGACCGGATGAACTGCACCATCAGTTACGATTGAAACTTCTCGCCCCTCAAGGTGATTAAGGCCGCTTAAGCTTGTTGCAGTTAAATAATAGTTACCATCAACTAAGCTTGACTCTATGAAGTCTTGCGTAATCTCGACTGTAGCAGTTGAAGATGAGTCAATGCTTTTGATTACGGCACGACCTGGAGCACCCTTGGCCCATATCTCGCGCCCTTCCATTGAGGATACAAAGGAGGAATCTGTAGAGGTGAGTGTAATATCGTCACCAGTTAAAGCAGCAAGAGTCATGTCCCCCAACTCTAAAGCTGATCCATTGTAAGTGAGTCCACTATCTAAATGGAAAGAGTGTTTTTGAGTTTCCCATAGGGCGTAAAGGTAGCTTTGCTCATCGGCTAAATCGTCACCAGTATAATAGTCACCACGCTCAGGATAGTCGGGTGCCCCCTCCATAAACTCAACATAGTATTTTGTTTCACTATCTACCACTCTTTTATTAACGGCCCAAAGCTGATCAACTAGAGAAATTTGAGGCATTACAGAGATAGCATAAAACTCATCGTTAAATTCAACGCCTGTGCTATGACGGTGCCAACCAGTGATGGCTTCATTAGGATCATAAGTTAAGCCTACAAGATCACCATTTTCTTTAATCGCCCAAACTACATCAGGGCGACCATCCTGATATGCCATCTGCTTAATATTTCCTACAGATATATGGTCGGCAATCTTGGTAAGATCCGCAGGAGTATAAGAGTCCATATCGTAATTATATTCAATGGCCCTTATTTTTCTTAAATCTTGCTGGCAATAAATGATTCGATTATCTTTAATAATTGGGGATATCGCAGCACTACCAAAATAATCCAAAGGCTTTGCTTGAAAATTTGTAGGCGTAAATGCCCCACTACTTCCAGAGAGTTTAATATTCCCACCGTTGGCCCCGAATACTATAAGATCATCATTCCCCTCAATCCACCTAACCACGTTTGTCTGTTTAGTTGCAAGGGTAGCATTAAAGGCATCGGTATCAAGTACGGGACTATTCTCCGTGAAATTGTCATAATTGGACGATTGCGAGCACCAAAACTTCTGAGGATCGTCATTTGTCCCAGCGTACCATGTACGTTGTTCGAAAAAAGTTACACTCCCTGGATACTTGCCGGCCCCTGTAAAGGGATCATTTGTCCTTGTGAAAGTTGCACAAGCCCAAGCATCATGGTCCGAGCGTGTCAATTTTCTAGGGGCATGATTTCTGTGAACCATATACATGGTATCGGCCTGCTGTGCATACCTAATCTCGAATAATTCAGACGTTAAGAAAGGGTGGGTAAAGTGAGGGACTATAGTAGCATACCCCATAGTGTAGGTATCAGAAGGGATATCGAAATCTAATACTATCTGAGAAGCACTAGGGACTGATGTGACTGTCGCATAGTTACCATCGATCTCATCACTATCAAAACCCCATAAATAGACTTCGTCACCTACAGATAGGCCATGCGAAGAAATAGATAGCTGCAATGGAGCAAAAGCCACAATGCTTGAAACGGTAAGATCATCACCAAGAACCAGGCCCTCATCTTTAAAGATTCGACCTCGACCTTCTGTAAATTCTAGTATGTAAGATTGCTCATCATTGAACACAAAAGGAATAAGAACAGCAGGATTGTTTTTATAAGTTGATTCAACATAACGAAACCCTGTCCTGTATCGAGCTGGACCTTGGGCCTCGACAATAAAATTTTCAATTCTTTCAGCACCATTGAAATACAAAGGAATATCATAGCGCCCACGCATCCTAGGGCTCAGTTCTCCGCTTGCAAAGTTTTGTATCCCTTGGGTTACTCTAGGCATTTATTCCTCGAATATTGTATAAGGTGAGGCGACTGAACTTCCCATAGATCGCCTTGCATTTAACAGTCTTGATCTGTTTCTTTTTTTAGGTGGCCTTTCTTGACCATCAATAGAATATGTTTCAGGGACAATATCCCTAAGCATCTGAACTAATGTTTGAATTTTTGTATCCGATCCCGTGAGCTGATAAGAAATTCTCATAGCAAGCTCAATAGCGAAAACGTCCACAAATAAGGGATCCATTTTTGAAACATTAGTAAAATTATAAATATAGCGAATATTTAAAACGGTTGAGCTGCTCGCATTATAACCGTTATCGTTAACAAGAATCTTATTAGACTCCAGCTCATAGCTTCTAATTTCTCCACCAGTACCAATGGAAAGGAGCCTTACAAAGTCACTAGGTAAATCATATTGAAACGAATACCCAAACGCAGGAGTTGATGTGAGCCTTGCAAGACCGGCCCTTTTAATCGCAAAGTTCCAGGGGTGCTTTCTAAGTACGGCCTTTCTCGTGTGATCGTACCACCGAGAAAGCATTGTCTCTGTATCAGTCTGGGGTGTTTCAATAGATGAGATAGGTGCCTCCTTGAGATAATCAAGTGCAAGGTTACATATTTCAACTGCTGAATTAACTGATGCCATTAGAAATCCCTATAGAGAAAGAGGGACCATTCGGCCCCTCGTGATCTCCTTTAAACTAAGTAATCGATTTCGAGTGTGAGAGTACCGGCACCTGTTGCACCGACATTTGTAACCTTGATAGCAAGGTCATAGCTTGAAAGCTTATTAGAAACTGTATGACCAGCGTGCTCCCAAAGCTTCTTTGTAAACTCTTCAATCCCAACTGCTGCCATTCCGTCTCCACGAAGTACAGCACTTGAAACATCAACCGAAGCTGCAAAGCAATCCTCATCAACTGCATCCTCACCAAGCCCAGACTTCATAAGTCCAATGTGAAGAGCACCAGAAGAACCAAGAGCATCTGCTGAAAGTTTAATGCTAGTTAGAACGATCTCAGGACTTAGCCCTTTAAACATTCTAAAGATTGAATCATTTGAATCACCAGACTCAAGCTCTACGGTAGCTACTGCACCATGCTTGGCCGAACCATTTGAGAAGCGAGCTTCGGCAAGCTTACCAGCTTGAAGATCGCTATCTGCGTATTTTTCTACTACTGCCATAAGGCCTCCTTAAATTCTTTTGTATTGTTAAACTCTTTTAATAATTAAATAGGAGCACGGCCTATTAAGCCGTTACTCTTACCTTTTGAACAAGCTTCCCTTCTGTACGAACCGCACCAAGAGTAAAGATAGCTTGAACTTGCTTAACGTCTACATAATCAGGACGATCCTTAATCTGGATATCAATTTCTTTACCGATACCTACACAGAAAGCTCTTTCAGCAGCAGCTAGAAGGAATCTCTCAGTACCACCAGCATTTAGAGGAAGGATTGGGTTGTTAACTGAGGCACCGTACTTAATTAGGTTATAACCAGCAGCGTTTACCATTTGTCCCTTCTCGATAGCAAACTGACGAGTAAAGTCACCAGAAGTAAGTTCACTCTCTCCCATTAGGGCAGTATGCTCACCACCAGAAATAGTAAGAAGTTTTTGAACTGGCATTTCTGTACCAACTTCATTGTTTGTAAAGTTCTCTTCGATCTCAAGAAGCTTCTCATAAGTAAGACCACCAGTTGCATCAACTGTTAGAGACTCACTATCAAAAGTTACTGTAGATCCGAACTCGCGTCCTGCAAGTACATCAGCAAAAGCGGCTTCCATGATAACGCGGTCAAAACGTCTCTCCATTGCTGCAACAACTGCCTTGGCATATTCCCCATGAGGATCAAGAAGCATACCTTCAACATCGTGTGCATCGATTGGAAGAGTAACTTCGAAACGTCTACGAGCAATCTTTCTTCTTGAGTGCTCAATATCTGCAAATACTGTTTTATTATAACGTCCAGTAAGCTCACGAGATTCAACGGCACCAAGCCCATCATAGGCCATATTGTCTCCGTCCATTTTTTTGATAATCGCGTAAGGTCTTAAACGTGCTGTGAGTTGTTGTGCTTCATTATGCACCATATCGCTAAACTGCGTAATTAGTGCTTTATCTACTGACTGTCCCATGTGTCCTCCGTCAATAATGGTTTATAGTTAAAAAGTTGCCCTTTCGACTACGCTCCCCGATTGACTCGGACGTGCATCTATCTGGTTAGGCCAGACACTCCCATCTAATTAGATGAATCATAGGACTCAAGAAAGCTACCCTATGGAGAAAGAATACCACTAAAGTAAACCCTTCTCCATAGAATGAAAGCCCAGGCTTAATTCATAGATTTATATAAATCTCTTAGCTTCTGTTTAATATTGTCATGCTCAGGGTGCATCACATTTTTATAAGCTTCACTATTCATTAGTTCACGCGCTTCAGCTCTTGGATCTCTGCTGCCACCAGTTGAACCGTTGTTGTTCATAGAATCTTCTGAAAGATATTCAGAATGAACACCATCCAACACTGATGCAAGAATCACTAGCTCATTGTTTCCAAGACTATCAATAGCGTCTTTCATGTTTGATGGTGCAAACTTTGAGATCATATTCTTTGCGTTCCCTAGTGCCTGATCTCTTCTCGCCCCAAAGGTTTTGTCTGCAAGCTCATCAAACTTCGCATTAATCTCATCTTGACTTGGAGACATTTCAGCTACTATGGCATCATATCCTTGCTGCAACTGCAGGGCTTGCTTTTGTGAGAGCCCTGCTTTATGAAAGATATCCTTCATGCTATTGGAGAATTTCTCATCAACATCAGTTCCTTCGGCATATTGGAACTCGTACTTATCAGCACTCTCAGGTCTAAGCTTATTATAAAACTCATTCCACTCTTCATCACTTGCATCTTGTCCTGGGATAGATTTCTTGCCGATCATCTTTTGAGCGTTATCAAAATCCTGAAATAGACGATCAAACGAGTCTACCCCTTTCAGGTATTCTTTTTCTCTGTATCCTTCTGGTACAAAATCAGAGAATGACTTTTCGGCCGGTGGTGCACCGATGGAAGGTGTATCAATAGGGGCTCCATTATCCCCTGGAGGCGTGTTTATTTCTTCGCTCATTTAAGCTCCTTGGTTTCAATCTCTCCTGCGAGATCCTTATTTAAATGCTCACGAATATTTAGATAGATGCTTCTGCGGCCCTCATTATAGAGAGTCGCAAGCGGTGATATCTCTTGTTGGGCCTGGTTAAAGGCTGCTACGGATAAAGAAAAACCGCACTCTTTATAGATATATTCGAGCACTCTTTTCCCGTGTTCAGTCCCAAAGGTTTGTGCGAAATCTTCTCGCATCAACTGCCTTTCTTTATTAACTTCCTTCTGCTTTTCTTTTTGTCTCTCTAATCGCTTTTCTTTAAGATCCTTCATTTCCTTGTGGCTCCAATGTCTTTATGGTTTGTGCCACACCTTGAGCTTGCCCGATCTCTTGACTTACTTGTTCGTTTTCTGCTTGCCTTGCTGCTTCCTCACTTCTAGCCTGCCTCATGGCCATTACAGCTTCTCTTGACTTAAAGATCTTTGAAGGTGCTCCGCGAGATTTACCGATAACCTCAAGCGAGGCATCGGCATCTAAATTATCAAACACTTCAGGATTAGCTTGAGCAACTTGCCCAGCAAACTCCCATGCCGATATCACGCCCTGGGCTTCTTCAGCTTGCATAAGCTTGGCCGCAGGAGTTTCATAAACAATACGATAAAAATCTTTACCAGCAGCTATAAGCTCGGCAATTTCATCGGGGATAATTAAAACCTTTAACCCTAGCTTTTCGGCTTCTATTGCTTCAGGAGAATCTGGCATCAACCCAAGCTTTCCCTTTCTAAACATAATAGAAACTGATCTCTCAATCATTGGAGTAATGCACTCGTTAATTTGTCTCGAGAATAATGAGTTGAGTGATTGCCCTCGAATAGAGTAGCGCATCTGTGACTCGCCAAGAGTCATTTGAACATCATTATTAAAGTCTAAAAGACGATCAATGTTGAAGTGCTCATTAACACTCATCTTCAATTCTTCAACAGACTTATCGCCCACCTGGAGATTCTTCCCTTCAAATAAAGGTTGAATAGGATTTCCTGAACTCATTCGACCAGGCTTTACGATATTGATTGCACCAGGACTTGTATCAACAACACCACCGCCAAGAATACCATCATCCTCAACGGCAAGAGCTGGATCCATTGCTTGCTCATTGGCAAGTATCCTCATTTCTCTTGTGGCGTTAAGCTCAAAGATATCTGGAAGCGCATCCATTCCTGGACTTCTTCCATATACTTCTTTTCTCTTTTTAAAATATCTTGTGAAACTTACAGGCATTTCTTCAAAGCCTGACTCTCTTATAATGTTTTTGGTATCGATCTCGATATGAAGAGATAGATAAGGCATTGCCTTGTTACCTTTAGCGGTGGGAGTATATTCGCGCGGCTCAATAACGTGAAGTATCTTAAACTTCTTATCAATTTGGCCGCTCTTCCACGCTTCTCTAATTTTCTCTGAAACTTTATTCTCACCATACTCACGAATAATTTTATGAACAGGCCAGCAAATTTCTCGATAAACTACTTCAATACGTCCACTTGGTCCCTCATCAAGACAGACCTCATCAACACCCCATGAGCTAAAACTAAGATCAGACTCTCCCTCGCGTCCAGCAAGAACACATATCCCACTAGTTCCAAAAGATCCTTGATCGTTCATGTACTCATCAAAAGCTAAAACGAGTCCTGCCTTGGGATCATCTAAGGCCTCGACCATAACATCGTTGGCCTCTTCAAAATATTCCTTAACAGCACTTGACTCTTCAATCCCTCTGGGTGAAAGGATACGCATAGACTTCCCACCATTTGGCCAAAGGTTTCCGATCATAGCGGCCGCTGATTTTCTATTGGCCATCGGTCCAGTTGAGTCATAAATGTCTTTGTCGCAAAAAGGACCAGGGCTAGAAGATTCAAAGTCTTGCTTTCTTAAATGGATATACTCGCCAATTCTTTGAAAAATAGGTATCCAAAGGCTTTTATCCTGCTTTAGTTCTTTGTATCGTTTTAGTTTCTGACTTGCTAAATCGCTCATTTAGTTTCCTAGAAGCTTGTTTCTTCCAACCTTCGCTGCATTATTTAAACCGAGTGAGCCGGTCTTATTCATAGATAAGCGAGATTGCCTTCTTGCTTCACGCCTGGCATCTTGCTCTTCATTCTCTTCCTCGTCTTGCTCAATCTCTTCTGCTTGAGTTGCGACCGCATTATTTTGAGCATCTTTAAGAGCATCCATTTCATCTTTCACTTCTTTCCCCTTTTTACCAGCTTCATACAGTCCACCAGTTGACCAGTTTGCCGCAGTTTCCCCAATGGCCTTAAGTGGATCGTCCACTATTTTTTTTGCTGTACTTCCCATTATTCCTCCACAAGAGGACTTAATCTCTCAAGCCCATCTTTATAAATACACTCCATTGTCACAGAGTCTTTGTTGCCATCAGTGATCCTAAAGCCCACTTTAGAATATGTATAAATTAACCTCTCTGTATTTCTTTGATTAAGGACTACTTCGCATAAAACACTTTTAGGTTTTAAACCTATCAAATGACGTATAATAGTATCAAAACCACTGAGAGACTTTGAGTACATATCGATTATAAAGATCGATCCATTTTCTAAAACCCTATAGCTTACAAAACACTCTCCTGAGTGAAAGAGCCTCGCGTTCTCATTTATGGATTGAAGATATTCTCTATAAAGTTCCATTACTTCCTTCTGCGGCTTGTGGTTTTAACAGCGCCTTTCTTTTTAATTTCTCTACTCGCCTGAGAGTGAACAGGAAAAGCAAAGGTTAAAGCAACTGCATCACCAATATCCGGTGAGCGTCCGTAATCTTCTTTGATTTTATCCTTACTAACGAGCTTTATCTTACCGCTCGATGTTTGTTTAAAATCAGGCATACAGGCAAGGTCGGCATGAAGATCGTCATTGTCAGGGATATTGACTCCACCTTCATTAAACCAATCTCTCATATTACACCACATTTCAGCGCGTTTATTAATGTATAACTCGTTCTCTAAAGCCTGGGCACCAAAGTGTACGCCTGTAACATTTGACGAATACCCCAACTCTTTGAGTCGATCTATAGTGCCGTAGCCATAGCCAACATCAATAAACACCATTGCAGGATTGTGAGCATCAATATATCTGGCCACAATTCCAGCAAGAGTCATAGAGTCCATCGAGTCCCATGTATAAAAAATGGGAACCTCACGCCCTCGCCTAAATGCTATTACTGTCCTGTCACCATCACGAGCTGGATCAACTCCCAAGATAAGTGGAGCTTGCTTGTCCCTAGTGGTGCAGGAGCGTGCATCCATAATTGTTTCAGGCTTTATTAAAGAATCACCCGAAGCTTGAAAGGCCTCAATAGCATTAGCAGGATACTCTTGCTTAAACTTGACTACGCTTCCAAGCTCAAGAATCTTGTAGTATCTCCATGCCATTTGCTCATCGGTAAGCTTATACGTTCTCTGATAATGAAGATCATCTTCGCTCAAGATTACATCATCAGTCATGGGCCTAGCATATTCCTCCTGCCAAAACCAAGGAACGAAGATAAGCTCGTAATCTCCTACCCCCTTCAGGGCATCCATACACATAGAATGAAACATATTACCAAGGCCATTGGCCGTAGACTCAAAGATAATTTCGGTATCGGGAAGCAAGGGGATAGACTGTAAAAGCCCCGCCTTAATTTCAGAAGTATTGGGCCAGAAAGCTGCCTCACTACCATGGAAATATTGAACAGTACCACCACGACCAACTTCTGCATTTCCTGCGGTCCCGACTACATACTCTGAATTAATCTCAGAGAATCTTAATTCTTTTCTATTAGAGCCGGCAGTATAAGGGGCAAGTGTTGGATCTACGTTTTCGTGAAAGTTCTTCACCATTTTAAAGAGCTTATCGGTTGTAGATGATTCGTGTGAGAGAATAAAGATCGTCTTACCGTTCTTTCTACTCTTGTGATAGAAGCGTCCAGAGATATAAGTTGAGCATCCCTGCTGACGACCTTTAAGGATTAATACCCGAACATATCCTTTTTCCTTGAGCTGCTTCTCAATTCTCATGTGAATATATTCTTGTGCCTTATTAAATACAAATACCGTAAAAGCACCTTCTTTAGTTTTAATCTTTAAAGGTGCCTTTTCAGCAAAGTAAATAAGATCGTCATTAAGTCTATTGTGAATATCAATAAGCTTATTCTTGCTCATCTTCCTCACTATCTTCATCTTCAGCAAGTGAGCTCAAGAAATCTGTATAGGATTTGCTGCCATCTGAGTTCTCGACAAATTGAGCTGGCTTCCCATCCATTCGATCAAGGACCGCATTAAAGGCCTTAGTATCCCCCTGGAGTGCTTTAGTTATCTGGACCAAGCACATAAGCTCACCACCATTAAGCTGCTCAACCTGAAAGAAATCAGCGATCTCTCTCGTAAGCTCCTTATTGGCGACAAGCTTACTATAGGAGTTCGACTTTAAAAGTTCTCGAATAATACTCTTAATCTTTCTTGGTCGATGCTTCCCCTTCTTGCGAACCTGATCCCCCTTTTGTGCAGGTCTCAAGTTCGCTCTTGAATTGGGATGGCTTCCCCTGTTCTCTTCCATTACAGCTTCTCAAACTCTTCTGTTGTCTCTTCTGTCGTGGTCGATTCTTCCTCATTCTCTTCAACTTCATTATCTAACTCTTGTTTAAGTCTCCAGCGAGCCTCAGTAACACTTGCCGATTTAGAAGGATCAAAATTAAGCTCGTGATTTAAAGCAAGTCTGCAAAGCTCAGAGAATCCATACTCGTCAATCTTTTTAATATCGAGAGTCGCTGCCTTTGTTTCTGCGGCCGTTGCCTTTGTAATGTTTACGATCTGACACGTTCTCACTCTTCTGAAATTGTCGTTCTTTTCCTTAAGAGCACCAGAGATAAGCTTCTTCTGAATAATCTGTCTCGCCCTTGCCTCATCCATCTCTGGAAGAATAAACTTCTCATCAAAAGGAAGTTGCTCATTTGCGCTACCGCGAGCGATTACCATTACACCTTTAACTTCATACTTCTTCATCTAAACTCCTTCTTGTTATTAATTTTGTAGTTTTCTTTCCATATTCCAAAAACAAGATAAGTAATGGGCACCTGAAAAAACTCCGCACAACGCCAAAGCTCCCACCCTATCTTTGTGTATTTATTTCGCCCTCTATGATCCAACCATGAATATACCTTTCCAGGCTTGACACCTATGATCCGAGCAAGCTCCTGGGCACTGATATCTTCTTCCTCCATTAACTCCCTCAGGATCAGAGAAATACAGACCGCAACCTTGCCCTCTCGAATACTCGTGCCAATATGGGTGGTAATGGGCTCGGTCACTTTACTCTCCGTAACCCAGCTCTTTAAGAATTACAGCGGCCCCAACCTGTTTAGAAATTGCCGAGCGAGAAAACTCACCATCCTTCACATATTTACCTCCGCCTTGAGATTGATAATGGTTAGTGAATGACCAAAGATAGGGAGACACTAGCCCTCTACCCTCATAACCTAGCCCGTTAAACTTAAGTAGAAACTCAAGAGTTTCACCTAGGCCCCAAGTCTTAGGTAGCTTTCCTTCTTTCTTTTTTAATTCAAATGCTGCTACTGCTGCCTTTTCCCAACTGGTCCAAGGTCCATGCCCTTTAGGTACCCAAGTGGTCTTTTTATTCCAAGGCTGCCCATTCATAAGGTTATCATTCCAATCAAAGGAAGCTTCAAGCGCGTGGACTACGGCCACAACTTGCCAAGGTACTCCAGTAATCCTTTCAACGGACTGATAAGCACCCATGCCTGACTTCGCTTTCTTTATATACCAAGTTACGGCTGATGCTGATTGCCCTTTTAGATATCCAGGCCTCATTGACTTCCATAGCTTTAAAAGCCTTGCTTGCCTTTCAGTAAGATCCTCGCCCTCCACTGATGGAGAAGTGATAGGAGTGAGGTCAATAACCGGATCAGGATCATTTACGATAACCTGGTCACGAGAGATATATCTTTTAAATGCACGCCATTTTCTTTTGATCCAGTTAAACATATCTACACCTTATTCTTTCCCTCAACACCACGCTTGATACGATTCTGAGTTCTTTTCTCATTCCACATCAATGCTTCTTCTAACTTAGTAATTGTTAGCGCGTTTTCCCTACATGGAAACTTCTCGTTAAAATACTTAAGTTGTTCTAATCCAAGCGCAACAAGGTCAGACCATTGACAACGATTAAGATCACCACCTTCACTTGCCGGCTTTGTCAGTATATTAAAAGCGATCGAGTCAACATCGTGACGAACAAAAATATTGAAGTTCGGACGAATATCCTTCTCAAACCACTGATAATCCATGGCACCTGACTCATTAAACTTATCAGGATACTTCTCACGAAGCTCATCCATTACCAGAATTGGCTTACCGTTAATCTCTTTTAAATGCTTAATTGAGTTAATCACTTTATCTCCTAATTACTAGGCAGCTCGGAAAGCTTAACCTTTAAGTTATTAATTAAATCTTCATAGAAATATTGATCTAGTTTTACGCTCAAGTGCCTGAGCATACGAAGTCGGTCAATCTCTTCTTTGCCATAAGTCTCTTCCATAAATACGTAATACTCTGGACCATTACCCTCGTTATAATTGCAGCGCCTACACTGGGGATGAACGCCTGTCTTTTCAAATAGAATTGAATTGCATCGACCAGGGATGAAGTGCCCAGCTTGCATCTGTTTCCAATGTTTGTACGTATCGCAAGTGCAGCACTTAACAAAGCCGCTTTCTGGATCAGCATCAACCCTTCTCACATATTCAGAGAAGAGTTTCCACGCTTTTGCTTTAAGGGTTTTGAGAGATGATTTCGCCATACCTAAGTATGACAATAAAAGAAGGGGCGTGCATTAGCTGTTCGGTTTACGGAACGAGGGAATTATTCAACCCTCCGGTATTCTCAGTGCGTTCATTGCGTAGCTCGATTGCTTTAGCGGTGGCGAGTAGGGCAGCTAATTGGATAGTTTTTGCGCAACTCAGTCCTATTACTTTGCCCATTGCGTTTTTGAAGTGTAGCTCACAGGCATACATAGGCGCCATTTTATCGAAAATAGCTACACAGTCTAATTTTTCCCATACTGGCACGAGGGAGTCGAGCGATTGAGAGTAGTCCCACCAAATATGCTCCTTTTTTACAACTGAGTATTCTAAGTCCCATCCTTTATCATGATGCTCTTTTAAATAATTATCTGCTTCATGCTTATAGTTAAACTTGATTGAGTACGCTTCTCCACCATCTTTTGAAATTAAATATCTATAAGAGATTGGATAACCCATATACTCCGCTACGATCTTGACCGCTCTCTCTATTTCGTTATTCGTGGTCATTTTTAATTAATCCTCTAATTCCTAATGGCTTTCTGTGAATAACAGTGATACCCAAAAAGCACCACCACTTCTCACGACAATAGCCTTGGTTAGAATTTCCCTTACCCCAGAGCTTTCTTTGAAATTCAATATTAATCATCCCTCTCCCTCCTTGCTTCGATTTCCTCAGACACCAGTGCATTATAATGCTCCAAAAACTCTTCTTCGGTTTGCCATTCTAAGAAAGGGTCTCCATTAGGATTCATTTTCTTTCTCCATTGCTTCGAGTTTAGCGAGAGCTTCTCTTGCCCACTTGCCACCAGTATTCCATTCAAGGCCCTTAGTACACTCTAGTTGCTCTAAGTCTTCCTCATGGGTAATATCGGCAACTCCAAGGATTCTCGATTTCCAATTTGCTGCGATACTGTATTTAACAGCACACTCCCTCAAAATGTCGTTTTGCTTTTCTAGTGTCGAAAGACCTTTGAACTCTTCATTAAAATAACCACTATCGCCCCACTCTGGTTCATGACCCTCTTCTTTTCTCATTGTGTAAGCAGCTTTTCGCATATCTTGAAAGGTGTAATACTTTCGATCTTTAGTACAAACCAAGTGAGTATGAGCAAACATCTGAAAGTCGCTACAAAATGCTGATAATTCTTTTAATGATTTCTCAAGGCGGTCGATTTCTTTTTGTTGGTAGTCCCATGCTCTTCTTGCTACAAACTCATCCCTAGTGGCGTTGTTATAATTGCCAGACCACTTCTCTCTTTCTTCTTTTGAATCCATCCATTCTTCAAAGTTTTTAATGGGGATCATTCTCATCTTTTCAATTGCCTCATCAAACGTCCTCATTGTTTACCTCTTTAGTTCCACATACATTATCACACCAATCTTTAGCCATTATTAAGTTGGATTCAATCGAGCTATTAAACCTGTTAGACATATCGAAAAGCTGTTTGGCATTGTTTTTCATTTGATGAAATGCTGCCGATAGCTTTCTGTTTTCCTTGTCTTTAGCTTCTAATTCACGCTTAAGCTCTTGCAATCTAATTCTTAAATCGCCTTTCTCTCTTGCGAGCTTTTGATTCTTTAACTCTAGCTCCCCAATCCTCTCGTTCGCTTGGGCGAGTTGGGTTTCGAGTGATTTTATTTCTCTTCGATCTGATATAATTAACTTATTGGCGTGATCTATTAGATCTGGTACGCCCTCAATCTCACTGTTATCCAACTGGCAATACGCCATACTAGGATGGTCTATTGTCTCACTATAAGGAACAATCATCACCCCTCCCCCTTAATCTCAACTTGCTTACATTGGTAAATCTTGCGATCTAGCTCAAAATATCGCCCACTCTTTATTAGATCGTCCTTATCGGCAACAACGAATCCTATTAAACAGCCAAACAAATAATTGGCAAACGCAACAATGAAAATTCTCATCACTCCCCCTTCTTAATCACACGATGTAGTGTTAGTTCTCTATTGCTCATTGGATACCTCTTCAAAGTAGCTATTAAGACAACATTGCAGCATTCTCGCTTGGTTCTCATTGAGAGATATGCATATTGGTATTTGATTTCCTAATTCATCATCTTTCTTTTTAAATGACTCTCCTTCAAAATCTATTCGAAAGTATCCACCTCGACTCTCGCTGATTTCTATTTTAGTCCCGTAAATGTCTTTTAATTTCCCACTAATCATCCCATCAACTCCCTTATAAAAATCTCTCTAGTTTCTGCTGCGGTTAATTTCTTTTTCTTTTGCATCTAAAAATCCTCTTAACTTTTCCAGTTTTGCGTCAGTAATCTCTCGCTTAAGATCGTATGATTTGATGTAGCATCTTTGCCTATTAACCCAGCCCAAAACGGAATCATTGACTTCATAATCAGTAAACCTAAGAGAGTTAATCACTCGAATGACTTTAGCCGCCCTCACTGATTCAGGTATCTTAATCATAAATATCCTTTGAGTTAAAGGCCCTCAACCGATTGAAGATCGAGGGCCAACTGAAATGAGTCGGGCAACTCACTGTGTGTCTTAGTATCAACGTATTTGGAAATTCTTTCGATGTCAGCAAGTGTCCGGTTTACGGAACGAAAGCAAAGCTTAAAGCAAAGGTCATCAACACTTACATTCATAGTATTAGATAGTTTCTTAATTCTTACATCGAGCTTCACACTTCGCTTGTAATTCATCCAATCACTCAACGTAGACTTAGGTATGCCTGTAGATAATGAAAGCTCTGTGAGCCCTATTCCTTTAGCCTGTAGATAGTCTTTTATGTTACGTCCTAGCATTGACTCCCACTCTCTTAATTTATCGTCCATGTTTTAAACCCCGGTTAAGCTCGTAAAAGTTTTTTGATTTCAAACTCACTTGATCGCCCAAGCTGAACAAGACCTCCATGGTCTTTGATCCAATTCTTTTCCTGGTCTGAAAGATCGCACTCATCCACTCGCTGTTTGCCTGATGAAATTGCTTGCCAGATTTTTTGTGAGCTGACGCTTTGCTTATTGCTTGGGATTGTTTTGCGATAAGACTCCCAACCACGAGAGAACCAACTGCCCAAGAACCGGCCATTCTTCTGAGGCCTACGTTGAGGGTTTAGCTCGATCCAAGTCATAGCTTTGAGGATTTCGGATTTAAGCCAAGCAATATCGGGATAGATTTTTAACCAACGCTCTTGGGAAGATTGGGGAACCTTGGCGAGAAATTTTTTGATTTCGTCGTCATCATCAAAAGTTGAGATGCAGCCGATCGCGCGACTCGGCTTTTCTTCTCCTCTCTTCTCTTCTTCTCTTCTCTCTTCTTCTCTCTTCTTAGGTACGGGTTCGTTCGTGATCAGATCGGATTCGTCCGTAACTTGTACGAGTCCTTTTCTTTCAAATAGTTGAATACCCTTCTCTATTCTCTCTTTAGAAAGTCCAGAGTGAAAGGCCATGTACTGAAAGTTGACCTCGATTTCTTCTGAAATCTTTTTCGCACAGTGCGAAAGTATAAAAATCCAAAGCCATTTTAGGTCAGGATCAACACCAAAAAGAGTTTCACTAAATCCAATATCTGACTTAATTCTAAACCAAGGCATACTCTTTAAATCTTTTCTTGGATTGTACTCTTCCCAATTGGTAATAATTATCTTCATTTTCCATCATTCCGATTTCACTCCTGCGAAAATTTCGGGCCTACTCTCCCGATTGTTGTTGTGTGTGAATTAAAAAGAGGATTGAGAAGCGTGGTGTGCATGATGTATTTGCACACCATTTGCACACCTGATTTGAGTATTGAATTTATGGGGTAACTTATTGAGATAAAAGCGGTTTAAATAAAAAAGGGGCCCCCTGCAAAGGCCCCTCTCTTTTCGGCATCCTGCCTGTCATGTGCAAGTCACATCCTATAACTTACATTTTTATTATAGCTGATTTTTGAAAAGCTCAAAACATTTATTGAAGATGGCACAATATTCCTTGGGAAAATAATTCCACACCAAACCATAAGCTCTCTGCCACAAGAGACGATAAGATATTAAATAATTGATAGCTAAACTTTAAGCCCCCAAAAGGATTATTGGCCCTATAGGTGGAATATGATTTTCAATAAATTTAAGAGCTTATTTTCGCAGTATCCTCTTCAAACATTTACGTATTTTATCCCCGCTCCCCCAGAGAGAAAGCAGGGCTATAGAGAAAAAGCATTTGATCAGATCATACAAAAGTTGACTAAAATGGACTTTGAATTAGTTGACATAAAAACTCAGGCCATTAATAATGACTCAAGATCTGGAATGTGGGCGATCGCTACAATTAAACCACTGACAAAGAAAGCAAGTGAGTTGAGTGTTTCTGACTTTCCCAATGAGGGAGAGACCATAGTCAAGGCCGATAAACTGGATTCTACTGAGTTTACGCAAAACCTTGCTCATTTTCCCTCAAAAGACGATAATCTTGGTAATAAAGCATTAGCTCAAACACCAACAGAGGGAATTGAACTTCCTAGAGATTCAAGTACCGATGACAATGAGTATGAAGATAAAGTTGAAGGCATATACTATATTGATTAATAGAATAATACTCTTATTTACGCTCTTTTTGAGCGTATCATGCTCTACCTATATTACCTATTTAGAAAAAGAAGAGGTATCTCATATTCATGAAATACCTAAAGAAGAAACACCTCTTTATTGCCCGATAAAATCAAGACCTAAGTATAATATCATTCATGAGTCACAATTTGGTATTGAAGAGTTTACTCATATTCTAAATTCGCTAGATAGGTCTTCGAGTAAGCTCAATATAACAGAGCTAGCTCTACTATACACCCTCTACAATAGTGTTGTTAGGCCTGATGCCACCAATTGGAACTCTAGATTGCAGTTCTATATTAACCAAGGCAAAAATCAATACTACTATGATTTTCATGACGATGAACTTAACTTCGAGAAGGCGATACAAACATTTAAACAATTGAAGATATCAAATGTGAGCGCCGAAAATCTTAAGTCCTTAGCTTTAAGATACTTTCCTAGAAAGTTAACCGTTCAAAAGAAGTTTAGCTCTTACTTGGAAAAATATAGCGATAAACTTCACCCCCAGCATAAGAAGAAATACTTCCGACTCGGCAAAGCTCTACAAAAAGGTGAAACCTTCACAGCTCAATTGTCTGGGCTCAGCTTAACAAAGAAAAAGTTCAAGGCAAAAAGTAAAGCTCCTCTTTTTTCAATCAGTAATTCAAAATCTTCTCAATGTAACTTTGATTCGAAACTCTATGATTCAGGTATTTTCATCATTCATAACGAGGATCTCAATGAAAATGTTTTTGGGATTATCCAAGATAATGGTGATTTTGCTATGATTGCCTCAAGTACAGGTGGGATAATCCAAGCAAATGCAAAACTAACTCAATCAAGCTTTAGCGTACCTAAATTTAATATTCCTCTATGTCATTACAAAGATGCAAATAGAGAAATTATTAATATCTCTTATGCTTCCCGAGATTCGGGCCAACTTCTACACCACCTCAATCAGTACCAATATTTCAACTCGTCATCATATGAGGAGCTTATTCAGTATACCAGTTATGCAAGGCATCTCTTTCTAACAAATCCTCCTCGAATGCTCTACGAGACTAAACGAGGAACTCCACAAGAGCTTAATAATTTCTTGGCCCTTAACTTTCCCGTATACCATGCAAAATCAATAGGCATTATTCATTCCATTGCTAAGTTCAATAATGGCCCATTCTCGTTTATTGAAGATGAGCGTGGAAATACGTATCAATCATGTTTAGACTCGAAATAAAAGGCTTGGCCTCCAAAACCTCAACTTCGTTATATTGGGATAGCGCTAGCACAGATATATGTGAATTAAGCTTACTCGATTTCTTAATTCAAAATAAATATCCTATCGCCTATAATTGTTATGGGGAAGGAATATGCCGCAAGTGTATCCTTCGTCTTAATCAACAAGAATATTTATCCTGCCAAATTCATATGAAAGATATTGATGATGGTGCTATACTGGAAATTCCCTATTTATAAAGTAATCGAAGAAGGTCCCTATGAGATATCTATCATTTGATTTAGAAGCTACAGGATTAAGAGAGCATGATCTCATCATTGAGTTTGCATGTGTTCCTTTTGATACAAGCTCTGGAATTATTGAAAATAAACACTCCTTCCATTGCTTCGTGCAATGTCCAAGCTTCGAGGAACTAAGACCTACCCTTGATCCTTGGGTAGTAGAAAATAATGAAGAGCTTATTACTAAGGCCAACACTGAGGGTCTCAGTATAGAAGATTTCAAGAAGAAGCTCATCGAGTATATAACTTCCCCAGATATTCAAAACTACTTTAATGCCAAGAAAATTACTCTCTTTGGTAAAAGTATGGCCGCCATTGATCTTCCCTTTCTCAACCGCGATTTAAGCTGGGAGACTATGAGGCAGTACTTCGAGCATAGACAACTGGATTTGAGCTCTGTGGCCTATAACATGATTGACCTTGGTCATCTCCCAGAAAAATGCACTTCTGGCAGCGAGCTTATGCGAGAACTAGGTCATGGAGAAGTTGCTCACACGGCCCTGGAAGATGCTATAAATACCGCGAAAATGTACTTAGAGATTATTAAGCGCTTTCACGCTTAGAATTAATTATCATAGGCCATGAAATCTAAAGGATCGATGGCCTTAGAATCGTGTCTAACTTCAAAATGAAGATGCGGTCCCGTTGTTCTTCCCGTCATTCCAACCTGTGCAATAACCTGACCGCGATATACCTTTTGACCTTTCTTTGTGAAGTTCTTCTTAGCATGGGCATAGACTGTAAAAAGTCCCCCAGAGTGAGAAATAACAGTAAGGTTACCGTAGCCAGATAAGTCATTACCTGTATAGATCACAACACCGTCTTCGGCGGCCACTATCGAGGTTCCTACTCTTGCTGCGATATCAATTCCCTCATGGGCCCTTCCCCATCTTTTACCAAATTTAGATGTCAGTCTCTTAGATGAAGGAACAGGCCAGGCAAACTCTCCATTATAGCTAATATACTCGGTCGTAACATTATCTGTGCCAGAAAGTAGTCCTCTATTTAAGGGAACAAAAACCCATTGCCCACTAGCAATCTTGCGTCCCTTATTGGCCACTTCCATTTTCCACTTTGGAACTTTAAACCTCTCACCGACACTGGCCAAAGTTTCACCATTCTTTAACTGGATATATTTACCACTCTTCATTCCAGCACATGAACTAAGCCCTAATACTAGTGCTAATACCATGTAGATAAATGTGAGAACTTTATATCGTTTCGTCATTTTCTATTTATAGTGTTCCTAGGAGTTCATCCCACTGCTCTAACTTTTCGGCATTTTTCCCCAAAAGATTAATTATCCCTACGGATACATAATTTTCATCTACGGCAACACAATCTGATCCGGCCGTATCACAGTGGCCCTTATAAACACCACCTACCCAGAAGTATTCACGACCTCGAAAATCTCTTCTTGGAGCAATTTCCTCAGAATAATAACGCATTCCTAGCTCCGTTCTCTTCGCCCCTTTAATCAAGGATTCATCCACATCAGGAACATTAACATTTATGACATGTAAGGGGGCAATGAGATTAAGGATATCTTTACTAATGAGCTTCAAAATAAAGTTTGCAGCTGTACTAAAATTTATTGCATGGTCATGACCCTTAGAGAAGTCACACGCAGTGGATACTGCAATGGCAGGAATATCTCTGAATGCGGCTTCTCTCGCCGCGGCCATTGTTCCAGAGTAATAGATATCTTGGCCAAGATTAGCACCACGGTTAATACCAGAGATAACGATATCTGGTCTCTCTTGCATAAGATGAGCAATTCCCATCAAAGTGCAATCTGCAGGATAGCCAGAGCAGCCAAAGATATCTTTGTCGTCCTCAACCTTAGTCACTCTTAAGGGATTATCTAGTGATAGTGTATGGCCTGTTGTTGATCTCTCTTCTAGTGGAGCAACAACAAAAACCTCATGTTCTTTAGAGAGAGTTTTGTATAATGTATTAATTCCAGGTGCGTAAACACCATCATCATTTGAAATTAAGATTCTCAAGATTTAGTCCTAGAGTTAAAGATTGTGCTTTCGTATATAATCGACCTGTTTTTCAAAAAGCTTAAGGTCAACATTACGAAAACATACTTCTACATCACTACAAATAGCTAGACTTACATAATCAAAATCAAGGAGTTCATATAGAGAAGGAAAGACATCTGAGTCCCATTGTCGGATTAAATGGTGTTCGAGCTGTCGATCTATAAACTTTATGGCCCGATAATATTCAACGACCCAATTATCAAAGTATCCACGAGTGTGAATTCCTTCAAGATATGAGTAATCAAAGGTAAAGCCGTTAAAAAAATCGCCACAGCTTCCTTTTAAATCACCTCTATAACCATCAAAAGTCAGGATATAGGGTACTTTAAACTGATCGTAATATTCTTTGGATTGAAGATCAGAAAACTCAAGAATAATTTTACCACCATAGGCTTCCCGGACTTTCTTTAAAATATCTTCAATGATAAAAGGCTTCTCATTTTCAAATTGTAAGTATATCTGACCAAGTTGTACTTCTTTAAGCATTTCTACAAGGCGATATGACTGAATGAAGTTCAAAGAACGAGGACGAAGATCAAAGCCTAGATTATAAACTTTGTTTTCTTTGAGAAGTTGAATAGTCCTCTGATCGTAAAGACCAGTGATTCGTAGTTGAGTCTTCATTCTTCTTATTATAAACCAGACTTAACGCGGAGTCTAAAACCCTCTTTGGGCAACTTGTTCCCACTGATTCAGGGTGAAATTGCAGACCTAAAGCATTGGGTAAATCGATTAAGGTGATCATTCTATGCTCTACTATACACTGCCCTTTAGCACTTAAACCTCTCTCCAGCGACCAGCTATTATAGAACATGGCCATCGCTCTAGAGCTATCAATACCAAGGAAGTGGTAGCTTTCTGCTACCCTTAGACTTTGACCATGAACTGGTGTCTCTAACTTTTTTAAATTATGGCCATTGATAGAACCAAGCATCTGATGACCTAAGCATATGCCTAAGAAGTAATGCTCATTAAAGGAATCCTCTAAGAATTGAATAAACTCAGAATAGTCGCTTAAGTGTCCAGGGCCTGGACCTAAGATAATAAGCTCGTGCAAAGAGAGGGCCTCTTTTTGGATTAAAACTTCCTCATAGCTTAAAATAGATACTCTATGTCCAAGCTCACTTACGAGCTGAACGATATTATAAGAAAAAGAATCATAGAAATCGATAAAGAGAATATTCAATGAACGAGGGCCGGCCATCACATTCCTGCTCCCATAAAACCTTTCTCACTGAAGTTTATCAAGAAATTAAAACCATATTGTTTTTGGGCCAATGTACTTGTGTAATCCACTTGCAGCATCCAACAGTCATTACTTGGTCGATAAGTAATTCCATAGTTGGTGCGATAAGAGGTCTCTTGGGCAATATTATATTCCCAATCACCATTGAGATAGATCTCATCCGTTAAATATAGATTTCCAGAGACCGTTAGAAACTTATCTACAGGTTCACGAAATGAATTGTAACGAAGACCAGAAGAGATATTTCCAATATCAAATGATCGGCTTACTCCCCCATAGGCAATATGCTCACTCGTCGCATAGTAGTAATATTCTTGAAAATTAAAGCTCGTTTTACCTAAACTAAAGCCCGTATTTACAAATAATCGCGTAAGTCGCTCTTTAAAAGACAGCTCCCGTCCCGATTCATCAGTATCCCTATAGAGATCAAAACCCTGAGATATATTAAAGTAGCTAATATTAGAATAATTGAAATTATTTCTAATACTCTTCCCATCACTTAAGAGATCATTACTTGCAACCGACTTTCTCGTAACCGTATTATTCCATTGAAGCTCAAGCGTATTATTAATTGGAAGAGTTGTCTTAGAGGTTTCATTAAGGGCCTGAAATTCTTTCGATCGAATCGTATCAATACTATCAAAGCGCCCATCACCACTTTGTATTTGATTGTAGAAATCTTGATTTCCCTTATAGTCTTGCTTAGAGAGGAAGTAATGCTTAAATTTAAACTCTTGGCGGTGTCGATAACTATTTCGAATAATCTCATAGGACTCTTCACTTACATTTTGAATAGGAGGAAGCTCGCCAATGAGGTTTGACTCTTCTTTTTTAATTTCTTTATTCTTATCCCGATCATTTATTGCTGCTTCTTTTGGAATTTCTTCTTTATAAGCAAGGCCAAAAATCTTATCGAGTGTCAGTGTCGCCTCCGTCTCATAGACCACACCATACTTTCTAAAGCTCTTCCCCTTTTCTAAGTGAGAAAAGTTATAATTTTGATAATCAAGTTCAACTTTTGTTTGAGCACTTATGGGACCGAGCTGCCCAAAGTTCCATAACATCCTGGGAACAATATTGAGCCTTTTCGCGTTACGAATGAAAGTATCTTCTTGAATATGATTTTGTTTAAAAACCGTAAAGTCTGAGTTCATCGACAAACTTAGCTTATTAAACATGGGAATATCAGACTCAAAAAGAGTAATTGGAGTCATATCCAATGACAATTTAGGGAGAATCTGAACATAGCGATTATCAAACTCTCTAGAATCTCTATAGAGGTGATTCGTTCGATAACCAGAGAAAACATCTAGATTGAAAAGGTCGTTTCTGTAATCAAAGAAAGTTTCAATACCAGAATCAGGAGCGAGAAGCTTATCATCAGTGAATATATTATAATCTCGATTCATATCGAAATCGCGTGGTTTCGTGAAATTAAAGTGATGATTAAAATTATCGTTATTAGTATAGTGATGCTCCCACTGAGCAAGGTAGCGAAATTCACTCGTACCACTTTTTGTACGTTCGGCCTTTCCTGGTTCATAAATTTCATCATTCATGAATAACCCAGTAGTTTGGTACTCAAGACCATCAAAGGGAGTATGCCTAAACTCCATTTCAGAGCCCCACCCTCTTTGACCAAAATAACTAGGAGTCAAAGTAGCATCAGCGTGAGGTGAGATATTCCAAAAGAGAGGTTGTTGAAAGCGGATTCCTTCATTTGTATTGATTCCAAAACTTGGAAATAATAATCCCGTTTCTCTATTTTTCTTAATGGGCAAAACAATATAGGGAAAGTACATAACGATCACACCTTTAGCTTTTATAAAGGCATGCTTAATGCGCACATACTCTCCAACCGTGATATTTACTTCTTTACCAAATATAGTCCACGACTCTGGGCAGTCACGGCATGTTGTATATTCAGCATCCTTTCCGTAAATCTGATTTGGAGCTGTTCGTGCGAGGGTATTTCCTAGTATTACATAATTATCAGATAACACTCTTCCATTATTGACCTCTAGCATTTTTGTATGGAGGTTATAATTGAGTTTAGACCCATACATGGTAAAGCCTGCTGAAACGTAGCGAACATTTCCAATCACATGAACTTCACCAGTTTCAAAACTTAAGGTCGCCTTTTCTCCATAGATAGAGTTCGCTCCCTGAGTAATGATAACATTACCTACTGCTTCGTAAAGATTATCTAAACTTTTTCGATAGGCCTTATCTGAGAGGACTTGAACTTTATCACCGGCACTAAACTCAAAAGTTTGACGAGCATGACTAGGAGAACTGATAGCTATCAGCAGGAAGAGCGAATAGAAAGCTCCCCATAAAATAGTACGAGCCTGCAAGTAGGATTCGTTTATGAGAATCATTCTGCGAATCGAATTTCTGTATAAGCGTTGTAAAATATTGCTCAAGATAAACCTTTTCTCCAATCTTATCTTTCATCGTAGAGTTGGCGCAATCTACGAGAGTCTCCCATGGTGTGGCCCTAGGATGGTCAAAGGAAGTCAAAAAAACTTTCTCTCCAATACAAGGTGATTCACTTATCAAACTAAGGCATTGCTTTAAATCGTCATGATTATGTCGACTAAAACCCAACCAAGCTTCATCAAAATAAAATTCACTTTTCGTGCATATTTCTACACCATAGTGCTTCTTATTTTGAGAGCTGGTCCATTTCGCCAAATGCCTTAGGCCATCCAAATTATGGGACCCTAAAAGGATAAACTGACACCCTCTATATGTCATCTTTAATGGCCTTCCCCAAACATGATCGATTTGATTTATTTTCACCGCAGCATTGTTTCCTAAAACTTCACTAAAAAACTTCTTAAACGCAACTTGAGCACAAATTCTATTTCTTTCATGGAAATCCATTTGATCAATTAATTTATCATCCCATAGATCAACAAGTTCAATATTCTCATTAGAACAATGTTCTCTAACGAGTGGTCTTAGAAAGCTTTGTTCAACACCAGAAATAAGAATTTTCTGAGATCTAGAAACTGCAATCTTTTCATGAAGTATTCCAGAGAGCTTACTTCCAAGAAATTCAACATGATCACGGGATATAGAGGTAAGAATGGCCATATCAGCATCAAAGAAATTAGTTGCATCTAAACGACCTCCAAGACCGACTTCTAGGATTAGAATATCATTCTTGCTCGTCGCTCTAGCATCTATAAGAAGACAGAAAATATAGAAGAGAAATTCATAATAACTAAGTTTACTTGCTAGTGACGAATTTTCCTCAAAAGCTTTTAACAAAAGTTTTGCTTCTACGGCCTCTCCACAAAAACTCATTCTCTCTCTTGCAGAAATAATATGAGGAGAATTCCATACATAAGGATTTAGGCCATTATCTAAGCAATAGCGCTCTAAAAGAAGGGAAACTTCCCCTTTGCCATTAGTACCTGCAACAATGATGATAGGTATATTTCTCTCTTTAAATCTTTTTTTAAAATGAGAAAAATATGTCTCAAGCCTTTGAGGATCAGGACTAAACTTCTCCACCCCGAGAAGATCTTCTATAAATAAATTCAGCTTCTCTTCAGAAGCTGAATCATTTAAATTAAATTTTTCAGGAATCATAAATCTCTAATGTTTGTTAAACATTTTAATGAAGAAGTTTAGCTCATCTCTTAGTTTGTGACGATGAACGATCCTATCAACAAATCCATGCTCTTTAAGAAATTCACTTCTTTGAAAGCCTTCGGGTAGAGTCTGACGAATACTTTGTTCAATCACTCGAGGCCCAGCAAAACCGATTAAGGCCTTAGGCTCAGCAATATTAACATCTCCAAGAACTGCAAATGAAGCCGCAACTCCACCCGTTGTTGGATCAGTCAGTAAACTTATATAAGGAATACCTGCATTCTTAAGTCTTTGTCTCGAGGCCGATGTCTTTCCCATTTGCATAAGAGATAGAATCCCTTCTTGCATTCGGGCACCACCAGAGCAACAAACAACAATTGCTGGAATTTTTTTCTCATAGGCCTGATCCATAACCCAAGCGATTTTCTCACCAGTTACAACACCCATAGATCCGCCCATAAACTGGAAATTCATCACACCAAGAGCTACTTCTTGGCCATCAATTTTACCAATTCCACAGAACGTTCCATCTTTAAGACCTGTTTTCTCATATGCCTTTTCAAGTCTTTCCTTGTAAGACATTTTATCGTGAAATTCGAGAGGATTAACACTCCCTAATTCCTGTCCCATTAATTTAAAAGAGCCTTCATCAGTGAGAAGTTCTATTCTATCAACAGCACTTAAGCGAAAGTGATGATCGCAATATGGACATACTTGAAAGGTGTCTTTCAAGCGATCTGTCTGAAGAATCTCTCCACAGTTATTACACTTTTTCCATAATCCACTTGGAGTATTCGTCGCAGTTTTCTTTGAACTTTTTAATTTAGGACTCTTAACGCCTTCAAACCAGCCCATAGGAATCTCCGTATATAAATATTTATAAACGTGTTCATGATGCGTGAACAAGAAAGAAGTGACAACCTATTTTTGAAGGATAATGGCCTTTATCTCAAGTAATCTAAATCGCAAGAAAAGGCCCTTAAAATACGAAACTTACATCGTCTGAGGACAATAGAGTAATACGATCATGCCCCAGAGCGTCAACCTCATCGTTAAGCTTATTCTGATAATTAGGTTTTAGGTGTCCTAAGAATACAGGAATATCTGCAGGCATCTTCTTTAACTCTTCATTGAGAGTCTGTGGAGTATGATGAAAACTGGCCGTGGCCACACCTTGAAGAGAGTTGGGAAAAGAAACTTCTGTAAAGATGGCCTTTAAGTTCTCACACTTCTTAGCGGCTTCCCAAATGGCATCAGTAGGCCCCGTATCTTGAGTAAAGACTAAGCAAGAGCCATTCTTTTCGACAATAAAGCCATGGCCACCTGCCGGGTGATTAACTTTGATCATGGTAACTTTATAGGGTCCTAGCTGAATGGTTCCCCCTGATTCAACCGTATGAAAACGTAGTGTAGGGTCTTCTTTATTGGGAAGCTTTGTAAAGTCAGGCCAGATCTCATCATTGAGCATATGCTTCATGATGGAACTTCTCGTCTCTTCACAGCTATAAATTTCAAAAGGTCTCCCCTTAAGGCCAAAACAGTTATCTGCTAAGAAGGCCAAATCACTAATATGATCTAAATGACTATGGGAAATGAGTATATGATCGATATGAACTTGTTCATCGATATGTAATCCAGAAGCAACTGAACCAGCATCAATTAAAAGCTTACCGTCGATAAGATAAGATGTATTTTTAAATCCTGGAGAAACACCACCGTGACCTCCAACTATTCTTACAATCATTACGTCCTCACACCTTTATTTTGAAGGTATTTGGACAAATATCCAAATAAGCTCAAAACTGGTTAGTTATTCCATTAATGAATAGCTTAACTGCCTTATCGGTGTGGTAGTAGAAAACCTTAAATTTTCGGGATCTTACCTCTTATGAAATATAAATTATTGAAATTACGAATAAGCTAAGTAGTTATTTTTTATCAATATTTATTTTCTTATACATTTCTTGTGTGTCCTGACCTGTGATCTGCGCCAAAATCTTGGCCAGGGCCTTGGAGCTGGGCTTTTCCAAATACTTATCAGCAAGCTTAAGCAACTCTTTTGAGTTGGCCCCACTTTGTGATGAGGTCTCATTTCTTAAAAGAAGAACAAATTCGCCTTTTGCATGGAGCTGATCCTTCATATCTGGCCAGTCCTTTGCCTTAAACCTTAAATGTTGCTCAAATTTCTTTGTTAATTCCCTAACGACGCAAACTTCATAGTCGGGAAATGCTGAAGAGACGAGATCAAGAGTTCCTATAATACGATGAGGGGATTCAAAGAAAATGTGAGTGGTTCGCGAAGGAAGTTCAGAGATATAGTCTTCAATGGCACCGCTCTTGCGCGGCAGAAAGCCATGGAAACTAAAAGGGATAGGGGCCATAGCACTAACTTCTAGTGCCACTGTTACTGCGCTTGCCCCAGGAATCGACTCAACCCTTCCCCCCTGAGCAACCCACTGCTTCACTAAAGGGTAGGCCGGATCACTGAGGACGGGACTCCCCGCATCAGATACAATACAGAGATTTCCTTCTTTTAGATACTTTGAGACAAGATACTCTACTTTACTTTGATCATGATCATTAAAGGATTCAACCCGCTTAAGTTCTCTAGGAATATCGAGAAGATCCAAGAGTTTGAATAATTCTCGCGTATCTTCGGCCAAGAAATAGGTTTCCTTTTGCAAAGTTTCACGACAGCGATCCGACATATCACCAAGATTACCAATGGGGGTTGATATAATTTTGAGAACTGATTCCATAGTCTTTCTATCCACTATAATAATTAATCTATAAGTCCTTAGTATTGTACTTCATTAAGATCTAAAAGAATAAAATTCCCTCTAACGCACACGGTCTTAGGTTTGATATCCTATATTCTGCATTTATGAAGTATGAGTGAAAGGAGTTTTGGAAATGACAATGAAAGCAAGGATCAGCACTGATGCCCTAGGCAATATTACAGTACACATGGAAGGTGGATTAGATTTTGAAAATAACTCACCCCTTCAGCAAGAACTGGAATCACTAACTCGTGAAAACCCTACCAGTACAGTAACCATTGATATGCATGGATTAGACTTTGTAGGCTCTTCTGGAATTGGGATGTTTGTCGATACGATTAAGGCCATTAATGCTCGTAGAGAACAAATTAAAATGAGTAATGTTAAGACTGAATTTCTAAGAGTCTTTAAACTCTATGATGTAAACTTCGAAGAAATTATCGCTGATCAATTTGAAGATGATGAGACCATGCATCTGTCTCAAAGGTTCATGGGCAAGCGCAGAACCTTCGAGAATTAAGACGGTATTTAAAAAGAAAGATTAAGAACGGGAAAACTAAAAGAAAGATCCCTCTTATGATTTAAACTAGGCCCAGTTGATCTGCTATCTCTCTGGGCCTCTAAGCGCATTTCCTTCTTTGGATTCCAACGAATCCCTTGACCAGCACCAGGGCCAGGATTTTCATACGGACTATCTGCATCTGGATAATAATTATCCTGAGGTTGTGGATTCTGTTTCTGATGCTTTTGATAGGCATAAGAGAGAACAACGTAGGAGCCAAAAATAAGGCCTGCATAAAGCCCTAAACTAGCACCCTTCGCTACAGATCTACCATCGGCATCAAATGCAAGTGCAGCAGTACCAAGAAGTGCTCCACCAACAGTTCCATAAACGGCCATTAGCCCAATGGCCTTGGCGCGAGGATCCATATCAGCGCGAGCTTGATTGATAGAGAAGAGAGATAAAAATAAAATAATAATAAAGGACTTGAGAGTCACGTTAACTCCATAATTTTGCTTACCTTAAAAGGGTAAGCTGAAGGAGAAGAATTTGCAAACTCTTCTGTCATTTCAACCTTAATTAATCGCCCAGACATAGAAAATAGGCTTCCCAAGTAGTAAAGTGACGCCCTCAGTCGTTTTATTTGATTAGACCCAAGAATGGAATGACCAGACTTACACTCTGCGATAAAGATTTTCTTCTTATGTATCCAGCTCACATCAACTTGGCCCATGGAGCGCTTACGCAGTAAATGGGAAGAGACCAATAAAGCAATCTCTTCACTATGGGCATGTAGAGAGAATTGAGATTCCAACTGATCACTCTTTTTCATATATATTCTTTCACACCTTTAAAGCTTCTTCGATGGATAGGAGTAACCCCAAGCTTCTTAATGGCCTCGAGATGCTTCTTTGTAGGATAGCCTGCATGCTTTTCAAATCCATAACCAGGATATTTCAAAGAATATTTCTCCATCAAATTATCTCGATACTCCTTAGCAAAGATTGAAGCCAATCCAATTAGTGCAGACTTACTATCTCCTTTAACAATGGCCTCGCAAGATATATTCTTCGCCATTTCACTAGGTATCTTATTACCATCAAAGAGCGCTCGTGTTCTTCTTTTTGCTGAAAGCTTATGAGCACAATTCTTCATTGATAATAGTGAAGCTTGAAGAATATTAATCTCATCTATGACTTCCCTATCACACTCATAGAGATAAATCTGAATATGATGAGATAGCTTCTTCAAGCTTCACTATTATCAATGA
>JBLWXW010000014.1:0-97503 GCA_048267265.1 Bacteriovoracaceae bacterium
TGAAGATATCACTGTTTCAGAAATAGAAGATGGTAAATCTGGATCCTTAGATCTAGCTGATCTCGGGGGACAGATTGAAGAAATGAAGGCCCAGGGGCAAGGCCAGCTTTTGGATAGTGATAGCTATAATGATGAGGAAGACCATCTTCCTTCTGATGAAGATCTAGAATATCCAGACATAGGGGATGGCCCTGCACTGGCAACACCATTGCCTCCTGAGGAAGTTCCCGAAATTGTAGTTGAGCACAATAAAACGGAAGAAATCTCTATCGAGTCAATAGTTCCTCCTGCTAGAAAGCCCGCCCTGAGAAGGAAGGCCAAGCAGTTTACTGTTGATGACGAAGGTGAGGAAGACGATTCTATTTGGGATGAACTTGATAAGGGAAGTGATACAAGTGAGGCCAACGTTGGTAAACAAAGAAATGACAAGTATCTCTTTTTGATTCTTATTTTAGTTTTTCTTTTAATCGCAATCTTATTCTATTATTACAAAATGGTTCTTAATAAGCCGTTGCCGCTTGTTGGGATATCTGAAGCCCACGCGCAGTCAATATCTTCTCTTCCTATTGAAATTAGTAAAAAAAAAAGTTCTTTGAGCTTCAAAATTTAGAAAACGAATTTGTTAAGTTACCTGTAGAGGAGAACTTAAATGGCCTCTCCTTTGGTTTTCCTGAATTTAAGAAAAATGAAAACTGCTCATACCTAGAAAATTACTTAGTTAAAATATCTCTTTTGTTAATTCTCAAAAAACAAGGGCGAGAAGAGTTTAAAAAGAAGATTGGTGCTTGTCTTAATTTTATTCCTAAAGATTTAGAACATATGGCCTATTTTCCTTATCTCAGTGATGATAAGGGGGTTAAGGAATACTTAAAGGAAGGCCATATGCCTGCTCATAAAAGGTTTAAGGTTCTAAGCTTCCATCGACAAGCAACTTTGAAGAAAAAGGAAAAAGCAATCATCATAGAATTACTTTCCTATGGTTTGTCTGATGATCGCTTTAAGGACCCTTTTGAAAGTATTAAATATAAAGAGAAGTTAGAGAAAATTTCTTTGAGTTTTTGGCGTGATCTCTTTTCTTTAAATCTCGCTCTGGCCTCGAAGAATAAACCTTGGCTTACTCAATTGATTCGTAGACTTGGGCAAGTTTCCCCACACTACTTTCGGGTGAACGGTGTTTCTTTCTATAATGAAGAACTTAAAATGGTTCGAGATTATATGTTAGAGCTTATGGAGAAGCTAATCGATCGTGAAGCGGATGAGCAAAGAGTTAAAATCCTTGCTCGTAAAATTTCACTCCTAGGTAAGACGAGTGAGTTTAAAGAAATAGGTGATGAGGTCGATGCAGACTGGTCTCTGTCAGAGTTACGTAGCTTCTTTCTTAATCCACTTTGGAAAAATGAATATTTCGACTTTTGGTATTACCTAATTGAAGGGAGAACCTCTCAAGCTGAAATCGACAGTAAGTTACGCAATATTCTTACCTATGACCTTGTGAAGGATGCCTCATTTGCACAATTATGGGTTTTAGAGTCCTATCTTCCCCCTGATGAAAAAGTACGAGAAGTTTTGTATTCAAGAATTAAGGATCGCTGGGGAAGAGGAACTTTGCTCGATACCTATGAAGTCCTTGAGATATTAAAAATGACACCTGTAAAAGCCGCTGTGTCAAAAGAAGTTAAAGATTTAAATAGAGCAAGCTTTCAATTAGCACGTGAATTTTATATAAGACTAATAAATAGTGGTCATAGCTCTCAGTATGCCCTCTATCAGTTATATAGACTTGGCGATAAGCAATCAGATCACCTGTGGTGGCTTGTCCTTTAGATGAGAGACTACTATCAACCTGATTTTTTCAAATTTGGTCATGACTCTCTAGAGTTAGCAAATTTGATTGCCAATCTAATTGGGCCAGCAGATGAGAATATTCTAGAAGTCGGAACGGGTTGTGGTGTTATCTCTATAGAGTTAGTTTTAAAAGTCGAAAATATAAGAATTGATGCCCTAGAGCCTCAATCAGACTTCTATCCTTACTTTAGAAAGAATCTTGAGCTCTTCAATACTTCTTCTATTAAGTTGATAGAAAGCTCTCTAGAGAATTTTAGACCTACTAAGATTTACGATATGATTTTCTTAAATCCTCCATATTTTTGGGAGAGTGAAAGTCGATCTTCTCCTGATTCTAGGCGAGATCTTTGTCGTCGAATGAAAAAGAAAGATTTCTTGAATTGGCTAAAAATCATAAAGAAGATACTTGCACCCCAGGGAAAGGTGATCATGAGTTATCGCTCTGAAGATATTTTAAAAATGATAGAGACTTCCAAGGATTGGCGACTTGAGATGAATGAAGTAAAGAGTGGCTGCTCGATATTATACTTTAGGAATTCCTGCTAGCTTGATTTTGTAAAAAGATGGAGACCATTTTTTGTCGAATTTCGTCATCTTCAATATAGGCGAATTCAGCTTCCGCTTGTGCTTTCATTTTCTTATAAAGTGGGTTTTGAGGGTGAAAAGTCGTTTGCTGCTTTTTTTGAATAATTTCCTTCTTTCCAATATTGGCCCTTTTTTCAAGATCAGCTTTCGTCTTATCAAAGTGGGCCGTACTAACTTGAAAGTTAAATTTCTTTACCTTTGTTTTCAACATGGGAAAGGCATGAAAGAGCTTTTTCTTTAAAGTATCTTCCATATAACTTAGCGCTTGAGAATAAGCAGAGTGATTAGTTAGTATCGTTAGAGTTTGATTTTGATTCTTAAGAGGAACGGTAACCTTAGCAAGCTTTGCTCCAACAATGTCTTCCCAGCGCTCTATAAGCTCTAGGAAATCAAAAATTTCACTAGCACTATTTTTCTTATGGGCAGACTTTGAATATTTGAAATCTGAGCGATTCTGTTGACCCATATTGGGTAGCGAGTCAGATAATTTCTTAAACATATACTCAAATTCCTCAACGGTAGGTTGTATATACTAATGATATCACTTTTTTTGAAGGTTTTTGGCAAGGGGCTTATAGTCGATGGGTATTAAAGAAGCTATAATGTCGCAATGAGTATAATTTATCGTATTTCCTTATTTACACTATTATTAGCACTCGCATCATGCGGTGGTTATCGAGTTCGCTCTAAAGGAAATCCCTTCTCTGAACATGGAATTAAATCAGTGGCCATTCCCATGTTTGTGAACCAGTCAGTTTTTCCGAAGGCCAATGTTCCTTTTACTAGAGAAATCAAGGCCTTACTTGCCACATACCCAGAGCTTAGCATTTCCACTAGGCCCTCTGAGCATGTGGATGCAATATTAATTGGTGTGGTCTCAAGTGAAAATCGATACTCCGAAGCGATTACGACCACGGCCACTAACTTCCAGGACGGTGCAAATATTGGAAATAGAGCGGGCTTCTATGTACCGACGGCCTCACAGTTCAGAATATCTGTTCGCTTAATGTTGATTAAGGACCCTTCTATTGAGGACCAAAAACTTATGAAGAGTGATCTCGGGAAGTTTATGGAGAATCATCCTAAAGTGGTATTCTCAAGAACTTTTGGTTATACCGCAAGCTTTAACCGTGAGGCTCGTCAAACCAATACCTCCGATAGTGGAGGGATTGTTAACTATACCAATACTCGTCGTTATTTAGATCAAACTCTTCAATCCTTGGCCAAGTCAAATGCAAGAGAGCTTGAGGAGCTAGTTATTAATGTTTTCTAGTTTCTTTCCATGGGAGTTTAAGAGTAATTTTCCCACGCTACTTAAAGAAGGGCAGTTTGGCCTACATGCATTTTCTTGCTACGATCCCTTCCTTGAGAAAATATTTTTAAATTCTGTCCCCGATCATTACTTAGAAGGGGGAAAGTGGTCAGTTCTCAATCCGCAAGAGATTACTGTTACGTGGTTGGAAAATAATATTAATACTTTAGACTTCTTCTCTGCTGGTCAGTCCTATAAAGTTTTGATGAGTGAGCTATTATCTCCTTCTGTTCAAGAGTTCCTTCTTAACGAGAAGATTGATTGGGGAAATCGCTACTTTCTTTTGAGTTTCCAAAAGGAAAATAAGTTCTTTGATAAACTCAAAAAGAAGGAAGAAGTTCACTCTTACAAAATTAAAACCCCAAATTTCTGGGATTACGACAAGCTCATGAAGTTTATATGTGAGCAAATGTCTCTACCGTTGTCATTTGCTGTTCAGTCTTATTTGGTAGAGCATACTCCTTCTGAAGCATCTGAATATATCCATGTTCTTAAAAAAATCGCACTTCTTGGAAAGCCTATTCAGAGTCTAAGTGTTCAAGATATTCAGGCTGAATTAGAGCATGATAAGTTTGATACTTTCCTCTTTGCTAAGTTGTGGGCCTCAAAGAAGCATCAGAGCTTCTTTAAAAAGATTCTTCCCTTTGTGAATGATCATATTGAGATGATTAAGTTCTTTGGCTTTATGCAATCACATATCATAAAGATGTCTGACACCAGTTATATGGCCTCAAAGTCTCGACCTAGTAAGTATGATAAGGAGATTGAACTTCATTCTAAAATGTGGAGTAAGGCCGAGCTGAGAGATGAGTTAAAATTCTTTGGAAATTGTGAAATATTGGCCAAGCAGAAATCGACAGAGTTAACCGGACAGCTTCGCTTACGCCTTATTGATTCTTATCAAAAATAATAGACCAGTATTTTTTTGCCCAAACGTAAAAAGCCCACTTTAAAGTGGGCCAATATATAAGACTTCGTAGGGTATTACTCTATCTTAGATATATTTTTACGCGAACTAAGAAAGCTTGCTTACTGCAGCAGCAAGACGGGCTGTCTTTCTGGCAGCTGTGTTAGCTTTAATAACACCAACTTTAGCAAGGCGAGCTAGTTTACTTTGAGCGTTTGTAAGCTCAGTAGTAGCAGCAGCTTTATCACCAGCTTCTACAGCGGCATTAAGGCTTTTTACAGCATTCTTTACCATTGTAATCTTAGTTTTATTTCTTTGAGTTCTTACTTTTGTTTGCCTAACTCTTTTGATGGCGGATTTATGATGTGGCACAACCAACTCCTGCGTTTAAATCTTGATGCACTCGTCCAATCACTTTGAATAGTTTTAAGGTTTTAAATGATATTAGCTCTCTTGGCAAGATTTAATCAGCACAATGTAAAAAAAATCACTGATTTCCCTCTGATCCCAAGCTTTTGTGCCTTTTACTTATCATAAATCAATTTTCAGCTCCAGTTTTGGATGCAGAAGGGTTTGATATTCAGAGGCGTCCTTTATATGATCAGCCCACAAAAATTAGTAAAATAAATGGTTTATATTTATCAATAGCAAAGAGGTAATTATGGCAACAATCCAGAAAATTGGTGTAGTTGGTGCAGGTCAGATGGGGCGAGGAATTGCTCAAGTGGCCGCAATGGCCGGGTACGATGTTCAAATGTTTGATATTTCTCAAGAAGCGTTGGACTTCGGACGTGGGTTTATTGAAAAGCAACTTAATAGAGGAGTAGAGAAAGGAAAGTGGGAAACCTCTTTTGTTTCAGAAACTCTTGGGCGACTAGAGGGAGTTACTGATCTTTCAGCATTAAAAGATTGTGATCTTCTGATTGAAGCTGCTACTGAAAATAAAGAAATTAAATTTCAAATCTTCAAGCAACTTGATGAAGTGGCCAAAGAAGGTGCCATTCTTGCTACGAATACTTCTTCAATTTCAATTACAGAGATTGCTGCCGTAACTTCTCGTCCTGAGAGAGTGGCCGGCATGCACTTTATGAACCCTGTTCCAGTGATGAAGTTAGTTGAGGGGATTCGCGGGCTTGAAACGACAGATGAAACCTTCAATGAAGTCGAAGCTGCCGCGGTTAAGATGGGAAAAACATTTATTAAAGTAAATGACGTGGCAGGATTTGCTATTAACCGCATTCTTATGCCGATGATTAATGAAGCGATTTATGCTCACTACGAAGGTGTAGCAAGCTGTGAAGATATTGATACTGGAATGAAGTTAGGGACAAATCAACCGATGGGGCCATTTGAACTTGCTGACTTTATTGGTTTAGATACATGTTTGGCCATTATGGAAGTTCTTCACGAAGGTTTAGGAGATACTAAGTACCGTCCATGTCCACTTCTTAAGAAGTATGTCTTGGCCGGAAGAATGGGACGCAAATCAGGAAGAGGTTTCTATGTTTATAACAAATAATTACGAGACAATTACATTTGAAGTTAAAGAATCAATTGGTTATTTAACGATTAATCGTGAAGCGAAACTCAATGCCTTGAACTCTACTGTTCTCAGTGAGCTTAAAACTCTTTTAAGACACCTCATTGATGAAGATGGGGGAAAAACGGTTAGAGGGATTATCTTCACAGGTGCTGGAGAGAAGGCCTTCATCGCTGGTGCTGACATTGCACAAATGACGGATATGACTGTCGAAGAAGCAAAAGATTTTGGTGGACTTGGACAAGAAGTCACTCTTCTTTTTGAAACTCTACCTATGCCTGTTATTGCTTGTGTTAATGGTTTTGCTCTTGGTGGTGGTACTGAGATGGCCATGGCCGCTGACTTTATCTATGCCTTAGAGACAGCAATCTTTGGTCAGCCAGAAGTAAAACTTGGTCTTATCCCTGGCTTTGGTGGTACACAGAGGTTAGCAAAGTTAGTTGGACGAAATCGTGCAAAAGAAATTATTTATACAGGTCGAAATGTCGCTGCTGAAGAGGCCTATCGAATTGGCCTTGCAACGGCGCTTTTTAAAACCAAAGATGAAATGATTGCTGCCGCCGAGAAGACTCTTGGCCAAATCATGAAAGTCAGTCCAAACGCTGTAAAAATCTCTAAGAGAGTTATGAACGATGCCAATGACCTGACCGTTGGCGAGGGACTTCGTTGTGAGCTTGAGCAGTTTGCGGCCGTCTTTGGATCTGATGAGATGAAAGAGGGAACCTCTGCGTTCCTTGAGAAGCGTAAACCAAATTTTAATTAATCATTAATAAGGATAAGAAAATGCATAGTGCAGAATACAAAGAGTTGAGAGAGTTAGTTGCTAAATTTAGTGATGCTGAGGTTGCTCCACTTGCGGCCGAGATAGATGAAAAAGGAAAAATTCCTGAAGAGCTAGTGGCAAAGGTTGCTGAGAATGGTTTCATGGGATCTTATATTCCTGAAGAGTTTGGTGGTGCAGGAATGGACTACACAAGCTACGCGATTATTGTTGAAGAGCTATCTCGTGGATGTGCTTCGACAGGAGTTCTTGTTTCGGCCCACTCGTCATTAGCAACATGGCCAATCATCAACTATGGAACTGCTGAACAAAAAGCAAAGTACCTTCCCAAGTTAGCGACTGGTGAGATGGTAGGTTGTTTTTGTCTATCTGAACCAGATGCTGGATCAGATGCTGCTTCTCTGACGACATATGCAGAAGATAAGGGAGATCACTACCTCCTTAATGGTACGAAGAACTGGATTACTAATGGTAAGCAAGCTGGATTGGCCATTGTATTTGCAAAGACTGAGAAAACTGATGATCACAAAGGAATGTCTGCTTTTATTGTTGAGACGGCATGGGAAGGTTTCGCCATTCAGAAGTCTGAAGATAAATTAGGAATTCGTGGATCTTCAACAACTCAAATTGTTTTTGAAAACGTAAAAGTTCCTAAAGAGAATCTTCTCGGAAAAGAGAAGAAAGGATTCAGTATTGGTTTGGCGACTCTTGATGGTGGACGTATTGGTATTGCGGCTCAGGCCTTGGGTATTGCTGAAGCAGCATTTAGATATGCAAAGAAGTACTCTATGGAGCGTATTCAGTTTGGACGTCCTATTGGAGATCTTCAGGCCATTCAGTTTATTCTTGCTGATATGAGTACTAAGATAGCGGCATCACGACTTCTTATTGCTGAAGCTAGTCGACTTAAAGATGGTGGCGAAGTCTACTCAAAAGAAGCTGCGCAAGCAAAAGTATTTGCTAGTGAGGCGGCCATGTGGATTACAACCAAGGCGATTCAGGTTCTTGGTGGTAATGGATATGTTAAAGAGTATCCTGTGGAGCGTCACTTTAGAGATGCGAAAATTACAGAGATTTATGAAGGAACTTCTGAAATTCAGAGACTCGTTATTGCTGCCTCTGAGTTAAAAGAATTTCGTTAGAAATAATTGTGCAATGGTCTAGAATTTGTTGTTCTAGGCCTTTGTTTGATTCTATTTGCCTAGGGATAAAAGAAGTGCTACCAATTAAAATTGGTAGTTTATATCTTATTGTGAGGTTTCCCTCGGATGGGAAATTAAATAGGTATGGTTTAAGTCAGTTTTTGATGTGTAATCATCAAAGGTGCTATCGTGGTTTTAAAGAAAATACTGGAGAAGGTTGGTATGGCAAAGAAGAAAGCGGCCAAGAAAAAGGTTACTAAGAAAGCGACTAAGAAAGTTACCAAGAAAGTAACTAAGAAGAAGGTGGCCAAGAAAGCTCCTGCTAAAGCAGCAAAGAAAACTGCTAAGAAAACTGCAAAGAAAACTGCAAAGAAAACTGCTAAAAAAGTTACAAAAAAAGCAGCAAAGAAAGTGACCAAAAAAACGGCAAAGAAAGCAGCAAAGAAAACTGCTAAGAAAACAGCAAAGAAAACCGTCAAAAAGAATGCCCCTAAGGCATCTCAAAAGACGGCCAAAAAAGTAGCCAAGAAAGTTACTAAGAAAGCTGCAAACAAAACAGCAAAGAAAGTAGCAAAGAAAACAACTAAGAAAACAACCAAAGCAGCCTCTAAAAAAGTGGCCAAGAAAGCTACCAAGAAGACAACAAAAGCTACAAAGAAAGTTGCAAAGAAAACCACTAAAGTAGCTAAAAAGAAAACGACTAAGGCAGCATCTAAGCCCGTTGCGACCAAGGCCACTAAGAAGACCACTAAGGCCAAGGCCGAAAAAAGTGTTCCAACTAAAAAAACAACTAAATCTAAAGCTAAAGATGTCGAAAAGGGTAAGACTACTCCTACCAGTAAGAAAAAAATGGACAAAGATGCTTCAGATTTAGATTCAATGCAAGTAAGTTTCGACTTTGAAGCCGAAGTTCAGGCTGAAGTAGAGCTTACTAAGAAGCAGAAGAAGGATGTTGCCTCAGAAACGAGAGAGAAGTTATCGGAAGGTATCTCTGATCTTGCTGAAGAGTATTCTCTAAAAGAAATTTTCCGTGCGATTAGAACTCTTGAATTCTACACTTCAGACTCTGATGAGTGTATGTATCGTAACTGTGAAAACCCAGCAACAACATTGGGTTATTGTCGTTACCACTATATCTCTGATTGGAAAGATATTAAGAAGAAGCAGAAAATGCTCGAAGAAGGTCAGCTTCAAGAACTTATTGAGGGGATGATTGAGAAATATCCAATCAAGTTTGTTGAATCTGTGATTTCAGACCTTACAGATGAAAAGTCGTTCTTCGCTATCCTAAAAGAGATGGATATTGATGCTGATGAGGAATCATACGAAGACCTTGAAGAAGGGGATGATGATGATCAAGATATTGCGTTTGAAACAAAATCAAACTCAAAAGCTGGAATGTTCGACGAATAGACTATTGTTAAATTGAATGATTATAAAAGGCCCTATCTAAGGGCCTTTTATAATCTTATTGAATTTAGGTCATGAGAATTAAGGCACAAAAGTGCTTATGAAGTAAGTTCATTTATCCGAAGAGTAGTCATGGAAATTATTGCTGGATTAAACGAGCAGCAGCTCTATGACCTTATTTTCAAAATTAACCAATCCTTCTATGACAAGGTCTATGAAGACCCATGGCTCAAGGATGTCTTCTCTGTCATTGATCAAAAGATTATTGAAACCCAGCAGACGGACTTTATTGTGGGAGCAATGGGAGGGCCTATGAGGTATTGTGGTCGTAGTCCTAAAGATGCTCATCCCCATATGGTGATAACTGAGGAGATGTGGGAATTAAGAGAACACTATCTCAGAGAAGCTTTTAGGGAAACGAATTGTCCTGAGGCCATTCAAATGCGTTGGATTAAGATTGATGAGAGCTTTAAGGCCCATATTATTCAACCTGACCCTGATAAGTGTAAGAAGAGATACACAACGGATGAAATCATTAATGTGCCGAACCCTATGAAGCGTTCGGCATAAGAGAATTAATCTTCTTGGGTAACGGAGTGGATTACCTTTCCTGCCGCCATTTCAATTAATAACTGATGATTATCTTTATGAGGCTCGGAGAAGGCATTCTCTGTCGGGCCAACTGCATTGGAGATATGAGTTGTTACTGTTGCACCCTTTGGGCTTTCAATATTAACAGAGCCTGAAGCAACAGAGATTGTAGACTTTGATTTCTTTGGCCAACCCTTTGCTTTCCACTCAATCGTACCTGCTGCTAGTTGAATATTAACTGGCATATTCGATTCGCTCCAGTTGATCTTTCCGGCGGCCAGCTCAATATTTAAATCAAAAGTTGGACCTTTTCCAAGAATCTTTCCTGCCTTTTGCTTGATATCGAGCTCAGCACTTTGGTTGAGCTTGAGGTGCCATTCTAACTCACAACCATCGGCGCCAGTAAAAGAGGTATTCTCAACTTCTAGGATTCTTTCCCCCTTTTCCTCGCGGTCATGAAGAATACACCACTCACGCCACTTCTTCTTCTCGTAGCTGATTAGGCTCTCCTTGGCCCCCGTGGTTGTATCAATATGAATAATCCCTTGATCATTCGTAAGTCTGATCTTTGGAGTAAGGGTAATTATTGACTCTACTTTGGTTAGACCTTCGGCAACTGGAGAGGTGGCCTCACTTTTACATGAGTTAAAAATAGAGAGAAATAGAATTGGGATTAAGATTACTGATTTAATAATTGCTCCGCTTGTATAGAAAGGGCCATATTTTCACGACCAATTTTGTAATAGAATTTTAATTTCTTGTACTCAGCTTCTCCCCAATTCGGTTGGTAGTCATTCCAATCAGGATCAGCAAAGAAAGAGTCAAAGAAGAGGCCAATGGAGTCAACGAGTGTATCGAAGTGCTTTTCTGGGTCTTCTTTTTCTTCGAGGTCCATACTGATCATATAAGTAACCGGAGCTACTTCAAGTTGCTCAGGATCGAGATAGCTAGCAGTAAGGAGGAGTTCATTAGGGTAGGTGATAGCGTGGACTTGGAACTTCTTATTATCTGCGTCGCAGTGCTTCTGGTAAACATTGTAGAGAACGCCTTCAACTTTCTCACGCCAAGCTTCTGGTAAAATGATCCCTAGGCGCTCTTGCTCTTTTCTTGATAACAATTTGGACTCCTTAATGTATTTTCAGGTGAAACATACACCAGTATGCATAATGTCGTAAAGTGATCCTGTCTATTGTTTCTGTGCGTTACATGTTAGGTTTTCAAGGTGGTCTTAGCGCTTTAAATGGTTTAAGCTCTTTGCGATTTAATACCGATGTACAAGTGTTTATTATAAATTTTAAAAGGAGCATTTATGGCAGTTTATATTCTTTCAGGATCACGTACACCAAGTGGGTCTTTTCTAGGTTCTCTTTCTTCTGTAACAGCGCCTAATCTTGGAGCTGCTGCTATTAAAGGTGCTCTCGATAAAATTGGAATGGGAAAAGAAAAGGTTGATGAAGTATTTATGGGTAATGTTGTACAGGCCGGTGTTGGACAAGCTCCAGCAAGACAGGCATCAATCTTTGCTGGTCTTCCTGAGTCAACTCCTGCAACTACAATTAATAAAGTATGTGGTTCAGGGCTTAAGACAATTATCTCTGGTGTGCAAACGATTCTTGCTGGTGACAATGAAGTTGTTGTTGCTGGTGGAATGGAGAATATGAGTTTAGCACCCCACCTTCTTCCTGGATCAAGAGGTGGATTTAAGTTTGGTGAAACGGCCCTTAAAGATGCGATGCAATTTGATGGTCTAACTGATGCTTATGCTGGAACGCCAATGGGTAACTGCGCTGAAGAGTGTGCTAAGAAATATAACTTCACTCGTGAAGAGCAGGATGAATTTGCAATCAGCTCATTTAAGAAAGCTCAAAAAGCAGCAACGGATGGAATCTTTAAGTCTGAAATTACGCCTGTTGTAGTTAAGGGGAGAAAAGGGGATATTACAGTTGAAGAAGATGAAGGTCCATTCAAGGCCAATTTTGAAAAAATGCCTGCTCTTAGACCTGCTTTTATCAAAGATGGAACAATTACTGCGGCCAACGCATCAACAATTAATGATGGTGCCGCTGCTGTAGTACTTGCTGGAGATGCTTACAAAGACCAAGCAAAATTTAAAATTGTTGCTCACTCCATGCATGCTCAGAACCCAACATGGTTCACGACTGCTCCTGTTGAAGCAATGAAGAAATGTGTTGATAAGGCCGGAATTAATATTCAAGATATTGATCTTTTCGAAATCAATGAGGCATTTGCCGTAGTGACTATGGCAGCTATGAAAGAGCTGGAACTTCCAAGTGATAAGGTCAACATTTATGGTGGTGGAGTAAGTCTAGGTCACCCAATTGGTTGTTCAGGAACACGTATTGTTGTGACACTAATGACTGCTTTAGAAAATACAAAAGGTCGCTATGGTATGGCCTCTATCTGTATTGGTGGGGGAGAAGCCCTGGCCCTATTGATCGAAAGACTTTAATTCAAAAATACCTGAGTCAATTAGACTTCAAGCAGTACAAGGATTCTTGTGCTGCTTGAGTTCCCTCCTATTAGCGGTATAATATCTTTATTTAATTCAATATTGGAAAGGATAAGGATGTCCGCACAGCAACAGCAGAAGAAATCAGGGATAAGATCTTTTAAGCCTGGAGAGGTTCTCTTTAATGAGAATGATCCGGCAACCTCTCTCTATATTATTCAAAAGGGACAAATAAGACTCTTTAGACCTAAAGGACGTGGCTTTGTCGATCTCGCCATTCTTCGCTCTGGGGAAGTGATTGGGGAGATGGCCTACTTTGATGAAAAGAGTAGAAGGCGCTCTTGTTCTGCTTCTGCCATTGTAACGACTGAGGTTATTGAAATTAGTTTTGTGGCCTTTGCTAAAACCATGGAAGGACTGAATCCTTGGTTTAAGACTATTATTAATACGCTTGCAAACCGTTTAAGAAAGACAAATGAAAGAGTGAAGGAGCTAGAGAGTAACTCAGTAGGCTTCGGCGCTGGTGGAAAGGTTGCAGACTACGTCTTTTTTCACACCACTGATATTATGAGGATTCTCTCGACGCTTTATCTTGTGCTTAAAACACATGGTGAAGAAGTTGATGAAGGTGGACTTCAGATTCACATGAATAAGCTGAAATTCTATATTTTCGATATCTTTAATGTTCAAGAAATTAAATTCGAAGAATTTCTTAATATGATGAAGAATGAAGGATACGCCGAAATCAGAAAGGATGAAGATGGATTACCCAAGGTGATTTACTTTCATAGACCTGATGATCTAAGAATGATCACCGTTTTCTTCAATACTCAAAAACTCTTAGAAGATGAGAAGAAGTTAAAAATCTCTGCAAAATGTGAGCTCTTTTTAAAACGAGTGGTGGAGCAACTAAAAGGTGTAGAGAAACCACAGGCCATGGCCAATATCTCAGCTATTCTGGAAGAGTTTAAAGCAAAGGATGTTCATATCACTGATGCTGACTTTAGAGATGCTGTTGTTTCTGGAATGGCGGAAGATATTCTAGTGGGTGAGGGAAACCAGCTAACGGCCGTTATTAATATCGATAAGCTAAGAAAAGTTCTTCCGGCCATTAGAATTCAAAATGCAATCAAACGAATTAATGCATCTAAGGCCGGAGGCTAGGACTCTAAGGTCAGTCTATATCCTTTTCACTCTTTACTTCGAACTCAGCATTGATGGTCTGGCCTGATGAACTGTTTTGAGAAGAAGTTGCTCCATTATTAATATTAACCGTCTTCTTATAACGAAAAGGCTGACCTCTATTGATGACAATTGACTTCTCTGAGGACTCCCCTCCGAGGGCCACTAACCAAGAGATTACAACAAGAACAGGGTTGGTCTGCCAGTAGGCCAAGGTCGCCAAATAGGCGACAAGAAATCGTGGTGTAATAAACCAGGCAAGCCACCAAAGGATTCCCCCTGTTGTAACTGAACTTAAAAGTAGAGTGAGACGAGGGAAGAGAGTGATAAAGATAAGAAAGAAAACCCCATGGTTTTGCCAATAACTTATAGTTCCAAACTCAACACCAAAGTCCTGAATCATAATGGCCGAAGCAATCGTAAGGGACAAAAATAAAAGAAAAAATTTGATTAACGTATTCATAGCTTTCTATTCATAGAAAATATTACTCTCTTTAGCAACAATGGTGCAGAGCGCAGTGTTCGACAGTAATGTATTAACAATAGATTGAGGGAAGTAAGAAGTCGTAAGAGTTAAAATTCCAAAAAAATACATTTTTAGGGATAATGGAATTTATACAAAAATTTAAAGGCAAAGATTCCAAGGAGGGAATTCTATGAAGAATATAATCTTACTTTTAAGTCTCTTAATTATCCCAAATTCATTCTCATGTGATCCAGATGGAAACTCAGGGTTTATGCCTGAGAATGATATGAATATTCCTGTTGGTGCGAAAAGTGCTAATACAATGACAGAGGAAAGATTTAACGAAATCATCGATAAGGTGGAAGAAGTTTATAAGCCTATTGTTAAGTCAAAAGGTGGAAAACTTGTAGTAAAGAGAAAGTGGAAAGATGGAACGGTTAATGCTTACGCTAAACAGTTCTTTAGCTGGTGGTCAGTTCATATGTTTGGTGGACTCGCTCGTCATGAGGCCGTAACAGATGATGCTTTTGCTCTTGTTATCTGTCACGAAATTGGTCACCACATTGGTGGAGCTCCTAAGATCGGTTCTCGTTGGGCATCTAATGAAGGGCAAAGTGACTACTTTGGAACGCTTAAGTGTTTCAGAGAAGTATTTGGATCGGAAGATAATATTTCTATCGTTGCTGGTATGAATGTTGACGCTTATGCAGATGCTCAATGTCGTTCAGCATGGTCTAACGAAGAAGATGTTGCCCTTTGTGTTCGTGCTTCAATGGCGGGTAAATCACTTGCTACTCTACTTGCAGGGAGCTCTCGCTCGGTTAACTTTAAAACTCCTGACACTAGCGTAGTAGGAAGAACAAATAACGCTCACCCAGCTGGTCAATGTAGACTTGATACTTACTTTAAAGGTGCCCTTTGTGAAGTATCAAAAGATATTGATGTCGATAAGAAAGATGCAACACTTGGAACATGTAATAGAAGCACAGAGCACGATGAAGGCGTTCGTCCTCTATGTTGGTATAAGCCTTAATTGGCCACCCTAAGAAAAGGGACCTGTTGGGGTCCCTTTTTTTATGTCCAGTTTTCACCTCTTAGAATTTGAAAAGGGCGAAAGCTAGATTTATATTTCATCGATTCATTCTCTTCAATAAAATATCCTAAGTAATAGAATGACTTACCCATCTCCTGTGCTAATTCAATTTCTTTTATTGCACCATAGGTTCCTAAGCTTAGATCTGAATAATCGGGATGATAAATAAAATAGACAGAGCTCAATCCATATTCTGTGACATCAAGAAATCCCACTGCAACTAATTGTTCTCCAATTGTATACTCCGTCAGGAGACCTGGAGAAGTTTTAGTAAAATGAGAGCGAATAAACTCTTCTTCAGAAGCGACAGGATGTTTAAGCGTATCGAATTTAGCTTCACTGTGGATACGATAAAGGTCATAGACTTCTTTTTGATAGGTTAAATTCTTAGTTGTAAGTTTAGTCTCTCTATTCTTATTAAGGACGCGACGTTGAGATTTAGAGGGCCTAAAGTCATTGACGAGAACTCTAAGGGGTTGGCACTTTTGACAACTTGGACACTCGGGTTTGAAAATATAATTTCCAAATTTTCTAAATCCAAGAGATACAAAGTGCTCCCATTCTACTTCATTGAGCTCCCCAGCAAAGAAATAGCGATAGCGAGCATCATGTCCTTCAATATAAGGACATGAGTCAATATCGGAAAGTGTTGGATAGGAGTAGATTTTCATATCAATTCAAATCTACTCCAAGCGTGGGATCTGGGCCAGTGAGTTTTTAGTTCGCTGCAGGGTCGTAGAAAACTTCAACTGCTGCGCCATTTGAATATACGGCAGAACCATAGAGCTTCAGCATGTAACCTGATTTTATAATGGCCGGTGTTGCCTCAGTGTAATCCGTCGGACTTTTTATTTTAATATTCTTCGTTGTAAAATACTGAGCTTCTCCATTAGATTTAATGAGTTCCCAACCATTTGTTGTGGACTGGGAAACCTGAACTCCATTTATTCTCACAACAATACTCGATTCAACTGGTTTAGATGACATATTGATATAGCCGAAATACTCTTTTGGAGTCTGTGTTTTAACTTGAATACACTCAGGATAGGTTACTCGTGCATTACCATAAAGCTTAACGACATATCCACTAAAGCTTTCACCTGCAGTAGGTTCGTAGCGAGTATTAACCGTTTGAACCGAGTTGGTGAAGGTAAACCCACTTGCTGAAGAGCTGGTTACAGGTTCAGTCAGTTTAATCATAGATTTACCATCTTTAATAACTTGAATCTCGGCAGGATCGATCGCAGCAGCACCACTTGTGGCCACTGGCCAGTAGTCATACTTATGGGCAATAATCGCTTGATTAATGGAGCTATTAATACCATCAAAGATGGAGCTAAAGTTGGTGCGGTTACAGATATTGTATGAATCTGGTTTTGATCTATCATCTTGATCAACATGACGATTAAAGTCACTTCCGGTAATTTCACTTGATAGGTCGAGTTGTCCGTTCCCATTTGCATCTGTCCAGATTCTGTAAGGTGTGGAGTAGATTGCACTAGAAACATCTTGATAGGTTTCACCTTTCTTTACAGAGCTTACACCACTACAACTTGAACTGCTGTCCGTGAAGGATGTAATATTCATAAAGCGCAACTGGGTTGAGTTTAAATTTACCCCGGTACATGTACTACCACTTGGCAGGTAATTTCCACGAATACAAAGGAGCTTCTTTACTTGCTCTTGAACATATTCTTCTCTTTCACTTCCTGCGACTTGGGCCTGACCCTCTGACCATGAATTATCATCCTGGTTGGACATAACTACGATATAGAGGTAACTACCACCGCGAAAAATTCCATTACTCACATTATTCTTTATGAGCGATACAGCTCTCGAAACACCCGATTCGAGTGACCCACTTGCCGGGGCGAAACTATTAAGTGCAGAGCTTGCTGAAGAAGAAGGGATCATCATTGAGATGGCCGAACCTGCGAGTCCTTCTGAACTTGAAGCGATCAGTTTTGAGTAATCATTTGTTGAGGCGCTTGAATCAATCACAAGAGGAGAGAGCATGATATGGTAATCAAAACGATCTGAAATATTCTCTACAACTTGGGCGAGGGCCGATTTTGTATCCTCATTGATAAAAGTAGTACTTGTTGAATTGTCCCAAAGAAAGAGGAAATCAACTTTTGGTTTTACAAGGGTGAAGGATGCACATGAGGAAGTTGAATTTGTGGTAACTGTATTGGTTACAATTCCATCAGACTTAGATTTCGTTGAAAATGATTCTTCACCACAACTGTTTAGTCCTAAAGTCATCCAAGCAGCAAGGAGTACTTGAGCGAATACCTTTGTCTTCTTTAGTTTAGAGCACTTCATGATTGCTTTTATCCTCTTTATTTTCTTTATCCTCATGGGATTTCTTCTTACTCCTAGATTTTATCGGAATAGTTGAGCTTATTCTTGAGGTGCGAGGAAAACTTTACCTCATGGGATTGCATGGAGGAGGTGATTACAATAGATAAAGTATTGATTTTAATATGAAATAAATTGCTTTGGTAAAGGAGCCAATTATGAGTGACGTCTGGTATTACGTACAAGGAAGTGAAAGGGTTGGACCTGTGGAGCGTCCAGAACTGGCGCAATTGTATACGGATGGAGTGATTAATTCTGACTCCTATGTCTGGAAGAAAGGCTTTGATAATTGGATCGTTCTTAGAGAAGTGGATGAACTTGCGGATTTAATGAATAGCTCGGCCAATGAGACAATTGAAGAAGTTGAAGAAATCCCAATGATGACTGATGAAGTTGAAGAGGTCATGCCAGAGAAGATTGAAGCGCTCGATCTTTCTCAGATTGGTGAAAACGAAAAGAGGTTCTCAATTAAAGTTGGTGTTGACCGAGGTGGACAAGAGGCAGAGTACGGCCCTTTCAGTCTTACTCAACTAAAGAAAGCATATGAACAAAAAAGAATAAATGAGAAAACTTATATCTTCACTCCTGGAATGGATAACTGGGTATTTCTCGCCGATTTTGAACTTTATAAGAATATTACCGGAGAGCTTCCTCCGGAGCTTACTCCTGAAGAGAGAAGACGAGCGGTAAGAAAGCCTTTTATCGCAAAAATGTTCTTTCATGATAACTCTTCTGTCTACGAAGGAATATGTCGTGATATTTCAGTTGGTGGGCTTCAAATTTTAGTTGCTGGCTTTCCAACAAAAGTAGGTGACAAAGTTTCAATGAATGTACATCCCGATAATTCAGATCACTGCTTTACTGCATCAGGTGTTGTTGTACGTAAACTGGAAGGTGACTCTGGGTTTTCACTGCGCTTTGATGAACTAAGCGAAAGTGCAAAGTCTGCAATTGACAGCTATATACATGGCCAATCTTGATCTCCATAGTGAAACCATAGAGAAGTTTGAGAGGTTTGATCTTCTCGCTTTTGAAGGAAAGTATTCAAAGAATAATTTCTTCTATGGTCGCGAATATCGACCCCATAAAGAAGCGAAGGCCACTGTATTGTACCTCCATGATTTGGGGGATCACGTGGGAAGGCAAAATGATTTCTTTCATGCCTTAGAAAAGTCTTTTAAGTTTCCTGTTCAGTTTCTTATGTTTGACTACCGTGGACATGGAAAGAGTAGTGGTAGTCGAGGACATATCGATTCGATTGATCAACTCTGCTTTGACGCTTTAAATCTGCTCAATTTCTTCAAGTCAGAATTGAATAGTCGGCCCGTTTATATTTTGAGCTCTGGTTTTGGAGGTCTTGTTGCCTTGAAGATCTTTTCAAATTTTTTTGGAAAGTTAGATGTTAAAATCAAGGGCTTGATTCTCTTAAATCCTTCTTTTAAGTGGAGAGGGGCACTTCCTCAATTTCGTGATCTTTTTTTTAGCAAAGGACCTATCTTAAGTAAGGTTAAGGTACCCTTTTATCTCGATGGACGAGACGTTTCAAGTGACCCCATCCTTGCGCAAGAATTTGATCGAGACCCACTAGTGAATCATCGGTTTTCATGGAATACGTTTTGGGAGTTTAAGAATAACTCTAGAGAACTTAGAACAAGTGCTTATTACTTAGATATTCCTATCTTTATTGGTATTAGTCGTAGGAATAGACTTTATGACTATAAGATAACCGAGCTTTTTTCTCGAGCTATCAACGACTCTACCATTCACTTCTATGAAGTATCCGATCACGACTTACTGCATTCGAAAGTAACTCCTAATTTAATAGAAGATGTTTCTAATTGGTTTGATAAGAAGTAAAATATTCTAGTAAAGTTCTTAATATAGAAAAGGTTTTCCATGAAAAAGTATTTAAGCTTACTTCTCTTGATTTTAGTTTCTTGTTCTACAATGACAAAGAATGCTTTTATGAAAGGTGATTTAACTCTCAAAGGGGGAGTAAGTAGAGATAAAAGATGGGAAGACAGTCTTGTTATGACCAGAGCTTCTTGGTTTAAAGAGCTCACTATGTACTTTGACGTATTCTATACTCATATTGATGATACTTCGCCATTTTACAACTGGTTTTCAGAGTCTGAAAAAGACACTCTCAAGGGATGTGTGGATATAATTGTTACGGCATCCTATGCATTTAGGCCTAGAGATATTTCAAAGACTATGTTTAGAGATGAAATGGAAAAGTTTGGATATACAGGCTTTACCCTTAATGAATTTGAAAGAAACCTTCGCATGCACCCAGACTTTGCACGCTACCAAATGGGAGTCTATAGTACTCATGCCTACTGTCGAAAGGGGATGCAAGCGAAGAATATAGTGATTGGTTTTCCTGGGTTCGATCAAGTTAATTTAGACTAAAGTGTAATTCTAGTTAGTTGAAAGGGCCATCTCTATAAAATTTAAGATAAATTTCTCTCAATATTTTTCTCAATAATGCCGATAAAAAGGCTAGGAGTTTATTAATAATGAGCGAAAAGAAAGATAGATTTGGTAGATATTTGATTCTTGACCACCTTGTTGATGGTGGGATGGCAAAGATTTGTCGTGCTCGCTTTCTTGGTGAGCAAGCGGATAAAGTCGTTGCTATCAAAATGATTCAACCTCAGTATTCTTCGGACGACTCCTTTAAGCAAATGTTTATGGATGAGATTAAAGTAACCTTTGGTTTACTCCATCCTAATATCGTTCAAACCTATGACTATGGACTCCATAAAGATCAGCTCTATGTTGCCATGGAGTACTGTGATGGGCGAAACTTAAAAGAATACTTAGACCGTTTAAGACAGAAGAAATTTGTTTTTCCTGTTGAAATAAGTGTTTATATTATTTCTCAAGTTTGTCAGGGGCTTCACTATGCCCATACATTTACTGATAAGCTAACGGGGAAAGCCGCACAAATTGTTCATAGAGATATTTCTCCACATAATATCATGCTAACTTATGATGGTTCAGTAAAGATTATTGACTTTGGAATTGCCAAGGCCAATACAAACTCTGAAGCGACTCAAGCCGGTACAATTAAAGGTAAACTTTCGTACTTAGCTCCGGAGTATCTAGAAGGTCATCAGCTTGACCCTCGCTATGATATGTTTGCAGTAGGAATTACATTATGGGAAATGCTTTGTAGCCGTAAGCTTTTTAAGGCTGCAAATGATCTCGCTGTACTCAAAAAAATTCAAGAGTGTAAGGTTCCACCTCCATCAAAAATCAATCCCAATGTTCCTAAGGAACTTGATGATATTGTGATGAAGGCCCTAAGAAAGGATCGAAATAAGCGCTTTGAAAATATGGATCAATTCAATAGGGCACTGATAAAGTTTCTCTATGCTAATTATCCAGACTTTAACTCAAGTGACCTTTCATATTTTGCAAAAGAGCTTTTCAAAGAAGAGATTCGTAAAGATAGAGAGAAGCTCTTTGAGTTTGGTAAAATTGATATCATGCCTTATGTGAACGATTGGAAACGTGAGCAAGAAGGCGGTGTAGGGGCTTCCTCATCCTCAGACTCAAGTGAGAGCTCAGGGGAAGTATCATCAAAACGTAGTAACGAGCAAGTTCTTGACTTTGGCTTTGAAGAAGAATCGACAAAAACAAGTATAAGAGTCTCCGCTGCCGCAAGGACACGAACTAAAGTTAAAGATGGTATAAGTGGTGGTGCTAAGGTTGGAAGAAAGGCCGGAGAAGAGATTCAACAAGTTGAAGCTGGAAACTTGAAAGTTTCGGCCGGTGCTCCAAAGAAAAGACCTACTGGATTCACTGAGATCTCAGACAATGGAAATACGAGGACAAAGCAAACGAGATCCGGTAAGAAAAAATCGGCAACTCGTGCTGCAACGTCTACGGCCATGCATGATATTCAAGAGCAAAAGAAGAATCAGTTTATTAAAATCGCTATCATGGTTTGTGTAATTGGTGGTGTTGGCTGGTTTGGAAGAAATGATTTACCGTTTATTAAGAATATTATTGGAAATCGCAAGCCTGCTTCACAAGTGAATAAAGCTCTTATCGAAGATAAAGATGAGTTCAATAAGGCCAATCAGGAAATCACTGGGGTGGCCAAAGAGTTAAGTAGTGGACTTCGAATTGCAAATTTTAACTCTCAGTATCATCGTGTTTATATTGATGGTGAAGAGGTAAAGCCAAACTATTTGAAGAAAATAGATGCTCCTTATCAAAAGGAATTCTGGTTAAGAGTTGAAAGGGCCGGCTACAAGCCCTACGTAAAAAGAATGAGCTTAACAGATCATAAGAGCATTACAACGATTAAAGTTCCTAGTATGGATAATGAAGCCTTTGGGTATGCATATGTTTCAAGAGGTTGTCAGATGTATGGCACTTTGAGTTTTAACCTCTATGGAGAGCAACGCACGGAGAAGTTACCAATGGCCTCGCAAATTGGAATCCCTTTTCCTGTTAATGGAGATGGGCGTACTCCCGCAGATGAATCTGGGAAGGCCAAATTTACTCTTTACTTTAAAAAGAATGGTTCAAGCTTAGAGCGAAAAATTGAAATTAAATTTGAGCATGAAGAACAAAGAATTGATCTTTGTGGTCTCTAGTGGTCTCTAATATAGCCTAAGGTTACTCGTGGCCATCTTGTTGCTCTGAAGCCTTTTGCTTAAAAATATTATTCTTTCTCATATTGATAAGTCTCATAATCTCAGCTGCAGTTTCTTCAAGTGCTTTATCGGTAACATTAAATACTGGCCATCTCTTATTTTCTTTGAAAATTTGAGTGGCCCACTCTAGCTCCTCAAGAACCTTGGCTTCATCAGCATAATCACCAGTAATACTTTCTGCACCTAGACGAGTGAGTCTATTTTGGCGAATTTGCTTAAGAGCTTCAGCATCAATCGTAAGAGCAAAAATCTTTCTTTGATCAATTTTAAATAGTGACTCAGGCAATGGTGTTCCAAGAATGAGAGGAACATTTGTGACTTTTAATCCATTTAGACTCAAATAAAGACTTAAGGGAGTTTTTGAGGTCCTCGATATTCCAACAAGAACAACATCAGCAAGATGGAGAGAGTTTAGATTCCTTCCATCATCATGGTTGAGGGTAAACTCCATGGCCTCAACCCTTTTAAAGTAGTCGTCATTTACTTGATGCAGTAGTCCTGGCATGCTCTTTGGCTCTTGCTCAAAGTAATTAGCAAAAGTCGTCAGTGCTGGGCCAAGTACATCAAGAGTGCGGACGTGTTTGATTCTTGAGACATCAGCAATATATTCTCTCAAATCAGATGAAACGATTGTATATATGACTAGGTCATGGTGAACCGCTGCTTCTGAAAAAATGGCATCGATCTGCTCTTTAGAGCGGACATTCTTATAGCGTGTGAAATAGACATCTTTATCTGAAAACTGAGTCATTACAGCACGTGAAATGGCCGTAGCAGTTTCACCAGTTCCATCAGAGATAATAATAATTTTTAAACGTCTTCTTTCATTCATAATAATAGCTTAACTTAAATTGGAATAATATTTAGAGAGAAAATCTAGCCCCTCTGTTATTACAGTATTTTTATCACATAGTGGGTGATAAGTATGTTTAGGTTTGATCTTTTTGAAAAATGTCTTTTGAGACTTAGACAATTGACGAGTGGAAATAAAAATTCTTTCGCATAATTCGTCTTCTGTTTGTATATCTGGTGATGTCTTACGAATATACTCAACTGATTCCTTGTAACCAATTGATTGAAGAGACTTTTCCTCTCCAGTTAGGGAATCATCTTTGAGAATATTGGAGACTTCATCAAGAAGACCACGATTAAGCATCTCTTTTGTTCGCTTTTCCATGATTTCCCAGTGCTCTTCTTTGGGAAGATCGAGATAAATATGAAAAATATCCCAATCGGGATGCTGGTTTTGTTCAAAATCATAGGGGTCTTCAATCTTGCTCTTTTCTTGAGAAATTGGTCGCCCCGTTTGGATATAGAATTCATAGGCCCTAATATTTCTATACTCATCATTCTCATGAAGCGAATTATAAGAAGCATTATCAAAGCTTTCTAATTTCTCTCTAATAAAGCTAAATCCCTTTTCTTCTAGAGTTTTTTCTACTTGATTGCGTGTTTCCTCAGAAATTGAAGTAGACTCATACATACCCTTTACAAGGGCCCTAATGTAAAAAGCACTTCCTCCAACTAGAATAGGTACAATATTCTCCCGATGAAGTTTTTCAATAAGGGGAGTGGCCAGTTCAGTGAATTTACTCGCATTCATTTCTTCTTCTATAGAACAAATATTGATTAAGTGATGAGGAACATTCTGCTTTTCTGACTCAGTAGGCTTGGCCGTTCCAATATTGAGTCCTTTATAGAAGAGAAGAGAGTCAAAATTAATGATTTCTGCCTTTATCCCTTTCTCAATTAAATTAAGTGCAAGCTCGATAGAAAGAGAAGTCTTTCCTGAGGCCGTAGCTCCTGAAATGATAAATACTGGGGACTTATTCATGAAAAATTGACTCTATTAAATCAGAGGTTAATTCTTTTACCCCTTTCAGTTTGAGTAAGTTCGTTGCAATCCATTTTTGATTGAATTCAAAGGTCGTAGACTTTAAAAAATCTAAGCTACAGTCATTTTCAACAAAATGAGAGATAAACTCTTCTATTGGAAAATCCTGAAAGGACTTATGATAACTTCTTAGCACTAGAGATTGTTCATCAAGTCTTTCTAGCTGAAGACCCATTTCCAATAGTTGCTGCAGTACTCTCTCTTCAGACTCAACTGGAGTAATCATTATGGGACTTGATATAAGAAGTGGAATAAAGTCATTTATGTCATCGCTATTAATTATTGATGCGAGAAAATCACTCATGAAATAGTACTTATGAATGAGATAGTTTGAGTCCCCATTTTGATATTGCTGAATAGGGGAGAGAATGTTGTCAAACGTTATTGAGCTCTGTTGTTGTGATGACGTTATTGGAGCTGAACGCAAGGGACGAGGAGAGCTATAGTCACTTTGAGATAAACTCTGTGAATAATTTTGAAAACCCTGCGTCGTCGAACTACTATTTTCTCTTAGGTTATAATCCTGTTGTTCAAAGAGATGGTTCTCTGGAATCTTATGGACTTCCTTTAATTTTTTAAGCTCAGAGCTGAGTAGAGCTGTAATAACGGGAAGCTTAAAGAATTTAATTTGAGTTTTATTGGGATGAACATTTACATCAATTAGATTTGGGGGAACATCAATGAAGATGCAGTAGTGTCCCATTTCCCCTTGAGGGTAGAGTCCCTCACAATTTCTAAGAATAGTTTGATGAATTTGCTTATCTGTAAAGAGTCTGTGATTAGCAAAGAGAAATTGTTTCTTATAGCTATTTCCCTTTGTCGAAGATTTACTAAGGTATGCTGTTACCGTATGGCCTTCATAATTAGCACTATATTCAAATAATTCTTGTTCTTTTTTGTTCTTATTAAATACTTGGCCAATACGTTTTTTGAAGTCTCCACCTGTTGTAGGGTAGAAGTCCTTGTCGTTATCATCCCATTTTATAGAGAAGCTAATCTGTGGATTACTGATAATAAAGGACTGGATGACTCTTTGAAGAGCGTTCTTCTCTGAGATTTGAGACTTGATAAATTTAAGACGGGCCGGAGTATTATAGAAGAGATCTTTAATAAAAATGGAAGTACCAGGAGTTGAGCCTGGCTGTTTGGCATGGGCCTTTGTTTCTCCACCATGGATGATAATCTTTCCACCTTCTTCTGGGTTGGAATTAGGGATGGAGGTGCAAGTTACTCTTGCTATTGAAGAAATTGAAGCAAGGGCTTCTCCTCGAAATCCAAAACTTGATAATTTATAAAGATCTTCAAATCTTTCAATCTTAGAGGTTGCGTGACGACAAAAGGCATAGGGAAGGTCTTCAAAGAGCATTCCATGCCCATTATCAATGATACTGATAAGGTCGATTCCGCAGTTAACAAGATGAAGGTCAATTTGAGTTGATCCTGCATCAATAGAATTTTCAATAATTTCTTTAATAAGACTGGCCGGTCGTTCAATAACTTCACCGGCCTTAATTTGATCGATAAGATGTTCAGGAAGAAGGTTTATCTTACTGCTTTCTTTACTTTGTTTATTGTTAATTTGAGAAGAATCCAGATCCATTAGCCCGCGCGGTAGAAATTAACCTGGTTTCTTCCTCCTTGCTTAGACTTGTAAACAGCTTCGTCAGCACGTTTGAATAAGTCAGTACCTGTCGCCACTCCTTGGCGATAGTCGGCAACTCCCACTGACATAGTCACTGGAAGTCTATTACCTTCATAATTGAATTCATGATTTTCAACCAGTTTTCTTAATCGCTCCGCAATTTCAAAAGACTGCTTGAGATTTGTTTTAGGAAGTAAGATTACAAATTCTTCACCACCATAACGAGCAAAAATATCTTGGTCACGAACTCCACCTGCGCGGATAAGCCCGGCAATGTCTTTGAGAACAAAGTCACCGGCATCATGGCCATAGTTATCATTAAGTTTTTTAAAGTGATCGAGGTCGAAAATCACGAGTGATAGGGGAGTCCCTGTTACCTTTGATTTCTTTACTTCAAGATCAAGAGCATTGTTGAAGTAACTCTTATTATAACAACCGGTATGGCCATCTGTATTGGCTTCTAGCTGCAGCTTATCGTAAGTCAGTCTCTCCGGATCACCTTTAGGTAGATACTTAAGAGCGATATTTCCCAATTTAACCATATCTCCTTTCTTTAAAGGAGTTTCATTTTCTATTTTTTGGTTATTAAGGAAAGTACCATTACGAGAACCTGCATCGATAATAGTATGACCCTCTCCACTTGCATTTACTTTAAAGTGGTAGCGAGAAATTCCATTGAACTCGAGAGGAATATTGTTATCTGGATTTCGGCCTATACTTGTTTCTTCTTCAACTAAGTCGAAGATCGTTCCATTTAGGTCTCCACCAACAACAAGTAGAGCTGCAGGTTTTTGGGCGGCCTCATTTTCGGCCGCAGCAAGAGCTGCTTTAATGTCAGTTAAAACGACTGTAGAATCGTCATTGGCCATCAATAAATCCTTGATATCAATAAGTTAAGCCATTATCAAAATAAGCTTAATTCTATCTCCACTCCCTGTTCTTTTCAAGATAAACAAAGTTTTCCCTAATATTGTCTATACTGGATTGGTTTACTTGGATAAGTTGTCTAACCATTCAATAGCATTGACTTTTCCGGCCTCAACTCCTGGCTGATCAAAAGGATTAATGCCTAGCATTCTTCCCGTTAGAACCGTAAGACATTCAAAGAATAGGATAATTTGGCCAAGATTGTAGGCATCAACGGTTTCTATAGACATTTTCATATAAGGTCTCTCACTTTGCTCCATGGCCTTTAGTGTTCCATTGAATTCAGCTGCCATTAGTTCAGAAAGACTATAGGGAGCCAGCTTTCTTAATGAAGGAGAGTCGATATCCGTTTTAAGAGAGTAGTCATTGGCAAATTTTTCAACTTCAATAAAGAAGGTCACCTTATCTCTTGGTCCTTCCATAAAGAGCTGTACTTGAGAGTGTTGATCCGTAGCTCCGTAACTTGGGATTGGTGTTAGGCCAGTTTCTCCACCTTGATCTAATTTCTTACCTAAAGACTCGGCCCAAAGTTGAACAAACCAGAATGAAAGGTCACGTAAGCGAGATGAGTAGGGCATAAGAACGGTTTGATTCTTCCCTTCATCTTTTAAACTCATAACAAAGTTTGCAGCTTGAATCAGAATATTTTGATTAAGGTCTGTATTAAGAATTGTTTTCTTGTATTCGTTGGCCCCAGTGATAAGCTCACTAGGATCAATTCCTGCGAAGAGAGCAGGGAGAAAGCCAACTGGGGTAAGCACACTAAATCTTCCACCAACATTACTTGGGACTTCAAGACAAGTTACTCCCCATTTTCTTCCTAGATCGAGTAGTTGAGACTTCTTAGGGTCTGTCGCAAATACAAAGTAGCTTGCGAAGTCTTTTTCTTCGATACCATTTTCACTAAGCCAATTTACAATGATGGCCATTCCTGCACTCATCTCTGCCGTAGAGCCACTTTTTGAAACAAAGTAGAAGAGACATTCCGAAGGTTTCAGAGCTTTAAGTTGATTGTGAATAAAGTCAGGATCAATATTATTGATGAATTCAAATCTCTTTTGTCCATCACCGAGAGCGCTAACAAGCATCTCTGGGCCAAGGCTACTTCCTCCAATACCAATTTGGATAAAGTTTTTACGAGATTGAAACTTTTCATAAATTTCTGTACATGAATTTAGAAGTTCGTCTCTATTCGTTACATGGAAGAAACCTGTAGAGGGGTCATCAATTGTTTTAAGAAAGCTTTTCCAGTTTTCTTGAATGGCGCTGGCCTCACTCCATTTGGAGTTTAATTTTGTCTCTGGATAGAAATTAATCTTCATCGGTCTCTTTTCCTTTTTATCCTTGGAATTCTTTTTTTAAGTGGCGGGCAATAACCACTCTTTGAATCTGATTGGTGCCTTCAACAATTTGAAGAACCTTGGCATCTCTCATCATACGCTCAACAGGATATTCGGCAGTATATCCCACGCCTCCGTGTACTTGAACGGCATCAGTTGTGACTTTCATGGCCACGTCTGTTGCTTTGAGTTTTGCCATTGAACAAAGTTTACTATTAAGCTTTCCAGCATCTAAAAGCTCTGCAGCTTTCATCACTAGAAGTCTTGAAGCCTCCATCTCACAGGCCATATCGGCCATCATAAACTGGAGTCCTTGGAATTCAAATATGGGTTGATCGAATTGTTGTCTTTCTAATGAATACTTAACGGATTCTGAAAGTGCTCGATCAGAAAGTCCAACAGCAATGGAGCCGATTGTGATACGTCCGGCATCAAGTCCACCAAGAGCGACTTTAAAGCCTTCACCTTCTCCAAGAAGAAGGTTTTCCTCTGGAACAAAACAATTTTGGAAAAGAACTTCCCTGGTAGGTGAAACCTTCCAGCCCATTTTCTTTTCTTTCTTACCAAAAGATAGTCCTTCTGCTCCATCTTGAACGATAAAAGCAGAGACGCCTTTGGCCCCTTCTCCACCAGTTCTCGCCATTACGATATAAGTTTTGGCGATTCCACCAGAGGTTATCCACATTTTTGATCCATTGAGGATATATCCACCCTCAACTTTCTTTGCTGTGGTTTTCATGGCCTTTGCATCAGAGCCAGACGAGGACTCAGAGAGACAAAAGGCTCCAATTTCTTGACCAGAAGTTAGCTCGGGAAGGTACTTCTTCTTTTGCTCATCATTTCCAAATTTCTGGATAATCCCTTGGGTCATTAAGCTTACTGAAACGGTTACTGCATAAGAGACGGAAGACTTCGCAATTTCTTCTAGTGCAATACAAAGATCTGTATAGCCAAGTCCAAGGCCTCCATATTCTTCATTGATAGTCATCCCGCAAATACCAAGTTCACCAAGGCCTTGAAAGACTTCCTTTCTAAAGTTTTCATTGGCATCATCATGCTCGGCATGAGGCTCAATTTGATCGAGTCGAAAACGTTCGATTGAGTTCTTTAGCTCTACTTGAAATTCATTCATGTTTTGCCTTTATTTTTGAGAAAGTAAATTCTTGGCAATGATCATTATCATTACTTCATTCGTTCCCGCTCCAATTTCATTGAGCTTATTATCACGCATCAGGCGCTCAACAGGGAACTCTCTTGAGTATCCATAGCCACCGTGAAGCTGAATGGCATCAAGGGCAATCTTTGTCGCCATCTTTGGAATCTGTAGTTTGGCCATGGCCGCAGTAACAGGTCCTTTCTCTCCTTGATCATAGCGGTAGCACAGATTATAGAGAAAGTTTCTCATCATCTCTGTCTCTGTTGCCATCTCTGCGATCATCTTTTGAATAAGTTGGTATTCACCAATATTCTTTCCAAATTGCTGTCTTTCATTGGCATACTTAATACACTGATCAACACAGGCCTGAGCAATACCGAGAGAAATTCCAGAGATCGTTAATCTTTCGATCTCAAGGTTTTTCATCATGTGATAAATAGATGAACCTTCATCTCCAACTCTTTGAGCTGCAGGCACACGAACATTATCAAAAATAAGTTCACCTGTAGGTGATCCACGCATACCCATTTTGTGAATAGGCTTTCCTACTTCATAGTGGCCTTTATCTTTTTCCAGAATAAAAGTAGAAAGGTTCTTTCTCTCTTCTCCAGTACGTGTATAAACGTAAGCGATGTCAGAGTATTGAGCATTGGTGATCCACATCTTAGTTCCGTTAATGATGTAGTCATCGCCATCGGCTTTGGCACGAGTTTGAATCCCTACGGCATCTGAGCCGTATTCAGGCTCACTCATTCCCATACAACCAATATGTTCACCAGTGATAAGTTTAGGAAGGTACTTGGCCTTGTGCTCTTCACTTGCATTGCTTTCAATATTATTCACACAAAGCATGGAGTGAGCGAGGTAACTAAGAGTCAAACCTGGACAGGCCTTACCAAACTCTTCCATGACAACAGTGGCCGCTAGGGCACCCATTCCTGCTCCACCATATTCTGGATCGGCAGTGATTCCGAGAACTCCAAGTTCTCCCATCTTTTTAAAGGCTTCGATATTGAAGGTTTCGTCCGTATCATGTTTTTCAGCATGAGGAGCAATTTCATTGCGAGCGAAGTCGCTGCAAACTTGTTGTAATTGTTTTTCTTCGTCAGAGAAATACCACACGAGTTATATCCTTGATTATTGTTGTGCATTATAGATTTGAAAAGTCACACGATACTAGCAAATGCCCCAGAGTAATGACAAGAAACAGCGGTCCAAATTGAGTGAATAGTACGAGTGGTCAGACCAATACTTCAAGAGCTGAAAATAATCTCTTGAGGCGATATGCGTTACTATTCAAATGATTTTCCAATAATAACAATACAAAGGCACACAAGGGCCATCAAAGCAGAGAAGCTCATACGTAGAAGCGACTTTTTTGCATAGAAGAAAACACTACTTAGGCATTGGAAGAAGTAGTAAAGGGCAAAGGCCTTTGAAGCAAAGGAGATGACACTGAATATATCAAAGAGCCAGACAATCGTGATACAGAAAGTGGCGATGATCACATAGGCTTGACTTGGTTTAATTTTCTTATGGGTGATTTCTGAAATGAGTCCGCCATTTCCTCCCATATCTGCTACTGCCGCACTGAGCTGACTGGCCATGGCCGCCGTAAAAAGAAACATAGGGGCTAAGGTGAAAACAAATTTTCCAATATCGATAACTGAAGTTTCAGAAATTTCTCCCTTTAAAGGATGGGTATCAAAGACTGGGATAAAGAGGAAGATCATAAGGATATAGATGGCAGTGCTCAGAATTTGAGCAAAGCGCATACTCTTTATTCTGGTCTGGGTTTCGTACTTTTCCCCAAGGTAGCGGCTAGTCTCAAAGCCTTGAACCATAATGAGAAGGCCAATGCTCACGGCAAAGCTCTCGTAGTCAAAGTGGTGCTCAATTGGAGAGCTTCCTGAGGCATGAGTAAAATTGAAGACTGCTAATGCAGTAAGGAAGGTTATAATGATAGAGAGCTTTAGATTCACGGAAAGAGATTCAATTCTCTCAAGGGAATTAAGTCCATTTTGATGCCCAAAGAAAGCGATTGCGCAAATAATGAAAGTCACGAGAACTTTTTCCATAAGTTCTGTAGAGTGGCCCATCATTCTTAAAAAGAAAGAACTAAAGAGATAGAGGTAGTAGGTAATAGAGAGAGTATAGGCTCCGGTGAGAACCCATTCCCCTAGGCGCTCTGACCAAGCTAATGAAGAGGATGCACTTCCTTTATCCATTAAAGGTTCCACATTCTTAATATTCCAGCGGATGACTTCACCAATTCCAAAAGAGATCAGACAAAGAATTGCCATGAGGTAGGGTGCCTTATCTCCACTAAGTTTATTCAAAAGAGGTGCTGCGATAAGAAAGCCACTTCCAATTATAGAGGCCAAGGGGGTCATTGTTGCACGCCATAAATTATTTCCCATAACTTTTCGCGAGAAAAGCAGAAGCAAGCAAATAAGAACTAGGACAAGGTAACTAATAGATTGGGTTTCTAATGACATTCCTAAATAGTACGCCATCCTTTTGCGGATGCTAAGGAATATTTTGCATCCGCAAAAGGATGGCGTACTTTTGAGAAGCTTGCCAGTATTTGACGAAAGTTGTTAGAATTAGGAGTCAAACACTTATAAAGGTAAGGATGCCTTAATGTTAGCAAATGAGGTTAATTTGTCGCTTACGACACCAGTGCTCAGGGATGAAGATGCAGTGTTTCCAGGGGAGAATTGGTTCTTCTATTGGAAAACATCTGCGTCATTATGGAAAGTTAAACTCGAATCCCTTGTAGGAGTGAATAAAATCTATGTTCCCATCAATTGGGCCTTTCACTCAGACACGGGTGATAAATATGATTTTGCTTCTGAGCGTCCCGAAACAGATTTAAAGAAATTAGTCGATATAGCTAAGCAATGTGCAAAAGAAGTTGTTTTCTTTGTACCTATTGGTCCTTGCCCTTTTCTAACCAATGGCGGATTACCTGCCCTGCTTGCGCGAACTCCCATGGTGGATGAGAAGGGGAGAGTTGTTGCCGCTGTTGATCAGGAAGGTAATTTAAATAAGCTCTACTCTTTCTTTGATCCACGAGTTTATCAAGCTTATGATAATTTTGTTAAGGCCCTTGGTGAGTACTTTGTCACCCAGGGGATTGCTTGTGATGTGTGGTCAATTGACTGCTGCCAAGTCACTCTAGACTATGGACTCGTAAGTTATCTCAAAGATCATTCTCATGTATACGATCAAGGCTTTAGTCGTTTTCTCCAAAATAAAAGAGAAGAAGACGAAGGATTAGATGAAGGAATTTCGGATCCTGAAGTGGAGCATATTCTTCATCATGAATTCTACTCCATGATTCGTAGTATTTATCTCATGGCCTCTGAAGAGCGAATGGCCGGTAACTGGGAAGGAGTACTGCAAGTTTCTTTCTTAGGCGGTGGTCAGGAAGATTTCTTCAAAAGAATTCACGCAAGCGATTCTCTTGTTCAATATGGACATGATCTCTTAGAGAGTTTATCCCTAAATGCCATCTCATCTAGCTCTCTTTTGCCTGGGCGTATTAAGAAAGGTGTGCTTGGTAAAATGCTTGATCAGCTTGTTACAAACTCATTTATTGAAAAACAATTCTTGAAGAACTCATTTGAGGATGACCTTGTTTCTCAATTTACACCAAAGGTATTCTTTGAAGTCTATGATCTAGGTGCAGAGTTTACTCATGATAATATTAGCTGGGCCGATTTAGGTTTGTGGGAGTATCTGCAAAAATTCTATTCTTGGTGCTATTCAGATATGGGCCATGGGGATTTTCGCTTTGATGAAGACTCCGACATGAATCGTATCTTTTTCTTTCATGGATTATCCATGGATCAAAAACTCTTTCATAATATGCTTAAGGCATTCATGAGTGGTGCAAAAGTTATTCTCAATCGTGCGGGTCTAGAAAAGCAATTTCAAAGAAAGCTTGAGGCCTTCTTCATTGAAAATGAATTGGAAATAGAAAAAGTTAAGCTCCATACAACATTAGTGAATACCACTCTAGGAGATGGGCGCTTACTTGTATTTAATGGTGATGACCTTGTTGATCTCGATGAGAAGAAAGCCAGCGAGTTTTGGCATAGAGTGATTAGTACTTTCGAGGTTGGTCATCTGATTGTGATTCCACCTGAAGGTGTGCAAATAGCATGGAAGTATCGCACGAGTAATACTCAAGAACTTCAATTTGAAGAAGTTAGACGCATGGGAATCTATAATCCTAGTTCTTATAAGAAGAAAGTTAAATTCATGATTCCTGGTCACTTTCGACTGCTCAAGGTTGTAGATGAAAATAAAGTAACCTTTCATCATGGACAGAAAGAAGTGGAATGTGAGCTACTTCCCGAGGGCTCTATCTCTCTGGACTTTGGAGTTTTATCATGAGTATGAGTCGTGAATCATCTGTTTTAGTTGTTATTTATGGACCCTATCTTAATGATGAAGATAAGAAAGGCCATGAGGTTATCTCTATTTTTAATGAGCGCGGACTCATTGATGAATCCACCTTAGAAGACTTCTTTAAAGATCTTGTTGGGCAAGCTCCAAAAGTTGTTGAATCAGGACATATAGGATATTTCGCGCAAATGGAAGATATTCAGAAATTCTCATTTAGGATATGTCAGAAACTCGGCAATGAAGCGGTTTCTCTTGTTTCGGTTGAGGACTATAATAGCGTTCTTATAGATAGCTTTAAATCAGAAGAATTGCTTCATAAATTACAAAATATAGGAAATCTAATCCCTAATCCTGACGCCGGAAAAGGTGGCTTCTTCAGTAAGCTATTCAATTAACTTTAGACTGAATCGTTATATAAAGGGGATTGTGATCAGAATGATCACCAGCTTCGGTTGTATTTTGATCACTGTAGTCTAGCCCTTTGATAAATATAAAATCTACCGGAAAACCTAGGTGGCGAGTGCGTTTATCATTTTTAAACTTAACCTCTTGAAGATCAAGCTTACTCATGTGGGATAGGAGATATTGAGTTCGCTCTGAACTCCAAGTATTAAAATCCCCGGCCCAGATAACCTTATCTTTATTCTTGATGAATTGAGATAGTTCATTTAGTTCAAATATCCACTCTTCTTCACTCACAAAATTAAGAGCATGGGTATTGATAATAGTAATTCCTTGATAATCAAAAATAATACTGGCCTTTGGGGTAATGATAAAAGGCTCTCTATATTTAGTATGAAGTGGGGTAACTTCATCGAGCTTACCCTGAGAGTAAATGGCAACACCAGTATAGTGATTTTCCCACTTAAAGGTGGGAAGAAAATAGAGACTTTTTTGAGGAAGAAAGCTTTTAGGAATACCTTGTGAGAACTCCTGAAAGAGAATGAGTTGATAATCTTGGAAGTTAACGGGAAGAGGTGATTTCTTGAATAGGTCTCCCTTATAAATATTCCAAACCAAAAGTTTGAATGGAAGAGATGAAGAGCTGACCGGATTTACTTCTTCCTTTAAGAGAGATTCTTTTGCAATCTCAATATCAAATAAACTTCGCATCAAATTTTTTGCAAAGAAGGAAGTTGCGCCTAAGCTAGAAGCGCTAAGAGACAATAGTGTGATAATAAAGATTCTTTTGATTTGATTCATTTTTTAAAGTTTAGTTAGTCTTTTGTTTAGGTTTTAAAATGAAGAGGACGAAACCTTCATTAAAACCACTAATTACTCTAATTATAGCTTATTTAGCGAACAAGTGTACGGTGTTGTCAGTTTGTGTGAGTTTACTTTTTGCTCTTAAGTCATAGATAATATGAGTATATTAATTTAAAAAATTTAACGAAGGTACACGGATGTTACTTTTATCTACTTCTGTAAAGAAGTTTACTATGGCCCTTTCTCTTGTTGGAGCAATTGCCCTTTATTCAAATCAAGCCGAGGCCAAGCGCTATGTAAATGCTGCTGATGATGAAGTTGAGTATACAGTTAATGCAGGAAGGGCCGAAAACTACGCCATTGATAAAGAGAAAATTAAAATTCTTGTTTGGAATCTCTATAAAGGTGAAAAGAAGTCCTTCGTAAAGGACTATAAGGCACTGACTTCTGGAAAGGATATTCTACTCTTACAAGAAGTGATCACAGATAAGAGAATGAATGAAGTGATGACTGATGATAAAGAGCGTACTTATCATATTGCGACGTCATTCTTTGATACAGAGAAGAATTGGGCCCGCTCTGGAACGGCCACGGCCTCTAAATATCGTCCGGCCCAAGTTGATTGGCAAAGAAGCTATTATAGAGAGCCTATTATGAATACGGCGAAGATGATTTCAATTGCAAAGTTTGATCTTGAGAATTCATCGCAGAATCTAATGACCCTGAGTATTCATGGAGTTAATTTTGTATCGGCCAAAAAACTTAGAAATCAGCTTCGTCATGCTGTTAGGCTAATCGCTGCTCATAAAGGGCCAGTTGTATTTGGGGGAGACTTTAATACCTGGTCTGATAAGAAAACGGCAGTGATGAGAACAGAGTTGAGAACAGTTGGCCTACAAGAAGTTCCCTTTGGTGAAGGTAGAATGGAGACTTTTGGTAAGCCTCTAGACTATGTTTTCACTAGAGGATTGAAAGTTCACTACTCAAAAGTACATAAAGATATTGAGGGAAGTGACCATAAGGCCCTGGAAGTTGAAGTTTCTCTTCAATAATATCTATAGGTTGATCAATATTTAATAAATAGTATTGAGGGAAGAAGGTCTTGAGGTAAACCCACTAGAATTTTCATAAGCATTGATTTTTATGGCGTTCTAAGCTACTTATGGGCGCTACAGGATTAATTATGGAAAGACCTTCACTATATGCATTTACCCTTGCTGCACTACAGGATTATTTTGTAGAGCAAGGGCTGCCCAAGTTTGCCGCTTCGCAAGTTTATAATTGGCTTTATCAAAACTGGAACTTTGATGTTGAGAGCTGGTCAAATGTATCTAAGAAAGTGAAGGCACACATCTTAGAGGAGATGGATACCACTCTTCCTAAAGTTGTTTGGCATGGACTTTCAAAAGATGGAACCCGTAAATTTCTCGTGGGAATGCATGACGGACAGACGGTTGAAACGGTGGCCATTCCTGCTAACAAACGCCTTACTCTTTGTCTTTCTTCTCAAGTCGGTTGTGCCATTGGTTGTACTTTCTGCCATACAGGAACAATGGGACTAAAGAGGCATTTGAAAGCTCAAGAAGTTGTAGGACAGTTTGTTGCTGTAACAAAGTGGCTTAAAGAAAATGTTGATGAAGAATCTCGCCTTACTAATATTGTCTATATGGGACAAGGGGAGCCTCTTCATAATTATGAAAATGTAAAAATCGCAACACAGGTTTTTATGGAAGAAAAAGGGATTGGCCTTGGACAAAGAAGAATCACTCTGTCTACTTCTGGTCTCGTTCCACAAATTGAAAAGCTGTGGGATTTTCCTCCCGTTAATATTGCCATTTCTCTTCATGCTTCTCATAACGATATTAGAACCGAGCTTATGCCAATCAATAAGGCCTTTGATTTGACTCGCCTTTTTGATGCGATCAAAAAGGTTCCACTTAAGGCCAACCGTCGTATTACGTATGAGTATATTCTTATTGATGATTTTAATGATCGCCAAGAAGATTTAGATGGGCTACTCGAGCTACTTGATAAGAGAGAGTCTAAAGTAAATATCATTCCTTTTAATGAGTATCCCGATAGCCGCTTTAAGCGCCCAAGTGATCAGAAGATCAGATGGTTTATGGAGAGCTTAAATAGAGACGGTATTACCTGTACGGTAAGAACAACTAAGGGTGATGATATTCTCGCGGCATGTGGACAGTTAAAGTCTATGGAAGATAAACTTAATCTTTGGGATTAACTTCTATAATTCAAAGAAATGAATCATACTAAAAGTAGCAGACTTAGCAAGGGTTGTATTATTAGCAACTCCAAAGAAGCTTTGATCTCTATAGCTAAGAGTAGCAGATAAGCTATCAAAGATGAGATAACTTGCACTAACTCCAATTTCTAGAAATTCAGCTCTTTCACTTACATTATTAGTATCGCCTTCAATTTTTTTTTTTCCTTCACTTGAATAGAGGAGTGTTGCTCCAATCCTTAAGTCACCATTGTAAGGGCTAAGACCAAGACCAAACATTGCCGAGCTTCCAAGTCGAGGTGTAACCGTAATATTTTGCGAAGGCAGAGAAAAGCTTTTTTTGTAACCTTGATGAATCTCGGCCATAAATAGATAATCAAATTGACCAATGGTTTTTACAAAAGACATACCTAGCGCTGTTGAGAAGAATCCATTTCCAAGACTATCCGTTCTTAATGGCTTATTTGCATCATAGGTTGAATTGGATAAAGGAATAGATTGCTCTAAGAAAATAAAACCTCGTGGCTTCCATGGATTATATCCATATTCTGGTAAGAACTCATAGGCGACTTGGGCCTTGATGTCTCCCATTCCATTTGAACTCTCTTCAAAGTTGCCATTGCGATGAGTATTGAACTTGTAAGGGAGAGTGAAGCCTGTTTGCCATAGCGGGGTAAGTAGATACGCACCGGAGAGAACAAGAGCTTCATTGACTTCTTGATTGCTCTTTTCACGACGACTTATTCTTTTATTAGCATTTACATCGTGAGTAACGGCACCATTGATAGCTGCCATAGAGAGTTGTCCACGGTAGTCACCTGTAATAAGACTGGGCATACTCGCTCCACCGCCACAACAGGCAGCTGACCAAATATTTAGACTAAAGAGAGTAGCGCCAATTAATAGAATTAAAGATCGAGGGCCCATTTTACCTCATTTACGACTTTTTCATTTTCTAAGAGTTGGAAATGAATATCCCAATAACCTCCCATCGTGAAGAATACTTCAGTGGCTTCATAGATACCTGTCTGTGATTGAGTAACCGTTACAGGAAAGCTTCCGTGTCCCATGGTAGGCATCCAAAGCATAACTTTTAGGTCATACTCTGGATCTACGGGGACTCCATTAGAGTCAGTAATAAGAATGAGAAGTTTGCCCTCTGTGAGAACTTCTGGCCCCACCCTCCAAAATGGTTTAACGATATAGTCTGCATCACTGGTGCTTAGGGTCAGTTCACCCTGGTTTAATCCTTGGCGATTTGTCACTTCTGTGGAGGATTCATCCTCATTAAGAAAAGGAGAGTCTCCACAGGAGCTTATTGTTATTAACAAAAGAATTGATATTAACTTTTTCATTGAGGTTAATTTCCTTCAAGAGGAACCACTGTTTTTCCAAGAGAAACAAGTCCAGATTGATTACCAAGCTCAATTCTTACTTCCCAATGTCCTTTCATTCCATGCATAAAGAAGCGTGCATCCATAACTTCATAGACTCCATCGTCTACCTGATTAAAAGTAATCGCTGGTCCACCGTGATTCATTCCGTTATCCATAACCATCCATGTGTACATTTTGAGGTCATAGCTTGGAGTAATATAAGTGTGGGAATGATCTCCCTTTTCCCAGAAAACGATTTCAAAGTGAGAGGTAGTTCCAAGGTTTGGCCCATCAATCCAAGAGATGTCTGCACAGAGGTCAGCTTCTGTGAATGCAATAGGGCAGTGAGCGAATGAATTGAAAGACAGTAAGGTTGCGATGAGTAACATAGTTTTTTTCATAAATTCTCCATTAACGTTGGATGTAACATCCTATAGATTTAATACTTGTGTATTGAGGGTCTTTTCCTGCATTGATATCTGCTAAAACTTCTTTTAGATAGAACTTATCTGCACGATCAGGATTTCTCGAGTTTGTGGCAGCACCTTGATAGATTTTTTTTCCCTGATTATCGAGAACAAAGACATGGGGGGTTTTGAGCGCAGATAGTTCGTTTGCAAATCTTAAGTCACGATCAAAGAGAATGGGAAAGTCTATATCAAATTGATCAAAGTACTTCTTTGCTTTTTCTTTAGGAATGGCCTTGCTCGAGTGAAAACCAACAAATTTAAACTTGGGGTACTTCTTTTGTAATTCATTGAGGTGAGTAAAGTGGGCCTGAGAGCAAGGGCATGAACTACTTAGAAAGTAGGCCACGGTATAGGCTTTTTTTGAAGTCTCTACTTCAATATTCTTATCGGAGATTAAGTCGAGTCCTGAGTAATTAGCTTGGGCCAGTGGAGAAAAGAGTGCTATCTGGAGCACTGCATGTAAAATAGTTTTAAACATGATCTATCCTTTTTTCCTTCTTATAGGAAACTAAGGATAGGCAGGCAATGCAACAAAATGTTGCAGCTTAGCTAGAGGGGGAGAGACTTAGTTGTAGTCCCAGGCCTTAGGTTGAATCTCTTCAGGCTTTTTTGTTTCTTGTTTAGGCTGATCTTTTGAAGAAGGATTACGTCCATCTTCTTGTTCGTAAGCTTCAGGCTCGACCTCTGAGGCAAGATTTCTATCCGAATAGTCGTTTTCCTGAACACGATAGGTATTCTCTCCAAATTCCCGGAAGTCTTTCTCTTGAGTTACACTAAAGTCTTTAGATTTGTGAGCGGATTTGAATTTGAGCTTGGGAGCAACATACTCCTCACTATGGGCACTAAAGGCAAAAAAGCCTAGAACAAAAGTGATTATCATAGCGTGACTGAGCTTCATTTCTTCCTCCTGCGGCCAAATCCCAGTAGGGGAAGGCCTCTCCCTAGCTTTTTCGGCTATTTTCAGAAAAAGCTTTAGTTTTTCAGGAAGCTGCAAGGCCTTGTAGAAGTTAAAAGCGAGTAGTTGATTGAATTCGACAGGTAAAAAAGCCTCAGTTTACGGAAAAACGATAATTTGGGAGACTAGAAGGGTATTTAATTTACTGATTAGTTCTTTTTTAAAAGATTGAGGAGTGAGTCCGTGACCACAAAGAATAATAAGGCCGTACTTGGAATTCTATTAGTTGTATTCCTTTCATTTGTTCTCTTGATGATTTTTGCATCATATACCATAAAGAATCTTGCTGGTGGTGGAGAAGACGGCGCAGGAATTAGCTTTTCTTCTTCTAAGGAATCAAAGAGTATCGCGGTTGTAGAAGTCACTGGCGTAATTATGGAATCGAAGAAAATCATTGAGCTTCTAGAAAGAGCAGTTGAAGACAAGGAGACGAAGGCCATCATTATGAGAATAAATTCTCCTGGTGGTGCAGTTGCTCCAACACAGGAAATCTATGAAGAGATGAGAAGAATAGATGAGCTTTACGAAGAGAGCGAGGGAGCGAAAGGTAAGCCGATCTATGCAAGCTTTGGATCAATGGCCGCTTCTGGTGGGTACTATCTTGGTGCTGGAGCAAGACGCATTTACTCTAATGCTGGTACAATCACTGGCTCAATTGGGGTAATTATGCAAAACTTGGATCTATCCAAACTTTATGAGTGGGCCATGGTCAAGCAAGTGAATATTACGGCCGGGCGTTATAAAGATATGGGACAGCCAAATCGTGGACTAACAAAAGAGGAGAGAGATATCCTTAATAATATGATCTCCGGTGTTCACTCTCAATTTATTCGTGACATTGAAAGAACTCGTGGCCCAAAGATTAAGGGTGATTTAAAAGAGTTGGCCCAAGGACAAATTTTCAGTGGAGAGGAAGCTCAAAAACTAGGACTTGTAGATGAGGTCGCCAGTCTCTGGCAAGCGGGGCGTAGAATTCATAAAGAGTTAAAAATTGAAAAAGAGTTTGGGTTTAAATATATTGAGAAGAAGAAAAAGAAAGGTTTTTGGGCGCTTATGGAAAATATAGATGAAGCATCCACTGGCTTAAGTATGTTTTCAAAGTTTCTTGGGAAAATTACCAATAAACTTGAAAATCATGCGGACGAAACTCCCATTCTTATGTACCAATAATTGACTCGAGGAGAGTAGCGTTGGAAGTCTATTTAGTATGGTTACAGGAACATTTATTGGCGACTGTTGCAGTTGGACTAACGCTGATCCTTATATATCATTATCTCTCTGAGAGAGATACAGGTGTTAAGCTTTCTAAACGTTATCGAAACTCCATTTTTGAAGCGCAATCTAAAGTATTCCTAAATGCAACTCAATACCTCATTTCTGGAAATAAAGATTTAGCGATTAAAGAATTTCTAAATGCAGTAGATATAAATAGAGAAACGATTGATACGTACTTTGCCCTTGGTGGTCTTTTTAGAAGTAATGGTGAGATTGATAAGGCCATTAGTATTCATCGAAGTTTAATCGCACGTGAAAACATTAGTGAAGCTGATCGCCTACGTTCTCTAAAAGAGTTGGCCATTGACTTTGATAAGGGGGGCTTTGTTGATAAGGCCATTGAAACTTATAAAGATGTTCTGCGTATCAATAGAGATCAGTATGAAGTTATTCAATCTCTATGTAGAATCTATGAAGATATAGAGAACTGGGATCAAGCCTATAACTATCGCATTATGCTCTCTAAAGTGGGGCATGAAAATCAAGCGGAGACGATCTCTCATATTCTTGTACAAAAAGCCAAGTCATTATTTGAAAAAGGTGATTTCTCTCAGTGCAATGAAGACTTAGAAGATGCCTTTCGTTTTGCTCCTTCTGTTTCGGCAAAGATTTTAAAATTAAGACTCTACTTAACAATGGGGTATATGGATCAAGCTAAAGATCTCATGATTGAGCTTTTAAAAGAGCATCCCATGTATACATCCTTTATTTTTGAATCCCTCACTGAAGGTTTTAAAGGAGACGAGGATACTAAAGAAACTTATCAAACTCGCTTTGGACTTTTAAAAGAGTTTTTTCTTGAAATGGATGATCACGATTTAAATGAATCACCATCAGTTATTCTCACTAAAGTTCGTCTCCTAAAGCAAACTGACAAGATTGAGCAAGCTTATGAAGTATTGAGCAGTTATATGAAGTCACATGAAAAAACTTCAGATGTCGTGAAGACAGAGTATATAAAAATTCTGATTCAACTTGGAAAAAGAGAAGAGGTGGTAGATCAAGTCGACGCATTACTTGAAAATCTACATCAATCACTTACTAAGCACTATTGTAATAATTGTGGATATAATTCAGATGAGATTTTTTGGCGCTGTCCGCAGTGCCATGAGTGGGAAACGATTCAATTTCGTTGGAAGGTTTAATGAAAAAGGGCCTAGGCTTTTTACTATTTAGTTTGATAATTTCAGCGTCAACATATGCGAAGACGGAAATTTCACGCGTTGTTTACTTTAATCATCTCTTTGGACATGTCCACAAGAACCCTTCTCGCTATTCTCAATCTCTTTCAACGATTGAGTGTGGTCATCCCGTTAAAATTATCAAAGAAAAAGGTCATGAAATCCTTTCTGGCAATTACGTTAAAGTAAAAGTAGGGCCCTATATTGGACATATTGATAAAGCTTATCTCTCAACAAAGAAAGAGAAGTGCTTCTCTGATAAATATCCAAAGTTCTTTAATGATCTCAATCTCTCCATTACAGATATGTTTTATTGGGGAAAACTTAATGATCAGTATGTTCAGGGTACTTCTAAAATACAGGGAGCGGGAAGATGATTCTAAAGATCAAAAACTTCGCTTCTTTGGGCTTAATCTTATTGAGTCTTTTCAGCTCATCATATTCTTTAGCTCAAAATAAAACTATAGGAAGTGAAACTAATAGCAGCAGTGAAAAGCTAGAAGATAAAAAAGAAAAAGAATTGAGTGAAGCCATAAACTTAACGGTTGAGCCTATTGAATTTGATCGAATTCGAAAAGTTTTAGAAAAAGATCGCTTAGGAGAGGAAGCACTTAAAAAGAAAAATAAAATAGTTAAGAAAAAGAAATCGATTAGCGAAAAATTGATAGCTCAATATGATCTTCCTAAAGAAGAAGACTTTTGGAGTTTCTTTTCTGAATATTGGATTGTTAAAAATGTCACGATTTTAAAGTGGAACTTTCAAAAACCTGAGTACGGACTTGAGGATTCATTCAAGGAATTCTTAGAACAAATGGGAATTCTGGAACTTAAGTTCAAAATTCTCTTGGTAAACACTCCCGATGTTACTCATTTTGCTCTTCCCAGTAACTCTGATGAAGTTATATTCCTTCTGAGCGTTCCCTTTATAAGGACTCTTGATTTAAGTAAACTAGAGATTTCAATTCTTCTCTTGGAAGACTATGTTCGTCTACAGAAGGGCTTTTTCAAAGATTTTGCTAAAGTAAAGGGACTTGACCAAGTGATTGGTTCAAATTTCCATGGCAAGTCGTGGGATAAGAAAATTCTTAATAAAATATCAGAGAAATATGATGAGTTGATTTTTGATAAAGGCTTCAGTTTTCAGCAGCAGTTTGCCGTGACAGAAAGAATGAATGCAATGCTCAAAAATAAGAGTAAGTGGTGGAATGGCTACTACCTCATGCTTGGCAAAATTGATAATCTCGTTAAATCAAATATACTTTACCAAAAGTACTTAAAGATCTATCCTAGCCCAGAATTACAAAGAAATTGGTTACGACCAAAGAATAAGAAAGTTCTTTAGATTCGGGGGACGTCTGGCTTTTAAAAAGAAAAATCACATTCTTCCTTTTTTGGAGCCAAACCTTGTTCATCATATCTATTATTTTCTAGGACACTATCTCGTCCATGCTCTTATATATTTGATCATTCTGTCCGTGATTGCTTTCTTTCACTTTCTTTTGGATCATCGCTTGGCCGATATTCAAGATTGGATATTCTTTCATTCTTGGTGGATTCTTATTTTTACAAAATCTGTCTCCTTCTTCGTGACTTCTCGCTTCACAGGTATCTTATCATTTGAGCGAAGACCACTTTTGCACTTACTTTCCCATAAGAAAGGGATTTCTAGAACTGAGGTCTTTGTCGCCATTACAATCTTTATATTGGGAATGGTCTTTACCGGTCGACCGATTTGGAGAGAGAATTATGAATGGGAAGTCTCTTTACTCTTTTTAAACTACTTTGGTGTGGGGCTCTTCTTTGGTCTTGATGCTTTATTACTCCTTACTTTGAATGACGAACTGCCTTTGAGTCGAAAGAGCTGGAATATTGAGGTTGCACTCTTTTCTTTCTTGGCCTTTCTTTTCAATAAGTGGACTTACTTCTATGGACTTAATTGGTCAGGACAGATCGTATTCTTCTATTGTCTTGTATTCTACTCTTTAAAATTAAGAGGAGACTTTGTATGGCTCCATTCTTTTCTATTGATTACTCTCTTGATTGCTCCTCTTTGTGCACTTTTTGGGCAAGGGCCACTTTGGTCGGGACTTTATTCTCCCTTTAGCTTCTCTGCTCCTTTGGGATCACTGGAAATAGGAGTTTTTACAATTATCACTATTTTTTATTTTAACTCTAAGCGTTTCAAGAAAATACCGCTCTAGTTTAGTCGGCCAACCTTATTTGATGTTCTTAATGAATTGACAAAAGATTGACCTTTCCGCCCCTCGATAGCTTCGTAACTATTTGATACAATGTTCGTATACACAATTAAAACTCAAGGAGAGAGTGTTGCTATGAGTGGTGAATTAGATATTGTTAAAATTATCCTGGATTCAGGGTTAGTTGTAAAAGGTGTATTGATTCTTTTAATTGTTGCTTCGGTTTTGAGTTGGGCAATTGTTCTCATGAAAAAGAAGCTCTTCTCTGAGCTAGATGAAAATAATAAAAAGTTTATGGATATGTACCGTCAGGGACGTACCTTAAGGGAAGTGGCGACTGGTGCAGAAGGGCAGCCTAATTCACCATTTAAGTCGATCTTTAGTGAAGGCTACCGTGAGTTCACACTCTTTATAGAGGAAGCTGGAGAGGAAAATCTAAAAAAACACTATGAACACTTTGGTCTAGAGTCAATTGAAAGGGCCATGAAGAAAGGTGTTAACTCGGTAAATTTGGAAATGGAAAAAAAACTTTCTACTTTAGCAAGTATTGCTTCAGTAACTCCCTTTGTAGGACTTTTTGGTACGGTATGGGGAATCATCAATTCATTTACAGGCCTTGGGGCAGGTGGTGCAACTCTTGATGCTGTTGCTCCAGGTATTGCTGAAGCTCTTGTTGCAACTGCAGTAGGTCTTGCTGCTGCCATTCCCGCGGTTTGGTTTTTCAATGTATACAATAACAGAGTCGGTAATATGAATACAGAGATGGAGTCTTTTGAACAAGACCTCCTTAATAGTATTGAAAGAACAATTCTTTAAGAACTAGAGAACTGAAGGTAAATCAATGGCCGCAAATCTCAATAAGAATAAAAAGGGTGCAATCGCAGATATTAACGTTACTCCACTCGTTGACGTTATGCTGGTGCTTTTGGTGATCTTTATGATCACTGCACCCCTAATGCTCAATGGAATAAAGCTTGAACTTCCTAAGACAAAGGAAGTTAATCCTATGAACCTAACAACCCAGCAAGTTGTACTGAGTATGACACTTTCTGGTGAGCTTTTTCTTGGAAAGAACAAAGTTTTGGAGAATGAGGTTATAGAGCTTGTTAAAGGTAAGTTTAAAGAGGCCAAGTCAGAAATCCTTTATTTACGTGCTGATTATGGAATTAAATACGGAAATGTCGCAAGACTGATGTCATTTCTTAAGAGTTCTGGGATCACAAATATTGCTCTGGTAACAGAGATTGAATCTAAGTAATTAATGAATGTAATAAAACTGAGACCATTTTCTTTTTACACTAAGAAGTCTGCGGCGATTCACTCTGTGCTGGTTCTTATTATGGTTGCTCTTAGTTACTGGCAATGGGAAAAAGGAGAAGAGCAGAAGAAAGTGAATATTAAACTTGTTCAATCCTCTGTTCGAGTTGATGTTGTCTCCATGCCTAAGCTCACCTTTCAAGAACTTAAGGCCCTTCAAAAGGCTGGGGTAGGTGTGGGTAGCACGGCCAAGAGTGAGCCCGAGCCTGCTCCTAAGGCGAAGCCTGTACCAGAACCTGATACGGGACGTGAGTTTCTAAAAAAAGATGATAAAGCTCAAAAGAAACCTTCTTTTGCTGATCTTATGAAGAAGTACAGTAAGAACAAGGTGAAAGAGAAGCCTAATCCTAAAAAGAAGCAGGCAGCTACAAAGCCCAAGAATGAGGGCTTCGATAGTAAGACTCTTTCAAAACTTCAAGGTCTTATCAATAGAGGTAATAAGGTAAGTAATGGACAGGCCTTGGTTGGGACAGGTGATGCTGCTAACTTAACAGAGCTTCAGGCCTATGCGACTCAAGTCTCAAATTTAGTGCGTCCTCACTGGAAGCTACCGAGTTACCTTGTTGATAAAGAACTTCAATGCCGAATAAAAATATTTATTGATAATAGAGGAAAGCTTGTACGCTCAGAGATTTTTGAATCCAGTGGAGAAAAAGAATACGATTCACGTGCATTAAATGCCGTTAAACAAGCATCACCCTTTCCTGCACCAGAGTCTCTCATTTCTGGTCGTACGGTTAGAGGAGATATTCTCTTAGGCTTTCCTCTCTAATAAATTTAATAAGGATAAGATATGAAACGTTGGTTATTGCTCATTGCTTTTATTTCACTTAATTCTCTAAACTCTGCTCTTGCCGATGATGGACTAACTATAGTTGCAGTTGGGGAGGCCGAAGTTGAAAAAGATAAAATGGTATTTGTTCCCGACAATATCCCAAGTAATGTGAGCTCATCTCAAAAGAAAATTATAAATGAGATGCAAACATTGATGCAAAATGACTTTAGTTTCTATAAGCAATTCTTTGATGTCATGGACCCTGAAGGCTATGCTAAGGCGGCAAAAGACAAAGACTTTAGTGCTCTAAAGGGAAAGAACTTAAGGTTTCTCATCCTATCTAATTATGAATTGGCCCCAGGTGGACAAGTGAGCCTAGAGACTTCTGTTTACGATGTTTCAAGTAAAGAGAAGATGACGACGGTTAAGGATGTTTTTTCTGCCAATAACTTACGAGCAAAAGGACACGATGTTACAGATAAGATCTACAGAAGCATTAAGAATGGAGAATCTATTTTTAAGTCGAAGATAATCTTTGTTTCTGATCGCAATACAACTCGTGCAAAGCAAGTGAAAGAGCTCTATATGATGGACTTTGATGGGCGTAATATCTCTCAACTCACTCATCATCAAGGAACTGTTATTTCTCCGGCCCTTAGCTTTGATGGAAAAAAGGTTCTTTATAGCTTAATTAAGAATAATCGCAATAAGAATAGAAATGTGAATCTCTATGTTATGGACCTCAATACAAAACAGTCAAAAGTAGTCTCTTCTAAGAAGGGAATTAACTCTGGAGCGGTATTTATGCCCGATGGGGAGAATATCGCTCTGACGATGAGCCATCAGGGGAATGCAGAGATTTATGCCCTTAATTTGAAATCAGGTCGTACCCGTCGAATAACTAGACACTTTGCTCCGGATGTTGATCCTAGTTTCAATAAAGATGGCTCTAAAATGGTTTTCTTAAGCGGTCGCTCTGGCTCTGCAAAGCCTATGATCTATATTGCTGATCCACGCTCACAAGAGAAGGATGTTAAGCGTAGAGGCTTCGTAGGGGATTATAATGCAACTCCACGCTTTTCACCCGATGGTCAAGAAGTCGCCTTTGCCTCATGGATGGATGGGAAATTCGATATTTTCCGAATTGATGAAAATGGCGCCAATCTCTATCGTCTAACGAAGGATTTTGGCTCAAATGAAGACCCTACCTATTCAAATGATGGACAGTTCATCGCATTTAGCAGCCAAAGAGTCCTCTCTCAGAGGAAGGCCGTCCAAAATATATACATAATGACCCATGAAGGTGAGATTTTGGGCCAAGTTACGGAAAATTTCGGAAACTGTTCAACTCCTAGATGGTCTAAGTACTAGTAAATACGAAATATCCATCAAAAATTTAAACACCCGAGCATTTTAGTCTTGTAAAATCTATAGACGCGGTGTATTATTTTCCTAGTTACGCATAGCGTTGAAGTTGAAAAAACTAAAGTTAATACTGTCTAGGAGATAAGCAATGATGGATTCAGTGGCCAAAAACTTAACAAAGATTCAAGAGATTTCTTCAATCCTACTTTCTTCACTTGATGAATCAGTATTTTTCCCACACCTTGGAAAACTACTACATGACTTTGTTGGAGTTGATAGAACCCTAGTTTATCTTGTACAGGAAAACGGTTCAGTAAAAGTAATTTCAAAAAATGGTAAAGAAGTAAAGAAAGGTCAGGCCCTAGAAAAAGGTGTTGGACCAGCGGGACATGTTATTAGAACAAAGAGACCTTACTTCTCAAATAATACAGAAAGAGACCCACTCTTCGCTGAAGCAAAAGAAGAGGGTGTTAGAGCAGAGCTTGCAATTCCAGTATCACATGAAGGAATTGTTATCGCTACAATTCACTTCCAGTGTATTGAATCAGAAAAAGAATTTGGTCGCGACGATATGGCCGCAGTTCTTGAAATCCTTACAGAATTAAATCACCCACTAGCAAATATGAAGATGTACCTTGCTGCAAAACATCTTAATGAGTCTCTTCTAAGACAAATTGAACTTAAAGAGAAAGAGATTGAAGAAAAAGGCACGGGAATTGTTGCCAATACAAGCTTCAGAATTATTGAGAAAGAAATTGCTGGTAAATCAGAAACAATGAAAAGACTTATCCACCTTGCTGATAAAGTAGCGGCCGCAGATGTGAACGCTCTTATGATTGGAGAAAGAGGGGTTGGAAAAGAAATGGTAGCTCGTCGTGTACACTGCCGCTCAAAGAGAGCTGAGCACTCATTCCTAAGTATTGACTGTTCTGCACTTGATGAACTTGCACTAGAAAGAGAGATTTTCGGTGAAGAAAATGGTTCATTCCAAGATGTAAGAGTAAGAAATGGTCTACTAGAGCTAGCTAACGGAGGAACACTCTTCCTTAACAATATTGATAGACTAACACTGCACCTACAATCAAAGCTTTATAGCTTCATTAATGAGAAGATGGCCTTTAGAGTTGGTGGTCACATGCCATACAGAGCAGATGTTAGACTTATGGTTTCTTCAACAAAAGACCTTAATGAGCTTGTAGCAAAAGGTGAGTTTAGAGAAGATCTACTCTTTAATGTAAATACAATGGTTCTTAAGATTCCTTCACTTAGAGAAAGAGTTGAAGATATCGAAACTCTTGCTACTTACTTCCTTAACCTACATAAGAAAGCTGAAGAGCAAAAATCACTTTCTCCAGGTGTTGTTAAGGCCCTTAGAGAATATAACTGGCCAGGTAACGTTCGTGAACTTCAAAATGTAATCGAAAGAGCTTATATCCTTTCTGATGGAATGATTGTTGAGCGTGATCACCTTGCTGACTCTGTAACAGAGTCAAGAATTGAAGAAGAGCAGGAAGATGAGGATGTAGTACGCTACTCTGAAATGACTCTTGATGAACTTGAGAAACGTCATATCTGTTTAACTCTTGAGCACCTTGGTGGTAACAAAACTAAGACAGCTAAGATGTTAGGAATCACAGTTAAGACTCTTTATAACAAGCTTCACTCTTACGGAATGATTGGTAACTCACAGGAAGCCTAATTCAAAAGAAAGAGCTCATTATAAGTAATGGGCTCTTATTTAAAGTTTGTTATTTTAACTATTAATAAGTATCATTTAGCATCTCAAATTGAGGAGAATTTATATGTCAGAGGCAATCGAAGAAATTTCAGCAGAAGGTGAAGCCACCAAAAGCCTAAAGACCTTTAGAAAATCGAAGGATCTTGAAGATCTGTACCGTTTTATCAATGAAAACGGACTGAGAAGAGAGGCCCATCATGCTCTTGAGTTCATTTACGGTAGATTAAACACTACAAGGAAGAAAACAAGAGGACGTAAGTCGAAAAAGTTGCAGTAAGAGTACATTTAATGATTAAATAAATAGAGGGCCATCATAATGAAGGCCCTTTTTTTTGCTCAATGGTTAGCAAATCTAATTTAAAGCGAAGTTTTTCAAGGAAGAAAGATGGATATGTTTAGTACAACTCCACAGAAGAAACCCCATACCGTTTTTGATCCCATATATGGGTTTATTCATATGACACCCGTGGAGAGAGAAATTATTCATTCTCCATTCTATCAAAGGCTCAGATGGATTAAGCAATTAGGATTTTCCTTTTATGTTTTTCCAGGGGCTGAACATTCTCGCTTTGGTCACTCTATTGGAGTGATGAATAATGCCCATCATATTATAAAGTCATGCCAGCGTGCAGTTGCTGATGCTGAACTTATGGACCCGGATTTTCATTCAAAGGAAAAAGACTGGCATCAAATGATAAGACTTGGCGCCCTAATGCATGATTTGGGAACATTCTGTTTCTCTCATACTACTGAGATGTCCTATATTCGCTTTGGCGAGACTACGAATAAAGCAGGGGGGAAAGGGCTACACGATGATCATGAAAATCTTGGTGCCTATATTATTAAGAATACGGATTACCCTGGAGGAATTACTTATATCCTTAAGAAGTACGGGTATGATCCGCAACGAATCTCTGATCTCGTAAAGGGAGTGGATCCTTCAATAATGGCCAATCAAATTCTTCACTCTGAAATTGACTGTGACCGAATGGATTATCTCTTAAGGGATGCTCACTACACAGGGCTTAAATACGGAAGTTATGACCGTGATTACCTCCTCCATCACTTTGAGCCCAAAACGATTGGCGATCACGATATTTTAACGATTAAACATAATGCTCTTCATTGTGTAGAAGACTTTCTTCAGTCTCGTTTTGCTTGGTACTCTCAGGTAATTCGAAGTTCACGAGGGGCTAAGTATGATGCTATTGCTGAAGGGCTTTGCTATTACTTTTTAGAAAAAGGTGTTATGAGCCGTTATAGTGACCTTCTGGAGCAAATTGAAAAAGATCCTGTTCGATTTTGGAACTTTCAAGATTCATACTTTATGGGAATTGTTCACGAGCAATATGCTAGTGGTGCTTTTGATAAAGATAAAGAATTCGGGATGAAGGATATGGCAAAAACTCTTCTCTTCGCTCAAGGGGCGAGGCATGTTCGTTGTGAAGAGCTGAAGCAAAGGCTAGTGAGTCAAGATGATCCCGAGGAATTGGCCAAATATATGAAGAGGGCCGAGTCTAAGGTTGAAGAAATTAGAAAAGTTCTTGAAAAGAAAGGTGAAAAGGATGACTGGTTCATTGCAGACCTTCCTCAAAAGCAAATCATTTTTGTTCAATCTTCTAAAAGTCTTGTGAGTAAAAATAAGTCCAACAATGTTCTTTTAGAGCGTGACCCAGTTAAAATAAGTTATGAGAATGGAGATGTTAAGCTCCTTGCCGAAGTGGAAAACTCGGTTATTTCGCGTCTAAAGAATACGATGAATTTCATCCCTAATGTCTTTTGTTCACAGAAAACCCATGACTTATTAGTTAAAGAGGGAGTGATTGAGAATATAAGACCGTCTGAAGAGGTCGGTTAAGGGGCACTCCACTGCCAAAGTGGTGTCATTTTGGGAGGTTAGTTCTTTCACGATGGCCTTATGGCCCTTTACTTAGGTCCTTTTCACGAGGTACACTATTAGGTAAGTGACACCTCTCAGGCCAGGATGGTTTGAGAAGAAATACTAAGGATTGGTATCAATAATGTTTAATCTTCAGAGAGATTCTCAAAGCAGCTCAGGTCTCGGCTTTAAAAACAAATCAGCACAGATTAATCGAAATTTAGGTATGAGCTCTCAGATAGGCTCAAGGCTAATGAGCATGCAAGATGTTCATGTCCATTTTGATGGTATTAGAGCGCTAAATGGTGTTGATTTTAAACTTCATCAAAAAGAAATAGTTTTTCTTACTGGTGTATCGGGGGCTGGAAAGACAACCTTTCTCAAAACACTTGCAGGTATTCATAGACCACAGAGAGGGAAGATTGAGCGTCCTGATCCAAGACATATTTTTACATCACCAATCTTTCAAGACCTTAAGTTATTTCAAGACCAAAGCTGTGAAAAGAATCTATTCACTTCATATGACTCTAGTGTTTATCGCAACAAGAAAGAATTTGAATCAGATCTCGTTGAGTTGACGAAAATGCTGGGCGTTTACGATCGCCTTCATTTGAAAATTAAAGATGCTAACGGTGGGTTAAAGCAGAAAATAGCTTTTATTCGTACTATGCTAACGAGACCGGATATTGTTCTGGCCGATGAGCCTACAGCTGCTCTCGATTACGAGAATGCTAAAAGAATCTTCGATATATTAAACCTCTACAATGTTAAGCAAGGCCTCTCTGTTATTTGGGCAACCCATAATAAAGATCTTGCTAAAAAATTTACGGGTCGAATGGTTCATATGGATAAGGGGAGAATTATTTATTCGGGGCACGCATGTTTTATTTAAACTTTTTTATAAAAAGCTTTCAAAGAAGACCATGGACTGGAGTGGCCTGGTTGGCCTCTGTTGTTACGATCTTAACTCTAAGTTTTATCGGTCCTAATATTAGTCAATTCTGGGAAAGTGAAGTCGTCGAAGTAAGAGAAACTAATCCTTATTTCTACGCTATAATGCCTAAGAAAATTAACTCTGGATATGTGAAGAGAAAGTTATTAGAGCTGCCAGGGGTTGAGAAAGTATTTGTTCTTTCTGAGCAGAAAGTAAGTTCTCAAATTAAATCAATTCTAACTCAAGCAAACCTTGAGCTTGATGAAAACCTTATGGATTTAAACTATGCCGGAATTAAGGTTTCTCTCTCTCCTGATCTAAAGAATAGTTCACAAGATCTTATTCGTAATTATCTAACGCGCTTGACGGGAAAGAATGAGGTCACCATGGGGGCCATTAGAGTTCCTGAAGTTAAGAAAGCTCAAGAGAAGTCATTCCTTGTTGAGAATAGATTTTTAGTGATCACTTTAATGGCCAGTCTCGCATACTTTGTTGCTCTTGGATTAATCTATCGTCCGCTACGAGAAGAATCATTTGTTTTTGAGCAATACCAAAGAAAGAAACAAATTTACTTAAAAACATTCAGCTACTCACAAGCTCCACTACTGGTAGGGGTGATTCTCTCATCTGTCTTTTATAAAGTCGTAATGATTCCTCTTGTTGCTGGGGTTGTATTTTCAATGACCTTCTATTTAATTTTAGGAGAGAAGAAAAAAGTATGTTGAAAAAGAATTGTTCCTTATTGATCCCAGCAGTCAAAACCTTCATTTTGATAGGCTTCTTTGCTTTTTCAAATTCATCTTTTTCGGCCCTCAGTACCCCCTCGAAACTTCATCGAAAAATTTCTTTAGAGAAGAAGAAACTCAAATCAATCACGAATCAAATCTCTAAGTTTGAGAAGAAGCTAGAAAGAACCAATCAAGAGTACTTGAAAATTAATGATAGAAAAAATGGCCTTGAAAAAGAACTCTATAGTTTAAAAAAACAGGTCTATGATTCACATGCCTCTCTTAACGAAGGAAAGGAAAAAGTAAAGCAACTGCTAACAACCTATGTTGTAAATATGATGGGTAGTGGACAGGATGCATCGGAATTGCTTACTCAAAAAATTCTCATTACAGGACTTAAGAACGAACTAAAAATTTATGACGATCAAATTGCTAAAACGCAAGCGGTTCAAGAGGGACTGAAGCTTGTTGAGAAGAGTTTAAGAAAGTACTCGGAGCAGCAAAGTGTTTTAATGGATGTGATATCTTCTCTTGAAGGAAATAAGAAAGATAAAGCTCAGGACTATTTAAAGACTAAAGAGAAGTATGAGGGCTATCTGGCGCAGTGGCAAAAAGTGAAAGTTAATAAAACTCGAACTTCAAAGACTGGTGCGCTCAGATCTCAGCTTGGAACATTCCTACCACCAATTGAGAAGCATACAAAACTCGACTTTAAGAAGAAAGGTGTAACTTTCTTCTTCGATCAAAAAACATTACCTGTTAAGGCATCTCGATCTGGAAAGGTGATTCATAAAGGATCTCTTGCTCCTTATGGAAATGTGATCATGATTGATCACGGAAAAGAGACGATAAGTGTTTGCTTTGGTGACTTCGGTCCAAAGGTAAAGAAAGGTATGCGAGTGAAGGCTGGACAGATTATTGGCTATACATCTCGCAAGAATCAAAGGGAGGGAAAACTCTACTTTGAAGTAAGAAAGAAAGATAAGGCCCAGCCCACGATTCACCTCTTGGATGATAAGGCCTTAGCGAGTACTGGAAATTATAGTAATAAATCATAGATTATATATTTTAAAAGGATACTTATGAAATTCTCCAAGAAAATAGGCGGAGCTATTGTTGCTACGGCCACAGTTGCCCTTGTCGGGATGACTTTTAGTCCAATACCTTCCTTTGCAAAAGAAGCAAATGGAAAATCTCGCTTTGAAAAATTAGAACTCTTTAATAAAGTCCTCTACCTCATTGAGAGTCAATACTACAGACCAGTCGATACTGAGAAGCTAATTGAAGGCGCGATTAAAGGGATGATGAATACATTGGATCCCCATTCTACTTTCTTAGATGAGAAAGTATTTTCAAAAATGCAGGAAGATACACAAGGTGAATTTGGTGGTTTGGGAATTGAAGTTTCTCAGAAAGACGGACTTCTAGTGGTGATCACTCCAATTGATGATACTCCTGCTCATGAAGCAGGAATTAAGGCCGGAGATAAGATTGTTGAGATTAATCATGAATCAACTCTAGGGCTAACCCTAGAAGAAGCCGTCGATAAAATGCGTGGTAAAGCAGGATCAAAAATTAATATTGGAATTGCTCGTGAAGGGTCCGAGGGAATTAAGCGCTTCGAGCTCAAACGTAAAATAATTAAAATTTCAGCGGTAAAACATGAATTACTGGAAGATAATTACGCCTATGTTAGGCTCACTCAGTTTCAAAAGGATGCGGGAGCTGGAATTGCTAAGGCCCTAAAGGAAATGGAAAAGAAAACAAAGAATGGGGTTAAGGGAATTGTTCTCGATTTAAGAAGTAACCCAGGTGGACTACTCGATGAAGCCGTAAATGTATCTTCTGTATTTTTAAGAGATGGAATTGTTGTATCTACTGAGTCTCGTGATCCTAAACAAAAAGATATCCGTTATGTTAAAAAAGCGGGATTTAAGGAACTTGATAAGCCACTTGCGGTACTCATTAATGGGGCCAGTGCTTCAGCCTCAGAAATTGTCGCCGGTGCTCTTCAAGATCACAAGAGAGCGATCATTATGGGGAGTCAGTCTTTTGGTAAAGGATCGGTTCAGTCCATCGCTAAGATAGATGAAATTCAAGGGGTGAAGTTAACGATTGCCCAGTATATGACTCCTAAAGAGCGAAAAATTCAGGCCGTAGGAATTAAGCCAGATATTTTTATCAGTGAATATGAAGGCGCATGGATTTCTGAGCATGAAAAAGAGTCTCGCTATGTAAGAGAAGCCGATTTAAGAAATCATCTCACTGCGACAATTGAAACTAAGGAAGAGAAGAAGGCCCGAATTAAAAAAGAAAAAGAACAAAGAGAAAAGCGTATTGCTCGTATTAAGGCCCTACGTGAAAAAGAGAAGAAGGGGAAGAAGGATGAGGAAGAAAAGAGAATAAGTGGACCTTCTGAAGACTTTCAAGTTATTCAAGCCGTTAAATACCTAAAGGCCTACCCTCTGATTGAGCAAATGTCGCGCGACTAGGCCCTATTCAAGAAGTTTTCTAAAATGCTACACTGATGGAATGAGAAACGAAATTCCGTCAGTATCCCAAATTGTAAATACTATTAAAAATGTTCTAGAAGGTGAATTTCGTGCCGTTGAAGTGGTGGGAGAGGTTAGCAATCTCTCTTCTTCAGGAGCAGGTCACTACTATTTTACTTTATCTGATGCTCAATCTTCCTTAAGCTGTAGTTTATTTCGTATGGATGCTATGAGAAACCCTCTGATTCGCTCAATAAAGAATGGCGATAAGATTGTGGCCTCTGGACCAATTGGTGTTTATGCAAAGAGAGGAACGTTTCAACTGGTTGCTAAGAGAATTGCACCAGTGGGAAAAGGTGACTTGAAAGAAGAGTTGGAAAAACTTAAGAAGAGATTGGCCGCAGAGGGTCTCTTTGATCTTGAACATAAAGCGTCTATCCCGGAATTTCCTAAGCGTATTGGACTTATTACCGCCCATGGGAGTGCGGCCTATCACGATTTTGTGAATGTGCTCGAGCGGCGTAGCTTATGGATGGACGTAGTACTTGCCCCTGCAATGGTTCAGGGTGATAAGGCACCAAGCTCACTAAGAGCATCACTTGCTCGTTTAATTAAATTTCATCTCGAGGCCCCACAAGAAAAGAAGCTGGATGTTATTGTGCTTACTCGTGGTGGTGGCTCGCTTGAAGATCTTTGGTGTTTTAATGATGAAGCTCTGGCCTGGGATATTTATAATTGTCCCATTCCGGTGGTATCGGCCGTAGGCCATGAAGTTGATTATTCGATTTCAGATTTTGTTGCTGATAAGAGGTGTGAAACACCAACTGCTGCTGCTGAAGTCTTGAGTGAAGGACAAACAAAACTCAAAATGCGTATGAATCATATGGAGCGTAACCTCCAAGATTTTGGACAATCCCTTGTTTGGAAAATGCAAAGGAGACTGAGCTCGGTTTCACCAGAGAGTCTTTTAAGAAAACTTGAGACGAAATTATATACAATGCAGAAAAGATTGGAGCGCTGCAAGGTTAATCATCGTCTCCTCGAATTTACGGGATACCATGATTATATAATGCGCTTAGAGGAAGCTTCTTATCGACTTCAAAAGTTTCCACAACTGGTAGAGGGGCATAAGAATAAATTAGAACAAAATTACGCGATGCTAAGAGTTCTTAACCCTAAGAATGTACTAGGCAGAGGGTATAGTTATGTTCAAGATGAATCTGGAAAAGTTATCTCTAATGTGAAAAAATTCAATGATCTTGAAAAAGGGACATTAGTGAATATCCACTTTCAAGATGGCCAAGGAAAGTCGGCAAAGCTGTAATGGCAAGCCCGTGCTCAGGCAAATCTTATAGAGAAAAAGAAAACTAAAGGAAGAGTTTATGAAGTTTAGAAGTCAGATGACGCAATCAAAGTCATTGATCGCAACACTTGGAAGCTTAAGTGTACTGACGCTTATGAGTGGATGCGCTGGAGTGAAGCCATTAAAAGGGAGCACTACAGATAAAGCACAAAGCGAGAAAGTTGTAAAAGAGGTTAGCGCACCAGTAAAGTTTGAACTTTTTAAGGGAACTATCAAACCAGGTGAGGCCTCATTGATTAAGGTAAAAGGTCCTTTTACTAAAGAAGGTGCCCTTACTTGTGATACTGAACAGGTTGACTATTTCTTAAGAGGACACGTTCTCTTCGCCTTTGTTTCAGAGACGTATTTTTCTGATCTAAAGCCCTTTGATTGCTATTATCAAAGTAAGAAGAGCGCCCCTGTGAAAGTTGCAGAATTTAAGGTTCTGAATAAGAATTTTCCTGCAGAGAAGCTAAAGGTTGATAAGAAGAGAGTTTTTCTAAACAAGAAGGATGCCGCAAGAGCAGCGAAAGAGAGAACAATTAGGGCCAATGCTTATAACAGCTCTCCTAAAACTCCTTATTTCTTTGGACCATTTGAATTGCCCATTAAATCATTGGTAACCAGCATCTATGGCTCTAAGAGAATTTTTAATAATAAAAAACAAACACAACATTTAGGAACCGACTATAGGGCCTCTGTGGGAACTCCAATTATGACTGCTAATCGTGGTCGTGTTGTCATAAGTCGAGATTTCTTTTACACCGGTAATACTGTCATTATTGATCATGGCCTAGGAATCTTTACTACCTATGGACACCTTTCTAAGAGGAATGTTCAGGAAGGGGAGATCATTCCTGAAGGTACTGTGATTGGTGAAGCTGGCGCAACAGGGCGAGTCACTGGTCCACATCTCCACTGGGGAGTTACAGTAAATAATCTCGCTGTTGAAGGTGATAGCTTGATTAAGGCTTCTCAAGCACTAGGTAACTAATGTCCATAGATCTCTTATCATCCATTAATCGCTTTTCGAATCTAAGTATTTATGTAGATTCTAAGCACCCAATGGATGATGATGAGTTTAAGATTCAATATTCCCTCTCTCCTAAGAGAACTTCTTTCTTCGAGATTAATTGGGAAGAGGAGAATCTTATTTTTATTATGCGACCTGAGGAGTACTCCCAGTCTATCGCACTGAAAGAGAAGAATCCTAATATTTATTTTTTAAGTTTCGACCCTGTTCCAGAGAAGTATCGCTATAAAATATGTCCATTGTCTAAGAATCCAACTGATGTCTGGAAAATGTTAGAGCTTATCGAGCATCTTATTGCTGAAGATAAGAAGCTTGAAATTCAGAAAATGGCCCAAGGTCACTGCGCTGAACTCTTTAAAGATGCAGGTAAGTTTCTTATGAATAAGCAGGGGCAGAATACGGAGATGATCTCTAAGATGGTCGATATTTTTCTAAGCTTCGATAGTAAACTCTTTGGTGAAGAGTCTCTTGAGAAGTTCATTGAAATGAGTGCTGAAAACTTTTCGAAGCTAAACTTATGGAAGCACCTTCAATTGGCCACTATAGAAGAACTTATTGATTTAAAGATAAAACGCCCTGAAGGAGAGGTTTTCCCATTGGATTGGCTCGGTCTAGAGCACTTTCTCTTCTATGAACCTATGGAAGAGAGCGAAAATAGAAAGGCGCTTTCATTTGCTATCTCTCTACTACTTGAGTGGTTGGAAAAGTATGTGGCATTTCATCCAAAGCTTTCAAAAATAGACGCTCAATACTCCCTTTGGGAAGAGGCCTTAGCTAAGATTCCACTTCCTTTGGCCTTAATTAATGTGAAAGGTGATTTGGTTGTTTATAATCAATCATTCACAAAACTGAATCTTTCTCCTCGTGATTGTCTTCAATATAATGATGAAGAAACTATCGAAGTAAATGGTGACTTCTTTAAGCTAGGTAAAATAGAAATTGAAAAAGATGACTGGGATTCCTTTCTCTTTCTCTTCTATAACCAAGATATGATGAGCTCCGAATCCTCAGAGGGGCAGAATCTTAAGAGTATCTCTTCACAGGAACTGGGAATTATTTCAAGTTCAATTGCCCATGAACTCAATAACCCCTTGGCCGGTATACTTGCGGCTATTGGTCTACTTGAATTGGAAGAGTGGGATAATGAAGAAGAAGAGGCCCTTAATGAGATGAAGACCTCGGCCAAGCGTTGTAAAAGCTTAGTTGAAATTTTCTTAGGATTCTCTCGGGCCCGTGATCAACAGCAAAAAGAAGGACCCATTCGTAATGCTCTTGGGCAGTCACTCGATTTACTACGCTTTAGAATGATTGAGTCAGATGTTCGAATTGAAGTGGATATTGAAAATGCAGTTGAGCCCTTCAAGCGCTATATTAATTTATCCCTTTGCTCCATGATTCTGTATCTTGTCTTAGGTGAAGTTTTAACCCTTTTTAATCACTATCGTTTGGTTCTGGGGGATCAGTCTTTAAAGGTTCTCAAGGCATCTTATAAGGAAGAAAAAGATAGAGTTATTATTAGCTTTGATCATGATTTTGAGCTATCTAGTAAAATCTCTTCATCTAAACTTATTCAATACCTAGTTGAGGTTCAAGGACTTGAACTTGAAATTGAAAATAACAGAATTATTCTATCTGACTGGAAGCTCATATGATGGATAAATTAATGCTATTACCCTATGTCTTCTTAGGTGGGGGAGTGGGAGCAACTCTACGCTGGCTTCTCTCGGTTTTATTTATTGGTAACGGTATGCCGATATGGTGGGCAACTTTAACGGTAAATATCGTAGGGACATTAATCTACTTCTTATCGGTAAAACTCTTATGGAATGACCTTACTTGGGCCCAGAGCTTTCTTCGCTTTGGAATTTTGGGATCTTTAACTACTTTTAGCAGCTTTTCTTTTGAGGTGGCCCATTCAATCAAAACAGGTCACCCAGTACAGGCCATCGCGATATTTGGCTTAAATATACTCGCTGGGGTATTGATAGCTATTGGGATGCTCAGATAGAAATTTATCGAGTTCTTCTAGAAATTCCTCTGACTTTACTTGTGGCTTTTTCTTTCTAAAAATGAATAACCCCTGATCCTTTTCTTTTTCAAGAAGAAGATACTGTTGAATAAAAGTATTCAAAAGCGGGTGGTAATGGGGTTTTTTCATTTTATTATTCACCAGTCGCTGAGACTTTGAGTTGATATATTGAAGAAGCTTCTTCTTATGTCCAGGATAGCGAAAAATAAGCTGATTTTTCACATGAAGAGATTGAATAGGGTAGATAATCATTTGCTCTGGAACTAAGTGATGAGCGATTACAAAGTCACCAAATTCTTGTTCAAGATTATTCTTATTAATAAGGTGCTCTTGTCCTTTAGGTGGGAGCTTCTGACCTGGTAGATACATTTCCCACATTAGGCGAATGGTTTCACCACGAGCGGCTGGCTCCATTTTGCTAAAGAGATTATTAAAGTGAACCAAAGTTTCTAGAAATGGACCAAAGAGTTTTATGGTAGCGGTTAACCATGGAGTGCTCTTTAGCTTATCAATAATAAACTGAGTCTCTTCTTCTTTTTGAGTATAAGGAAGAGAGTAGAGAATAATTCCATTTTCACCCTTTAGTGTAACAAGTGAAGGCGTCTTAAGCTTTTTTAGCTTAGATTCAATTTCTTCAAATTCACACTGACCAGATTTAAAGTGGATACGATCCAACTCATAGCGGTTTCTCGGGTAGTAGAGGTGATTAATCTTTTGAATATCTTTATCGATAAATATTTTGAGATAATTTAAAAGAAGTTCTGCTGTGGCCTTGGCATCGTCAAGTGCCCGGTGGGCCTTTGAGTGTTTGATATTAAAAATCTTACTCATATAATTGAGATTTGAGTTAAGAAGATTTGGGATCAAGTACTTAGTCATTAAATTGGTACAAATACTTTTATTTTCGAGCTCTGGAAGATTGAGTCTTCTGAGAACGGAGTTAAAGAAAGGAACATCAAAGGAAGTATTATGGGCCACGAGAATACTGTCACCCATGAACTCGAGTACTTCATCAATTACACTTTCAATAAGAGGGGAATCTTTGACATCATCTTGTCGAATATTCGTGAGCTTTTGAATAAAGTCAGGAATTTTAATTTCAGGGTTAATCAGAAAGTTCTTCTCTTCAGTAATTTTTAGGTTCTGAACTTTGACTAAGCCAATTTCAATGATCTTGTCTGACTTGTGATTTCCACCTGTCGTTTCTAGATCAAAGACAACAAAGTCGAGGCTTTCGAGAAGTTCTCTTCCCTTAAGCTCTGTATCTTCTCTATCTTGGGATATATTATTGTGAATTTCTTCTGGATCATTTTTTTTCATAGCTTTCTACTTCGAGCATTCGCTCGATAATGAGGTGCGTTTTCTCTATTATAATTCAAGTTGTAGAATTAATAAAAAGAATTAATGAGGCAAAATTAACCTAAAATTTATGAAAAGTCCCTAAGATCACGCTAGACTACGTGAATGAGAGACTCAATTTAGTATAAGAATTTAAAAAGGGAGAAAGTTTGAAGCATTCGTTATGGATTTTATTTTTTCTATTAACTTCACCTATTACTTGGGCCCAAACATCGGATAATATCATCTCTGGTCGTCCTGGACAGTCCATAGGCTCTGAGGTGGTTGGAACTAAGATTCTACAAATTCAAAGTGGGCTTGAGCACTCTGCTGGTGATGCAAAGTCCTGGATAAATGATCATGTTATTCGCTTTGGGTTAAATGATCTCTTTGAGATCAGTTCAGCATTTAGCTATCGTTTCAAGGATAATCATGGGACTGGTCTTGATAATTTAGAACTCGGTGGAAGAGTTAAGCTTATCGAAGAAGCAAAAGGTCTTATTCCGAGTTTGGCCTTGCAGATAAGAATGAGGTTGAAAGGGGAAGGAGATTTTAAGCGTGAAGAAGCTAGACCTGTGACAATTCTCACAAGTGTTCACGATATGAAAGAGTGGGGAAGTCTTAACTTAAATTTAACCCACTCCTATAGCGCTTCGGGTGGAGAAGGACTCTATGGATATATTGTTAATTGGAGCATTTCTCTAAATGACAAGTGGTCAGTCTTTATAGAGGAGTATGCTCAATATAATGTTCAGTGGAATCACGCATGGGACACTGGTGCTGCCTATTTGGTGAATAAGGATATGCAGTTGGATTTTTCTTTCGGATTTGATTTAGAGTCAGCTTATTCCTCCAGTTTTACATCCCTTGGGATTTCCTGGAGGACTTCGCTTATTTGATTTAAAGTTTTTTGAAGTATTCGTTGAGAAGATTAACGAATACTTCTTTAATTCTATTGGCCTGTTCTTTAATATCGGAGTGATCAAGCTCCCCGATATGGATACCTGCCGCCATATTGGTAATACAAGAAATACCTACAATCTTAAGTCCACAGTGGCGAGCGGCAATGGCCTCGGCAACTGTAGACATTCCTACCATATCTCCACCAAGAGCTTTATACATTCTAATCTCTGCTGGGGTTTCATAGCTTGGTCCAAGTACTCCTACATAAACTCCATCTTTTAGAGGAAAGTTGATTACCGTTGCAGCCTCTTTCATTATCTGAGCAAGCTCAGGAGTCCATGTTGTAGACATGTCTGGAAAACGCGGCCCTAGTTTTTCTAGGTTTGGACCTAGAAGAGGATTATTTCCAGTGAGGTTGATATGATCCTTAATGAGAACAAGATCACCTTCTTTGTAGTCAGTATTCATTCCACCACTAGCGTTAGTAATCACAAGGCTTTCTACGCCTAAGGCCTTTATAACTCTTGTAGGGAAGACGACCTCTTCAAAGCTATGACCTTCATATGCGTGGATTCTTCCTTTAAGGGCCAAAATAGTTTTTCCATGGAGGTCTCCAATAATGATTTCACCAGAGTGACCAACAACGGTTGTGGCATGGAAATTTGGGATTTCACTATAAGGAATGATTTGCTTATTTTCCATGCTATCTGTGAAGAGCCCTAGGCCACTTCCAAGAGTTATGGCCGCATGGATTTTTCGATCTTTAATTTGTGATTTGAGATACTCTACTGTCTCATCAATTTTCTTATATACTGCATCCGGTTGCATCGTACTCATAAAGTCCTCTCTTTAATTACTTTGCCCAAGAAACTTCTGTTTCATAGATTAATTCAGCTGCCTTTTTAGGTGCTGTCTTTGAAAAAGAAATATCTTTATTGATAATTTGATCAGCAATGGCAGCGGCCAATTGGGACTGATCTTCATTATGGTGAATGGTGAGGATAGGTTCACCCTCTTTTACTTTTGCTCCAAGCTTCTTATGGAAAGTTAGACCAACACCGAAGTCTACGGCATCTTCGGCCTTCATGCGTCCACCGCCAAGTGATACACAATGAAGTCCCATTTGGCGATTATCCATTGATTTAATATATCCTGAGCGAGGAGCACTTACCACATAGTGATATTCGGCTTGAGGCATAAGACCGTAGTCATCAACAACTTTAGGATTTCCACCTTGGCGCTCAATAAGTTTTCTGAACTCTTCAAGAGCTGCACCGGACTTGAGAGCTTCTTTAGCTTTTCTTATTCCTGCAGCGTGAGTTTTTGCTAGACCTGCAAGATGAATCATTCCACCAGCAAGCTGAACAGAGAGATCGGTCAGATCTTTAGGACCATTTCCTTTGAGGGTTTCAATTGATTCGATAATCTCTAAAGTATTTCCTACAGCATTACCGAGTGGTTGATTCATATCGGATATTACGGTCATCATATTGCGGTTAAAGCGCAGTCCTGTTTGACGAATTGATTTCGCCAACTTCTTGGCCATGGCCTTATTCTTCATAAAGGCACCGTTACCAACTTTAATATCCATCACAATACCTTGTGCACCTTCTGCTAATTTCTTAGACATGATAGATGCGGTGATGAGTGGAATCGATTCAATAGTTGCTGTTACATCACGAAGGGCGTAGATCTTTTTGTCTGCTGGGGCAATTTCTCCAGTCTGACCGATAAGGACCATTCCATCTTTTTCAACCATAGTTTGAAATTCTTCAAGACTAAGGGATGTATTAAACCCTTCAATGGCCTCAACTTTATCAATGGTTCCTCCAGTGTGACCAAGACCTCGACCTGCAATCATCGGTACATTTACTCCACAGGCAGCAGCGATTGGGGCGAGGATAAAACTTGTCTTGTCACCAACTCCACCAGTGGAGTGTTTGTCTACCACGTGTTCAACATTGAAGTTAAGAGTCTTACCAGAGTAGAGCATGACATCTGTTAATGCTTTGGTCTCTCTGACATTAAGTCCGTTTAGATAAATGGCCATTAATAAGGCACTCATTTGATAGTCGGCAACAGAACCCTTGGGGTCGAGAAGGGAAGTGATGAACCACTTAATTTCCTCTTCTGAGAGTTCAAGGCCGTCTCTTTTTTTTGCAATAATAGTATATGCACTATGCATGGGGCTTTCCTTTAATTGTATGCTTTTCCATTTGTCCCTTCACAGTAAAGTGAAAGAAGGTATAATAGAAAAGCATAATCTAGGTGGCAAATATAACTGAGAGTTAAGTACCATCTAATTATTATAAGATTAAACTAATTTTAACCGGTACACTGAGTCATTTTATGAAGTCATCACTTAAGAAAACCATCCTTCTTATCCTTTCAAGTTTTACTCTGATAAACTCTACTGTTAATGCACAGCAGGGTGATAGCCTGCTCAAGGAAACCATGACGGATATGTATATTGTCGCGGGAGCTGGTGCTGGTGGTGCAATTCTTGGACTATCCACTCTAAGCTTTGTTGAAGAGCCAAGTGAGCATATGAAGAATATTATTGTTGGTGGTGCCATAGGAATCATTATTGGGGTGGGTGTTGTAGCTTGGCGTCAAGCTTCAAAGAGCTCATCTCTATACAAGCAGAATGCCCAAATTATAAAAGAGCTTCCGAGTACAAAATTCACAACGGCCATGAGATCGGGATGGCACCGCAAAAATCACTATGAAATCAGCTCAAACCTTGGTAAGAATAATGCACCGGCCAATTCCGCTTTTAATGTGCAATTCTCTTTCTAAACTCTTGAAGTAAAAGGGAAACGATTGGCCATTTAATCTCACTAGGGGAAAATATTGGAACGTTTGATTTCATTTGTAGGCCTTTTGGCCATGCTCGCTGTTGGTTACGCCTTCAGTTCCGATAGAAAGAATATAAATTGGAAAACAGTTATTTCAGGACTTCTTCTTCAAATTGGTCTAGGCCTCTTTATATTAAAAACTGGGGCGGGAAAGGCCGTTTTCGAAGGGGCCCGTGCTTTTTTTACGGGAATTCTATCCTATACGAGTGAAGGCTCCCAGTTTATTTTCGGAAGTCTAATGGATACCAATAAATTTGGTTTCATCTTCTTCGTTATGGTTTTGCCCACCATCATTTTTATGAGCTCACTGATGAGCATTCTTTATCACTTAGGAGTTATGCAGATCATTATTAAGGCCACGGCCAAAGTAATGGTAAAGCTGATGGGAACTTCTGGGGCCGAATCTCTATCAGCTGCGGCGAATATTTTTGCCGGACAGACAGAAGCCCCCTTAGTTGTGAAGCCATTTATTGGAAAGATGACTCGCTCTGAGTTAATGGCCCTTATGACTGGTGGAATGGCCACTGTTGCAGGAGGAGTTCTTGCAGCTTATGTGGGAATGGGAATCGATGCAGGCCACTTATTAGCAGCTTCAGTTATGTCGGCCCCGGCAGCACTTGTGTGTGCGAAAATTCTAATACCAGAAACAGAGGAATCATCTACTAAAGGTGAGGTTTCTCTTGATCTTCCCAAGACAACGGCCAATCTTATTGATGCCGCAGCTACGGGAGCAGGGGATGGCCTTAAGTTAGCTTTAAATGTTGGTGGAATGCTTTTGGCTTTTATTGCACTTATTGCTCTCGTGAATGGAACTCTCTCTTGGGTCGGTGGGCTTGTTAACTTTCCTGAACTTTCTCTTGAGTTGGTAATGGGATACGTCTTTGCTCCTTTCGCTTTTTTAATGGGAGTACCAACTGAAGATATCTTCAATGTCGGAACTTTACTTGGTAAGAAACTTATCATTAATGAGTTTGTGGCCTATTTAGACCTTCAGAGAATGATTCCTGAACTTAGTGAAAGGTCAGTGATTATCTCTACGTATGCTCTTTGTGGCTTTGCTAACTTTAGTTCGATTGCCATTCAGGTTGGTGGAATCGGAACAATTGCTCCTGAGCGTCGTCAAGACCTTGCTAAGCTAGGAATGAAATCACTTATTGGTGGTACCCTCGCTTGCTTCATGACTGCCTGTATCGCCGGATTATTTATCTAAATGAATATCCCAGGGCATACACCCGATATCTATGCAACAGAGTATGATGCTCTACTTAAGCATCTAAGCAAAGAGGGTTGTGAGTTCAATTGGAGTTCAATTTTAGAGGTTGGAACTTCTCGTGGTGATGGTGCGCTTTTTTTAAGAGAAGCTTTTCCTAGAGCTGAAATTGAAACAATAGATCGTCCTGAGCCCTTCAGTGCTCATGCTGTTGAAGTCGATAAAGTGATTGAGCTTCTTAAGAGAATTAATGTTAAATACCATCGTTTAATATCACCTCCCAGTTTGGCCTGGAATAAGAGTTATGATTTTTGTTGCATCGATATTTCCTCTCGGGCCATGGATAATATCCAAAGCTTTAGCTACTGGCGGGACTATATGAATGAAGGGGGAATTCTTGCCATGGTGATCCCCAAGTCCACACCTGAAAAATTGCTTGAGAGAGAAAAATTTAGTGAATTCCTTGGTGAAGAGTCTCAAAGCTTCACGACTTATAATCAATTCTTTATTTTCAAGTTTTAAAGATCATAGCGTCAAAGTGGTCTATAAATTCCTTCAATTGCCTAGCAGCCCCTATGGCCGGTAGGATAGAAGAGTATTTAAATTAAAATTAGGATTAAAAATGAAAAAACAACTCTTTATCAACCAGACACTCAGTGAGTGTCGTGCAGCGTTGGTTGAAAATGGGGAGATTCTTGATTTCCTCATGGTTCGTGGTGAGCAAAATCGCGAAAATCATCCCTCTCTTGGAAATATTTATTTAGGTAAGGTCCTACGCGTTCTTCCAGGAATGCAGTCTGCATTTGTGGATATTGGACACTCTAAAGCGGCCTTTCTCTATGTAGATGATGCGTATATTCCTACTCTTGATGAGCAAAGAGAGATTGCAGAGAAAACAAAGCGAGAACTTGAGGGGCAAAGAGAGAAGATGGGGGAAGTGATCCCTGATGAATTCTCCACTCTATCTGATCACGTTAACATGCGTTTTCGTCCCGATGTTTCTATCGAAAGTTTTTTGAAAGAAGGGGATGAGATTCTTGTTCAAGTGGCCAAGGAGCCTATCTCTACAAAAGGACCTCGTGTCACTCGCCACATTACACTGGCCGGAAGGCATGTGGTTTATATGCCATTAATTGAGCATACAGGTGTTTCTCGTAGAATTGAAAATGATAAAGAAAGAGATCGTCTAAAAGAAATTTTAGAAACGATCAGGCCAGAAGGTAAGGGTGTTATTGCTCGTACAGTTGCTGAGGGTCAGTCCTACAAAACCTTAAAGCAAGATTACAATATGCTTCATCGTATTTGGAAAGATATTCAGAAGTCTTCTGAGGGCCTTAAAGCACCAAAGCTTTGCTATAAAGACTTAAACTTCATTCACAAAGTTCTTCGTGACATTACTGATGAGGATGTAGAAGAGATCTTAGTTGATTCAAAAAATAATTTAAAAGAAGTTGAAAAGTTCACTTCAAAATTTCTTCCTAACTTTAAAGGAAAGGTTGAATTCTATGAAGATGATATTCCTCTATTCGAAAAGTTTAGTCTCGATATGGAGATTGAAAGAGGGCTTTCCAATAAAGTTTTCCTTCGCTCTGGTGGGTCATTGAATATTGATCAAACCGAAGCCCTTGTCTCAATTGATGTGAATACGGGTAAGTTTGTAGGTCGTAAAACTCTTGAGGAAACAATCCTAAGAACGAATCTAGAAGCCGTAAAAGAGATCGCTTATCAACTTCGTCTTAGAAACTGTGGTGGAATTATCATTATCGATTTTATCGACATGGAAAAAGAGGACCATCGTGAACAGGTCTATTCATCACTTCTTGAGCACTTAAAGCGTGATAGATCTAAAACAAATGTTCTTCCTATATCGGGGCTTGGGCTTGTGGAAATGACGAGAAAGAGAACCCGTGACACTCTAACTCGACTCATGTGTAACTCATGTCCTTACTGTGAAGGAACGGGCTCAGTTAAGTCGGTTACAACAGTATGTTATGAGCTAATTAGAGAATTGATCAAAGCATTGAAGAAGACTCAAAGAGATAAAATTAACATCTATGCCCACCCTGAAGTGACAGCAAGACTATGTTCAGATGATATGGATATGGTCGACACTCTCGAAAATACTTTTGGAAAGCAGATTGCTATACGGTCTGAGAATAACTATCACGTAGAGCAATATGAAATTTTTCCACAGTAAGTCTTAACACAAAATCCAATTTATTCTTTTTTGGTATCACTCTGACAACGATCGGGGCCAGAGTGATACCTAAATTTCTTTCATTTCTAATAAAAGCTTAAATGACTTTCTCAAGTATTTCCTTAGGAAAATTCGTATGCAATATTGGCCTTACGAGACGGAGAGTTAAGAAAACACTACCAATCCATTAGAGAGGAGAAGAGATGAAAATGAAGAATTTAGTAGTAGGTATGCTTTTGGCGGCAGGTGCAGTTTCTTTCACGAGTTGTTCTGGAGGCGGCGGCGGAGGTGGCGGCGGCGGTTCGACATCAACTTATGGCGCTTATCAATCACCTTATATAACGGCTACACAGTTTGTTAATTCACTCAATGACGTAGATGGAACGACTGGTATTGATGCTTCTGACCTTGTTCTTTATGAAGATGAGACTGTTCGCTCTACATGGGATACAGAAGACTGGTTCGTCATCTATGATGGTTTGAGAGACGAGTATAAAGCAGTAAGTCTTCAGTATATCAGATCAATTGTTTATTACGATTATTATAGCAATAACTATTCAGCTGCGGATGAGTTTAGAAATATTGAAGAAGATGATATGTTCTACGGTGATTACGATGGAGATTTCTATGGTGATGACTATGAAGATGTAACCTATAACGATTATGACGGGTACTTCTACGGAGAGGTAACAGGTTACCAATACGAAGATGAAGTTGAAACTCATGACGTTAATCTCATTGCAAGTGAGCAAGAAGAACTCGCCCTCTACAACAAAGTATCTAAAATTTCCTATACATATAAAGTATCTCTTGAGACAGCAACTTCACTAGCTAAGCTTGGTGACAAAGTTGAAGGTATGCTTAAAAAAGGTGCTGATCAAGAAGAACTTACTTCTGAAGATCAAGCGGCCCTTATGAAAGATATCGAAGGAATTGCAGGGGTTACTCTTGAAGAAGTTGTAGCTGCTGGACTTGATTCTGATAAGAAAGAAGAAGTAATGAAGAAAATTTCTTCTAAAATGGGAACAACTCCTCAACAACTTGAAGATCAAATCCTCCCAGAGCTTCTAGGAATCAATTAATAGAGTAGATATTAAATTGCCATAAATAAAGCTAAGCCCCCTAAAATTAGGGGGCTTTTTACTTTTTTAAGGTGTTTAAACTCTATTCGAATGTATAAACATTACAAATAATTTTCATGTGATTTCGATCTATGCTAGTTTCCGGCAAATCATTTTTAAACCCTTAATCAAGGAAATATCGAATGAATATGAAAAATCTATTTTTAGGTGCCGCTCTTATGGCGACAGCTGTAAACTTCACTTCTTGTAGTGGAGGTGGTGGTTCAAGTACATTTGGCACATATCAGTCATCTTATGTAACTGCAGGTCAGTTTGTTAACGGACTGAATTCTGTTGATAATGCATTTTTTAACTCTGAAGTTGTTCTTTATACAAATGAAACGGTTAGGTCTTCTTGGGACTCTGAAGATTGGTTTGTCATTTACGACGGACTTAGAAATGAGTATAAGGCCGTAAGTCTTCAGTACGTTAGATCGATTGTTTACTACGCCTACTACAGTAACTCTTATGATCTCGCTGATGAATTTCGTGATATCGAAGAAGCTGACATGGCCGCAGGACTTTATGATGGTGACTTCTACGGATATGACTATGAAGATGTTACTTATAATGGATTTGATGGTTATTACTACGGTGAAACGACAGGATATAGATACGAAGATGAAGTTGAATCTCACGATGTTAACTTAATCGCTAGTGAAAAAGAAGAGCTTGCTCTTTATGAGAAAGTTTCAAAAATTTCATATGCATATAAAGTATCTCTTGAAACTGCAACGTCACTAGCAAAGCTTGGTGACAAAGTTGAAGGAATGCTTAAGAAAGGAGCTGATCAAGAAGAGCTTACTGCTGAAGATCAGGCCATTCTTACAAAAGATCTTGAAGAGATTACAGGTGTAACGCTTGAAGAAGTTGTTGAAGCAGGAATGGATGTAGAGAAGAAAGAAGAAGTTCTTAAAAAGATTTCTTCTAAAATGGGGACAACTCCTCAACAGCTTGAAGAGCATTTGATTCCTGAGCTTCTTGGAGCACAATTATAGTAATCAAAAACAAGAAAGCCCCATTATTTGGGGCTTTTTTATTTTAATGATCATCAGGTGATTGGAGAGTATCGCTAACTTGGGATGAATCTTTAAAGAGGGCTATATGAACCATAGCGTCTCCTTTATTCACTAATGGGATCGTACTCATGCCAATGATAATACCGCTGGCCTTGGCCCTGACATTGTAAGGATTATTTCCAAAAGTATCTGAGATAATGGCAAGTATTTCTCCTACCATAACCTCATCTCCCAATTTTTTTATTTGTTTCACTGAACCACTGTGTGGTGCTCTGATCCAGTGACTGGACTCAGCTACATACGTTGTGGCCTTTTTGGGCTTCTTTTTCTTCTTCACTTTTTGGGGAAGCATTCCAATAGAGCGCATTATAGATAAGCATCCCTTTAGACCAGACTTAATCACATCTTCTTCAAATCTAAGCGCTTCGCCACCTTCAAAAAGAAGAATTTTAACTCTCTTCTTTCTAGCAGCTTCCCTGAGAGAGCCATCTCTTAAAGAAGAGTTAATTATAATAGGTGTTCCAAATTCGTGTGCAAGCTCTTTTGTAGCTTCATTATCTAAGCTGGCCCTAATCTGCGGGATATTGCTTCGGTGAATGGCCCCTGTATGTAGGTCGATACCGTGACTACACTTATTCACAATTTCTCTCATAAAGATACTGGCCACTCTCGAGCCCAATGAACCACGTGAACTTCCAGGGAAGCATCTATTGAGATCTCTTCGATCAGGAAGATAGCGTGAGAGATTATTAAAGCCAAAGGTATTCACAACGGGGATGCAAATCAATGTTCCTCGAATTTTATTAATTTTTGGATTCTGTAGAATTCTCTTAATTATTTCGATTCCATTAATTTCATCACCGTGAATAGCGGCACTTATAAAAAGAGTAGGCCCCTCTTCACGACCTCTAATCACTTCAATTGGAATATTGATCTTTGTATAGTCATATAGGGTAGCGACCTCAAGATCTATTCTCTTCCTTTCGCCGGGTCCTACCAATTCATGACCAAATTGCATGAAAGGGGAGGTCGCATGTCCTCTAGGTTTTCTAGCTTTTTTGGCCATTGATTTTCAACCTTTTTGGTTTGGGACGACGTCTTTTCTGCGTCTTCTCTGGGATCAGATTTTTAATTGCATCTAGGCGACCGAAACAGAAAAGTTTGTCTCCGGCCTCTAATATTCGTGTTCCTTTTGGATTTGGAATGACCTTGCCCTTTTTATGAAGAGTTAGAATATTAATATCTTTCTCCCACAGTCCTGAATCATTAATAGAGTGGCCAATATACTCTGAGTGTGGACTAATGATAATTTCATTAACACCGTACCCACGACTAAGCATGAGCTTTTGTTTGATATCAAATTCAGGGAAGTCTACCCAAGAAGAGATGTAGTCGATAAAAGCACCGGCCACATCTATATTGGTACAAGTTTCTATCCCTTGAAGACCTGGGGAGGAGTTGATCTCCATAATCTGTGGGCCATCCTTTCCTTCGAGCATATCAACACCTGCAATACCAAGGCCCATACTTCGTGCTGCCCTAATGGCCGTTTCTTTATATTCATCGGACAGCTCTACTTGCTCAGTTCTTCCGCCACGGTGGACATTACTTCGGAACTCTTGACCCTGAGCAACTCTTCGCATCGCTGCTATTACTTGATCGCCAACGACGATAGCACGAATATCCTTTCCTTTACTTTCCGCAACAAACTTCTGAATCAGCACGTTTTGTTTCTGACTTTGAAGAAGTTCAATGATGGAAGTTGCTGACTCCATCGTGTGCGCCAGAAGAACCCCAATCCCCTGAGTTCCTTCAAGAAGTTTAATGACAACAGGAACGCCACCAATGCGATCAATTGCTTTTTTTACATCGGCCTTATCTTTTACATAGGTCGTAAGAGGGAGACCGATATTTTGGCGACTCATGATTTGAAAACTTCTTAATTTATCACGAGAGTTGATGATGGCATCTGCATTATTTGCGCAAAAGACATCCATTTGTTGAAATTGACGAACGACAGCAGTACCAAAGTAGGTGATGGAAGCACCGACTCGAGGAAGTACGGCATCAAAGTGTGGAAGCCTCTTTTGCATATAATAGAGGTCTGGGTGACCTGATTCCACATCAATTGCAAATTTTAACGTATCGAGAACTTTTACTTTATGCCCACGCTGTTTAGCTGCTTCAACGAGGCGCTTTGTACTGTAGTTATTCTTTTCTCTAGAGAGAATGGCCAATTTCATAAACTATCCTTTTCCTTTTAGTTTTTTACTGTAATAAGATTTTCCAGGGTCGACGAGGAAGTGGCCCTTCATCGCTGCACGACCGAGGAGCATACGAAATCCCATTTCATCTCTATTGGTTAGCGTTACTTCAATCGACCATTTCTGACCATGAAGAATTGCATCAACAAGAATAACGGGACGCTCTTCTGTATGCCCATTTGAGCTTTTTACTTTTCTATATTCGATAACCTTAGCTTTACATGTAACTGTGGTTTTGGAATCTTTTTGAATAGGATGAACTTTAAAGCTCACGTACTCAACCCCTGCACGTTGGGAGTACTTTAAATCAAAGGCATGTAGTGATGACGTTCTGGCACCGGTATCAATTTTGACCTTAATCAGGTCTATATGAAGCGATGGCAACACCATCCACTCACGCCAGCCAATGGTTAAGAGTTCTCTCTTTTTCACAGCTCTCCTTAATATAAGAAATAAACAATAATTTTAATAACTTGTCGTCATTTTATCTAAAAAATTAAGGACTGACATATATTTAAATGGGTGTAAAAACATTGGTCAGTATGGGGTATGAAAGCATTATAGGTATCCGATTAAATGAGTCGAGTTATGGCATTGATTTTGCTACTAAATAGGCAATCTTAAATCGATAAAGGGATAGCCGATGAAGTACATTTTTATGGTATTTACCATAATTCACATGCTAGGAGCCTCTACATGGGCAAATGAGGAAAGAATTCCTCTGAAATCGGTGAGAAAACCTTCTGATGACCTCTTCTATAGTGGTATCGTTTTGACTGCTGAGCAAGCATGGCGTCTACAAAATCAAAATCCACCTATCGACCTATCACAATTAGACCCTATTTCTTCTGAAGTATGGAATGAATTTGAAGCACAGCAGATTGAAAATAATAATGATCAACTCACTATCACAAGTGAATCGACTTTGGCCTTCAAGGGGGTCATCTCTTCTAATCAGGGCCTAGTACGATTTAATACACAGATGGAGCAGGAGTCTGAAGATGATGGTGTATTTACTGTTATGCTCAGTAAGACATTGCACACGACTCTTCTGAGAAAGAATATTTTAAGAAAACTTGGTTATATTATTCCAGCGATTAAATACCTCCCTAAAATCGATATTGAATTTAGTGATAAAGAAGAGAGAGACTTCTTCTTAACAAAATCAATTCCCGAGGGAACTTACGGAGCTCCTTCTCGATGGTTAGGCTTTGATCATAATGATTTAAAAGACGATCAACTTAAAATTACTCTTCATGATGTGGCCATTTTAAAGCCTAGGCAAAGTGATCACTATAATGTTGCGATGGGAGTTCCTTCTAAAGTTCTAACGTCTCGATCACTTCGATCTCTTATTATCCCATATGCTTTAATGAACTTAGGCGAGTCTGTTAATAAATTTCCATGGAATGTGGGACAAATTGATAATGAATATTTGAGCCTTCCTCATTTTTTCCCTACGGCCAGGTTTAATGCAACGATGGATGATGCTCTATGGATGGCCCGCCGCTTAGAAAAGCTAACAGAAGATGACTTTAAAGAGATTGTGGCCAATTCTTATTTTCCAGCCCCTGTTGAGAAAGTCGTATTTGAAAAAATTAAGGCGAGAAGAAATTCTTTACTTGAATTATTAAAAGTTGAAACTAAGGATTTTGTGGTTAATCTTGAACCAAAATTTGGTGAAGAGATTAAAGATGGCCAACTTGTTAAAGAAGATTGGGATGGATATGCAACACGTTTTGCTCACGGTGATCCCGAGTCTCCATTTAAAGATTTTGAATACTTTGCCTTTAGTAAGATTCAAAACTCAGTACTTACTAATCTGATCTCACTTGTAAATGATAAGCTATCTGTATTTGATCCAACTGAAGAGCGTCTTGAGTTTGTGAAAGACCAGTTTCAAGAAGGGCTCGATCACTTTGTTGAAACAGGTGAATTCAAAGATTTTGGAGTCGGTACATGGTTCTCTCCAACTCTTGATGGAAAACTTATCATGAGTCGTGACATTGTTGTTGGTAACTACTTAGGTACAGACAACCTCGTTCAATTGGCCGATACAATTGGAGTAGGGGTATCCCTTGGTGGCGTTCTTGGAATAGAGAATGCTCTTGAATTTTCCTCACTTGCCGTTAATGGAGAGCTTAGTGTAGTTAGAACTTATACGCACTTAAAGCCTGTTAAGACCTTGAAGGCTTCATTTAAGGAGCCATATCGAAATGTGATAGTTCCTCTGATAAAGAGAAATTTAGCGAAGAAGTTTGATGAACTTGCGGCCATAAAGGATCAGAGCGTTGGCGAGCTTGATGAAGATGAGGTTGACCCTCGACTCGAACAAATTGAGGGCCTGCTTGAAGAAATTAATAAGGGCCTTGGAGTTGGAGAGACATTACTTATAACAGATCGAATTACACCACAGCTTCTTGGAAGTGGCGGCGCGAATATTATGGGGACACGAGTTAGCTTGAGTGCAGGTGTCTCCGGTGTTTACGTTAAGAGACTTCAGATCTATCGTAAAGATGCAAGTACGATTCAAATCTATCAAGATAAAGGTCTAGGAAGAACACTTCTTATGTCCGTTTCTCTAAGTAAGTATATCCCGATTCTTAGAATGTCGCAGTCGCAAACAAAAGGGAAGTATACGGTTAAAGTGACAGATGTTGATATCAATACTGACCTCACTGAGAATCCGCATCTCTTTACAAATGCACTAGGACTTCATCAGTTACTCGATGACGGATCTTCTGAAATGCTAGAGGTTAATACAAAGCCTTATCTGATAGAAGGTAACTTTAAAGATAACCTTAATCGCTACTCTCTTCTTGTATGGAAGGCAAAGTACTTGAAAGGTGATCTCGATATCAGTGTTACTCCTCATAGAGGACCCACGGCCAACTTTGTAGTTTTAAATAAAGAATCTCAATCTGGGATCAACTATCAAGCTTTTGTTTATGAAGTATTAAATTACTATATGGGACAATGGTTTGCCGATCTTCCGATAAAACCATCAATTGACCCTGAAACGTATAAGAATCCTGGACAAAGTATATTTGGAGTAAGTGAGACAGAGTCGGTTCGCTTTGAAGCTCGAGATAGTGATGGAAAAATGGAGCAGTCTCTTCTTTCTCTCAGTTTTAGAAAAGAAGGGTGGTCGGCCAGTAAGAAAAAATTAAAGAAGTATATCAAAGATATAAATGAAGATTTTGGCTTCAAACTCTTCGATGATCGCTCTCTTGATAATGCTGGGGGACTAAGGCTCTTTGATATTAGTGTCAATATCAATATCTACGATAGAGGAATAGGTGCTCTAAGAAATCTATCTGATGATAAGCTCAGAACTCTAGCTCGCAAATATGCTAGAGAAAGAGGGGGAGACTGTAGATCTTCTCGCCGTAACAATCGTATCCGTACGGCCCGTTCTCTTATTGAATGTGGTAACCTCAATGTACTTAGAGATAAGAATAAGGCCTGCAAGAGAAAAGAAAATTCGGCTTACTTATCTAAGGATCATGGAGAGTGTTTGGTAGATCTTGCCCAACAAATGAAAAAAGATCTCGAATTCACAGACTTTATATCTCTAATTGGAAAAGAGAATCTCTATATTTTTGGAAATATTAATGGTTTTAGATCAGAGTCAGAGATTCTGAACGATCCCATTCGCTCAAATACACTGGGTACGATTCAAAGTAAATATTGGAATGGTCCTGTTGAGCGAGTTAAGGAAATTTTAGGGACCCAGTCGGGAGAGTTTAACGGGTTTTGGATTAGGGAGACGCTATAATGAAATTAAATGCACTGATTAGCTTAACTTCTCTAATTCTCTTTTCAAGTTTGAGTGCTCAAGCACAGATGAAGAATGATACTCTCTTTCAGCGTCAATGGGGAATGGTTAATAATGGACAGTCTCTTTATAGAAGTACTGGTGAACTTTCTCAAGATGAAATCCTTGGTACACCTGGGATTGATATCAATTACCTCGATGTATCTAAGCAAGATGGGGTTGTAATAGATGAAAAAAGAGAAGTTGTCGTAGCTGTTCTTGATACTGGACTTGATATTAATCATCCCGAGTTAAAAGATCGAATTTATGTGGATAGAGAATATTGCCCTACTGATGAAGATTTAGAGAATAAGCCTTGTGCTGGATTTAATATACTAAGTAAGAACCTTAACCTTACTGATGAAGATGGGCACGGTACTCACGTTGCAGGGATAATTGCGGCAAATACAAATACTCAAGGTGTTGCTGGAGTAAGTGATGCTCGAGTTAAAATTCTTCCTGTTAAAGTTCTTAACGAGGAAGTAAATCACTTTGTCTATAATCGAAAGTTAGTCACAGATTGGTTTGCTGATGGAATTTCTTATGCATTGGCCCGTGGTGCGGATGTTATCAACATGAGTATTGGATGGCCTGCCATTATTCATACACCCAAAATGAAGGCCGTTCTTAAGGGAGCTGCCGAAAGAAATATTCCTGTAATCGTAGCCGCTGGTAATAATAATAAAGAAATACCTACCTATCCATGCACAGAAGAAAATGTGATCTGTGTCGGTGCTTATGATAACCAAGGAAAGATTTCTGAGTTTTCTAACTATGGTGGTAAGGTTGATATTAGTGCTCCAGGGGAATCTATTGTCTCTCTTTATCCTGTAGAGTCGGTTGAATCTCGAGTTTTAAGAATAAAAGGTTATGAGGTAAAGAATGGAACAAGTCAGGCCGCACCTTTTGTTGCGGCAATTGCTGCGAGTATTAAACTTGTTCATCCAGAGATCACCTATGATGAGCTTAAGGCGAGACTATTCTCTTCAGCTTTAGATGAAGTTGCTAACGGGGAAGGTAAGTTTACACAATTTGGTCGTGTGAATATGAAAGACGCCATATTGAATAGGCCGGAAGTCTTTGTTGCCGCTAATTTTAAGAATTTACTAGAAGTGAATTATTCTGTAAAAACGGGGAAGTTCACATTCCCAATAGAACTTAAATCTTATGTTTCAGATGAGACTGATGTTGAAGTAGAAGTTTCTACAGGAAATAGTGAGATCGAGATAGATTCGCCGAAGGTTTCGATTGATCTTTATAAGGGAACTCCCAAGAAATTCCTTGTCGAAGGAACTCTAAAGAACTTACTCATTGATTCAAATCAAATGATTCAAGTTAGAATAAAAACAAAGAACAAAGAATTTACGAATAGAACTAAAATCGTTTTTTCTCGTGATTTAAACTTTGAATCAAATTCAGATCTAGCACCTATTACTGAAAAGGTTGAAAATACTGCATATACAGACCTTCTTTACTTTCGTGGTAGCAATAAAACATCTCGCTTAACCAGAGTTAAAACAAATTATGGAGCCTCTCCAGAGTACTTCACAATGAAATCGAGGCTTCAATCAGATGAAAAGAGTGTTCTCTCTTTTGTCCAAAGAACGAGTGAAGGGACATGGAGTGTAGAAGACTTAAGTGTTAGAAAGTTTCATACGATTATCAAAGTTTACAAGAATGATCTTGATCATGATGGTAATGAAGATTATTTGATTTATGGAATTCTACCAGGAGAAGAAAGTCTCGGTTACACATATATTCTAGAAAATGAGAGACTTGATTTAGACTTTAATATTTTAGAATTTGAAGGTTTTCCTCTAACTCCTGATGAACTCAGTGAAGTACAGCTCATTAATACTTCTTACAAAGGAAAGACCCTCAAAGTACCTAGTTTCTACGCTACATATCGTCTACCTGAGCAAGATAATGTTGATGATCTTCTCGATAGAATTAATGAAGAGGCGAGGGCCCCTCACCTCTATTACTTAGATCCACAGACCTCGGGGGAATTTGATCTGAGAGTGTTAAATAGTCCAACTGATATGGAAAACTTGAAGGAAGAATTAGGAATTGTTCCTTGGAATGATCTTATCCTTGAAAAGCCATTTAATATTACGACATCTCGTCAAGAAAATGGAGCTATTATTGGACTATTGAGCTCTGGTGCAGAGTTTGAAAAAGATTATTTCCAATATCGTTTCAAGCACACTGACACCAAGGCCGAAGTCATCAAGTTGAATATCCCATTTGCTTATGCTTCTCAAAATTCAAGTTTACTCGTATGGAGTATGAGTGAACTTGGCAAAGTAAGTGACGATGTGAACCTTGTTGTTCAACCATCACGAGAGATGGCGAGAAGTCTTATTTTCAGAGATGTAAAGTCGGATCCAACGCACAGAGAATTCTCTACTGATAACTATAGAGACCCTGTTTTTGGAATCATTGGAAGCTTTGATGATGAATCTCAGTCTCATCTTTTAGAGGGACGTTACTTTGTTCACTATAGAAACAATCTTGGTCAAAAAGGAAAGCTTCGAATTAATCGTGAGAGTTCTTTTCCGGGAGTACAGTTCTCTGAAACTCTATCACCTGTCGTAGTAAAGAAAGGAGAACAAACCTATTCTGGAGCCTTTATTAATTCGACTCTTATCTTTGGGAGTCGGTTGTATACTATGGTGGCCAATGATAATGGTGAACTCACTCGACCAGCTCAGTTGTCTGTAGAAATTCCAGACCAGTGTGTTCATTTAAGCCCTGAGGCGATAGAAGGGAGTTATCAATATCTACTGCTTTGTAGAGAGAGGGATAACTCAGTGTCATTCAAAAGAATGCCACTTGTTTTAGGGGAATAATTATATGAAAAAGGCCGTAACTTTGGTCCTCGCGAGCTTGATAAGTCTTTCAAGCTCGGCCGAGGTAGTATTCAAATGTCATCAACCATTTAGCGTTTACGATCCAAGTTTCCAACAAGGTGAGGAACTTTATCTTGATGTCGAAATTGACCAAATGGGTGTTGATCTGGACTTTGGAAGAGCTTATGGACCAAGCTTTAAGCCAGTTTCTGAAGTAGCAACAGATCAATTTGGTTTTGATGCAGGAACAAATACTTTTGGGGCTCGCTGGGGTAAACGCTACTTATCTATGGTTTATCTTGGAAACCTAAGCTGGGGTGCATACGTTAAATTGGGCTCCAATGAATATGACCTTCCTGAGGAAGTGGAGCTTCAGTGTCGTGAGGCAGTGGATGTCTTAGATTTTGCATCTAGTTTGAACTAAGGTGGGAGAGCAGTCGAACTCGCTTTATAAATTTTCTTAATTGCTCTGACTGCTCATTCTTATTTAAGTAGGACATTACAACAGGTGAAGTGGCACTCTTATCTTTGAATGGTATATACACAACATCATCTGTTCTCATTTTCTGTACAGAACTTGGAACTATTGAACAGCCTACTCCTGCTGCAATAAGCCCCAGTGTTGTCTGTAATTCTTGCACTTCTTGGGCAATATTAATAGGATAAGAGTGTTGGTAAAAAAGCGCCGATATCTGGTCAGCGTAATTTGGCCTAGGCTTCTTAGGATAAAGAATTAAAGGTTCAGTAGACATCTCTTTTAAACTTATAGACTTTCTATTGGCCAATGGGTGAGTTTTTTGGAAAACCGCCATTAAGGGTTCATCAAAGATGACCTCTCTTTTTATTTCTGGATCATTAATCTGTAATCTTCCAAAACCAATATCAATTTGCCCAGACTTAAGTGCATGTATCTGGTCTTGGCTCATTAAATCTATTAGAGATACCTCTACATTTGGGCTACTTGTTCTGAAACGCCTAATCAGTTGAGGAAGAAAGCCATAAATTGTCGAGGGAACAAAACCGATATTTAGCCATTGCTTACTTGGACCGCCAATTCGCGCAACGGCCTGTGAAGTTGAGTCTACGCTGTCTAGAATTTGCTTTGCCTTCATTGTGAAAAATGTACCAGCATCGGTTAGTCTAAGACTGTTGCCCGAGCGATCGAAGAGATCGACTTCTAACTCTTCTTCTAATTGTTTAATTTGACGACTAAGAGGAGGCTGAGAGATTCCAAGCCTTTTTGCGGCCTTTGTCATATTTAAATCTTTTGTTATTTCTAAAAAGTATCGAAGATGTCTTAATTCCATAAAGTTCCTGCTTTAAACCAGATCTAATCTAGAAATGCTCTATTGTGGCTAAGAGTAAGACCAGACTAATGTTGCTTTTATTTATAATTATCATTTTATTTCGACGATCGTCCTTTTTTAAGTAAACAAATGCTAGATTGCTAGCAATATCAATAGCTTACTGTTGTCTTGATACTTTGTAGGTATGGCTAAAGATTTATTTAGTCTTGGACGCCCTCTGAAATGCGAGTCTAAACTTATTAGTAAGGCAACTTGAAAACTGAATAGGTAAGAAAATGGAATTAAACATAACAAAAGTGGAGAGCTTCATTGTTGATCTACCAACATGTAGGCCTCATAAGCTATCAATGACGACAATGAGAAATCAGACGATGGTACTATGTTTAATTCATTGTTCAGATGGTGTTGTTGGAATAGGAGAAGGAACTACGATTGGTGGTTTAAGTTATTGTGAAGAGTCCCCTGAAATCATCAATAGTGTAATTAGTGATTACTTTGCTCCAGCGCTCGTTGGTAAAGATCCTCTGAATATTAATCAAAGGATGAAGGATCTGAACCTTCTCGCTAAAGGCAATCGAATCTCCAAATCAGCCATTGAAATGGCGCTTTTAGATGCACAGGGCAAGCGAAGAAACCTGACAGTAGGTCAGCTGCTAGGAGGAACTCTTGTTGATAGGGTTCCTGTACTTTGGACGTTGGCCAGCGGTAATACGCTCCAGGATATAGAAGAGGCACAGCACATGCTTGAATTGAGAAGACATAATGTTTTCAAGATTAAAGTAGGAGCAAATGATGCGAGAAAAGATGTTCGACATGTATGTGATATTAAAAAAGCCCTTGGAGATACCGCAAAAATCACGGTTGATGTTAACCAAGCTTGGAGTGAGAGCACTTGTAAGTATGGGCTAAGGGCTTTTCAAGAATGTGGAGTTGATCTCATTGAGCAGCCCTTAGCAAAAGGTAATTTTGAGGGAATGGCGAGAGTCACTCAAAAATATGATATGCCGATCATGGCCGATGAGTCAGTGTCTACTCCTGAAGATGCTCTTCGTATGGCAAAATTAGGTGCTGGTGATGTTGCTGCTCTTAAAATAGGAAAATCAGGTGGACCTATTGAATGTATTAAAACGGCCGCTGTATTAGAAGCTGCAGGAATTGCACTTTACGGTGGAACACTTCTTGAGGGAACGATTGGATCAGTAGCCTCTGCATTTACATTTGCGACTCTAAGAAATCTAGAGTGGGGAACAGAGCTTTTCGGCCCCTTGTTACTGACTGATGATATTGTTGTCAATCCTCCAGTCTTTAAAGACTTCCATATGGAGCTTCCCACTGGTCCGGGATTAGGTCTCGACCTCGATATGAATAAAGTAAAACACTATAAGCGTAAATAATTAACTTTAATGGAGATATAAGAATGCTTTTTTTAGTAAAAATGAATGTCGTAATTCCTCATGATGCTGACGCTGATAAAGTTGAAAAACTTAAGGCCGAAGAAAAGGCTTACTCTCAATCTCTTCAAAAAGAAGGCAAATGGCCACATATTTGGAGAGTTACTGGTAAGTATGAAAATTACAGTATCTTTGATGTTCAAGACAATAATGAACTGCACGATATTCTAATGAAGCTGCCATTACTTCCTTACTTAGAAATGGAAGTAACTGCATTAAGTAAACACCCATCATCAATAAAATAATTAATAAGTATTACGAGGAGGACAACCATGGAATACACAGCAAAAGAGCTACTTAAAGAAGTTAACTCAGCTTATGTTACAGAGGGAGATGAAAGACTACGTGCCATAACTGAGGATATGGTAACTTTTATGTATGAACTTGTGCAAAAACACAATATTACTCATGACGAAGTATGGGACTTCACCAAGTGGGCAAACCAAGTTGGTAAAGACAATCATGTACTTCTCTATTTAACAGGTTTTGGTCTAGAGAGGCTCCTCGATATTATGGCCGATGAAAAGGCCAAGAAAGAAGGTAAGGGTGCTGCAACTCCTAGGGCCATTGAAGGGCCTCTATTTGTTCCAGGTGCTCCAGTCATCGAGGGATTCGGTAGATTGGATGACGGAAAGGAGCCAGATGCTGAGGACTACGTTGTGGAAGGTAGAGTTACTGATACTGACGGAAATCCAATTGCTGGTGTAAAGATTGATGTTTGGCACGCAAATCAAACAGGTGCTTATTCAATTATGGACCCTTCTCAAACACCTTATAATCACAGAAGAACTATCGTAACTCGTGAAGATGGTACTTATGGTTATAAAACAAAACTACCTCCTGGGTATGCTGTTCCAGAGGGATGTGTTGTAGATGCGGCCTTCAAAGCAATAGGTCGTGATACTCATCGTCCAGCTCACGTTCACTATATGATCGAAGCTGATGGATATGATAAATTGACGACTCAGTTTAACATTCCTGGAGATAAATACCTTCATGACGATTTTGCTTTCGCAACAAGAGATGACCTTATTGTGAAAATCGACAAAATTGAAGATCCAGAAATGATCAAAAAGTTTGAGCTCGATCGTCCTTTTAGTTATACAAAATTTGATCTTGTTCTTGAAAAGAAGTAGATTCTAACTAAATTTCAGACAGATGGCCCTGTTTTCTCAGGGCCATTCTTTTTATGATTAAATTTGATTATACTTCCAGTGTAAACTTTTAAGAATGAATCATATCAAGGACTAACTTATGACATACGCTTATATCTGTGACGGAATCCGTACCCCTTTTGGTAAATATAATGGTGCTCTTAGCCATGTGAGAACTGATGATCTTGCGGCTATACCTATTGCTGAACTTCTTAAGAGAAACCCAGGGATTGATCCAAAGGCTTTTGATGAAGTTGTCATGGGGTGTGCAAACCAATCTGGAGAAGATAATAGAAATATTGCTCGTATGGCAACTCTCTTGGCCGGGCTTCCCGTTAATGTACCGGCCATTACTTTGAATCGTCTTTGTGCCTCTGGACTTGAGTCAGTAAGTTTGGCCGCAAAGAATATATGGGCCGGTGAAAGTGATCTTGTTATTGCTGGAGGAGTTGAGAATATGACTCGTTCTCCATTTGTTATGGGAAAAGGTGACTCTGCTTTTACACGTAATATGCAATTGCAAGATACCACTATGGGGTGGAGATTTATTAACCCTAAAATGGAAGAATTATACGGTACAGAGTCAATGCCTAAGACTGGTGAAAATGTGGCCGAACAATATGGAATCAGTCGTGCTGACCAAGATGCATTTGCTCATCGCTCACAAGAGAAAGCGGCAAAGGCCATGGAAAATGGAACTCTCGCCAAAGAGATTTGTAGTGTAAAGATTCCAAGCCGCAATAAGAAGAAGCCGGAGTCAATATTTGTAAATCAAGACGAGCACCCAAGACTAAGCTCGCTTGAAGTACTTGCTAAACTTAGACCAGTTGTAAAACCTGATGGAACCGTCACTGCTGGAAATGCTTCAGGAATTAATGATGGTTCCGTGGCCATGATTGTGGCCAGTGAAGAAGCTGTGAAAAAGTATAATCTTAATCCTATTGCTAGAGTTCTTGGAGGGCAGGCCGCAGGTCTTCAACCAACAATCATGGGAATGGGTCCAGTAAATGCTGTTAATAAGCTTCTTGCTAAGAAGAAAGTTAACTTAAAAGATATTGGAGTGATAGAACTTAATGAAGCCTTCGCTTCTCAATCTCTTGCGGTCCTTAGGGAGCTTGGACTTCCCGAGGACGCAGATTTCATCAACCCTAATGGTGGTGCTATTGCCCTCGGTCACCCGCTAGGAGCAAGTGGAGCTCGTATTGTTCTTCATGCCGCTCTTGAGATGCAAAGAAGAGATGAGAAGTATGCCCTCGCTACAATGTGTGTAGGTGTTGGACAGGGGAGTGCACTCCTTTTGGAGAAAGTTTAATGCCAGACATTGAATCGCTAATTATTGGTAAAGATAATAAAGAAAAGGGAACCCTCATTTTTTCCAATTCACTTGGGACTCACTGGAGTATGTGGGATAAGCAAGTTGAGTTCTTTAAAAATAAGTATCAAATCATTCTTTATAACACTCGTGCCGAAAAAGGAGCAACGATTGATAGTTTAGGTAGTGATGTCGTTGCTCTTCTCGATGAATATGGTGTTGATAAGGCCCACTACTGTGGAATTTCCCTCGGTGGTCTTATCGGACAATGGGTAGCGATAAATAGACCTGAGCGATTTCATTCAATTACTATTGCAAATACCGCTGCAAAAATTTGTAATAATGAAGTTTGGAATAATCGTATTGACCTCGTAAAGTTGAATGGATTTTCACCTCTTAAAAGCAGCTCCCCTGGGATTTGGTTTACTGAGAAATTTGTCACCACAAACCCTTCTGAAGTTGAGCATGCCATTTCTGGCTTTGATAAGATTGAACGAGATGATTATCTTAATAGTTGTATTGTGTTAAGAGATACCGATCTACGTGAGAAAGTTTCAAAAATTGATCTTTCGTTTCATATTATTGCTGGGGCATTTGATAAGGTCACAACAGTTGCTGATGGTGAATTTATTCACAGCAAAATTGCCAACTCAAAGCTAACAGTAATAGAAGCTTCTCATATATCAAATATCGAACAAGCTGATCACTTCAATCAATCTCTAGAAAGCTTTATTACTCATTCTTAAATTCAGAGTTGCCCTGACTCTTTAAGGGAAAGGGCATCAATTTCAAAACTAAATTGATCTCCTTTTCTAATTTCTCCAACACCTTCAGGAGTTCCTGTGAAAATGAGGTCACCTTTTTTGAGAGGGCTAAAGCTATTTATATAGTTAATGATAGTCTCAAAATCAAATAGCATATCTTTGGTATTACCGTGTTGTTTCAAGCTACTATTGAGAAAGAATTTATATTCTAGAAAGGAAAGCGAGCGAAAACTATTCCATGGGTAGAAGTTTCCAATGATGGCCGAACCTAGAAAAGACTTACTTGTGGTCCAAGGGTGGCCTTTGTCCTTAAGTTTGCTTTGCTCACTACGTCTCGTGAGATCAATACCGAAGGCAAGAGCTTCAATAGAGTCATCTTTCATTTTTTCATTGAGAAGATGATCTCGAGCTATCTTTAAAACAAGTTCACCCTCATAGTGAAAGGTCTCATCTGAAAAAGGCATCTCAATAGGAGTAAAATTTCTCAAACTTGATGAAGTCTTTAGGAAAACTAGAGGCTGCTCAGGAACTTCATTTCCTAGCTCTTTTGCATGATTAGCGTAGTTACGTCCGATACAGTAGATATTTCCCATTTCGGTAACCCCTTATATATTGAGAACTGATGAGAATTCACCAATTTCCATGTTAGCAAAGTTCTTGATCCAGTCTCTTAGAACCGATGAGTCGCGACCTTCTACTTTTATGCAAGAGAAAACATTTCCCGCATACTTCATATAATTAGACTGGCTAATCTTATCTTTACAATACTTATCCTGCCACTGTTGAGTAAGTATTCTTTTTATTTTAGAGGAAATTTGTTTTACTTGATTATCCTCCCAAGTATGATTGAAGTTGGGGTAGGGATCTTCTGAGTGGAGTCCTATCATCGGGCGATCAACCTTTGAGAAGTTCCAATTTTTATTTATTTTGTCATTATAGTATATAGGCACACTTCTTTCATTGAGTAGAATATCTCCTTTGAGTTGTCCTGCGCCAATAAAGCTTACTTCTTCAGAGAGGTAGTCATAGGTTTTTGCTACGTCACGGTAACGAGTGATAGGCTCATTCTCTTCATATTCAACTTGCCTTGATTTACTAATCGCCCTTTCTGTACATATGCAATCGCTATTTGTGGCGAGTGCAGCTCCACAATTAAAGTTGGAGGATGCATCTCTAGGAGAACAGAAGTTCTTATTCTCTGTATAGTGCTCTGTTCTGGTTTTTTTTACCAATTGATAGTCTGTATAGGGGACTTTTTCAGTATATTCATGAACACGCATCTGCTGTGTCTTTCTTAAATCATAACTAATAATTCCACCAAGCTTTAATGATGCCTTTTTATTACTGGCCCTATGATACCAGACAGATTCTTTAAATTGATTATTAATTGATTCAATGATTCTCTGATTAAAGGCCCCATTGTCAAAGTTATTAGTGAGATTAAGATCAATAGATAGTGAAGAGTAGAGCTGAGGGTCTACACTTGGGATTTTATGGCTTAAGTTGGAGCCAAAGAGAGCACAGAATGAATTAGAGAATTCTTTAAAGTATAGATTTTGTCTTTTGGCCTTCTTATAAAGAAGAGAGCACTTACTTAGTCCAGATGAAGTGATTTTTTTATTAATATCTTTTAGGGAACCAGTAAAAAAATTCTCATAGAGAATAAAATGATCTTTATAATATTTCTTCGCTTTAATTACATAATTTGAGGCGAGATATTGATTAATTTTCCTTCTATAAAAGGGAAACGTTTTTTTCACTTCAGAGGCTTCAAGAGTAGAGCCATTAATATTCTCCTCGACATCGCCCTCTTTTCTAATTTGATAGATTTCATGAGCAATATTTATGGACTCATCATAATGAAGTTCCATATTTCGATTACGAATTGCAATGAGAAGCTCTTTTATATATCCGTTATCCGCAATTTTTTTTAGCTGATGAAGTTCAGGGTCATCCTTATCTTTTTTAATCGCTTCGATAAGAGTTAATCTAGCTTGATGGTAATTACCATCTTCAAGGTAGTCTTCGGCACGCCCTTTTAGGGTTGAGCATGCTGTATTGATAAGCAGTAAGCTTAAATATAGACATATACAGATAGTCTTTCTCATAGTTTCCTCAATCGCTTTATAAAATAAAATTTTGCCCCATTGGGGCAAAATAGTCATTACGCGTTGAAACTATAAGGGTTTTAGAATTTTCGTAGAATTTTTAACTTAATAGAAGAACTCTGAGGAATATTTTGAATGCTAGATGTCCCAAAGTGTGCAGAAAAATCAAATGTGCTGGGCATAGGATCATTACAGCTACTTGCCATTGTTCCTATTTCCAATTCTCTTTGCGATCTTTGGTCTTTTGAGTAGATGGTGATTTCCTCACCCATTTCATTGATAAAATCTTCATCAATTAAAAAGTGAATTTCATATTCGCCGCTTTCTTCATTAAATACAGGTAGAGCATTAAAATTCTCACTTAACTCACTAAGGTTAAATTGAGTTCCCGATGAATTGGCAATTCTAAAGATAGTAGAATTTTCGATTTTATGCTCACTCCACTGGATCTCATGAAGTACACGCGTGCAATTGGTTATCTTATCTACAGTATATCTTCTAGGGAGCTCAAAGGTTGGCTCTGGTCCTGTGCTCACAAATTCGATAACCTCTACATCAGTGTAGGCAACGTCTTTTATCTCTTCTGTGCGGGGAAAAACATAGGGAGTGCTATAAGATCCTTGGTATTTTAAAATAAGTGTTTCTCCAATACGTATGTTTTCTAGCCTGAAAGAATCTTCAATTTTTTTAATTTCTTTTTCTCCTTCGATGATGATGTGTTTTGCTGCTTGTGCAATCTCTACTTGAGATAGGTGAGCAACTGCAAAGAGATTACTTTGTATAAAACTATGCCATGACCTTTCTTTAAGTTGTTGCGAATCCATTTCTCCAAGAGTTGAGTTACTTAAGGTTTCATCACCCAAGGTATTTAAGCTCTTTAAAGTTCCATTTTCATAAAGTGTGAAGTCTTTGTTGATTTGAGTGAGTGCATCTTTAAAAGAGAGATTTTGGTTAACGAGATAGATTCGATCTTCATCTGAATCGCTTACAATAAAGGGACGTAGTAATGATGAAGCATGACTCCATTGTTTAGAGAAAGTAAATTTGCTTTTCTCAAGAGTTTTAGCTTCATAATCATCTAGCTTAAGTACAAGTTGTGATTCACTCTCTAGAACTCTTTTAATGAGCTCGGGATCTACAATTTCAAGATTAATATAACTTACTTCATCTTCTTTCTTGAGACCGAGTGATATCGCCTTGCCGACTTCGTCTTTTAAAATAAATCTATTGGTGAGTGGAATGAAAATAGAGTTTTTGAAGAAGCCAACTCTTCCTGAAATATTAATGATCTCTTCAATTCCTGAGAAGTCTTTTAATTTTAGAGGTAGCTTACTTGAAATTGATAATGTCGGATGCTTTTCAACACTGAGGGACTTAAGCTGGCTCCACTGGTGAAATACAATTTCGGTTAATTGAAATGAAGGAAGGGGGGTGAAGCTAATTTCTTCGTTTGAATCTTTGAACTTTCTATCGTAACTGAGCTTGGCCATCCTAACTCTATTAGCGCGATAGATTGAATTCACGTCTTTATCAATATTTGTACTCCAGCTATATGCCTTTGCATCCATTGTTTTTTCTTTAATAACCAGATTGGTTTCAATTCTATCGTTCAGGGAGAAGCTTGGGAAAGTCGCTACATTTTCAGAAGTACTTTGTTGAATTTCATAAGGATCAGAAATTCCATCTCTATCTTTATCCATCAGGCTTACTGGAGGAGGGCCGGGAAATTGGTGGGTTTTTGGGGTATGGTTGTCTGATTTACAAGAGGTAAGGGATAGTGAAATAAGCATTGCGTAAATAGGTAGCGAGCGCATGAATTCTCCTTTTATGGCAGTTAGCAGGCGAGGGATTTGTGCCATGAGTTGAGGGAAATGGACTACTTTTTCGAATCTATTTCAATTTAGAAACCGTTTTGGTCTTTAAGTTATTGATTTTTCATTGTGTAATAAATGGGCCCTGCGTAAAAAAATTGAAATTAGCCTATTAATTTCCAGTAGATAGTGTTAAGGTGCGAGCTTTGAAATTCACTAAATCCCGCTTAAAGGCATGGTGTCTTTAAGCCGTTTAGTCCAGGAGGTTTTTATGATCTATGAGTTGGCCCTAGTGGCGACGCCGGAAGCTAATGAACAAGAAGTAGCCGGTCTAAAAAGTCTGGTTCACGAGGTAGTTAAGGCCCATGACGGTGAAGTATTCATCGAAGATGATTGGGGAAAAGTTACTCTCGCGCAACCAACTACAGAAGGTGTTCCATCAGGACACTTTGTTTACTTCATCTTTAAGGCGAATAACGAAAACAACAAAGAACTTATTCGTCGTCTTAAAATTACTGATACTCACCTTCGTCATATGTTTATTGCACTTGGAGAAGATGAAGAGCGTGAAGCTATTGTAAAAGCTTACAAAACTCCATTCTCTAAAACTTACAAAGGTTCAGTAACTGATAAAGAAGATGATGGAGAGTCTGACAATCCAAAGAAATTTGCACGTCGTAAATCTTGTTACTTTAAAGCAAATGCTATTACTGCTGACTGGAAAGATCCTGCAACATTCTCTTGGCTAGTAAACGAATTTGGAAAAATTTCTCCAGCTCGTATTACTGGTGTAAGCCGTAAGCACCAAAGATTTGCTACGACTGCTATCAAACGCGCTCGTCAAATTGGTGTTGCTAGTTACGTTTCAAACTCGATCGCTGAAGTACGCGCTTAATTGTTAATTGAGGATATAAGTTAAGAATGTCAGATCAAAACGACAACAAATTCGAAAGCGATAGAGCTAATCAAGACCAAAGGGCCGAAGCATATTTTGAGAATATGAGAAGTCTTAAGGTTCCTGAACTTAGTTTTTCTAAGCTCGTTTTCCTTTGTGTTCTTGCACTGCTTTTTGCGAGTCTTGAACCGTTTGCTCTGTTTGCTTCTATTCCATTTACTTTGAGTTTTCTACTCTATGGAAAAGGTAAGACCTTTATCCTAGGAGCTATTGGAACGGCCTTGGCCATTGTTCTTATGAAAGTTCAAGTATTTCAAGGAAGCGCAGTGGGAACTTTTCCCATGGCCCTAATTTATGGATACCTCATTTCACAAACAATTAAGAAGAGAGTTCATCCCGTTACAGGTATTTTGCGCAACGGTTTCACTATGTTCTTGTTGGTAATGGCAGGGGTTCTCCTGTTTAACTACCTTCAGCCAGGTGGAATTGAGGGCGTTATTACTCCAAATATTAAAGAAGCTGCTACTCAATACTATAATACTCTCAAAGAAGTTCCCAATGCTCCTGCCGAGCAGTTGAGACAACTTGAAGATCTTAAGAATGACCCATCAACTGTGGTGAGTTCAATTCTTAACTATGGTACGAGTGCAATCTTTATTGGTGTATTCCTGTCTATTTGGGTCGGGACTTTCGTTGTTCTTAAGTTAGGTCCTCTTTGGAGAGTAAGCCATAACTATCCTTATAATGTTAAGAGTCTAACTTCATTTAAGGTTCCTTTTACTTTTGTATGGCCGCTTATTGGTGGTCTTATATTGGCCGTAGGTAATGTCTATGGACAATTAGGTGATTGGGCTGAAGTTGTAGGTTTTAATATTCTATTGATGTTAGGGATCTTCTACTTTTTTCAAGGATTCGGGATCTTAAGTGATCTTTTAAACAAATGGCGAATTTTCGGATTTTTCAGAACTATGGTGATCTTTTTTTCGGTTATCATGGGCTACCAAGTTCTTGCCCTTGTAGGCGTGTTAGATACTTGGGTAGATTTTCGCAGACTTTTTAAATCAAATAATAATGATGAAGGAGATAAATTATGAAAGTTATCCTAACAGAGAAAGTTTCTTCTCTAGGAAACGTAGGTGAAGTCGTTAACGTTTCTGCTGGTTATGCTCGTAACTTCCTTATTCCTGGTAATAAGGCCGTTCTTGCAGATGAATCAAATAAAGCTCAAATGGAGCACTACCAAAGAATGCTTGGTAAAGCTGTTGCTGCTGATAAAGCTGCTGCAGAAGCCACTAAGAAGCAACTTGATGGTCTTCAATTAGACCTAATCAAGAAAGTTGGTGGTAACGGTAAACTTTTTGGTGCTGTTACAACTTCTGAGCTTTCTACAATTCTTGCTGGTAAAGGTATTGAAGTTGAAAAAAGAGTTATCTCTCTTGAGACTCCAATTAAAGCTACTGGTCTTTTCACTGCAAAAGCTAAACTTTTCTCAGGTGTTGAGTCTGAATTTACTGTAAAAGTAGAAATGGATCCTGCACAAGCTGAAGAGCTAAAGAAAAAAGCTGAGGCTGCAGCTGCTAAGAAAAAAGCTAAGGCCGAAGCTGCTGAAGTTGAAGGCGAAGCAGCAGAAGGTGAATCTGCAGAAGGCGAGGAAAAACAACCTCTTACTGATGAGCAGAAACTAGCTAAAGAAGCTGACGAATTGCTTAGAAGCTAATAGAATAGAAATCACTATATAAGGTGCTTTTTATATATGGCCCAGATTTATCTGGGCCATTTCTATTTAAGGAGATATGAATGGAAGGAAACATGAGTTCATTTTCAGAAGCGAGTTCTGCAAAACCTAAAACTCGTGAACTTCCCCATGATCTTCTTGCGGAAAGAGCTCTCCTAGGTTGTCTTATTATTGATGGCCAATCCTTCGATGATATTTCCGATTTAAAACTTAATAAGGTTGATTTCTACCATCCCATTTATGGTCAAATTTTTTCTGCGATTGAAGATCTCGTTTTCTCTCAGCAGGCCGTGGATTATGTAACTGTAAGTTCTAAACTCAATGAAATGGGTAAGCTTGAAGAGGCTGGTGGGACTCCTGCAATTATTGAGCTTGTTGAGGAACAGGCTTCTTCTGCTAATATTTATCACTATGCCAAAGTTGTTAAAGATAAGTCTTCCATGCGTGAGATTTTAAGAACAGCGATGAGAGTAACTGATCAAGGTTTCTCTTATACTGGTAAAGTTGAAGATTTTATTCAACAAGTTGAAGGTGACTTCTTTAAACTGACCAATGATGCTAAGTCTGGGAAAATGGAAAAACTCAATGACTGTCTTCGCGAGAACCTAAAGGAGCTCGAGGATATGTCTAGAGAAGCTGGTAAGATCAGTGGAATTAGTACAGGTTATCCTAATCTCGATGCTAAGCTTCTTGGGCTGCAGCCTGGACAACTTGTGGTTCTTGCTGCCCGTCCTGCTATGGGGAAGACTTCACTGGCCTTGAATATAGCAAATAATGTTTGTGAAACTCATAATAAGCCTGTAGCGATCTTTTCTCTAGAGATGCTTGATAAAGAACTTTCTATGAGGCTGTTGTCGTCAAAGGCCAAGGTTGATTCCAAGCGTTTAAGAACTAAGAACTTTCTAGATACTGATCTTCGTAATATTGGGCAAGCGGTTAAAGAGCTTTCTAGTTATCCTATTTTCATTAATGATAATGGTGAAACTACGATTCTAGATATTCAATCTCAGTGTCGTAAAATTCAGGCCGAGCATGGACTAGGGCTAATTATTATCGACTACCTTCAGCTTATGAATCCCCATAATAAGAATATTTCTCGAGAGCAGCAGATCTCTGAGATGTCACGTGGACTAAAGACTCTTGCCAAAGAACTTGAGTGTCCTGTTATTACACTTTCACAGCTTAACCGTGGAGTAGAGGCAAGACCAAATAAACGTCCAATGGCCTCTGACCTTCGTGAATCTGGTGCGATTGAGCAGGATGCCGATATCATCCTCTTTGTATATCGTGATGAAGTTTATAATCCTGATACTAAAGAGCCTGGTGTTGCCGAAGTTATTGTAGGTAAAAACCGTGGTGGTGAAATTGGAACGGCAAAGCTTGCTTGGGTTGGTGCCTATACTTCTTTCGAAAATCTAGCTTATCAGGATAATGATCAAGAGTAGTCTTCCCATTGATATCTCTAAAGATATTTATTCCCTCTATAATGTAGAGGGAAAGCTTACTCTTTTTTATCGGCCCACAAAGGCACTCTTCTTCTATCCCAATAAAACAATCGATCTCCTTAGTGGAGTTGAGTCCTCTTCTGGAGTAAAAGAGTTCTTGGGTCTTATGAGCGATGAAGCTCTTGAGTGCAGTGAGGAGAGTTCAAAAGTTATTTTAAGCTTTTATGAGTTAGGCCATTACTTTGAAAATTCATTAGAGGTTACAGGGGACACTCCACTTGGGGCGTGGCTCGAATATTCACAATCGATGATTCTTGAAGATAAGACAAATGTTGAAGCTTTAACTGTTGATATTAATCCCATCACTTTTACCGAATACGATAAGGCGTTTCAAAAGGGAAGGGAGTATCTCCTTAGAGGGGACTGCTATCAATATAACCTGACCTTCGCCCAACATCTCACATTCAAAGACTTTAGTTTGGAGAAATTCATAGGGCGTTGGTTAAATCCATTGCTTCGCAGTGAGTATGCAAATCTGACTTCAATTGGAGAAAAGCTGTACTATAGCAATAGTCCAGAGTGTCTATTTGAATTGAAGTTTAAAGAAGAGCACATAGAGCTTCATACTAAGCCTATAAAGGGAACGGTCCCTACTGGGTTACTAGGGGCGCAAAAGGCTTGGGATGAGCTTAGAGGCTCGCTGAAGAACGAATCAGAGCTCTATATGATTACTGATCTTCTTCGCAATGATCTTAATCGTATTGAAAAGCCATGTGTTGAAGTTTTGGCCACTAAAGAAAGGCTAGATGTTCCAGGTCTTGTTCATAGCTATTCTCACTTAAAAGTAGATCTTTCAAGCGAGGTTAATCTTTTACAAGTTATGAAGGCAATTTTCCCTGGAGGTTCGATTACAGGAGCTCCAAAGAAGCGAGTAATGGAGATTATTGAAGATTTAGAAATTTCCAAGCGTGGTTTCTATTGCGGGAGTTCTCTTTTAAAAACAAGAGACTGCTTTAAGGCGAGTATTAATATTCGCTCAGGTGTTTTGGACAAGCAAACGGCCGAAGTCCTTTATTGGTCGGGTGGTGGAGTTACCATCAAAAGTAAGAATGAAGAAGAATACAGTGAAATATTGGACAAAACCCATTCTTTTGTCCGTTTTTTGTCCTAATCAAATCTACTTTAATCAATAAATTCAGTACGTTAGGTCTCTAATATATTCTTACATTATTTTGAGTTTTGTCTAATTCTGTTGACATAGAAATTTTGGGGTAGATATGATTTACAAAACGCGCAAGGAAGTGCGCTCCAAAGGGATAATAGGTTGTGAACATTTTTGGCGAAATGTCCCAACTGACAGAGACACGCTTTATCCCGGATGAGGATGTAAGACAAGGGAGTGTAAGTATGATGGCAAACACGTCATTGAAGCTAGTACAAGGCGGTGCTGGTAGTGAAATTCAGGGAGTGAAGGGAGAATCTGAAAAAGTTTCTCTAGATACTTTGTCTCTGATGACAGGTTTTCCTGCTGACTTTATTAAGTCTGAATTGATTGTTGATGGGGAGGATCTATCGGTAGAAGATCTAAGAAAGACAATGATCAACTTTTTAGAGAAGAATAAAGAATTATTAAATTAAGCATATAGAAATTCAATTTGAACTCCACTGTTAGGATGGACTATGGAGTTTGGAAAAGGCCCTGCATGAACTTCCCTGTTTCTGCAGGGCTTTCTTCTTTGCGGCAAGTTGCAAAGCAACTTGAAGCAATGAAGCCCAGGGAACGCAGGCCAGAGGCCTAAGAGAGTCGGGCAGGGAAGTATCAAAGATATATAGAAAGAAGGAGCAGAGGAGTCGACTTATTTGCGCAGCAAATATTGGCGACGAGTCGCCCGTGACTGATCGAAAGCCGGCAAGTTGCAAAGCAACTTGAAGCATTGAAGCCCAGGGAACGCAGGCCAGAGGCCTAAGAGAGTCGTTCGCGACTGATCGAAGGCGCCAACCTAGACACTCCAAGACAAATTCAAGTATCTCAACTAGTATATCCAAATGAAACCACGTATCTCCTTAGATTACTCCCTTATAAAAAAAATTCTTAAGCTTGCTTGGCCAATTGTTGCAGCTAATGCCTTGCAGTCAGCTTATCAGCTAACGGATACCTTTTGGGTGGGGAGAATTGGTGCTAATGCAGTGGCTGCGCTTTCTATGTGCTATCCAATTTTCTTTTTACTTCTTTCTTTAGGGATAGGCTTTAGCATTGCTGGGGCCGTATTGATTTCACAACATAAAGGTGTGAATGATCAAAAGAGTATTGATTATATTGCTTCACAGGCAATCGGAGTAATGACTCTCTTTGGTTTAGTAATTTCAGTAATTGGTTACTTGAGTGCTGACTTTATTATCGATTTGATTGGAGTAAAGGGCGAAGTTTATAGAGATGCTACAGGCTATTTGAAAATAGCTATGTTTGGAATGACTTTTCAGTATATCTATTTGTGTTTTCAAAATACATTGAGGGCCGTTGGTAATGTCCATAGGCCATTCAAAGTAGTCTTTATAACAGTTCTTTTAAACTTTGTTCTTGATCCAGCATTTATAAATGGCTGGGGACCCATTCCTAAATTTGGGGTTGATGGAGCAGCTTATTCTACGATATTAACTCAGGCCATAGCTGCATTTATTGGACTCTACTCTATGTTTTCTGGGAAGGAGAGAGTTCAAATCCATATAAAAGATATTTTTCCTGTATATAAAGACTTTAAGAAAATTCTACTCCTGGCCATTCCTACTTCTTTAGAAGGGTCGACGAGGGCCCTGAGTATGAATGCGATTACTTTTCTTGTCGCAGCTTTTGGTAACGAAGCCATGGCCGTGTTTGGAATTGGAGCGCGTATTCTAAGCTTTATAATCATCCCTGCTTTAGGTTTTTCCCAAGCATGTTCTGTCCTTGTCGGAAATAATATTGGAAAGGGGGATAATGAACATGCCTTTAAAACCGCTCGTTATAGTTTTGGACTTATTTTTTTCGGGTTAACTTTTGCGGGAATTATATTCTATCTCTATGCTCCCATGGCAGTCGAAGTCTTTGTACCAAATGATCCTATTGTTATTAAAGAAGGATCTGTGCTGATACGTATTTTTGCTCTTACCTTCGGCATGGTCGGGGTGCAGCAGGTGGCCAATGGAGTATTCCGAGGTGCTGGAAATACAATGTTGGCGATGGTGCTTGCAATGGTCAGTCTTTGGGTATTTAGATTTCCATTGGCCTATATTCTTTCTCACCATACTTCCTTAAATGAAGTCGGCATTTGGTGGGCCTTTTCTATTAGTAATATTGGTGCAGGCTTAATTGCAATTTTCATCTATCAAAAAAAGGATTGGATTAGACGATTTGTTGAAACACCATCAGAGGAAGAACTTAAGAGCTCGGCATCTATCGAATAAAACTATATTAAAGAGAATTGCTTGGTCAAGTAAGTTCGTTTTATAAAATAAAGATATACTCATATTTATTCTTTTAAATTGTTATTTAAAAAAAGCAAACTTATGATTTTTATTTGTGGAAGATTTTACGAATGAGGGGATTTAAGTATGGAAAATGGTATACACCTGATACCTTTATCCGATGTAGAGCAATCTATAATTTCTAATAAATCACTCTCGCTTCCCATTCAATT
>JBLWXW010000015.1:0-76003 GCA_048267265.1 Bacteriovoracaceae bacterium
ATTGGTTTGTTTAATATCAATAATACGGCCAAAGCGAGTCATGAAAGGACGAAATGACCTTGTTACTTCTGTTGAGTCAATATTCTTCAAAGGAAGAATTCTCATCACATAGTTGTCAGTGTCTGGAGTATAGTTTCCCGTATAGATTTTTGTGGGCGTATAACGAATATCTCTGGTCGAAACAATTTTGTAAAACTTCCCACTGGGAACGAGAGTAAAACCATTAATTTCTAGGGCCGTTATATAGGTCTTCCAGGCATCTCCAACAGTAATTGGCTGAGGGGCCAAAATCGTAATTTTTCCTTTAAGACCTTTACCATCGAGAATTAAATTAATTCCCGTAAGTTTTTGCATTTGCTTCGTTAGCTCTTCAAGTTCCACATTTTCAAAATTAAAATTTTGAACAACTTCAGGTCCAAAAGCCGTTTCTGGATTTAGGTTTACATAAGCGGCACTCTCTTTAGAGATTTGCTTGACTCGATTCACACTATTAGAGCGACCAAAGGCGTCCGTTTCATCTTCGCCTACAAGAGAATTTTTACTCAAATCGATAGTCGGAGCTTTCTTTTGCACGAGCTCAGCAGCTGACTTTGATTGAGCTTTCTTAAAGTTCGTTTTTGATTCAAATTTTTTAAAGGATTGGGCATGGGCCATGTCCGTAGAGAGTAGGGGAATTATGAGAGCACCAATATAAAAGAAGTTCTTTAACTTCACTTGGCATTCTTTAGTAGGTTCATTTCTCTTCATTCTCTATATCCTTGCTTGATTTTGGAATAATTTCTAATAAATATTATTCAAAATCATATTGTAAATTCTGTTCTATACCTTTCTTCTTAACCGTAAGTTCGAAGTGGTCAATTTTATCTATCTTTCCAAAGAGCTGCATAAGCTCACTTACATTTTTAATTTTATTTCCGTTAATCCCTGAAACCACATCACCATTTTCGATATTCAGCTGGCTATAGATAGATCCGGGAACAACCTCTTGCATACGAAAAGATAGACTTCCATCAGGGTTCTTGATCTGTACAGCTCGGGCCTGGGTTAGAACCTCTGAGATATTCTCAAGCATTCTTTCTCGAACTTCTTTTTTTATCTTAAATTGATTTCCTACATTGGAAATACCATTCTTAGAAGCACTATCAAGAATCTTCTTGGCCTTTCTTGGCTCTTTAACGATAGCAATTTTAGAATTACTTCGTTTAGGTCCTTTGGGAGAGTTTTCGATATATTCACACTCTCTTGTCTTCAAGTTCTTAAAGAAGAGCCTTTCTTTAGAAATTCTTCCAACCTCTAGCACACCAGGGATAGAGTCACCTTTTCTAAGGTACTCGGCATCTTTTCTATTTTGGACACTGGCAAGACTCTTTACTTCGTCTTGAAGAACTACTGTATTGAGAAGTTTAATGCTCAAATTTGATTTCTTCTTAGCATCAAGGCAAATGGCTTCTTCTTTAACCTTTGGGGCTACTTTTACAGGTTGTTTACCTTTGCGAGGTGCGCGAAATAAATCATTTCCCTCAAGCTGGGCCAGCGCACTATTAAGCTGATCGAGCTGATTAAGGGAAGCCGGTGGTGGAGCTAGGTTCCTCGCCGTAGACGGTAGTGGGGTAAGCAGAGCGGAGATAATTTGGGCCGTCTTTATAGATGCACCAGTGAGAAGAAGCATGAGGAAGATATAGTGTATCTTTCTTCTATTTTCCGGAGCATAGAATTTTTCAAAGAACTCATCAAAATTTATATTCTTTAACTTCTCCATAAGAGCTTGAGAAGTTGGAGAGTTAGATGATGTAAATTTACTCTTATTAGATTTAAGTTTATCTAAGAGTGAGCTTTTCGATTTGGGGGTATATTCTCTAATGGCAGGGCTTGTCACTTCGAAATCATTACCCTCTTCGAAGTTATAGTCACCATCATCGTCTTGTGCGAGTTCACTCTCAACTTCAGGTGGAAGCTCAGGTGTAGCCTCTCCATTTTCAAGTTGCGACTGTTTTATTTGAGATAAGGTTAGAGTCGAGAAGGAGGGGTTGGTTTCGTCGTGTTCGTCGTAGCCCTCGGCTTGATGATCTTCTTCTTGATAATCTTCCCCTTGATAATCTTCTTCACCTTCTTCCCATTCCATGGATTCAACCAGGTTCTCCGCAGCTGGGTGATTGGTCTTGGCCTCTCTTCTTGGGGCGTTTTCCTCGGAGTCTTTTTTCTTAGACTTACCTTTAGAGTTACCAAGAGGCTTCTTAAGAGACTCTACCAAGGAAGAAAATTTAGATTTCCACTTACTCATATGACCTTTGTGTTTTCATCCATGAAATGAACAAAGTAATAATTTTATTCAATACTTAATGTAAAATATTTGTTCTGCATCACTTAAATCATTTTAAGGCACTTAGACCAGTTGTATCAAGCAATGATTTAGTCAATTTTATAGAGATGCTGTAAAAAAAACTATTCCCGATAATGATTGTCGGTTAATTCTTGTAGACTGACTGACTCGGTTAATTGCCCTAGAGCAATAAATTGGAGGATTGTCTTTCTTCTTTTTAATAAGAAAATTGATTGGTTGAAAAAATAACTGCTACAATGAGAAATAATTTTTAAAACTTATAATAAAACTGACAAAAAGGGTTGTGCAATGAGTGATGATACCAAAAAAGGTGAAACAATGATGAATTCCGTAGTGGGCGGACTCTTCTTTGGAGAGGTTCACGAAGAGGCCATTTTTCCTTATCCCCATTTTACGCAAGAACAAAAAGAAATTGGTAAGGAATTTACTGACGCAATTGCTAAATTTGCAGAGGGCGCGATTGATTCTGAAAAAATGGATATTGAATCTGCTATTCCTGAAGATGTGATGCAAGGTCTTGCGGAACTAGGGCTGATGGGACTCGGTGTTCCTGAGGAACTAGGAGGAATGGGGCTAGATTATACATTATATAGTCGTCTCTTTGCTGAAGTTGCTGCCAATGATGGGTCAGTGGCCACATTCATCGGTGCTCACCAGTCGATTGGTTATAGAGCGCTTCTTAATGAAGGGACTCAGGAGCAAAAAGAGAAATGGCTTCCTTCACTTGCCTCTGGTGAGAAGATTGCTGCTTTCTGCCTAACAGAGCCAGGCTCGGGGTCTGATGCTTACTCTATTGCGACAAGGGCCGTTGAAAACGCTGACGGATCATTTACGATTACTGGTCAGAAATTATGGATTACAAATGGTGGAATCGCCGAGTTCTATACTGTGTTTGCTAAAACTGAACATGAGAAAGATGGCGAAAAGATCGAAAAAATTTCCTGCTTCATTGTTGAGAAGGGGATGGAAGGTCTTAGTTTTGGTGAAAAAGAAAATAAAATGGGAATTCGTGCCAGTGAAACACGTGCTGTTTACTTTGATGGTGTAAAAGTCCCAAAAGAAAATATTCTTGGTGAGTTGGGTAAAGGCTTTAAGATTGCCATGAATGTTCTTAACTCTGGGCGCCTCTCTTTAGGAGCAGGTTGTGTTGGAGGAATGAAGAGTATTCTAAAGATGGCCACTGATCATGCCGTAGGCAGAAAGCAATTTGGATCTTCATTGACAGAATTTGGAATGATTCAAGAGAAACTCGCCACAATGTCTTCTCTTATTTACGCAACAGAGTCAGTTGTATATATGACGACAGGAAATATGTGTAAGGGGATGAATGACTACTACTTGGAAACGGCCGTATGTAAGATCTTCGGATCAGAATGTCTCTGGGAAGTTGTCGATACAGCACTACAGATTGCTGCGGGTAATGGTTATATGAAGGAATATCCTTATGAGCGTATGATGAGGGATTCTCGTATTAATCTTATTTTCGAGGGTACCAATGAAATTCTTCGCTGCTTCTTAGCACTATCAGGTATTCGTGGTCCTTCTGAAAAGCTTAAGGAACTTGGAAAGATCTCTAATGTTTCTAAGGCCCTTGAAGATCCGATAAAGTCTCTTGGGGTTCTCACTGACTTCGCCAAGAATAGAATCACTAAAATGATGCCAACTCGCTCTCTTTCTCAAGCACACCCTCGTTTTGAAGAGTGGGCAGGAGAGTTTAGCTCTATGCTGGGAGGATTTTCCATTCAAGTTGAAAATACTCTTATGAAGTATGGTAAGAATATTATTGGAAATGAGCACCCGCAAAAGCGTTTGGCGAATATGGCCATTCAACTCTATGTGATGATAGCCGTTATTTCTCGTACAACTTCAATTCTTAATGATGAAAAAATCGATGAAGAAAAGAAAGAGTATTGTTATAACCTTGCTCAGCACTCTTTAAGAAGAGCAAAGCATGTCTTTGTTTCGAATCTAAAAGAGATGACCAAGAATGCAGATAAAATTGAGAAGAAGCTTTCTGATCAAGTGGCCAAAAATGGTGGTTACGGTCTAGATATTATCGACTTTTAATTTCGATTTACTAGATGAAGATTCGTTCTCAATCAACTTTAATTTTAATTTCTCTACTGGGTCTGAGCACAAGTTGCTCAGGCCCTGAACTTAAGCCTAAAGCTAATGCTGAGAATGTTTCTACTGCACCTGCACCTGCTCCTAAAACAAAACCAATGGTCACAGGGCCAACCCATCCTCAAGTACCAGAGTCGCATACATTCCTAGATGTCACGGCCAAGCTAGGCCTTGATGGAATCAAATCTACCCATAACTATATTGTCGATTGGAATGGTGACGGTGTAGAAGACCTAGTCGTTCTTCCTGAATACTATGGGCCGGCGCGCTTCTTTCTCTATGATTTGAAACTAAAGAAATTCGTTGAAGCCGACTACAATCCCTTTGGTGAAGTCACGCGTACATCATTTATGGTCTTTGCAGACTTTAATAGGGATGGGCTAAGGGATGTCGTTTTGGCGACTCTTAATCAAAGGACAGAGCTTAATAAAGATCCTTTAAGACTCTACTTTGCAAAGCGAGTCGGAAAGAAGATTGAATATAAGTTAGTCGAGTCTGCACTACCGAATAAGATATTTCCTGTAAGCTCTCTAGGCGTTAGCGACTTTAATATGGACGGCGTGCTTGATCTCTATGTGGGCAATTGGTTCAATTTTCAAAAAAAGGGAAATAAGAGTGCACCTGATCGACTCTTCTTTGGAAAGATTACTAAAGAAAAAGGGCTTCACTTCATTGATCACAGCGCGGACTTAACAGACGAGCATAATTATGATGAAGATTTGAAAATTTTTCCTCACGCAACACCAACCTTTGGTGTTTCAGTTTGTGATATCGATCAAAATGGTTACCCGGATATACTGACGGCGACTTCTAGTGGATACTCAAATCGTTTGTGGCTTAATCAAAAAGATAAGAGTAGTGGGCGACAGTTTAAAGAGTTTGGTGAAGAAGCGGGCTTTGCCCATGACAATGAAGGGGCTTATTCTCCACTTGGAGGGGGAAATAGCTTCTTTACTCTATGTCACGATTATAATCATGATGGGGCAATCGATGTTGCTGTGGGTGAGTTATTTCATAGCTATGATACGGAATCCCGAGATCGCTCAGCTATTCTCACATCAACGAGTCGCCACTTTCCCCCTAAATTTCTTAGAACGGAGTACCATATGGATGATGGGACCGGCTCTTGGAATCAAGGGGATAGACGAGGAGTATGGCTTGATTATAATTTTGATAGCTTTACGGATTTACTTGTTGAAAATAGCGGATTTCCTCCAAAGAGTAGATTAGTTGCCTTTGATCAAGACTCGAGTCATGCCTTTGCCGATGTGGCCAAGAATATTGGGATTGATATTGTAAATCCATCTGGTGTGGTGAGCGCAGATTTTAATCGTGACGGAAGGCAAGATATTATTGTGGGTCAAGTCTCTATTAGAAATGCTGAGATTACTCCAAGACTTTATGCATTTGAAAATAACTTTCCCTGGAATGGTAAGAAAGTTTTAAAGATTCTCTTAAAAGGAAAGAAGGCCAATGCCCATGGGTTAGGAGCAACGGTTACGGTTCATACCGATAGAGAGTCTTATATTAAGTTTGTAAGTGTTGCCGATGGGGGGCTTCCTTCACAAAATGGTGAAGGTCTCTACTTTGGTTTATCGAAAAGTGAAAAAATCAAATCAATTGAAGTTCGTTGGCCCTATCTAAAGAAGGATAAGTCGGGAAGAAACTATCCCTATAGAAAGAGCTATAAAGTGAATAATAACTTTAATAAGTTTAAAGAAGTTACTTTAAAAGATTTCTAATCTATCCCGCCATATAAGAAAGGGAAGTAAAGAAAATCACCAATACAGAGAAAGCACCAACAAAAATAAGGGTAAGAAAGAGATCCACTCCTCCTTCCTTCTCTTTTATTTTACTTTTTTTGAGCTCATAGAAGAGTCCAAAAGCAAAGGCCACAGCAGTTGCTCCGATTAGCGATACAAAAGAAAAAGACACCCACCACTTACCATCACGCACTGGTGGGGGATTATACTCGAGACCTTTCCAAAACTCTGACTCAAAGCTACTGGCATTGTCCTGTGCTTCATCGAGCTCTTCTGGAGCATCTTTTTTATTAGGACTTTGAACGGGATCAAGCTCAGAAGAGTATGTTGTGCCCTTGGTTTTTACGGACTCTTTAAATTCCTCTAATGTGATTTCTCCGCGCTGAAGCTTTTCACTCATTTTTATATAATGAGTGTTGGGAAGCATATGCTTATAGGTTGGAGTTTTATCCCCAATGGGCTGAATTTGAATATTGGCCTGAAGAGAAATCTCTTCTCCAACTAGAAATTCACCTTCTCCAATTCCCTTAGTCCATGTGACCCCAAAGTCATTACGATTAATGCTAATTGCAAAGTTTACAAAACGATTGGTATGGCCCCAAGAGTCTTTTACAGATTTACTAATGGTGAAATCTAATGTGATAGGTTTAGTGGTTTCTTTGATCGTAAGTAGACCCTGGGCTTGATAGCGCTCATTAGAATAGACAACTTTAGAACTTTCAAAAGTGATAAAAGGATAGTTCTTAGTATCAAGGAAATCTTCACTCTTTACATGACCATCTCTAATCTTATGATTGGAGTCAAAGGAAGTGGCCTTAATCTTGACTTGGATTTTCTCTATTTGTGAAGCTTGCTCTTTTTTGAAGTAGATTTTACCAGTAAAGCTTCGCAGTCTTGCCGTCACATCAGATACGCCCATATAGGGAATAGACAAAAGAAGCTCCGAGTGATCTTTATTGATAACCCAGACATCACTGCTGGCAAAAGAGCTTAATGAAAGAACCAGGGATACAAGGAGGGAGGGGATTATTTTTTTCATATTCGACTCATAACACTATTTCTAAAGGGGTCAAATTGACCTCATTTATAATTAATTTCTAACATTGATTTACTTAAGCTCTTTATACACCTCTGCGCAACATTCGTACATAGACACAGGCCCTCTCATACTTCATATTGTCATAGATAGAATTGATTTATTTATAGGGAGAGAAAATGAAGAAGACTATATTTGTAATCTGCTTACTATTGGGACAATTGAGCTACGCAGCTGGAAGTCGAAGACTTTCCATTCTTGCTCAGAGAGCTTCTGCCCAGGTTCAAAACCACCTCAATGAATTCTCAACTGACCAAGAAGAAGCATTGATGAAGAGATATGAAGAAATTCTAGAAATTATTGCTGGAGAGATCCCTGACGATAATGGTAGCGGCAGCTCTCAGCTCTTCTATTGTGATGGGGGATATATTAACGATATGCAGGGCAATGATCTTGACTATATCAGTGGTGGACAAGAGGGTTGTATGGAGGCCATTCGTGGATCTTTCTATTGTGATAATGGTTATGTCAATGATCAATATGGCAAAGATCTAGACTATATTTCAGGTGGGCAGAAAGGTTGTCTTGCTGCGGTTAAGGGCGACTTCTATTGTGATGCTGGTTATAGAAAGAATAAGCTTGGTCAGACACTCGATTATATTAGCGGTGGTCAAGAAGCTTGCATCAAGACTTTATAATTTGTTATTTTTGAACAAAGTCGGTGAGATCCCTTAGGTAGGAAGGCATCGACTTATAGTTTAAGGTGGTCATGTAAATCTCTGAAGAATCTGTAGCGGCCACCTCTTCAATATTTAGAGCATCCGTTTTCTTTAGGACATGATCAGGTACAACGGCTATACCTACATTCGCCTTAACTAAGTCTACAATACTATGCATATCCTCTACTTGGATAATGCGATGAGATTCTTTTCTCGAAACCTTATAGATATTATCCTCATCTGAATAAACGATCCAGCGATACTCGTGAAGCTTCTTCTTATTAATGGGGTCTTTGCTAATGATAACAAGTCTCTCATCAAAGAGCTTTAGTGAGGTAATAAGCTCAGACTGAATATTATCAGATGAGAAGATAATATCGAGTTTTCCTTTTTCAATATCTTCACGAAGTTTCTTTTGAGTACCGACAGTGATGGTAAAAATTCGATTCTTCTTCTTAAGGTATTTACCCAGTCTAGGAATAAACCAGTTTCTTAAGAGCCCATGAAGAATTCCAATGCGAATGGGACGATCATCATCTTTATCAAAGAGTTCATGAGTGAGTTGGTCAAAGTGCTTGGCCGCCATAAATAGGCCGTGACCTTTATCCGTTAAGATGACTTTCTTAGAGGAGCGAATAATTAATTCCTCATCAAGACTTTCTTCGAGAAGTTTAATTTGGCGACTAACTGCTGATTGTGCAATTTTGAGTTTTTCTGCGGCCTTTGAGAAACTCTCAAATTCTGCAGTCATTAAAAAGGCCTTAAGGTAGCGGTAGTCCATATATTGTTACCTTCAAAGAGTTTTCACCTAGGGAGATTAGGAAAGTGTAGGGGGAACCTTTTCTTGTTTTCCACTTTTCTTCCAAAATTTTCCTGAAAAATTCTTTTGGTTTTCGTTTTCGACAATAAATCCTTCGTTATTATTGGCGAAATCTTCAATATAATCAACGGTGCATTTTTGTAGGTAAAAGGCGGTGAAGGGGTCCATGATGATTTGGAGTTCACTTTCTTCTTCTAATTGGTGTGATAATTTATTTGATGACTTTACTTTGATCAGCATGTCATCATGATTCCAGTCCGTAAAACCAACACTATAGCTAAATCCTTCGCATCCTTTTCCACTGATCAGAAGGCGTAGGTACTTTCCTTTGAGTGTGAAGTCATTTTCAACGATGAGTTGAAGCTGGCGAAGGGCCATATCGGTTAAGAAGACTTCAGGAGTAGCAACTTTTGAGGCATCTACTTTTGTTGCTTGATGTTGATTAGATCCTTGAGCTCCTGACATGGTAGTCTCCATAAATTGTTACACTTGCTAAGTTGTTGTACTTGAAACTTGAGAGGCAAAGCAATATCTTGATTAGAAGAGTATTTCAAGCGCTAATTATAATTCAGTGGATAGCGCACAGAGTATCGAGAGGTTACTATGAAAATTGAGTATAAACTATCTATTACGGAGCCATGGACTCATTATGTCAAAATAAGACTTAGTGGATCTCGTCGTGATGATTGTGATTATCTCGACTTTTTTCTCCCTTCTTGGTCTCCGGGCTCGTATCTCATGCGCGAATACCCCAAATCAGTTCGAAAATTTCGTGCCCTAAGTGGCAATGGGGAATATCTATACTTTGAAAAAATGGAGAAAGGTACATGGAGAGTTGATTGGTCAAAGTCAGAACTGAAGTCACAGGGGAAAGATTTTACGATTGAATACGAAGTCTACTGTAATGAAATTTCTGTGCGCTCAAGTCATGTAACTAATGAGCATGCTTTCTTACATGGGCCAAGTCTCTTTATGGGAATTGCTGATACAGAACTAGAAAGTCCAACTCTAGAAATTGAATTTCCTCCTCTATGGTCAAAGGTAACAACTGGTCTTAATGATATATCTGATAAGAGAGAGAAATTTCTCTATAGTGCAAAGAACTATGATGAGCTTATCGATTCACCTATAGAGATTGGCTGCCATGAAACAAATGGTTTTCGTGTTCAAGGGATTGATCATCACTTGGCCTTCTATGAACTTCCTGAGAATCTTCCTGGAGATCTTAGAAAAGATACGCAAAAGATTACTGAGGCGATTTGTGATTTTTGGGGAGAGATTCCCTATGATATGTACGTGTATATGGGACACTTCATGCCAGGAGTATACGGTGGACTCGAACACTTAAACTCTACTGCCCTTCAGTATGATCCCTTTGCCGTTCAAACTAAGGATGGCTATCGTGACTTCTTAGGACTTGTGGCCCATGAGTTCTTTCATACATGGAATGTGAAAAGAATTCGTCCCATTGAGTTAGGGCCCTTTGATTATAGAAATGAAAACTATACAAGAATGCATTGGCTCACGGAGGGAATGACAAGTTTCGTGGATGATCTCTTTGTTTTCACCGCAGGACTTTCAACATTGGAAAATTATGTTGAGACATTAGCGAAGAGAATTAAGATCTACTTGTCCACTCCTGGTAGAAAGTTTGACTCTCTAGAAGAGTCGAGTTTTGACGCTTGGATTAAACTCTACCGTCCTCATGAAAACTCAAAAAACACAACGGTGAGCTACTACTTGAAAGGTCAGTTGGCCTTCTTCTGTTTGAATATTCTTCTTGTTAGGGAAGGGAAGTCTTTAAAAGAATTATGTGCTCTATTGTGGCAGCGTTTTAAAGATAACCCTGAAGTCGGAATGACCAAAGAAGAGTTCATGGAAATACTAAGGAGCTTAACAAACGAAGAGGTTGTAAATCAATTTGAAAGCTATATTGCCCATACAACAGAGCTTCCTTTAGAAGAACTTTGTCGTGAGATAGGGCTTGAGTTCAAATATACTGAGGATAAAGAAATTCAAGGTGACTTTGGTTTTGATTGGAAAGAGGATGGGCAGCGCTTATTTGCTGATAAGATCATTCTTGATGGCCCGGCCTATAAGCATGGGCTTAACGCTGGGGATGAGATCTTGGCCATTAATGGGTTTCGTGTGACTACATCTATGTACAAGAACTTACTCAAAACTTTGAAAGTTGGAGACCAGCTTCAAAACCTCCTTATCTCGCGCCAGGGGAAAACCCTAAGTCTAGAGATTCCTTATTCTAGAGGGTCTAAAACTCTAGCGAGTATAGAGGTTAAAGATGAGAATAAGGCTACAAAGGCCCTAAAACTTAGTTAAATTATTGAAAATAGTGACAAATTTAGCGCTAATAAAATAACTTCCTTTAGCCGACAAGTAGTATATGAGGTGAGGAGGATTACTTGGCCGAGTGTACGTTTTACGCTATTTATATGAATGATGAAGTTCACTATTATTCAGCGTTTGATATTGTCTGTTTGATCGAATTGGGAGTTCTAGGTACTCTTGATTACTGCTATTGCTTTCACAAGAATAAATGGCAGGAGATTGATAACGATCCCTATATTATTGATGGCCTTGATCCTAAGTTCTACAGCATTAAAGAAAGTAAGCTTAAAGATTCACTCTCTGGTCCTCCTAAGGTGACTCCAGAAGATCCTCATGGAAAAGTGGTATATTCGTTGGTTGATAAATTTCTTAAGTATCATAAAGAAATAGATAGCGATGAAGGTGACACCGAACTTAAGCAAATGAAGAAAATGATCAATCAGCTTCAAGGAAAAATCAAAGGCCTTGAACAACGTGATTCACAAAACCAAAAATATATTCGCCACTTACTTCACAGTAAAGATAAGCCCGATGAACAGGGTATTTTTGGATGGGAAGAGCTCATTGGTGAAGTTTTTGAAATCATAGACACACCTGATTGGTACTTAAAGAAAGAAGGAAAGAGCTTTGGTCCTTATACTTTCTCTTATCTCTATGGACTCTATAAGAATGAAGAATTGAATAAGAAATCACTGATTAAGAAAGAAGGCGATAGAGTCTTTCACCGAATCGGTGAAGTTTATGAGTTCAATACTAAGGTCTTCTCTCGCGTTGAAAAAGTAGATGGACAGTCTCTAACTCGCTTCTTTGTGAGAAGAACTGACTATAGAATTCCATTCTATGAAGTTTGCGAAATTACTTTCGGAGATCATAAGTGGAAAGGTCATTGTACAAATCTCTCTATCGGTGGATGCTTTATCGAGTTTGGCAGTTTTCCTAAAGATTTAACGATGAACGCAGTGGTAAAATTTAAATTAAACTCCAACACTCTTAATCAAACCATTGAAGCCCAAGCGATAGTTAAAAATATTCAATCCGACCGCTCTGCTGGAATTGGTTGTGAGTTCTTAGATTTAAGTGCTGAGGACAAGAGTGGTATCGCTGATTATGTAAGAAATTTCCTTGATGAAGGACATGATCAAAGTAAAGCATCTTAGCTCTTGATTGCAGCGCGTCTCATTCCTCCTTTCTCCCTATATATTCTCTATTTTGTTCAAGTTTAATACCTTGCGAAAGAAGATATTTTTTGCCATGATGGTGAAAATATTTTGGAGGTTTGACTCATGTTTCCCCATGAAGCTCAAGAAATGATGGCAAAAATTCTCTTTCTCATTTTCGCAGCGGTTATCCTTTGCTTTTCTAGAGTTAATGCGGCCGAACTGAAATATAATCAAATGCCATCCTGCACTGCTTCTACTTTTTCTAAGTAGAGCTCTATAATTTTCAATACATTTTCAGCGCATCAATTAGACACTCTAATAACCTTTATTAGTGCTCAGTTATAGACAGAATCTATTTTTCCTCGTTACAATAACCCTGCTTTATATATTTGTTTTAAATAAACACGGATAACTTAATCACTGAGAAGTTAAATCTATTCCATCGAAGGAGAATGAAATGACAACAACGAACGAGCGTTTTGATGCAAGGAAACTAGCAGTTCAGCGTCCAGAGCGAATTATCGATCTACCAAAGGATACCGATGGTCGCCCACTTAGAATTAGCGAATACTACGGAAAGAATATCTTTGATTTTAGAACGGCCAAAGAAATTCCTAGCTCTGTTAGAAAAGAATTGATTTCAATTGCTAATACAAAGAAGCCACTTACAAAGGACCTTGCTGATGTTGTTGCTAAGGCCGCTTTAGAGTGGGCGCTTTCTCGTGGAGCAACTCACTATTGTCACTGGTTTCAACCCCTAACCGGTAATACTGCTGAAAAGCACGATAGCTTTCTTGATATTGAAGATGGTCAGGCCATAGAAAATCTTTCCGCTGGTCAGCTTATGCAAGGGGAGCCCGATGCCTCTTCTTTTCCTAACGGTGGTTCACGCTCAACTTTTGAAGCTCGTGGATATACTTCTTGGGACTTAACTTCTCCCATGTTCCTCGTTAATGGAGCGAATGGAAAAACTCTTTGTATTCCAACGGCCTTCATCTCTTATACTGGACAGGCCCTTGATATTAAAACACCTCTGCTGAGATCAGAAGTGGCCCTATCAAATTCTGCCGTAAGATTTTTAAAGTCTATCGGACAAGATAGTGTTCACGTTCAATCCAACTGTGGATCTGAGCAAGAGTACTTCCTCGTTGATCGCGCATTCTATTTTGCACGTCCCGACCTTGTTATGACTGGCCGTACTCTCTTTGGCTCACTCTCTGCAAAGAACCAACAACTTGATGACCACTACTTTGGAGATATCTCTGAAAGGGTCGTCTCCTTCATGCAAGAGCTTGACTTTGAACTTCATAAGCTTGGTGTACCTGCTAAAACTCGTCACAACGAAGTTGCTCCAGGACAATATGAAATTGCACCAATTTTTGATCGCACTAACGTTGCAGCAGATTTAAATCAAATTCTTATGTCGACTCTCTCTCGTGTTGCTAACAAGCACCACTTCGAAGTTCTTCTTCATGAGAAACCTTTTGCTGGAATCAACGGTTCTGGAAAGCACCTTAACTGGTCACTTTCAACTGTTGAAGGAGATAACCTTCTCAATCCAGGTGACAAGCCTGAAGAGAACTACAGATTCCTAACCGTGTGTTCTGCAGTTATTGAAGCTGTTTATCGTCATGGTGGTATGATCCGTGCGGCGATCGCATCTGCTGGGAACGATCATAGATTAGGAGCAAACGAAGCCCCGCCATCAATTATCTCTGCTTATCTTGGTGATACTCTTGAGAAAGTATTCACGGCCATTAAAGATGGTAAGAGTTTCACATCTAATGATGATAAAACCATGGATCTCATGGCCACTCAGCTTGCTAACCTTTCTAAAGATAATACAGATAGAAATAGAACTTCTCCCTTTGCCTTTACGGGTAATAAGTTCGAACTACGTGCCTGTGGTTCTGAAATGGCCATTGGTCTTCCTCTATCCATCCTTAATGGTGCAGTAGCTGAAGTTCTCAACGAAACAGCTGAAAAAATAGAAAAGCTTGTCGCTGCTGGAAAGTCTACAGAACAGGCCATGCAAGAAGTTACTAAAGAGCTCATCTCTCATGCTTACCCTGTAATCTTTAACGGAGATGGATATTCTGACGAATGGGTTATTGAAGCAGAAAAAAGAGGACTTCTTAACCTAAGAACCACGGCCGATGCTCTTCCTCTCTTTGGTGATAAAAAGGCAACCAGCTTCCTCACTGAACAAAAAATCTACACGCAAGACGAACTTGAAACTCGCCACCACGTTCTTATCGAAAGATACAATGTAATTCGTGAAATTGAGTTTAGAACTCTTATCGGAATGGTTAATCAAAATGTAATTCCCTCTGTTCTTCTCTACAAAAAAGAACTTGGTGAAGTGATTAAACTCCAAAAAGATCTCGCCATCGAATCAAGTGTCGAAAAATCAATCTACAAGAAAGTTAACTACGCAACAGAAACTCTCTTTACTCGTGTGGAGAATCTCGTTAACGGCGTAAATGAACTTCCAGAAGACGATACTAAGAGAAGTCACACTATCGCTGAAACTCTTATGCCTCTATCTGTTGAGATTGCAGAGCTTTGTAATGAGATTGAGGAGATTGTTCCGGATACTCTATGGAGCCTTCCGAAATACTACGACATGCTGTTTATGAGATAAGTAGAATGCAATCTGCGGGCCCCGCTTTTTGAGTGGGGCCTTTTTCTATTTTTTGGGAATGTAGAGAACGGTATTTCTCGGGGAGAGCTCCGATTGGAATACTTGATAAAGCTTAGCATGACGTCCTTGCTCCACTTGCCAAAGAGCCCGGTTAACGAGGATAAACTTCTCTATAATTCTTCCAAAGCGCCAACGAATGAGATTGGCATGAAAGATATCCAACAGTTTGGCCTGAGTCTCAACGTTTTCATAGAAGCGATCAAGCTCATCTTTGTCGGCAGCGTTCGCCAAATTGAATTTTTCAAGTTTGGATACGGCATAGTCGCCAAAGCTTCCAAAGTAATCACGTGCTTTAGCACTACCAACAGTAATAAAAGTATTGTCTTTCGTATTTTCACTCATCCATAAATGCAGAGCGGCCCGATAATACTTAACCCTCATTTTCAACTCATAATCTTTGAGAGTAATTTTCGTATGGCCTCGAGTGGCCAAAGTAAGGGCGTACTTCGTGATATCTAGGGGAGTTTCTCTTTTAGAGAATTCACTAAGATTGACTTCGTGATCAGAGTCTAATTTTTGATAGCAGCATCCAAAATTGTAGAGAGACTGATGGGCTTGATAGGTTTGGATATGTTCTAAGGCCAAGGGACCACAAGTATGGAGACCTAGGGTCACTTGCGCCTGAGTAAAAAGTTCTTCATCAAGTTTTGGACTCTCACTCTGAGGTCCAAAGGTATGATTGAGAAAGTTTAGGCTTCCTGCATCTTCGGGATGAGGGTAGCGCTCCAAGCGATCTTTTCCCATGGCCTGAAGTTCAGCATTGGTATCTATCGTTGTGACATGATGGCCATGATAGAGCGCAAGAATTCTTCCCAGGTGTCCCTTTCCACCACCAATATCAACAATCTTTAAGGGTTTATTCTGGGCAAGGGACTGCTCTAAAAGTGAGGCCAGATGAGTAATTTCATGTTGCTTCTTTTCAGATACATAATTAAGCGCCCAAGTAGGGTAGTCTTCTGGATGATAAGCATCTGGGTCAAAGCTCCACGACGGTATGGCCTCTAGTGTTGCGAGTGTCTCAAAGAGTTCGGCAAGCTCACTGCCTTCAATGGCCTTAGGGATAATGCCCATTTCAATCTGCCACTGCTGCTCAAAATCAAGATTTCCCATCGCATCAATCCAAGATTGGGGATAGGCGCAAAGGGTATCTGGATATTGATTGAGAACCTCAACACTCCAAATGCCTTTTAATGGGGATAAAAAAGCGTAGATTTTTCTAAGTTCTGATTGATAGAACTTGGCCGTGTCTTCCAATGTGAGATAAACTTGGTCTGTTTTCATTAATTTAATGACTAAGAGTATTATACTTAATTTCAAGTAGAGTCTATAGCTTAAGGAAGATTGAATGAATTTGGCCCATAAAAAAATTGCTGTCTTTGGACCTGGAGTGAGTGGAAAATCGGCACTTGAATTCTTACAGGGACAAAAGGCAAAGGAAATCTTAGTCATCGGCTCGGGGGAGCCAAGTAACTGGGGGCTTAAAGAAGAATTCACTCGTGATCCCTACCGCATACTCTTGCAAGATGATGAAAGTTGCTCTGATGAGCTTGCAAGTTGTGATCTTATCCTCCTTTCTCCTGGAATTGCTCGTGAGCACAAAGTTCTTGAGAAGGCCTTAGAAAAAGGCGTTAAGCTTTGGTGTGAAGTAGAGCTTGCTTATCGTAATCAACCTAAGCTTCCCATCGTTGCCGTAACCGGAACCAACGGAAAAACCACAACAGTAACCCTCCTAGGGGAACTCTTCAAGGCCTTTGGCCTAAGAACATTTGTGGGAGGAAATATTGGCCTTCCCTTTCTTGAGTCATGTAAAGAAAAGTACGATATCGCTGTTCTCGAACTCTCAAGCTTTCAACTTGAGTCTCTAGAGGATTTTCACGCTCAGTACACCGCCATTTTAAATGTCTTTCCCAATCACGGTGAGCGCTATGATGATCACGAAGATTATAGATTGGCCAAATGGAATATAAATACTCATCAAAGTAGTGACGAGTTTATTTTCACTGGAGTTGGAGTAGGAGAGGATCTACGCAGACGAGGTCAGCCCAAGCGTATAGAGATTTCCTCTGATTTTGAAGAGGAGCTCCTTCAAGAAGTCCAAGACTTTGACTTTTCTAAAGTGAAGGTCGTGGGTCTTCATAATAGAAAGAATATTTGGTTTGCTTGGAAGCTCTTTAGTAGCGCCTTAAAGAATGAAGACGCTACGAAAGTGGCAGCGACTTTCTGTGAAACAGTCTATGCTTTTACTGGAGTCGAGCACAGAGTAGAAGCTGTTGGTTCATGGAATAAATTTCAAATCTATAACGATGCAAAGAGCACGAACTGGGAAGCAACGCTAACGGCCCTGAAAGCGGTTAAGGAGTTAGGCCTTCCTATTACGCTTATTATGGGAGGACAACTAAGAGGTAATGGCGATTTACCAAAGGGAGAGGACCTCGCAGAGATTAAGAGGAGTGTTCGTGAATGCTTAGTTATTGGCGAGTCTGGACATGAATTGGCCAAGCATGATGACTTCTTTAAAGAGCTAAAGACTTTGATCGCAGTAAGAGAGTATTTGAATAAAAAGCAGAGAGAAGATTCTGTTTTACTTTTTTCGCCAGGCTTTCCCAGCTTCGATCAATTTAAGAATTATGCCCATAGGGGACGTGAGTTTAAGGAAATATTTAAATCGTAGAATTATGACTTGAGAGGGTTTTTACGGAAGCAGGAGAGCGCTGACTAAGGGCACTTCTACTTTCCCTAAAGGGGTCGGCAACAGCAATCTTTAAAAGGAAGAGTCCTAAAAAGAGTATGACGAGTTGTTTTACTGAGATCTTCATTATTGTTACCCTTAAGTGTCGTTCTAGATTCTTGTCTAGGTATAGAAAAAAGATATAGAACTTAATTTGTCATATAATCGACTTAAATAGCTAAAAACTTGAGGAGTTAAACAATAAAACAGCTATTTATTTGGCCTACAGGCTTGAGTGGATATTATAACATGCTGAAATTAAAGAGGAATTATGTCGTCAGAAAGTAAAAAAAATAACTTGTACTCTATTCAAAAGCACTTAAGTGAGCAGAACATCGACTTTCTCTATCTCTCAAGTTTTGACCACTTTTTGAGCGAATACGTTCCTATGGAAGATTCCTTTCGCTTGTTTATGACTAATTTCACTGGCTCAGTGGCCGAGGCCTTAATTCCAAGAGAAGGAAGAATTAAGCTCTATGTAGATGGACGCTACCATGAACAGGCCGATAGCGAGTGTGATGGTGATCTTATTGAAGTGGTTAAGGTTCCTTTTGGAGTCCCTTTATTTGAGGCGATGAAAGAAGACCTCTTAGGTGAATTCACTCTTGGACTATTAACAAAGAGAACTCCTCAAGGCCTGCGCGAAGATCTCCCTCATTTAAATTACTGTGAAGTCAATGAAGAAGAGCTCTTTCATGAGCTTGGATTTTCTCCTAAGATTTTTACCGGGGATCTCTGGGAAGTTCCTCTAGAGTTTACGGGAAGAACGGTGAAGCAGCGTGCTTCTGAATTTCTAAGAGAGGGCGAGTACGCCTTTATTAATGCTCTTGATACTCTTGCCTGGTTTTCAAATTTAAGGGGAGGCCATCTTCCCTTTCAGGGAACATATAGGGCCTTAGGTCTAGCAACTCCTGAGAAGCTCTATCTCTTTGCAGAAAAAGAAGTGATGCCCTATGTGCAGAGCTTTGCCACTAAAGAAAGAGAAGTTCACCCTCTTGAGAATATGAGATCTGTTCTAGAAGGGCTTGCCACTCCAAAGTCAGTTCTTTGGGATAAAGGGGCCTGTAATGTGGCCAATTATAATCTTCTTAGAGAAGTTTTTGGAAATGCTTTAGTAGAAGATGAAGTAGGCTTTCATACTCATTGGCAGGCCATTAAGAATGAGCAGGAAGTTTTGGCCTTCAAAGATAGTTTTGAAAAATCGGATCAGGCCATCTACGATTCACTGGTTTGGTTAATTGAGCAAACTCGAGCGGGTAAGAAAATTTCTGAAGTTGATTTTAGAGATAAGTCCAATGAGATCTACAAATCCTATGGAGCGAAAACTCAGAGTTTTAAAACGATTGCTGGCTTTGGGGCCAACGGTAGTATCATTCATTACAGCACTCCGAGTTCAGAAAAGATCTATCAGGCAGGAGAGAATGTTCTTATGGATTCAGGGGCCATTTATACAGAAGGATTGGCCACGGATTGTACGAGAACTATTGTTCCCGCGGGAAGACCTGATCCCGAACAAGTGAAGAATTACACACTCGTTCTCAAGGGATTACTTAAGTTGATGATGGCAAAGTTTGAAGTGGGTACTCAAGGGAAGGTTCTCGATGAATTGGCCCGAGGTGACCTCAAGGCCGCTGGACTTAATTATGGACACGGAACAGGTCACGGAGTGGGAGTCAATGTTCACGAAGCGGGCTTTAGTATCCGTCCTGAAAGTGTCATTCCTATGCAAGAGAATCTTGTGGGCTCCATTGAGCCGGGATGTTATGTACCAGGTAAGGCGGGGATTAGACTTGAAAATATTGCTCATGTTAAGAAAGATGAATCTGGAAAGCTTAGCTTTGATAGCTTTGTGCATATTGGATTTTGGCCTGATCTCATTGATCGAAACTTACTCACTAAGGAAGAGCTCAGCTACTTAGATGAATATGAGCATGAATGTGAAAGACGCGGTCGTTCATTTAAATCTTACGCTCTGAATTGATCTTGATAAAGGTGCTCAGGTAAGAGGTGTGTATGGCCTTATTGGTCTTTGAATTTAAAGTGGACCGGAGTATTATCAGGGCAATAATTTATCAGTAATATTTGAGGTAACCATGTTTGAAAATTATGAGATTCCTAAAGATTTAATTCCTTCTGATCCACGCTTTGGTTGTGGTCCATCCCTTGTCCCTGTTGAGTTTGTAAAGGCCTTGGCCGAGACAGGTACCGAGCTTCTAGGGACATCTCATAGAAAGCCTGCGGTAAAAAACCTCGTTAAAGAAGTTCAAGAAGGACTTAGAAAATATTTTAATCTCCCTGAGGGATATAGTGTTGTTCTTGGTAATGGAGGAGCAACTTTTCTCTTTGATAGTATTGGACTTGGTCTCGTTGAGAAAAAATCAGTTCACTTCACTTGTGGAGAGTTTTCTAATAAATGGTTTAAGGCCCATAATAAGATTCCTTGGATTGAGGCCGAAGAGGTTGCCGTAGAATTTGGAAAGGGAATTACGGCCGAGAATAGAGCTGATGCAGATATGATCTGTACTACACTAAATGAAACTTCTACAGGTGTGATTCTCAATGAACTTCCTGAAGTTGATGATAAAACAATTCTTGCCGTTGATGCTACAAGTGGTGGTGGGCAAGTTGCATGTGATCTAAGTAAAGTCGACCTTTACTTCTTTGGACCTCAAAAGGTTTTCGCTAGTGAAGGTGGATTATGGATTGCTATTATGTCGCCCAAGGCACGTGAAAGGGCCTTGAGAATGGCCGAAGACAAGTCGCGCTATATTCCAGATATAATGAATTGGAAAACAGCAATCGAAAATTCTGATAAGAATCAAACTTATAATACACCTTCGATTGCCACTTTCTTCTTCCTTAATGAACAAGTTAAGAAAATGAATAAGGCCGGATATGAAGGTGTTATTGCTGAAGGAAATAGAAGAGCTGAACTTCTCTACGGATGGGCCGAGTCTAAAGATTATTTAAGCCCTTATATCAGTGAGGCGAAGTATCGCTCAAACTGTGTGGCCACTATTGATCTTGATGATAAGTACGATGCTACCGCTCTCGTGAATCGTCTAGCTGCCAGTGGTGCAGTTTATAATATCGACGCCTACAGAAAACTCGGACGTAATCAATTTAGAATCTCCATGTTTTACAATGTAAGCTACGAGGACCTCGAAAAACTTACAAAAATTATCTCCGACGCCATCGAAAAAGAAATGTAAAAAAAAGGGAGCTTAAAGAGCTCCCTTTTTTTTAGGATTTGGAGTAATTTTCTAGGAATTCTTTTTTGAATTCGCGGTAGCGGTCGTTGAGGATCGCTTCACGGGCCTGTTCGGCCATGGTTTTGTAGAAAGCAATATTATGTTCTGTCGCCAAAATTTGACCTAGGATTTCATTCGAGTCAAAGAGGTGCTTCATATAGGCACGGGTATAATGGCGATCAGCATAGCAATCGATATTAGGGTCAATAGGGTAGAAGTCCCTTCTGTAGTTCTTATGCTTAATTCTAATTTTTCCGCGGAAAGTAAATAGAGTTCCACCACGAGCAAATTTGGTCGGGATGATACAGTCACTCATATCCACACCATTTTCCCAAATCATAAGAAGATCTTCTGGGTTACCAACGCCCATAACATAGCGTGGCTTATCTTTAGGCATTTTTGGGGCCGTATAGCTTACGATTTTTTCCATAAGCTCAGGTCCCTCACCAACAGATACTCCACCGATAGCATAGCCAGGTAGGTCACGCTTAACGAGCTCTTCTAGGCACTCGTCACGATAGTCATCATAAGTACTTCCTTGGATGATTCCAAAGAGTGCCTGCTTATCATTCGTCCAAGAATCAATACAGCGATCTAGCCATCTGTGGGTACGATCAATGGAGTTCTTTGTGTATTTACGGTCGGCCGGATAGGGGATACATTCATCAAAGGCCATCATGATATCTGAGCCAAGGTTTTGCTGAATTTCGATACTGGTTTCCGGGCTTAAGAGAATTTTCTTTCCCTTTTGGTCCTTAAACTCAGCTCCTTCTTCCTTGATACTCTTTCCCTGTAGAGAGAAAACCTGAAATCCACCGGAGTCCGTTAGAATTGGACGATCCCAATTCATAAAGCGGTGAAGACCTCCGGCCTTTTTTACTAGGTCTGATCCTGGAGAGAGGTGAAGGTGGTAGGTATTGGATAGAATAATCGGCACATTCATTTGCTCTAGAAAAGTAGGTTGAAGGGCCTTGACGGCCCCGTGTGTGCCTACGGGCATAAAGACTGGGGTTGGAATCACTCCATGGGGAGTGGTTATTTCACCGGCCCTAGCTCCTGTATGTTTATCTACGTGAACAACTTTGAACGAGAAGTTTTCTTTGATTCGGTCTTGAATTCTGCCTTGAGTTTCATTTGATTGTGACATTTTTTTTCTCTATATGTTTTTCTATTTGTTTCTCTAAACAACGAATAAAGGGAATATTTTTTATTTATTAAGCTTGAAGAACTCTTCGTTTCTTCCAGATAAGGCCTTTTGAATCCTCAAGAGTCCTAATCTAAGCTCTGATAATGACTGCTTTTTATTCTTTTTATCATAAACGAGCAACCATTTATCTAGTACTTCCAATTCATCAAGTAGTGTATTTTGTAACATTTGGTCGTCAGTTTTCAAGCTATGAAATGAAAGTTGTAAAAAGGTGTTGGTTAAATTGGATATTTCTCTATTTGAGAGCTCTTGGGAGCGAATTATTTTATCAAGGGTATTAAGACTAGAGAATGCGCCGAGAATAATATTAGGTTTTTGTTCAGCGGGAAGTTTCGTAATCAATTCAACTCCAAACTGCTCTTGTTCACCTGGTTTGCCTACGGCCCAAGATTTATTGATGAGGTCAATGGCCGACTTTCTCAATTTAGGGTCAAACTCAAAGAGTGTTTCCATAAGTCCCTTGGAAGTAAAGTGGAGCAGAGAGATCTGATAGCTCGACTTTCTTCGCTCAAGAGTGATCATATGCTGATGAGTTCCTTTTAAGAGAAGACTCTTATCAACAGCAGTCATTCCTACCTTTTCTAAAGTTTTACGAAAAATCTTTTGATAGGGGTTTGTTACAGGTCCTACTTTTTCCAGTAGCGGAAGAGGATCTTCTGGGTTGAAGGTTATGATTTGGTAGAAAGACTCTGTAATATTTTGGGCCGTAGTAATAGGGAGAGAAATATCGTCTCCAGTATAGAGATCAAAGGCTCCTAAATTCAGCGGATCTTGTCTTAAGATTGAATAAAGTTCCTTGGCCTCAATAATGGCCCTCGATTGATGAATTCTGATCGTAGACTCTTCTTTAGGTTTATAAAAGATCATCTTCACACTATAGTCAGACTTATTTTGAGTGACTGTAGGAATAATAATTTCATTAAGGTTAATTGCCGCCTTAGCATGAAGTTGGAGTGAAGGAAGATCTAGCTTGAAGAGAACTTCTCCCTTATCCTCACGGGCCTTGGCCGCTTTAATATCTACAGCTTCATTTGCTACGACTGGGTTCCCAGAGATTAAATAGAGTAGAGTTTCATAATTACAGAAGAGTATAAGTATAATAGGAAGGACAATGATGGTATTGAAGGCCATTGCTTTCTTAGATTTAGAAATAATAGAGGTTAGAGTTAAAGTCTCTTTTAATGACTTCTTATTGATAATAATAGGAAGGTCTAGAATAAGAAGAGGGGAAGTTAGAAAATAAATAAGAAGCCTAATAGGAGAGAGGATTCTTACTAAGAAGAAATTACCTTTTGCTCTTAGACCTAGTATAAATTGACCAAATCCAACACCAAAGATCATATGACAAATAAGCTCATAGGTAACAAATAGAGCAAAGAGGTTGAATTGCTCATAAGAAGTAATATGAGTTTTTATGGCCGGTAAAAGAACCTCTGTATAAGGGATTGCCTCAATCTGAGCAGGAATCTGATTGAAATAAGGTACAAGTGTATCAAATAACTCTTTTGAGAAAGTAGAGAACTTGATATCAGTAATTTCTTCTAAAGCAGGAAGGCCTTGGAAGTAGAAGAGAACAAAAATGAGAATATTGTAGAACATTCCAAGAAAGCGAGGCAGAAGCCCTGATACTGGGTCTTGTACTTTCTTGCCCTTCTGCTTTGGTGCAGGCTTCATTTGGTCACGACGCAGCTTAAAGCCAACTTGCGTGGCCTCTTTAATCTTCTTAAAGTTAAGTTCTCTGATAAATTCTATGAAATCGAGAAACTTCTCACGAGAATAGTCATAGCCTTTGGTGAAGAGCTTTTTTATTCCTTTTTGATTGGGGTTTTTAAAAATCCCTGTCATATCATGGATAATATTGGTATCTGTTCTATCTGATTCTTCTTCATCGTCAAGGTCGATATCTTCAATAGCTTCACTATTCTTATTAGTAACTTCCTCTTTTCTAATTATAATTTTAAGCTTCTCTTCTTTATTATCTTTCTTCTCTGTGGTGATGCGATCACCTTTTTCGAGAATATACATGCGACCTTTTTTACAAGTCTGGCTGCCAATTTTAATGATTTCATCAGCACTCATTTGTGTGTAAGTGAGAATCTCGTTTTGATATCTGAATTTTCCCTGAAGAGGGGATAGACCTTGGCCCGTAATAGCAAGGTCAGTATCACGGCTTGAGCCAAAAGAAGCCTCGTTCTCAACTTCAAATTTTTGGGCCAATTCTTTTGGCTCAATTACATCGAGAATATAGGAATATTCCAAGTCGGACAAAGAAGAGTGCTCCTTATTATCTTTAATCTATTAAATACCTATTCTATTTTCACCGCGTATGTGAAAAAACGCAACTACCTGATTAAATTGTGTAAAAACTTTTTTAGTCAGGTTTAGGGAATAGATTTCTTATTTACATATTTTTGATATCCCTTATTCTAGAAACCAACAGAAATCTCTCTTTTACTAACATTTATATTCTTTTTTAGAGTTCAAGGAAGGACTTATGACAAATCGATTTAATTTTTCACTAAGGATAGTCTTACTGCTTATGGGAGTGGTTCTACTAGCCGAAACCCAAGCGGCCTACAATATTGTAGATCGCTTTCAACTTCTTGAAGATAAATTCAGAACTCATGAGATGATGAGGCCTTATGACAATGATGACTTTATTCTCGATATCTCGGCACTTTTGAATACTGATGCTACTGACTTTATTGATGGGGCCCAAGAAGTTGCAGACTTTCAGGGCGATGAAACCCAAAAACTTGCAAAAGCACAAGAATTCCTAACCAAATATGATAAGACAGAGCAAAACCTAAGAGTAAATGTAGGCCTTCAGATTCCATTATTTGATTTTACTGTTGCCGGTGTAAAATTTAAGCCTGCTATCCGTGCCCAAGGTAACCTTGGTTTTCTTATGGGGATTCAAACCGAAAATTTATCAACTGCTGATATTTTAGAATTTATTGGGGATGGAGTTCCTTCTGTTATTGCTGATAAACTCTTAAATTGTACGACTGGATTAACGGCCAACCAAGACCTTGTTGTTTGGCTAAGAACTGAACCTGCTTGTGGTCTTACGGCCCAAGAAAGTGCTGCAATTGCTGATCAAGAAGGAAAGTACTTCTATCCAGATCCAACTGCACCAGATATTTATAACTATCTAAAAGGGGAAGCTAGAGCTGGTCTTTACTTTGACTATATCTATGATGAGCACTTCTTTGGTCAATTTAATATCTATGCTCTAGGACGTGCTGATTATAAAGTAAGAATCTCTAAGAAGGCCCTTACTTCAGATGGAGATGTAATTGATCTTCCTGATGAAATGAATACCACCGTTAATATGGCCGTTGACTATAGCCTTGGTTACAAGAATGGAAATCTAATGGCAATTGCCGGAATTGAAGATCTAAAGCTTACAACCATGTCTGATAATGAAGAAGAGGGTGGAAAGCTTATTTATGGATCTGATCCTCTTTTTAGACTTCATTCAGAGTATCTCTATAAGTTCTCTGCATTTTCCGTGAAACCTTTTGTTGGACTTCATAAGAGAGCAAGCTATGGTTTTGATGATGGATATTACCTAGGGGCAGATCTTGGTGCCCATGTTTGGGGAGATCGTATTGGACTTAGAGTTCGTGGGATGATTGATGGAGAGCACTTCACATTCTCACCAATGGCCAAGCTATGGCTAATCCATGTTGAATATATGTTGAAGCAGCCACTAAGCTCTGATGTAAACGGGCTTAAGCCAGCTACGATTCACTCATTGAATTTCAGAATTTCAATATAAATAAAAAAAAATATTGATAGCTTTTTAAGAGGACCTTTTATAAGGTCCTCTTTTTGTTTTTGCTAGTCCTTGTTATAATAACGAGGATAACGATTTTTCCAGGTTGGTTTTATGAGTTCATTTGAGGACTTTTGTTTTTTAGAAGATATTGAGAAGTTTTTAACGGAAGAGGGACTTAAGAAGCCTACTGAAGTGCAATCAAAAGTAATACCCGAAATTTTCAAAGGGGAGAGTGTCTCTGTGCTCGCTCAAACGGGAACCGGAAAAACTCTTTCCTATGCTCTTCCCATTTTTCAATTATTGAAAATGAATGATGATGATATTCCTATGGAGCTTCAAGTAGGTGCGCCTAGGGCCATTATCCTTACTCCGACTCGGGAGCTTAATCAGCAAGTTAATAAAGTATTAAAATCGATTGCTCACAATGCAAAGCTGAGAATCAGAACTTTAACTGGTGGTGATAAGGGAAAAATCTCTAGAAGAATTGCAGATGAAGCCTACGATATCCTCGTCTCCTCTCCCTCTCGTTTGAAGAGTGCTCTGGAAAGAGGAGAAGTTAAGTCTACTCTTCTTGAGATGCTTATCTTTGATGAGGCCGATCAACTGTTGGATATGGGCTTTACTAAAGATATCGTTCGTATCCATGAACTAATAAAAAAAGAGTATCGTGAATACCCGGTTCAGATTGGACTCTTTTCAGCGACATGGCCTGCCCAATATAAGAACTTCCTTGGTGAAGTTTTTCCTGAGTATCAATTTAATGAAGTCGTTTGTCAGGGTGGAGTTCAGCTTAAGAGAAATATTGAAACCTATAATATTGCCTTAGGAATGAAAGAGAAGCTTATAATGGCCGGCTCATTCTTGGAAAAGGATGGTAAAGGGACAGGGGTTATTTTCATCAATAGAAAAGAAGAGGCCCTTAAGGTTTATAATCAATTGGCCCAGCAATTTCCGCGCCGTAGAATGAATCTTCTTCATGGAGGGCTGACTCAAAAGGAAAGAAGGGAAGCCTATACTCAGTTTAGAGATAAAGGTGGTGTTCTTGTGGCGACAGATATTGCTGCTAGGGGATTGGATATAAAGAATTTGGCATGGGTACTCAACTACGACCTTCCTTTTGAGGCCGTATACTACGTTCACCGCTGTGGACGTACAGGTCGAGAAGGAAAGTTAGGGCGAGTTTATAACTTCGTAACTTCCGCCGATATTAAGCTTATGGCCAGAATCAATGAAGCGATACTTTCTCAAAGTTCACTATCCTTAAAGACCCTAGAGCCAACCGGGCTACAACTTAAACCCAAAGCAGCTAAAAAGTCTAAAGTAAGCTCTGCCAGGGCCACTATCCCTGCAAAGAAGAAGCAAGTTAAGAAGAAATCTGCTGCTTCTGGAAAGAAGACACCTCGATATAAGAAAAAGGCCAAAGTAAAGAAGAGTGCTAAGAGATGATTAGAAACTTAATGGCCATTACCTTTCTTTTGCTTCTACTGGGATCTTGCTCTTGTAGCAAAGAGGAAGTTCTCTTGGGCCCAACTGAGATGTGGAGTAAGGCCGTTAAGTTTGATCCCAATATTGAGTTAGTCTTTGTTGCTGATACACCTGAGGGTAGAGAAAGAAGAGTTCTTTGTTCACACTATCGTAAGGATGGCTGTGTTGCCGGTAGCGGCAAGCGGATAAAGGTTCGCCTTGTTGAGTTGATTGTTATTCAATACGAGAATACAAAGAAGGCGTGCTTGGCCGCTTTAGAGATAGGACAATGGTATGCCTATAATTGGGTCTTTGATGATGTTACAAATGAGCCAGTACTTGAAGACTATGTGCTAAAGGCCTTTGATGCTAAGAAACCTACAGATCCCAAAGACTGCACCCTAGAATAGCAATTTCTTAAATCTTTCCTCAAAGAGATTGAGTTTTTCTTGCCAAGCTTGGCCAAGTTTTTCTATTTCATCGCTATCAGCATTTTTAGCTAATTCAACTTTGAGTATTTCTCTAAAAAGTAAGAGCCAACGATTCAATTCTCCCATACGAATAGAGAGTTCTCTATGGAGTTGAATGAGTTCAAATGGGGCCTGTGCTGGGTCTTTAGCTTCACCGAGTAGTTGGATATACCAGAATGATTTGATGCGAGGAAGATGGTGGGCAAAGGCCTCTAGGGGAGGTCTTAGGGGATGACCTTGTGGGGTTTCTTTAAGGGCAATTTTTCTAAAGTGATGGCCGATGAGAATATCAGTAGTGGCCACACGATAAAATTCATCAACGATGAGATTTATGAAATCTTTTTTTTGGGTCATAAGAATAAAAAGGAAGGCCAAAGAGACCTTCCTTATTTTTATTAACTATGCGCGACCGTATTCTTGAGCTGTTTTCCCAAGAGACTTAGATACTTTCTTGTAAAGTTTTGAGCGCTCAGACATTTCTGAGTCTTCTTTACAAGTTATACACATCTCTGCAACTGGGCGAGCAAGAAGTCTTTCGAAAGGAATTTCACAATCACATTCCTTACAAAGTCCATACTCCTCGTTTTCCATATCAAGAAGAGTTTTACTAATCTTCTTAACTAGGAAACCTTGACGGCTAAGTAGTCTGGCCTCTTGTTCTTTTTCGCGGTTGTTATTTGCCGCATCCACTTGTTCTTTCTGCTCATTTGGATCTAATGCGTATTGAGCTTGGTCTGAAATCTTGTTCAAGATATCTTCCTTTTGTGAAAGAAGAACATCTCTTAACTGCTTTAATTGGTCTTCACTTAAGTGTGAATTGCGTCTCTGTACTGTTCCCATGGATCTAACTCCTCAGTAAGGTCATTGTAAATGTTGTGTTATTCCTCTTTTGTTCGATTTGGGTATACATCCTGTTTACTCCGAATCTCCCTAAAAGGAATTCGCCTATTGTTGTAGTGTAAGAAAATCCTATATTACAGACAAATCGTAAAGGGGTTAGTTCTAACAAAAAGTGACGGCCATATGACTCGGCACAATGATAAACGCCGTATTTTAGCCTATTTGACGCTATTCTAAGTCTTTTGGAAATGAAGCTTCGCAGAAAGGACAGAATATCCAAAACTGAATGTCAAGATTTTGACCGCACTTCTGACAGGTGTATGGTTTTTCGAGGTCAATAAACTCATCACTTCCGGCCACAAAGAGATCTTTGCGCATGGCCCTGATCGTAACTTCGTGGGCCTTGTAGTGACCGGGATTTAAGGGATCGGGCTTAAACATTCCTGGAGAGATGGAGTCATCTCTACGGATATTTACTTGGCGCTCTTCTTCAGGTTGGCGACCAAAGTGGGGAGCATTAACAGCATTGGTTGCTTGCATGAGTTTTTGATAGAAGGCCTCTGTTTGGTCATCTTTCTTTCTACTCATGGGGGCTCCACCTTTTTTCAAGCATATTGATAAGCTCAAAGAGATTCTTTGCTTTTGGATTTAACTTTTGAAAAAGACCTGGTCTTCTCGCGAGAACTTCATTTTTTAAAAAGATACTTTGTTGTCCCAATTGATCAACCACTCTTAAACTCCATTCGAGAACCTCCCAGCTTTGGTGTTTAAGAGGAACTTTAAGGGCATTAAGAAAATTAAAAGGAATACGCTCATTTTGACGAATGGACTCTTCAATAATGATTTTAAATGAAGCCGTTAAAGAGTAAACGAGTAGGTTCTCTTCTGAGCGATTCTCAAGCGTGTAGACGAGTGGCCCATTTAAAGACTTATGAGAGCGTGTAAGGTGATCAGCTAGACAAAGTAGGGGGAGGTAATCGGCTTCAGGAGCATCGGCCTTATTGAGCTTACTCCAGTGCTCAGCGAGTTGCTCAAGCTCTTCATCATTAAGTCGAATTAAGGGACGCTTACCTTCTTTAAGGAGCTCCATTGTTTCATGGTATTTTGCTTCTATATCAAATGACATAGTGGGCATTTTAGACTGATTGTAGAGATTGGTAAATGATTATACTGCTTTCTTCTGCGCTTCTTTTAGGGCGAGCATCTCTAGTTCATGTTCAAAAACTTTTATTGCTGCATCTAGCGCCATTTTGTAGTTGCCCTTAGTGTATTTATTGCTCAAGTCTTCAATAATGTCTCGAATATTTTCTGGACTTTGACCTGATTCAAAGAAGTAGACAGTGAGCTCATGAGAAAGATTGAAAATAGCACTTAGAGGATGAGTTCTTTTATAGTCTATTCCAAAAGGAAACCCAGTTCCTTCGTAGTTCTCATGATGTTGTAAAAGAATTGTTTGAACTTCCGTAGGAATTCCATTTATCTCTGATACAAGTTTAGAGGCCCTTTGTGGGTGACTTGTTACTTCATCTTTTTCTTTGTAACCAAGTGTTTTAAAGCGTTGTTCATTTTTACTTTGAATCTTTGCATGCTCTTCGCGCTCTAAAAATACATCGTGGAAAAAGGCAGCAACAGAAAGCGATAAATTATTATCAGGATGAGCATGTGGGCCCTCTTTCAAAATAGCACAACTTAAGTAGGCAAGAATAAAGCTATGTTCTGAAATATAGTGTTTTCCCTTGATCGCATCATTAAATACTTTAAAGAGTTCATGATTAGACTGAATAATATCGAGTGTTGAGTTTATCGCAAGGTTTGTAATTTCAATGGCCTCTCCACTTAGACCTAGCTTTTGAATACTAACAGAGACGGTCTCTTGTAGTTGAATCGGAATTGTAGAATGAAGAACACTATTAATCGTAGTGAGAGCACCAGGAGACGAAGAGAGGATAGGCTTTAATTGTCCCACTATATTTTTCATAAGAAGTGAAAAATCTTTTTCTCTTACATAAAGGTAATCAATCTTCTTTTCTTTATATTTCCTAATATCTTCTATATCGATTTTGTCGTAGCGATTAAATACTTTTAGAAATTTATTTTCATTCACCTTAAGGTAGATATCGCAGAATACATTCTTACTTGAAAAAAAGAATTGAATATTTACTTTACAGTATTCTCTTTTTTGAAGACTACGCTGGTGAAGATTTGTGAATCTATTTATCTTTTGCCATAGAAACTCTACGCTTTCATTGTGATTAAAATACTCCAGTAATCCATGGGTTTTAAATTCTACTTTGGCACGATAAATTTGATTATCATCACCAGTAATGATGCATGGGATCTTAGGGGTATTTTCTAAACAAAATCGAATAAGTACACTTGAAGACTTGTCATCATAATTAATAATGGCAACATCTTGCTTCATAAGGATATTAGAAAAATTACTAAGATCACTTAAGACGCTAGATTCAATATCATATAGGCCCTTGATTACTGATTGATAGTATTCGGCAAGATGATTATCATTATTATAGATGATCAAATTTCTCAAGTTAGACCCTATGATTAGTTAAATAGACATCTATTTATCGACCAAATAAGGAACAAAATTTAGTGATAATTTCTGTATGTTTGATATGATATTTATATAGATATATTTCTTTCATAAAACTATCAATTCAGTCGGTTTCCTATGGTTAAAATCAAAGATCTCACAGAAAAGCAGCTTCTCTCACAAATTGAAAAATATGAGAAAATTTATACTCAGCTTTTGGCCGAAAGAGATAAGAGAGTCAAAAGTGGTGCCGATATGGAATCTCTTAAGACTGCCGCTGAAAAGAAAGCGGATCAAATACGCAAAGAAAAAGGAAAAGAAAAAGAACAAGAACAAGAACAAAAAAAGAAACTCAACTCCCGGCCCTTATCATCAGAGGAACCCTCTGCAAGTGATGAATCTGATTCTACATCCGCTTATCATCTTAAGATTGATGAGTCTGAACTCTCTAATATTACGGCCAATAATGAAGCGACCGATGCACAGGAAGAAGAAGAGGAAGAGGTACGAGTCACTCAGCTCTTACAGTTAAGTAAAGCACAGCTCGAAGAGTTGAGGGGGGGAGCAGAAAAAGAGAAGAAGAAAGAGAAGAAGTCTTTCTTTGGAAAAAAGAAAAAGGATAAGAAATAATCAACGTCTTTTCTTCTTTTCCAATAGTTTACCTGCGCTTTTTATTCGATTGACATTATCATGATCACTTTCAATTTCTTTCATGCCGTGATGTTCGTTATCATCTACAAGTTTGTCTTTACTTGTACTTCCCTGAACAAGAGTAATACTTTTATTCATTTTCTTTAATTTATTTGGATTTTTGAGTTTATAGCAGGCATTGATACTCATTTTTCCAGAAGCAAAACGTATATAGGTTTCCCCAATTTGAATCACATCATCCAGAAAGAATGGAGATTTCTTAACGGGTAAGTTATTAATGTGAGTTCCATTCTTAGAATTGAGATCAGTTACACTAAAGCCTGTTCCCGCTTTAAAGTCGATTCGACAATGCGACTTACTGGCTCCACTCTCTGTTAAGACAATATCGGCCTGCTCTGCATCTCTTCCTATAACAATAGAAGTTTTAGTGATTTTAAAGAAAGTGGATTTTCCGCTTTCAACAATTTCAAGAATAATGTCTAAAGTGTCATTCGTGTCATTCATGGTAATTTATCTTTGATTAAAAGGTTTTATTCATTATAACTAATCGCTCAATAAGTTCTAGCTATATATTGGCCCATAAACTAATAAATACTCAATATTTCAGATACTTGGATAAGCTAGATAGTAAGTATTTTACTGGGACATGAGAAATTTTACTGCCTTGCCTTCTGGGTGTTTGCACTCGGGAAAATCGATATTAAGAGATTCCCCTAAAACTTCATCAAATTTTTTAAAGAAGGTCTCATTCCAATTTTTTTCTCCCTCTGAATAACTTACTCCTTTGAGCAGAGTAACTTTTTCTTTTAATCTTCTATATGAAAAGTAACTCATTTTAAGTGACGTTGAGTAATGGGGAAGAATGATATTCTCCCATAGTTCCATTATTTGTTGCGGGGTTACTCCATAAGGAATATTGGCCATCATTCTTCTTATATCATCGACATTATTGGCCTGCATAATTTCTAGAGTCCAGTCTTCAAGTGCTCTCCAGTAGTGGGAGCGTTTAACTTTGGTAAAGTTATTTGCAAAGCGCTTTTGAAATTTTAACCTTGATTTTTCATCAAGAGTTCTCATGAGGTGCTCCACAATTAAGGCCGTCTTCATAGGGTGATTGAGAGCATCTGAATCTTTGACCCAATTGATGTATTCATCATCTATTTGATTCATAAGCATGTAAAGGTTCAAAGAAGGGTAGCTTAGGTCACGAGGATTTAGTCCAAGTCGAGTGAGTAAGGAATGCCACCATGTCTTCTTGCTCAGAACAAGGGCATCTATGGTCTGAGTTTCTTGATTGGGCATTTGAATGGGGAAGAGAATTTGATCTGGACGCTTCATCTTAAGCTTCTCTAGAGACTTCTTCATTTGAATTTGATAAGCACGGTATTGCTCTCTGCCTCCAAGAAGCTTTGTGAGTTTACGCTTTATACGAAATCGCTCTTCAACAGAAGGTAGAAGCGTGAGCAATGTACCATAGGGAATTGCCATGGATAGGGGAATAAAGCGAGCAAGGCCTAAACTATAAAGGGTAAAATAAACGGAGTATTCAAGTACCTGTCCTGCAAGAATTGCTACAACTACACCTACACCCTTGCGCTTAAAGAAAGCTGATAGACCAACGAACGATTTTTTGATAATTGGAATGACTTCTTTCCAGTTTATTTGGGACAATCGATATTTAAACTGTGCAATTTTACCTTTGGGGATATCGAGGTTGTTCTCATAGAACTTTGCAAAATAGCTGACTTTATCTTTCAAGATCGCTTCAATCTTCACGTCTTTTGCGTAGAGGAAGTCATCAATTTGTGCCTCTTTTGAGTTTGGACTGATCTCTTCATCAATCTTTTCTCCAACTCTAAGAATTAGAGAAGTAAACTCAACACTAAAATCAATATTAGATTTAATCTTTCTTAAAGATTCACTTTCAAATTGTTCTGCAATTTCAAAAACCTGAGCGTAGCTATGCAGGGGAAATAGAAATACAGCAACAATAGAGATTAATAGAGAGGTTTTGTACTTACTCATCATCACCTACGCCTATCGGTATAAAGAAGGAGTTAATTTAGAAAGATATAGGGGAGCGTTTTAGTAAGACTCTACAGTTTCTCTTTCTTTTGTCCGATATCTTGTCCATGGAAGTACTGAGAAGATCTATTCACTCTTTTTTTAAAATCAATATTCAACTTATTGCTTTAGTAAGCTGTATGGGACTATCTTCTTGTGGTTCTACTCAGACTTATGAGCAGGAAAGTGCTTTAAAATCAATGGAGCAGGCGGCCCTAAGGCATCCAGCTGCACTTGATATGGATAAGACAGGCTGCTTCTCTGGTCTCATCCCAATCTTAAGAGAGGGCGCTATCTACTCTGATGAGAATATTAGCGCTATTGGATTGGGGCAAAGAGGTCTATTGGATCTTAATGATTATGATGAACTGAGGTCACAAGCTTATTGGCAGGAAGTCGTCGCTCGGGAAGGTATGTCGGAAAGGGATGAGGAGCTTGGCTATATTGCGCTTTCTATGATTAAGAAGAAATATCCTCGCATTTCTGATGAAGGGCTAAAGGACCGATATGACGTTCTGAAGGCCTTTTGTGGTAACTAAAATCTATCGAATCCTCCCTCACTACCTGTCTGTCTTTTAATACACAGTGTCACTTTTTCATGGTTAGATTGTTCTCTGTTCATAAGGCCTTAATTTATGGTAAAGATGAGGGTCATGGAAAAAACAGGCTTGGCCATCAATGCAATTTATAGAGCAACGGAAGGTGAAGGGGTCCTTTTGGGATCACCGCAGATCTTTGTGCGCTTTCAAGGCTGTAATATTGGCTGTGTTAACTGTGATTCAAAGGACACGTGGGACTTTCCTCTAAAGTCGAATCTAGATCTCAGTGAGGTTATTGAACGTGTTCACGAAGTTGGATTTAACGGTAAATTAAAGCGTGTAAGTATCACTGGTGGAGACCCTCTTCATCCGAAGAATACTCCTGGTGTATTGGCACTAACAAAAGAGCTTAAGTCTCGTGGTTATTGGATTAATATTGAGGCCGCGGGGACAAGAATTGTTCCTGAGGTTTTTGATCTTGTTAACTTCATCTCTTTTGACTACAAGACTCCTTCCACTCACGTGAGAACTAATCCAAAACTTATCTCTAAACTAGTAGAGCAATATCAGGGTAAGTATCAAATTAAATCAGTCGTTCAAGACGAAGTTGATTTTGCAGATGTTCTTGATGCTCGCCGTGAAATCTTTCCTGATGATTCACTGCCTGTGACTTGGGTTCTTACGCCTTCCTATATTCCTGGTGAAGAAATGCCTCTACAGAGGTTTCAGAATGTCATTGATTGGAATGAGAGAGAAGGTGGTGCCTTTAGAGTTATAGGGCAACAGCACAAATGGCTTCATGGGCCGGATAAGAAGCAAGTCTAGCTTTACTTACTCTCTTTTTTTTTAATAAGCTCATCGGGATCGATAAAGGATTTTGGGCGCTGAGATTTGGGATTGAGTCTCTTCTCTTCTTTCTTCGCTTCCTTCTTATTATGCCATTCTTTTAGAAAGCGAATGGAGAATAAGGCGACCCATCCTAAGGGGGCTAGAGTCATAAGAGTGGCCGCCAAAGATGAATCAGGTTCGAAGAGAAGAAAGTAGCTCGCGCCAAAAATTGTTGAGAATAGAATAATGATATTTAAATTTTTTTTCACAAATCACTTTTTAAAAGAGGCGCTCTTTGGCAATGACCTTGTCGAGGAAGTCATTGGGAGAAGGTTCTTCTTCTCCTTCTTCTTCTTCATCATTCTTTGCTGAACGAGTTGAATTCTCTAATTCTAAGTTTTTAATTCCCACCATTTGTTGGCCAAAATCATTAATTTCATTAAAAGCAATGACTCCATAGTCTTGCTCCTCGGCCGCTTTGAGATCTTCATCTGAGTGTTTAAGAGTAATAACGATGAGTCTATGTTCCTTAGGAAGTTTTTTTAGCGCAACTTTAATAAGCCCCTTTGCTTTTGAAACTTGTGGAGTACAGAACACGGCATACTTCTTATTGGATACTGGACTTGTCGTTATAAAGTTCCACAGACTAGACTTACTTTCTGTCATCTTTACTTGATAGTCGAAGACTTTAAAGCACATGGTACATTTGAGAATAAATGATCGTGAATCCACTATTATTTTTCCATTTTTGAAGAATAAATACAGTAAGAATTATATCGGCATTACAGAGATAATTTTAATGGAAAATAAATTTTTTTTACAGAATAAAGCCCATTTTACAGTAAGTTCTTCTCTCAACTATTGAAATCATTGAATTCAGTAGTATCTGATTTATAGAGGTTAAACGTACCTTGGCCTTTTGCAAGGGTTAGAATCTCTTCACTGTTAGCGCCATCTTTACTTGGTATCATCTGAATTTCAGCAGAAGTCACTACGAGGCTCTTTCCTGAGAAGTCAATTTTTGCGCATCCCCTTAAGCGTTGTCCTTTTAGGGCAGGTCTTAGAAAGTTAATTTTAAACTCTACCGTGGAGCAGAGCATGCCTCTAGAGGTGGCCTCTTGTAATGAGGTTATCCCAAGTACTGAATCCATCATGGCCGCAATCACTCCACCGTGGGAAGTTGTTGGGCGAGAAAGATGGCGCTCATCAATAAGCATTTCATAGTAGATTTGATCATCATCAGTCAGGTTTATTTCAAGACCAAGAGTTTTATCCCAGTTACCATATTGTTCAAAGAGTTCAATAAGCTGTTGAGCAGAGAGTTTCATAGTCTATTCCTTAATTAGGTGAGAAGGGCGCCTTTATTGCCTTGAGATACTCCAGGTCGGATGGATATATTTCCCCCGTCTCTTTGTCCCTTTGCTCTGGCATGGGCATCGAAAGAGGCAGAGGAGCCAGCTTGGCGAGATAGGCGAGGAAAGGCCATCCTAACTTGTTGGGAGAGATTTTCTTCCATAATCATAAGCTCTCTTGAAGAGGACTTATCATTTTTCAGAAGATTACGCTCGGCCTTAAGTTTTTGTGTAAAGCCAGTGGCCACACCAAGAATATAATTATTCTTCATTTTTAGACCTTTTAAACGGGGGTCTTGTTTTCTTGCTTTATTCCAAAGTATTTCAAATTCAGAAGCCAAGAACTTTGTAATATAGTCGGCCATCTCGACATTGATACGAGTTCCCACCACATCGAGTCCAACACCTTCACGGGTGCGGTTGAATACAGGCTGTACATAGAAGTATTGAAGTATATCGTAGAGAGCATTCATGGTTGCGTTTAGCTTCTTGGTACGAAAAACGAGCTTTACGCAGGTTTCAACGTCATCCTCATCATAGTCTAGGTTTTGAAGATTATATTTGAGAAGTAATTGATTGGCCTTTAGGGTTGCCGCCTCAGCTTCATGAGGGTTATCACTGTCGGCCAAGGCCAAGAGTTTTTCAATTTTGGATTTCACTTTCTCAAAACTTGAGTCGACACTGTAGAGTTGATTTTCAAATTCTAAATTTCCATAGGCCTTAGAGACTTCAGGTCCCCATCCAAAATCAGTACATACTTTATGAAACTCTTGTCCGTGAGAGGCGAGATTTTTAGCTTTCTCTCCATAGATAAGTGAGCAGTACAAATGAGCAAGTTCATGGCGAATGATATTGGATAATACTTCATTATGGGCCAGATACATAAGCTTCTTATGGAGACCTAATTGAAAATTAGAAGGACTGAAGTAGCCTAGTTTATTAGGGTCTTCAAAGAGGACAAAATGAAGGGGATAATAATATCCCCTCCACATAAAGCGTGTTTTATTAAACTTTATCCCCATTTCTTCATTCATTATATTACGGGCAAGTTTTTTTACCTTACCCGTGAATGAATTAATGGTACGAGAATAAAGAAGCAAGGTCAGACCTATTTCTTAGAGGTAACTGCGGCCTTTAAGAATTCTCTATTCATACGAGCGATATTGCTGATGTTAATCCCTTTTGGACAAGAGGCTTCACACTCAGCTTCATTGGTACAGTTACCAAATCCAAGCTCATCCATTTTATCAACCATGCTAAGAACTCGTGACTCAGCTTCAGCTTGACCTTGGGGAAGGAGAGCAAGTTGAGAAACTTTCGCCGATACAAAGAGCATCGCTGAAGCATTCTTACAACTGGCCACACAGGCACCACAACCAATACAAGCAGCAGCATCCATCGCAAGGTCAGCATTTTCCTTAGGAACGAGAATAGAGTTAGCATCTTGAGCATTGTTGGTATTCACACTTACGAAACCACCAGCTTCGATAATTTTATCGAAGGCCGAGCGATCAACCATAAGGTCTTTGTGAACAGGGAAGGCCCTCGCGCGCCATGGCTCGATGACAACAGTGTCCCCATCTTTGAAGCTTCTCATGTGAAGCTGACAGGTTGTCGTTTCTTTCTCTGGTCCGTGAGCTTGACCGTTGATTACAAGAGAGCACATCCCGCAGATTCCTTCACGACAGTCGTGATCGAAAGCAACGGGATCAATCCCTTTTTCAACAAGCTCTTCGTTGAGTTGGTCAAGCATTTCAAGGAATGATGATTCTGGTGATACATTACTAAGAGTGTAATCAACCATTTCACCTTTATCGTTATTATTTTTTTGACGCCAAATCTTTAGATGTAGTGTCATTAAATCATTATCGTGGCCCATTATAATAGCTCCTTAATTATTTAATCGTTACTTGTAAGATCTTTGAGTTAGAGCAACATACTCGAACTCAAGTTCTTCGCGATGTCTCGCTGGTTCAACTTCATCACCAAGGTATTCCCAAGCAGCAACGTGGGAGAAATCCTCATCATTACGTTTGGCTTCGTTTTCCTCAGTTTGAGATTCCTCACGGAAGTGACCACCACAAGATTCAGGTCTCATAAGAGCGTCGCGGGCCATAAGCTCACCAAGCTCTAAGAAGTCGGCAACACGGTTTGCTTTTTCAAGCTCCACATTGATTCCATCAGCTGTTCCCGTAACTTTAACATCTTTCCAGAACTCTTTTCTTAGCTCTTGGATCTTTGAGATACCTTCTTTTAGTCCAGCTTCCGTTCTCGCCATTCCTACGTGTTCCCACATAATTTGACCAAGTTCTTTATGGAAGCTGTCTACTGAACGATTACCCGCAACAGTAAGAAGTTTGTTGAAGCGCTCTTTTGCTGACTCAAGGGCCTTATCAAATTCAGGATGAGTATCTGGAGTTTTCACTTTCATATCTCCCTCAGTCGCTAGGTAGTTACCTAGAGTATAAGGAATAACGAAGTATCCATCGGAAAGACCTTGCATAAGGGCAGAAGCACCAAGACGGTTCGCACCGTGATCAGAGAAGTTAGCTTCACCAAGAGCAAAACACCCTGGAACTGTTGTCTGAAGATTATAATCAACCCATAGTCCACCCATGGTATAGTGAACGGCAGGGTAGATTCTCATCGGAACTACATATGGGTTCTCATCTGTAATTCTATTGTACATATCAAAGAGGTTACCATAGCGCTCACGAATGGCCTGCTCTCCATCACGCTTAATTGCATCAGAGAAGTCGAGGTAAACCGCAACACCTGTTTTTCCTACACCACGTCCATCATCAATGGCTTCTTTTGCATTTCTTGAAGCAACATCACGAGGAACGAGGTTACCAAATGAAGGATACTTTCTTTCAAGATAGTAATCTCTCTCTTCTTCTGGAATATCATTTGGCTTACGATTGTCACCTTTGGCCTTAGGTACCCAAACACGTCCATCGTTACGAAGAGACTCAGACATAAGAGTAAGTTTTGACTGAGAGTCACCGTGAACTGGAATACAAGTTGGGTGAATCTGAGTGAAGCAAGGGTTAGCGAACATGGCCCCTTTCTTATAAGCTTTCCAAGCGGCAGAACCGTTAGAAGTCATAGCATTTGTTGAAAGGAAGTAGGCATTACCGTATCCACCAGTACAAAGAAGAACAGCATCAGCGGCCCACTTCTCAAATTCACCAGTGATGATATTTCTTGTGATAATCCCTTTGGCGTGACCATCAACCACAACAAGTTCAACCATTTCACGACGAGTGTGAATTTTAACTTTTCCTTTGGCCGATTCTTTCATTAGGGCAGAGTAAGCACCAAGAAGAAGCTGCTGACCAGTTTGTCCACGAGCGTAGAATGTACGTGATACCTGAGCACCACCAAAGGAGCGGTTAGAAAGTGTTCCCCCGTATTCACGAGCAAAAGGAACCCCTTGGGCCGCACATTGGTCGATGATATTATTAGAAACTTGAGCTAGACGATAAACATTAGCTTCACGGGCACGGTAGTCTCCACCTTTTACTGTATCGTAGAAAAGACGCCAGATTGAGTCTCCGTCACCTGGATAGTTCTTAGCTGCGTTGATTCCCCCTTGAGCGGCAATAGAGTGAGCACGTCTTGGGGAGTCTTGAATACAGAAAGCGTCTACGTGGTAGCCAAGTTCAGCAAGAGTTGCCGAAGCAGATGCACCAGCAAGACCAGTTCCTACAACGATAACTTTGAATTTTCTTTTGTTAGCAGGGTTAACCAGCTTCATTTTGAATTTATGGTTATCCCACTTATCTTTAATATGTCCTTCTGGGACTTTTGAATCGAGTCTTGGATCTGAGAATTTAGAACTCATTATTTAGCTCCTTGAAGATAACAGTAAATAGGAAGGGCCGAGAAACCAACAGTTACAAGAAGTGCAAAGAGCTTTGAAGCAAGCTTGAGCACTGGCGTGTATTTGGGGTGGTTAAATCCGATTGACTGGAAGGCACTCCAAAATCCGTGGCTTACGTGAAGACCAAGGGCCAACATACAGAAGATATACCATGCAACGGCAAGTGGGCTTGAAAAATACTCAATGAGAAGACGATAAAGGTCTCTCATTACCACACCGTTATAAGTGGCTTCGTAGTAGGCACCAAATTTAAATTGAATGATGTGAAGCACTAAGAAGATAAGGATGATAAGACCAGTGATAGGCATTGTTGAAGAAGCTAGAGTTGATCCTCTTCCTGTTGCCTGTCTCATGTAATAATTGGTTGGTCTTGCCATTTTATTTTCAATCGTTAAGCGAGCTGCAAGCCCGATATGCGAAAGGAAAATGAGAGCAAGAATAGCTTCCGCTACGTAGATCAAAGGATTCGTCACTAACGTGTGAGCGTAAGTGTTGAAGGCCTCTGGACCAACATAGATTAAGCAGTTTCCTGCAAGGTGAGACACAAGAAACCCACAAAGCAATAGCCCCGTGATTCCCATCGCCTGCTTCTTCATCACTGAAGAAGTCACTACTGTTAAGAATCGTTTTAACATGATCGATAAACTCCTTACCTTAGAGATATTAAGAAAATTTGAAATACTTTATTTTTCAAAGAAATAAAAAATACTAGCTCAAAATAATATGAATTATTCGGGTATGATAACCCACGAGAATCGGTTAGATAAGTAATTTTCTTGGGAATTTAAGCATTTTTCTTAAACTTATGTTAGATCTAAATTAGGTTAAAAAAAGCCTGATTTTAAATCGTATGCTCCAGGTACTCGATGAGTTTTTCTTCATCGACAATCTCGATGGAGCGGCCCTCACGAGCAATGAGTCCCTTGGATTCAAGATCGCTTAGAGCGCGCGATACGGTTTCTGTTTTTACCCCACAGAATTCTCCTATTTCACGTCTTGTCCAGGGAAAGTCTGGTGTTTGGTGCTTTAAATAAATTAAAGTTTCAATCACCCTCTGTGAGGCGCGTTTACCCACCATATCTCGAAGGCGATTTTCGGCATTCTTTAAATCAATAGAGAGATTTTTTGCCATGCGAAGAAGAAATTCATTGTTAGTGGTAAGAATTTCTTGGCATAGCGCCTCATCAATAAAGAGGATCTCGGCCTCTTTTAGAACTGTGGCCGTGGCGTGATAATTTCCCTGAGATAGATATGAGCGGTGCCCAAAAATACTGCAATTCGTAAAAATTCGTAAAAGACTCTCTGTACCATTTACTGAAATATAGGTAAGCGCTAAAATTCCACTTTTAAGAAAATACATACCGCGAGGACTCTCGCCTTCGCTATAGACTTTTTCACCAACTCTATAAGTTTTCGACACTAAGCGTTTTCTTTGATCATCAGTGAGAAGCTCTCTCAAATTGAGACTGGACTTGAGTTCTTGCATTATCTGGTCACTACCTTTTAAATAGTTTAATTTTCTCATTTACTGCTAGAGATTTGATTTAGATCATAGGCGTAAATCAATAATTTTACCATAATAAGGTTAAGGAGATTTATATGAACCATATTCACAAAAACTTTGAAATCAAGGCCTTCTTTGACGAATCAACTTTTACCTTAACCTATATTGTCTTTGATCCTCAAACAAAGGATGCGGTTTTAATTGACTCTGTTCTCGATTACGATCCTAATTCAAGTCAGTACGCTTATGATTCGGCAAAGGAAGCTACCGCCTTTTTAAAAGAGAATGAGCTTAATCTTCACTATATTCTTGAAACCCATGCTCACGCGGATCATCTCAGTGCTTCAGTCTATTTGAAGCAGCAGTTTCCTAGCGCAAAAATAGGAATCGGAAAAAATATCCAGTTGGTTCAAGAAGTCTTTACGGGGCTTTTTAATCTCGATATTCCAACAGATGGCTCTCAGTTTGATCAACTCTTTGAAGATGGAGAAGTTGTCAAAGCTGGAAGTCTTTCTTTTAAAGTGATCTTTACTCCCGGACATACTCCGGCCTGTACCAGTATTCTAATGGACGATGCTGTCTTTACTGGAGATGCCCTTTTTATGCCTGATTATGGAACTGGACGTTGTGACTTTCCAAAGGGGAGTGCATCGGATCTCTATGATTCAATCACAAATAAACTCTATACACTTCCTGATGAAACAAAAGTCTATACAGGCCATGATTATCAACCTGGTGGCAGAGAGCTTGAGTATTGCTCAACAATTGCTCAGCAAAAGGCCAATAATATTCGCTTAAAAGGAGATACTTCGAAAGAAGACTTCGTAAAGTTTAGAAGTGAAAGGGATGCAACTTTGAATGCTCCTCGCTTACTTCTTCCAAGTATTCAAGTGAATATTGATGCCGGACATTTACCGAAGGCCGAAAGTAATGGAATGGCCTACTTAAAACTTCCTCTCCAAGAAAAGAAATAGGTGGATTCTATGAAAAAATTCTTAGTCACTTGTGCGCTCTTAGCTTCAACCTCAGGCCATGGTTTTAGTGTTGAAGAGGGGAAGAAGACCTTGATGCCTTTTAAAAAGGAATTGATGGGAACTCTGATGTCTAAGATGAAGAAAGAGGGCCCAGTTGCGGCCCTGGAAACTTGTCACTTGAAGGCCATGCCCATTACAAAGAAGCATGCCTCAAAAGTCGTCGCCATGGGAAGAACTTCTCATAAAGTTCGCAACCCAAAGAATGCCCCTAAAGATTGGGTTAAGCCTTATCTTTCAGAATTTAAATCTGGAACAAGAAAAGAGGCCTTAACAATAAAGCTTGAAAATGGTCACACAGGTTACCTAGAGCCGATTTATCTTCAGGCCAAGTGTCTCGTTTGTCATGGTGCTAAAGTCGCTAAGCCTATAGAAGATGCTTTGAAAGAAAAGTATCCCTCAGATCAAGCACGTGGCTTTAAGGTAGGAGACTTTAGAGGACTATTTTGGTTAGAAGTGGCCAAGTGATGATGACTGACTGGTGAGTAGCTCACCAGTTTATCTTTATTCTTATAGAGAATAAAAATTCCCATAAAGATTAAGAAGACTCCAAAGACTTTCTTAAGCGCGGCCTGTGATACAAAGCGAACAAGAGAGATTCCAATGAAAATTCCTACGGCCGAAAAAGCTGTAAACTTAAAGAGAAAGGCCCAAGGGATTTCTACAAGTCCTAAGTAGCCAGCAAAGCCACTAAAAGAATTCACTGAAATAATGAGAAGGGAAGTTCCCACCGATTTTTTCATGGAGAGTCCTGATAACAGAACGAGTGCAGGAACAATGAGAAAGCCTCCACCAACTCCGACAAGGCCCGTGACCATTCCTACGACAATTCCTTGAAGGGCAATGAGAGGAATATTCAGATGATTTTGTTTTTCAAGATCTTCCTCTGTGTCTTTTCTTCCTCGAATCATCAGCACCGAGGCCAAGAGCATGATGCAGGCGAAGAGGATGAGTTGACCTGATCCAGTAAAGAAGCCACTTATATAGCGTGAACTTATAAATGTTCCCAACATGGCAAAGGGGCCAAAAGCAAAGGCCACCTTAAAGCTAATATTCTGTTTGCGATAATGGCCATAGACTCCAACCAAGCTGGTCATTCCTACGATGGCCAAACTTAGGGCAATGGAAATCTTGGGGTCCATCTTCATTACATAGACAAGAATAGGTACGGTGAGGATTGATCCGCCTCCTCCTAAGAGTCCAAGACTTAATCCAATGGTGGTTGCAAGTAAATAACCAATCATAATTTCTCCCTCATTGGATTAAATGATAGCTTCTCAAATGAAACTAGACATTGATTTAGGTCATACTTGAAAATTATAGAAGTAAATGGGGCAAGAGAAAAGAGAAGGACCTCGCTTAGAAGACGAGGTCCTGATATTTATGAAGATTATTTACAAGATTTTAATGTCGTGGCCAATGTAAGGGTTACATCGGACCAAGTCTTTCCTTCGTGAAGAGCGTAGCAAGCTTTGTTGATAGCAGAGAGTTGCTTATTCATTGCGAAGTCAAGAATATCCATATGACCAGTCGCTGTAAGCTTCATGCCGTCCATTTTATAGGTTAGAGGGATATTTTGTTTCTTTCCATTTAGCATCAATTCCATTGTAATGACATCTTTAGTGACGTCTTTCACTTCGGCCTTAATCGTCTGTCCGCCAGCAAGATCACTAAAGAAGAACTTTACGATTTTTACATCACGTCCCTCATTTCCTGAATCAACCTTGGCGACACTGATGTCGATTTTTTGACCCTTAAGCAGATCAGCTACTGAGGAGCCTTGAGTCTTACCGCTGAGAGTGTAGTCAGGGAGTTTTCCTGTTACGCCAACTTTTTTAGGAGTTTTAAAGGCCGTCCATTTAATATCAAGTCCCTTTTTGTCATAGGTATAACATGATGCCGCTTGAGTGGCCGCTTGAGTTAAGATGAGGGCCCCGGCCAAAAGTAGTGTTTTCATATTCATAAGATTTCCTCTAGTTAGGTTAAATTTATAAAGCTTCTCCATGATACTTACTCTGAATAAAAATGGTAGGCTAAAGATTGAGGCAAGGCCTATACATATTGGCCCGCAGTGTCTTGAGATTTATGTAAAATCAGTATTTTAGAGGATAGTAATAAAGTTTTTAGAATTAAAATCCGACTATATAGCTATGACAATTCAAGCTAAGTACCTAAAGTATATCATTGTGAGTTTATCTCTGTGGATGAACTCTATTACACTTGTTCATGCAGGTAGTCGCGAAGGTACACCCATAGGAAAAGAGCTCAATAAGATTATCAACTCTCACTATGGATCTTTGGCCAAGAGTATTAATAAACTCATTAAGTATGGTGCCAAGGATTCATACCTCAAGCGCTTTAGCGATGAAGATAAGTTGGTTTATAAAGAACTCATTATTAAATTGAGAGCGGCCAAGCTAGTAGCGAAGGGCGAAAAGCATAGTCTCGTTTTAAAGTACACGGGCGGCTCAACAAGTTTAGAGTTAGTCGATCTGCTTAGTAATCAGTACAAAGTGAACGGACGTAGTTTTCACTTTAGTACAGAGGCGAGCTTCAGTGAAAATCTTGAAAGGGCCGTAGGTCTTTTTCAGGAGAAGAAGAAAAAGACAAGTACAACATTCATAGAGCGCCTCTTTTTTATAGAAGAAGCCCATGCCTTTGCTTTCTTAGCTGTACCCATTTGGGCCCTTATCGCAGGAGGGTCGGTGGCCGTGGCAACCGATACCATCGTGAGTTCATCGGCCAATGATATAAGCAATTCATTAAATCCCGATATTCGAATGAAAATACAAAAGCTCGAAGCGAAGTTTAAGGAAAGGGCCAATCAATGTGAAGCTGATCTTGGGAGACTGTACTCAGGAGATCGTGCTGTGATTCAAGGAAATAGCTCTGTCAAAATAGTGGCGACTCTCATAGAGGAGCTTGGAGCTGAGCTTGAAGACACTTGGTTTGATGGCGACGGTAAGGAGCAGATTAACTATAATAAGTTGGGATGTGTTGCCTATCACGGAAAAGATGGAATGCGAACAGATCAGGTATTCGGCATCATTCCTGGCGGCTGGCATGGAAAGGTCGTTAAGCCTCTATGCCATGAACAAGAGCGCCTCAATAAATGCTTCGAAAATATTGAGGATATTATGCGTGATAAAGATATTGCCATTAATGATATTCAAAAGGACCGCTCAAGTGCACCTTCCTATGAAGGCTTAATCGACGAGTATAAAGACTTAAGCGGTGTCATTAAAAATTAAAGCAGTGCGCTGGACGAGGTACCCAAGAATGGGGTATCTCTTGGCCTATGAATTTTGAAATCCGCAATCCTCAATTCCCAAGGGAAGTCCTTATCCCTTTAGAGTCTCATCCCCATTTACTAGGTAGAGTCACGCTTAATCTCGTTCAAGACGGTGTAAGTGTAGAGATTGAAATTGTGCAAAAAGAAGGGCGAAAGATTTGGGCCATTGTGGATCGTCTATATCGCATAGAGTCTGACGATGAGGCGATGGATCTAGCGGTGCAGCGACTTTCAGATTACCTATCTCAAAGGTGACAATTACTCGACATGGTTTGCTCTGTGTCAGTCAAAAAACCATCACATTCAATATAGCTTCCTGATGTAATTACAGGTGTTTATACTTTTGAAAAAGTTGGCACACTCCTTGCTTATATAATAGCGTGTGTGTGTAGGAGCTTTGAAAAAAGGATTTTTTCTGACTCCATCTAAATGTCTCTCGAAAAGCCCAATGGTCTCCCCATTGGGCTTTTTGTTTTTAAGCTTAATTTTCAGCAATCTTCGTCGTCGCTCCTTCGACTCCTACTCGGTCACGTACTTTTTGTACGCTCCCTCGGGCGTCGCTCGTCACCCCTAGAATCTTACTAAAACTTAAGCTTAAAAACGGTTTGGGCTTAATTTTCAGCGATCTTCTTTTTACGCATCAATTGTCTTGTAGATTTTTTTGCTCGTGAATGCCGCGCACTTCGTGCTGGATTCACTTCAGTCACATACATCTTCACTTCAATGCTTGCCACTGGCAACCATTGCCGCGAGATGCTTACTAAAACTTAAGCTTAAAAACGGTTTGGGCTGAATTGTCAGTATCAACAAAAACTAACTGAAATAATTTTCGTTTGTTAAATTTAAAAGAGTAGAAGACTAAGGAAAGTAAGAGTTCCTAGTGCGAGACTTCCCATGAAGATGGGGAGCATTTTTTTGAGACCAAACATGAGAATGAGTCCAGAGATGTTGACGAAAATAAAGGCGAAGCCAAAAATCATCTCAAAAGTTCGAAGGAGCTTGGGGCCGTGACCAAAGTGCATTTCTTTAAGTGTTCTTAGGAAGCTTGGCACAACTTTAAAAAATTGCATTCTTCCATCATGGCCTTCAACTTCGTAATAAGTTCTTGTGGTAGGTCGAGTCATGAAGCGATCGCCACGGGTGCGAATATATTCAAAGTCGTAATCAATATTTTGATCTTTAAAGATTTTACGAATTTCTTTTTCATCATTGGTGAAGTTTTTTTCCACTTCAAAAGCAAAGGTCTTGGTTGCACTACCTTCTTCTTTGAGAAGGATCAGTGAGCCTGAAAGGGGAAGAATAAAGAAGAAGGGGAGGAAGAGACCTGCCAAAAGTACGTGTATCCAAATCCAATTTTTACGTTTCATTCTATATCCTTTGCATGAGATGCTCTCGAAGATCTTTTAGTTCAATTCTCTCATTGGAGTGTGAAGAGATGATGAAAGACTTCTGTTGATTTGAAAATAGCATCTGGGCCTGAGAAATCATATGATTTAGAACATCTAAATTTAACTCATCCTCTTCTTTTGACGAAGTCGTATTGTCCGAAAAGTTGAGAGGACAGCAGTCTCTAAGGATTTTTCCTTCTTCGCTCCACTTAAGCCCCATTCCTTGAGTGCGACAAATGATGGGTCTTCGAGGATAGATGGAGCATTGATTATCTACGAGAAAGTCGCAGGATTTAGCGGGATTGCCTTCGACATCTGAAAAGTTCGAATTCAAATTACCTGCCCACTGTTTAAGGAGCTCTTCTTTTTTTGAAAGGGAGAGTTTATCGAACCAATGAATGATGAGCTCGGCCTCCCAAGTGAAAATGGAGAGTCCTCCAATGCAGCAATGGGAACAGCCACTGGCACACTTCATGTGTAACCCATACTTACTTTCATATTCGTTAAAGAATGCACTGGCCTTTTCTTGAAGTCCGATCAAGGAATCAAGCATAGGAATAGACCTTGTGAATTAAGGAAGCAAGGTAGCGAGCACTGGTTGTGTGAAGATCATCAAAAAGTGGATTGTACTCGTAGAGTCCAAAAATACGGGGGTGTTGATACTTATTCCAATAATTCAGTGAAGCCTCAAGAATTATATTCATTTGCTTCTTATTAAGTCCAAAATGATTGGCCGCAGATACGGCGGGCATAATGCTGCCGTCGAGTCCATCGCAATCTAGTGAAAGGATGAGTGGTCCTTGGTTCATAACCAAGACCTTATCGAGCCACTGCATAAGATCTCTGTCTCCCTTGATCTTATCCATAGGGAGGATATTCATCTGATCCATGCCCTCGTAGTTGGCCTGGACATTTGCAAACTTATGGATGCCTACCTGGGCCAAGCTTATGCGCTTGTCTCCATACTCACGGTGAAGTTGGCGAAAGGGAGTTCCTGAATGAGGCAACTCATCAGCTCTGGTATCCAAGTGGGCATCGATATTAATGATGAGTACTTTCTCATATTGAGATAAAAGCGCACGGGTTAGGGGATAGACATGGTCATGCCCTGCTCCTAGGTGGATGAGCGATTTTAATTTAGAGTTTCTTTCAAGTAATTTCTCAATGGATGCACTGCTTTTTAACTGGGCCTTTGGGAAGTCGAGCTCTTCTTCTTTTTGGTGGGAGACAGTGAATGAAGCCCAATCTTCATTTTCACTATGTCCCGCCATCTTTTTAAAGTTGTTGAGAAGGGTCTGAGGAGCAAAGCGCGCTCCATTTTTTCCACCATTTCTCATGACACCCCAGTCACTTGGGGAGCTCACGAGAAGATGTGCACTTTCTTCTAAGTTTTCCTTTTGAGAGAGGGAATATTGGGAGCGTGTGCTTAGTTGACCTTTCCAGTTTGTGGGAGCATTCATAAGTTTTTCTCGGTATTTACATTGTGAATCATTAAAGTCCAGTATAACATTATAAGGATATGACGTCACAAAGGAATTGGTTTATATTTCAAGGGGATCACCACATTGGTCCCTTTTCTCAGGAAGAGATCATGAGCAAGATTATGCTCATGGAGTTGACCAAAGAAGATTTGATTTGGAAAGAAGGTGAGCGCGACTGGATGGCGGTTCATGAATGGTCCGAATTTATCTCTCTCTTTCCTGCCGCATCAGATATGCCCCATGAGCTAGGTTTGGGTCTTGATTTCAAGGCACCAGAGGAGCTTAATCCCGATCAAATTGAAAATGAAGTAGAAGCAGGGCTTATCTTTGAAGATGATCATCATCATAAAGATGTAGAACCAGAGACCAGGCAAACTGAAAAAGAAGAAGTTGTTGCTGAAGGTTTTGAGCAACAAGATAGTGATAGCGAACCACCGCCACTGCCTCCACTTCCTCCAATGGATGAAGTTCAAAATGAAGAAGTTCAGAGTGAAGAAATTGAGGAAGTCGAAGCAGTAAGGGATGATCTCCCTCCCGATCTTCCCCCCGATCTTCCTCCACTGCCACCAAGCGAGGAGTTGGAACAGTTCAAAGAATATATTGAAGAAGATCTAAGCGAAGACTCTGAACTCGCTGATGAATATGAAGTTCAATATCAATTTGAAGATGAGGAAGTTGATGCGCGAGAAGATCACCCTGAAGCCTTTCAACTTTCCCATTTAAAATTTTATTCAAGTGCGGCCGTAGGTCTTGTAGGACTTATTGTTTTTATCTCTTATCTATGGAGTGCTTTCTTCACTACGCCAAAGGCCTTTGGCCTGACGAAGGGCGATCGTGATGCCATCTTACATGTCACTCAGAAAGAATTCTATGAAGATAAAGGTGTTGAATACAAAATAAGACCAACATCTGACTTGAGTGCCCTTTGGCTGGGCGCTAATTTTCCCGGAGAGGGCTGGGCCATTCTTCGCTTAAAAACCAAAGAAGGGCGCTATATGGGAGAAGCTCCCGTAGAGCTCTTGACCCAAGGCCCGTATGATAAAGGCTTAACTTTCTTTGATGAAATTGAAATCCTTCGCGGAGAGGGGATTGTTGCCGGAGAGTATAGCTATATCTTAGAGCTTATACCTGGGGGAACATTATTACGATGGAATATGTTGGTAAAAGATATCCCTGTTCTCGGGGGGCTTTTCACTTCTGAACAAGAAATTCAGAAGCAAGTGCTCAAGGGTGACATCCTTTTGAGTCCATTGGCAAAGAAGTCTTTTGATACCAAGCTTGGGGATTATCAGGTTAAATTGGATCGAAACCTCATTCGTCCCATGAAAGAGCGTAAGCAGCGCTATGAAACTTTCCTTGGCCTATTAGAGCAAATGGGTGATCTCTATCAAAATACTTTGAATCGTATTTCTAAAGGAAATACCATCTATCTTTTTGAAGATCAGTATAATAAGCAAATTGGTCCCATGATGAGGGATTTAATTATCGACTCCCACAAGCGCCATCTTTCGACTCTGAATTTAGACCCTAAGCAGTCCCAGGCCTATCTTGAACTCACAGAGTTTGGAAAAGAAATTGGTGCGCTGGCCTCTCTTATGGTTACTGAAACGAAGAAGCATAAGCGCTTAGATAAGAAGATCTCTATTAGTTTGTCAAAGTCAATGAATGCTAAAGTCGAAGAGCTTATGAAGAAAGGTCTTCTTCATATTGATGAGCTTACGCAAAAATTAAAGCAATTTAAATAGAATAAGAAATCTCATTTTGGCGAGAAAAGTTATCTTTCGCTTTAATTCTTCCCTTATCATCTCTACCCAATCGTGAGCCCCAGTAGTTTGGATCATGTTCATAGATAACCTTGAGTTGCTCTTTTTCAATGAATGAAAGAAGCTGCTCTTTATATTTTGTCGTCACTCCGGGGGCAATATCATAGCCCATTACCCATGGGATATGGAGATGATTACTGGTAGGAATGAGATCAGTTAAATAGATATATTGATCTGTATAAGGATGCATCAGCCAAGGAGTGTGTCCATGACTTGTAATGAATTTGAGAGTTTCTCCTTCTCCAAGATCAAAGAGCTCGCCGCGATCTCCTTCATAGAAAAAGAGTTTACCTTTTTCTTGATAACTTTTTAGAAGTGGGCCAAAGAGATGGGAGTGGAATGAGCCGGCATCTCTGGGGGTTGGGTTGAAGGCATAGTCATAGTGTTTCTTGTGAACGTGGACATTAACATGAGGAAGAGCGGCGATATGTTCACCGCCATCTTCCTTACCCAGACCTCCAATATGATCAAAGTGAAAATGGGAGATTACAAGGTCAGTAATATCTTCTTTCTTCAGTCCAATATTAGATAGGGCCTGCTCAAGGGGAGAATCAGAGCTTTGTACATCAAACATTTGGACAAATTTATCATCGTGATAATCGCCAATGCCTGTATCAATAAGAACGGTTCTCTTAGGTCCTTGAATTAGCATGAGTCTAAGAGCGAGAAGAACGCGGTTTTGTTCGTCGGCCGGATGGACGCGGTTCCATAAGGGCTTGGGAATGATTCCGTACATGCCCCCACCGTCTAGTTTGAAGAGTGCGGGCTCAAGAATATAGTATTTTAGTTTTGTTTTTCTCATAGAAATTACTTTGAAATTACTTCTGTAGTGGGGCAATTGGTAAGCCCATAGTTTGAAAGCCTTCAGAGGCCATCTTCCACATCATATCATTAGAGGCACTTTTTTGAAGAGTCCCTAATGCCGTGTCTATATGAGAATCCTCACCAGGGTTAACGAGCATTAGAGAGTGGTTATTTCTCACGGCCACGACTCCCTCACATACACATAAGTAGCTCTCTTTATCCGATTCCTGGAGCCAAAACTTTGTTCCTCTAACTCCAAAAGAAGCGCGCTTTGTTTTCACTTTAAATTTATGGGCCGCTTTAGGATTAACATAACTGAAGATGGTTCCTTTCAGTAAGGAAAGGAGAGACTCATCAGGATTCATCTTTTGGACAGTGATAAGACCGTCTTTCACCATAAAGCGCGATCCATCTTTATATTCAATGATAAAAAAGCTCTGCTTTCCAACGGCCTCAATCACAGAGCCTGCGCTGATAGAAGAATTCTTTTGATCTTGAGTGAGTCTACTTTTATTGAGGAGAACTTCTCCTTTCATGGTTACGAGTCTTGCATCTTGGGCCCACATTAATGATGGACAGACAAAGAGGTATATAAAGAAAAAAAATAATTTCATTTGATCAATCCTTGTAAATTCACCGATATCATAATGAAGTTTTATTGATTTAGTCTATGATTTGCCGTGATTATGAAAAGTGAAGCAATGCGCATAGTTTGAATAAGCTGATAAATACGAGGCTTTGAACATATAGAATTATTTTTTTAAGAAAATCAATGGTTTGTGTTGCTGTGCTCCTAGAGTAAAGCAAACGGGGGCACTATTATGGGTTCAAATTAGAATCGATTATTTTTATAAATTTGTCCGACCTTCATAATCGGTTTTGCGTCGGACATGAACTCAAAGTAGGGAGTCTCTATTATGAATGTTCACGAGTATCAGGCCAAAGAGCTAATGCGTGAATTCAACATTAGCACTCTAAAAGGGAAAGTTGCTAAAACAGTTGATGAAGCAGTAGCTGCGGCCAAAGAACTAGGTGGCAACGTATGGGTTGTTAAAGCTCAAATTCACGCTGGTGGGCGTGGAAAAGCTGGTGGTGTTAAGCTTGCGAAAAGCCTTGATGAGGTTAAAGAGCATGCAAATGACATCTTAGGTAAAACTTTAGTAACTCACCAAACAGGACCAGAAGGTAAGAAAGTATTAACTCTTCTTATTGAAGAAGGCTGTGAAATCGAGCACGAGTACTATGCAGGTCTTGTTCTTGATCGCGCCACTGGTAAGATTACTTTCATGGCCTCTTCTGAAGGTGGGGTTGAAATTGAGAAAGTAGCTGAAGAAACTCCTGAGAAAATTATCAAAGTCGCTGTTGATCCGGCCGCAGGGTTCACTCCATTTATTGGACGTAAGCTTGCTTATGGTATCGGTATCAAAGATAAAGATCTCGTTAAGAAAGCATCTAAGTTCTTCCAAGGTCTTTATAACCTTTATGTAGAAAAAGATTGTACGATTGCTGAAATCAATCCTCTTGTTGTTACAAAGAACAATGATGTGATTGCTCTTGATGCAAAACTTAACTTCGATGCCAATGCTCTTTTCAGACATCCTGAAATTGAAGCTCTTCGTGATCCAACTGAAGAATCAGCAAAAGAACTTGAAGCTGCTGAATTTGGTCTTTCTTATATTGAACTTGATGGAAATATTGGATGTCTCGTAAATGGTGCCGGTCTTGCGATGGGTACACTTGATATCATTTCTCTCTTTGGTGGAAAGCCTGCTAACTTCCTAGATGTAGGGGGCGGGGCAACTAAAGAAACGGTTCAAAAAGCATTCACTATCATTCTTCAAGATCCCAATGTATCAGCTATCTTAGTTAATATCTTTGGTGGAATTATGAAGTGTGACATCATCGCTGAAGGTGTTGTTGCTGCGGCCAAAGAACTTCAACTGAAAGTTCCATTGGTAGTTCGTCTTGAGGGTACTAATGTTGCTCTTGGGAAGAAAATTCTTAATGAGTCTGATCTAGATCTTATCGCTGCTGATGATCTAGCAGATGCAGCTCAAAAAGTTGTTGAAGCTGCAAAGAAAGGGGAGGCATAAGATGGCAATCCTAGTAGGTAGAGATACAAAACTTATCACTGTTGGTTTCACTGGTAAGCAAGGTACTTTTCATTCACTTCAATCTCGTGACTACGGTACTAACTTTGTTGGAGGAGTAACTCCAGGTAAAGGTGGAACAGTTCACGAAGGCTTTCCTGTATTCAACTCTGTTGTTGAAGCTGTAGATAAGACAGGTGCTAATGCGGCCATGATTATGGTTCCACCTCCATTTGCTGCAGACTCAATTCTTGAGTGTATTGATGCAGAGATGCCTCTTGTTATCGCGATTACGGAAGGTATTCCTATTACAGATATGGTTAAAGTTAAGGCCGCCCTTAAGGGTTCAAAGACTCGTCTTATCGGTCCTAACTGTCCAGGTATCATCACTCCAGGTGAGTGTAAGATCGGGATTATGCCAGGTCATATCCACATGCCAGGTAAAGTAGGGGTTATCTCTCGTTCAGGTACACTTACTTACGAAGCGGTTTTCCAATTAACTCAAAGAGAAATTGGTCAATCAACTTGTGTTGGTATCGGGGGAGATCCTGTTAACGGAACAAACTTTATTGATATGCTTGAGCTATTCGAAAAAGATCCTGAAACAGAAGCGGTTATTATGATTGGTGAGATCGGTGGATCTGCTGAGACTGATGCTGCTCGCTGGATTAAGAAGAATATGACTAAGCCTGTTGTAAGCTTTATCGCTGGTGCTTCTGCGCCTCCCGGTAAACGTATGGGTCACGCTGGTGCAATTATCTCTGGTGGAGATGACACTGCAGAAGCGAAATTTCGTATTCTTGAGGAATGTGGGGTAACGATTGCTCGTTCACCTGCTGAACTTGGTCAAAAAATGGAAGAAGCGCTTAAGAAATAAGAAGTCGAACTAATAATTTGACGACTGCACAATAAATCAGTTAATTATTTCAAAGATTTTAAGTTAATTACGGCCATCCCCATTACTTGGGGATGCGTCATTTTAGGAGATTACTATGGAAAAAACATTTTCTATCATTAAACCAAATGCAGTTCTTGATAACAACATCGGTAATATCGTTGCTCGTTTTGAAAAAGAAGGGCTTAGAATTGCTGCCGCTAAACTTACAACTCTTTCAAAAGAAAAAGCTGAAGGTTTCTATATTGAGCACAAAGAAAGACCATTCTTTGGTGAGCTTGTTTCTTTCATGACTTCTGCCCCAGTTCTTCTTATGGTTCTTGAAGGTGAAAACGCTGTAGAGAAAAACCGTACGATCATGGGGGCAACTAACCCAGCTGACGCTGAAGAAAATACTCTTCGTAAGCTTTATGCTAAGTCAGTAGGAGAGAATGCGGTTCACGGATCTGACTCTGCAGCTTCTGCTGAGAGAGAGATCAACTACTTCTTCAATGCAACTGAAGTAATGGATCGTTTCTAAGATTCTATTTAAAATTGAAAAAAGAAGAGGCCCTGCTTTTGTGGGGCCTTTTTTTATTTATCTTTTACTTTTCTTTTTACTTTTCTTTACGGAAAAACTTCTTACGGTAGCGAATACTAATGGCCGTGAAAATATCAAACTCGCGATTTTGAATAACTTGATCGGAGTCTTTAAAGTTTCCACTTAGAGTATCTTCTTCATTCTTTGCAAAGAGCTCTTTTGTAGTATCATCACTGTCACTATTGGCGACAGAGTCAAGAGATGAAGGATCGCGATTTATTCCCTCTTCATCTTCTCCTAGTAGGAAGTCAAGCTCGCCAAGAATCTTTCCCTTCTTAAAGGCCAGAGGCTTATTCCAATTTCCTTTCGCTATATCGACTGCAACATCAGACTTTTTACTTTCCTCTTTGACTTCATCAGTTGGTAGTGTTCCACCTTTTGATTTTCCATCCATGGGAGCAAGGTCCCTGATGGCGGCAGCATCATTACTCTTTGTGACTGCTGATACTTTATTGAACCCTTGTTTTTCGGCCGTCTTATTAAACTCTTCAATGGCACTTAAACCTGTTTTAACTCTTGATTCGCTTAGCATAAGGTTTTCCTTTCTAAAATCTTTTAGAGACTTTTTACCTGCGGCAAGAGAGTTGAAGGAAGAGGCGAGGTTACCTGCAGCACCCTTACTATCAAGATCAGTGATCATTCCTTTTTGCTTTGCTATTTGCGCGCTTGTTCCACTTAATTCAAAATTAAGCCCAACGGACATACATGAATTATCTGAAGTACAGCTACAGCCAGAGTCAACTTTTCCAGCAGAAGAAATACAGTTCTTTCCTGTGCTTTCTGAATCGGCAATTTCATCAGCACTTACACCAGTGGCCTCTTTAACGATACTATTACTGGTTTGAGAAGCACTATCTATATAGCTTACGACATTAGACAAGGCCTCTGATGCAGCATCTGGATCATCGATAATACCATTATTTGTATGGTACTTATCAAACTCGGCCATAAGGTCTCTTAGCTCCTGGGCCTTATCTCTATGATCAGAGGCCGCACTCTTGGCGTGACTATTGAGTGAGGATGCCGTCGCTAGCATTAATCCACCGGCCGCAAGGTTTGCTCCAGCATAGGCGGTACCACAAGGTGGCTCTGGTTTCATGGCCGCAGCAATGGCGAGCTCTACACCTGCAACACCTGCCGCAATACCACCAACACCCATAATGATTTTATAGTTGCTGGCCTTTTCATCATAGGCCTGGGCCATAAGCTCATAACCTTTAATAGCATATTCAAAAGAAACTCTTTGATACTCATAAGAGTTTCTATCCATTTGGGCAACTTTGGCCTGGTACTCAGCTTGTAATGCTTCCATTCGACCTTTGATTTGCTTGGAGTGGGTTACTTCATTATAGAGAGCGTAGACTCCACCAAGGGCAAGAATTCCCCCCGAAGCACAAATCTGTTTTCCTTTAATGGCAAGGATTGTACTAATGAGTCCTGCGGCAGCACCTGCTCCAGCAATCATTGCACCTTTCTTGGCACTGGAGGCAAGGGCCCTTCCATCACTGGCCAATTCTCCTTCTAAGGTACTTCCAGTTGAGGCGACTTCCTCTAGGTTCTCCTGACAGGCGGCCTTCTCTGTGGAATTATCAATCATATAACAATCAAGATAGAGAGCAAGGAGGTCTTCGTTGGCCGAATCACTCATACAGCTCTTGGTTTGGCAGTTGTAGCTCTCACCACCACCACACTCGGCCTTATCGGCACAAACTGTCGTTCCAACTTTATATTCGGCTTCACCTTCACAGCGCTTCTTATCTGCACCACTCTTACCATCACAAGCAGCAATGGCCTCCACATAGGCATTGACTTGATCTTTACAAACCTGTTTTTCAGATTCACTATTCTTGGCCTTACACTCTTGCATGGCCACATTGTAGCGCTCATAGTCCATGCGCATTTCATCGCGACAGGCCTGAGATGTACAAGCTGTATATTCATCAAGAAAGGCATAGGCCCTTTGCTTACAACTGGATACGGCCTCTGCTGATCCTTCAGACTCACAGTTATTGAGTGCATTTTGAAATGAATCTTTATCGGCCATCAGAGTTTCACGGCAATTGTCATCATTACAAGCGTCATACATTTCTTTGAAAGTGTTTAAATTACTTAAGCACTTCTCTTTCATTGAACTATCCGCTTCTTCTTCACACTTATTGACTTCGGCCTGGTAGGCGAGGCGATCCGCTTCTAGTCTATCTTTACAGGCCTGATCAGCTCCACAATTATTATATGATGACATATATTGATTGAGGTCATTGAGACAGCTCTGTTTTGCAGGTGCATCTGTCATCGCATTACAGCGATTCTTTTCTGATTCATAGGCCGTGCGATCAGCTTCAAGCTTATCGATACAGCTCTGATCACTGCCACAAGCTTCATAAGAATCCATATAGGCTGAAAGAGTATTGAAGCATTGAGTACGCTCATTTCCCGTCATTCCATCACATTGATTATAGGCCGCAAGATATTCTTCTCTCTTACTATTGAGGTCATTCTTACAAGATTGGTCATTGCCACATGCTTGATACTCAGAAAGATAAGAGGAGAGTCTGTCATGACAGGAAGATTTCTCACTGGAATTAGTCATGGCCTCGCAGCGATTATATTCAGCTAAGTACTGATCCTTTTCACTGGCGAGCCTGTCTTTACAGGCTTGGTCATTTCCACAGGCTTCATAGTTGGCCATATAAGTTTCAAGATTCGAGAAGCAAGCTTGCTTTTGAGTAGTATCAGATATGGCCTCACAACGGGCCACTTCTTCTTGGTAGGCATCACGGTCCGCTTCAAGATCGGCAATACACTCAGCATTTCCATTACAAGCTTCAACTTTATCAACATAGTCTTCAAGTTGGGCCAGGCAAGTAGACTTTTCAGGATCGGCCTTGGCCTCACATACAGCTTTTTGTTGGTTATACTCTTCTAGTTGAGCAACCAATTTATCAATACAGGCTTGATCACCATTACAAGCATCAAGCTTTGCTACATAGCTATCAAGATTGGCCAGACATTGTGTTTTCTTCTCTCCACTCATGGCCTCACACTTATTGAGTTCAGAGAGATACATATCTTTTTGTTCGTTAAGGCTTGCTATACAGGCACTATTTCCATTACAGGCCTGATACTTGGTCATATAGGTATCAAGTGCACTTAAGCATTTGGCACGCTCGGGATCAGATTTGGCCTCGCACATGGCCAATTGCTCTTGGTATTGAGCACGTGAACTCTCAAGCTCACTAATACAGGCCGCATCTCCTTCACAGCCATAATAAGAATCGAGGTAGGCCTGAAGATTGGCGTGACATTCACTTTTTTCATTAGCATTCGTTTTATTTTCACATTTATTAAATTCAGCTTGATAGGTTTCTTGATCTTCTTTAAGAGAAGACTTACAGGTCATATCATTTCCACAAGCATTATAGGCATCGAGAAAGGCCTGAAGATTACTATTACAAGATGACTTCTTAGATGAGTCACTAAAGGCATCACAGCGATTCTTTTCTGCAAGATAGAGGTCACGATCTGCTTTGAGTTGATTCTTACAAGTTAGGTTTGATCCACAGTCTTGATAAGCACTCATAAACTTACTGAGATTACTTAAACAGACTCCACGCTCCTGGGCATTTGTAAGGGCATTACATGCATCTTGCTGTTCTTGAAAGTCTTCTTTATCGGCCATAAGCTGTTCTTTACAGCTTTGATTATTTCCACAAGCACTATAGGCATCCATAAAGGCCTGAAGATTACTAAGACAGCTGGTGCGCTCTTGTCCTGACTTCTTTTCACAGCTAGCAAGCTCTGCTGTATAGGCCGCACGATTGGCCTCAAGTTCATCAATACAAGCTTGATTATTTCCACAGGCCTGATACTGGGCCACATAATCATTTAAGTTTTCAATACAGGCCGACTTCTCAGCGGCATCGCTCTTATTTTCACATTGTGCATACTGGGCCTTATATTCAGATCTTTGGGCCTGAAGATTATCTTTACAAGCTTGATCAGATCCACAAGCAAGGTAGGCGTCAACATAGGTTTCAAGATTTGAAAGACAAGTTGCTTTCTCTGTTGCATCGGAGATGGCCTCACAGCGAGAGCGCTCTGTTGAGTACTCACTTTGATTGGCAAGGAGTTGATCCTTACAGGCCTTATCATTTCCACAGGCATAGTAACTATCAACAAAAGAATCAAGTTGAGCGAGACATTGTGTTCTTGCATTTCCTGAGAGTGATTCACAATAGGTGCGCTCTGCTGAATAAGCTTCTTGCTGAGTTTTCAAGTCAGTTTCACAGGCCTTATTTCCATCACAGGCCTGATAAGATGAAATAAACGAATTAAGAGTTTCAAGACATTGAGTTTTCTTTGCACCGTTGAGAGCATCGCAACGGGCCTGTTCATCTTGAATCAGTTCTCGATCGGCATTCAGTTGGTCTTTACAAGCTTGATCACTGCCACAGGCCGTATAAGCATTAGTGAAGTAGGCAAGGTTAGAGAGGCATGATGACTTTTCATCACCAGACTTGGCAAGACAACTATTATACTCTGTTTCATAGGCGGCCCGATCTGCTGCCACTTGGTCTTCACAGCTTTGATTTCCATTACATGCTGAAATTGATGCCACATAGGTATCGAGTCTCGTGAGACAGGCCTGCTTTTCTGCGCTATCGGAAAATGCATTACATCTGGCCTTTTCGACATTATATTCTGTTTTTTGGGCCATGAGTTTATCTTCACAGCTCTTATTGCCATTACATTCTTTATACTTCTGCGTGAACATATTTAGATTTTCAATACAGCTATTTTGCTGGGCCGTATTTCCGTGAGCGAGGCAGCTATTATACTCGGCCGTGTAGGCGGCCCTGTCAGATTCAAGCTTATCAATACAGGCCTTATCTGTACCACAGGCTTGATAGGCACTAACGTAAGTATCGAGCTGATCAATACAAGCAGCTTTTCTTGAGCTATCACTTATGGCCTCGCATTTGGCCATTTCATTATTATATTCAGTGAGCTTCGCACTTTTTTGATCCTTACATACCTGATCATCTCCACAGGCAAGATAAGCACTAACAAAGCTATCAAGTTGTTCATAGCAAGATTCTTTTTCTTTTCCCGTTTTTGCATCACAACGAGTGGCATGATTTTGATAGAGCTCTTGGTCGGCCATAAGGCCATCACGGCAAGAATCAGTTTTACAGTTATTATAGGCCGTAGAGAAAGTAGAAAGATTATTCAGACAATTTGATTTATAAGGTTCACTCTTTGCATTACACTTGGCCTCTTCAGTTAAGTAGCTCTGTCTTTGATTATTTAACTTATTTTCACAACTGGCATCTCCGTTACAAGCATTGTAGAGAGCAACATAGTTTTGAAGATTGTTATAGCATTGCTCACTTCTCGCACTAGAGAGAGACTCACATCTTTGAAGTTCATTCTTATATTCAATACGATTAGCATCGAGCTTTTCTTCGCATGTGCTATTGCCATTACAAGACTCGTACTGAGCAACATATTGGTTGAGAGCGTTGAGACAGTCGGACTTATAAGGTTCGCTCTTTGCTTCACAATTTAGCTTCTCTTCTTTATATAGATTTCTCTGTTGATCGAGGTTATTGCGACAAGCATCTGTGGTACAGGCCAGATACTTTTCAGAGTAGGTATCTAGGCGCTCCATACAGAGAGCATTTCCATTACAGGATTTAGCTTCTGTTACATAGGAGGCGAGTGATGAATTGAGGTCGGCCTTACATTGGGCCCTTTCTTGTGGAGTTGTCTTCTTATTACAAGCAAGAGTTCCACCCGTAAGCCAGTTTTGACGAGTTTGATCAAAGCAGTACTCATAGCTACAATTCCAAGTATTACCGGCCGTTTGACAGCTTTGAGCTTGGGCATGCCTAGAGTCTGAAGAAGAGTAACCACAGAACGCACTAACTTCCATTGAGAATAATGTCGTGCAGGTCATGATCGCCATGAACATGATAGAGACAATTGAATGTGATCTGCGAGGAGTTTGCTGCATACGTGAAGTTACCTCTAGTTAATTAATGAACGAGATTTAATTCGCTATAATTTATTTTATCGTTACTTACAGTTTTCTTTCTCTAGAACTTGGTCTAATACAACTCATTTCGGCTAGTTGAGGAAATTAATTGAGTATTAGTAGAGGAAATCGGGTGCCTTTATTTTGTGACAATAGAAATTTTAATGACTTAGGTTATAATGATCTAAGAGATTTAATTTTTAATCAGTACAGACAGGATGTTTGTTCGAAATGAATTCCAAATGAAGAAGAATACTAATAATTACCTATACATAGCTTTAATCGGAACGATTCTTTGCTCAATGAGTTCATGTATTTTGAGCACTGATGAATATGATGTGGCCGCAGATGATGGAAGATATAGTGGCACTATGACGGTTTATGAGGGGCCGGGGACTGACCCAGACTTTGTCGATCGCACTTGCCCTGAAGTTTCTGCGACTTTGGATGTTGCTGAAGCAGTGGCCACCCTTACCACGCAAGATAGTTACCCCAATTATATTCATCACCCTGATGTTGTCACCAGTCACACAGCTGTCGGTGCGGTTTATGAAAATGGTAAATTTCAAATGAGTACGGGCTGGGCCATTGAAGAGAGTGATACGCAACTTGAAGATCTTATGACTCTTGAAATTTGTGATGCTAGTGCCCCAAGTTTACCTGGGGATACCAGTACGGGAAATCGTGGTCGACTACAAGATTTCTACATGGCCGTTGATGATGATTATTTTGTTGGTGAGTATGGACAAGGAATTGCTCGAGGAACTCTTATATACGGTGTTCGCTGTAATGACGGCGAAGAGATTCCACTTTGTGTTTACTTCATGGATTTGGATAAGGAATAATTGTGTTCAAGAAATGGTTTCGAACTCAAAAGAAATTCCGAAAGCTTCATATTACATTAAAGAAAGAGAGTGATGCTCTAGAGTTGACGACTCTTGAGTTTGATCTTGAAGATTATCCCTTCGTTCAGCAGTGGGCCAAGCTTTTAGAGCAGAGGCTAAAGGAGAAGCGGCCCCTCAATCCTAATCGTCAGTGTGTAGGATTTAAGGGGGAGACGAGTCGAGCTGAATACTATGTAGAAAGAATTCGATTAGCATTAGCAATCTTTAAAGAAGCGGGGATTCTAGATCTTGGGGTCAGTGAGGAAGATCTTCTGCAAAATATAAATCAAGAGAAGTTAAATATCCTTCATCATCAATTTGATCAAATGAGAGGTCCTGTGGATCGGCCAACTGAAGCCTATCTTCAAAGTGATGCTCGTACTCGAGAGCAGATGAATATATATAATGAATCTATTCACGCTCTGGAGAATATTCTCATTCATCGCGCCCATGGAAAAGAACCTATTCCCTATATCTATGTTGAATTCATGAATACTGAAAAATTAAAGCTTCCTCATGAAGTCTACGAGCACTTCTCTTTACATAGAGATTTTGGAGACTTATTTATTCATTATTCTCAAGTTGGTAAGAGTTGGCTTGAGGCCTATGAAGACGAGGATGATATTATGGAGCGCGAAAATATTCGCCCTCATGAGTTCTATGATGGCTCGTTTGATATCTGCTTTCGCGCCAAAAAACATAAAGATACTCTAGCATTACAGAAAGATCTCCATCATTATCTCTCTAAGATGGGAGAGAATCCCCAAGAGGTGAGTCATGCGCTAGGCAGACTTGTGGTAGGGAAGTTTAGAGGTGTGATCAATGCACCAAAAGACTTATCAAATGAGCCTATTGACCATATTACGAGCTTTCCTTTGATTCATAAAATAGAGTTATTTTAAAAAGAATAATTATACTCAAGAGAGTAATTATCATTATCTCTCCACATCCCAAAGTTTGAGTCGTCACTGCCTTCAAAAGTTTCAAGACGTACTCGCCACTGGGAAGCACCTGCACTGTAGTTGAGTCCATAGATCAGGGCTTCACCATCATTTTTGCGATCAAAGTGAAAATCGTAATTGAATGAGAACTCATCATTGATATTGAAGATCATCGTTCCAAGGAAGCTATTTTGATAAAGGCGCGAACCAATGGAGCTAAGGGCGTAGAATGGTCTTGTTTGGGGACTGCGCAGGTTCTCTCTACCGTGTTCTAAGATTAAATCAATAGAGTTAAGTCCAAATATCTTAGGGACTCTATCGAGGGTGTAGCGACCTCCAACCATTATGGCCGTAAAAGAGTCATCTTTTCCATCTTCAGCATTTTGATTAAGAATTTCTCCATGGATTTCTAGACCTTTAATTGTGGTTGAGAAGCCCATGCTGACGAAGGTAATAGGCACGTGCTCTTGAACGAGTGTGAACTCTGGAGTGTTACCCACTACACGGATATCATTTCGCACGACAGGGTTTGAATTTGGCCCATTAAATAGAGAGAACATCCAATCCGTTCCCCAGGCAGTACCTTCAAGCTTAATGAAAATCTGATTGCTCTTTAGATTAAAGCCTGAAGGAAATTCTTGTTCCAATTGATAATCAATATTGGAGTAGAGTGTGGTCCAGCGACTATTTTGAGTTGGGGACTTATTGGGAACAATGACGGGAAGGAGCATCGTTGTGAGGGTCCAATTGCTAATATAATAGTCTAGTGAAATAAGGACATTTCCAAGAAAGACAGGAGAGGTTGGAACGGTAACATCTGTGGCCGAGATACTATCTGTAGGGCTATAAATAATCCCTTTTCCTACTTTGACAACTTTCTTACCAAATTGGATATCATAATTCTTAGTCGACTGAGTGTAGTAGAACTCATTGAGATTTAAGTAGTTTCTCTTACTTGATTGAAAGTCAAAGACCTTGCCCACATCATTGTAAACTTCCTTTCTGTTACTGGCCTCGATCCAGCCATTGAAGGTTAGTGATTCTGAGCTACTTAGGTTTAGCTTATTCCCAAGAGTGACTCGAATATCTTGATGAAAGCCTGAAGAGTCGACACTTCCTACATCCTCTCTAGGGGTTGCACTATAGAATGTAGATTTTGAGTAGAGAGTAATATCAAAGGGACCAATCTCATCATCTTCAGCACGAATATTTACTTTCGGAAGAGGGGGAGCTTCCTTTTCTAATTGAAGGCCAATATTTCCTTTAAGTTTCTTTCTCTCGTGCTTGGACTTTACATCTGTCTCTGCTCCAAAGATGTCTGAAGCTTGATCTTTGTTACTGGCCGAGCTTCCAAAGATATCGTCCATATTTGATGAAGAGTCGGTATTGAAAACAGATTCACCAAAAATACTCGCAGCATCTGCAAGGTTTTCCTTATCCTCTTTCTTTGGCGCAGGATTATCTTTGGCCTTTTTAAGGCGATAAGTTGGGGTATTGGCCCCAAACTTCTGGGTGAGAAGTTCAAGGTCTTTAGTTCCAATCTCTAAAGGATCCTTTTCTCCAACATTAATCGGAGTGAACTTATAGACTCGGCCTTTGCTATTTTTTCTAAAATAGAATTTTTGGTTATGAATGACAGCATCAAAGGAGTGGGCCGAGTAGTAATCTCCCGATGATTTTCCGGCAATAAAAACATCGGGTTCTCCTAGAGCGCGATGTTCATAGCGGATCGTTCCTCTAAGAATTCGAATAAGTGTTTTGGCTCCATTTTGTTGATAGAGAATTGAGATTCGGGTATTCGCCCCTAATCTAATAAAACTCTGTTTACCAATTTTGATAGTGGCCTTCGAATCAGACCTTGTGGCAATTCTCAACTTATTTGAAATATTATCTCCACGCCCTAGATACTGTAGGGTGCGATCAAAGTTGGATAGAGCAATAACCGTTCCTTCAACCGATATAACCTTGCCAATGGGATACTTATAACTACGGGAGCGAAATTCTTGAGCGTGAAGTTGAGAAGGGCTTAGGGAATAAGTAAGTATTCCCAGGCCAATCAATGAATATATTGAGTATTCTTTTAACAACTTATTTTATGTGCATTTCTTTTTCTAAGAAACGCTTGGTAAGTACCATGTCATCAATGCTTCCATTAAGCGTTCTTGCATTAACTTTAATAAAAGTCTTTTGGACTCCATGACGATCCATAATGGCGAGGTTTGGTCTCCATAGCCCTTTGTCTTGGGCCCAGTTTGCGTATTCTGCGGTTTTAAGCTTTGCCCCTTTGAGATCAAAGAATACAATTTTGAGAGTAATAAGATCTTTCTTATCTACTAAGAGCATACGTTTAGAGTATCCGATATCACGAGATTCTTTTGGAGAAATTGGCTCTGCAGAAATCACATAGCATTTTGATTTCCCATTTTGACATGAAACTTCTTGGGTACAGGTGTATTTATTCTTTTTAAGGTCTTCTCCTTCTAAATCAGCGAAGGTGAAGTCTGTACCCATGAAATAATTCTTACGACTACCACTGGCAATTCTTTGAAGTTTCTTTAGTTCAGGAATATAGAGCCATTGATTATCACCTTCAGAGGTTTTCCAGCTTAGAAGTCCAGAGCCCTTAATCGTTTTAGGTTCGTTGAAGTACATTACTGACTTCTTATTGTCGTCGTCTTTTTTTCGCATGAAGCGCTTCATTGAACGAGTCTCTTTCTTCTTTGTTGCGATATCAAGAATGACTATTTCCTGATCTTCCTGCTCTGTAGTTGCAGATTGCTTTTTATTTTGTTCCTTCATAATGGCGCTACCTTCTTTATCACATGCGGCCATGATCTCAGGTATGAAAGAAGAGCAGCTCGCAACAAGCAAAGATAAAAGAAGAGTCTTTTTTGCGGGTAATTTCATGGATTTTCCTAGATTCAAATTTGTAATAGCTTAACACTTTAAATTATTACAAAATTTAGAAAAAATTCTAGGAGAAAGATGGGTTAATTGAGACTTTGTTATCTTAAGTAAAATACTCGGACTTGTGAGTTTGATATGATTTTGATTTATCGCATCACCTGAATTGAAGTTTTCAGATTCCCCCTTAAGAAGAATGAAGAAAGTTTCCCTTTCATCAACATATTTTTCAAGATCATAGCTTCCGCTAGATAGGGTAAGAAGCTTACCTCTCTTTATAGTGGAGTATATCTCTTGGTTGTTGAAATTATGAAAGGCCAGAGAGTCGTGAAGATCTGGTGCATTAATCAGCAGTGGAATCTCAAACTCTTTTAGTCGCTTTTCCTTCGTGATGAAATAAGAAAGGATTGCTGGACCAATATAGAGGTCAGAGATAACGGCCAAAACGAGAACATAGGCCGAGAGGGCACCAAACTCAATTAAGGGAATGAAGCTTGAAAGTCCAAAAGTCATATAGGAAAAGGCCAATGAGAGGCTGGTCGTGATAATAGGAATCACTTCTTCTTCGATTGTCATAGTTGCTGATTCAATCGGATTATGACTTTTTGACTCATCAATGAGATAGCGACTAAAGAGGTGAATGGTGTCATCCGCAGCAATTCCTATAGTAATAGCGGCAACTATACTTGTTCCAATATTTAATGGAATATCAAAAATTGCCATAATTCCAAAAAGTCCAAAAATAGGAAAAAGATTGGGAATTAAGCTGATTAAGCCTATCTTGATGCTTTTAAAGAAAATGGAGAGCATAAGGACAATAATTAAGGCCATGGTAACAAGGGATTTAACTTGTCCCTTAACGATTGTATTTGCAGCATGAAGGTTAAGGATATTTCTACTCGTAAAATAGAAGGTGTTCTTTGATGGGTTGATATTTTCTTTAAGGATCGATCTTAGCTTATTTACGAGAGCTTCTGTTTCTCTAGAAGAGCTGATATCGTGAGCTATTTTTAAATTTACCTTTTTCTTATCGGTACTAATGAGGGGATCGAGGTCATCTCGACTAAGGGTCAGCATATATTGGGCGATGAGATTCTTTGATGTGGGAACTTTAAAGTCTTTATCTTCACCTGAAATCATTTCTCTATTTAAGAGGGCCATCATCTCTGCAAAGCTTTCGATATGAACAACGCCTGGAATCTCTTCTATGGTGTGCCCAAGTTTCCAAAGAAGTGCAAGCTGATCAGGGTCATTAAAAGTTGAGTCAATGGATTCAATCACAATATGAATATTCTTTGTTCCACCAATATGTTCTTTAAAGTAAGAGATATCTTTCTTGACCTGAGTCGATTCTGCGAGCATGGCATAAGCATCATTATCAACATAGAGCCTTAATCCAAGAAGAGCATTAACAATGGCCACAATGGCAATAATCCATAGACCTTTCTTTGATTGAAAGGAGTGAAAGTAAAAGCTTGTAAAATAATTTTTAGCTAAGAGAAAGAGAGGATTACTCTTGTAGTCTCCACTGTTGTGAGACTCATCCTTGTGATGCGTTTGAAAAAAACGTATATGGATGGGGAAGTATATAAGTGTTGCAATAAAAGCAAATAAGAGCGCCAAAGAAGATACAATCGCAAATTCTTGAAGGATTAGAATATCGCTAAAGCGTATACTTAGAAAACCAAGGGCCGTAGTGGAGAAGGTGAGAAAGAGGGCCTTCCCTATATCTTCTCCAATAAACTTTAATGAATCCCTTTGACCATATCCCTCATGGAGAGCGAAGTGATAAGAAGAGAAAATATGAATGATCTCTGTTGCACTAAGCATGAGTACAATTCCGGGAATAAGACTTACCATCATCTGGATGGGGATATTTAAGAAGCTCATTATTCCAAAAGACCAAAATATAGATAAGAAGGTAACGGTTAGAGTTACAAAGAATGCTGAAAGAGATCTTATAAAAAAGTAGAAACTCAAGAGTAAGATAAGTCCAATTATAGGAATATAAGTTTTTTGAGAGTTTTTCATCTCATGGGAGCCAAAGAGTTCTACTTGAGGTTCTCCTGTAACGAAGGCCTTGGCAAATTCTCTCTTCAATGGTGAAAGATATTTTTCTAAGTCTTCGGCAACAACGGCCAATTTGCTGTGTTCTGGCAAAATAGGGAGGATAAACACCATGGAGTTTTGCTGGCGATTAAAGAGTCTTCCTTTGAGAAGAGGGTCTCTGTCTAGGGCATCTAAAGTGGCATTAATATCATTTTCTTCAAAGTCTTGAAAGGCGGGTTCCGTATAAACGGTGTCATCTTTAGAGTGAATAAAGCTCGTTGTAAAAAGAGATTGAACTTTCTGGGCCTTCGGGTAAGTTTGCAGCTTCCACGCAAGATCTCTAAGAATTTTCAGCTTCTTTGGTTTAAAAATGTCTGGATCTTCGAAGTAGATAATGGCGACTCTATCAGGTCCAAATGTTTTTATACTCTCTTGGTACTGAAGCATTTCTTTACCATCTTTCACCAGAAGACGATCTAGACTTGGATCAAAAGTTATTTTACTTATTTGAATAGCTGGAAATATGGACATTATCGTTAAGAGGATAATGGCCAGATACCAGCGGTGATAGAAGAAATCGAGAATAGAGCCAATGAAAGCGGCGATAGGTCCCTGAGGAGCAGGAGGTTCTGTGATGACATCGAGGGATTGGTTTTTCTTGATATTGCTTGTATCCGGATCTTTATCAATATCATCGCCAGCGTCCATTAGCCAGTGGGTAAGATTCTCAACACTTTGCCTGGCGAGGAAATGAACTTTCAAGGCAAAGAGATCTTCGGCCTTAATTTTTACTTCACTATAGTAAGATTCATCAACGAGGGCCTCTTCAATTTTATTGAAGTCAATATCTTCGTCCCTATCATTAGTTTTGAACTTGATTTTTCCACGTAGGGGGAGGGCGTGCGTAGTTTGAAGGATCATATTATCCTTCGCTATTTCTACTACTTTGCATGTGATCTCCTGATTGCTTGGCACCAATTTCGCAGTAAGCGAAGGCCTTGAATCAGGTGGAAAAACCATAGTTTTCATTGTCTACCTTAAATACCTTATGTATTTGATTTTCGGCATTTTTGTCTTAAAAATGAAGGTTTTTCTAAAAAGGAGTTGATAGAAAATCCACCATTGCCGAAACGGTATAAAAGGAGTGCTTGTCTATGAATGTAGAAATTTTCAGACCGATGGGAATATTTGTGATTACATCAGGTGAAAATCCAGACCAGCAAAATAAGCATGCCGTTCTCTCAATGAGTGCTGGCCGAGTACTAACGACTTTAGAAGGTAAAGCTTCTGAGTCTGTAGTGGCCTTCGAGATTCACGGAGAAAGAGTTTCTGTTCATCTTCCCTTTAAAACGGTGGAGGGAAATAGGGGACTTGTGCAGTGGGATAATTGGTCATTAAGTCTAACTCTCTATAGTAAGTGGATTGCTGGTCTAAGCTTAGATCAAAAAGAGGCCATGATCGGAGAAGTTCTCCATTGGGAAGAAGGCGTTCAACAGGAAATCTATGCGCAGAGTGAAGTCTACGGTGAAGTCAACGAAGAGGCGCAGTCTTATGACCTTGAAAAATTGAAAGCGTCTTAGAATCTAAATCAAATCAAATTAAGATAAGATCTTTTCAAGTGTTGTGAAACACTTTTTAAAATGTCCTTGCTGATAGAAGGGGGCCATTTCCTTCAATATCTCTTGATGATCTTTTTCAAAGCGGGTGTTTACTGATCTCATGACATAGTCATGGGCCACTATAAAGAGGCTACTTAAGGCCGGAATTTTTTGGTGATTAATGGCCGCAGGAAATCCACTGCCATCAGGTCGCTCATGATGATGAGAGATAATATCCTCTACCTGTGGGAATTTTATATTGATTTCTTTTACCATCTCGGCCGATTGCTTGGGGTGATTATAGAAATCCTTAAGTTCATCCTTTGTTAGTCCAAGCTTTTCAACCTCGTCTATATTTAAATAAAACAGAGAACTCAGCTTAGAGCTATTCAAGCTGATATCTTGGAATATGGCAGCAAAGGCAAGCTTTTCTTTAGAACTATTGGTGGTCCACTCAAGTTCATCACATAGTGCCGAGGTCATATAAGTGGTTAGGGTTGAGATATTGGCCTGAAAGCTCGTTCCTTTTTGCCTTTGGTTAAAGAGCTTGGAGAGGTTCTTTGATTGATTGATACTAGACACTGCAGATTGAACAACTTCTTCGGCCTTTTGAATAAGGTGAGGAGTAAGTCCCATCGAGTGGGCCATATTTTGAATAATCTTCTTCATGCGATAATTCTTATCTTCTTCGGAGAGATCGCTCATCCCTTCGAACCAGTAATCACTATAAAGAAGCTCCTCTAAAAGAGGGTAGTCACTATTATCTAAGTAGAGATATTCATTATCTTTAGTATGATACTTTTCTATGAATTGTTCATCGTACTTTGAATTCTTAGCAAGAATTTTAACATGCTTTTTTTCATTGATTCTCACAAAGAGGTCAAAGGGAAGTTCCTCAAAGCGCCAGAGATAGAATATCTTAATTTGGGCAAAGATCTTTTCTTTAGAGTTCTCGTTGAGGTTCTTTTGAAAGGGAGGAAGATTTAAGAGTGCCTCTGAAAAAATTCTGGCCGGTCTATGATCTTTTGTACCTTTACATAGAAAATGAGTCCCTGGAAGTGAGTCAGTATTGACTTCTTCACTTAGGGTGATGATAGGGATGTTGGTGTTGATCTCTTGAACATGATGGATAAAAGAAAGAGGTGAGCCGGTATCCATATCTAAAGAGACAAGTATGCACTCGAAGTAGGGGTCACTCGAGTAGAGCATCTGGGCCACTTTTAGAGAGGTTGCCTCAACTACATCAACATTGTTGAGGTGATTCTCTAGTGTCGTGATCACAAAATGTCTAAATGGATCATTGTCATCAATAATTAAAATTCGCATACTTAACTATTTTATCCCCATTCCGAGTTAGACACTAGAGATAGTTATAATTGACCCTAAAGGGATGGGACTCACCTAATTACAAGAAGATATATTGGTAAATGTTTGATTATTCGTGTATAAATCCATGACAGGGGCCGTAATTAATACAGGTTTTATTGTGACGCGCTACGAAAAAAGGTATTTTAATTACGTATTGTATGTGGAGCGGGCAAAAACCTGCTTCGCCCGATCGGTCAACTGATCATTTAAGATGAGGCCATTGGGATAATATTGGAGGAAGCATGTTTAATATTGGTGATTATGCAGTTTGTCCCGGACATGGTGTAGGGCAGGTTGTCGACATTGAAGAGCGTGAGCTCGGTGGATGTACGACAAAGTTTTACATTGTTAAGGTTATGGCCAATGGTATGAAAGTCATGGTTCCCACAACTTCAGTGGATGGTATCCGAGCTCTCGTTTCAGAACAAGAAGTAGAGGGTGTATTCGGATTATTAAAAGATCACGATGTAGAAGTGGATAACTCAACTTGGAATAGAAGATATAGAGAATATATGCTTAAACTTAAAACAGGGTCTCTATTTGAGATTGCTGAAGTTTTAAGAGCTCTCTTTCTTCTTAAAGAAAAGAAAAATCTAAGCTTTGGTGAGAAGAAGATGCTTGATCAGTGTAAGGATCTTATTGCTCAAGAAATTTCAATTACAGGTGGTATTGAAACCAACTCTGTAATTCAAAATATTGAGAGTTGCTTTTCAAATACTGCTCAACAGTAAAAACTAAATTATCATTGAACAAAGTATAGAGGGACCCTTTTTGGGTCCCTTTGTTATTTTCGGACCCTTTCTTTTAACGTAGAATACTACCATGACAGATCGCTTTGAACTTGTATCGAAATTCTCTCCTATGGGAGATCAGCCTGAGGCCATTAAATCCCTTGTGAAACATTACAAAGAGGGACGAAAAGAGCAGACGCTGCTTGGAGTAACGGGCTCTGGAAAAACCTTTACCATGGCCAATGTCATTAAGAACTTAGGCAAGAAGACTCTAATCTTGGCCCATAATAAAACCCTAGCGGCTCAGCTCTATGCTGAGTTCAAAGAGTTCTTTCCCAATAATGCCGTCGAGTACTTTGTTTCTTACTATGATTACTACCAGCCAGAGGCCTATGTTCCAGGTTCGGACACTTATATTGAGAAAGACTCATCCGTTAATGATGAAATCGATAAATTACGCCACTCCGCCACTCGTAGTCTTCTTGAACGTGATGATGTCATTGTGGTCTCTTCTGTAAGTTGTATTTACGGGATAGGTTCTCCCGATGAATACTCCGGTCAAAAGATTACTCTCTTTGTGGGGGATAGCGTTGATCGTGATGACTTCTTAAAGAAGCTTGTTTCGATTCAATACGAGCGAAATGATATCGACTTTTCAAGAGGCTGTTTTAGAGTTCGTGGAGATATAGTAGAAATCTTTCCAAGTTATGAAGATGCAGATGTTATTCGTATTGAATTCTTTGATGATGAAGTTGATTCGATTTCAGTGGTTGATCCACTCAGGGGTAGGGTGTTGATGTCTCTTCAAAAGGCCAATATTTATCCCAAGTCTCACTATGTAGTGAGTAGTGATCGCATGGAAAAGGCCATTGAAACCATCAAGCTAGAGTTGCGCGAGCGTCTGAATGAATTGGAAGCCCAAGAGAAGTTAGTTGAGCGCCAAAGGTTAGAGCAGAGAACTTTGCTTGATCTTGAGATGCTCGAAGAGATGGGCTTTTGCTCGGGGATTGAAAATTACTCCCGTCATATGACAGGATCAAAGGAAGGGGAGCCACCTCCAACTCTAATTGATTTCTTTTATAAAGACTTTCTTATGATTATTGATGAATCTCATATTACCGTTTCTCAGGTCGGAGGAATGTATCGAGGTGATAGGAGTAGAAAGGAAAATTTAGTCAATTATGGATTTCGTCTGCCGTCCGCCCTTGATAATCGACCCTTGAAGTTCAATGAATTTGAAGAAAAACTTGATCAAGTTCTTTACGTATCTGCGACTCCTGGAAATTATGAGCTTGAGCATACTCATGGAGAGTATGTTGAGCAGATTATTCGTCCAACAGGCCTTCTCGATCCAATCGTTGAAGTAAGGGATGCTAAAGATCAAGTTGATGATATTCTAGTCGAGGCGAAGAAAGTTATTGCCGATGGTTTTCGTGTTCTTATCACGACTCTTACTAAGAAACTGGCCGAAGAATTGACCAACTACTTTACCGGGGTGGGAATGAGAATTCGCTACCTTCATAGTGATATTGATACTCTCGAGCGTATGGAAATTCTCAGGGACCTAAGGCTCGGGGAGTTTGATATTCTTGTGGGGATTAACCTCTTAAGAGAGGGGCTTGATCTTCCTGAAGTGTCTCTGGTTGGAATTCTCGATGCAGATAAAGAAGGCTTTCTAAGGTCAGAGCGCTCTTTGATTCAAACTATTGGACGTGCTGCTAGAAACTCTGAAGGTCGTGTTATTCTCTATGCCTATAAGAATACAAAGTCTATGGATAAGGCCATTGCTGAAACTGCTCGTAGACGTGAAATTCAAATGGCCTATAATGCAGAACATGGCATTACACCAAAAACGATTGTTAAAGATGTCTCTGGTGGTGTGATTGAAACCCTTAGAGGAACTAAGGGGAAGAAGAAGAAAAAAGGAAAGGTTGAAAAGCAATCCCTCTCTCCTGAGGCCATCGATCAAAAGATTCTTGAGCTGAAGGCCGAGATGAAGCTTCAAGCTAAAGAGCTTAACTTTGAAGAGGCCGCTCGAATACGCGACGAAATTAAACAGTTAAATGAGGCCCGCTTACTGTTTTAGTTTTTGGTGAGTCAAAGCATTAGGGTCGATTCTTCCTAAGATCGCGTAAGTTCTTTAATTTTGGTAAAATATCTACTATGAAAACTATTTTACTATCCTTTATTTTCATACTCTCAATAGTAAGTTTAAGGACTTTCGCTTATGAAAGCCCTGATGCATTTATTGTTAGAGTCTATGATGAAAAAGTGCGAGTGTTGAGTCCTGTTAAGTATGATCCTCAGTTAAGTGTTATTATCGAAAATAAAACTTTAGTCACTCTAAAGGCCAAGGTCATAACAGAATCAGAAAGTAGTATAGAGTTCATCTCTCTTGCTCCAAGTAAAACAACAAGTGTAAAACTAAAGAATCTAGATAAAGAGAAAATCTACTTTATTCCCATGTCACCTCCCTTACAGAGGGTAGAGCTTAAATTAGGAAGTAAACCCTATGAGATTCCTCCGCGGTCATAAGGCCCATAAAACTATTATCGTTATCTCTGATATTCATCTCGGTGCAGGGGCCTATGTAAATGGTATGAGGAACTTTCTTGAAGACTTTCACTACGATGAAGAAATGGTTGAATTCATCGAGTACTATAGCTCTGGAGAGTATGAAAAGAAAGAGGTCGAGCTCATTATTAATGGTGACCTCTTTGACCTTCTTGCCGTTCCCTTTGTTGAGTACTTTGATGATGAGTTCTGGTCAGAAGAGGCCGCCCTTGAGAAATTGAAGCTTATCATTAAGGCCCATCCCGAGGTGATGGATGCTTTTAAGACATTTTTAAAAAAGAAGAATAAGCGTATTGTTTTCATTATTGGCAATCACGATGGAGAATTAGTTCTTAAGGATTTGCAGGACTATCTCCTAGAGCAATTTCCTGCTGATATTCGAGAGCGTTTTATCATTAAGTCTGAAGCAGGAGACTATATTCCCCATGAAGGCGTGATGATTCGCCATGGGCATGAGTATGAAATGGCCCACACCTTTCACTTGAAGGAATCAGTTGTTGCAGATCAAGACGGTCGGCGCTTCTTTATTCCTCCTTGGGGATCATACTATGTGACTCGAGTGATTAATAAGTTCAAGGAAGAGCGCGGCCATATTAACGCCGTTAGACCTATTAAAAAAGCCATGATTAATGGACTGATCTACGATACTATTTTTACCATGCGCTTTCTTTTGGCCAATGCTTTCTACTTTATGATGGTGCGATTCATCTATATTTTTAAACAAGAAAAGTCTTTTCGCGATATCGTAAACCATTCCCTAGGTGAACTTGAGCTCTTTAGAGATTATGAAGAACTCACTCGTGACTTCTTTGCTGAGAATGAAAAATTTCACTGCTTAATTGTTGGCCACACCCATGAGCCAATCCATCGTACCTATATTGATGGAACGACATTTATCAATACAGGTACATGGACAGATATGTATCATCTCGATCATGGCAAAGGTAACTCTACGCTAACATTTGCTCAAATTGACTATTTTGATAAAGAAGAGCGTCCCGAAATTTCCCTTCGCTCATGGAAGGGGATGAGAAAACTTCCATTTGATGAAATCTAAAAACTGATTGTCTTAGTTGGTGTTCAATTCAGCAATAATATTTCAAGATCATTTAATTTTAATTATTTATAACCCATAAGATGGGCTCCCTTTAAAAGGAGTCCCTCTTATGTGCCCACATTGTAAAAGTAAGACCTCAATCATTAAGCGTGGGTCTTACCTTCGTCCTTCCGATAAAGCTAAGATACAAAGATTTCAGTGTAAGAATTGTTTAAAATCTTTTTCAACCCAGACCCTTTCTTACAACTATAGATTGAGAAAAAGGCACCTTGATCAACTCATTTACAGACTCCTATGTAAGGGCAGCTCTCAGAGAGGTTGTGCTCAAGTTTTAGGGGTTGATC
>JBLWXW010000016.1:0-72430 GCA_048267265.1 Bacteriovoracaceae bacterium
CCCTTATCCACAATCAATTGTGCCATAGACTTCCCTTGCATGGCCTGGGCCTTAAAAACAGGAACTGGTCACGAAGTTGATTTAATTGAAATACCGAAAATTATTAATCAATTGAATAGCAGGATATAAATGATTTTAAAATATCTAGTGAATAAAAAACTAATCGATAGTGAGCAAGCGCTAGAAATTGCTTTATGCCATTTAGAAGCCCGTCCATCTCTTTTGAAAGTCATTAAGAATGAAGGTCTTCTTGATGCCAATAAAATTATGGAAATCTATTTTAAGGCCGGAGAAGAGAAGAAGTCTTTTTACGAGGTTTTTTCACGTGATTCTGGATTAACTTCTGATGACCTTTCTCAAGTTTTTAAGGCCCAGGCCATGCAAGGGAAGTCTATGGCACAATTGATTGTGGATAAGGGCTTTATTACTCAAGATAAGTGGGAAAGCGCTCTTAGAGAATATATGAAGACTGATGAATACCTAGAAAATCAGTCAGTAAGTAGTGATCAGTCAAAGCCACAAGAGGTCGTCGTTGAACAGGTTGATACTCCAAGCACTTCAGTCCCTGCTGGAATTTCTGCAGCTGCTCTTGAGAGCTTAAAAGAAGTTTCCGGCTTAGATGCAGCACAATTAAGTGAACTCGAAGCTCAAATGGGTGGGGCGTCTGAAGCAGATTCTTCAACTGAGCAAGAGGCCGCACAAATGATGGCCGATCAAATGGCAGACGAGGAAGTAGAAAACGAGGAAGGCCCATCTCCTTTAATGGAAGAGCCGCAAGAGGATCTTTCATCAGGTGAGAATAGTATTTATCGTGATGAATATTTCAGTAATCACAATGAAGATCTTCAGAGTGAAGTTCTTGTTATAGCTAATCGCTATAGGTTGAAAAAAAGAGAGAAAGATCTCTCACTCTTTCACCAGAATATGACTAAGATTCTATCTTTAGCTAAGTTATCAGAGTATCAGTATATTGAAAAATTACTTACTCCCTACGATAATCTAATGAATCAAATGATGGATGATAGTTCTATTAATCCGCAAGATTGGGATTCCCTTGTATCAGATATGCTTGATCTTCTTTGGAAATTTAGAACGCAGCTTTATGAAGGAAAATCAGAGTCGGAAGTATTGTCTGACTTAGATCTCAAAAAGAGATATATTTTAAATATTAAATCAATAATGGGCCATATCAAGAGGGGAAAATGAAAGTACTAGTTGTGGATGATTCAAAACCAATTTTTTTAATGGTTAGTCAAATGCTAACTGAATTAGGGCATGAAAGTATTTGGGCGGAAAATGGTCAGGATGCATATGACAAAATCAAAGAGAATTCAGATGTAGGTTTGGTTCTTCTTGATTGGAATATGCCCGTAATGGATGGCCTTCAGTTCTTACAGAAGAACGAAGCAGAATCATTCTGTGAAGCTCCAATCGTAATGATGACAACAGAAAATAAACCTGAAAAAATCCAACAGGCCCTAAAGCATGGTGCAAGTGATTATATAATGAAGCCTTTTACGGCCGATATTATTGAAAATAAAATTGAACTTGTTTGCGACTAATACTTTAGGGATAACAAATGATTAGAACTGAAATCTATAAATTTTTTTCGGATTATGTTTATGCAAATACCGGAATATCTTATAAAGAACACGATTACTATCGCCTAGATGGTCGTTTCAATTCTTTAGTAAAACATTTTAGCCTAAAAGATGTTGAAGAGCTTTATCAACTCTATATACAAAAAGTAACTCCTGAAATGCATCAAGTTCTTATTGATTTATGTACAAATAATGAGACTTACTTCATGAGAGACCTTAAGCCTTTTAAAGCGTTTGCTAAGGATGCATTTGCTTACTTAAAAGAGGAGTTTCCTGGAACACTCTTTTTTAATATCTGGTCTGCTGCCTGTTCAACTGGACAAGAGCCCTATAGTTTAATTATGGCAACGGAAGCTTTTGGTGATAGTGCAGATGTTGGAAAAATGAGAATTGAGGCCAGTGATATTTCTTCAGAAGCTCTAGCGAAGGCCAAGAAAGGTCTTTATACGGGGCTAGAGGTTCAAAGAGGGCTTCCTGCAAATCTCCTCATTCAATATTTTTCACAGGTTAATGAAGACTGGCAAATAAGTCCTAAGTTAGTGGGGAAGATTCAGTTTAAAACTTTTAACCTTCTTAATGGTGAATTTCCAAAAGAGCAATATCATGTGATCTTTTGTCGAAATGTTCTCATTTATCAAGAGATGGATAATAAGAGAAAAATTCTTGAAAATATTTATAACTCTCTAAAAGTGGGTGGCCTTCTCTTTATGGGAGCAGGAGAGAGCTTGATTGGTGTAAATCTGCCAATGGAGCAAAAAGAGCTTGGAAAAGCTTTTTGTTATCGCAAAAAATCTTAGAAAACTGAATCACTCAGTTAATTTGCAAAAAAATCATAAATCAATCTCGTTTTTACTAAACCTTACCCTTTAATATTCCGAAAAAAGGGTGAGGTGAAGTATGTCAAAATTTAAAGTTTTTCTAATTGATGATGATAAAATTACGCTTAAAGCAGTAGCAAAACTCTTTAGGCCCTATGATGTCGAAGTTTATACATATTCTAATCCTGTAGAAGGTTTAGAGGCAATTAATGAACATAGGCCACAGCTTGTTTTTCTTGATTATATGATGCCGGAAATGAGTGGTGAGGAAGTTATTGTAAAGGTTTCTGAGGCAAAACTCTTCAAAGACTGTGCTCTCTATCTCCTTTCTGCGACAGACTTTGATGATCTTCATGTTATCAAATTTAAAACCCTTGGCTTCTACGATGTTCTTCATAAGCCTTTAAAACAAGAAGTTATCGAAGCTGTTTTTAACTTTCACTTCGGTGAAATTCCATTTGCTGCATAATTTAAATCAGAGTAAGGACTACATATATGAGTGCCAAATATTTAATTATTACGGTCGATGATGAAGCTCCAATTCTAGAGTATTATTCCTCAGTGATTCCTGAAGAATATGAAGTCATATGCTTTGAAGACCCAAACGATGCCTTGCAAGCTGCGATTGACAATCAAAATAGGCTTATTTTAGTCATCTCTGATTTTAAAATGCCTGAAGAAAATGGCTTTCAATTTCGAGAGCGTCTCTTAGATAATGGTATCGACTGTCCCTTTTCCCTCGTTACTGCGTTCTATGACAAAGATATGGCCACTGAGGGGATGAGGCTAAAGATTGGCCGATTTCTTGAAAAACCTGTCAGAGATGAACAAATTATAGAGCTCATCGAGACTGAAGCAGCAGAGCGTATCAGCTCTATCGAAGAAGATAGAGAAATGATTACTGAATTTCTTCAAGAAACAAAGCCTATGCTTGAAGAAATCGAAGAGCTTATTCTCTACGTAGAAGAAGATCCCCATGATATTAAATCAATCAATACTTATTTTCGCTTACTTCACACGATTAAGGGAACAAGTAGTTGCTTAGGTCTAACTGAAATTAGTGGCTATGCTCATCAATATGAAGACTTAATTAATAAAGTTAAATCAAATGAAATTACGATTAATAGAAAAGTAATTAATGCTCTTTTAGAAGGTCTCGATCAGTTAAAAAATCTCTATGGACTGGCCGAGCGTTTTGAGCCCTTTCCACCCAACCTTGAAGAGCTTGCCAATATATTCTCTGCAGACTTCTCTGGTTCAGATGCTGAACAAGAGACAGGGCAGTCCGTAGAGGTATCTGGACAAGAAGCTCCTAATGTAGAGAAAGTTCAAAAGAGTACTACTAAAGAGAAAGACGAAAAGATTACAGTTTCAGAAGGGCTGCTATCTGATTTTCTCGAAATGTCAGGAGAGCTAACCGTTATTAGAAATACAATTTTTAAAACATTAATTAGGCTCCAGGGAAAGCTTACTGGAGATAAAGATCTCGATCATCTCTCTGAGTCCATGATTGAGTTACAAAAAGTTTCCACTATTCTTCAAAATCAGATATCAGAAATGAAGAAAGTAGAAATAGAAAGTGTATATAGGCCAATGAGAAGAGTTGTACGCGATTCTTGTTCTGTTCTAAATAAGAATGTTGATTTTATCATTGAAGGAGACTCCTTTAAAATTGATACATCTGTGGCCAAACTCCTCAATAGCGTTTTAGTGCATATGCTTAGAAATGGTGTAGATCACGGTATTGAAGATGCCGAGACTAGGGAGAATTCTGGTAAATCAGCTACAGGTAAGTTAACTCTTAAATCCTATGAAACAGGGGAGAATGTCATTGTCGAGGTTATTGATGATGGTAAAGGACTTAATAAAGAATTCTTAAAGAAGAAGGCCATAGAGAAAGGACTCTATACTGAAGAACAGTTAAAGAGTATGAGTGACCAAAAAATCTTTGGAATTATTTTTGAATCAGGTTTCTCTACGAATACTGAGGTGACGAGTGTCTCTGGTCGCGGTGTTGGTATGGATATGGTTAAATCCTCAATTGAGGAAGTTGGCGGAAGAATTCTGATTGATTCTAAACTTGGGGAAGGATCGAAGTTTGTCTTGGTTATTCCAATTCCTAGATCTATTCTTATTATCAAGTCTCTTATGGTCACATCAAAATGTGCTCAGTTCAATATTCCTCTAGATGATGTTGATGAAGTTGTTCTTCTCGACTCTCAAAAGGAAACGAGAGATATTCACGAACTTAATGGAGTTCATGTTCTTCGTCATCATGGTGTTTTGTGTCCACTTGTTCATCTTGGCAATACCCTTGATTTAACAAGTGAGCAAAACATAGAAGAAGTTCAAAATATCGTGATCGTAAAAGGTGAGGGATATCGCTATGGTATTCTTGTCGATGCTATTAACGATATTGAAGAAATTGTTGTTAAAAAATTAAGTAAGCACTTTAGAACTCCTGAGTACCTAGGGACTACCTTTTCAGATGATGGGGCACTCTCTTTAATTTTAGACTGTAAAGGTATTGCTGAGAGACATGGAATTGACAATTATGTCGATGAAGGTGACGATGGTCATATTGTATCTCAAGGGATTAAAGATACTGATGTTCTTGAGTTTATGCGCTTTACACTTAATGAACTTGAAAATTGTGCTATACCTTTGAATTACGTTTTTAGACTCGAGGAGGTAAAGGCCAATGAAATTCAGTATACAGGAAATAGGGCCCTTATTCGTTATCGAGGAAAATCTCTTCCACTTATTTTTGTAGAAAATGAGCTGGGAATTACTAAGAACAAATTATCTGAAGTCTATACAAATGTTGATGATACTCTCAATGTGCTTGTGATAAATATTGATGGAAAACTATATGGCGCTATCATAAAAGAACTTAGTGATATTGCTTCAACACGAGAAGCTGTTGATACCGTCTTTTCTGATCGAGAAGGGATCTTGGGAACTGTGACCATCGATGAGACAATTATCACAGTCCTCAATATTCATGCATTGACCGGACAGATTCATGGACATTTGAGCTTCAGTGGTATGGATACATTGAAACCTGATTCTGATTCTAATGCCAATTCCAATTCTAATAAAAATGAATCAACTCAGGATGCAGCATAGAGGTGTAAGATGATAGATTTAAACGATCCTGAAATGAAGGAATTAGTAGATGAGTTCTGTGATGAATCAGACGATTTATTAGAGCAACTACGTGATATTCTCGATAATTTTGAAGATGATCCCACACAGAGTTCATTACTAGAAGAATTTGGTCAGACTGTCGATCGTATAATGGGGGCTGCCCAAACCATGGGAGTAAACGATATTGGAAGTCTTTGCCAGATGGGAAAAATAATTGGTTACAAGGCCTCTCAATCAAAGCAACAGGCCCTACAAGAAGTTACTGCGGGTGTTCTCTTTGATCTTTGTGACTTCCTTGAAGTTCTTCTTGTGAATATTAGAGAAGGTGAAGAACATAGTGATTTGAATTACGAAACTTTTCAGAACCGCTTACAGTGGTTGGCCGATAAGTTTAAAGATATTGAGCGCTCATCTTGCTCTATCGAAGAAGATAAAACTGCTAGTGATGCTCAAGATGGCAAAGGTGCCAAGACAACGGCCGAGCTACAAAAGCTGATTTCACAATTTGGAAAAGCATCATAAGTTATCAAGAAATTATTAGATGATATTCTCTTCTTTTAGAAATGCTTGAAAATCATTAAGCATTTTAAGTGAGAAATTTCCAAGTTCATCAATCATCATTGTTTTTACAGCATCTTTAGGGGTGAGCTTGTTGGTACATATTAGCTTGTCGTAGGCATTTACCATACAAAGAATTTCTTGTGTGGGAGTAAGCTTCTTCTTCTTGTGAGGCCCTAGTCCCTGTAAGTTTTCTTCATGGAATTCAATAAGCTCAATTATGGATTGATTAATATAAGGCTTTTCAGAGAGAAGCCCAATAATTCCGCGGGTATGCTCGTAATATTCTTTCTTTTTGGTCGTATCCATATCTTTCTTTGCAATAGCGAAGATCCCCTGTAGAGCATCGTTCTCCATTAATCCTAGATCGTGCATGAGTGCGGCCGTTGATAAATAGTCTATTTCTTCATCTGAAACTTTCTTTTTTCGAGCAAATTTTATGGAAAGAACGGCAACATTTATACAGTGTTGAATGACAGGATTTTCATCATCCTCGTTTCCAAAAATTTGAGTGAGGGCCTTTGGATTTTCAAAGATTAATTTTTGAAGATTTTTAGAGGCTTTTCTTGTCATATTAAAATTGGCTTCATTCCCAGGGTCTGTCGCCATCTTATCCATTGCCGTTTCGGCTTGACCGGTGACAATTTCAGACTTTTCTTCAATGGAGGTGTTGGGATCATTGAGTGCTTCTTCAAGAAAGTTATCGAGAAAGTTTTGATATTTAAATTCATCGCCACCAAGAATATAGAACTTTGTGATTTTCTGCTTTCTAAGTTTCTTATACTTCTCCTTATCGATAGAAGTGTCTGGCCTTATATATTCTAGGTACTGCTCTTTAAAGTGAATATAGACGGGGAAGTTGACGACACGCTCTGCTTTGATCGTCGTTATCCTAACTGGTGTATATTTATTCTCTGATGAATTGCCACTCACCGTTTTTCTCCTTGTGCCACTTTAGATAGGTCACTATTACAAGATATTATATCCTGCCCAGTGAAAACGTCTTTAGGTAACTTTTTTTGAGTTTGGGGATGCTTTAATACTCTCTTGGAAATAAGATCAAAGAGAAGGGGATTATAGCGATAGATCTCGTTCAATGCTTCACGCTCTTCTTCGGTTATGTAGCCGAGCTCAAGATATTGTTTTGTTCTATAGAGGAGATTAATCCCAGGAAGAGGATAGTCACTGCCATTGACAATTCTCTTTTTCAACTCGGGGTGCTCAAGAATTGTATTGAAAGGCCTTCCTATTCGAGTGTGTATGGTTGTACCTGATAATTCACCGTAAGCGAGACCTTCGTACTTCTTATCTTGCATGATCCTCCAAAAGAGATCAAAGCAGGGAATATAAGCGTTTTGATCTGTAGTATTCTCTAAGTCTTGACAGCTTCCAAGAGAGGCCAAGTGGGCCATGATTACCTTTACGCCACGATCAAGTGCATGTAAGAGATGCAGGGGATTTCCTAAGGCCTGATGTTCCTCCCCATGCACGGCCTTTTCATGACCAGTATGGGATATAAGTGTCATATTATTTTTCTTCATTCCTTCATAATACTTTTGTGCTCTCATTGATGAGGGATCAATATTTTGAGAGTTGGGAAGCCATTTGATGAAACGTACACCTTGACCACCAAGGCGATCAAGTTCTTTAAGGGCATCTTTTCGATAAGGGTGTACTGATGCTACAGGAATAAAAACATCGGGATACTTTCTAGCAAGCTCAAGCACGTAATCATTATTAACATAGAAAGTAGAGTTTTCTGGTACGGCCACACCTTCATCATTATGAAAGTAATCAAAGGCAAAGAGAAGGAGCCTTCCTATACGAGGCTCTGATCTTTGGAGTCGAACGAGTCTTTCAACATAATCATCATCGGCCGTTTCAATACTTTTTATTCCACCAGCAGATTTGAATACATTATATTTGATATAGGTATGGGGATCCCAGATTGAGCTCATATCGGGGTTCACCCAAGTCTGTCCTGGATGAGAGCCCATCCCCACAGCGTGGAGATGAAAGTCTATTAGACAATCTCCATTTTTAAAGTCGAAATCGCTAAAGGCCCTATCAATAAGGGCCTTTGTTTTTGGGGAGAGTTCTTTTTTGGCCTCTTCAATATTATCGGAGAAATTTCCACCGATGGGACTTACCATAGTTTGGCAACTTAATAGCTGAGTTGCTAATAGAATAAAGATCAAGTGAATGTGGCTATTTTTCACGAGCATAGTCCTTATTTTTATAATGATAGTAGAGCTCCATCAAAAACTGCTCATCGTAGATATTCTTAGTGAGATTATCCTTATAAAGTTTGAGGGAATAGCCAGGGGCCACACCCATCCATTCTTTGATGAGTCCATCTTCTTGACGCTCTTGAAGCCACTTAATGATACAGGCCTGTCGTAAAGATTTTGGGGTAATACTCACCATTAATTGGTTACGCCATTCTTCAAAAATGATTTCTAGGCCACGTGAAGAGAGCCCTCCGGCCAGTATACGATAAGGATTGGCATTAAAGAGCACTTGATCAAATTCTACGGATTGATCCTTAGTTAGAGCTGCAAGTTCATTCAGGTAGTCCTGATAAACAGGAACAAAGACTTGGGATAGAGGAACAGTATAAGGGTCTCTCTTATCCGGCTTAACCATGACTCTTGGATCTTCATCTTCATTATGAGGTAAGAAGATTTGATTCTTTTTTAGGTTATGAAGATCAGAAACTTTCAGTGCTCCAGAATAAATAAGGAGAATAATAACTTGGTTTCTCTTGGCAAGAACTCTAGTCATAGAGTTCTTAGATTGACCTTCAGTTAACAGATATTGCCAAAGAGTCTTCAAGTCGATCAGAGAAGTTGGTCTAGGTATATCGAGAAATTTCGGAGAGGTTGGGATTTTTCGAACAGGGTTAGAGGACATAACTTTCCTTTCAACGAGAAAGTCAAAGAAGAGTCTTAGGGCCTGGACTCGTCTGCGGCGTGAGTTATCGGAATTATATTTAACTTGAAGATAGTCGCCGTAGAGCTCAATTTGTTTGACGTTGATATCACCCATATTGAGATTCTTCTTCTCTTTGATAAGGTACTGATTCCAGCACTGAAGATCTGTGCGATAATTTTTTAAGGTATTATCACTGCGGCCTTTTTGGGCCAGTTGCTCAAAGAAGTCCTTCTGTAAATTAAGCATACTTGCTTCGAGGGGATGCTCAGTCTTCTTTGGAGTATTATCTTGTACCATGCTCTTTTGCCTACTCTATTTATGATGTTTATAGCATCGATCTTAAGTTTCTGAAATTACTACAGTAGATTTCATTTATACTGCGCATTCATTTCAAAAAAAAAGGTTCGTATATATGGTAGTCAACGCGAGTAAATTGTACAACAGAAGATTAAGAACTTGTCGCTTTGAGTTATATTAGTTATAAAGCATCACCGAAATTCGAATAAGAGGATTAGGGCGAAGAGCTAATGATTTGGCCTCGCTAAGATGACCTTAACCACTTCCCAGTAGGGAAAGAGATACGATGGAGTTTTTCCTTAATGAAAAAGGATAAATGGATCTATACATTCAAGCTTAATGACGCGAAGAGTACCTCTGACCTATGGAATCTGATTAAGGACTGTCCTCACTTTCTCAAATGGCGTCAAAATTCTGGCCTCCATTCATTCTTTGAAATTCAACCTGAACTCATGCTTGGTGCTCTTGCTCATACCTCATTCGTTCATGAACAATCAGCTCTAGGCCTTTGCTCTAATGAAAGGCTTGAATTTCTAGGAGATGCATTTCTTGACTCGGAGATCTCTGTTCTCTTGTGGGAGAAGTTTCCTGCACTAAAAGAAGGTGAGCTCTCCAAGTTTCGCTCAAGTCTAGTAAATGAAGATGTTCTCTCTTTCTGGGGTCGCGCTATCGGACTTGATTCCTATATTTTCCTAGGTAAGGGAGAGTCGGAGAGGTCTAGTGTAGAAGCGGCCATTGTGGCCGATGCATTTGAAGCTTTAATTGGTGCCATGGGACTTATTGATCGTGAAAGAATGCACGGTGTACTTCTTCATTGGATCACTATTTTTAATGAAGCATCAGAGCTTGATTTCTTTGATCTTAAGCGCCTTGAGCTCTTTGATCCCAAAACTAAATTACAAGAATATACCTTGGAGCTTTATAAAGAAGTTCCTCAGTATATGAGTTATGAAAAGGAAGGCGAGGGCTTTGAGTGTTCCTTGCAAGTGCTTGGAGTGCCTCTTACCAAGGCCCAAGGGAAGAGTAAGAAGAAGGCAGAAATGGCCGCTGCAAAGATAGTATTAATTGAAGAAAAATATAAAAATTTAAAAACCTGTTAAGGAGAAACACATGTTATTAACTGATCAGCACCCGCATAATAAATCGATTATGGTATCTGTTCTTGGCGCACCTAATGTTGGGAAGAGTTCAATGATCAACTATCTTGTTGGGATGGATTTAAGCGTCGTTACTCATCGCCCTCAAACGACACGTAATAAGTTTCACTGTGTATTTACTGTTGATCAAACTGAAGTTGTTCTGGTAGACACTCCCGGTGTCCACAGATCAAACGCCGAACTTAACAAGAGACTCAACGAGCAAGCTCGTGAAGGAATTGAGGGGGCAGACTTAAATCTTCTTCTTCTTGATCTTTCTCGTGATCTTCTTCCTCAAGTTCAAGACTTTATTGATCTCCTTGAACTTAAAGAAAAAAGTCTTGGGCCAACTTGGGTAATCTTCTCAAAATCAGATCGTATAGAAAACGCTGAGAATCTCCCATTGCAAGAAATCTTCGATCGTATTCAGGAAGTGATAACTTCTGCTGAGCGCTTTATGGTGATATCAGCGAAAGAAGGAACGAATATGCACAACCTTACTGGGGCCATCTGTGATCGTGCCCAGCCGGGTCCACACCTCTATCTTGACGGATCTGTATCAGATAAGAATGAGAGATTCTTTGCTTCTGAGTATATCCGTGAGCAGGCCTTTGAACTTCTTAAAGAAGAAATCCCATACGAAGTGGCCGTTGTTGTTGAAGAGTTTAAAGATGTTACAGATAAGAAGGATAAAACGAAGAAGAAAGGTGAGCGTGAATCTCATATTTCAGCTTCTATTCTTGTTAATCGTCCTTCTCAAAGAGCAATTGTTGTTGGATCTAAGGGAGCGATGATCAAAGAAATTGGTATCCGTTCACGTAAGAAGATTGAGGCCATGACAGGAGGCCCTGTTCACCTTAACCTTCACGTTAAGGTTTCCCCCAAGTGGTTCAAGAATAACTACGTTCTTGAGGAGTTGGGACTTCCCCGTGCACACAACTCTGCTCGTGTTTGGAAGAATAAAGCTTAATTAAGTAAAGGTATAATAATGAATGAATTAAAACGTAGAAATATGGTGGTATCGCTGATTGGCCGGCCCAATGTTGGAAAGTCATCCCTTTTCAATATGGTTATGGGCAAACAGCACAAGTCGATCACTTTTGATGAGCCGGGCGTAACCCGTGATCGTCACTATGGAATTACGACTTTAAAAGAACTAGGAAACCAAGAGCCTGTTGATATTATTCTAGTGGATACTGGTGGTTTCTATCCCGAAAAAGTTGAAGAAAATGAATCGAATCAGGACAAATTCTTCAATATTATGACGGATCATGCGAAGACGGCCATTAATGAATCTGACTTGGTTCTTATGGTCGTGGACGTTAGGGAAGGGGCCCTTCCTTTTGATGCGGAGATCGCAAAGTTTATCCGCTCACAAGGTAAGGAGTTCTGGCTTGTCATGAATAAGTACGATTCAGATAAGCAAATGGGTCAAGAGGCCGACTTCTATCAAATTCCCGTAGACGATTACTTCTTGGTATCTGCGGCCCATAATCAAGGGGTAACAGAGCTTAAAGAGCGTATCCATGAAAGAGCAACAGGTTTTCATAAGGAAAACCCAACCGCGGCAAAGTTATCACAGGGGATTACTCCACGTGAAAATGTTGTGGCAAGACTTGCTCTTATCGGTGCTCCTAATGCCGGGAAGTCAACACTTTTAAATCAACTTGTAGGGGCGCAAAGAGCTCTTGTAAGTGATATTCCTGGAACTACGGTTGATCCAATAGAAGGCTATTTTGATCTCTTCTTTGGTAAAGAGGCCCTGCGAATCGCGGAAGATTTAAAGCCAAATAAAGACGACAAACTTCTCTTTCAACAATATGAAGAATTCAGAAGTAATAACCCTGATGTGTACTCTCGTATGCTTGATTCTTATCAGATTGAAGAGCAGCAGTCTGACTACGAAGATGACTATCTCTTTGAAGATGGCGATCTTGAAGGCGAGTTCTATGAAGATGCAGACGAAGGGGAGAGTCTTCTGAGTAATGATGATTTCTCTGAAGAAGAAGTGAGCTCTTTATCTTTAACTCTAGAAGAACAAAAAGAAGCACTCTTTGATGGAGCTGAAGATATTGATTCTCCAGAGCTTCAAGACGTTCAAGAGCAAGAATCAACAAATGAAGAAGAAGCAGAAGGTAGCTTCTGGCGCTCGGTTCATCTTGTCGATACGGCGGGAATTCGTAGAAAGTCGAATATTAAAGACTTTGTTGAAAATCAATCTGTATACCGTTCTCTGAGATGTATCACCGAATCAGATATCATTATCTTTATGATTGATGCCACTAAAGGAATCGGTCACCAGGATCGTCGTCTGATGGATATTGCTCTTGAAAAAGGCAAGTCACTTATCGTTTGTATGAATAAGCTCGATCTTCTTAAGTCAAAGCTTAAGACAGATGCCGATAGAAAAGAGTGGCTCCAGGATCTTCGTGATAAAGTGCCTTGGCTAAATTTCTGCGATATCGTGCCGATTTCAGCGAAGAATAAAACGGGAATTAATCGTCTTAAGAAAACGATTATTAAAACCATTCTTGTGCGCTCGAAGATGGTGCCCACCGGTGAATTAAATAGATTGATCTTCTCTTTAGTAGAGAGGCATCCGGTAACGGTTAATCGCTCTGGTGGTAAGCGCTTGAAGGTAAAGTATGCTTCTCAAGTTAAGAGTGGACCTCCAACATTTCTCTTCTTTGCTAACCGTTCTCAAGGAATCCCTGAGACCTATAAGCGTTATTTGAGAAATGGATTAAGGGCCACTTTTGAATTGGATAATACTCCGGTACATCTTATTTTCCGAACAGGTGTTGACCTTGAGCGTCGAATGAAGAAAGTGTTAAGATAGTATTTTTTCAATAAGAAAACGAACGAGCGTATTGACAGAATTGGGTGTCCGTATAAAAATCTTTCTATAATTAAGTCTGAATGATTTAAATTAATTTGGAGATTGAAATGCGTACACCCCAAGCGTTCAAAATTTTCTTCACAAGCCTTTTTTGTGTGGTGAGTCTTAATCCACTTTTTGCAAAATGGGAAACGATCAATCACAGCAACTCCGCTGTTGAAGTCTTCCTTCCAAAGAAAGTCCAAACTGCGCTAAGTGCCCAATCAAGTGCTCGCTTTGCTCTTATGATTAATCTTCATGGTTGTGCCCAAAAGCCCCAAACTCTTAGAGAGGAAGGAAATTGGGACTCGGCCGCTGAAGAATTCGATACTATTATTGCCATTCCCAATGTTCCAGACGGTGGTATCTATGCAAGCTGTTGGGACTATTATGGACTTGATCACCAAAGAGATAATCGTCACAATGCGTTTATTCTCTCCCTAGTGGAAGAGCTTAAAAAGAAATATCCTGTAGCGGCCAACCAGATTTATATCTCAGGGTTAAGTTCGGGAGGTGGCCTAACTATGGTTATGGCCTGTCTCGCTCCTGATGTTTTCGCTGGAGTCGGACTTAATGCGGGCCCAAGCTTAGGTAGTAGTGCTTTTGAAACTACCAATGCAACTCTCTCTATAGAGCAAGTTGTAAAGGAATGTAAAAAACTCGCGGCCAATAATGCTTATCATATTAAAACGATCACGGCCTCCGTGATTTATGGTGATAATGATTACATCGTTGATCCTGACTATAATAAAATCAACGCCATTGCCCTCGCCAAAATTATCAAAACAGATAAAGAAGGCCCTATCGAAATGGAAAAAATTCCGGGAACGAATCTCGAAGGTAAAGGTACTCTCTATTTTAAAAATTCTAAACCGCTAGTTTCTCTCATTGAGAATAAAGGTATTGGTCACGCATGGCCTGCCGGCCAAGGTGGTGCTAGTGGAAACTTTATTGCTAAAGATAGTATCAATTACCCTAAGTACTTACTTAAATTTTTAATATCGAATAACCAGCGTCTTTAATTTTAGACGTTCCTTGGTTTTGTCCCTCTTTGCCAAAGAAGGTGGTCCCCCTCGACCACCTTCTTTTTTTCTTTTGATTTCGGCGCATCTTGTGATTCTGTTCACTCCTCATACCTTCGACGTACAAAAGTACGCCTTCAGGCACTCCTCGATCACAGAGTCCCAATCTGCACCAAACTCAAAAGAAAAAATACCATCGCAAATTTCTTCTCTTCCTTGAATCTTACCCAAACTCAAAAGAAGAATAGATATAGTGTAAAATTAAGAATTCTTTTTCAATTAATTTAGATTCGTTTAAAGAATAGGTTTATACTTTACGTATGGAAGATTCTGAACTCAAATTGATCTTAGCACCGAGAAAGGAGACGCTGTTAGGTTACTTTATAAGTCTCTTTGTTTTTTTTATTTTCTTTTTTCTTATTCTTCCTTTTGATACAGGATTTAAGCTTATTATGCTGACTACTTTTGTTTTCGGTTTAATAACCTTCTGTCTAGTATATATAAAGACTACGTATCAATTGATTCACTTTAAAAAAGATGAAGTTTTATTCAAGAAAAGTTGGTTATTAAACTCAAAAGTTTTTTCATATAAACTTAGCGAGCTTGAAAGAGTTGAGTTTGATCAATCAGTTCATCTTACTTTTTATTTTAAAGATTTTAAATTGATAACGCTTGAGCTTTGCGAGCCCTCTCATCATACAAGAGAGGGAATCTTTTACTATCCGTTATATCAAATAAAGAGAAATGATAAAATAATCCTTTTGGAATACCCAATTAATAAAGGTATGAAAAGTCCTTACGGTTATACTCACAGTGTATTTAAGCTAGTAGATGACTTTTATAAATCTAAAAAATGACAAAAGCGAAAGTACGTCATTCTTTTGCGGATATATATTTTCATTTCCGCAAAAGGATGGCGTACTTTTTTTAAGTATTTTGATTACCAATTGACGATATAAGAGACCATCACAGAATAGACATTTCCGCTTAGGTCATCATAGCCTTGGCCACCATCAACTGAGCTATAATTTTGAGTGAATTTATCGTGAAAGGATACCGAGTGCCATAGGGCCTCGACACCAAGGTAGCTTTCTTTAATTTTGATGGGGAATTCAAATCCACCACCAAGCCCTACGCCAAGTCCACCCCCGGAGTCATCGGGAACTCTTCCATCCTGGTCGCGAAACTTATTATTAACATACCAGTACTCAAGTCTGGCCGTAAGATAAGGATTTGAATAGGTGATGGCCGTACCGAGGTCAGAAGTATCTATATAGTAGCGAGGGGCAAAGTAGATCCTCAACATACTTACATCAATTAGCCCAACGGCACCCTGACCTCGAAATCCGAAGGTCTCATCTTCTAAAATGAAGTTATGCTTTGAGTACTCAAAACCCATGGCAAATGAGTTTCTAAAGTCGAAGAAATAGTTGAGACCGATATGGTAACTTGGCGGGTTGTCATTATAAGCGGCACCTCGGTTACCATCAAAGGTCGTTACTCCAAGACCCATTTCGAAGCTAAAAAATCTTCCGTAGCGATAAAATCGCTCATCTTCAGCAATTTGTGCTGATTCAATATCCTCACTGAAGTCAGAGAAGATATCGCCACCGATATTGAGATCATCATCTTCAACGGCAAAGGGATCCGCTCCAAGGGCACTGGCCTGTGCATAGGTCGATGTCGGTAGTAAAGGAGTTAAGATCACCCCTAGTGAGAGGGCCGTGGTAAATGCTTTGGAGATTCTTTTTTTCATGCTGGAAGTGAACCTTTAACTAGAGATAGAAGTGAACAGCGGAAACTAAGAAGCTATCGCCTACGGTTTCACTAACGAAGTTGTCGAGTTTATGAAAGGATGCTCCAAACTCAAGGCTAAATCCTAAACTTTGCAGACCTGTAAAACTAAATTCTGAACCAAGAGTAATATCGGCCTGAAAACCTGAATTGTTTTCGCCATTATTTTTTTGGGTAATGAGTCCGGCCATAAGTGATCCGTAGAAAGTGAGATTGGGCTCATCAAATAGAATTCGATATATTTTCGCTGCTGCACCAACACCGCCACCATTTTCTTTGTTGCTATAACCGAGCATGCCGCCAAAGGCCATGGACTTACTCTTTTGTATCTTGAAGCTAATAGCAGGGACATCATTCTTAAGCTGTCCTGTGTAGCCAATTCCTAAGCGGGACATTCGCTCCATAGCATGAACTGAGGATAGTTGTGTGAATAGGGCCCAAACGAAGACAATTGCCACCGTTAAGTATCTCGACCTTCTTTTCATTTTAGGTGCGGGAGATAGGTCATTCATAAGAGTCATTCCTTTGACTAGTTGCGAAATCATCGGTACGCACTGAATATTACATAAATAATAATAAACCGAAGGCGGTTTTATCACAAGTTTGCTTCCATTTAAGTTGCAAAGTTTGCGAAGCGTCAGGTTAAAGGCCTTTAAAGTAAAATTGAGGCTTTAACTTTGATTTAAATTATCCTAAAATTTAGGGCCTAAGCATGTCTTATATTAAGATAGAAACTTACCATTGAAGGAAAGGTTAATGACGACGACTACAAACGATGCAACACCAACTCAAACGGCAACCCCAGCGATTGATGGAGAGTTAAAAGAAACCTCTCTTGGAGCTTGGATTGCTGAAAATAAATCTCTTACTATCACTGTAGTTGTTCTCATCTTTGTGGGCCTTCTCGGTTTTGGTGTTTTTAATCATTTTCAAACAAAGAAGAATAATGAAAATGCGGCCAAGCTCTTTAGCTTCACTCAAACTCAATTGGTTGAGTTTCGTGAAGGAAAGCTAGAAGCTGCTGAACTGGTTAAGCAATATAATGATATTTGGACTCCAATGGGAAGCTTTGGTGGAGCTGGAAGTTTCACCATTGAAGTTATAGACGCTCTCAGAGAAAAAGAGAAAAGTGCTGAAGCCTATGAACTTAGTGTTAAAGGACTTGATCAGATCTCTAGTGCTCAGGCCAAGTATTTTCTTGGAATGAGAGCTGCTGTATTGGCCGAAAATCTTGGTAAAGATCAAGAGGCCCTTAAGCATCTCAATACTCTTATCTCTAGTTCAGTTAAGTATATGGAAGATAAGATTTATCTCGACTTAGGCCGTCTTCAAATGAAAACTGGAGATAATGAAAAGGCAAAGAGTTCATTTCAATATGTAATTGATAATGGAAAAGAAGAAGAATTTAAAAAAATGGCAAAACTCTACCTTGCTGATCTCGAAGGGTAGTAAATATCTCGCTTTGACCTTCTCATATTCCTTGAGAAGGTCTTTCTTTGATTACGATTGATTTAGGTTTTTTATATTATGATGTTAAGAATTGTTGCTGCTGTTACTCTTATCCTTACTCTTCACTCATGCTCTACAGTTACTGAAGGCCTAGGGGATTACTCGCCTCAAGGTGTGCGTGAGAAGACTCCCGTATTTACTCCTATTTGGATTAAGAATTTAGATATTTCCTATGATTCAGGAAATCTTCCCATTGGACTTCAAGGGCCAACCATTTTTGATGGCATTGTTTATATCGGAAATAATAATGGTCCAGTCGGAGCTTATGATCTCTATAATGGACGCAGTATTTGGCAAAAAGATGAATCACAAGGAAATAAGTCTTCCTACCATTCTGCACCTGTTGTCTTTGGTCAGCTTGTTGCTTATGGCAATGTACAGGGAAGGCTCTTTGCTCGCGATAGGCTAAGCGGAAAACTATCTTATAATGTTGATCTTGGTGGGGCCATCGAAGGTAGACCGACTTACTACAACGGCCGCTTAATCATCCATACACGTAATCATAAAATTATTTGCCTTGATGCTCTCACTGGAAAAATTCTATGGGCCTATAAAAGGGCCATTCCATTTCTAACGACACTACAGAGAGTAAGTAGACCAATAATTCATAATAATAAAGTATATGTGGGTTTTGCTGACGGTACAGTTGGCGCTTTTAGTTTAGAAGAAGGGGCCCTTATTTGGGATCGCAAGGTTGTAGACGGCCCTAAATTTATTGATGTTGATACACGTCCTCTTATTTATAAGAATAAGCTTATTGTTGGGAGTCTTGCAGGAGATATGACTGTAATGGATATCAATAATGGGGTCGTTCTTAGAAAAATTCCTCATCAAATTTCTCGTGCACCGATTATCGTGCCCGAGGGCATTGTGATCGGAACTGCTGAGGGAGAGGTGATTCTACTCGATGAGAACTTTAATGAATTACATAAGATTTCCATATCGGAGCACGCCATTACTTCGGTTCGTAAATGGAAAGAAGGATATGTTGCTGGGACGACTAAAGGTCAACTTATAGCTATTGATTCAAAGTTTTCGAAGGTTGATGAAGTCTTTGAATTTGGACACAGCTCATCAGCTCTCTTTGGTGATCTTGCTGTAGAAGACGGAATCCTCGCTGCATACAGTTCAAGAAACCGTCTCTATATTTTCAAATAAGTTTATCGCTTGGACATGGATCTTTTGAGATATTGCTTGGCCCAAGTGATATTGAGATCTTTAATCATGTGATCTTGATAGATATTTTCCCACTTCTTAGAAGTTGAAACAGATGCCGGTCCTCTCATTCGTGAAGATCCAGTTTTTGACCGGGCCTCAAGACTTTCAATCAATGCCATATTGGTAAAGATTGTAGTCTTGTAGAGAGTTTGAAGCGCCGCTGGTCCTTGTTGGTAGCTGGTGCGATTGCTCTTAATATGGCGACCAAGATTTTGAAAATTATAATAATTCGATGAAGAGCCAGTTTCACATAATTCTTCAAGTTCTTTATAGGTTTTGGTTAAGTGAACTTTTAGGGCCTGTTGAAAGGCCACATTCTTATCAAGTCCTTCATCACTCTTAATGACATCACCAAGAGTTGGAAGCGTTGATTCGGGATCCATTGGAAGATAGAGTTCAGGGTAGTAGGCCTGCTTTTCTTCACTTGCGCTAGAGATAGAGCTATATCGTTTTTCAAAATTAAGAGCTTGTTTATTATGATTTCTATAACCCATCTTTCCATTGAGTAGAGTCGTGTGAAAGCTTGGACAATGTTGAACTTCTGGAACTTCTTCCTCGCTTACAAATGTTCCGAGAGTTCTATATTGCTGATAGAGCCCCATAAAGTAGAGTCTCTTATGAGAGAGCTTCAATTCTTCACTATTATCTATATTGACAGCATCTGCCGCATCCTCATCAACACTAGCAATCCCACGACTGGGGCCTGCTGCTTTCAAGTCAGAAGCAATAGGAAGGGCAGGTACTTTATTTGGATTGGTATCTCTAGGCATAAATCTGGCCATTTTAGCATCGATGGATTCGGGATGACGGTATGTTGAGCATCCAAAAACTCCAAAAGTTAGTGCTACTGCTAAGACTTTATCTCTATTTTTCATTCTTACTCCAATTAATCCAATGGCGATCAGTCACTCTACTCATCGGGAGATTCTTCAACACCCCTAAGGCGGCAAGGTTGAATAGGTCCCCTTAGGAAAAAAATGACGGTGCTCTTTTTTAGTTGGATTAGTTGCGAAAATTCGCTAAAATACTTAAAACGCTGAGGGAGAGTATTCATTTTTTCTCGGATAGTAATCTAAGTTATTGAAAAAGGGTCATGTATGCATTCAAATGTATTTAGTCTTAGAGAATGGTGGTCACAAAATACGCAAAGAGCGAATAAGTCAGAAAGGGGCAGCGAATTTAAAGTTCGCTATATTGGCTGGGATCATAAGACTCGCTACCTCAAACTTGTTAAATTTGATGACAAAACAGATAGCGTTATTGGAAAACTCGATAATGGAGAAGAGATCTCTTATCCTGCAGAAGGACGTTTCTGGGTTGAATATGATGAGGGGATGGAGAACGAAGCTCGCGCGATTTAGCTTACTGCTGCTTACGGCAGTTAAGCATAAGTTGGAAGGTTAGCTTCTTTCTTTCATCAAAAATCTCGAGAACCGCCTCTGAGTAGGGGCGCTCTGGAGAACAGCTCACTGTAGTAGTTACTGTGCCGGCCTTTTCAATACTGTAATCACAAGAGAGTTTCTTAACCACAATATTTCCCCGTTTCTCGGTTTTTGAAGTTGAGCAGCGCCAGCTGGTTTTGGGAAGAAACGCCTTATAAGGCCCTTCATCTAATTTAAAATATTTGAGTTCGAAGTCGGGATCGGTAATTTGTAATTGCCATGAGGCCTTAAATTCAGAATTGCCCTGGGCCATTGACTTTTGGCCTAAGAAGCATAATCCAACTACTAAGAAAATATAAATAGAGTAGGCCTTCATTCTTTGTTCCTTGAAAACAGAAGTGATTCAGCTCATGATAAAGACTCTAGTGAGAAGTGTCTAGCTTGGGGGTGAAGGCATCTGCTTTTATGCTAATCACAATGGGGTAGTGGTCACTTGGTAGAGCGTGTTTTGCACCGGGATTTTGGGGGATCGGATAGACTTCACCATCATCATTAGTGTAGCGATAGAAGCCAGAGTCTTCATGAATAAGATGGCGATCAAAGCTCTTTGGCATAAAGAAGTAGTCCAATTGAAGGCCCACGGCCTTTCTGCTTCTGTCCATGCCAATAAAGGTATAGCGATGGTTTGATGGGAGATCCAACGCCTCACTAAAATCTTCCAAGTCAAGGGCATAGAGGTCTCGAAACTCAGGATCACGTTTTGCACTATGGGCCTCTCCGTTAAAGTCACCAGTGATGAATATGGGAACCTGGCCATGAAACTTTTCATTCAGTTTCTTATAGACTTCTGCACTATAGCGACATTCCGCATGTCGTCTTCTTTGTCCATTCCAGTCGATGCCCTCCTTATCAAGTTTTGATTTAAAGTGAACACCCAGAATGATGAATAGTGGTCGTGATCGATTTCCTTTATCATAAACTTCAATTTGAAGAAGATCACGAGACATGCGATGTCCTTTATGAGGAGGGCGTAGACCCTTCTTTATGGCCGCATTATTTTCTTTGACTTCATGAGGATAGATAAAGGAGATGGGACTCCTTGCATGAGAATTGATTTGAACTTCCCATCCCTTTTGGGAGAGAAAGCTCTTCTTGGCCAAAAATCCTAATTCAATACCACGATTTGAATTTCCTTTTTTAAAGAATATATCAAACTCTTCATTAAGGTAGTCGGTGTTAAATTTTTTTAAATCTTCAAGTCCTCCGACTTCAGTAAGAAAGAGGAGATCTGGTGATATCTTATGAATGACTTCAGCAATCTTTAGAACTTTATTTTCTGATTTAAGTATTCGGTGGGGATACTTTAGATGTGGAGTAAGAAAGAAATTTTCCAAATTCCAAGTGGCAAATTTAATCACAACTCCAACCTAGGAGGATAGTTTCAAAGATTTTACTTTGTGAGTTCCATGTTCTTTGACAATAGACACCAGCGTAGATTTCTTTTTCAAAGTCTTCACTATGGGAGCTTTGAGCTTCTTTTAATACTTTAGGGCAGGGCATTGACTGGGGAAATTCACGAGGCGTTTCAGTGTCAACAATACCTAAGTGCCCTTCTGGGTTAATGGAGATTCCGTAATAAATTCCATTTTCACTTCTTTGATAGATAAGTTCATCTCCATCAATATAGAGGGGAGTGTCTGCTTGAGGAATTCTGTAGCGGGTAATCTTATTTCCATTGGGATTGAGGCGGTATAGTTTTCTTGTCGCTATAGATTTAGATTTCTCCATCTCTAGCAGGTCATCAATATTTTTAATGAGGGCCACGCCAATTTTAATTTTCTTTTCACCTTCGCGATTGTGGTAATTACAGTTACCTTCCCAAGTGATGAGATTACTTTGGTGTTTTTGTGTTTGAGTGACCCAGACTTCAAAGGGAATACCTGCGCTCTTTCTAAAATCTTCGAGTATTTTGGTATTATTTTTTTGAAGGGAGGCATTGGAGAGTGCTTGTGACCATTTCTTATAGAGCATTCCCATATTTTTCGTACAGGTACTATTTGTGGGGCAACCCTCATTGTAGTGATCAAGCATATAGGGTTTGAAATCTTCTTTTTTGAAGTTGGCCTGAACTTGAGGGGGGGCGTCCATACTGGTGTGCTCCTCCTGCGTCTTACTATCTGTGGTTGAAGTAGGGGCCACAGCATTTATATCAGTTAATCCCTCTGCAAAGAGATTAGCCGTGTAAAGAAGTAGGGTAAATGGTATAAGTTTTAATTGATTAATCACACTCGTAATTTTAGCGTAAAATCGCGGGAAATGGTATCCTGAATCTATTCTATATTTAGGGATAAGAGGAAGGATATTTTGAGCTCAAAGAAATCAAAATCATTGAATTTTAAACGCCACTTTACTCGCTCTCATTCTGATCCTTTTCATGGAATCGAATGGGTTGAGAGGACTTCTCAGATCCAATATGCAAAGGGAAAGGCCTCCGAAAAAATTGTGATTCGTGCTCCAAAGAATTGGTCTCAGATTGCTGTGGATATTATGGCCCAGAAATATTCATGTAAGAGTGAGTTGCATCCAGAATTACCTGAGAAGGATATAGAAAAAATAATTAATCGAGTCGTTGATTGTTGGCTCCACTGGGGAGAGAAGCTTTCCTATTTTGATGGGGCCGAAGAAGCAAAGGTTTTTGGCGATGAACTTAAGTATATGCTCGTTCATCAAATGGCGTCACCAAATTCACCACAGTGGTTCAATACTGGGCTCTTTCATCGATATGGCCTAAAGGGCAATGCCAATGGTCACTTCTATTATGATGAAGCCCAAAATAAAGTGATTGAATTAGAATCTTCTTATGAGCGGCCTCAGGCCCATGCCTGCTTTATTCAAAGTGTTGAAGACTCCCTATTAGGCAGTGATGGAATTGCTGATCTTTGGAAGAAAGAGACTCGTCTTTTCAAGTATGGCTCAGGGACAGGCACTAACTTTTCAAAAATAAGAGAAAAGGGAGGGCCTTTATCAGAAGGAGGAACTTCTTCAGGTTTAATGAGCTGGCTAGAGGTCTCTGATAAAGTTGCTGGTGCCATCAAGTCTGGAGGGACAACTCGTCGTGCGGCCAAGATGGTTTGTCTTGATCTCGATCATCCCGAAATTGAAGATTTCATCTCATGGAAGGTAAGGGAAGAAGAAAAGGTTGCCGCTATGATAGTCGGCCATAGGGAAATGAAATCAAATATTGAAAGGATAAAAGAGAGCTCTCCTGTGGTCTATGCTAAGTACCATGGGCAGAAGCTCATTATTGATGAGCTAAGTCCTTATTGGGAGGGCGAAGCGTATCAAAGTGTTTCAGGACAGAATTCAAATAACTCAATTCGCATCCCCGATAGCTTCTTTGATTCTTTGGATTCATCCGCTGATTGGGATTTAAGAAATCGAGTTGATTCAAAAGTTTCTAGGAGCATCAAGGCCGCTGATCTGTGGAATTTGATTTGTGAAAGTGCTTGGAGCTGTGCTGATCCAGGACTTCAATTTGATACAACCATTAATGAATGGCATACCTGCCCTCAAGATGGAAGGATTGAGGCCTCTAATCCCTGTAGTGAATATATGTTTCTTGATGATACGGCCTGTAATTTGGCCTCTCTCAATTTGGTGAAGTTTTGGAGAGAAGGTGAGTTTGATTTGCAGGCCTTCGAGTATTCTTGTCGCCTTTGGATTACAGTTTTAGATATTTCGGTTTCAATGGCCTCCTATCCAAGTTCACTCATTGCTAAACGAAGTTTTCAATATCGTACACTGGGGCTTGGGATAGCGAACTTAGGTGGACTTCTTATGCGAATGGGAATTCCTTATGACAGTGAGGAAGCCTGTGCTATGGGGAGTGCTCTCGCTTCACTATTAGGATCAAGTTCCTATCATCAAAGTGGGCTACTCGCTCAAAGACTCGGGGCATTTGAGCGATTTAGTGCCAATAAAGAAGATATGCTTAAGGTTCTTTATAATCATAAGCAAGCGGCCCTTGGAAAAGCTTTCAAAGGTATATCTCAAAAGGCTGTAGTCATAAAAGAAAGTAAGCAAGCAGCAGCGCCCTTGAGTCGCTCTCTTGAATTATGGAAAGATTTAATTCAAATAGCAGAGAAATCAGGAATGCGTAATGCCCAGGTCACGGCCATTGCACCTACGGGAACGATTGGCCTTTTGATGGATTGTGATACCACCGGTATTGAGCCAGAATATTCATGGATAAAAGTAAAGAGTCTGGCCGGAGGTGGTCAGTTTCAAATCATTAATCAATCCATAGAGATTGCCTTAGAAAATCTTGGTTATACCTCAGAGGAGAGAGCTGAGATTACAAAGACTTTTCTTGAGGGAGGACTATTGAGCGATTGTCCCTTAAAAGATGAGCACTACCCCGTCTTTCAAACAGCAACAGGGGCGGCGCATTTACAGTCGGAATTTGATTTTAATATTTCTGCTGTTGGTCACTTGAATATGATGGCCGCGGTTCAGCCCTTTATTAGTGGTGCAATATCAAAGACTTTAAACCTTCCAAGCATTTGTACAGTCGATGATGTTAAGAGCTACTATCGTCAGGCCCACAGATTAGGTTTAAAAGCGATTGCAATCTATAGAAATGGATCGAAACTCAGTCAGCCTCTAGCGGCCAAAAATAGTGAGAACTCTCTACCAAGCTTACTTAAGTGGACTTGCCCCCACTGTGCTCAGCAAAGTATGGTTCCCTCTGGAACATGCTATCAATGTGAGAATTGTGGAGAGAGTACGAGCTGCTAAGTTATATTTTCTTCTTAAACCAAGAGAGAGCATGAATGGCCAAAAAGGACGCCACCTGCGTTACTGCTAGAGTCGGTCCCATTCCTAGCCCAAGAGCATTGGCCAAAATTAGTCCCAATAAACTTGTTACAACAGCAAATACGAGAGAGTAGGAGAAGGTCTTCTTAGCAGTTGGTGCATACTTCAAAGAGAAGATTCCTGGAATGAGTAAGAAGCTATTAATGAGAATGACCCCTGAGATCTTAAGACCTGCCACAATGACTAAGGTTAAAATCAAGAAGAAGAGAATATGATACTTCTTCGTGGGAAGCCCTTGAATAAAGGCCGCCTCTTCATCATAGAGAAAGAGTATCCAAGAAGACCTCTTTGTCCAGACAATGGCAAAAATAAGAAGAGTTAGAAAAGCAAGGATAAAGAGGTCTAGATAAGAGAGCATGAGGATATTACCAAAGAGGTAGCTCATGAGATCACCTTTTCCTGGGGCGAGGGATTGATGAATAAGAAGGCCAAGACCCATGGTTACAGTAAAGAAAAGCCCAATGAGAGCATCGCTTGGGAGCTTTTGCCGAAAAGTAGTAAGGGCCAAGGGAGTCGCTGCTATAAGGGTGATAAGAGTCGTTGCGACAAATATATAAACTGATGAAGAGGGATGACCTGTAGGTAAGAAGAAATCAATGGTGGCCAAACTTAAGGAGACTCCAAGAAGTGCGCCGTGAGCGATGGAGGAGCCCATGAAAGCGAAGCGCTTGGCCACTACCATTGGGGAGAGAAGTCCACAAGTAAGGGCCAAGGCCATGGCCCCAAAGAGGGCCTTTTGTAGGAAAGGAAATGTGATGAAGTCGGTTAACCAGCTCATGAGTGGTGATCTCCACTATCCTTATTTTCTTTTTCATGGTCATGGGTACAGGCATGGTGTTCGTGCTCGAGAATATCTCCGGCCTTTTCATGAATGAGTAGGTGCTCAAATTCACAGTGGTAGGTATGTTCGAGAACATTCTTATTAAGTTGAGAGCGATGGTCATGCCAGTGGAAGCTCTTATTCAGGCAAAGAAGTCTATCGCAATGCTTAAGGACTTGGGCGATATTATGATCAACAAGAATAACCGCTGCATTCTTCTTAAACTCACCAAGAAGTTCAAGAAGTTTATCTTGACCTATACCATCTAATCCCTTCGTGGGCTCATCCATAAGAATAACTTGAGAATTTTGTAAGAACGCCTTGGCCAAAAGTACCCTTTGATATTCTCCACCACTTAGTCCTGACATCTGTTGATCAATAGGCCTCTTGAGGTCTACTTTCTCAAGAGCTGCAAGACATTCTTTCTTGGGAACTTTTTCATATGGCAGACGAGAAGATTCCAAATATTCAAAAATGGTAATAGGGTAGCTTAAGTTGCGTTGATCTTTTTGGGGAATATAAATGATTCCTTCCTTACTTCTGGATTCCGGGTAGTGGATGGTGCCAGAGCTGGGAGTGAGAAGTCCTGCAAGAAGTTTTAATAGAGTCGATTTTCCACCACCATTGGGGCCTAGAATTCCGAGAATTTCACCTTGTGAAACTTCAAAAGTTATTTCGCGAAGAATTTCTCTATCTTTATGATTTAGCTCTTCAAAATCTTTCTGGGGATAGGAGAAGGATAAATGATCAACTCTTATGGTGTTCATAACTTGGCCTCGAGCTCTTCTCTTAAATTTCTAATTGGAGAAGGGGCCACAGGTGACCATTTAATTGTTCTGATTTTATTAAAGCGCTCTTCTTTAAGGGGTGCAGGCCAAGTAATATTTTTTTCATATATAAAGAGAACACTCGTGGTGTCCTCGGCCCAATTATACACTTTCTTAAGTGTATTTGCTGTGACCTCTTGATGGTGGTCTTCTGAATAGAGAACAAGCAACTCAATACCTGGAATAGTTTTAAAAAGAGGTACGAGAGCATCGTGGGCCAATACAATTTTTTTAATTTTTCTTTGGCCGATAATTGATCCAATGGCCTTTACTTCATTATTGATTCGATCAGACCAAGGAAGAGTGTTTGGTGTAGGGATATTTAATGAATTTAAAAATAATTGTAACTTCTTTTCAAAGATTGCTGCTTCTTTAGAATTGAGCCAGTAGTGATCTCCTAGACCTAACTGGTCTAGAGCGAGAATTTCATCTTTGGGAAGAAGTCCCGAGTTTCTGGCCAGGCGTAGCCATGGTTGATGGGATAAGGGGCCGGCCACGAGAGGAGTGTATTTTGATAGTTTCTTAAGCTCTGTGGAACTAGGTTCAAACTGGTGAATATCAGCGCTATCATTTAAGTTATAGATTTCCTTCGCATTAAAACTAGGTTTTTGGTCACCTGCGTATAATTTGGAGATTTTGTTGATATCGTGGGCCACTTGAGGATGGGTCGTCCAGATTTTAATCTGGGCCCAGCTTGTCGTTGATAAGACCACCATAAGAAATGGTGGTAATAATTTCAATAATTTAGTGGCGTTGTTAAACATGATTTTTGCAAGTTAGTTGTAATTATTAATATTATGCACAAGATAATATTAAGGTGAGTAAAAGGCAAAACTTAAATAGTGATGACTAAATTTTTTCAAACCATCGAAATTGAATGGGTGAGTAGTTTCCTATATTGGGTCCTATGCCTTGAGCAAGAAATTTTACAAAGTGAGGAGCTACAGCACGATCTCCGGGGCGTTTAAGTAGTGGGTGCAGTACACGGGTGAGGTAGAAATGGGTACTTAGATAGAAGCGCCCAAAATCATGGTGGTACTCACACATTTGTGATTTAGATAGAGTTTGCAATCGAGATTCTGTTAAAAAGAGATTGTGCTTAGAAATAGGTACTTCTTCCATTTGGAATTCTGCTCTTGCATGGTTGAGTGCCGCCCAACTCTCGTAGAAGGATTCACTGAGTAGGTAATGGCCTTGGTCAGTGAGGGCATTGGCGATATTCTTCAGGGATTGAACTTGTTTCTGCTTACCTAGAATATTGATAACCGAGCGCTGAGAATAAATGATATCGTACGGCCCACCACTAAAAATAGCTTCATCGCGCATATCACCCTGAAGAAATGTTACATTTCTATTTGATAGATTTCTTTGCTGACAAAGCTCAAATAGGTCAGGACTAAACTCTATGCCAGTAAATTGAATTCTTGGAAAGGACTTTGATAGGCGCTCAATAGTGATACCATTGCCACAACCCATATCAAGAACTTTAATAGGGCGCTCAAAATGATCAAGTCCTTTTAGGATTTTCTCAATTGCTTTCTTAAAGAATAGGGTTTCAGCATCACGAATGACCTGATCTTCAATCGTCGATTGAGGGGAGAGTCCATATTGTTTGGCCACATTCGCATAGTGCTCTAGGATATAATCATCATTGGCCATAATTACTTACAATAGATTTGGTGGTTCCAACGGTATCCGGCCAAGAAAGATGAGATTCCGTAGAAGTCATCATTTCCATCTTGGTAAGTATCGCTAGTGGAGTCGAGTATAGTGTATCTCTTCCAATCTTCAGGACTAAAGGACTCACGGTGCACATAACCTCCGGTATTGGGTTCTGGGTCATAGTAACCAAAGGCAGCTCCACCACGGATTTCACCGCTATCACAGTAAGCTTCACCAAGGGCCTGAATTTTATTTTGAACTTCATTGCTGACTTTAGGCTCTCCCGTCTCTGGAATAAAGTCAGCATCAACAAATCCGCCACCAGGCTGATCTTCTCCAAGCCCCTCTCCTGATACGAAACGATTAAAGTAAACATAGAGGTTAGTGCCCTTAGGGAGTTTACAGATATTATCTCCATCTCGATGACCGGAGCAGCATTTGCCATCCTCAGAAGCTTCTTCTCCTAGTTGAACGCAACAGCGAAATTCATTTGAGCTAAAGACTCTAGGAAGATCGAAGTTAGGTGTTCCGCTTGTGTCGTCAAAGAACATAAAGCGTTCATTGGGATCAGCTCCATTATTATAGTAGCTGGCATGATCATTTGTGATTACTCCATCTACGGTATGGTTGGCCGTAGCGGCACTTGATGATAAATATCTTGCATCATACATTTCAAGAAGCGAGCGGCCATTCACATTATAATTACTACCTTGCATACTGTGAGAGGCACTATAGAAATCAGATCGATCTTCAATAGAGCCGTTGAAAATTCCTCCAACGAGCTTATTCATATTGCTATTACAATAAACGGGCTCATATACAATTTGAGGAATCCCAAGAAGTTCGAGTCGAGCAAGCTTAGTGAGGTAGTACATCTCATTAGCTCCTACTAATCCTTCACGGGTGGCATCTTGGTAGGCCACACCACCGGCCGATCTAAACCAGTAATTCGGACTATTGGCCGCGATAAATGTAATTCTTGGTGCAGCATATGCCCATGTCGTACCACCTGATCCTGGTATTGTGGCAGGGGCAACCATATGAAAAATACGACCATTGGTGCCCGTTCTTACGCACCAACCACCATTAGTAAGGTCAAGGCCAGTTATTCCTTTTGGATTTTGGGTTCCTGAATAATTACATCCAGCACCTGTGTAGCTCACACCATTATTTGCTAGCTCAACTGCATCTTCTCTTCCAATTTCGTTACCATCTTCATCATAGTAAACAATGGCCACTTTTATTAGGTTATTATTGAAACCATCAAGGCCTTGCCCTGGTCCAGTCCATCCAATATAAGAAGGGAGATAGAAACTTACAGCATTATAATCTGGATTAAAGAAGTAAGTGTAGTCACCATCTACAGTAAGTGCAATGTCATCTGGATTTTCAAATGTTATAGGCTCATAAGGAATATTGATGGATAGGCCGGCCATCCCTTCGATGGAGTCATCTTCGGTAGGATTCTCTGCCGGTGTAGTATCAAGAACAACGGTTTGAAATCCAGATGAAACAGTCGACTTTCTCTGGGGCACTTGAATTTGTCCTGTGCTGGATGGCTCAGGGAATTCATACTCTGAACAACCATTGTGCACTGGTGAGAAGCAGAAGCGATCTACTTCTTTGGCGTAATTAACAAGAGAGACAAAGAATTCATTATTATTGGTATTGATATTCTCAATGGGAGTCTCATAAATATAGTTGAGGCATTGAAATTCAGTAGGGTCAATTTCTAGTCGTGTATTATCGTCCCACGCCGTTGTACCATCTGCAAACTTACGAACCCAGCCGCCTCCACAGCAAGTTAAACTTCCTGTATCGTGAATGGCCTTCCACTGATAGGCCTTAGGCATAACTCCACTTGATTGATCGACAATTGGGGCCTGGGGGTAGGGTGTTGATGATGAAATCGCAGCAGCAGAGTTTCCATCTTCGGCATTAACGACGGCATAGCGACTATATCTACCATTTGCACCCGGATCAAGGTAGGGGAAGGCGGTGACATCTAAATCTGCATTGAGTTGATCTGTCACGGGATCGCCTTGAGTATACATCGTAAAATCATTTCCTATTTCACGACAACAGCGATTCTTAGACATATCATAATCATAGTAATCTGGATCAGTGGAGAAGGGCTTCTCGGCGGCCTGACCGCAGATCATATTCTCTTCCCAGTAGAGCTTTTCTGCTTCTGTATTACCAAATTGTTCTTTAGAAAATGAGAATGAAGCTGTTTGATGTAAGCGATTGGGTGAGCAATCTAGATCAGTATGACAAACAGATCCCGGTCTTCTTAAGCAAGCATCTGCGGCCATAGTCTCTGTCGTAATGCTATTTACAGACTGAATGGCAGGAGCTTCGATTGAGTTAAATAGAGAAGTGGTTACACTTCCAATTACCGCCGTACTTTCGCCGCCGCAACTATTTTGGATATTTTGAATCGTATTATTAATTGTGAAGAGAAGATCACCCTTTGCAACAGCTTCGCCTTCGGCCGTTTGAATAATAGGGCAACCACGCACACGTGTAAGACCAGTAGTAGAGGAATTACAAGTTCCCACTTGGCTGATATAGTCAGCGCGACCGGCAGAGTCACCTTCAGCATGTTGATTAATATAAGAGTTTTGATTAATCTTTCGTCCGGGACGACAAATTCCAAAGTCACCCGTTTCAGTCGTGTAGTTTTGAGCGTTATAACGGATATTTTCTTTAACTGCTTCGGGAAGAGAGCTTTGGCCTTCAATATAGAATTCAGGTCTTCCCAGTACATCGGCCTCTTGCCCATAGAGAATATTACTCTGTAGGTTAGGAGTTCTGATCACACGAGAGTTGAAGTTATTATTATCGAGGGATTCGCAATGAAAGTTAGGTGCGCAGGCAAACATCTTTTGCTTGCTTGCTGTTAAGTTTGAAGTAAAGTTACCTTTACAGACAGAGCCTGATCCACGATAAACACATCTCTTCTTTGAACCTGAAGGCATCCCATCTTGAAGAATTCTAGAGAAGGTTGCACTTCCATATTCTTGATCATCAAGTTCATTTGCATTGATATTAAATTTTGGCCAGCTCGATTTGAAGTTACTGGTATCAATACACATATACTCCCATCCAAGTCGAGTAATACAATCTGTATCTGTATTACACTGGTGCCAGCGCTGACATGATGCTCCTGTCCCTTGCTCTACGTCGTTAGGCTCAAGGTTTGGGTCATAGTCAAAGGATGGTGCTGTAGAGTTTCCTTGATCAAGAATAACTTGAACAGTAAGATCTGTATTTTCGGCCAGGTCTCCAAAGGGAGCATTGAGGGCCAAGTAGAGTTTTCCAGTAGTAGCAATCACTCTTCTATTTTTTCCAATGGCAAACCACTTCACACCATCAAAAGATCCGATAAGGGCACCACGGTTAAATCCATACCAATCCCTTTGGTAGCCATTTACAAAGAGTGCTGCCTGAGTGAGTAAGCGATTTCTTCTCTGTGATACTAAGTCACTATGGGGCTTATGGGTGAAAGGAATCATTGTTGGTGGAACAAAGCAGGCCCTACCAAAAATAGTGTCTTCATAATTACCTAGGGTATTATTATCGCCAAAAGCAGATCTATTGGTTGAGTAACTAATGCTCTCTAGACCAACACCAACAGTAGAGGCGGGAAAGGACATAAAGCTTTGAAACCAATAATCAGATGAGCAAGTTGGGCAAGGGGTATAGTTACCAGTGAGAGTACTTATAATATAGGATTGATCAAAGTCCAGGTTAACTACTGTTGCAGGGCGGGCCTGATCTAGAGTTACTGACATTTGACCAAGAATGGAGTTCATATTGAATTCACACTCAGAAGCTCCGGCAGCACCATCTGTTCCTGAGCAATCAGGGTCGGTCTTAGAGCTATTGTCTATATATTGAAAGGGGGTTCCCTCTGGTGTAACCGTTGAATCTTCTAAATCATCGAGGTCATCGACGGCCGTGCCATCACTTGACTTGAAAAAACGATGAGGAATACTTCTCGCATTTACGGGAAGGCTCAAGTTTTGAAAGGGTGTCGGTTGAGGATCTACTATTGGACTATAGCAAACGATAGAGTAAATTTGGGATTCATTTAATGTAGCAGAGGTATAACTTATTTCTTCTTCATCTTGATTAAGAGCTCTCAGTTGAAAATCTGGACAGGCAGCATCATCTGGATCTGTTGGAAAGGGATTGGCTTCACAACCACAATAGGCCCAAACTTTTGATCTCACTGCAAGGTAAGAGTCTTGGTCAAAACCATCAGCGCAAACTTGTTTTCCAGTAAAATCTGGCTCTGTTTGCTTCGCCTCTTCAAGACACTTCCAGTCTGCAATTAGCTCTTGGAGATACGCCGAGGCCGTAGCACCTGCATTAGGTAGTTCTGTAGGAGTAGGGTCAGGATTGGCCGGAGTTGATCCACAAACAAAGTAGATATTTGGCCAATTGATAAAGTTACTTGGCGTAGTATTTACATCGGCCAGTGCTTGAGTGAAATCATCTTCAGCAGAAGCATTGGGTCTTAATTCTCCATCATTAACACATTGACCATCTAAACAACAATCAAAACCCTTTGCTACGCAGGTAGAGTCTGAACATGATCCCGTGGATGTATCAGAAGATGAGGAAGAAGAAGTCACTCTTAAAATAAGACTTCCAAGATTAATTATAGACTCAGGAACGCGATCATTTACAGTGATTGGCGGATTACTGATGTAGAGAGAAACATCTGTAGAAGAAACAGTCTTATTGCAACTTGGACAAAGCTGACTGGCGTCGAAGGCACTATCTGAACTTGTTACTGCTGATGCAGCATCGGCCGTGGTTAAAACTTGATAAGCACTACCGGTACATGCAGAGGTTGAATTTTCATCTTCAGGAAGATCTATTCTAAAAAGATATTCACGAGTATTAGTTGCGAAGTTCATAAAACTAATGGGAACTGCACGAACTCTTAAATTCTTCTTAGCTCCTACGGAGTTATAGGAGGCCACCATGCAATAGGTTAGATTCTTATATTCAATGCCATTATCTTCATCACGACTAACCAAAAGGTTGTGGATAGGTTGACCTCTTAGATAAATAACAGTGTTAATATCTTCATTGATAGTGACTGTATTATTATAAGTTGTTGAACCCGAGTACCAATAGATCTCAGATTCATCATTGAATGATGGATCATCCGTTGTTTCAGTGGTTTCATTAGAACTCGCGCCACTGCTGGACTTTCTCTTTGTGCTGGTACTAGCACTGGGTAAACAAGCATTCAGCGTTGCCACAAAAACCAGAATAAATATTTGGATAAGTGTTTTCTTTGTCATTTCCTTAGGGCCAATTCCTTCCTTGATGATTAAGGCCATTACAGTAGGTCTTATCGGTTGAAGTTTTCCTTTATTTAAAGGTACTTAAGACTATTTTAAGGGAGGGCAAAGGCTTTAGTGTAACCTCTATGAAGTTTCCATAAGTTACAAGAAATACTAGCTTTTCTAGTGCTAAGGGAGCGCAAAGAATGGTGGGCATATTTTTCCGAGAGGAAAGGTCGACCTTACTTACTGGGCGAAAAAGGTCGAGTTTGTTGTAAATGCACTTGAGCCGACATTGCCTATTCCATTACCATAGCTGGGTAAGAAAGCCTGGTACTGGGCATTGAAGTAGCAGCTCATCGTTGTATTACACATGGCCACTCCTTGATTATATTGATTCTCAAGGTAGCGATGGCGCGCCTTAGCGTAGGTTGTCACACCAAGCATCTGACTTTTCACAGCAGTTGTTTGAACCCATGTTTGTCCAAGCTGCATTCCTGCTGGCATGGCCAAGCGTAGGGCCCCTGGCATGATTTCTGCCCAACTCTTTTTCTTATAGCTATAGAATTTTCGACCATCTCGATTTCCTGTACTGACGCGTGCCCTTTGATGTACTTGCTCTTTAGAAAAATACTCCTGGCGTGCTGCAATTTCTTTTTGCATATCATTAACTTCATTGCACATGTCTCGGTAGTTCTTAAATGTATCGGGGTTTGAGCTTCTCAATTGTTTACAGCTCTGCTCCAGTGCGTTGATATCAAGATCTGTTTCTAGATTATTTTGATAGGAGAGGATCTCTCCACCAACACTTAAAAGTTTATCGACTTCTGAGAAGTTTTCATCTGCAATACACTTAGTATTGTTAAACTCCTTTGCTCTTTCTCTTTGTGAGCCGACACACTTATCCTGGGCCTTCTTCCAAGCAAAGTTCTTCAATCTTTGCAGAATATTAAACTCAGGGTTTTGTTTAAATTCAGCTAACTTCCTATCTATATCTGCTATCTGTGAATTAAGACCTTTTCCCATTTCAGGGTCATCTAAGAGCAACTTCTCTAATTTTGCCTTGGTTATATTGGCATCTTTAAAAAGTTCAAAGAGTTTATCTGGATTCATACCTAAGATCGTATTTCTATTATTTCCTCGTCCCTCTTCACCTGCATTTATAAATAAACCATCAAACTCAGTGGTAGGACTGAACACTCTCAATATATCGACTAATTCTTTATTGGCCTTTGCTCCAATACTACTATCTTCATCGGGTGATTGGTCTTTTTCTTCATCACTATCATAAATTGCATATAGTTTATCATTCTTTCTCAAGGCATTAAGTGAGCGAGAGAGCTTTGCCACTTCTAGAGCAGCTGCTTTGGTTACATTTTCTCTTGCCCTTTCAGCGTCTTGACTCATTAAGCTGTCTGCAAGGTTGAGGTTATGATTGATTCTAATACGCTCTTCTGTTAGCGCTTTAAATTTATCGATAGTTCCACCGGCTATCTCTTCGTGGGCCGTTGAGATTTTTTGAGAGTTTTCAAGGTATTTATCCATGAGGTCTTTAGCATTTTTAACATCACTTCCTAAGTACTCTCGAATATGACTTACATAATCATAGTTATTTGCTGTCGGCACAATCTCCGACAAGTCTTTCTCCATACAGCTAACACTGCCTTCACTTAGAAGGGTTTGCTTTCTACATTCTGCTATAACAATATCGAGGGTAGAGACGACACTTTGGCTGAGATTTCCTTTTGCGACGAGATCATATTTTAAACTTTCATTATCAACAAACATGGAAGAGAGGTTTCTCCACCAGCCAAAATTCTCAAAGCCCAATGCTGCACTTGAGGTTTCAATAAACTTATGGAGCATGGCCTGACGTCCACTTGCACTTGCTGGTGGCGGAGTACCGGGTTGCATAGTGTCCCAAATATTTATTCCATCCTTACTAGCACTACTGGCCATATCACAATGCATGAGATGATCTTTATCTCCTACACATGACTCTTGAAGTTTAGTTTTTAAGAGATTGAAATTCTCTTCAGCTGTTTGACCATTAATTGAACTGGGATCGATTTCTTTAAACACATCTGTCATTAATTGATATTTTTGAACGGCCTGAGAATTATTAGCAATAAGTCCTCTAAGATCAGTAAGACCTTTCAAGCTTCTTCGAGTATTCTCGGGAGTAGTATTGTAATCAGCACTGTCAACTAGGTATCCATTATATTGATTCCATAAACCAATTAAGGTCTTGATCATAACTTTTCTAGAATTAAGTTGGTCACGTTCTTTTAAGAGTTCTAGATATGTATTCTTTCCTTCGCCTTTATTTGCTTTCATGTGAAAGATATTTTTTTGGATTGAATATATTTGTTTGTGAGTTGTTTCACAATCAGTTTCAGCTGCTTTGGGCTCTGCTGAGTCTGCCTGAGTAGAGCTCTGTTGAGCATGAAGGGGATGAGAAAATACTAGGAAAAATAGAATCAAATAACTTGTTATCAAGTTTCCAACAAGGGGTTTCGATTTTTTCATTCCTAGATTAAAATAAGTCATATTCCACCGTAAACAAATGAATGCTTGTATATCTATATCGGTATTATCGTATAAGAACTTGAGTTTGGCGGTTGGTTAAATGCTCTATAGATGGTCTAACTCGTAAAAAGAGCTACTTATACAGTTACCGGCCCATTATTTTAGTGTGGTGGGGTGCCTAGAATTATTGGCATTTTTAGGATGAGAAAAAAGGAGATGTTGTGAGCTACAAGAATGAAGAAGGTTTTTCTCTAGTTCAAGTCGTAATTGCTGCAGGTCTAATGGGAGTACTTTCTCTATTCATGCTAAAAATGCAAGAAAATCAACGAATGAACCAAAATAAGATTGCTATGGACGGTGAGATCAGCACCTTTATGAATAAGCTCAATGGTTTCTTACAAAGATCAGATTATTGTGAAAAGAACCTCGTGGGTAAATCCATTACTTCAGCAGAGCCTTTTGAGATTGAGAAGTTTGTAGCTCCTAATGGCAAAGTTATTTTCGAAAAAGGTGCCCTCTATGGAAACCGCTTCTTTGAATTAGAGTCTATTCGTGATAGTGACTTCTTCTATGATAGTGACGATAAGAAGACGGGAAACCTTACCCTTCAAGTCACATTGAAAAAGCATAAGAAAAGCTTCGGGGCAGATCTGATTGCTAAAAAAATTGATCTCATGGTTTATCTGAATGATGAAGGAACGATTACTGCTTGTAATTCAAATTCATTTGCTGGCGGCACACCAAGCATGGATATTAAAACGGAAGATATCAAAAAGGTCGTAACGGGAACGGCCAGTGCTACAGATAAGGAAGATGAGAAAACTGCACAGAAACATGAGATGATAAGAGACACCATTGAGTCTAATCCAGCACTTTTAGAGCTTCAAAAGTCTATTAAGAATTTACAGAAATCAAACGAATCTCTCAATAATATTCAATTCGAATAGATCTAGCCGTGGCCGCCCATCATAAAAGGTTTTTCGAGATCTATTTGTTTTGAATCTTGACCTCGGGCCGCTAGTTCATCAAAGAATTCATCTGATAAACTGAAAACCTCATCAATATTTTGCGCCTTAAACATTCTTCCTCTAAAGTCAGCAACATTTGAAAAACCGGCCACAAACCAAACAATCATTTTTCTCATTTGTATGAGATGGCTTCGCTCCATTTCAGTGAATTCTTGAAGGTAGTTATAATAGACGCGAACGATTTCTTTGAAATCTTTCGCATTAAAATACGACTGAGTGGGATCATCCAAATAACTGGTAAGAAAAATAAAAGGATCGCGAAGAGGACCTCTACCCAACATGAGAGCATCGCATTGAGTTTCATTCATTCTACGCTTCGTTAAAACAGGAGAGTGAAGGTCACCATTTCCAATGATTGGAAGGGGAGAGTCAATGGCCACTTTTTCGAGAAGCTCCCAGTCGGCCTTGCCTTTGTAGGCCTGAGTTCTGGTTCGGCCATGAATGGCCACAAATTCAACACCTTCGTTATGAGCGATATGAACAATCTCTTGGGCATTTATGGAATCACTATCCCAACCTGTTCTAATCTTGATCGTTAAAGGGACATCAATAGACTTCTTCATGAGAGAGAAGAATGAGCCGAGTTTAGATGGATCTCTCATAAGAGCTGATCCACCGCCTTTTGAAACAACTTTTCTAACAGGACAACCCATATTGATATCGATAAACTTTGGTCCAAACTCTTCGGCCACTTTGGCCGCTTCGGCCATGGCCACTTCTTCTTCACCAAAGAGCTGAATTCCGACATTCTTTTCACGGGGATGAATTCGAAGCATTTGGCGGGTTTTAATATTCTTATAATTGATCCCATGACATGAGATAAGTTCACTCACTGTTCCCCCCGCACCAAGATCTTCCATAAGAAGACGAAAGGGGAAGCTGCAAATGGCCGACATGGGTGCCAGCAACAGAGGGGAGGCAAAGTCTATACTTCCCATTTTTATGGGAGTGCGCCTGGCCTTAAGTATATCAATTTTGGCCTGAAGCTCAGGAGAGAATGTAGAGTTCGTTAACTGTGTCATGATGCGACATACTGCCAAAACTTTACGATATTGGTCAATAATCTTTTTAATCCCCTGTATTTTTACTAAGAATGAAAAGCTTGCTATATTCGCATACCCCTATTTAAATCACTAACTCAATAAATTAAGGTGAAAATATGTTCGATAATTTGAGTGAAAAGTTCTCAGATGCTTTTAAAAACCTTCAAGGTAAGGGAAAGATTTCCGAATCCAATATTGAAGCGGCCCTGAAAGAGGTTAGAACGGCGCTCCTAGAGGCCGATGTTAACTTTAAAGTAGTGAAGTCTTTTATCGCGAAGGTAAAAGAGGAAGCTTTAGGGGAAAAGGTTCTTAAAGGTGTTGACCCTGAACAGCAGTTTATCAAAATTGTTCACGATGAACTTGCTGCCGTTATGGGCCAAGAAAATGAAGAAGTTGATCTTGAGCGCCCTGGCCCTGTGCCTGTTTTAGTTGTTGGGCTTAACGGTCAGGGGAAAACAACTTTCTCTGGAAAACTGTCTTTACACTTGAAGAAGAAGAAAAAGAAGAATGTCTTACTTGTTCCTTGTGATACGTTTAGGCCTGCGGCCAAGGACCAATTGATAACTCTAGCAAAGAGTATGGAGATGGATTACTTTGACAGTGATCTCTCTATGCACCCTAAAGATATCGCTCTCGCTGGGATTCAGGCGGCAAAAGAGCAGCACAAAGATGTTGTCATTATCGATACCGCCGGTCGCCTTCACGTTGATGATGAACTCATGGGAGAGCTTAAGGAAGTTAAAGAAGCTGTAGCTCCTCATAATCCAGAAGTCCTTATGGTTGCTGATGCCATGACTGGGCAGGAGGCCGTGAATGTCGCTAAGAACTTTCACGAGGCCATGGGCCTAACGGGGATTGTTCTCTCTAAGATGGACTCTGATGCTCGTGGTGGTGCGGCCCTTTCTATTCGTCACGTTACGGGGGTTCCGATTAAATATATCTCAACCGGTGAGAAGATGAAGGATCTTGAACTCTTTCATCCTGATCGACTTGCTGGGCGTATCCTCGATATGGGAGATGTAGTTTCTCTTGTAGAAAAGGCCGAAGAAGCTATTGATCAAAATGAAGCTGAATCCATGATGAAGCGTATGGAGAAGGGGAACTTCACCGTTGAAGACTTCATGAAGCAGATGGATATGATTAAGAATCTGGGCTCGATGGGTTCAATCTTAAAGATGATTCCAGGTATGGGTGGAGCTCTTAGGCAAATGGGAGATCTCTCTCCTGCTGAAGATGAAATGAAGAAAATGCGCGTGATCATTGACTCGATGACAAAGCAAGAGCGCCAAAACTATAAAGTTATTAAAGAGTCACGTATTCAAAGAATCGCAAAAGGTTCTGGAAATGATGTGAAGTCTGTTCAAGACTTTCTTGCAAAGTTTCGCCAAATGGAAAAGATGATGGGGGGAATGATGCAAATGATGAAAGGCGGAATGGGTGGAATGCCTGGGATGCCTGGAATGGGGGGGCAGCCTGGTTTTAGACAGCAACCCGGTGGTAATCCCATGGAAGAGATGATGGGTGGTAAAAAGAAGAAAAAAGGTAAGAAGAAAGGCCCATGGGGTGGCGGATTCTTCTCCTAACTTAATACTTAAATACGAAGAAAAGCTTACTCGGGGAGGAGACTTTCAGTGTCTTCTCCCGGCACATCCGCTTCGATCTCAATTGGATCACATTGATAGGCCTTTGTTTTAGAGCGGCCTCTAACTTTCCAGCGCTTATAGCATTTGAATTTAATAATAACTTCTTCAGTATTGGCCTTAGTGCTTACCTTACGGCGAATCGTACTTTCGATCAAAGAGGTGTTGGCATAACTCATTTTGAGTCCAGGAGCACTTCGCGCAGGAATGACCACCTTTTGGGCAGAGAAGCTTGGGGAAATAGATATTATGGATATGACGAGAGTCAAAATCCAATGATGTAATTTCATGATTTTATTGTATCTGAAAGGAAGATTCTTATAAAGATTATCCTGTATTTTCTACCTCTTTTTGTTGACTTATCTCTTCATTTTGCTTATTTTCATCCCCTAATATTATATTGGACCAATTTGTAGGAGAAGTTCATGGTAGTTATCAGACTCCAACGCGGTGGTAGAACGCACAGTCCTGTTTATACAATTGTTGCAGCAGACAAAAGAAATGCTCGTAACGGACGTTTTCTTGAAAGACTAGGACAATACAACCCTCAAGCTGAAGGTGCAGAAGTACTTAATGGTGTAAAAGCTGAAAGTATCAAAGCATGGTTAGATAAAGGCGCTGTACTTAGTGACACTGTAAGAACATTACTTAAGAAAGCTAACGTAGAACTATAAGATTCTTTCGTTGCTATTTTAGGCTGATGCCAGCTGGAGAAACTCCAGCTGAACGTTAATTATTATCTCTAAGAGAGAGTGTTATGAGTGAATTAAAAGACTTAATGGAATACGTAACCAAGCATCTTGTGGATATTCCAGAAGAAGTTAAAGTTAACGAGATCGTTGGTGAGCAAACCACTGTAATCGAACTCAATGTTGACAAAACTGACCTTGGTAAAGTTATCGGTAAAAAAGGACGTACCGCTCAAGCTTTAAGAACTATTCTTAATGCCGCTTCAACGAAGCTTAAGAAGCGTTCCGTTCTAGAAATTATCGAATAATTTCCCATCCCATTTTGGACCTCAAACCTAAGAAAAATGAGGTGCCTATATTGGCATCTTTGTTATTTCTTTTGGAGCAGGGGTCCTTTATTTCTTTAGAATTATCTATGTTCCGACTATAATTAAATCATTGTAGAAGGGGCGAAGTTCATGAACATTTCTGAGTTTAGAATTCTTATCGTAGATGATGAAGAGGATCTTTTAGATCTTGTAGCAGAGTCTTTCGAGTCAGAAGGCTTTTGTGTCGATAAGGTATTGAGTGGTGAAGAGGCGCTAGAGCTTTGTAAGAAGACAAATTACGATGCCGTTTTATCTGATCACCATATGCCTGGCATGGGTGGGCTAGAGCTTTTCGAAAAATTACAATCCATTTATGAAAAGAGATGCCATTTCTACTTATGTACGGGGGATTTTTCAGTTGATGGGGATGACTTTAAGGCCCGTGGGGGATGTGATGTTATTTCGAAGCCGTACGATCTTTTTGAATTAATCGCACGGATTGAGAATAATTTAAGAAATAGCTAGGTCAAGCCTAAGCATTTCCCTTGTCTTTGTCGTCGGTGTTCTCTACTGTTTTTTGAGCTGCTTGAGAAGATGCTTCATCTTCTTTCATACCCTTTTTAAAGTTTGTTAGGGCCTTTCCCATAGAGCTTCCAAGCTCTGGAAGCTTCTTTCCTCCAAAGAGGAGAACAACAACGGCCAATAAGATGAGGGCCTCACCCATTCCTAAACCAAACATATTTTATCCTTTATTTGTGTGTACTTATCTAAACTATTATTTATATTTTACTTTCTTAGCACTTATCTACCAAGGATTTATTAATATACTCGAGAAAGTGGCATGGTATAGGCGCCAGGAGCATAGTTAAGTCTTCGTTTTTCTAGTAGTTCTTTGAAGGTTTTGTCATTATTGGCCTTCGAGCTGTAAGGGTAGATCGCGATGCCTCCTCTTGGAGTAAATTCTCCAATGACCTCGATAAACTTAGGTTTCATCAGCTTATAAAGATCATTACAAATTTTCTGGATACAGTCCTCATGAAAGTCTCCATGATTTCTGAAGCTGAAGAGATAGAGTTTTAGTGACTTTGATTCGACCATTTTCTTATCAGCGATATAGTTAATATAGATACGGGCGAAATCTGGCTGTGCGGTCTTGGGACATAAGCTTGTGAACTCGGAGCACAAAAGTGTTGTCCAAGCGATATCGCCTGGATTCTTATTTTCGAAGGCCTCTAGGACCTGAGGAGCGTAGTCTGTTGGGTAGTCGGTTTTGGCCTCGCCTAGAGCAAAATCTTTGAGCTCTCCGGCATTACGCCCTTTTGAGGCTTTTTTCGATGTTTTCTTCGATGTTTTCTTTGCCGCTTTCGCTGTTTTTATTTTTGCTTTTGCCACGATATTTCTCCAAATAAGTCTAATAATTTCCGTCGCTTTGGAATACTCATCAGGCGAACGCTGTGCTATGGTTCATGCCTAAATGATTAAAGATTATGATTAAACCCATTATCGGCTGAAGTAAAGTTACAGTTGAGTTTTATTGGAGAAACGTGTGAGTCAAATGAGAAAGACCAAAGTAGTTCTTGTTCAATTGGGCTCCCCTAAGTCCACAAAGGTATCTCATGTTAGGGAATATCTACGTGAGTTCTTGGGTGATCCTAGGGTTGTGGATATAAATCCATTTTTATGGAAAATAATTCTTAACCTCTTTGTTCTACCTTTTCGCCCTAAGAAGAGTGCACAGGCCTACTCCCGTATATGGGATGATAAGACAAAGAGTTTTCCCCTGATCACGATAACGGAGAACTTCGCAAAAAAAGTCGCGAGCTTTATTCCTGATCACGCTAAAGATCATATTGAAGTAAATCACGCTTTTCTCTTGTCCTCGCCAAGAGTTTCTGATGTATGGGATTCGTGGGAGTATGATTTAAAGAACTCTGAACATCCGGCCACAAAATTATTGGCCATTCCTATGTTTCCACAGTACTCAGAGGCCACTATTGCCAGTGGTATGGATGGTTTCGCCCATGAATTATCAAAGCGAGTGAAGATTCCTCCGTTTGAGTTCTTTACAGACTTTCACAGGGCCAAGTGCTTTATTGATTCCTCTGTAAAACAGATCAATTCTCACCTCAGTGAATTTAAGAGTCGTGATGGGGGAACAGATGAACTTGTTATCAGTTTTCATGGCATCCCAAAAAGGCGTGTGATTACTAAAGAAGACCCTTACTATCGTCACTGTTTTGAAACTTTCAAGCTTCTTGTGGATAGAATCGAGGGGATTGAGCGCTCCAATATCCATATGACTTTTCAATCACGCTTCGGCTCTGAAGAGTGGCTAACTCCTTACACAGATGGATACTGTTGTGACTTAGTTAAAGCTGGTCGAAAAAATATTGCGCTCTATTGCCCGGCCTTTGTTGCCGATTGCCTTGAGACAGTGGATGAGATTGGTAATGAATTAGGAGAAGAGCTCCATGAACTTGGCGGTAAGGTTCAATTCATACCTTGCCTGAATGATAAAGACGAGTGGTGCGAGGGTTTTGCAGGACTTATTACTCATCACTGTGAATCAAGTGCTAGCGAAATATATAATCAATACTATCAATTAGAAAAAGAGGACTATAAAGAAATGGAAGAAGTAAAAATGGAAAATCCTGGACTCTCAAAAGAGGCCAAGAGTACGCTAAAGATTGTGTTTCTGACTCTCTTCTTAGATTTAATTGGCTTCTCTATTATTTTCCCTCTCTTTCCGGCCCTGGCCAAGCATTATCTCACTGTAGATGCAGATAACTTCTTTTTAAAATCAATCTTTGGCTCAATTGCTCAACTCACTCAGCTTGGTGGGGCAGATATGAATGCCATTGTTCTCTTTGGTGGAGCTTTAGGCGCCATCTATAGTTTCTTGCAGTTCTTGGCCGCACCTATCTGGGGAACCATTTCTGATCGAATTGGAAGAAAGCCTGTTCTTATGATTTCTGTTTTCTTCTTGGCCCTAAGTTATCTGCTATGGTTCTTTAGTGGCTCTTTTACCCTTCTCATTCTTGCTCGCTTCATTGGAGGAATTATGGGAGGAAATATTTCTACTGCTACTGCAGTTGTTGGAGATATTACTTCTCGAGAAAATCGCTCTCGTGGTATGGCCATTATCGGAATTGCCTTCGCTTTTGGTTTTATTATTGGACCAGCGATGGGGGGAATTCTAAGCTTAATTGACCTTACTCAAATCTATCCTTCTTGGACATCCTTTGGAGTTAACCCCTTTAGTATGCCGGCCGCTTTGGCCTTCATTCTTTCGGCGATCAACTTTATTTGGCTATGGAAGAGATTTGATGAAACTCTTCCTGCTGATAAGAGAGGGCAGCGAGAGTCTGATCGCAGCATTAATCCATTGGTTCTCTTTAGGCCACTTCCTTATAAGGGAGTCAACTTAACTAACTTTGGATACTTTCTCTTTCTTATGGCCTTCTCTGGAATGGAGTTCACCCTTACATTTTTGGCCGCTGAGAGACTAACGTATACCTCTATGGATAATGCCTATATGTTTATCTTTATTGGATTTCTTATCGCTTTCGTTCAAGGGGGATATGTAAGGAGAAAGGCCAATCAAGTAGGGGAGAAACGTATGGCCTTACAAGGTCTAGTTTTCCTTGTACCTGGTCTTGTGGCCATTGGGTTTGCTTTCTCTTCTTGGATGCTTTACTTAGGTCTCTTCTTTTTGGCCGTAGGAAGTTCAATGACTACACCATGTCTCACAAGTTTAGTGAGTCTTTACACTCCATCAGAAGATCAAGGAAAGAGTGTTGGGATTTTCAGATCTCTTGGTGCATTGGCCCGTGTGATAGGGCCCATTATAGCTTCTCTACTTTATTGGAAGACAGGTGCAAGTGCTCCCTATTTTATAGGTGCAGTTTTTTTGATTCTTCCCATGTTATTGGTGGCAAAACTTCCTAAGCCTTCAGAAGTTTAATTCTAAAGAATGCTCTTTTTCTTGGTTATTTTCTTGGTTAAAGAGCGCATTCCAATATTCTTCATAGAGGTTTCTGTGCATTGCTTCGCTTGAAGCATCAAGTCCAGGATGCACATTGACCTCTAAAATTTCCCATTGATTTGTTTTGTCATTCATAATGAAATCAATGGCAAAGCAGGGCAGCTTTAATTCTTCTCTGATTATTTTTGAATATTCTAAGAAATCTTTGTTCTCACTATCACTAAGTTCAGCTTTTTCAAATTTCGCATATTGGGCATTTTTCTTCCAGTTTTTTTGGCCGCTACCTTGGCCATCTCCATCAATATTAACTTTCTCAATGGCATAGAGCTTTTGACCGAGGGCCAGTACTCGGATTTCCCTTGCTTGAGGGATAAATTCTTGGATCATATAGCGCTGATCATTCTTTTCAAGAGCACTCTGCCAAAAGTTAATGAGCTCTTCAGTTGTATATCTTTCAATACCAATTCCTTTATTTCCACGAATAGATTTCAAGACCCATTGCTCTCCAGTCGGGTTGAGTAGAGATAGATTTTCTCTTGAAAGAGCTCCGCGATGAATAAGAGTATCCACTAAGGGAAGATTTCTTCTTTTGAGAATAAAGTACTGGCGATCTTTATCTCTTAAGACTTTTATTGATTCGATGGGGATGGGACAATAAGCACCTTCATGAATCCAAGCTTCACATAGGTGAAGATCAATATCATCAAAGAGTACACCGCTTGTTCTTGGAAGCAGCCATGCATCTTTTTCGATCTCTACTTTGGTGAGACTAACTTGGTCAAAGGGGTTAAAAAACTGAATATCGACTCCAATACTGGCCGCATATTCAGCAATACCCTTAATGGTTGAGATTTCCGGGTTGATTGTGAGTAAATAGACTTTCTGTATCTTATCCACGCTAAAATCCTTATTATCCTAAAAGTGAAGCGTCTATTTTAGGATAATAACGCGAAATTGTATTTCACAAAGAGCTCTAAACCTCTGGAATAGTGAGTTAAATCTTCAATTCTTTTAGAATATTTGGTTTTTTAATAGGTTAAATACAGGTACAATAGATGTATATGGACGCACTGCGCTCCCTAGTCATTAACCTTTTATACTCTATTATTTATATATGAATACACTGCCTAATTATAAATTTTCACTTCTTGTACCGGCGATTTTACTTGGCCTTTTTAGTTGTTCCTCAGATGATGCTCTGACTTTGAAAGAGGATTCTCTACCAGAGAAAAGTGCAGAAATTCATGCTCCTAAAGCTGTCGTAAGGCCAGTGGATCCCCACTTTAAAGGGGCCAAGGCCAGTGGAGATAAGGCCATTAACAAATTCTGTAATAAGCTTGAAAAGTCATTCAAGAAATATAAATGGGATAAGAGTTATTGCGAAGAAATGAATTGGTCTTATAACCGAAGCTCGGTAGAAGGTGATCCTCTTCTATGGATGACTTTTGGAGAGTATGAACCAGATTATACAAAAGTAGAAACCACTCTTATTATGTGTGGAGTTCATGGCGATGAGATTACACCCATTAAATTTTGCTTTGATGTCATAAACTACTTAAAGGATGTTTCTAAAGGAAAGGTTGTCGATAAGAAAACTGGTGTTACTGCCGACCTGACAGGGAAGTTTGTCATTGTTGCTCCTTTAGTTAATCCTGACTCTTATTTTAAATCTAGACCAACTCGTACGAATGCTAATGGTGTTGATGTAAATAGAAACTTTCCAACCGCTGATTTTGATCGTCTTGCCCTTAAGAGATGGGAAGATCGCTACCGTAAAGATAAGAGAAGATTTCCTGGAGAGCACGCAGGTAGTGAGCCGGAAACTGGTTTCCAAGTGGATATGATTGGCTACTATAACCCAGATAAAATTCTGAGTGTGCACTCACCACTGACTATGCTTGATTATGATGGTCCTGCAAGTATTCATACTGGTGGTCTTGTGGGCTCAAAGGCCAACGAGCTTCTTATTAAAATGAGTGAACAGGCCAAAGGTTATCGAATTAAAAACTATCCCTTCTTTCCTGGTAGCTTAGGAAATTATGCGGGTAATGAAAGAAATATTCCTACCTATACATTGGAGCTTCCTACATCTGATCCCAGTAAAGTGGATACCTACTGGTCTCTCTTTAAAAGCTCTGTTCACTCGGCCGTTATGCAAGAGGTGAGAGGTTCAAGCTTTCTTGCCCTTGATGTTGAAGAAGAGCCAACTGATACTAAATCCAATTAATATTGATTTAATTTTATCTAAGTGGTTGATATTAATGCAATTGCCATTTTTGTTTGGCACTTTCTCTAAACTCCTCTGCGTTATTTCCCGATATATACAATCGAATAGATCTGTTTTGAGGAGATATCTATGCTCGCGAGTTTTTCTGAGTTTAAATTTTACCAATCGTTTAGAATTCCTGTGGAGAAAGCTGATAATTTACGCTTTCTTGTAGAGAAAGAATCGGTTGTGGGTGGAAATGAGTATATTGAAGATGCTGTTCTACTTGATATTTCACTTACGGGGTTAGGCTTTAGAACTAATGAGCGACTCTCTGTTGGCACAGAGTTGGTGATCTCACTACAGTTTAAGAAGTATCATCTCGACCTATCGGGACGTGTGGTAAGGGCCTTTTGTAATGCTATAGATGACGATGATATCGTTTATGGAATTGAAATTGATGAAGAGCCTAAGATTAATAAATTTCTTCAGCAATTTATTTTAAGCTTCTCATCAGAGAGACTTAAAGATTGTCTTATCGACTCTGCTTTAAAAGAGAGGTATACCAAGGCATCTGATGGTTTTGAGATGTTCTCTCTTCTTCTGTCGCTCTTTAAAGACATCACTCACTTTGGAGATAGAGAAGGTTTTCTTGAAAATATGCTAGAAGAAGTGGTTCGTGTGATCAATGCCAATCGTGCTTCTGTATTTTTGATTAATCCGGATACTAATGAACTTGAGGCCGTGGCCGCTTTAGGAGTTAAGAAAGAAGCTCTTAAATTTGACTATCGCCTTGGTATTGCGGGCTCTGTATTTACTACAGGTGTTGCTCTCAATATCGATACTATCAGCGATAAGAGTCGCTTTAATGATTTCTTTGATAAGAAATATAACTACGAAACAAAGTCGATCATTTGTCATCCTATTCATAATCGTGAAGATAAAATTATCGGGGTTATTGAAGTTATCAATAAGAGAAATGAAGATCGCTTTACTGTGGAAGATGAGAAGACAATGAAGGTTCTTGCCTTGGTCTTTAGTTCCGTATTCCATAAGTATAATCCTATGAGTGACTCTTCTCAGATTCGTCGCTTTTCAAGTCCTCATGATCGTAAACTTGCCCTCATTGGTAAGACGGCACATATGGGATCACTAAGAAATTCTATTATTAAACTTAAAGATCTTGATGAGCCTGTGCTCATTCATGGAGAAACTGGGGTAGGGAAATCTCTCTATGCACAAATTCTCCATGCTGAAGGACAAAGAGGGCTTAAAGACTTAGAAAGTGTTGATTGTAATACAAAGAACTTTGATGCTATTGCACGCCAACTTTGGGGTGAGCCCAGTGAATCAAAACTTGTGAAGTGTCAGGGGGGAACTCTGATCCTTCACGAAGTATGTTCACTTTCTATGGCCTATCAAGAGCACCTTTATGAAGTTCTTTCAAAGAGACAGGTTCCTTCTGCGCCCCATATCAGCCTTGATGTTCGTATTATTGCGACTTCATCAAAGGACTTAGGTCAGATGGTTGATGATGGACTCTTTGATCGTGAACTCTATGAATATCTCTCAAAGGCATTCGTCTATATGGAGCCTTTAAGAAGACGAATGGAAGATATTGAACTTCTTGCTGAGTACTTCCTAAAGATCGAGTGTAAGAAGCAAGGACTTTTGCTTAAATCTTTTGCTCCAAAAATGATGGATAAAATGAAAGACTACGATTGGCCGGCCAATATCAAAGAGTTGAGAACTATGGTTGAAAGATCAGTTCTTTATAATCCTAAGGCCCATGTGATCAGTGAAGTTGAGCTTGAGTCTGCTGCATCACCTCTTGTGGATAAATCAGTTAAGCAACGTATGTTTGGAGATCTTCCATTCGTAAGTGACTATCATGTTCCCCTGAAAGATCGTGTTGCAGTAGTTGAGAGAGAAATGATTATTGCTGAAATAAAGCGATGTAATGGGAATAAGTCTAAGGCCGCTAAAGAGATGGGAATCTCACGTGAGGCCCTTCGCAAGAAGCTCCTGATGTCTAGAGAGGTTCTCGACACATTAGAGGATCAATATCCTAGTGAAAAGAAGAAAGCAGCTTAATTTAAATGCTATAATGGCCCTGTTTATCACAGGGCCTTTTCTATTGTGAGCTCACCTAAATTCTAATATTAATCAATATATTCAACTCTTCTTTCCATCAACTGACGTGATGCCAATCGTATGTAATTAGGTTGCGAATACTATAAATTATTTTTAATATATTACTAAATAACGGAATATATTGAGTATTTTCTATTAAAATTCTTCTAAGTTCCGATGAGTTTACATATTTAATTTCATGGATTGGAGGAGCATATGGCAAGTTTAATTGGCCATATGGGCATCAAAGATGTTGTCGATATATTGATTGTAACATTCTTGATATATCAAGGATTGTTAATCGTCTACGGTACACGTGCGGTACAAATGCTGACGGGAATGGGAATACTTGTTGGCCTTTTTTGGATGGGGCACTCCTATAAGCTCTATTCTCTTAACTGGCTTCTTGATCATTTCTTCGATTCTTTCTTTATTATTGCTATTATTCTCTTTCAAGATCAATTTAGAAATGCTCTCGCTTCATTCGGCACCAGACAGAGTATTTTTGGTTTTTTCAAGCAAGAACTACCGGATAGAGAAATTAATGAAATCATCGAAGCTTGCCAAGGATTGAGTCGAGAAAAAATCGGTGCACTTATCGTTATAGAGCGTAATCATGGATTGGCCAATTATATGGCCACGGGCACAAAACTATTTTCAGAGCTTCATGCTGATGTTCTCTATGCTATTTTTCAATCCAGCTCATCTCTGCATGATGGCGCTGTTATTATTGATGATGGAAAAATTGCTGCTGCTGGCTGCTTTCTTCCTTTAACTCGAAATGTTGAAATTGATCGCCACCTTGGTACTCGCCACCGTGCTGCAATAGGTATTTCTGAGGATACTGATGCCATCTCTGTGGTTGTAAGTGAGGAGAAGGGCTTTATAGGATTGGCCGTAGGAGGTCAGTTTTATACTTGTGACAATGCACGTGTGCTTCGTAATTACCTTAAGCACTTACTCAATAGAGAGAAATTAGATGAGTCTTTGACTCCTATAAAATTACGAGAAGGAATGCGCTAATTCGTATTTATTGCAAAAGAAGGCCTATAAATGAAATCATCCGTAAAAGTGGATTCTAAAACGAAGAAGAAAGAGGAAAATGGACATAGCTCTCCTAGTTCTCGTCACTTATTAAAGCTGCTCTCACTATTTATTGCTGTAACGCTTTGGTTCTATGTTCTTAACTCTGAGCCCCTAGAGGTTGAGCGTCGCGTGGAGCTGGTCTTCATCACGCCGACTGACCTTGCTATTAATGTGGAAGTTCCAAAAACGGTAATGGTTAAAGTAAAGGGGTCACGGGCCTTTGTACAAAACCTAGATTTAACTCAAGAGAAGATGGTGATTGATCTTAGAGACTACCCCTACGATCAGGAAACCTTTGCCGTTACTTTTGACCCAACCATGGTACAACTTCCTTTTGGAGTTGAGGTCCAAGAGATTTCTCCTCAGCAGGTTGTGCTGTCTTTAGAGAGAGAAATTAAGAAGGTGGTACCTATTCGCCTGCGAACCGTGGGAGAGGTTGGCAAGGATTTAAAACTTATTAGTAAGGAGTTCTCTCCTCGTGAATTTATGATTAAGGGTCCTTATCATGCCATTAAGAAAGTGGGACTTCTCAATACTCTTCCCATTGACCTTGAGTCACTAGATGGAAGTGGAGAGTTGCGCTTGAAGCTTGAACCGATTGATCCAAGAATTGAAATTGAAGACTTAAAAGAAATTAACTTCTATTATACAATCAAGCCAAATAAAGCGAATCTAACTTTAGAAAATGTTGAAGTGAGCTTCTTATCAAAGAGTAATAATTATCAGGTGAGGAGAAATCGCGTTAGCGTTGATATCTTGGTGCCCGCCGATAAGATCGAAGAGATCAGACCTGCGGATATACTTGTTGTAGGAAAACTGACTGGATTGAGTAAGGGCAAGCATACTATTGAGTTGTCGGCCGAATTACCTGAAGGGGTAAATCTTTTGAAGATCAATCCAGAGTCAGTCGAAGTGACAATTAAATAATTAACTTAATTAGAAAATAGGAATGAGGAGTATTAATGGGAACTCGTAAATTATTCGGGACAGATGGAATTAGAGGAAAGGCCAATATTTTCCCTATGACTGGTGAAGTGGCCTTTACCCTTGGAAGAGCTGTAACAGAGCATTTTAAGGCCGTTAAGAAGAATAAGACTCCCCTGATTATCGTTGGTAAGGATACCCGTTTAAGTTGTTATACTATTGAGCAGGCCTTTGGCGCTGGAGTATGTGCTCAAGGGGGAAGGGTTATCCTTACTGGCCCTCTACCAACACCTGGTGTTGCTTTTGTAACGAAATCGATGAGGGCCGATGCAGGGGTGATGATTTCAGCTAGTCATAACCCTTACTCGGATAATGGAATCAAAATCTTTGATGCAGATGGCTTTAAGCTTCCTGATGATGTAGAGCTTAAGCTTGAGAATATGGTATTAGACCCCACTCTTATTCCCGTTATGATTGATGGACAACTGGGGCGAGCGAAGCGTTTAGAAGAAGTTTTTGGTCGCTATCTTGTTCACTGTAAATCAGCTCTTGATGATAGATTTGATATGGAAGGAATGAGGATTGTCTTAGATACTGCTAATGGCGCAGCTTATAAAATCGCTCCCATGATGTTTAGAGAACTCGGGGCGGAAGTCATTGGACTTGGAGATAAGCCAGATGGAACCAATATCAATTTGAAGTGCGGAAGTCTCCACCCTGAATTAACACAGGAGAAAGTGAGGGAGTACCGTGCTGATCTCGGAATATGTTTGGATGGAGATGCTGATCGACTCGTTGTCGTTGATGAAAAAGGTCAGATTGTTGATGGTGACGTACTGATTGGTGTATTTGCCAAGCTTCTTATGGACCAAGGTGTCTTAAAGAAGGGCGATACAGTTGTGGGTACGATTATGACGAATCTTGGACTTGAGGTTTATATTGAATCTCTTGGTCTAAAATTTCACCGCACTAAAGTGGGGGATCGCTATATTATTGAGCATATGAAAGAAAATGGTGCCATCTTTGGTGGTGAGCCATCTGGTCATATTATCTTTAAAAATAACGCGACAACTGGTGATGGTTCACTTGCCGCGTTGAAGATGATTGAGTGTATGCACTTCTATGAAAAGACGGTCTCTGAGCTGACAAGCGGAGTCAAACTCTTTCCTCAGGTTCTTAAAAACGCCATGGTTCAATCTAAGCCAGATCTTCAAAAAATTGCTCCCTTGCAAGATCAGATCAAGGCCTGTGAAAAAGAACTTGGGAAAAAGGGACGTATTGTCATTCGTTACTCTGGAACAGAGCCCAAAATTCGAGTGATGGTAGAGGGAGAAAATCAGGCGCAAGTCGAACAGATTTGTGACAAACTCCTAAAGATAGCGGTAGATTCTATTGCCAAGATTAGTTAATCTTAAGAAGAAGAAAACTGATTCAAAAGAGTTAAGGGACAATTCTGTTTCTCTTAGCATTATTGTATAGAATGAAAGGTAGAGAGCATGGTTCGATTAGGTGTAAATATTGATCACGTGGCAACACTAAGACAAGCGAGAGGAGAGTCTTATCCCTCTATTGTCGATGCTGCATATACTTGCTTGGACCATGGTGCTGATCAAATTACGATCCACTTAAGAGAAGATCGTCGCCATATCCAAGATACTGATGTCGAGGCCGTGCATCTCGTGACGAAGAAATTTGGTAAGCCCCTTAATCTTGAGATTGGTGTTGCTGAAGAGATCGTCGATATCGCAATGGCCACTCGTCCAGATTGGATTTGTGTTGTTCCTGAAAATAGGGAAGAAAAAACAACTGAAGGTGGTTTAGATCTGATCTCTGAGACCAACTTTGAAAAAGTAAAGGCCGCTTGTGCAAAATTAAAAGAGAATGATTCTAATGTAAAAATCTCTCTCTTTGTCGAGGCCCAAGAAGAAGTACTTAGAAAGTGCGCTGAAATAAATTGTGATGCAGTTGAGATCCATACAGGTGATTATGCTCGCGCTCATCTCAATGGTGAAGATGTTGACGCTTTCATTACTCAGTACGAAGAATCTAAGAAATTATGCGCCGAACTTGGTTTAGGTCATCACGCTGGACATGGGTTAACCGCGCAAAGTGTGGCCCCTCTAGTAGAGAAGGATCTCTTTGTAGAGTACAATATTGGTCATTGGATCATTTGCCAGGCCGTTTTTGAAGGGCTTTCCAAAGTTGTTGAAAATCTTAAGTCAACCATTACTCAAACAAAGTAATTGAGAATTTTTTTAGGATATAAATCATGAGAGTTGTTAGTTCAGAAGAAATGAAGGCCATTGAGGCCCTTACTACTCAAGATATGGGTTTTGGTGAAGCTCGTATTATCGAAAATGTTGGTGGAAATGCAGCTGAATTTATTGAAGAGCGCTTTCTCAGGCAACACGATTATAGTGAAATTATCGTATTTGTCGGCAAGGGATATAACGGAGCGAATGGCCTGTGTATCGCCCGTCACCTGACAAATAAGGGTCATAGTGTAAGAGCATTCCTACTCTTTGATGAGAAGGAGTTTGGACCTGTCATTCAAGAGCAACTTACTTTTGCTCGTCATTTTGGTGTAAAGGTAAACTCTGTTTCCGATACAGAGCAAATTGAATCCTACTTTACTCAGACTCAAGATGAGTTTCTCGTTCTTGATGCCATTCTTGGAATGGGCTTTATACCTCCTCTATCAAATTATCTCTTCGATGTTGTCAATCTCATCAATGATCATGCAACGATTGTGGTTTCAGTGGATGTACCTACTGGAGTTTCGGGGGATAATGGCCAAGTTAAGGGCAATGCTATTAAAGCTGACTACACCATGGGAATTGGACTTCCCAAGCTTTGTCATTACGTTGGTGAAGGGGCAGAGCAAACGGGTAATTTAGTGGTTATTGAAGCTGGCTTTCCCTATAAAACTCTCGTTGGAGGGGATAAGCAACTCATCAATATGGATGATGCTGTTGAAAATCTTAAACAAAGAGATAAGTTCGGACATAAGAATAGCTTTGGTCACTGCCTCGTTGTAGGGGGAAGCCCTGGTCTTACCGGTGCAGTTATTATGTCATCCCTTGCCGCTCTTAAAGTGGGAACAGGTCTTGTAACGGCCTCTACTTGGAAAGAGTCCTATGTGGAGCTTTGCTCTCGTATTGTTCCTGAAGTCATGACAGGACTTATTCCAACGGTTAAAGAGGCCGTTGATGATATTATTAAAGATTTAAATCGCTGGGATTCTATTGTCTTAGGACCAGGTCTAGGACGTGATCTTAAATCAAGACAAGTTGTTCTCTCAGTACTTAATCACTTTGCTGGACCAGTCGTAGTAGATGCCGATGCCATTCGTGTTTTAAATCTTGAAGAGGATGATCAAGTACTGGCCCAAAGAAAGTGGCCAACTATCCTGACTCCTCATATGGGTGAGTTTGCTGACTTTGCTAAAGTTCAAAAAGATGCTGTGCTTGAAAATCCAATGGAATACTTAAAAAAGCTCGTGGATCGCACTAATAGCTGTATCCTTCTCAAAGGTGCCTGCAGCTATCTTGGACTTCCCAATGGTGAGATATTCATAAACTACTTTCCAAATGACGGAATGGCCTCTGGAGGCAGTGGTGACGTTCTATCGGGAATTCTAGGTGGTCTACTGGCCCAAAGCCCAATGGAAGTAAAAACCAGTTCCATGTTTGCTAATAAGAAAGTTGTGTATGATGCCCTTAAGTTGGCCATTATTGTACACACTCTTTCAGGTAAGCATGCAGCGATTAAAGAGGGAGCGAGATCGATGACCGCCATGAGTCTCGTTAATCATCTCTCTGATGCATTTGCTGAATTAGAAGAACAAATCTAAGGAGCAGCTTTGTCTAATTTACTTAGAGAATGGAAGAAGACTTTAGAGTCTGATCTTGAATCCATTATTTATGAACTCAAAGATTTCATTGATACACCAGCAATAGTCATACTCTCTGGTGACGTTGGCGTAGGGAAGACTACCTTCACTAAAGCATTTGTAAAGCATGTCATTGGAGATAAACTCGCTTTCAGCCCTACTTATTCAATTGTTAATGAATTGGGGGACCTTGTACATGCAGACTTCTATCGTTTAAAAGATTCTGAGGAAATTATTCATCTCGAACTCTCTATGTATTTAGAGGATAAAGAATATTTTCTGGTTGAATGGGGTAAGCCCTATTTAAAAGAGATTCTGGCCGAAGCTTCTGATGACTTTAAGGTCTATGAACTTGAATTTGAAATGAATGACACAAAAGATGGAGAAGAGGTTCCTACGCGAAACTTAAAGTTAATTGATTTAAATACCTGAGTTCACAAGGCGGAATATTCTTCCCAAGCCCAATTATTTTTCAAAATTATTTTTCATGATTTTTACGATGAAATGATCACAAATGGCCGAAAGTTCGATCATAAGTGACTGATTTCAATCAGTATCAAAAAACTGACAGGAATGTGTAACTTTATTTTAGAAAAATAAAACGATTTTGTTTTCTTTGGCAGTTGACGGTTAAAAGACTGGGCCGTCATAATATTTGGAGACCTAATTAAGGAACTCTTTTAATCGAGTTTTACAAAAGGGTCGCTGGGTGAAGCTAGGAAAGTGAAACCCAATACGGCAATTTTAAATTTTTTACCCTATCAGCTTAAAGCTATTTTTAATGATTGGATTTATGGAGGAAGACCAATGAGACTAACATCAAAAGGACGTTACGCAGTTCGTGCTATGCTTGATCTAACTATGCATTCAAACGGGAACCCTGTTCGTTTGCAAGAGATTTCAACTCGCCAAAACATTTCACTACACTACCTAGAGCAGCTCTTTAGAAAGCTCAGAAATGGTCAGGCCGTTAAGTCTGTTCGTGGACCAGGTGGTGGTTATGTTCTTGCCCGTCAAATGGATCAAATTTCAATTAAAGACGTTCTTGACTGTGTTGGTGAAAATACTAACCCAGCGAAGGATATCGTTGGTTCAGAAGCGGAAAGTGCAAACACAGTAGAATTTCATCTTTCAAAAGATTACTTCCAAAACCTTGGAACAATCATGAGAGATTACCTTACAACAACTTCTCTTGGAGATCTTGCTCGTCAAGCGGCAGCTGTTGAAGCGAATATCAAATCTGAAGAAACAGTTGCTAACACAACTGAATCAGTGATTGGTGGTTCAGCTCCTGTTACCAATACAGAAGCTACGAATAATGAAGGTAACGGTATGAATGTTACTTCTGCGATTCGTGGACCACTTGGTGAAATTAATCAATAATTTCTAAACCACAATCTTATAAAAAAGCCCGCAGTAGATGCGGGCTTTTTTTATTCAAATTCTCTATAGAATTAATCTATAGAACAAGTTACCTCGGCATTTCCTTCACGGTCGATAAGCTCCCTCGCTGTAACCGTTGTCTCAACGATTGAACCATCTTTCGTCCTTGTCTCAAAATGAAAACTATAAACTGTACTGACTCCATTAAGGGTTAATCCTCCAAAGAATGAACCACCTGTAGCTCTTGTATAACCCTTCGCTTCGAAAATAGAGGCTGCTTCAGCAGGACAAGTTTTTAGAATATCTGTGGCCAATTGTGCATCCGATGATTTGTAGTCACCACGGTGTGAGGCCATTGTTGATACCGACATAAGAATAATTGATAGTCCTAGAATTTTTTTCATAAATAGATCCCTTTTTAGAGTTTTATCGATTGAGAGCAATATATACAAAAAAGGGGGTGAGAGTGGAGCTCATGATAAATATTATGTAATCTGTTAAAAAAATAGTCATTTTTGGCATTAGTGGAGATTACTCGTCCCTTTTATCACCTTGATTTTATTGATATTTTCTTTCTTTTCTCATCTTTTTTTTAATAAAATACTCACTCATACGTTGTAACTATAGAAACTCTTTTTTAGGAGATGACATGAGTGAAGATACTCAGAAACATTCATGGTTTCATAGAACGGTCGTGGAGAATGAATCGCCACTTCTGAACTATACTTATAAGATCTTGAGCCGACTCGCTCCAAGTGAAGAAGTAGTTCAGGATAGTTTTCTGAAATTATGGATGCAGGAATACCCTGGAAATTTTGAGCACTATCCTAAGGCCTGGCTCTACAAAGTCTGTAGAAATATGGCGATCGATCACCTGCGAAAAGAAAAGCGCTTGAGTCTTGAAGATAATCTTGAAGAAATTCTCAGCAGCCCTTGTGTAAGTGAAAGCTTACTTGAGGCCAGTAGAATTATGAAGGAGATCAACAAGCTCGACTCAATTGAAAAAGAAGTTCTTGTCCTTAAATTTAATGATGACCTTAGCTACAAAGAAATTGCTGAGTTGACCGGTATCTCTGTGTCTTTAGTTGGCGTAAGGATTCATAACGGCCTAGAAAAGATTAGGGCCGTTGTCATTGAGGAAATAAGTAGAGTTGAATTAAAAACCAAGTAATGTACAAGGAGACAACGTATGAATGCACTAGACTTTAGAAATGATCCTACATTTACTGCTTACGCTTTTAATGAACTAAGTGAAAAAGAAGCTGAAAATTACAAAGAAGAACTCCTCTCTAAAGGAGTCAGTGAAAATGATATTGCCCATGAAGTGGCCAACCTACAATTGCTAAAGGCCACACTTCAATCTGAGTTTTCAAAAGATCAAATTATGAGGGCCACCCCAGAGACGCGCGCTCAAATTATGAAGGTTGTCGAAAGAAAGAATCTCAAATGGCTCTTTAGTGCACTTGTGGGGGGATCGGTTACTGCGATGGCACTAGTACTCTTTATCAATCAAGATCAAGAGTTGAAAGATGGCAATATAGTAAATCAAATACAAAGACCACTTCCTTCCACACAGAACACAAAGAGCACACAGGCTCCAGAAGCAGACCTAGAAGCTGTTGCCGAAAGTTCTGAACCAAGCTCAAAAGCGTTCAAAAAAATGGTAAAGAATGAAGTTGCAACGCTTGGAGCTGGTGGCCTTGCAAAAGGAATTCAGACTCAGAATATGGCCAAGATTAATGCTCGTACTCTTCCTGCGCGAAAAGCAAAAATGCTAAGTGCTGATGCTGTTGCATTCTCTGCTCCTACTTCAATAATGCCTTCTCCCGGTATTGCGCCTCGTGAAGGAGAGTTCAACCGAGAGGCCTATGATAAAATTGACACTAACCCTTATACTCTCGTTTCCAATGAGCCTCTCTCTACTTTCTCAGTAGATGTGGATACGGCCAGCTATGCCAATATGAGGCGCTTTCTTCTCCAAGGAAAAATGCCACCAAAAGATGCCCTTCGCATTGAAGAGATGATTAACTACTTTCCTTATGATTACGATGTTGATTTTAAAGACCATCCTGTTGCCATTAAAGTGGATCAAGCGGAGAGTATTTGGAATAAAGACCGTAAGATTGTTCGAGTGGCGATGAAGTCTGATAGTCCTTCTAATCTAACGAATGCTCGTAAGAATCTCGTCTTCTTAATGGATGTTTCAGGCTCCATGCATTCTCCTAAGAAACTTCCACTCTTAAAAGAATCTATGAAGCTCCTTTTAAGAAAGCTTAAGAAGACAGATACGATTTCTCTCGTTGTCTACGCAGGTGCTGCAGGAGTTATTCTTGAACCAACTGAGGCCCGTGAAAAGGTTAAAATCCTTAGGGCCCTAGATGCCCTACGCTCTGGTGGTTCTACAAATGGTGGAGAAGGAATTAAGGCGGCCTATAAAATGGCAAAGCTTGGGTTCATTAAAGATGGTGTGAATCGCGTGATCTTGGCCACTGATGGGGACTTTAATGTGGGGACATCGTCTCGAAGTTCACTACTTGATCTCATTGAAGAGAAGGCCAAAGAAGATATTTTTCTAACCGTAGTAGGTCTTGGAATGGGGAATTATCAAGATGCTACTCTTGAGGAGATTTCAAATCGAGGTAATGGAAATTATGCCTATATCGACTCTCTTCAAGAGGCCAATAAACTCTTTAATATCGATCTTGAGAAGAACTTAACCACTGTGGCCAAAGATGTGAAGGTTCAAGTCGAATTCAACCCAACTCTAGTGAAGGCCTATCGCTTAATCGGTTATGAAAATAGAATGCTTAAGGCCCAAGATTTCAATGATGACAAGAAGGATGCTGGTGAAATGGGGGCGGGGCATACTGTGACTGCACTTTATGAAGTCGTGCCTACGGGAGTCAAATTTGATGAAGGTGTCTCTATTGATAAGCTTAAGTATGCAACAACTTCTAAAACCAAAGGAAATACTGATGAACTTCTTAGTGTAAAGGTACGCTATAAATCACCAACAGGCTCAAAGAGTACAAAGTTTGAAGTACCTCTTAAGAATAAGAAAGTTGCCTTTGAAAAGGCCGATGATCAATTTAAGTTTGCGACGAGTGTGGCAACATTTGGACTTAAACTCAGAGGAGATAAGCTTGCCAAAGATATCAGCTACCGCGACTTAGAAAAAATGGCCAAGGAGTCTAAGGGAGCTGACCCTTATGATTTTAAAAGTGAGTTTATTGAAATGATTGATCTGGCCTCTCAGATCGATAAATAAAACCTAGGTCTGTATGCTCTTTACAGGAAGACTTCTGTAAAGAGTATTCGGGCATTCGTATTTCTCTTTATGTCTAAGTCACTCAAATAGCTTCTCAATAATTCATTCATTTCAGAATCAAAAGGCATTTCAAGTTGAGTAATAAGCTGTTCCTTGCGACTGAACCTAAAATCTTTTATCTTTTCAATGATCTCCTCTCGTAAATGAAGAGGTAGAGATTTGGGATGCATAAACTTGGGAAACATAACAACATTGAAAGCAGGCCTTATGCCTTGCTCCTGACACCAGCTCAATAGAGAAGGTAGCTCTAGGGTATTTAAGGCATGAACCGTTATGAATATCCTTGTCACTGGGCGCTCTTTTTTAAGTCTACTAAAATTTGAAAGTACTTTTTCGAGATTGCCGGGATAACGAATATAGTGAAATTTCTTTGGGTCAATACTATCTAAAGAGAGTAATACTTCCACATTCTTGAATTGGTTGAGCAACTCTATTTGTTCATCACTTAATAGGGATAGATTTGTAGAGTAGAGTAGCTCAACTCTAGAGGCGAGGCCTTCACTAATGAGTAGTTTAAGTAAATGGTTATGAGCTGGACTTAAGAAGGGCTCTCCACCCACAATTTCTAGAGTTTCAAATTGTGGTGACTCTTTAATTCTTTGAACAAGATACTTCCAGAGCTCTTCGGACTTCGTCCAATCGTTATGGGGAAGATGCTCTTGGGTAATTCCATACTTCTCTTGAATATCTAAATCTTCATTCCACTTGGTTGAATAGATGGGTCCACAGTAAACACATTTGAAATTACATAAGTTCCCCAATTCGAGATTGATAAAGCGAAGTCCTGGGGATTCTTCTTTATTGCCCCACTTTTCTTCAATGCGTTGCCTTTGTGAACGAATTCCTTGTGCTTCTCTTTTTTCACACCCTCTACACTCAATGGGAAAAATCCCCTTAGAGAGGGCCGAGCTCATTTCAGTAACTTTTTGATTGGATTCAAAAAGTGAAGTGAGATCTCTTTCATGAGAATAAATACGATGGGAGAGGAGATAGTCTCTATCTAAGTCAGCGGCACAACAGATGTGATTGACACCATCCGATCGAATATAGAGGCCAGTCGTTAGACTTAGGCACTTGATTTCCTCTGTTATTTTCTTCGTCATTTTCTTTCCATGTGTAAAACTCATATTCATTATAAAGGATTAAGTCTTACTTTGTTGAGAAAGCGGAAAACCTATTAGGAATGGAGTTAACTAATTGATTTTATTACGCTATTTCGTGATGTAGCTATTAAATAAAGCTAACTATTTTTACTAATCTACCGAAAAGGATTCTAGTTTAGGGAGAAATTTATTTGAAAACCTTAAAAGGGCAAATCACAGCTTTTAGTATAGGAATCTGTTTATTAACAGGGATAAGTTTTATCTCTTTTAGTTACTATCAAAATAAAAACCATCTTCTTGAGACTAAGATAAATGAAACTCATGGAAAACTAGAAAAGGTTTCTAAAGCAATAATGTCTAGGCTTAATGAGGTTCGCGGAGATGCTCTTTTTTTAAGCTCCACTCCTCCTATTGCTGGTATTATGAGGGCCAAAGCTAGTGGTAACTATGACCCTGTTGAAAATACGGCAATTGATCTGTGGAAGAAAAGATTAAAAACTATCTTTGAAGAGATGCTCTACGTAAAAGAAGACTATCTTCAATTACGCTATATTGGAATTGATGATGGTGGACGAGAAATCGTCAGAGTCGATAGAAAGAAGAATAAGATTATATCCACTTCCGAAAGTGACCTTCAAAGAAAGGGCAAAGAAACTTATTTTAAAGAAGCTCTAAAGTACAGCAGCTCCAAAGTATATTTATCATCATTTAACTATAACCGAGAAAGAGGAAAAGTTGAATATCCCTTAGTAATGGTACTAAGGGCCGCCGTTCCTATATTTAAATCGGCTTATAGTCCTTTTGGTATGCTCGTTATTAACGTGGATTATTCCGCAATTCTTAATTCAAGGGAGTGGAATAGTAATGAAGGGGGAGAGGTCTATATCTTTGATGATGAAGAAAAGTTACTCTTTGATTCAAATAACTTTGATGATAATTCTAAGAAACAGCAATTATCCATTAATAAACTGATAAATATTGTAAAAAGAGGTGAAGGAAGTTTACGCTCACGCTTTGATGAAGAAGAACACTCATGGCTTGTTCATAAGCTTTACTATAATCAAGCGGACCCAAGCAAGTATCTCGTCCTTGTTGCAAAGCTTAATCAGAAGATTCTCGTTAAACAGGCACAAGTAGAGCTTATGTCGAGTATGCTTTTACTCTTTATCGTAACTCTGATTGCGCTCACATGTGCATTCTTTTTTTCAACCTATATTTCTTCAAAAGTAAAAGGGCTCATGAAAATGACGCAAAATATTTTAGAGGGAAAAATGGATGAGGTTATCGCTGAGAATGAGGAGCGCTTAAATAAAGAGAAAGATATTAAAGAACTCTCTGAGATTGATATGCTTGGACATACCATGATTCAAATGGCCAGCGATATAGTTTCTGCTAATCTTAGACTTGAGGGACAAAATAATGCTCTGAACTTCTGTGCCCTTATCTTCGAAATGAATCCTGATGGTGAAATTATTTATGTTAATGATAATCTTATTAAACTTTCGAAATATAAAAGAAGTTATTTTATTGGCGAAAATTACTTTAGCTTAATATCCGATTCCCATAAGGAAAGCTTCTTTATGAACATGTGGAATACTATCGCTCGCGGTGATGTTTGGAATGGAGAGGTTACACATAGAGACTTTGAAGGTAAGCCTTATTGGGTAAAGAAAACAATATATCCCGTGAAAAATGAAAATGGAGATATTGAACGATTTATCTCTATTGCCTTTGATGTTAGTGAAAGAGTGTTGGCCGAAAAAGAAGTTATAGCAGCTAATGAGAATATTATTAGCCAAAAAGAAGCTCTCGATAGTTCTGCTATTGTCGCAGAAACTGATACTAAAGGTCAAATCACTTATGTTAATGAAAGGCTAATAACAATTTCTGGATATACGAGAGATGAGTTGATCGGAAAAGATCACAGGCTTTTAAACTCTGGACATCACCCAAAGTCGTTCTTCAAGAATCTTTGGAATACGATTAAATCGGGTCGTGTATGGACTGGTGAAATACAAAATAGAACAAAGAATGGTAAAACCTATTGGGTTGATACGACGATCTATCCCTATCGAGATAGTGAGGGTGTAGTTGTCAAATTCATTGCCATTCGCTTTGATATTACAGATAAGAAACTTGCACAGGCTGAATTAGAAACGGCGAATCTCCAAGCAAAGTCTGCTCTAGAGGCCAAGAGTTCTTTCTTGGCCAATATGAGTCATGAAATACGAACTCCTCTTAATGGAATCATTGGCTTTAGTAATCTTCTATTAGAAAAAACACTTCCTCAGGAATCCTTAGATCAAGTTCGTTATATCAAGGATTGTAGTGAGGGGCTTTTAAGCGTTATTAATGATGTTCTTGATTTTTCAAAAATTGAAGCTGGTAAATTTAATATAGAGATAATAGATTTTAACCTGAAAGAGACGGTTGAATCTGCAATTAATATTTTCAAACTTTCTATTAGTGAGAAAAATATTAGCATGATCTTGAATATAAGTGACGATATTCCCCATATTCTTATTGGAGATCCTTTACGTATAAGACAAATCTTATTGAACCTCATTGGCAATGCCGTTAAATTTACAGGTGATAATGGCGAGATTGAAATTAGTATTAGCTGTTATAAAGGTGAAGGTAAGGTTGCTCATCTCGAATTTATGGTACGAGATAATGGAATTGGGATACCTTTAGACAAACAAAAAAATCTCTTCAGCTCGTTTGAACAAGTTGATAATACAATTGCACGAAAATATGGTGGGACTGGTCTAGGACTTGCTATTTCAGAGAGGCTTATAGAGCTTATGGAGGGGCGAATTTGGTTTGAAAGTTTCGAAGGAGAGGGGACAAGTTTTTTCTTCACCTTGGATCTTCCCTATAAAATTGCCGCTGCTAAGATAGGCAGTCATGATAAGAAACAAAAGAGGACTGAAGACTATATCGTTGACCCTGATTTGAAGATTCTTGTCGCAGAGGATAATCCAACTAATCAGAAGTTAATTTCATCAATTTTAAAAAAGTTTATTTGTAGTAATGTTAAAATTGTTGATAATGGCCAGATGGCCGTGGATGCAGTTAAAGAGAATTACTACGATATTGTATTTATGGATATCCAAATGCCAATTCTTGATGGTTATCAAGCAACTACAGTTATAAGAAATGAATTAAAATCAAGTGTGACCATCTATGGTCTTTCGGCCAACGCTTTTAGTGAGGATAAGCAAAAGGCCATGGAGGTTGGGATGGATGGATATATTGAAAAACCTATTAAGGTATCAAAGATTGGTAATCTCCTTGCTAAAATATCTGAAGCAAAAAAGGCATCCTAGGCGCTGTTGAAGTCTTTAAGGTTGACTGTCTTATTGTGTCAGCGTCATACTCATGGCATCTCAAAGATTTGGATTAATTATGCTCTACGATAACAGAACCTACCTAGACTTTAATGCTACTGCTCCAGTACTGCCTGAGGTTCTGGATGCTCTTCATTCTAATCAATGGCCTATGGGAAACCCTTCAAGTGTGCATACTTGCGGGAAGAAGGCAAAGCGCTTAATCGGTGAAGTTAGAAATTTTCTCTATGATCTCTTCTCAATTAAAGAGAGAGATTATGACCTCTTCTTTCATTCGGGGGCTACAGAAGGAATAAATACAATAGTGAAGTCTTTGGCCCTTCAATCCCTTGCTGAGCAAAGAAGTTTTCACTTCCTCTTTGGAAAATGTGATCATAGTTGTGTGGTCAATCAAGTAGGATTTCTTAATACTCTCAAGCTCCCTCATCAAGAAATCTCTGTTAATAATAAAGGAGAGATGAATCTTGATGAGATTAAAGCTTCGCTTAAGAATATAGATTTTTCCAAGTCACGAGTTCTTCTTAACTGGACATGGGTAAATAATGAAACTGGTGTTGTTAATCCTCTAGAGAGGATCGCCAGCTTAAAGAAACTCTATCCAGAACTGATTGTTCATGTGGATGCCGTTCAGGCCATCGGAAAAATTGAAGAGGGCTTCTCACTAAATAGTGACTTAGATGCTTATACTTTTAGTGGACATAAGTTTGGGGCTTTAAAAGGAATTGGATTCACTTTTATGGCCCAGGGAAAATTAAATGCTCTGATGAATGGTGGAGGTCAACAAGGACAGCTACGTTCGGGAACAGAGAATACATGGGGAATATATTCACTTTTACCCGCTATTAAGGCCGTTAAGTCAAAGTATCAATTCTCTCAACAAAATGAAGCAAAGAAATATATTGAAAATCACCTGCTGGAGTTGATCGGGGATAAGGGAAGTATTTCAGGTTTTCATGCTCCTCATCGAAATGGAAATACCATCTATTTTATTCTCAACGATGTTAAGGCCCAAAGCGTGGCCATGGCCCTAGATATGGGAGGCCTTGATGTGAGTAATGGAAGTGCATGTTCTTCTGGTGCTGTAGTCCCTTCTCGTGTTTTACTCGCAATGGGTTACAGTGAAGACCAGGCCGTCTCAGCGATTAGACTTTCTTTTGGAGCATTTTTTACAAAAGAAAAGGCCATAGAATTATGGCCCAAACTTGAAAAGGTATTGAGTAGGTTTGTTAGATAAGCTTACTCTGCAACAAGCTCAAGAGAGCTGGCACCATTAAAAGTTGAAGAAACAACTTTCTTATTCTTTCCGACAAGGACTTCAACTTCGAGGTCTCCACCTGCCATTTTTAATACATCAGCAAGGGCATCAATAGTGAGGTTATGAAAGTTATTACGAGAAAGACTAAAAGTCATAGTATCAACTCCAGCTTTGATATCCTCAGCAAAGTATTTCTTTGTATCGGTAACAAACTCAACGGCCTTCTGATTTTGACCTTCATTTTGTAGTGAACTTACTAGCTCGCGCATTTCATTTACTTTCACGCTATTTCTCCAATAATTTTAAAATTGATTAACAATAAGGTACTGAATTTATTTCAAATTGAAAATACCAAGACCTTTGTTTTTAAATCTTCTTACAGGGGGTCAAAGTGGTGCCACTCTACATAGGGGCAATTTGACCCAGGAGGGACTCTTCGTCACCGGGCAGTCTTTACAACTCGATCATAAGTTATGGTTTTTTCGTTCTTAGGAACGTGTCAAAACTTTATACAGTTTTGGCACGAAGGTTGCTCTTATAAATAGCAGCAGGTTGGTAAAAGGAAATAATGGCCTTGGTTCAATACAGACACTAGTTTATCCCACTGTCCCACCACTACCAACCCCATTTAGAGTGGCCTGAATAGGCTCCTATCACAAAAACACTTCTCTAAGTTACTAAACTTATCTCTAAACTAAGAAATGGAACCAAGGCCCTTCCTTCACTCTTGTGAATGAGGTGTCGAAATAGAAAATGGTTCTGAGATTAGCGAATTTTTAAGCGAAAACCATTCTGTCGAATGGAGGCAATTCTCACTTGGTCACTGCCTAGTTTCTTGCGAAGGTTGGTGAGGTGAGTGCTCAAAGTACGGGGAAACACGCTCTCTGGATCAAGAGGCCATACAAATTGAATGAGCTCATCTTTAGGCAGAACTTGAGTAGGATCAGCTAGGAATTGCTTCAAAAGAATATAAATGATTTTGTACTCAATTTGGGTCAACGCTACAACCTTATCTTTGCAGCGAACCAGAAGATTGTCTTGATCAAGCTCTAAGTCGCCAACACAAAAGATACTAGGCTCTTTCTGAATGGTTTGATTGGCCAAGTCTTGGCCATTCTTTTCCACTCTCATTTTGATTCTGGTGACAACTTCATCAGGGTCCATATAACGGTTTATGAAGTCTTCAGATCCCATTTTTAGGGCCTTAAGACGGTTATGAAGGGTGTTTTCAGAGCTGATAAAAAAGAGGGGAATAGTGCGGTAGTGAGGTATGCTCTTGAGTTTTAGCATGATATCAAAACCCGTTGTAGCGGGAAAATAGATATCCAGAAGTACGGCATCGAATTTGTCCTTTCGGGCAAGACGAAGTCCTTCATTGGGGTCTGAACAAGTTGTGACTTTGAAGTCAGTGCTTAGGATATCGTTGTAGAGATCTAGAGCATCAAGATCATCATCTATGTATAGAAGCTTTTTCATAAGGAATACTACTTATTATTTTTAACCATTATACATTAGTTTTGTGATCACTAAGTGTAAATAATCTTTATCAGATATGAATACGTTAATTATGACATGTTAAAGATGAGGCTTTTGATATTAGGAAAAAAATTAGAGGGCCTCTCTTGCCCGATGACTCTTTATTCAAAGAGGGTATAAGCATCCTCTAATTTTTTTCCTAAACTTTGCAGGGTATGCTTTTGTAGGGCAAATATAGAGGCCGGCCTTAGAGAACTCAAGAGCAGTCAATTTATTTCGTTTTTGAATCTGAATTCGTGAATTTTTTTTAGACTTAAGACTTAGTCTTTCCCAGCATCCCTTGGAAGATATATCGCTTTCCACCTTCTGTGCGGGGTTTGTGATGCTTGCGAATAATACTCGCTGCTTTGTCCATGGTTTCAGACATAAGACGCTCAAGCTCTTTTGCTCCTTGTTCGTCTACATCATTGAAGAAGAATTTATTCATTCCTTCATATTCACCATTTTGGAAGTTGATATGTTGCTGTTCTAGAATGGTGCGAATGAGATAGAAAGATGCATTCTTTGATACTATCGGGCTTACATTTCCGGCCTTATATATTTTTCCAAGATCCGTATCAAGCTTTTCTAGAATCCCAAGTGTAACGAAGGTATCAAGCTTTCTTTCAATATCTTTTCCGTATTCAATTCTTAATTCAACTAAGGCCACACCTTCGGTAAATTTATTAACGATATCAGTATAGGCGTTTAGGAAGTCTGGATCATGGGCCAATCTAAAGGAAGCCTTCTCATTAAGCTTTTGTCCGTAGATTTCATCTACTTCGGCATGCACTTCTAGATACTCATCAGAGATTGTTCTATTATAGAAATGGGCCCAAGCCTTTCTCTCTTCGAGTTCAAGACCACAGAGTTTAAGAATTCTAAGTCCTGTATTAAGGGCCGGATCAGCCTTTCCATTTTTGATTTCAGATAAGTGACCTTTAGATACACCGAGATTTCTCGCCACTTGAGATAGAGAGAGCTCCGTACCCGCTAGGTAGCGATTAAGCTCTCTATGCAATGTCTCTGGACCAATATCTCTTGTGTACATGAAGTCTTATTCCTTTGTTATATAAAATGTTTATATCGCATTGAGTCATTGTCTTCAAGTTTGTTTTTTTGAGAATACAAAAAGGAAGTAATTTTTACAGTGATTAACTTACTGTAATTATTACGTTGAGATGTAAAAACAAGGGGTTGCTTCTAAATAGATTTTATAAATTATTCTTCAATTTTTTCGAGGTCGATATCTCGAGAAAGAGTAAGGCCTGCTACTCTATCTTTTTCTTTTTTAATGAATGGAAATTGAACTGATTTGAGAGGGAGATGCTCTCCTTCAACCCATTCATAGGCAATTGTGATGGTCTTGGGAACAAACTCTGTTAGAGAAGTGAGGAAGTAATCCTTAGGAAGTGCGGCCATGGGATCATTTTCAACTTCTTCTTCATCCATTTCGATTTCTGTCATAGGGCGATCAGAAGTATTCTTTACGACAATAGCACCCTTGATCTTATCTCTTGGAATGTCGGCCGTTAGTGACCATGATCCAATATGAAAGAAATCGAGGAAGAAAGTTGATTTTTGATATTTAAACTTTCTTGGGAGAAGCAAAGATTGAAGAAAGCGACGAGTACTTGGATCCTTAGATTTCTTGGCCAGCTTTTCTGCAAGGGCCGAATCTTCAATTCTTAAAATATAGGCACCTGGCTCTTTTGTACTTTTAAAGAGTAGATACTGAAAAGCTATACTAAAGAGGGTGAATAGCTTCTGTTGGTCGAGTAAAAGATGTTTGTCTTCTGCCTCAACCAAGGTTTTTACAGATTCGTATAAGTCTTCTTTGGATAGATCTTTAGAAAAGCCTCTAGCTCTCATAAATGGACATGCTCCTAAGGATGTGAATGATAATCATTTGCAGTGTTGTTTTTTAAGGGAAGATGACTTCTCTGTCTAGAGTAAATTCTTGAATCTTATAGACTTTTCCTAGTTAATAAGATTTATTTCTTATTGAGATGAATGAGGAGTTCAGTCTCAAAATGGCGCACATCAAAAAAGTTTCTATCTAATTTCAAAAAAACTCTCGAGTCTCGTTGACGATACTCCGATAAACCACTAATATCCCTCAGAATATACAATATAACGCTAATATCGACATTTTTGGGCTGAAAAATGCTTTTCAGTTCATTTAGACAGTGGAGAAAAACGCATGAAATTAATGGCGAAAACGAGAAACATCGGGATTTCTGCCCACATCGACTCAGGGAAAACAACTCTGACGGAAAGGATCCTTTTTTACTGTGGTGAAATCCACAAAATCGAAGACGTTCGTGGTGGTGGAGACGGAGCCACGATGGACCACATGGAACTAGAGAAAGAAAAAGGTATTACAATTACCTCTGCTGCAACTACTGTTTGGTGGAAAGGCTTTGAAGGTAAAGGTACTACTTTTGCTTCAGGTATTGAAAAAGATACTCGTGTAAATATCATCGATACTCCCGGGCACGTTGACTTCACTGTTGAGGTTGAGCGTTCACTTCGTGTTCTTGATGGAGCGATTCTTGTTCTTTGTTCTGTTTCTGGTGTTCAATCTCAGTCAATCACTGTTGACCGTCAGATGAAGCGCTACCGTGTTCCACGTCTTGCTTTCATGAATAAAATGGACCGTATGGGTGCTAACCCTTTCAAGGGGCGTGATGCTCTTAGAGAGAAACTAGGGCACAATGCAGTTCTTATGCAAATTCCAATTGGAGCAGAAGATCAGTTCAATGGTGTTGTAGACCTTATTACTAGAAAGGCTTACTACTTTGATGGTGACAACGGTGAAACTGTTCGTATTGAAGAATGCCCAGCTGATCTTGTTGATCAAATGGAAGAGTGTCGCTCAGAGATGATCGATGCGGTTGCTGAATTTGATGATGATATCATGGAAGCCTACCTAGAAGGTAATGAGCCATCTGAAGAAGATCTCCATAAGTGTGTTAAAGCTGGTGTTAACTCTCTAGCTCTTACTCCGGTATATATGGGTTCTGCTTTCAAGAACAAAGGTGTTCAACCACTTCTAGAAGCTGTTTCAAGATACCTTCCTTCTCCACTTGAGTGTGAGAAGCCAAGTGCAAAGAAAGATGGAAAAGATGGTGAAGAGAATATTACTCTTGAACCAGATCCATCCAAGAATCTTATTATGATGGCGTTCAAAATTACTGATGAGCAATTTGGACAGCTAACTTATACTCGTATCTATGCTGGTACCCTCAATAAAGGTGATACTGTATACAATACACGTACTAAGAAGAAGACTCGTATCGGACGTATCGTGCGAATGATGTCTAACGATCGTGCTAACATCGACGAAGCTCACGCAGGTGATATCGTTGCTCTTGTTGGTGTTGATTGTGCTTCCGGGGATACTTTTGTAGGTAATGATGATGACCTCGATATCTCATGTGAAGGTATTCACGTACCAATTCCAGTTATCGAGCTTTCAATTAACGTTAAGGATAAGGCTGAGCAAGCTAAGCTTTCAAAAGGTCTTCAACGTTTCATGAAAGAAGATCCAACTTTCCATGTTTTCACTGACGAAGAATCAGGTGAGACTCGTATCGCTGGTATGGGTGAGCTACACCTTGAAATCTACGTTGAGCGTCTTAAGCGTGAGTACGGATGTAACCCAGAAGTAGGTGCTCCACAGGTTAACTACCGTGAGACAATTACTACTGAGACTCCATTTGAGTACACTCACAAGAAGCAAACTGGTGGTTCTGGTCAGTTCGGTCAGGTTGTTGGGAAGCTTCGTCCTCTTACAGATGATAACAAAGATACTGAAGATCAAGTATTTAAGTTCCATAACGAAATTAAAGGTGGATCGATTCCTGGTGAATTTATCGGTGCCTGTGAAAAAGGTTTCGAAGATGTTATGGACAATGGTCCTCTTGCGGCCTTCCCAGTAATTAACTGTGAAGTTTTCCTACAAGACGGTAAGTACCACGATGTTGACTCTTCTGATATGGCCTTCCGTATTGCCGCTCGTCAGGCGATGAGAAAAGCAATTAGAAATGCTACTCCAGCTATTCTTGAGCCATTCATGAAAGTTGAGGTAACAACTCCAGATGAGTACCAAGGGACTGTAATTGGTGACCTTTCTTCAAGACGTGGTCTTATCCAAGGTTCTGAGACTGATCCAAATGGTGAAGTTATCATCAACGCTGAAGTTCCACTTTCAGAAATGTTCGGATACTCAAATGATCTTCGTTCATTCTCTGCTGGTAAAGCTTCATACACAATGGAATTTGCACGCTACTCAGAAGCTCCATCTAATATCTCTGAAAAAGTGATGAAAGAAAGAGCTGAGAAACTTGCTAACGACGACTAAAATTGCTTCTGCAACATATAGTTCAAAAGGCCACTCTTCGAGTGGCCTTTTTTTTTCAATATTGATTACGTCTTTATATGATGGTCGGCTTCGGCTCCTGCCTCCCGCCGACATACCGGTCATCCTGACCATAAAAGAAAGAGCTGAGAAACTTGCTAACGATGATTAGGCGCTGCGCTTATGACATGCCAGTGGCATGTCGATAACGCAGGCGCAGACCGGAAAGAAGTGAATCCAGAGCGAAGCTCGCGGCATTCACGGGCGGGGAAGACGTAAAAACTAAATTTCGCTGAACCTAGTCTCAAATTTTAGAATAATGAAGGCCCCTCTCCAAAGGGGCCTTTTCTTATCACATTTATCTTCACTTCAATATTCACCAGTACAGCGAGAGCTAGGGAAAATATTCATAATTTGGCCTTTTTTATGTGACCTAAATCTTTATTTTTGATAGGTTCTGCTCATGAAAAATCTAACACTCGTCACTTTAATTTCCCTTTCCCTATCGGCACTCGGTGCTGAATTCTCTATTCTTCACACAAATGATCTTCATAGTTACTTTGATGGAGTTGTGGTCAAAGAAGGCAATGATATTATTCGAAAAGGTAATTATGCGCGTCTGGCAACTGTTATTAAGAAAACTCGTCAAGAGTTAGAGCGTAGTGGTGATGATTTCACCGTTCTTATCGACGCTGGGGATTTTTATTCGGGAACTCTCTTTCATGCAATTGCTCCTCGCGCCGAAATATCGAGCTTTCCAGAATATGAATATTTTAACTATCTTCAATATGATCTTATCACCCTAGGTAATCATGAGTTTGATGCGGGAATGGAAGGTTTTGATATTATGATGGATAAGGTTCGTGCTCTAGGCGCGAAGACA
>JBLWXW010000017.1:0-72164 GCA_048267265.1 Bacteriovoracaceae bacterium
GCAGTTTTCTTTGCTACTTTTTTCTTAGTAGCTTTTTTGGCCACTTTTTTCTTAGTTGCTTTCTTTGCTACTTTTTTCTTAGTTGCTTTCTTTGCGACTTTTTTCTTAGTTGCTTTCTTTGCTACTTTTTTCTTAGTTGCTTTCTTTGCGACTTTTTTCTTCGTAGCTTTTTTGGCCACTTTTTTCTTTGTTGCTTTCTTCGTTGCTTTCTTTGCTACTTTCTTCGTTGCTTTTTTAGCTACTTTTTTTGCCATAAAATCCTCGTTTAAAATTTTATTGATATATGAAAATAAGAATTAAAATCCGTACAAATAGTAACGATTCAAGTGCTTTTCGGCCAGATATACTCCCTAATCATAAGCAATACATTTGCATAGCAGCAATGGAACTTTCAGATATTCACAGCGCACCTCATAGGGTAATATAGCGCCATGATTTCTCTTAGTGGACTTAATCCAGAACAACGCAGCGCTGCCGAAGCTATTGAAGGCCCTCTTCTCATTTTGGCGGGTGCTGGCTCGGGTAAAACTCGTACCCTTACCTACCGTATTGCTCATATGGTGGATAACTTGGCCATTCCCGGCAAGAGTATTCTTGCCGTAAGTTTTACCAATAAGGCGGCCAAGGAAATGCGCGAGCGTATTATTGGTTTACTGGGAAAAACGAAGGCCCGAGGTATTACGGCAACGACCTTCCACTCCCTAGGTGTTAAAATTCTTAAAAAAGAAATTGATAAACTAGGCTATCACCTCAACTTCTCTATTTATGACACAAGTGACCAACTTGGAATCATAAGAGAGGCCATGAAGGTATATCAAACCGAAAAAAAATTCGATTATAAACTTATCCTCTCTAAGATTGGCTCCATGAAAAATCGCGGAATTTCTTGCGATGACTATATAAGTTCACCCTACTTCGACGAAGCCGAGCCCTATGATCTCGCAACAGAGTATGCCTATCGCTACTAACAAGATAAACTAAAATTCTATAATGCTATCGACTTCGATGACATTCTCTTTCTTGTAGTTAAGCTCTTTAAGGAACACCCAGAAATCGCGGCCCAATACTCTGATCAATTTAAATATATCATGATTGATGAATATCAAGACACCAATGGTCTGCAACTCGATCTTATTATGGGTCTGGTATCTACTCATAATAACCTCTGTGTTGTTGGAGATGACGATCAATCTATTTATGCCTTTAGAGGGGCAGATATCACCAATATTTTAGAGTTTGAGAGACAATTTCCTGATGCTAAAGTGATTAAGCTAGAGCAGAATTATCGCTCAACCTCACCGATTCTCTCCCTGGCCAATCATATCATTAAAGAAAATAAAGAAAGACGCGCCAAGACCCTTTGGTCGACGAAAGAGTCTAATCATAAGCCTGTACTTTGGGCCATGGCCGATACGGATCACGAGTCTCAAGTCGTCGTTGATGAAATAGCGAAGTATCAGTCCAATGGTGGCCATCTTGGAGATATCGCCATTCTTTATCGCTCCAATACCCAGACTCAACCTATTGAAGATGAACTGCGACTCTCTCAAGTTCCCTATACGGTTCTTGGGGGTCAGAAGTTTTACGAAAAGAAAGAGATTAAAGATCTTATTGCTTACTTTAGTGTCATGGTGAATCCCCATGATCAAATGAGTCTTCGCCGTATTCTCAATGTCCCGCACCGTGGAATTGGAAATGCGACCCTTGAGAAATTTCTTCTTTATAGTGATCAAAATCAAGTATCACTCTTTGCTGCAATGGAAGAGCATCCAGAGTTGGCCGGTCCTAGGGCCGATAAAATCTCTGACTTCATTAAGCTTGTAAAAACCTATCAAGACAAATTTAAGCATAACCGCTTGGCCGAAGCATGCTCTACTTTTATTGAAGATATTAAGTTCTTAAACTATATCGACAAGCAATACGATAATGCCAAACAGGCCGATCGCCGTAAAAATGATATTATGATGTTTCTTGAATCGGCCGAACGTTTCGAGAAGTATCAACAAGAGTCTGCAACCTTAAGAAACTTTGTTGAGAAGCTACTTCTTCAAGACCGCCAAGACAGTCTTGATGAAGATGACGAAGATGACGACATCAGAAAGAATGAAGTTACCATGATGACCCTTCATTCATCTAAGGGCCTTGAATTTGATATTGTATACTTAGTCGGTATGGAAGAAGAGTTGCTTCCTCACAAGAGAACCATTACAGAAGGCGAAGATATATCAGAAGAAAGGCGCCTGGCCTATGTGGGAGTAACTCGCGCCCGTGAAAAACTCTATATGACTTATTGTAAAGAGCGTAAAATCTATGGTCGAGTTGTACCTCGCCACCCTTCACGCTTTCTCAATGAAATGGATCCACTCTATATTGCACAAGATCGCACGACCTTTGGCCATCTTACTCAAGAGGAAAAAGAAGATCATATCAAGAGTACTTTTGCTTCTCTATCGAGCTTATTAGACGATTAGAGTAAAAGACGCTCTACCAAGACCCGCCTCCACCGCCTCCGAAGCCACCACCACTAGATCCGCCACTAAATCCGCTAGAGCCCCCTGAACCTGAGCTTCTTGGTGCAGAGACAAAGGTGGCCTCCATGGACTTCATGCTCGAGCCAATTTCACTTACAAATGCACGGGTGGAATAGCGACCGTTATGCCCTACCATCCATTGGGCAGGCTCAAGATCCAGGCCTTCAAAACGCTCGGCCCACTCGTCGGCCAATCCTAGAACTACCGCAAAGGGAAGAATTTTCTCAAAGATCAATGAGTCTTCATGAAGCATTCTCTTGAGACGATCTTTTTCAACTTTCTTTATGAATTCCTCAAGGCCCAAAATATGCTCTTCAACTCTCTTACCTGCACGTGTTTTCTTAACCATTAATTTAGAAAAGAGGGCCGAAATAACTGCAGAAGCAACAACTGATCCTATCAGAAAGAGAACAGTTTCTGGTCGTGATTTAGCAAAGAAGAAAATCATTCCAAAACATCCAATAATAGAAGGGATGACACCAAGAAGGATATACTTGGTACGCACATCTCCAGGATGAGCGGCAAAGACCTTCTTCTCAACTAAGTGCGAATAAATCCTATCTTTGAGGTTTGGAAGTTTTCGATAAAAGTGATTCTTTAATTCACTAAGTTTTACTTCATCTTTGTGAGTCATAAGTTCTTTATAGAATTCATGACTTACACTATCTAAGAGCTTTGGATCTTTATCTGTGCGCTTAAAGATATAATCTTTTTGCTCTAGAAAAAGAATCGTCTTAGTCTCTACTTTTTCGATGGTAATAAATCCCTGTTGGGCCAGATAGAAAATAGTCGAAGTAATATCAGAATTGTGAACGACCTCATCAATAATCGTTCCCACTTCGGCCGGTGTATAACCTTCAGGAGGGCCATACTGAACCGTGATAACTCCGGCCCCCTTAGGATCGCGACCGTCTCTATTGTGAAGAAAGATGAAAAAAATCAAAAGAATGATGGGATAGAGAAAGGACCAGACAATGGGAAAATTATCCTTCATAAACCAGATCAGCTTTTGAAATGAGGTGGGGTAAGTAATTGCACCCTTTGAAAAAGCAAAATTAAGAGTTACTCCAGAGCGACTCTTAAGGTTTTCGGCAATAATATGATAGGTTCCTTCTTCGTCACCTATCTCTGGTAATTGAGACTTATTGCCTCGATATCCATAGAAGTTTTGACTCCTAATTGGAGAAATTCCAGGATGATAATGAACACTTATATCAGCTCGCTTAATAGGAATATTCCACTGTGTTCCTATCGCATTCCAATAGAATTCATCATGTTCATCAAAACTATTATAGGCGCGATTTACACTATAGCGGATTTTATATGTCTTTTGCCCTTGAACATACTGATCGGGATCACCAATTCTTATATAAAGTAAGTTATGCTTATACTTCTTATGAAAAGGAACTGATCCACCATTTTCAAAAGTTATATTGATGTCATCAATGACGACTTCATAGTTGGCATAGATTTCACCAAAGCCTGTATCAGTTTTTCTCTTGAGAAGCACTGGTATAGTGCGAAAAATGCCGTGGCGACGATGAGGACCAAAATCATAGTGAATTGTCTCTTCAACGATAAACTTCGTAGTATCCGTTAGCCAGATCTCAACTTTATAGTCTTCGATATGCTCCACTGCACTCGCCTGTAGAGAAGCGCAAAAAATAAAGAGGAGAAGCCCGAAACCAACAATTTTTCTTATCATTTAGAATTCCACCTTAGGAGCGCTCTTCTCTAAATCAGAAACTTCAAAGAAGGCCGGAGCTGTGAAGCCAAATTGTTTTGCAACAAGGTTACTGGGAAAGCTTTGCGTCTTTTGTGAAAAATCTCTTACTACAGCATTATAGTAGCGACGAGCTTGGGAGAGATCATTTTCTATTGAAGTTAGAGTCTCGGATAATTGCCTAAAGTTAGCATCGGCCTTTAAGTCGGGATAAGCTTCGCTGAGAGCAAATATTTTAGGAATCATTTGAGAGATCATATTCTCGGCTTCAACTTGCTCTTGCATCCCATTTGAATTTAGCGCTTGATTTCTGGCCTTAATGATATTCTCAAGAGTATCTGATTCATGAGAGGCATAACCCTTCACTGTATTGACTAAATTGGGAATAAGATCGTGTCTCTTTTTGAGGTGAACATCTATATCGGCCCAAGCATTCTCACAAAGAACCTTTAGCTTAACGAAGCCGTTGTAAGCAAAAATCAAATAAAAAACAATAAGGCCCACGCCCAATAGTGCTGATGTTATGCTATTCATTACTAATCTCCATAAAGTATATAATATATAAAAAGAGGGGCCTTCGTGGCCCCGGGGCACTCGTTCTGAGCTGAAAAATGCCCCATCCATGGGCAGTCAGTCATCCTTGACTTTAAAACTAATATTAAAAACCTACAGCATCTTCTGTTTTAACCAATTCAACTTTAAGGCTCGACCTTTGGATAAAGGGAACCACACTAAAGATCTGATCCCAAAAGGACTGACCAAGAGTATATCTAAGATTCTTTACGCTCACGCAGCTTATGCCTTGTTCAGCAAGAATATCTTTTAAAACCACATCATTAATGGAGTCACTGGTCATGCCTGTGGACCAAAGCTTCGCCGTAAAGATTCTATCAGGCTCAAATTTACCTTGAGTATTACCCGTTATATCGGCGATCTGGGCCTCGGAGATTTCACAGCCTTTAAGAGACACGCGAAGATTTCCTGCACAGCTACTCAATAGAATAAGGGAGAAGAAATAGAGGTAGAGGGATTTAATCACCTTGTTTGGCCCCCTTCCCAGTAATGCTATAACTGATAGGGATATAGAAGCCTAAACTAAAGAAGGCCGTAAAGAACTGAGCTAAGCTCTGATATTGGTGAACTTCTATATTACCAACACTGAGGAAGCCCTCCTTATAGAACTCATCATCCATGAAAACCTGATCATCGGGATGAATTCTGCCCCAAAGATAGAATTCTTTAACTCCTTCAACCTTAGCAATATGGCGATGATTGGCCCTTGTCGTTAAATAGAGCGGAATGAAACCTTCCGATTCGTAACGGATATGTGTGCAGCTTGTCGAAAGCACTGTGGCCAATACGACAAAGAAGAATAAATGAATGCGCCTTGGAAATCCCTTTCCCAAATATACTCCCGAAGATCAAAGTCCTATGTCCTTGGATTTATTTAATTGTCTATGAGCGTAGGGCGTCTTGTCAACTCCACGAGAAATGAAGTGGCGAAGCTACTTACCAGTGAATTTAGCAGGGCGCTTTTCATTGAAAGCAGCTAGAGCTTCGAAATGATCATCTGTTCTTTGGGTAATTCCTTGATATGCAGAGAGAAGATCAAGAGAGGTTTGAAGGTCTTTGAGATAAGAGATACGTAGGGCCTTCTTGGTCATCTGAATAGCAATAGGAGAATTGGCCGCAATTGATTGGGCAAGCTTTGTAACGGTATTCATTAAGAGTTCGGCCGGAACCAAAATATTCAGAAGCCCCATCGCCTTACATTCATCAGAGTTATAGATCTTTCCGGTGAGAAACATCTCCATCGCCTTGGAGTATCCTACAACCCTCGGTAAGAAATAGGTCCCTCCATCTCCAGGAACAAGGGCAAGCTTTGAGAAGGTCTCTCCCATCTTGGTAAATTCACAACCCACGCGAATATCGGCCATAGCAGCGAAGTCACAACCCGCACCAATGGCCGCGCCATTAACGGCGGCAATCACGGGCTTTTGGATTTTTTCCATAATTTGGGGAATTTTTTGAATACCATGTTGGTAGCGACGACGAAGTTCATCCGATTCACCAGCAAACATTTCTTTCTTTTCGGCCATGGCCTTAATATCTCCGCCAGCACAGAAGTGCTTACCAGCGCCAGTGATAATAATGACTCTAATATCGTCATTTTGATCGGCCCAATCAAGAGTGGAGACAAGCTCATCAATCATAGGAAGATGAAAAGCATTAGAGGCCTCAGCTCTATCAAGGGTTAAAGTAAGAATATACTCACTAAGCTCCAAACTTATATGCTCACATTTCTTAATATCCATAATATCGAACCTTCTCTCTCGTTTACTTATTGCTCACATTTTGAGGCCAACCACTTGAATGTGCCTTCCATTGTTTTTCCATCAGATGTTGTAACCACAGATTTCATATGCTTCTTGTCTTGGACGGTGATCTTATAGGAGTGAGTTTTATCACCACAAACTGAAACTCCCTCTAATAATTTCTCACTAGACTTCGTCATTTGTCCTTTGCATTTAACTTCTGATGAGCTTTCACTAGAGATCATCTCATTCATCTTCTTTTGCATATTCTCATGAGTAATACAGTTCTTTTTAGTAACAGAATTCTCTGTAACCCCCATTGACTTGGTGACTTGGGCCAATTGAGCGGCCATTTCGGGATTTTGCTTCTTCATCTGCTCTAAGCGCTCTAGGGCCTGCTTCATTTGGGCCTTCTGCTTTGCTGTGAGAAGGTTTTCAAAATTAAACTTAATCTCCCACATCCCATCAGCAATATCTAAGGGAATGTATTTAACAGCAAATGAAGGGTTAAGAGATAAAGTTAAGAGAAGAAATAGGAGGATTTTCATTTTCATAATTTACCTATAATCAGAAGGAGCTGGCATATAGATTTTTCCTTCACCACTTAAATAGGCCTGTAAAAACTTAGAGGTCGTCTTCTTTTGCAGTTTTTCCAACATATAAGTAGAAGCGCTACATTGCTTCTCCATGTCTATTCCACAGTCTATACCAAGACATTTAAAAAGATAGATCAAATCCTCAGTGCCTACATTACCTGTAGCCCCCTTTGCATAAGGACATCCGCCAAGACCACCAGCAGAAGAGTCATAATTGACAACACCTCTCTCAAGACCTGCAACCGTATTGGCCACGGCCATACCACGGGTATCATGAAAATGGAGCGCAACATTTTCAAGGGATACAAACTTGAGGACTTGATCAAGAACCTTATGAACGCCAAATGGAGTACCCGTACCAATAGTGTCACCTAGTGAGATTTCGTGACAACCCATTTCATCGAGCCTCTTTGCCACATCAGCAACGCTCAAAGGGTTAATGGACCCTTCATAGGGACAACCAAATGCAGTTGAAACATATCCACGAACCGTCATATTTAAAGAGAGTGCTTTTTCAATCACTGGCTCAATTCGATCAAAACTTCGAGATACTGTGGCATTGATATTCTTCATATTGAAGGTATCACTTGTTGCTGTAAAAACGGCCACATTCTTAACCCCCAAAGACTCGGCAACTTCAAGCCCCTTCATATTGGGCACAAGACAGATAAGTTCTTTATCCTCACCTATTAGCTCTTTTACCTTGGGAAAAAGTTCAGCGGCATCGGCCATTTGTGGGATGCGATCTGGACGAACAAAACTTGTTACCTCAATGGACTTATGTCCAGCGGCAGATAATTGTTTTATAAACTCAAGTTTAGTATCTGTATTGATCGTTGTCTTTTCATTTTGAAGGCCATCCCTCGCCCCAACTTCAACGATTCTTACTTTCTGTGGTAATTGATTGATATTCATATCTACCTTTACTTGTCCTTAGACTCATTTGACTGCGCAACTTCTAGATCGAGAAGATCAACTCCTCCATCCACAAGTTCTCCCTCTTTATAATGAATGGCCGCAACGACACCACCGTGAGCGGCCTTAATGGTATGCTCCATCTTCATGGCCTCCATGACGAGAAGTCCTTGTCCCTCAACAACTTCTTCTCCGACGGTCACCATGACCTTAAGAATTTTACCAGGCATGGGAGACATCATATTGCCATCTCCACCAGACTTTTTAGCAAGTCCAGAAATTGCACTTTCAACTTTAAAATTCTTACCATCAATTGATATATAATCCCCTACACGCTTAACCTTAAAGTTGCGTCCATCGAGATTAATCACATCAAATTGATCAGAGCTACCATCGATAACCTTGCGCCCATTAATGGCCACTTCGTTATAGGTAATATTAACTTCAGCACTTCCAAGTCTTTCAAATTCAAATTCGACTTGGTCACTATTTCCATTGATGATTACTTTCTTTTTCATAAATAAATCCTAAGTATTTCTAAGTCCTGAAAGTGATGCCCATGGGCCTTCAATAGGCGCCTCTTTCCCACCAGTGCTACGAGAAGCACCGCTACTCATGAGCTGGTAAGCCGTCAAAACTTGGGCCACTGTAGTGTCCGTCATCTCTTTCGGAGCGAGAATATCTTTATAAGTCTTAACAAAGTGAGTATAGGTTGGTCCTACTTTATAAGGTTCAGACTTTAAAATACGAGAGAGATAATCTCTATTGGTAGTCAGTCCTAAGAAAGGAAAGTCCTTAAGGGCCTGTAGCATTTTATCTATAGCATGGCCTCTATTTTGCGCGTGAACAATCAGTTTAGCCAGCATGGGATCAAAGCTTACTGTAACTTCATTTCCATTTCGATAACCCGTATCCAGTCTTACTTGATTAAGTTGTGTTTCTCCTACAAAGAGAAGCTTTCCAATTGAAGGCATAAAGTCATTGTCTGGATCTTCAGCATAAATTCTCACTTCAATAGAGTGCCCTCTTTGCTCAATGTCACTTTGACTAAAGTTAAGCTCTGCCCCTTGGGCCACTTCAACTTGTAAGCGAACCAAGTCAGCCCCTGTAACCATTTCAGTAACCGGATGTTCCACTTGAAGACGAGTATTCATCTCTAGGAAGTAGAAGCTTCCATCTTCATCAAGAATAAACTCAACTGTCCCCGCTCCTACATAATCAATGGATTTAGAAATCTTCGTTGCAACCGCACAGATGGATTGGCGTAGATCATCTTCCATTCCCGGTGCGGGACTTTCTTCTACTATTTTTTGATAACGTCTTTGAATTGAGCACTCTCTCTCAAAGAAGTGTAAGTGATTACCATGCTGATCACTCATGACTTGAACTTCGATATGGCGTGGATTTACAATGAATTTTTCAATAAGAACAATATCGTCTCCAAAAGCATTCATGGCCTCTCGCTTGGCAGCGGCCAAGGCATCTAAGAAATCCTCTTCTTTTTCAACGATTCGCATTCCCTTTCCACCACCTCCGGCAGAGGCCTTGATAAGAACGGGAAGTCCTATTTCTTTTGCTCGCTCAAAGAGAAAATCGGCCTCTTGGTTTTCCCCATGATAACCGGGAACAAGAGGAATTCCTGCTTCTTCACAAATTTGTTTAGAGCGCTTCTTATCCCCCATCGCTTCCATCGCCTTGGCAGGGGGACCGATTAGAGTAATACCGGCTTTTTCAAGGGCATTGGCAAACGCCGCCCTTTCACTAAGAAGCCCATATCCAGGGTGTACCGCATCGACTTTATAGTCCTTACAAATTTGAACAAGCTTATCAATATTCAAATAAGTATCAGCAAGTGGACCACTGCCCAGCCCCACTGAAATATCACCGTAGCTTGAGTGAGGAAGATCTATTTCCTCATCCGTATAAAGACAAACCGACTCAATTCCCATCTCACGACAAGTCTTCATCACACGAATGGCGATCTCACCTCGGTTTGCTATAAGAATTCTTTTAAATGTTTTCAAATCAATATCCTTTGAGTCTAAACAATCCAATTAGGTTTTCTCTTCTCTAAAAGAGCGGCCATTCCCTCTTGTCCTTCATCAGCGATGCGAACTCGAGAGATTGTCTTACAAGTGAAGTCACGAACTTCTTCTCGTCCCTGATGACGTCTCTTCATAACTCCTGAGATCAATTGCTTGGCCTCACGAGCAGCACTTGGTCCCGCATAGAGAAAGCGCTTGATTTGCTTGGACGTAGCATCTTCGAGATCATCAGGCTTCACAACTTTTTGAACAAGATTCATACGCTGGGCTTCAAATGCATCGAAGCGCTCACCACTTAGAAAATATGCGCGAGCAAAACCCTCACCAATTTTCCCCATAACAAAGGGAGAAATTACAGCGGGTACAAGGCCAAGGGCAACCTCAGTAAAACCAAACTTTGCTTCAGAGGAGGCCAACACATAATCACAAGCACTAATTAAACCTGTTCCACCACCTAGACATGCTCCATTAACAATAGCAATCGTTGGAAAAGGAAGGTCGTTGAGGGCTTCAAAAAGACCTGATAGAGCTACGGAGTCACGATAATTCTCTTCGGCCGAGTAATCTTTCATACTCTTCATCCAATTCAAATCAGCTCCAGCACAGAAAGACTTCCCTTCCCCTGTCAAAGTGAGAAGTCTAACCTTCTCATCTTTGGCCAATTCTAAAAAAAACTTCGTCATTTTGGCGATAAGTTCATCACCAAAAGCATTATGTATTTCGGGACGATTGAGCGTCACGTGAACGATCTCATTTTCGTCACGTTTTGCTTTAAACATTTCTGTACCTGTTTCCATTATCATCATTCCTATTTTTATTCTTTAAAGGTTATTACATTCTAAAGACACCAAACTTGAGATCTTCAAGTGGTGCATTTAGAGAACTATGAAGGGCCAGCCCAAGAACATCACGAGTTTGGGCCGGATCGATTACTCCATCGTCCCAAAGTCTTGACGTTGAATAGTAACAAGAACCTTCCTTTTCATATTTATCAAGAATAGGTTGCTTAAAGGTCGCGACTTCTTCATCGCTCATTGCCTTGCCACCTTTGGCCGCTAGGGCATCTTGTTTTACGGTAGCTAAAACTCCGGCCGCCTGTTCTCCACCCATCACGGAGATGCGAGAGTTTGGCCACATAAAAAGCATACGAGGAGAATAAGCACGTCCACACATTCCATAGTTTCCAGCTCCATAAGAGCCACCAATAAGAATCGTGAATTTAGGGACATTCACAGTAGAAACGGCCGTCACCATTTTTGCACCATGCTTGGCAATTCCTTCAGATTCATATTTTTTTCCTACCATAAAGCCTGTAATATTTTGGAGGAAGACCAAGGGGATTGAGCGTTGACCACAAAGCTCAATAAAGTGAGCACCTTTTTGGGCCGACTCACTAAAGAGAATTCCATTATTGGCCACGATCCCTACAGGGCAGCCATGGATTTTGGCAAAGCCACAAACGAGAGTGTTTCCATAACGCTCTTTAAATTCGTGAAACTCTGATCCATCAACGAGACGTGCGATAATTTCACGCACATCAAATGGAGTCTTCGTTGTATCTTCAGGTAAAATTCCGTAGACATCTTCCATGGGATAAAGAGGATCACGAGTACTTTCCACTTTAATCGAACTCTTAGGAGCAGATTTATAATTGAGATTCTCTACAATATTTCTCGTTATTAAGAGGGCCTCTTCTTCATTTTCAGCAAAGTGATCGGCAACTCCAGACTCTGAAGTGTGTACGCGAGCACCGCCGAGATCCTCTGCTGTAACTTCCTCACCTGTGGCCGCTTTAACGAGCGGAGGTCCACCAAGAAAAATCGTACCATTTCCTTTTACAATAACAGACTCATCGGCCATTGCAGGAACATAGGCACCACCGGCGGTACAAGAACCAAGTACAACAGCAATCTGTGGAATACCAAGGGCCGACATTTGTGCTTGATTATAGAAAATGCGACCAAAGTGATCGCGATCAGGGAAGACTTCATCTTGGCGCGGAAGAAATGCCCCGCCACTGTCCACAAGGTAGATACAAGGAAGACGATTTTCGCGCGCAATTTCTTGAGCTCGCAAGTGCTTCTTCACTGTCATAGGAAAGTAAGTACCGCCCTTTACCGTGGCATCATTGGCCACAAACATACACTCAACGCCGTGGACACGACCAATTCCAGTCACCACACCAGCACTAGGAACGGGTCCTTCTTTTTCATAGAGATCATTGGCCGCTAAAGCACTGAGTTCAAGAAAGGGACTGCCTTCATCAAGAATCATTTCAATTCTCTCTCGAGGAAGCATTTTCTCACGACTGCGGTGACGCTCTACTGACTTTTCCCCTCCGGCCTTCTTTATTGTCTCTAAACGTTCGCGAAGATCAGCAAGAAGTCCTAGGTTATGTTCTTTATTCTGTTTAAAAGATGCAGACTGGGCATCAATTTGTGTGCTTAAGATATTCATAAATTTCTATCCCATTTATTTCTAAACTGTAGTTATCATTAAAATTTAAGACGCGTCATTATGACGAGAGGACGCCCAAACGTCTAGGGATACTGGGTTATGAATAGGCCTGTTGATTGACCTAAAGCAAAAGAAAATCGTTGAAAAATCAATTACTTACGGTGTAACCGCCAGTTGATGAAGCTGATGACACAAAAAGGACGACTGTTCCATGAAGAATCCAGGAAAAGATCCCTTCTTTTTGACGTGTTCATCCATTAAAGGGAAAAGTAGCTTTGAGTAAACATCGATAAAGGTCCTACTCGACCAGCGCTCATAGAGATTAAATTTCTTTCTCTCTTTTATATATTTAGGCATCATCACTCCGAAGGCAATTTGCAATGACTCTTGAAGCTCAAATTCTCGCCCATTACACTTGAGTTTAAAAAGCTTTGATAAATTCTCTCGCTGCGCTAAAGGCTGGGCCGCCAAGACCGCTAGTATGGCCTTCTTGGAAATATCCGTATAATCCCAATTATCAGTTTGAGTCAAAGGGTTATAGCGAAGTATTAAATTATGACCGCGAAGATCAACTGTTGGTAAAACATCTGCTGGAGACCAAACCGGCAGCATTCTAATCTCAAGTTTCTTGGCCAACTTTCCAAGAACAAAGCTCTCAAAATACTTAAGCGCTCTGTCTCGCTTGCTATACTTCCACTGCTTATTAAACTCAATGAGCTTCACATTAAACTGAATACTCTCCTTGAGGAAAGATTCGAGTTTAGGCTTAAGTTTTTTAATCATCTCAAAAATAAATTGAACATCTTCCTGAGGGACCCCAGCTTGTTTGAGTTTTAATAGAGCATCACGAATGGACAAACTTGTATAGAAGGCCTTTGAAAAGTGGTCATAACCAAAGGGAACTCTTCCAAAGGCATCATCTTTATCGATCATTTGGGCATTCATCTCTGAGTTTTCCGCTTCTCTCTTTCTAATTTCAGCATACTTCTTTAAGAGTGAATTTTCTTCACTTGTTAATTTGAACTTCGCCTCAAGTGCACTTCGATAGGCCATACTCGTTTTCATATGCCAGCCAGAGGCATTATCTATGAATTCAAAAACATCTGTCGCCTCCGAATAAATACCTGGGCCAGAAGCTGCAAAAGAGTTTTTGGATACAAATACAATGAAGGAGAGAAAAATGAGGCGAATTATTCTTTGCCTATTGGCCATGGAAGCATCCTTGATTCCGTTTACTAAAACTTAAGTCTAATTATAGCAAGAATCTCAAGAATTTCCATATGAGTAAGGGGAAGAAAGCTCCCCTTACGTATTATCTTTGGGCCTCATCCATTTGCTCAGAGAAAGTTTCCCAACTGTAGATCTTTCTTTCAGGGTCAACTTCCTCAACACTTGCAGGGGCCCTTGTTTTTAATTTACTGCCCTTGGCCTCGGCAATAGCTTCTGGATCAGATACCTTTAGGACTTCTTTATAGACAACACGTCCATCCCGAGTTTCAACATCTCCATTAGCATTGATCTCTGGCTCAACATACATATACTGGCCATTTCCATAAGGAACTAAGATCGCTCCTTTAGACTGAAGAACCGCATCTTCAATGGACACCCCTGCAGCAACAAGCTCGGCCTTATCACGAATCGACTGAGTTAGAACAAAGGTTTCATTCTGAGTATAGGCCGGAGCCGATACACCATCCGCTGAAACAGAGGAAACTCCTGCACCAGCTTTTACGAAACTCTGTCCTCCACCTGAGCTACTTGCAGCTGAGCCGCCTCCAGAAGATGCCGGAGAAGAAAATGATGATGGTATCCCCTGACGAGCGACACTATTACTTTGACTAGCTGGTCCTCGAGATGCTCCTCCACTTGGAGTGGCCACGGCAGATGGTCTTACAAAATTAGACGCCGATCTCTGCTTAACCTCAGCTCCCTTGTCACGGGCCTTGGCCACGAGATCAGGAATTTGTTTCTTCAACTCTTCGAGCTCTTTTGTAACAGAAGCAAGCTGTTGTTGAGCTTCTGAATCGGAAGCACTCGCCTGTGCTCCAGTGGCATTTGGATTATCAAGTTGGGCCAGTAATTGGCTTTGCTTACTCATAAGCTCTTTCTCACGTGCCTCCATTGCCGACATACGATCAAGAATCTTTTGAATATTAGGATCAACCGCTCCATTCTTTGCGATAATTTCTGACTCTAGCTCTTCGCGAGTAATATCATTTTTCTTATCATTCATTGTATCAATATTAGAGATAATTGAGTTCTCTGTTGGATTAAATGACTTCTTAGTATCGAAGATATTAGAGTTGATTCCACTTCCTACTGTAGAAGAATAAGTTGAAGCGTTATTTGCGGGAGTTGAAGTTGCACCAATATAGTCAGGCTCCTTTGCCATTTTTCCACTATAGTTTTCAGCAAACTTATTATTACTATAACTCCCCTTTGAATAAATTCCTTTCTTCTCTTGTTTGGCTATCGAGTTACCAATAGGGTTATCAACTGGTTCACCAGCTTTTGGAAAGCCACTCAAGCCTGAGCTCGAACCACCATCAAGTATACCTGAATAGCCTTTTGAATTATCAATAAAATCATCTTTGCGATCGGCATCATGTCTGAAGTAGCGACAAGCTAAACTTTTCTCTCTCATCATAAGATCTAATTGAGTAGGAGGTCCAATATCGACACCACAAACAGAAGGTATTGCAGGAGGCTCTGTACTTGCTAATCCCTCTGCTCCCTTACTGGCATTTAGTCCATCCAATACAGGAGCATTAAAGAGTTCTGTTTCTGCATTGATAAAATCACAACCTACAGAGATATCTCTAAGAGTTTCACTAGGGACATCACTAAATGCTCTGGTGTTGCTGGCCAAGTCACTTATAACCCTTTTTGCTAAATTCGTATTTCCAGCAACGGGACAGTGACGCTTATCAATATCAGACTTACTTCTATTAACAAGGTTATTACAATCAATGGCAAGAGCTTCAACTAGCCCAAGAGTGAATATGGCCGTGTTTGTATCTTCACTCTTACACATTCCACCAGTAGATTTATCCATTGCATGGAGAACATTCTTAAAGTCTATGTCGTATATTTCTCGATTATTGTCGAAATAATTTGAGATCATCTTCAAAACTTGATGGTCTGAGTTTTCATAGGCAGATGTAAAGGGAGAGAAATCACTAGGTGATTGATTTGATGCCGCTTGATTAATCTCTGCTCCGATAGAGTGAATATTTATTTTACTTCCGACCATTTGCGCCCCCATATTGGCGCCAACAACAACAAATCGTGAAAATTCATTAATCTTCTTCATCCAATCACGACCATTATATTCAGGACCTAAAGAGTCACTAATTTTTGTAATGACATTGATATACTCTTCGCCTTTGAAGTCAACTTCGACATTGCCGTCTTGCTCCGATATAAACTCAGACTTAATAGCATTAATCACCTTTAAACTTGTCTCATCATTTGCATAACTTCTCTCCAAAGAAGAAAGAGTTAATTTTAGTGACGCCTGGTTCGCCTGTTTTTTAATGGCACTAATTTCTTCTCTACTACTTTCATAATTAAAACCAGGTGCAGAAAGCTTACTGCCAAGGAGATCATCAACGATTCTTGTAATTTCAAAAGGCTTTCCATCTTCTCGATCAGCATCCATCATCGTTAGAATTTCATTAGAATCAGTGTGAAACTGACTAGCAATTGTAAGAGCTTCCATCCCCGGTTTGTCTTGATAGTTATTATTTAAGGAATTGATAATATTCTTATAATCATCATCGATAAAATTGTCAGAATATCCAACAATCGTGTCTGAAACATGATTAAACATCAGTCCAACACCATCACCTTCTTCAGCAATGAGTTCGTCATAGGCTTCTTTTACAAGATCATTGGACTCACTATTTTCTTCTCCACATGGTTGATCTAAAATAGCTTCATCAAGCTTATTGTCATCCCTTCTATCCATACTAGGCTTACACTGGAACATCATATCACTAAGGTTGGCCAAGGATACGCTACCACTTCTTATTTCATCAACTTGATTGTCTTCTAAGTGAAAAGTATTTTTTAGTGTATTTAAAAATTCTGGATTATTATTTTTTAAACGATCCTGAAGCTGTGCCTTGATTCGAAGAAGAGTATTTGCATCTTGAGAAATCATTAACTGAAATCCACTTAGCTTTTTAAACTTCTCTCGCTCCTTTCTGAGTTGCTCTTTTTCTACTTCAATAAACTTTCTCTTAAGCGCAGGATTCTTTAAGAACTGCTCTTCATAACTTAGAATCTCTTGGGTTGATTCAACACCAGTGTAGCAAGAGCCCTGTTCTATCTTTTCTTTAACATATCCACAGAAACCAATAATTCCCCTAGTCTTTAATTGATTATGAAAAGAGGAGACATCGGCCTTACACATATTTTCAAATTCAGCGACTAAGTCGTTTATCCCATTGAGTTGCACTTCTTGGACAACTCCGCCCCCACAATACACAAAGTCTTGAGGGTTAAACGTCGAGCCTTCAGGTAAGTAGTTATTTGCAGCAATAGCAGCTTGCTCTTCTTTAGACTTTTTGCCAAAGAAAGGAATATATCCCGAGGCCCAACCGAAGAAGCCCGTACTCTTTTCAGATTTTTCCTGAGCATAACTCGGAGCAGTACCGACCAAAAGTGAATACGTAATAAAGAGAATTTTTAGCGCTTTGCTCATTTTCATAGTTTCAATCCTAAATTAAGGCAACTTCCTCTACAGCTTTTCGGTTAACCGACCAAAATACTTTATTTCCTTATTATTAGATTAACGCGACTGCGCTATTTACTGCTAATTTTGTCTCAATATATTTTAATGACTCTCCCCTAAGTTAGCTAAATTATAAACCGCACCAGTATATTTTGTGACGCTTACGGACTTAGAAAAACGCCCACATTATTTGTCACTTCCCTCCTAGAATGATTACTATTTAGGCATTCAAACTTATTGATTACAAAGGATTGGCAATATGGAATCAATTAAAACCAAAGAAATTTATCAGGCCCATTGGTCAAAAGCGGCAAATGAGCTTGATGAATACTGGTCAGAAATTGCAAAGAATTATGAATGGAAAGAGCAGTGGAAAACAGTTCAAAGTGGAGACTTCAACGACCTCGAAGTAAAGTGGTTTGATGGAGCAAAATTAAATATTACCCATAACTGCATCGACCGCCACCTCGCAAATCGAGGTAATAAGACAGCTGTAATTTGGGAAGGCAATGAGCCAAGTGAAGCAAATATCACTTACACGTACAAAGAACTCCACGCTGAAGTTTGTCGTTATGCCAATGTTCTAAAAGACCATGGTATAAAAAAGGGTGACCGTGTGGTCTTCTATATGTCTATGGTTCCTGAACTTCTCACTGGTCTTCTTGCTTGTGCCCGAATTGGAGCCATTCACTCCGTAGTTTTTGGTGGCTTCTCAGCACAAGCTCTTGCGGGACGTATTCAAGATAGTGACGCAAAAATGGTTATCACCAATGATGAAGCTTATCGTGGTTCAAAGATTATACCTTTAAAGGCCATTGCCGATGAGGCCCTAGAGAGTTGCTCTAGCGTAACTTCCGTTCTCGTTCGCAAGAGAACTCATAGTGAAAAAGTTAATTACGTGGAAGGCCGAGATCATTCTCTTCTAGAACTCATTAAAGAGGCCAGTGCAGATTGTGAGCCCGAATGGATGGATGCAGAAGATCCTCTATTCATCCTCTACACTTCTGGCTCTACAGGAACGCCCAAAGGACTTGTCCATACCACAGGTGGATATATGGTATGGGCCGGACAAACCTTTAAAAATATTTTTCAAATGCAAGAAGATGATATCTATTGGTGTACGGCCGACATTGGTTGGATTACTGGACATAGCTATATCACCTATGGACCTCTGCTCAACGGAGCAACTACAGTCATGTTTGAAGGTGCACCTTCTTATCCAGATTGGGGACGTTTCTGGGAGATTGTAGAGAAGTTGAAAGTAACTCACTTCTATACTGCTCCTACGGCGATTCGCTCTCTAGAAGCACAGGATATTGAGTTTGTTCGCAAGCATGACCTCTCTAGCCTTAAAGTTCTAGGCTCAGTTGGTGAGCCAATCAATGAAGAAGCTTGGGAGTGGTATCACAAGGAAATTGGTAAAGAGAAATGCCCCATTGTCGATACTTGGTGGCAGACAGAAACCGGTGGGATCATGATCTCTCCTATGGCCGGAGTTACTGAATGTATTCCAAGCTTTGCCACTTATCCTCAACCAGGCGTGCAGCCAGCACTTGTGGATAACGATGGAAACTTAGTAGAAGGAAACCCCGCGGAAGGAAATCTCTGTATTCTAAAACCTTGGCCAGGAATGGCCCGTACAATCTGGGGTGATCACGATCGTTATCGCCAAACCTACTTCTCCACCTATCCTGGAAAATACTTTACAGGTGATGGTGCTAGAAGAGATGCACAAGGACGCTTTAGAATCACGGGACGAGTGGATGATGTTATCAATGTTTCTGGTCACCGTATTGGTACGGCCGAAGTTGAAGATGCTATTGATGAGCATCCAGGTGTAGTTGAGACGGCCGTCGTAGGATTCCCCCACGACATTAAGGGACAGGGAATTTATGCTTATGTAATTCTTCAGTCTTCTCAAGATAATGATCTTGAAAAACTTACCAAAGAAATCAATGAGTATATCGTTAAGATTATTGGTCCTATCGCAAAGCCCGATATCATTCAAATTGTTCCAGGACTTCCCAGAACTCGCTCAGGAAAAATCATGCGTCGTATTCTTAGAAAGATTGCCTCTAAAGATGTGAGCAATCTTGGGGATACTTCAACTCTCCTCAATCCAGAGATCATAGATGACATCAAGAAAGGGGCGGGAGTTTAAATTAAGTTACTGAAAATATTAATAAAAAAGGCCATCTCTCGGGATGGCCTTTTTTATATGAGAAGATTTGTTTTATATTTAATATTTTTGTTTGACTTATCAAACTAATACTCTATACTAGTTTTACTAGCTCAAAATCCTCGTAGAAGGGAAGAAGATAAAAGCTTTGTTCCAACATATTTTTCTTCTTCCCTTTTCTCTTTCTAACTTTTCATTATTCACACATTTTTGACCAACCAGAAACTTGGTTATCAACCTTTCCTTGAAGTTCTGTACACTGAGGAATATAGGAGTAGTAAAGACTCCCCTCTTTAATTGTATTGATGATTGATGCCGCTCTATCGGGAGTAAAGGCCGGACAACCAAAGCTTCTTCCCATATAAGCACCTCTATTATAAGTCGCTCCATGCATAATAACATATGCCCGACGAGCTTCATCATTTACACCGGGGCTCATTCCATCCATATACATACTATCATTTCCATCTGCATCTAAAGTTGGCCATGATGAGGGACCATGATTGGGAGAATTTCTCATTGAAGATGTAATGAAGAATCCACCTCGAGTCATATTCTTACGGTTATTCGTATTGCTGCCGTGATGACATCTATTGAGATTTCCATCGTGATTGGGATCACCAACTCTCTTCTTTACTCCATTAACATTAAGTGTTCCCGAGCCATGAGATACTTTTTCTTTTCTTACCGAACCATCTTTCATATCTAAGATATAGAAGCGCTTCTTATCAGAGCGAAGTCCATAGTCGGCAATCGAGATATAGCGCTCCTTTCTTAGCTTATCTTTATTATTCTCATAATAAAATAAAGCTTGCTTTAGGGCCTTCTCGTTAACTCCTGCACTTTTAAATTTAGAAAAATATTTACAGCTATCCCCGGAGATACTTGCTGCGGACCTTTCGAGATCCTCAGGACGCGCTCTGGGGGTTATTGAAACTTGTGGAGCAAGTTGTGAGGCTTCATCATCTTCTTCATCATCTTCTTCATCATCTTGCGCCACCACAGGGGCAGCACTCTTTCTATCGCTGTCTTGATCATCATCTTGGGTGACGACGGGTCTTGCCACTGGACGACGGGAAGTTTTAGGAGCAAGCTCTGAGCTCTCATGGGCATATCTTAGATTGTCAGGACGAGCTTTTGGTCGCAAGCTCGTACGAGTTGAATTGACATCAGAAGTTAGACTCAGCCTAAACTTTTGACTTCTATCCTCTCTTAGGTGCTCTGATATTTCACTAAGTCCATCAATGGCGTCATTTCCTATATCTAAGACAGCACCATTGGGATCTAAACAACTGACGCCCTCTTCAATTTTTTCAACTCTTTCCAGCAGGAATGTACAAGCACTATAGCTTGGGTTATCTGTGCAAAAGAGGGAAATCTCTTCTTTTAATTTATCGAAGTTCTTTTTAAAGTCATCATCGGCCAGGTACTGTTCATATAGACCTTTAAGATTATCTTTAGTTGCTTCAAAACATTGTTTGGTAACACTCTTGATGTTTCCACCATTTTTTTTGAAGTTTATACATTTTCCACTACTCTTGCCGGCACCATTATCATCTTCTCTATTCTCTCCATCTCCAGGACCAAAGAGTAGAGGGTTACAGCGAAACATATTATCGTTGCCGCAATAGTGATCGCTATCATAGCTGATTCCAAAACTTTCTTTTGTGTTATATTTCCAAGGCTCTTTACATAGACCTTTTCTCTTGTAGGATGGCCATCCTCCGAAGAAGCATAGTCCACTTCCTGCGGCATGAACCCTAAAATTAAGCATACGTAAATGCCACTGCGGACTGTGATAGGTTGTCATTCCCTCCGTAGGAAAAAGACTTGAATAAGAATTCTTCTCTCCCGCTTCAATCAAGACTTCAATCATCTGAGATCTGACTTCTTTAAAGACCTCAAAATCCATATAATCATCTTCAGCAAAGACGATACTCGAACTCAGCGAACTCAAAGATGAGAAGAGAAAGAGAATTAACACTTTAATCGAGCTACCATTTCGTATAAACATAGATCTTTTATCGGAGAAAAAGACTCAACTCTTTACTATTTGCTCTATTTCTTCTTTAAATTCTATAACTTATGACAATTTTTTCATTTGAAATGACACTTCTCCCCACTGTAATCTTTAAGCCTATTGAAATAATAATTTAAACACCTTTGGGCCTATGACAACTATCAATACCTACCACAATGATGACCAATCCCTAGATTACCTAGAGATTAAAAATGGAGAAAACCTACCCACGGTCGTTCTTCTTCACGGCTATGGCGCCAATATGAAAGATCTCGCCCCATTGGCCACTCTTCTACCCGAGCTGAAAGAATATAACTGGATTTTTCCTGATGCTCCTTTGAAAGTAGAGATAGGACCTCATATGTATGGAAAGGCCTGGTTCCCTATTGATATGGGTCTACTCAATACTGCTATGATGAGCGGTGGTTTTGAACACCTCTTTAGCGATCACTACCCTGAGGGAATGGAGAAGAGTTCAAAAATTCTCAAGAGCTTTTTACAAGAACATATCCAAGGAAAACTTATACTCGGCGGCTTTAGCCAAGGAAGTATGATGGCCTGTGATCTCATTTTTAATGAATCTGTTAGCGCCACCTCTTTAGTTCTTCTCTCTTCAACCTTGGTGGCAAGAGATCGCTTGGAGAATTCACTTAAGTCATTTAAAACGGATTTGCCTATTTTTCAATCCCATGGATCGAGTGATCCTGTGCTCCCCCTTCACATGGCAAGAAAACTTAACGAAGTCTTAGTCAATCATGATCTAAAAGTTGATTATCATGAATTTCCAGGTGGACATGAAATTCCACCTCGCATACTTCAAAACTTATTTCAATTTCTTCAAAGAACAAAGAAGGCCTAAAGCATGTCCACTTCGGGAACTATACGCAAAATGAAAAGTGAGCTAGGTGGCGCAGACGAAGCTGTGAAATATCACCTGCCCTTACTTACCCCTGGCAGTAATGAAGATGAGGCCACCTCTACTCTCGTCAATATGAATGAACTCTTGGGTTCAAAAGTATCGATGAAGTTTGAAGGAAAGATTTTTGATATCTATGATGGCAAGCCCATCAAAAAGAGCTACGCCCAAGGCTATTCTTATAAGAATATGATCACTCTCGCTCGCTGTGATTCCTGTATTGTAAAGCCTGAGCTTTGCCACTACCACAAGGGAACATGTCGTGAACCCCAGTGGGGCGAAACTCACTGTTTTATTCCTCACGTCATCTACTTGTCGATAACCAGTGGTGTAAAAGTAGGAATTACTCGTGAGACTCAAGTTCCTACCAGATGGATTGATCAAGGAGCTGAGTATGCCCTGCCCATACTCAAGGTCGCCGATAGAAAAACCTCAGGAATGGTTGAAGTTGAATTGGCCAAGACCATGGCCGATAAGACCAACTGGCGCAATATGCTCAAGGGCGAGTATGAATTTGTAGACTTGGAAATTCTTCGCGATCAAATTTATGATGAATATGGTGACCTCTTAGATGATGCCGATGCTGAAGATCTTGATGAGGAAGTGATACAGATTAAATATCCCATCCTTGAGGTACCTAAGAAAGTGTCGAGTCTCTCTTTTGATAAAAAAGAGGAAATTGAGGGAACCTTATTGGGAATTAAAGGCCAATACCTTATACTAGATACAGGTGTCATTAATATGAGAAAGCATCAAGGCTATCATATCACTCTCAGTTAGTGGGCCCTTATTTTTTTGGAAGGATGAACCATGACAAAACATAGAATTAAAGTTGATGATCTCGTTGCAAAAAGCTACGACATTGCCAAAGAAGCCCAGTCCCATACCCACTCTCCCTACTCGAAATTTCCAGTGGGGGCCTGTATCAAATTTAAGGGAGATGATCATCTCTATGGGGGATGTAATGTTGAAAATGCCAGCTATGGAGCAACGATTTGTGCCGAGAGATCGGCCATCGTTTCAGCTGTTACGGCCAAAGGTAAGCAGTCTATTGAATTTGTAACCGTGATTGCCAATACAGACAAGCCTACTTGTCCCTGTGCCCTTTGCCTTCAAGTGATGGCCGAGTTCACAGATGCCGACTTCCCAGTCTATCTATCAAATGCTGATGGTATTCTTGAAAAGATCAACTTTAGAGAGCTCCTTCCTCACAGCTTTGATACCCTTTTTTAAATCATTTAATATCGCGAATAAGAGCACTTAGTAGATCACCAGACACTTTTAAGAGCTCTCTTTCGCGCTCACTCATCTCAAAATCAACCTTGCCCTCAACACCACCGCTACCTACAATACAGGGAAGGCCCATACAAGTATCACTCACTCCATATTCTCCTTCCACTCTAATGCTCAAGGGGAGAACCTTACGTTGATCTCCAGAGAGAGCTTTAATAAGTGAAGAAATCACAAGACCAATGGCCCAACTGGTATATCCCTTTCTTTCAATAATTTGGTAAGCGGCCTTGGTAACCTTCTCATTGATTTGATCACGATCGCGATCACTCATAACTTTTCCAAGCACACTGTCTCCCAAAATCTTCTTGCCCCCGATTTGAACCTGTGACCAAAGGAGAACTTCACTATTTCCGTGTTCACCAACGACATAGGCATGAACGGACTTTGGATCAATATTATAGTAGTCACCAATCAGAGAGCGAAAGCGTGAAGTATCAAGCATTGTACCCGTTCCGATAATTTTACAATGAGCTCGAGAGCTTAGCTCTTGGGCCATATAGGTGAGAATATCAACAGGGTTAGTCGCCATAATAATAACTGCATCAGGACAGTAGCGATCAAGTTCGACCATGATGGGTCTAAGCACATCAACATTGCGACTGAGAAGTTCAAGACGAGTTTCTCCAGGGGCTTGAGAAACACCAGCACTTATTACAATATAGGAAGCATCTTTAAGATCACTATAGTCGCCTGCTCGAACACTACAGCGATCCGTATAGGCCTGGGCATGCATAAGATCCATGGCCTCCCCTTCTGAGCGCTCGTGGTCTTTATCAAGAAGGACCATCTCTGAGGCAAGTCCTTCTTTGAAAAGAGCAAAGGCCGCGGCCATCCCCACATGTCCACATCCAACAATACCAATTTTTGTTCCCATAAATACCTTAAAAAAAGAGTTAACTTCTTTTTCATATCTAAAAAATTGGAGCCCGTATAGAAAATACTGTATCCTAGAGTTGTCTTTAATAAGTAATAAGGAATCTATTATTTCAAAATCAGACGAAGCACCCCATCCCCATTTCCAACTCAGCAATATAGCCGGCTTTCCACCGAAGACTGAGCGTTTTTCAAATGAATGGTTTGCTCAAAAATTCAGTATTTCCCTGATGAAGCTGATGGAGTTAAAAGGCGTTAAAATTGAACTCTCCAAGCACTCACATGAAGTACTCCATAGGCCTCAACTTCTCTCTAGCTTTGAACAAGTCCTGGCCTTAGAGATCACTCACGAAGAAAATAAACTAGGAATGCTCTATCTAGAGTCAAATTTCCTAGGCCTCCTCTTACATAAAGTCCTAGGCGGTGGAGATCGCGTTCCCTTCACCCCAGCAAAGCTTCCCCTAGGAAAAATAGAGGCCAAAAGTTTGGAGAGCGCTTTTGGCATTTTCAATCTCTCTTTGAGAGAAGGCCTAAAGCGATCCTTTCCCCTCAGACAAATCGACTTTATAAAGTTAGATGGTCCTTTAAATGAATTTCAATATCCTGACCACCTCAAAGGCGCTCAATACCTAAAAGAAGAATTTATCTTTAAGACAAATACTCAAAATGAAAAACTAGGACTTACCCTCTTAATTGATACTCAGCTTTTCAAAGAAGGAGGAAAATAGAGTAGAAAACGAGGAGTCGTTGCCGAGCTATCATAGACAATCTTTCCACCGTGGGCCTGCATAACCTGACGACAGAAAATAAGTCCTAGCCCTGATCCGCCTTTGTCTGACTTTGATGTATAGTGATCAAAGAGCTTACGTTGGACTTCAGAAGAAATAGGCTCACCAGAATTTGATATTCCTATAATGATATTCTTCTCATCAGAATGGTTGGTAAAACAAATTTTACCATTTTCGATATGATTATCTCGCAGGTACTCCATTGAATTTTTTATTAAATTCAAAAAAACATGACCCATTAGGCTTTCATTCATATCTAAGCGAAGCCCAACAATTCCCTGTATCTCGAGTTTTACATCCATTCCAATAAATGACTTATTTAAGAAAGTGAATATTTTTTCAATATGCTCTGAAGGATCGACTTGAGGCGTTTTAATAATATTATTAATTTTCCTACCACGAGAAAGTGTTTGCAGAAAGTCTATCGTGTCATTTAGACGAACGAAGCTATCATTCATTAAAGACAGATAGCGCTCTCCATCAAATTCCTTCTCGGAAACCATAGACTTCAAACGTGTAATACATATTTGAATAGAGTGCAGCGGGTTCTTAACTTCATGGACAATCATGCCAGAGAACTCCCCAAGCATAGACTGCTTCTTTTCGGCCATAAGTCGATTATTCGCATCATCTTCTCTCTTGTGAAGCCAGGAGAGAATAATACAAAGAACGAGAGTGAAGAATATGCCTTTAGCATTTTGCAATAGTTCTGTATTAAATTCAGCAGGAACAAGGTGGTGAACAATAAAGTCAGAGCCTAGTATCCAAACCAGTGAAAGACTGAAGCATACAGCAAATGTTTTGATGTGAAGAAAGGACTTTAGTCGTTCATATATATACATGAGAGATATTCTAAAACAAAAGAAAACAAATAACTATTAGCTAAATTAATTTTTCTTGATAAATCTTTCTTAAGTGGGCCTCAATCGTTTTCTTGGCATAGGGAATCAAAGCATCTTCAAGACCTTCATAGACAACTCCTAGAATTTGGTCCGAATCGAGACCTTCTCTAAGAAGTTCAATAATTTTACTCTCACGAAGCTCTCGATGCTTTAGAGTTTTAGATAATTTGTATGTGCCTCCCAATGCAATCCCATGACTTGGAAAACAAACCTTAGGATTTAAAGCGATCACTTTATTGAGAGAGCTAAAGTATTTGGCCATATCTCCTTCTTCCCCACCAATCACGACCGTACCAATCGTCTGAATAAGATCACCAACAAAGAACCAATTCATATTATCCGGGGCCAGCGCTAATTGACCTTCATCATGGCCGGGAACTTCATAAACTCTTAAGGGTGAGCCAAGAGTTGTACCGATAGAGTCGCCTTCTTTCAGGTAACGAAGAGTCATAGTGTCAAAATAATTTTCACCATATTTCTTCTCAATTAACTCCTGAGTTTTACGACTAAGAAAAACGTCACAATCATAGCGATCAACCATCCAACTCAAATGCTCATGATGATCTGGGTGATGATGAGAAATAAAGATATGATCAAACCCATAGTGATCTAAACTGCGACACAGCTTCTCAAACTCTTGCTGATCCTTAGGTGAAGGATCAACAATATAGCGATGGGGAGCATCTCCAATCATAAAGCAATTGGTTCGATTGGCCGGGGGGAAAGTATGACTTAGGGGCATGAATTGCTTCACTCCCTTTACGGACTCAATCATTGGAACTTCATACTGCTCAATAGTCTCTAATTTGAAGTCTATTGGTCCTCGACTATAAATATCTGCGGCCAATGTCGAAATCATTTGGACAGTAGGAGGAACCGCAAGGATCTCTCCGCGATTGTAGCGCTCAAACAGGTCATAAGGACTAATCCACTCACTCTCCATTGTTTCACCTGAGTCAACATCGAAAGCAACCTCGCGATCGAGGATAACAATATAAAAGAACGATTTAAATCGATAGGGATTAAATTCAGGTGTAATGGCGGTGCCGAGTAAGTAAATCTCAGAGATAGAGTCGAGATGTTCTTTCAAACTAAATCCAAGCTCTTCGCTCATCTCTCTATCGAGTGCACTCCAATGAATATCAGATATCGCTTCAGAGAACTTGGCCGGAGTCGCCGAGGGATGATTAATATCTTCCTTATCTACTTTTCCACCTGGGAAAGAGGTATAGCCGGGAAAAACAGAGAGATACTCTTGGCGCTTCATGGAAAAGCATGTGTTATCTCTTGAAGAAATAAATACAGCAGAAACACTCTCTCTCACAATTCTTCCTTTATTTGTACAAAATCGATTAGACCTTTATTGAGATCAAATTGAATACTCTTATAGTATTGACTGATATAGAGAAATCCTAGGTTAATATCGACCCCTCTTGAAAAGTAAATTTGCTGAGCAGGAAGGGGGGTTAACTTCTCAATGGCCTGTGAATGAACACAGCCTCTTAAATCCTTCTTTGAAATGTCTCTACTATAATCGCCAAATACCTGTGAGCCAGAATCAATTCGTACCTGAATTTGGTCATTATTTCGACAATAGAATTCAAGAGCATCATACTGGCCCAACCCATTTTCCATTAATTTCATCGATGGCGTAACTTTTTTAGTCATGACGATTTTCTTATCAGAAAAATTCCAGCTCCAAGAACCATGGGACTTTTGAAAGAAATCAATCCCTAGAATTCCAAATTTTAAGAAAAATGGGGAAGAGCTGAGGGCAAAGGTCATACTCTCCAGTTTCTTATCTCCCAACTCCAACGGAAAGTTCACTTGAACAAGCGGAACTTGCTCTGAGCCCGTATGACCATTTTGGATTTTCTTCTCACCGACAATTTGTAACTTTCCATTATGATTGGGATATTGATACTCGGAAATAGCGTGTTCTATAATAGAGACCGGAATAATCGTTTGCTGAGCGCCAAGATCAATTAACATTGGCAAACGAATCTTCTTGCCATCGGTTAGGGCCAGTTCCAAATCCACATAGGGAAGATCTTCACGCACATAATAAGAGAGCTCTTTATCACCATAGACAAGTTTCTTCTCTTTTTCAAAGAAGCGCCCACGAATGAGCGCACTCATCTGATCTTTTAAACTCTTTGCCTTCTTATAATCTAAAAGCGCCATCCCTTTTCTCTGAGCAATAACTTTTCTTTCAAATTCAGCACGAGAAATTTTCCCGGAATTATAAAGTTCGTTATACTCGCGCTCTGTTTTAACATCTTTCAGATTCGCTTCAACCTCTGCATACTTCTTATTTAATAATTGATTAGCATAAAAGAGTGCCTTTTGCATCCAGCGCCAATCCAGTGCATACTGAAGACGCACAAGATTTGAGACGGCAATATCAAAGTCACGAGCAGACAACCCAAGGTCATCATAATATTCAAACATAAATTCATAGACTTCCTTCTCATCGAGCCAATCCACAAGTTTAATCCACTCTTTTTGCAATTGAATGAGAGGTCCTAATTGACTGGCCAATTCAGTGGCCTTCTCTTTATTACCCTTACGCTCCCATGAAGCAACAACCTCCACTTCTTTTTCAAGAAGGGCCTGTAGCTTATTTTGTAACTCTCCCCTTACTTTAGGCGAAAGTTCTGAATCCGTAGGACGGTTATGTTGATAGAAGTGAATAATCTCATGAATACAATCACCAACCTGAGCACTTGGTTTAAAGAGCACAACTTTTAAATCATAGTCAATGAAGGCAAGCTTTGTTGATTTCTCAAAATCATCCAACATTTCTTTAAAGGCGCTATCTTTCTTTGCTCGCTCAAGAGTTTTCTTATCTTTAGAGTTATGTACCGTATATTCCATTTGTTGGATAAACTGCTTACAACTGCGCTCATTGAGACCTTTTAAAAAGTCCAAGTCTTTCTTACTTAGGGTTATACCAGTACAAAAATGAACAGAATCCTTCTTCGATGTGATCGCACAATCCTTGGCCTTTTGAATAAGACCAATCATCTTGCGGGAAAGCTCTATGGTGTCAGGAGAAACACCATAGCAAATTGAGTTAGAAAATATAAAAAATAATATAAAGCTAAATCGAATCATAGAATACTTTGTGCTCCTTCATAGCGTACTTCACGATAGCCTTTAATATTCTCTAATCTCTTAAGGGCATGATAGCGCTCTTTAGCATCAAGCTTTGTTATTTCATTAATAAGCTTATTTCTGATCTCCATAGAGATTTCTTTCTCACGCTTATGCCAACCGCCAAGAAGAACTCTTAATATTCTCATGTGTCTCATGGTTCGCAACATAGAGTCAGTAGGACTTATATCAAATTCAAACTTCTTACCTAAGAGATCAAAAGATGGACGATTAATCCTCTCTACTTTGTAGCCCTTTCCTAATTCTCGGTAGAGTTTCTCATCACGCGCCCTCTTCATGGGAGAGATCATCATGTGAGAGACAAAGACTTCATCTTTAATAAAGTAGGTTTTGGCCAATGTTCTAAGGGCCATAGGAATAATCTCAGGAGAATCACTAAAGTATTCCTTAAGTGTAGCTGCTTCTTTTACAAATTCAGTCGCATGAATACCACGATCATAGATGAAGAGATCATGAAGATATTGGGCCAAGTGCTTGCGTGAAATTTCAGGAAAGTACTTAACAAGCTTCTCTAGAGATTTCTTAAAGAGCTCTATGAAAACCTTTTTGCTCTGCCAAGGAAGAAAGCTCTCTTCAAGTGACTGAAGAAGGAGTTCCTCATGAGTCTTACTCGCACGAACACGTTGACTATCGAGAAGGTCCTCATCACCTTCAATATAAACCTTACGACCAAGTTGAAATGCTAGCCAGTTACTTTCAAACTCAGCTCGAGGAATTGCTCTGCCAAAGGCCTCTTTCATATTCTCTAAGCTAAAAGGCAGTAGCCCAGCTTGAAAACTTGCCCCCAAGAGCATGGCATTAGAATAAACCGATTTTCCAAAGAGCGATTCAGAGAGTTTCTTAAAGTGATAGAGGTGTACCCTATCTCCAAATTGCTCCTTCACTTGCTTTCGAAGCTCCCCCTCACTTAGAGCAGGCCTTTCCTCTCCCTTATCAAGGAGGATACTTAGGGGGATTTGGAATTTCTTATCAAAGATTCCCACCCCATCGCTTTTTAAGAAGTGGGATTGCTTTGGCCCATCGAGAAGATCAGGTGAAACGAGAAGATCCGCCATTCCAACAGGAGTCACTGCACCACTAGAAGTTCCCTCAGCATGAATACAGAGATGACCGGTCACATTTCCATTTCTTTGGGCCAGACCTTTTTGATCCATAAACTTAAATTCAAGATCACTGCGCCCATCCATTTCCTTGGCCGCTTCCGCAACCACACGGGAAATGGTCGTCACACCTGTACCACCAACTCCGGTTACCACCATTCGCCAGTCGTCTCCCCTTGCAATAGCATCAAGAGACTTAATCGCTTGAGGAAGAGGAAGTTCGCTCTCCCATTTTGCAAATTCAGAGAGATCATTATTTCGATAAAGAGAAGGATGATAATCTTTGACCACAATTTTTTCAAAACTTGGACAGGCCTTCATCTTTGTACAATAGCCATCAGAGACACAGATTTGTGGATCAATAGAGACCTTTGTTCCATAAGCATCTTGAACTTGTCCAAGACCTGGACAACCTGTGGCATCCACACATACACGACAGTCTTCACAGGCATCAGTATTGATTTGAAAGAAAGTCTTCTGAGAGAGGGTTTGATTTTGTGAGAAGATTTTTCTCTCTTCACGCTTTCTACGCCCTCCGGCGGTGAGAGCACATTCTTTATTGGAGACAATAACTTTAACACCGTCTTTTTTAATTACATCCTTCATTAAGGACTTATAAAAGTAGCGATCACTTGGATTCACTTCTTGAGCAAAGTGAACTCCCATGGCGTAGACAGCATTGAGAATACTTTGGCGGGGACGAACGTGTCCTTGTACATTCATTCCACTGGCGGGAGTCATCTGATGCCCCGTCATCGCCGTATTATCATTATCTAAAATAATATAAGTAATATTATGCTCGGCCTGAACGGAGTTAGAGATATCTGTAATACCTGAATGGAAGAAAGTTGAATCCCCCATGAGAACAACAGAGGGATTATTGGTGAACATATCAAGTCCGGCCCCAAGAGCTCCCCCTTGTCCCATGGCCGAAAGATTATGCATCTCTTTAAACGGCTCGAGAAAGGATAGCGAATAACATCCCACATCTCCGTGACTAATAAGATCGACTCCCTCTTGTTTTAAAGTCTTTCTTAAGTCTTTAAGTAGCGAGAGAGTTTCACGGTGCGGACACCCTGGGCAAAAGGTAGGAAGTCGTCTTGGAAGATGCCCCCCATACATGGCAACACTTTGCTCCGCACCAGCACAGGCCTTTTCCCCTAAGAGCTCCAGTGCAAGCTTTAACTTCTCATCTATAATCTCATAGGAAAGTCCCCCGTGAGAAGGAAATCCACTATGCTTAGTATCTGAAAGATTAAACTCTTTTCCAAAGATTTGAAGATCAAGCCCATGGGTCTGACAGAAATTTCTAAGTTCTGTTTCTAGAAATCCCCTCTTTTCTTCAACGACAATAAGCTTCTTCTTAGAAGCAAGCCAAGGAAGCAAGTTATCTGTAACAAGAGGATAAGAGCAAGCGACTTTATAGAGGCCATAGCGATCTAAGTAATCACCGGCTTCAAGAACTTGCTTAAGGGTTTCAAAGACCACACCAGAAGAGATAATTCCAATCTCCGATTCACGGCCAAAGCTTTGATCGAGATTTATTTCTTTGAGCACTTTTTCTACTTTAGGAAAGCGCTCTAAAATCATACGTTGATCGGCCATAAGAGAGTTGGGTGGGACCATAACATTCTTAGAGAGATCAAAAGTTGCGGGATCAAGAGTGCTCTTTGAGCCATCAATGATCTTAGCTTCACCAACAGCAACTCGCCCTCCCCCTTCAGCAAGGAAGGTCGTTAGCAATAGTCCTTGATAGACACTTGTGCGCTTAGAAATTTCTAGCGCATGGCCCATCCAATCTTTAAGCTCAGTTGGATTACTGGGTTCAAGAAATGGTATATGGAGGTGCTTAAAGAGATAGCGACTATCAGCAGGTGTTGAGGTCGACATCGACCAAGGGTCATCACCAACAGCGATCACGACTCCCGGATAACGGGTTTCACCTGTTTGATCGTCAACATCCACAGGTCCAGGATTAGCAAAATTGCCCACACTCAAAGCATCGGCGGCCACATGCAGTCCCATTGACTTCATGGCCACCAAACAGTCACGTCCCGCCTGCTTAGAACCGGAGGCCATGGCCGCTGCATTGGCCTCGGAGTTGGCGATGACCACCTGTATGCCTTTTGACTCTAATTCTTTTTTCTTTTGATGAAGAATATTAAAGTAGTCCGCTAGGGGTGAGCCCGGATAACCCGTATAAAGAGAGTATCCTGCTTCCAGTGCTCCTTGAATAATTAACTCATTTCCATTGAGAATCTGATAATTGCTCGCTTGTGTCTGCTCCATCGCTGTGCTCGTCCTCGTAATTTATTGTATATACGAGGAAAGACTACCAAACTCTCCTTTAAAAGACTATTTAGGTGGGATTTATCCCGAGCATTAGCACAAAGAAGTACACTTGATCTTTATGCGTATCGACAAAACAAATGGCCTTTAACGAACATTCATTCTTAAAGTGATCCTAATACAATCCATAAGGAGAAGTTCTTGTCGTAAGAAATCATATCCGCTAGAGTGCCCATCTATTAAAAATTTCGAGGATTAAAAATGTTCAAAATAGCTTCAATGATGATTTTGGCCGCTACATTTATTGGTCAAACTCTTGCTTCAAGTAACTCTTATTATGACAGCAATACTAAGTACGAACTTCAAGATGGAAGTAAAGTTGATCAAGATCTTCGCTCCTACCTAAGAAGTGTATCTAATAAGAACTTTCATGGTCTCGGTTACAAAAAGAATACAAAGAAAATCCTCTTTGGAAAAATTCATTTAGAAAAAGATAGCACCGGTGAATACTTCATCGACGGAGTTTATTGTGACTTTACGGTACGCGATCATATCGGTCCGAAGAAGATTCCAATTAATAACGTCATGAACACAGAACACACTTGGCCCCAATCTAAAGGCGCAAGAAGAGAGCCTGCTCGTGGCGACCTTCATCACCTCTTTCCTACTAATAGCCACGCAAATTCTGCTCGTGGAAATCACCCCTTTGGTGAAGTGGACGGAAAAGATGCTACACGTGAGTGTTCGGCTTCTCAACGTGGCCATATCATCAATCCTAAAACAGGAAAATCAACCGGAGTATACGGCTTTGAACCCCGTCCCAATCATCGTGGAAACGTGGCCCGTGCAATGTTCTATGTATCGGCAAAGTATGGTTATGATATCCCCGAGCTTGAAGAGTACTATCTCAGAAAGTGGCATAGAGAAGATCCCGTAGATCGCGATGAGATCGAAAGAAATGATGCCATTGAAGAAGCTCAAGGAAATAGAAATCCATTTATCGACTATCCAGAGTTAGTCGATAGAATAGATAATCTCTAATTAAGAATTCTCAATAGGCAGTTGATAAGTAACTTTATTTTGCCCAATTGTATTCTTATTTAGATTTTGTTCTTGAGTTCCAACACCACCCGCCACGCGAAGAACGAGCCAAGTCAGACAGAATGTGATCCAGATTTTTGATAACATGCTGTGATTATTCCACGTCACAGCATTAAACTCAGTGGCCCCTGAAGAAGTTACGGCCACTGTTAGAATTTTCAACGAAACCATAACCCTTTAATTTTACTGGCTAATCTCTAAGAATAGACTATTATCCTCTCTATGGCCGTATCCTATTTTGACGGCCATTATTCGAGCTCTGAATAAAAACCAATACCTTTATCACTAAAAATCTACAAAAGAGCACGCCAATTCTCTTTTAATTCACTCACTTAGGAAGCTGCACCTTTTCAATTCCAAAAATTTTAGAAAGAATAGAGGCGAAAAATTCATTCGAAATATTAATTAAAATCAAAGTATACATAGGAGTAAACCATGAGCGAAAGAGCGACCATTATTGGCGAAGATAACCCACTTGGGATTAAGGCCATCGACCATTTGGAATTTACTTGTGAGTCCCTATCGACTCCTACTCGTGCCCTCTTTCATAAATTGGGATTTGCTAAAACCGCAGAGAATACTGAGCTTACGAGTGAACTCTTCACTCAAGGACAAGTTCGCTTTGTTCTTACGGCCCATCCAGAAGGTCATGCTCGCGATTATCTAAAGGCCCACGGTGAGGGTGTTTCAACCATGGCCTTCTTAGTTGAAGATGCTGAGCACGCCATCAATGAAGCCCAAAAAAGAGGCGCCACTGTTGTACAACCTATTCAGGTTTATGAAACTCCCGAGGGAATGATTAAGACGGCCCGTATTCAAGGCTTTGGTGATGTTCACAATGAATTTGTAGAGCGACCAAGCTCCGTCTTTAGAGCTGGATTTGTCAAAACAGAGGATGCCGATGCCAAGCCTCTTTCCCAGAGAGTTTCAAGAATTGATCACCTCACAAATAATGTACCCAAGGGTGAGATGAAGAAGTGGGTAGAATTCTATGAACGTGTTTATGGAATGAAAGTGACTCGCTACTTTGATATTAAAGGGGCCAAAACAGGTCTCCAGTCTGAAGTGGTACAACTGGCCAATAGCTCCGTTATCATCCCTATCAATGAGCCTGAGCAAGAAGGTGGAAAATCACAGATTCAAGAATTCCTTGACCTTCACAAAGGTGCCGGGGTTCAGCATATCGCCCTGATGACGGCCGATATTATTGATACTGTGGGTGATCTTCGTGAGCGTGGGATTAAGTTTCTCGATATTCCTTCAACTTATTACGAAGATATTCCAGAGCGCCCGTTTAAAGTGACAGAAGACATAGAAGTTCTTGAAGAGCGCCAACTTCTTGTCGATGGTGATGAAGAGGGATACCTCATCCAAAACTTTTCTGAAACTTATGTAGGCCCATTATTCTTTGAGTATATTCAAAGAAAGAATCACTGGGGATTTGGGGAAGGAAATTTTCAAGCACTCTTCAATGCTATTGAAAGAGATCAAGAAAAACGTGGATACCTCTAAGGATTAAATGATGAGCTACGAATTAATTACAGTTGAAAATCAAACTGACGGCGTAACGATTATAACGATCAATCGTCCCGAGGTATATAACGCTTTAAATAGACAATCAAAGCTTGAGCTTATCGATGCCATCGAAAGATCGGCCCTTGATAAAGAGGTTAAGGCCATTGTCCTAACGGCCAATGGTAAGGCCTTCTGCTCTGGCCAAGATCTCAATGATCGCGCCAATGCAGAAACAAAGAGTGATCTTGGGGAAACTTTAAAGACAGAGTGGAACCCTCTTGTCACGGCCATTCGCAATTGCCCTAAGGTTGTTGTAGGTGCCCTGAACGGAGTAACGGCCGGAGCAGGAATTAGTGTGGCCATGGCCTGTGACCTCGTGGTGGCCCCTGCTAATACACGCTTTGGTTCAGGCTTTACGAAGCTTGGGCTTGTTCCCGATGCTGGTTCTACTTATACATTCACTAGAAGTTTAGGACAAAAGAAGGCCATGGAGTTCTTCCTGTTTAATGCTCCCCTCATGAGTGAGGATATGCTTGAAGCAGGGCTGATTAATGCTATTGATGAGAACCCAGTGGAGTTCGCAAAAAACTGGTGTAAGCAAATTGCAGGCATGGCCCCACTTTCCATCTCTCATCTGAAGCAAAATGTTCAAAGGGCGGCCCAAGAAACTTTTGCTGATTCCATGGACAATGAGACCAAGAGCCAATGCTTTTTAGGACTTTCTGAGGACTTCAAAGAGGGTGTCCAATCCTTTTTTGAAAAAAGAACGCCCGTATTCAAAGGGATTTAAGGTACTTACCCCTTTTGCCCAACCGGTTAATTTTTTAATATTCATAGGTATTTAGGTAAAATTTAAGTATAAACTGATTAGGACAAAATTTAAGGAGCATACTATGCAAGCAGTAGACTACTCTCCAGAAGAGACACAACTCTTCGAAGAAATTGCAAAGGGAAGAACCTTTGATAAAGGTGAAGATCTTCCTCCACTATACAGAAAACATCTTATGAATCTTCTTTGGATGCAAGGCGATTCTGAATACTCTGGTGCTCTTGGTTATATGCCATGGATTGAAAAAGCACCCGATGTTAAAGAAAAAGTTCTTGTGGCCCAAATCACTAAAGATGAGATGCGCCACTCTCAAGTCATTTACAAAATGCTTCGTGATCTGGGGGAAAATCCAGAAGAGCATATTGAGGCCACCGATATGGGCTGGAAGCTTGAAGAAGACGAAGTGAATATCGGCTTTCAGAGAATGAAAGATGATTACCGCGTAAATATTTTCTACTACCAAATTAAGTACTGGGAAGATTTTATTCTTTTCAACTTCCTTATGGATAGAGCTGCTGGTCATCAACTCGAAGACACGCTTCACTCCTCTTACCTTCCTTGGAAAAAAGGGATTGAGGGAATTTATAAAGAAGAAGTTTTCCACGTGACTCACGGGGATACTAATATGAAGAAACTTGCTGCTGATCCAGCAAAGAAAGAGTTTCTTCAAGAAAGACTCAATCTATGGTGGCCACGAGTTATGAATGTCTTTGGAAAGACTATCGGTGGGGCCAATGATATCTACGTTAGATTAGGACTTAAGAGAAGAACGAATAAAGAAGTTCGCGATGTCTTCGTTAAAGAGATTGAAGGACTATGTGCTGAAATGGGTCTCACCATTCCAGAGTGGTCAGAAGAAGAAAGCTTAAAAATTAAATATAACTAATGAATAGGGCCTTCTTTACGAAGGCCTTTTTTTTTTACTTAAGGCTTAGCGTATTTGAAGCCCTGTGACTCACCTAAGCGAAAGTACTCATCAAGTCCTACAGCAACAGCACTATCCACAAAATGAAAGTCCAATTGACCATCTTCACGAAGTATATCTTCACGAATAAAGATCTTCTCAACACTAGCTATCAATATATGAGTTCCATTTTCAGGGATATCAATTTTACGCACAAACTTCATGAGCCATTTAACGGGTGAGTCTTTTAAGAATGGAAGTTCGCTGTCACCTAAGTATTCAACCTCTAGGCCAGAGGCCCTAAACTCTGAAGTTTCTCTTGGATAGCGGGCCGAAGTTTGATGGCCTTTTTCTATTTTGTCGTAAGGAATATGATTGAGAGTAAACTCTCCTACTTCCACAATATTCTCTAGAGTATGTCGGGGAGATACATTCGGTCTGACCACCAGGCCCATCAAGGCCGGACTTGCACCTAGATGAAAGATAGAAGAAAAGATGGCCCCATTTTCAAGCCCTTCCCTATTCTTTGTTCCCACTATAATGGCCGATTTTGGGCCAGACAGAGAGTTAATCAACTTTATGCGATAGCGCTCCGTTGTCGTCTCACCACTCATTCTTTCTAAATCTTCTCTTGTGATCATTTTAAAGTTCATATCTTTCCTCTTAATAAGCTAAATAAGCTAAATAAGCTAAAGGCTTAGTAATTTCCAAATCAAACGAATGCAGGCCAAGAGCAAGGCCGTTTTATAAATTCTTCGAAAGAGCCCTTCAGAAGTTTTTCCAAGAAGCATCACTCCAAGCTTTGTCCCTACAATGGCCCCAAAAATCATCATTACAATTACCCAACGATATTCAGAATAAGAGAATGAGAGCCCTATAAAAAGTGGAATTTTCAAAAGATGGGTGAACATTTGGGTGACGGCCTTTGTGGCAATAATCTCCTCCTTAGAGAGGTCATCACGTAAGAAAAATGGAGCGAGAATGGGACCGGTGGCCCCAATAAATGGACCTAGAAAGCCCGTTACTATCCCAAGAAAAAAGAATCCATAATCGGGCAGTGCAATTGCTGGAAGCTTCTTTGGTTTAAAGAGCGTATAGCAGATAATAAGAATGATCGGAATGTAAAAGAATGACTGATGGGTAATAGAGCTTAGTAAGAAGAAGGCCGCTATCACTCCAAAAGGAGCCCCTAAGAGGAAGTAGAGAGTGATCTTTTTAACAATATTGGCCCGTAAAAAGAAGCAGCGGCTGCCATTGGAAACAAGTTGAACGAGCCCATGTACGGGAATAATATGATGCATGGGCATGAAGAATGTCATTAGGGAAAGAAGAGTGATTCCTCCGGCCATCCCCACTATCCCACTGATAATGGAAGTTCCTATTGTAATCAATCCTAGAATAACCGCCATAAGCCTTCCGTGATTGAGATTTTATTTATAAAAAATACATCAACAAGGCACTTATCTCAATATTGTGCTATCAGTAACTTTACCTTTATATGAGAGAAGATTCTATGAAAAGAATATCGACACTTTTACAATTTATTATCGTTTGTATTTCAATAAGTACTGCCCAAGGGGCTCCAACATTGGAAGATTTCAATAAGCTCGTCGCTCACGACCTGACCCATGAAACTCTACTCAAAAAGGCCTATGAAGAATCACTCATGCTCCTTGGATGCTCAGATGCTCAAGTACCTCTTCACATTGCCGGATGTACCATCAATGATGAGATCATAGACCCCCCCACACTCGTTCAATACTATAGTGGCTTCGAATCAGGAATTTATCGAGCAAGCCTATTCTACCTTGAAAGCGCAACTCAGTCCCTCAGGTTTGCGATTCTTGATATCTACTTTCAATATGAAGTTCAAAGTGATGAAAGCGAAAGCCTAAGTATCATCAAGGTCGAAACAAATTCCCCCATTCACTAAAAAGTACGCCATCCTTTTGCGGAACTTAATTTGATTCATTACGAGCGCGTTCTTCCCATTTTTTATCAACAAGCTCATAGGCCTTATCAACATAGGCGTTTCTGGCCTCGTGATCTATCATAGTCAAAAGGTCCCACTCATAACCTAGATCCCTTGATGCTTTAGATATCGAGGCATCAAGATTCACCATCTTCTTCATCTTTCCTTGATAGCTACTTTTCTTTAGCTGATTTTTTACAGAGCTCATTTGATGGGCCTCAATAAAGCTAGGATGAAGCTTCTTTGCTTTAATTTTGATCTTATTTTCTTTCAGCTCTGCGATCGCATAGAGATGACTAACACCAACCATGACAACTCTTTTGTCTTCATCTTCAACAATTGTACAAGGCATAATTGGCGCCATGTTCTTTTTAACCGTTAAACCAAAAGCTTTGAGGGTAACTTTTCTCCAAGAATGATATACTTTTCCTTTATATAGAAAACCATCTGTTCCAAGTAAAACATTCGGCTCAGACTTTGTTACCTCTTGATCTCTCTTCTTATTGCAAAACTTCTCGACAAATCCTACGGCCTCCTGTCTTGGCAGTCCATAAATATGCTCAGAAGCATAGTGCTTCAAGAGTTGGTTTCTATGATGGTTTTTGGCCAAGAAGCTACAGCTCGTAAGCGTCATTAAAAGAATAGGAATGAGTACGCTCATAAGTTATTACCTCAGTGGAAAAGCATTAAATAAGTAAATCATGCTATTGGAGAATTAAAGGTGCAAGGAGTAAAAAAACGACTCAGTGCTCCCAGTACATTCAAGATTACAGCTTGCCCCTTTCTAAAGGAAAAAACATTTGAGACAATGACCCTCTAAAAGTGAGGGATATATGTTAAAGAAAGTTTCTGTCTTAGGCGCAGGAACCATGGGAGCGGGAATTGCTCAGTGGTTCACTCAGGCCGGCTGTCATGTGCAGCTCTTTGATGTGCAAACAGAGCAGGCCCAAATGGCCATCTCTAAAATTCATGCCAGTTGGGATAAGTTGTGTGAGAAAGGAAAGTTCTCCCCCGAACAAGTGGAGAGCTTTAAATCTTCTCTCGCTCAGGCCCAGGCCCTCACTGATTTTGATAAAGATTGTGACCTCGTTATCGAGGCCATTGTCGAGAATCTCAATGTGAAAATTGAAGTCTTTCAAAATTTAGATTCTCACTTTAGTAAGGATACTATTTTTGCCTCTAACACTAGCTCTCTTCCCATTGATTCTATGGCCAAAGAATTTGGAGAGAAGAGAAAGTCTCGCTTTATAGGTCTTCACTTTTTTAATCCGGCCCCCATAATGAAGCTTGTTGAAATCATTCGTAGTCACTGGACTAAGGATCAGCTGGCCTCTGATTTACACCAATGGTTTAGTGAACAAGGCAAAAAGCCCGCCCTTTGTAGCGATGGCCCGGGCTTTATCGTCAATCGTCTGGCCAGGAGCTTCTACGTTGAGCCTCAAGTCATTATTCGCACCGAGTCTCAAGAGCGTGTTAAAGAAGCCGATGAAGTTCTCAAAGAAGTTGGAGGCTTTCGCATGGGACCTTTTGAACTTATGGATCTTATAGGCGTAGACGTCAATCTTGCCGTGGCCAAATCAGTATGGCAGTCATTTGGATATGAACCACGCTTTAAGCCCCATCAAATTCAAGAGAAGCTAGTCATCAGTGGCCGTTGGGGCAAGAAAACCAAGGGAGGATTCTATGAGTATTAAAATCATCTATAGCGCAAATCATCCTCTTGCGCCCAAACTCTCTAAGCTCTCCCACTCCTACTTCTATGAAGAACCCATGGACTTCACTCAAGTTGGTGAAGCTGAATTGGTTTTTGACTTTACTCTCTTAGAAGACGTCAAAAAAATCCCTTGGCTTGAGCGCCTGAGCGCTCATTACAAAGTTATCTCTGACACCAGTTGCAACTGGGGCGAATATCTAGAAGAGCGCTTTGATAATCTCCTAGGCTGTATGGGCACGGCCTTCTACTCACCTCGGGCCAAAGCAGAAGTCCACTTAATAGATGAAGCTCATAGAAATCAAGTCGATATTCTTCTTTGTAATCTAGGCCTTGATGCTCACTATGTGAGCTCAGCCGGCCATGGCTTCACCTATCCAAGAACGATTTCAACTCTTATCAATGAAGCCTACTTCGCCTTAGAGGATGGATTGGCCACGAGAGAAGATATGGATCAGGCCATGAGCTTTGGGGTGAATTACCCCCATGGTCTCTTTGAATGGAGTCAAAAGATTGGATCAACTCCGATACTTATGCTCCTTCAATCCCTTTATCTACAGACTGGTAATCCACGCTATCGCCAAGCGCCCTACTTGAAGCTGGAGTCTCTCAAATAAGAATTCTCTTTGCTCTACTTTTACTATGTTCTCCTTATTCTTCTCTTTGGGCGACTAGAGTCTCCTACTTTACTATTGGAGTGAAAGATGGAGACAGTGTTGCCAAGAGGTTGGCCAGTGCTGGCTTTACTCTTAAAAGACCTCATATCTATAGCGAAGGGTTTCAAAAGGGGTTAATCGTTCAGTCCATTAAATTAAAGAATGGTCAGTACTTTCAAGTGGTCTCCCCCAATCCTAAAGAAAGTAAGCGTGGTGACTTGGCCTTGTGGTATGAAAATCAAATTCAAACTGGAGCAATCGGGGCGGGCCTTGTTCTAGAGGATATGCCCATACCTCTTAATCAAATTCATGCCCAATTTAAAAAGGCCAAGATCAAGTCACAACTTAAGCGCTTTAAGCGCTACTCATGGCTCTCCTTTAGAGCGGATTCTCCCTATTCTGCTCTATCTTTCATTGATCAACAATATCTCCCTAGTGATTCACAAGAAGTACTCACTCATGAAAATGGGGCCTACTCCCTAGGCCATATTCAGGTGCGCCCCTATGGAGTCCCTGAGACTTGGGCGAGTATCCTCACCCTATCAGGCTCAACACAAGCGCGCCTTAAATTCGATGCTCCTCTCTTTAGTGGAAAAGGCTTTATTACAGAAGTTGAAATCAAAAGCAAGAAGAAGCCCCTGCCCAAGCCCCTGAAGCTCGATCATATCCTCTTGAAATTTGTGAACTAGAATCTTCCAAAACTCTGTGCTATAGAAAGGGATGATTATCATAAGTGCATGCCTCACAGGTGTATCTTGTCGCTACGACGGAGATCACAAGCTTAGAGTTGACCTTAGAGATCTGATCGAAAGTGGTCAGGCCGTGGCCGTTTGCCCTGAAGAGCTTGGTGGACTTCCCACTCCCCGCGACCCGGCGGAGAACGTAGAAGGTCGCTATATCACCAATCAAGGGGCCGATGTAACGAGCGCTTTTCAAAAAGGCGCGCAAAAGGCATGGCAACAGGTATCACTTCATGAAATCAATCGTGCGATCCTAAAGAGTAAGTCGCCCATGTGTGGATGTGGTGAAATTTATGATGGTAGTTTTGAAGGTAAAACTTGTGAGGGCGATGGTGAATTCACCAAACTGCTCAAAGCAAAAGGTATAAAAGTAGAAGTGAGAGATTAGTGGCCAAGCAACCCATGGAAGATTACAAAAGTGAATATACTCAAAATGACTGGGACCAAGTTAAGGAATTAATTGGTCGTCCTCCCTATGGACTCTACAAAGTCGTAAAGTATCATCCTGTGAAGAAGCACCCTATGGTGATTCAAGTTATCCCTTGGGTAAAGGGGGCCCCCTTTCCTACCCTCTATTGGCTAACATGCCCTATCCTTAAAAAAGAAATCTCCCATATTGAAAAAGATGCTTGGGTTGGAAAATTAGAAAAAGAATACTTCTCTGAAGGTTCTGAAAACCTAGAGCTCCTACGTAAACACCATGCCCAGTACAGAGATGATCGTATCGAACTTTTAAAAGATGTTGGGTTAAGCTTTGATACTATCCCTGAACCCATGGCCGAAATCATCAAAACAACTGGAATTGGTGGAATCGCCGATTTTGATCATATTAAGTGTCTTCACCTTCATTACGCCCACCACTTGGCCGGTGAAAACCAAGTGGGTAAAGTTATGGATGAGCTCTTTAACTTCAAGAGATTCTATACTCCAAAGAATTAATCTTTTTTTGCGTAACTTACGCATCACGGCTTGTGCGTAATTTTTGCGTAAGTTATACTGATTTTACGTTAATTGCAAAAGCACATAGTTAGCGCTCAGTTCCATTATGTGCCAATTAATCCTGCTAAATTTTTGACTTAGGTGAAGAAAACTCACTAGTAAAAGTCGCGCCAAGAATTAGGCCCACTTTTAATGGAGAGCTATACCTTTTTTGGATCATTTTCAACATACAGGGAGGTTTGAAACATGAATTCTACACACACTCAACTTACGCGTACGCAACACCAATCACTGGAAAACTGCTCAGGCTTTAAAGGAATGCTTACCAAGCTCTTACACGAGGCCTTCTACCTCGAAGATGACTTTATCCACACGGACTCTCAGCACAGTAGCGACTTTATCGTGGCCGAGCCTGAGGAGGATCACGATCAATTAAGCTTTATTCATCAATTCCTAAAATTGAGGACTTAGATCAAAAAATCCTAGGCGAGATCTATCCCTAAGCTCACGGCCCAAGTATAATTCTTTAATGCTAGACTTTGGTCATGAGATTCAATATTTAATCATTTTCTCTTCGGTACTTATCCTGCCGAAGATCATCCAGCGCTTTAAAGTTCCGGTGGGAATAACCTGTATTACTTTGGGAATTCTCACCTCGTCTTTATATCCAGAGCTGCGCCATGACCAACTCCTCCTTCTTCTGTCTCGCCTAGGGATTACTTCCCTCTTTCTCTTTGCAGGAATGGAGGTCAATGTAGAAGAGCTCAAAGAGCATAGGAAACCCCTGTTAAAACACTTAGGCGTCTCCCTCTCCATAATCTTTGCCGTATCTTTTGCGCTTCAATATTACTTTGAGCTGCCTTTTCAAATTTCAATTATCTTTGCCCTAGGACTACTTACACCTTCAACAGGCTTTATCCTCAACTCTTTGGATAGTTATAAACTCTCAAAGTCTCAGCGCTATTGGATTAGTTCAAAATCTATCTCCGAAGAAATGATGGCCGTCTTGGTGCTCTTCTTTGCTATGCAGTCTGATAACTTGGAAAACCTGATGGTGTCGATTGCAGTTCTTCTTATTCTCCTCTTTGGACTGCCCATCGTTTTTAAACTCTTTATCCGCTACGTTGCTCCCTATGCTCCAAAGTCAGAGGTCGCCTTTCTTATTATTTTGGCCCTCTTAAGTGGTGTCATTACCAAGAAAATTGGAACTTATTATCTTGTGGGGGCCTTTATTGTAGGAATAGTTGCGGGACGCTTTAAGCACTTTATGGATGAGAAGGAAGATAAGAACATTTTTGAATCTCTTTCTGTTTTCTTTGGAATTTTTATTCCCTTCTATTTCTATAAATCTGGACTCAATTTATCACTGGATATCCTGACCAAAGAAGGAGTTATTATTGGAGCTTTCTTATCGCTCTATCTTATTCCTCTTCGCTTTTATATTACCAACTACACGACCGTTAACTTCCTTGGCCGCGAAGTCTATGCACCCTGGAAGGTATCACTAAGTCTCATGCCGACCCTTATTTTTGGCCTAGTCATCTCCTCCATTCTTCTAGAGCGATATCAAGCGAGCTCATCTATCATTACTGGACTCTTTATCTACACAATCCTAACCAGTATTCTTCCTGCCTTTGCCTTTGAAACGAGGCCCCCGGAAGAATATGATTCCACAACAATTGAATAAATTTTCTTTAGAAATTTCAAATTCTACCGATATATAAATAAACGATGTCTACTATGAGGTATGAATGAATATTCTATTCTGTGATGATGAGCCCGAACTTCTTGAGATTTATGAACTGGAGTTTCAGTATCTTAGTCCTGAGAATACTTACTTTACCGCCGAATCACCTGAGAAGGCCCTTGAGATTTGTAAGGTATGTGAAATTGATATCCTCTTTACTGACTCAAAGATGCCCAATATGTCCGGGATAGAATTACTTAGGGCGCTTAAGGCCAATGGAACTTCTCCTAAGGCCTCTTATATGATCACAGGATATACAAGTGAATTTGAAGAAAAGTATCATGAGATATATGACTACGTTCATGAAGTTCTTCCCAAGCCACCAAACTTTGATTACTTACTTCAGCTTGTAAAAAAAAATGACTCTAATTATGGAATAAAAAAAGCGCCCGCATAGGGCGCTTACTTTTTCTAATACTGTCTGATTATTCCATCATCAACTTCAAAGTCAATTTCAAAAGTATCAGCTTCAATATCTTCAACAAAGTCTAGCCCATAGAAGTTAATCGTATTGGCACCTTCATCATAATACCAGTATCCACCATCAGACTCGCGTCCAGGCTTAAGCAGTTCGCCTTTATAGTAGACCTTAATGGTTTCAACTTTTGGCCTTCTTCTTAAGAGAAGTGACGGGCGACCAATCAGCGAAGTGATATCTTCAGCAATCTTTGCTAGGTCAGATCCAAAGCGATCCGAGCAGGCCGGGACATAGAAGCCGTTAGAGAGCTCAATGATTTTAGCAAACTCATCATCTACCCAATCATCTCTCCATCCTCCATCTGTTGTACAACCTGGAAATTCTCTATTTTGAATCCCTCCATAAAAGCGAAGGATTTTATTGGAGTTGATTCGACCAGATAAGAAATTAAAAAATGAAGTCGCTTCATAGAGATTTGGATTGTAGTTTGGTGGTCCAGGGTTCCAAGTACTTCCACCAAGGTCCATAGATTGCTCTTCTTCATCAGTGATACTGATAATAACAAGGTGGGCATTATCACGAAGAAAAGAGGGTCTGCTGGCGCTGGAGCCATTGTACGCATCAAGCTTGTAGTGAACGGGTACAAAGTTTGCTTCTGTAGCAGATCCACTTGTTCCTAGAGTTGAAACTGCACTTTGAAATTGCCCCACTACATTTGTAAATGAAGAAGGGTCACTTGAGTTGATCAGTGATGAATCAAAAGATCTATCAAAACCAAGATAGGGCTCCTCTTCCCAGTCAGTGGAGAGAAGTCCTAGTTTCCAATCCACATAAGATGCCTTAGCAAACTCAGTGAAGAAAAGTTCAGCATTATCAATAACACTTTGCTGGATTGAGCTCATTGAACCCGAGTTATCAATCACTAGAATCACATCAATCTTCTTATCTAATTGGAGAAGACTTAGTGGGTAAATACGGGCATCTTGCTCCTCAGGGGGAAGAGTTTCATAGTGAACATACTCGTCACCATCTTTAAAAGACGACTCACATCCAAGGAGCATCAATAAGGGAAAGATCCATAGTAATTTATTTCGATTCATAGAATTTACCTTGTAGACACATATTGTATACGTCAGCGCTCATACGAAAGAGCTCATCTCCCCAAAGCATTCCATCATTGGGAAAGGACATTTCATTATCAGATTCACGAGCAGGAGCTGCTTGATAAACACTTACCTCATCTGCCGTAAAGCTATCTTTAATTCCTTGAGCAACCGCACGCATTCGACTTAATAATTCGATACGTACAAAGCCCATTTTATAAATGGCCGCATCCAAAATAGATCTGCGGTTTTTCCACTGTTTTTGGGCTTCTTCTCTTAAGGCAACTTTGGCCTCGGCCGTAATTGCTCCATGCCTTCCAGCATAAGAACTAATTCCTTGCTCACTAAAAGCAGCGCCTTCTTTAGCAATGGCCACTTCACGAGCTCGAATCCCTCGAACATAGAAATTCTCTTTAATCATTGGAGGATTTTCCATGGCCACGGCCGCCTCAATCTTTTTGGCCCAGTTCTTATTTACGTTAATGAAAGAGTTAATCGAGCGCTTGGCCTCAATAAACTGACACATCATTGTATTACCGATGGCCTGGGCCAGGAATACTTCTGGATAGAACTGATCCGTAAAGACTTGCATTTTAAGTGATTCAAGTTGTCCCTTAGCGGTGGGAAAATCTCTTTCTTGTAGCTGAACCCATAGGGCTTCCGTTCTTGCTTCTAAGAAGTACTTAGAAGTTTCAGGAATTAAATAATAAAAGTGCTCAGCTTGTTTGTAGGCACCGGCCTGATAAAGAAGACGGCCCAGGGTCATATAATATAAAGCAATCTCTTCAGGTTTCTTAGACTTCTCAATCCACGGCTCAACGACTTTAGAGATAAGCTTTCCAGAAGCACCAAGCTGACCCTTACGGCCATAATCAAGAAGTGCAGTATGGGCCAAATGAAGACGGAGTTCATCTGAATCTTTTAATTTACCAATCCATGATACGGCCTTATCACCGGATCTCAAGGCCTTGTAGCCTTGAAGAGAGTAATTGATATGACCTTCAATGGAAGTAAGTTTTTCAAGATTGTCCGAAAGCTTCTTATCTACAAAGAATCCCTGATTAATCATAATTTGTGAGCTTTGAGGGGCCACCACATGATCGAGGGCCAGGCCAAGTTCTGTCTTTGCGAAACCTGTTGCTGCACTATAAGATGCCCACTGATCATAGAAAGTTTGGAAGTAGCCTAACTTATAGAGAAGATAAAGTTCTGTTGGCCTCTTCAATGGTGCAAGCTTGGGATCATTGAGATTCGCTTTATGGTAAACTAAAAAGGCCTTAGTATTTTCACCTGTAAAAATAAGATTAAACCATTCATTTGTCTCAGGAGAAACTGCTCCTAATGCTTTCCAGCGGCTATAGAGTTGAATCAAAAAGGGATCATCAAGCTTAAGCTGCTTAACTTGAGTGAGCTGTTTTGAGAAATCAATATCTGCACCTTCTAGTCCACTCAGGGCCGAAGTGCCTTCAGCTCTCGCCATTGCCAAAGTTTGGCAAAACAAGAGCGCGATAAATATGCTTCTTTGTAAGCTCATCCTAATATACGTTAAAATCATAACGGTATTCCTAGTGCTAAATGATTAACCTCGGTCCCCAGAACCAAAGAGGTAGCCAAACTCGATATAACCAAAACTATTGGCCTTAAATACTTCGCCAGATAGCTGAGTTTGATTATAGAACTCATTCTTAAGTCCCACACGAGTACTCATGTGCTTTCCAAGCCAAAAAGATAGTCCTACATCAACAAGTCCATGATTCGTCTTTCCTGAAGCAAGCTCCATCTGACCAACCCCAAGAGAGATATACTGATCAAAGTAGACGATCGTATCTTTAGACCAACGAAGCTTCCCGTAAATCGTATTATAAGTTGCAAAGAGTTCCGTTGAATTAATGGCATAGTCTGTATCAGGGAGAAGCTTTTGATCATTAAAGAGTCGATCTCCTGCTCCTGTTAACTTATTTTGATACTCCGTATATCGAAGGCCAAAGGACCAATCACTATTGAGGTGATAGCGATAAGAAAGGGCAATATCCTTTGAATCTAAGTGACTATCAGATGTGAAGTTATGACCACCCTTTAGCGTTACTTCATGCCGATTAATTAAACTTGAATAGCGAGTATTCACGATATGGAGTTGATCCTGACTTAGTAATGGAGTTACTTTGTCATCGGGAATATTAAGGGCATCCAGTTTATTTTCAAGCTTAGAGACACTTCCCGTCTCAGCTCCCAAGATGGAAGCTGACCCCGTAATTGTGGCCACTAAGAGTAATTTTGATATCCAATTCATTTTTTTCATATCGTTTTCCTTATCCTACTTAGTCCTAGAAATTCTCATTAGAAATTCTCATTAAGAAGAGTATCGAACCATTTCGCAGGAATTCCTTCATCATCTGTACTTGTTTTGAAGTCGGCCCATTCTGTTCCGAGAATAGAAATTCTCCCACCACCACGGCGCTCAGTACGCGTACATGAAAGTCCGATAATGAAAGGGTTAATATCTGTCTCAGAAACTCCAAGAACACCTTTACAATTCTTCTCTGTATCGTAGAGTCCGCCATTGAAGATAATGGGGTCAAACGATTCACTTGAAGCACTTCCCTTTAGGCCAATATCATTGGTGGGTACATCAAAGTGCTTTGTGTAGTGAAACTTAGCATCTGCAATCTTTGGAGCATTAGGGATCTTAGATAATCTACCAATTGGGCTCATGTCATACTTTGATTCGAGTGTATTTAAGAATTTTGGCGGCAGTGATTCAATCAAAGGTGAGGCCACGACAATATTATCGATTTCATCAATGGCCCTTTGAACCTTGTCCTGAACAGACTTATCCATAAGTGTACTTGAAGTAATTACAAGGGTCGTACGATCAGAGATATTTCTTGTATTAATGGCCTGAATGGCAGGATTCATCATTTCCATATCTGTGAAGCGCTGTTTGTAGAAGACAACTTCTGGATCTCGTGTAGAGTCAGCAAAGATCAAGATCTTCTTACGATTCTCTGGAAAGACTTCAAGAATAAAACTCTCGGTAGAAGACATATTATAATCTGATGTGGCCTTTACATTGAATTGGTAGACTCCGGCCTGATCAAATCTCGCCGTAAGCTGCCCATTACTCCAATTTACATATTGCCTCATCTCTTCAGGGAATATTTCTACTTTAGGAGTTAGAGAAGAGTCTTCCATATCAGTGATTCTGATAGTTCGAGAAATAGGCTTATCGTATCCAAGGTAGACCAGATCATCTACAGGCCAGCTGCGTCTATCGATTTTAGGTGCCTTACGGTCACGAACGACAATTTTAACCTTACTGGAGGTGTAACTACAGTTATTGTAACTACCGCTAAATGAGAGTACACAGGCCTTAAAGTTGAGAGTATGTGTTTCACCATTATGTACCGGTGGAATATCACTCCATGTAACATTTAAAACAGAAGAGAAATTATCTGGGTTATTGACCACTTCAAAGCTGAAGTCTCCAAATTGAGGACGATTTGCAGCTCCTCCCTCGAGAGTAATTTTAGGAACAACTTCTTTATTGAGGTCATAGGCGGCCACTTGAATGCTAACATCAAGACCTTGAGTTAATTGCTTAGGGGCAACCAGTTTTGAATCGAGACGAACATCATTAACCGTAATCACGAATTGCTTTTCTTCAATATGATTGGCCGGATTAGATACAAAAATTGTTCCGTTATACCTAACACTACGCCCATCGGTCTGTTGATTCACATGAAAGAAGTCAGGAGTAAACTCCATTGTAAACTTTGTTGGATCGTCTTCGTCCGCAATCAGTTCAATATTGGCCGGCATATCCTTTAAGAGAACTTTATAAGGCCCTAGAGGATAATCAGCATTTTCAATCGTAAATGTTGTTGAAAACTTATTACCTTCATTTACTGAGCCATCACGGGCCGTATTGATTTTAATCAACTGAGCAACATCGTGAACAAGAAGATTCACTTGCTTTCTATAGGCACGAAACTCATCTTCTGAACTTCTAATTTCTACTGTAATGGGATAGAGCTGGCTCTTAATTCCAGGATCGTTGGGATCGTTTCCAGCAAAGTGATCAGGAATCCATGTGATGACATTCGTTTCTTCATCGTACTCAGCTCCAGCTGGTAGACCTTCAACGGAGATTATAGGCTCTCCAGGCTCTGCTACGGCCCCACGAATGAGGTATGAACCTCTTCTTCCCTCGCGAAACTCAATGACATCGTCAACCGCAAGTGAAAGCTCTGGAAGGGGCTCCTCTTCGAGTGTCGGGGTACGAACAATAACTCCACCTTCAGCTGGATAAGGGTTCTCATCACAACTAACAAAGAGTCCTGTCGCTAATACATAAGTTAATAGAAGATTAATTGATTTACTAAATTTCATTATGAACCTACCGGTCTTAACATAAAGGGATATTTAACAGGTACAGTCACTCCACCTTTTGGTTTTGGGAACTGCCATGTCATCATTTTCTTTTGAATACATTGCTCTGTGGGTGCATCTTTAAGAGTCGTTCTACGAACTTTGGCATAATTCAAGCGCCCAGTAGCATTAATTTCAAAGCCCATTTCAACAAGACCTTGAATCTCAGGCTTCGTCTTAAGTTGTGTTTCATAACAACGACGAACCTGATTTAAATATTTAGCAATAGTTGCATTAATCGCATAACGAGAGATACCACCTTCTAGAGTTACATCAGAGTTGGATACAGCAATGGCCGAAATACCTTTACCACTACCAGAAGCAACCATAGTGTTACCGTAACCACCTTTACCGCCACCGGCACCTTTAGTACCAATACCGCCAAGACCAGCAACTCCAGTATTCCCAACCGTTGTCTTTTTAAGACCTTTACCAAGTCCTGTTAAAACTTCTCCACCAGAGCCCGCGTCACCACCAGCACCTGCACCGGCCGTGGCCTTGGCAAGATTCTGAGGAACACCACCAACGGCCTTCTTCATATCTTTTGATCCCACCATACCTAGGAAGCCAAGATTTCTCTTCACTGCTCTTTTTGAGCGCTCAGCTTTAGTAAGAGGCTTCACTTTAATATTAGGATTAGCGGGCTTACTAATATTAACGACACGCTCAGGTTTTTTCATGATTTTTACTGTAATAGGTTCAACCACTTTTTCAACCTTCTCCTCTTCTTCCTCTACAGGCTTCTCTTGCAGAAAATAGAGAACAGGTAAGAGTACGAAAGTTAGAATAATCATGGCCTCTAGGGCACGATTTAACCAAGAACCTTCATCTTCATGATCGATAAGAAGGGTGTCTACATAGTCAGCTCCTCCTTGAACAAGCTTAAACTTTCCAAGGGGTGTATCAAGTAGCCAGCCTTCATTTGTTTTTTCAGCATTACAGTTATTAGTGCCCAAAACATCGAATTTCCCGGCCGACTCAGCTAGATTGAATGAACAGTGCCACTCATCTTTTGTAAAATCGAATCCCTGACGTTTACGAGTTTCAACACGTTGTTCAGCACGATCCCTTCCGATCATTCCAAACTTCGTATGGAGACCGTACTCACCATCTACGACATTCTTTAAAATTTTAACTAATTCACCAGATTCAGTTTCTACTGCAATCATTGTATTTTCTCCCCGAAATCGTCTGCCATGACGTCAAGAAAGTCCTTTCTAAATTTTAATAATCCAGAATCCTTTTCACCAATATTACCCGTAACAACGGACATCTCAGGTTTCTTCCTCTCCCCTTCAATCAAAAGAGATTCAAAGTCCACTCGTCCTTGAGATTTATAGCGTACATTCTTTCCTTTCATCAAAGCTTTAGAAGCATCTGATTGCGCCATCAGATTAGATGAGAAAGTGAGGCCAAGTAAGGCCATCGTAACTAGAGTTTTTTTCATATCGTTTCCTCCACTTCTTCCTTAACAGGAGTATCGATTGCAGGAGCTACCTCTTTTGGAGTCACAGACTCCAAACGACCTTGGTAGTATGCTGATAATCTTCTCATATCATTTTCTTCAAAATACTTATGAAGACCTTTGAGCGCTTCTAGATTATTGGGCTCCTCAAGTAAAGTCGCCTTCATCTTATCTACACCTTCATAACTTGAGGCAATAATATTGGCCTTTTGAACTGGCTTAAGTTCAATAAAGGCCGAGTATTGTGCTCCTTGAACTTCTTCAATATTTTTAACAATACGTTCACGAGAGGCCAATTGCTCAGGATCTTTTTCATCGTAAGAAGCCAATTGTTCATCTAGTAAACGCTGATAGTCTGAGCGAACTTTTTCAAAAGGTTCGGCCATGCCTTGTAGCTGAATCTGAACTTGGGCCATAGTCTCATCATCAAGATCTGGAGGAAGAGGAGTGGCCAGAATATCTTCAGTCATCTTTCCATATACACGAGTGATCATATGAAGAAGATAAATACGCGTTTCGAGATCAGCCCCATCAAGCTTTGGCTTGGCCATGCTTACGAATTTATCAATAGCACGTGTTCTCTTCTTAAAGAGCCACTTTGAGCTTCTCCCATAGAATTTAATTTTATTAACACCAGCAAATTTCTTCTCAACCCCTTCCAAAATAAGTTTAGACCAAACAGGACCCTGAGATTCTTTTTGAGAGAGAAGAAGTTTTTGAGTTGTCTTTCCTGGCCTTTCCATTTCCAAACGATTGGCCAGAGATAGTTTTCTCTTCATTGACCACGGGAGAAAGAGTGATTTTGAATCAATCATTCCAGCTTCATCTAGAGTGAGAAAAATTGCGCCCTCAAGCTGCTCAGGCATTTTCTTCTCTCTCTTAATTTTATCGACCATTTTTCCAAGAATACGATTACGATCCGCAAACTTCTCATCAAGCTCATAAAGAAGAGCGATTTTAAGATAGAGCTCATGAGGAGCCTTTCTTCCCTCTTTCTTTAAGATGAGTTTTTCTTGCAACTTCGCGGCATCTGCAAAACGTCCCATCAGTTCATACTCCGTCATCAAGGCCTTCTCATCACCTTCTTTTTCAAGCAGGGAAATAAGTTTGGTCTGATCTTCAAATTTAACGGCCAAAACTTTAGCGTTAGAGCATGACTTTTCAGGATAAACACCTTGGAAGCAGAAATCATAGAATGCCTGTAGTGACTCAGGGGAATCAGTAAGTTTTGCTGCTTTTTCAAAGCGAGCATCAACTTGAATCTTATCCATCTGAGCAGAGTCTGCGGCCAATTCCTTTTGGAACTTCTTATTCTTTTCAACTGAGCTCATATCGGCCACAGCACTAAGTTCCTTCCAAAGGGCCACTTGAGCAATAATGCTATCGTAATCCTTCTTTTGATTAAAAATATCGAGAACTAAGTTTTGAGACAGTAGAGACCAATTGGTGATGACCTTAGCAGCAACTGCTCCATCAACAAGTGACTTAAATAGAGGAAGGGCTTGATCATACTCTTTCCTAGAATAATGCTCACGAGCGGCCACATAAGTAAATTCATCCGCCTCAGCAGTTCCCTTTAGGATTTCAGCGATGGCCAGTGCCTCTTCAATAACCACATCAGACATTTTCTGCTTTTGGGCCATAGAAAGACGAGTTTGGCGAAGTTTACGAACCTCTTCACTCTTAACTCCAAGAGCAATATCTTCTTTAATCCATTCACCCAAGCGAGCAATTTTTGCGACCTCATCTTCCTCGGCCTTTAGCCAACCTTGTTGCATTTTCTTGCGTAGGTCATCATTGGGATAGATTGAAAGATAAATATCAATTGATTTCTTGAGAAAGGGATTGAGCTCAGGAATCACTTCAGCTTCAGAGTCCACTTGCACTAGATAGCGTCTAAGAATCTTATTCACTTCTTCACGCTCTTCTTTTGCCTTAGGTCCTTGGCTTGGAAGATCAGAGGCGCTACGTCCCTTTAGATCACCAAGGTACTTCTCTACCTTATCCCAGTTTCTGAATCCATAGAATTCTTCAAGGAGACGAACTTCATAATAGAGATTTGGCTTCTCTTCATTGATATAAGCAAGTAAGTGAGAACCAGCACGGCGATTCCCTGCTACGTAGAAAGCCTCAACTAACTGGCGAACAAGTTCAGGGCGATTAATTTTTGCCGCAAGAGAGCGGGTGTATTCAAGCTCTTTAACCCCATCTGTATCCGCATTGGACATAAAGAGCATAAGATCTTGAAGTGAAGACTCTCTAATCTCTCCGGCCTCAGTCTCTGTGGGATCAATAACCCATAGGGCGGCCTTCATTTCAGCGATGGCCTCATCTAATTTAGTATCTTTAAAGTAGAGCCAACCTTTTCTATAGTGGGCATAATTACAGGTGGCCTTGGCCGCACAAAGAGCCAGGGCCTTATCATAATAGACAACGGCCTTAGGGTACTGAGCATCTTCTTCATACCATTCACCGAGAGCAAGACTTGCCTGCTCTCTCATGCGCTTTGGTGTAAGTTTACTTTGCTCAACTTCGAGATAGTATTCTTCGGCCGACTCATACTCTCCAAGACGAGAGAGAAGACGTCCCATTTGAAATTGAATTTTGATGCGATCAAGACCGGTCACCTTCTTAACACCGTCAGTTCCATTGAGAGAGTGTTTATAAAGATCAAGGGCCTTTAGTCTTTGAGCGCGAAGAACTTTAGGATCGCCTTCAGTTTCTCCCTCTTTAATAGAAGCATCAAAGTAGAGATCCGCAAGTCTCAAAGTTAAATCAATACGTGCGGGATCATCAAGATCAAGGGAATCTCTTAGTTTCTCCATCTCTTGAATAAGATACTGAGTATCATTCGCAAATATATTTTGATTGAACAAAAAGGATAGAAATAAAATAATTTTAAATACTATCGGTTTCATAACCTAGACTTCCTTGCCGTGTTTTTATAAGGGAAGTCCTCAATCAGTGAGGACCTCCAAATGCTGGTGTTTTAGCGCTGACCAACAACAGCGAGTTCTATGGAGTGGAACTGACTACTGGTCAGTACACCCATTATAAGCGCAACCGTAGTGGATTTAATTTCTCTATCCGCTTGAAGGTTGATCTCTCCTGTGAAAGGAGATGTGTGAGACGAAGCCCACTCTTTTTTGATTACATTGAGTTTAGTAAGAAGCATATCTGGCTTCTTACTCACTACTTCAGTCTTCCCTACTAGCTTTTGATCAAGATAGAGATTTCCATCACGAGAAAGAGCAATTACAGGTGCCTCTTTAACTTGAGAAGGAGTAACAGAAGTCGGAAGCTCCACACCCTTAGTCACAAGGATTTCAGGAGAGCTTGAAAAAGTTTGAAGAAGGAAAACAACAAGCATACTGAACATATCAACCATGGAAGTCAGCATGAGAGTGAATCCAGCGGCCTTAATGGCCCAATTTCTCTTTCTCTTTCTATTGATTAAGTGTTTTTCAAAGGCATCAGCGGCCACCATACTTTGGTTTAAAATCATTAGTTACCTCTTGCCGTTAAAATACCAATATTGATGATCTTATTTTGTCTGAGAACATCCATCGTCTGAATAAGGTTACCGTAGTCCACCGTACTTCTTGGAGTAACGGTGGCCGTAGCAATTTCAATTGGCTTATTTTTAAAATTAAGAATTTTACCTGCAATGCTGGCGTTTAAACTGGCCAGCATTCCTGGAACATCCTCACCAGTAACATCTACTTTCTGGACTCTCTTTCCATTCTTCTTAAGATTTAATCTCAATTGAGTGGGAGATTGGAAAACAAGATCGAGATCAAAGGACTCTTTCTTTTCTGCCGCAGCTTCTGTGCCGTGACTTTGTTTTACTTCAACCGTTCCGATTTCAATCCAAACGGCCGTGATGAGCAAAAAGCACACACACGTAGAAAGAAGATCGATAAATGGAGTAAGGTTCAATTGAGCATCAAGCTCTTTCTTTGTTCCTAATCCTGTTTTATGTCTCATAGTAGAATCCCTTCAACTAGATGTTTAAAATTAAGTATGCCGATTAGTTTCTAGTAACAGATTGCTTCTCAGCAGTAGCACTAGCAACCTTAGTTGTTGTAGCAGCTTCTTCTTTGTGGCTCTCTGTATAGAATAAGAAATCGTGGTATAGCTCACTTGCAGATTCTGTAAGTGAAGAGATAATCGACTCAGTTTTGTTTTGATAGATTGCGAAGGCCACAAGAGCTGGAATCGCAGCAACAAGACCAAAAGCTGTCGAGTTAAGAGCTTCTGAAATACCTTGAGAGAGAAGGTTTGCTCTCTCAACTGGAGAAGCGGCAGCAACCCCTGCAAATGAACTAATAAGACCTGTTACCGTTCCCAGTAGTCCAAAAAGAGTTGAAACGTTACCAAACATGGCAAGAAATCCTGTTCTCTTATCAACAGCAGAAATTTCTTTTGAAAGTTGCTCATCCATTCTCGCTTGAAGGGCTTCATCACCAGCACCAACTGTTCTCATCTTAAGAGCAGTTGCCGTGATTTTACCAATCGCCGTTTGACCAGCACTCATTTCAACGTAATCAGAAGCGGCCTTGAAATCTCCTTGAGAGATAAAGCTTAGGATATTCTTACGAAAATCCGCAGGCGCTGATTTCTGGGCCACGTAAAGTGCAATAAAGCGCTCAATAATAAAAGCAAATGTTAATAAACCGAAAGCTGCGATAAAGTACATAAATACCCCACCGGCTAAAAAAGCATCTAATAGATTCATGAACCCTCCTCCTTAAGAAAATTCTGATATGTTTTTTGAATGAAAAACAAAAATGACTAAAATAGTCTTAATATTCCGCGTTCTTCTGTCAACGATTCCTAACAGTTTCCGAATGAAAGTATGAAAAAGTAAGTTTTCTGCGAGAATTTTGTGAATATTGTGAAGTATATCGGGATTTTATTAGGTTGGGCCGCTTATTAACGCATCTTAATATAAGGTTAAAAATGTAAGTGCACCTGTTTACTTAAGTTACAGATGCACTCAAAACTAAAATTAGATATCAAAGAATTCAACATCCATCTGACAAGCAGACTTATCATCACCAAGCTCACAAGCAATTTCTTGCATGCGCTCTTCGTAGGCTTCATCTCTATGGCATGCATTATCACTAATTTTTATCGCTTTGTTATAGGCCTTCTGTCCATAATTCGCTACACCGCCTCCATTATAACGAGATAGAGCTCCTGGAGCTGAGCTTGAAGCATTATAGTAGAAGCCAGATACAGAGTAGTAGAACTTCAAATAGATGGCCGTGGCCAAGATATCTAAAGAAAGATTCTTCCCTGTTCTTAAGTCCTGACGAATTTTATCTTTACTCTGATCAAAGAAGTTAGCAAGACTATCCTCTTGAACGTAAGAGCTTCCCGGTGCACAACGAACCATAAGGTCCTCAATAGATTGCTTTAAACGAGGGTGTCCATTTTCAATTCTTCCCGATACACGAAGTTGATTCTTATAAAAGTTAATGGAGGCCGAAGTAAATTGGCCACACCCTGAATCTCCCCCACCTTTGTTGTGAAGAAATTGACAATAGCCCGACTCACCTTTGATGACAGCAGCAAGCATAGTGAAGTCATTACCTGTACACTCAGCGGCCCACTGAATTTTCTTGGCCACAGATGTAGCATCTCCGAATCTTCCTTTTTCACCACCATATTGAGCTTTCACACTCTTATGAAGTCTTTCAAAGATTTCACCATCCGAAGCACTTCTATTTCCACTTAAGGTTGCATCTGAAAGAAAACGTTCGCGTCCGGCCTTACTCATTCCCCATGCCGCCTTATGTATCTGATCCACGTGACATGCGTTTGGTAGGCCTTGGGCCATAGGGGCCATTTGAACTGCAGAAAAAATCAATATTGAAGCGAGCGATTTCTTGATAGACATATTATCTCTCCTTAAGATGCACCGAGTTAATTATTTTTATCTATACTAAGTGAACTTGTTCTCACTTTGGTGCCCTTTGAAATAGTTACTGAGGCCGTCTAATTTCTGACGGATTAGTCTTATCCCTAAATTATTGATTTCACAGGTAAGTGTCGGTCATTTGTAAAGAGTAGCCACTTATCAGACAGGGCTCGCTTGTGAAGGAGAATGAGGCCATACTCATTGGCGCAGGGATCGGTTTTTGCGATTCAATAAGCAATGACCCCTACAACAACAATGAAGGCCCCCTAAATGGGGGCCTTTCTTGTAATTTTTCCCCACACGATTGTTCTATTTACCTTGTTTACAACTTATGAATTTTCAAAGTTCTTTAAAGAAATTAGATTGAAACTCTATTAAATAATGAGGGGAAAAATGCATCTATCAATCGGACACAAGACCTATTTTGTGGGTCTACTTATATCTATACTCTGTAGCCTGAACATTCATGCCAACCTTATTCCATGGCGTGATGGGCATACGACTCTAAAGCATAGAGAAATCAGTCGTCTTCATATAATGAGAAGTGCCTCTAAGGCCCTTCATAACTATAAACTCAGAAATTACTCTATTGAACTTTCACAAAGTGGAATTGAGATTAAGGCCAGTGATAAAGTATTATTTTCTTCTCTTAAGAAGAAGGCCTTCTTTATTGGCTCTCATAAGTCACCTCATATAAGAGCAAATCGCTTTGGGGCAGTACACTTGAAAGTGAAAATGGGAAAGAAGACTTGTAATGAACAGACTATAAAAGCGATTGTCTTCAATAAAGGCAAGCTCACCATCACCGGAAATCTCTACGGAAAAGACTGCTACATTCCCTACCGAGCAGTCTTTAGTGAAGGCCCAGAAGGTCAACTCAAAATAAGCATAAAGGGAGAACGTGATTATGAGAGTGTGTGGCTTGGGCTCTATGGAAGTAAAGATAAGAGCACACCCTACTACGGTGGTGGAGAGCAATTTACAGAGCTCAATTTAAATGGACATCTCATCCCCTTTCTCACTCAAGAGCAGGGTCATGGTAGAGCACGCTATTGGACAAGCCTTCCCTTTGATCTCGTTACTGGAGGACTTAGTGGTGGTGATCGCTTTACCACTTATATCCCCATTGCCCTTCTCTTCTCCCAAACTCCTCAAGGACATTGGCGCTCTTATAAAATCAGTGGGCAGGACTATAATCTCGTTGATCTCAGAGAAGAGGATGCCATGGCCATCTGGAGCTTAACGGATCTCTTAAATATTGAAATTAATCACGCTTCAACTCCATTAGAGATGGTAACAAAGAACTCAAAAACTCTTGGCCTTCCCCATCCTACACCCCCATGGTTCTACGAAGGAGCAGTGCTCGGGGGATTTATTGAGGGAGAAAAGAATGTCTATGAAATTTTAAGAATTGTTGAAGAATATAAAATTCCAACAAAGGCCCTGTGGATAGAAGACTGGAGTGGAATTGATAAGACTATAGATGGTTCAAAGCGTTTAAAATGGAATTGGGAAGTCGACAGAAGACTCTATCCTAATTGGGATAAAATGGTGGCCGATATAAAATCCAAAGAAATTCGAATCGGAGGATATCTTAATCCATTGGCCAGAGAACTTAAAAAAGATGATCTCCCTTACCATGATCTTCACATGATGAAAGAGCTCGATAGGAAGAAGCTCCTTATGAGAAATGAAGATCGCTCAGTCTATGCAGACCTTGGGCTTATCAAGGCCTACTTTGTGGATCTTCTCAACCCAAAAGCACGCAATGAGCTCACTGAAATACTCAAAGAATATTTCCTCCCAAGTGGAATCCAATTTTGGAATGCAGACTTTAGTGAGGCCCTTCCCTTGGAAACCAATTATGTACTCAGAGAAGAGGATGGTTTGAATATCAGGCATCGCTATGTAACCGAATGGGCAAAGTTCAATCGTGATTTTATCAATAATCATATGAATGGAGATGCCGTGGCCTTTATTCGCTCTGGCCATACAGAGTCTCTTCGCTATAACCAAATGTATTGGCAAGGCGATCAACTCACGACCTTTGATAAAGACGACGGACTCTACTCTACAACAATTGCGGGAATCACCAGTGGCCTTAGTGGAATTCTTATCAACCACTCTGATATAGGTGGTGCGATTAAAACCCTCAATATCAAAAGAAGCCATGAACTGATGCATCGTTGGATGGAAAAAGAAGCTTTTGGTGCCCTCTTTCGTAGCAAAGAAGGAATGGGTACCTTAAAGCTATCCGTTTTCAAGGACCCCGAACTCCTTCCTGCCTTTGCAAAATGGGCCAATATTTTTCATGACCTCTTTGAGTATAGAAGGAGTCTCTATCTTGAAGCTCAAAACCAAGGCCTACCCATTATTAGAGCACTCTTTCTCCACTATCCAGAAGACAGAAATACCTATGAGATTGACGATCAATTCCTATTTGGTCGAGATATTCTAATGGCACCGATTCACAAAAAAGAAAGTGGACACCGTAGACTCTACCTTCCTAAAGGTCACTGGGTACACTTTATGAATGCTCAAGAATACATTCTAGAAGAAGGTCGCTACATTGATATACAGGCACCAATAGGATGTCCGGCCGTTTTCTATAGGGCCAACAATAGACAGCTTGAGGAGATTTCCCTTAAAGTAAGAAGTGATTATCCCACGACTTGCCCTAAGGTAGAAAATGATTTCAAGACGATTTAAGAAATTTATAAATATAGTACTTCCCCTCCTCCTCATTGCCTGCTCCCATAATGGACACGATGAAGCAGGAGATCACAAGGGAGGAATGAATGATAAATTCACCGACCCCAATATGAATGTTAATCGTTGGGTAAAAGGCTTTGAAAGCGATGATCGTGATGTCTTTATACATCGTGAAAATATTGTCTCGGCCTTGAAACTAAAAGAAGGCTCCTGTGTTGCCGATATCGGCGCGGGAACCGGTGGCTTTCTTCCTCTACTTCATAAAGAAGTTGGTCCTAAGGGTAAGGTCTACGCAGTAGAAATTTCAGATGGCTTTCTAGAGTATATGGCCCAAAGAGTAAAAGTAGAGAAGCTAAGTTCGGTAGAGGTTACTAAGGGAGGCCTACATTCAACCAATCTTTTGACCCAAAGCTGTGATGTTCTCCTTCTTGTAGATGTATATCATCACCTCGACAATACAGAAGAGATGCTGCGTGACTTTCATAGAGTTCTTCGCCCCCAAGGACTTTTGGCCATCGTAGACTTTAATCGCATCGAAGGAAAGTCAAGACCTTGGATTTTAAAGCATATGAAGTACTCAAAGGACGAAGTGATCGATCAAGTAAAGAGTCTAGGCTTTAGATTTCAAAGCGAGCCTAGAATAAATTTTGAAGAAAACTTTATGCTTGTCTTTAAAAAGGACTAATGTAATAAGAAATCATGAAAGCACAAGAGGCCATGGCAAGATTAAGCAATAAAAAGGGAGTTAAGTTTAACGAGCTCCTAAAGATTTGCATGCACTTCTTTCCTCATTACCACGTCCATGGTGACCACCATATCTTTAAGACTCCTTGGGAAGGTCCCCCATGGGTCAATATCCAACGCCAAGGCAATATGGCAAAAGCATATCAAGTGACAGATGTTCGCCATGCCCTAGAGAAGCTTGAAACAATTTCTTAAAGTTCGTCTTCAACCCTAGGTTTTTGCATATCTCCAGCTCCTCACATACAATATCTGCATAACAAAAGGAGTTGTTGTGAAAAGAAAATTCAAATTATTAGCTGCTATACTTATGGCCCTTAGTATTACTCTGAGCTTAGAGGCCCATGCAACCGGCGCCATCCGCTTCTCCAAAGATCAAATCCATTTCACCCTGGTTAATAGCTCCACTGGAGGACAAGTCTCTTGTGAGCATGAGCTTCTTAGTCATGTTCCTTGGTGGAAGGTCCGCTGCGATGATCGTGAATATACGGTTGATACTTGGGTACAAATTCGCTCAAAGGGAGACCTTTTTGAAAATACTCTCATGTACCATGTCTCCGAAGGTCTCCAATCTAGTGGAGAGAAACTCGTTCAATTTAAGAGCCACCTCACAAGTCTAATCTCCCAAGGACAATCTAATCTCGTAGGGATTCGCTCTCAAATTGACGTAAGAAACGGCCAGGCAGACCTTATTATGGATGTCCGCTAATCAGAGAATATCTGACTAAAAAACTTCTTAAATTTATATAGAAATCGGTGGAAATAAGTCGCCACTCCACCGATAATATTTATATGAAAAAAGCCCCTATTCCAAAGAATGAAGCCGAAAGGCTTAGGACTCTTATTGACTATAAAGTACTCGATACTTTACAAGAAGAGCACTTCGATGAAATCACTAAAACTGCTGCATTAATTTGTAATTGTAAAATTGCTCTTGTGAGTCTTATCGATTCCGAAAGGCAGTGGTTCAAGTCTCGCTTTGGTCTTGAAGCCGCAGAAACTCCTAGAGATATTTCCTACTGTGGCCACGCCATTATGGACGATGAAACGTTGGTAATAGAGGATGCTTACGAAGATGAGCGTTTTTGCGATAACCCTCTTCTTCTTAACGAGCCCCATGTGCGCTTCTATGCCGGAACTCCCCTCATTGCCCCTAATGGTCATCGCATAGGAACTCTTTGTGTTATTGATTCTGAAAAAAAATCACTAAATCAAGAGCAGCTTCTTCTAATGAAGACTCTCTCAAAGCAAGTGATTAACTATCTTGAGTTGAGTAAGAAAGCCTATGACGCAAAAGCTCGCCTGAGTGAAATTAAGGCATACAAGGAAGGCCTAGATTCTTTAGCGAGTATTAGTCATACAGATGCCTTAGGAAATATAACTGAAGTTAATGATAAGTTTGTTGAAATCTCTGGATATAAGAGAGAAGAGCTCATCGGCCAAAACCATCGCATAATCAACTCTGGCCATCACCCAAAGCAATACTTTGATGATCTATGGCAAACCATCACCCAGGGCAAGGTGTGGCATGGAGAAATTCGAAATAAAACGAAAGACGGTGAACTCTATTGGGTAGATACTTCAATCATTCCCCTTACTGATGCAAATGGCGAAATCATTGAATTCCTCTCCTTTCGCTACGACATAACCAAGAAAAAAGAAGCTGAAATTCTAAACCAAAAAATACAAAAACTCTCAAAAATTGGCGGCTGGACGCTCAATACCCAGACGATGGAGTCTCATTGGACTGAAGAGACCTATCGCATTCATGATATTGATGATGACAAGAGATTTACAGCACAGCAAGGAATTAACTTCTATATCGAAAAAGATAGACCGCGTATTGAAGCACTTGTTCAGCGCTGTATTAATGAAGGGGTCCCTTTTCAAGGGGATTTTCAAATCATTAGCGCCAAAGGAATAAAGAAAACCGTTCACTCAAAAGGATATCCTGAACTCAATAGTGATGGAGAAGTCATACGACTTATTGGAACTTTTCAAGATATAAGTGATCAAAAAGAACTTGAAGCAGAATTAAAACTAAAGAATCACGAATTAGAAGAAGCACAAATGCTCTCAAAAACAGGCTCTTGGTCCTATCATCTCGCAAATCAAGAGATTCGTTGGAGCGAGCAGATGTATAGCATCTTTCCCCATGATATCGAGGAAGGAGAACCAAACTTTGAAGAACATAGAGCAACCATTCATGATGACGATGTTGAAAATTGGGAGAAAACAGTTACAAGAGCACTCAGCGATGGCAAGCCCTACACTATTACTTTTCGAACTCATAAGAAAGAAAATCCCAATCAGATTGTATGGGTAGAAGCCCATGGGCAGGGTATTCTTGGTGAAGATGGAGAAATAGCGTACCTAAGTGGAACCTGCCAAGATATTACAGAGAAGATAAATAGAGATAAGGAATATGCACTCATTCTTGAAAGTAATAATATCGGAGTTTGGGGCTATGATCCCATAAATAATATTCTTCATTGGAATAGTAGCATGTACAACCTTTATAAGGTTGACCCTAGTGAATTCAGTGGCGCCTTCGATGCCTGGTTTAAGACCTTACATGAATCTTCAAAAGAATCTGCTCCTGCCGAATTTAAAAAAGCAGTTGAAGGCGATGGAAACTTTTACTCCACGTTTAAAATTGTAGATGGAAATGGAGAGGTAAAAGATATCAGTGCGAGGGCCATTATTGATCGAGACAGCACAGGAGCCGCCACTTATGTCACCGGAGTAAATTGGGATCGTACAAATGAGCAAAGAGCACTGGAAGAAGCAAAGCAAGCAACCAAGGCCAAATCCGATTTCCTCGCCAATATGTCCCATGAGATCAGAACCCCTATGAACGGTATCTTTGGATTAATTCAAATGCTACAAGATTCAAAACTTAATGTAGAGCAACGTTCAATGCTTAGTATGATGTCCTCCTGTAGTGATAGTCTTGTGAATATACTCAATGATATCCTCGACATCAGTAAAATTGATGCCGGACAAATGGAGCTAGAAGAAATAGATTTCGATCTCTACTCCCTTATTGAAGAAGTCGTTTTTCTTCTCAACTCAAGAGCGGAGCAAAACAAAAATAAAATTGTCATAGAAATTGAAGAAGATGAACCACGGTGCTTCAAAGGTGACCCTACGCGAATTCGCCAAATCATCACCAACTACATTTCTAATGCCATCAAGTTCACAAATAATGGATTAATCACTGTAGGTTATGAGCAAAATAGTGATGAGGGGATTACACTCTTTGTTAAGGACACAGGAATTGGCATCCCCATAGAAACTCAGGGGAAGCTATTTAATGCTTTCACTCAAGCTGACTCATCCACGACTCGTAAGTATGGGGGGACTGGGCTTGGTCTAGTTATTTGCTCAAAGCTAGCAGAGCTAATGAACGGAAAAACGGGCTTTGAAAGTAAAGAGGGAGAGGGCTCGACATTCTTCTTCGAAGCGCCTTTGAAAAAGGGAGAGAAAAATCTTTCATCCCTAAAGAACATTAAAGTTAGAAAGAAGACTGTACAGTCTTCAGAGCTTAAAATTCTTCTCGCCGAAGATAATGAAATTAACCAAATGGTTGCTAAGAAACTTCTCGCTAAACTTGGCTACCAATGCGAGATATCAGTTAATGGAGCTGAAGTCCTCAAAACGATTCAAAAGAGAGGAGTTCATTATTACTCCCTTATTTTAATGGATATGCAAATGCCCATAATGGATGGGATAGAAGCAACTCAGAGTATCCTTAAAGAATATGGAGAAGATGCCCCACCTATCATCGCCCTAACGGCAAATGCCTTTGACTCCGATAGAACCAAGTGTCTTAATGCAGGGATGAAGGACTTTCTAAGCAAACCCCTGAGAAAGTCTGCTCTTCAAAAAATCCTTCTAGACTATCTTCCTAGTAAGAATGTAAGCAATCAAGAAACTTCTTAAAGTGCTATTCCAAGTACCTCTTGAAACTTCTTTTTATTGATTACTTGTTCTAGGATTTCATTCATACATGAAGCAATCGTAGGGGCAAACTTCTCGCCACCATCCATAACTTTTCCACCAGAAGTTAGGTTGACGTAGAAGCTTCCCTTCCAACGCATCACCTCTTTACGATTATCCCAAAGACTAAGCTCTAGCTTCACTGAACATTTGGCCTCCTGTGGCCCTAGCCCAACGGTTGTCTCCTCAATAGAGAACTCTTGAATTTCACCATTCAGATCAAAGTCCCCACCTGTAACACTTGAGACACTCACTCCACGCTCGCGAAGCCCTGTATTCATCTCGTCTAACACATAAGATTCTAGAGATTTTTCAAATTCAATAGGAGTTGGCTTAGCAAAGAATCCAGTTAGAGCACTACCGATAGGCCCTTTGTCTTTTCTCTTATCGATAAATTTATTTATATGCACAGAGGACTCGGCCCTAACAACTTTCGAAACTTTTGAGTATTGCTTCAGCGGGGTGAAGGCCTCTTTTTTTAGAATAAGGTCATGGGAAGCACAGCCGCTTAGAGTGATCGCAATTAGAGATATTTTAATTAGTTTTTTCATAGGTCTAAGAATAGTTATTGGAATCGGATTTGTCTATGATGTGGTGTTGGACATGAAGGGGTTTGCTGTTTTTACGATCCTATCTTTTACCCGACTCTCTTAGCTCTTCGAGCTTCGTTCGCTGGGTTTCTCTGCGTTCGGTCGCGGGCGACTCGTGTCCAATATTTGCTCCGCAAATAAGTCCACTCCTCTGCTCCCTCTTTCTTGTTAACTTTGATTCTTCCTAAACCCGACTCTCTTAGCTCTTCGAGCTTCGTTCGCTGGGTTTCTCTGCGTCAAGTTGCTTTGCAACTTGCGCGCAGAGAAAAAAAAAGAACCCCCGATTCCGGGGGTTTCTGTGTCCTTTAATATCTCAGGGAATGTTACTGGGATTAACCAATAAGCTTGAGTGCGTTTTGTCCTTGAGCATTTGACTGAGCAAGTACTGAAGTACCAGCAGCATTAAGAATGTTAAGTTTAGCATTCTGTGCTGTTTCTGCAGCGTAGTCAGTATCTCTAATACGAGAGTTAGCAGCGTTCAAGTTTTCGTTACTTACTTGTAAGTTTTGAACTGTTGAAGTAAGTCTGTTTTGCTTCGCCCCTAGCTCCGCTCTTTGACCCGATACGTTTTGAATCGCAGTATCAAGAGAAGCAAGTGCTGATTGTGAATCTTCTTTTGAAGAAACTGATAGTTCAGCAACTCCAAGATTATCGATTCCACTATTTAGCATTTGCGTATCAAACTTAATACGGTCTTGAAAATCATCATTGTTGATACCGATTTGGAAATCATAAGTATCACCTTCACCGTTAAGAAGTTTCTTTCCGTTGAATTCTGTTACTTGTGAAATACGCTCGATTTCTTGCTTAAGGTTTTGATACTCAAGATCAGTAAACTGTCTTTCGTTATCACCTACTGTATCTGATGCGGCCTGTACGGAAAGTTCTCTCATTCTGATAAGAATATTTCCAATTTCACTCAAACCACCTTCTGCGGTTTGGATCATAGAGATACCGTCATTAGCGTTTCTTTCCGCTTGAGACTGACCTCTAATCTGTGCCTTCAACTTCTCACTGATAGCAAGTCCAGCTGCATCGTCTGCAGAGCGTACAATTCTTGTACCTGAAGATAGCTTACCTAGTGATTGTGCTTGTTTGTTGCTGTTAACGCCTAGAGTTCTCTGTGCAGAGAGTGACGTCGTGTTGGTGTTAATGCGTAAACCCATTAGATCCTCCTTGTCTCTTCGGCGCCGTCTCCTTGGTGCTTAATCCCTAACCTTGAGGAAAAATGAGCTTACTGCTCTCAAATAGAATGTTCTATAAAATAAAGATTGCTCCTTGCAATCAAGTACAATTTCGGAACATTTCCGTGGAGCTTTAGAAAAAAATGAAGAATAATTAACTTTTTCACTGGACCAAATACGTCGGAAATATCTTCTCATCCCACTCTATATCTCTAAGGATTTATCCTTATATGCCGATAAATAAGGTGTATGAGTGAGAATAACAAACCACTGATTTTCTTAGAGCCACTTTCTCAGACACTAAAGAAGTTAAAAGAAGTTCTTGAAGAAAACTCAGAGTCTGAAGGTATTGAAATATTTGATGTGGAATCCGTTGAGGAGGCCTCACAACTTATTCCAACTATCGGCCAGGCCGTTATTCTTACAGCAAGTCCTAAAACATGTGCCGTTACTCTTCAAACAAATCGAAAATATATAAAGAAGCTACAAACAAAGACACTGCTGCTTACTCCTAAGGCCATTCCAAGAAAAACCTTGGATAAATTTATGAAGGTTGGTCTTACTGAGTGTATTGTTGAACCGGTAAATCCGAAAACTCTTCTTTATAAAGTACGACTACAACTACGCTCTATCACAGCGGAGAAGCCAGAAGATGATGGAGAAATGCAAAAGAAGTTCGGTGAGGACTCAGCAAATGAGGCCATCGATACTCAGGCCAAAGTAAGAGCAGAAAAAGGCGTCATTCTCGATGATGAATCTGAAGATTCAACTCCACGGCAAAGAAAGGAAATGGCCGAAGAGACACTAGAAGACTATAGCAAACCTAAGAAGAAGAGGGCCGCAGAAGAATCGATTGATGGCTTCTATCGTGGCAAACAAAAGAGAGCAGAAGAGGACTTTGACGATGAAGAAGAACCTCAAAAAAAGAAGGGCTATCAAGAAGAGGCCATTGAGGGTCACTATAAAGGCAAACTCGATAAAACAGAGCTCGAAATAGAAGAAGAAGCTCTCAAACGAGAGAAACTAGAAATCCCAGAGATGGAAGAAGATCTCGAGGCCATAAAACGCCAAGTCAATCTTGAAGTCGAAGAAGATTATAATAAGAAGAAGCGCTCACAAATTGAAGAGATTGAAGAGTTTGGAAAGAAAGAAAAATCAGCTTCCTTAGACATCGACGAAGACGAAGACGAAGATAATCAGAATTCGAGATCCAAAGAGCGTGAAGACTTAGGGGGTCACTATAAAGGTGATGTCAATAAGTCGGCCCTAGATATAGAAGATGATGAAGACGAAATAAATCAGGAAAGAGAAGCTGAGCAACTTTCCCACTTAAAAGGAAAATCCTCCCCTCATCTTAATATCGATGATGATGAAGAAGCTGAGTACCTTGATAAGAATGAAGAGAGTCACGAAGCTATATCTGCAAAAAAGAAATCGCCCTCTCTTAATATCGACGAGGATGAAGATCAAGATCATATACAAAAAGCTGAGCTCAATATCATCGACACCCAAGAGAGCAAGGACCATACTGTTGAAGAAGAAGATTATGAGGAAATAAAGAAGAAGAAATCAACAGCATTGAGTATTGAAGAAGAATCAGAAGATGAAATCGATGCCAAGAAAGTTGACAATATTGATGGCTATCTTCGTGGCGGTAAGGCCAAGAAGAATATTGATATAGAAGATGATGAAGACCTCTATAAAGATGAAAAGGCCGAAGAAGAAAAAGAGAGAAAGAGAAAAGAGATGGCCTCTCTTGATCTCTACGACGATTCCCAGAAAGATCCTCTACTCGACGAAAAAGAATATCCAGAGGATGATTCCCGTAAGAAAAAAAGAACGGCATTGGATCTCTATGACGAGGGCCTTGACAGTGATGCCAAAGAAAAAGCAGGTCACGAAGATAGCGAATATGACCGTGCGCGCTCATCTTATCAAGAAGATGAATCTGGTGGCTTTGGCGCTAGACATGCAGCTCATACTGAAAATAAGAAAGATCGTCACAATAAATCCAATTCCCGTGCCGATCAGATCAAAACACACTATGACAGCAGGCATGGAATAAAACACGGCGAAGGAAACTGGGATTCAAACTGGGAAAAGGCCGGTGTGGCCGAACAAGAATTTGGAGCAAGTAAGAAAGAAAATGAGATTTCTTATGAATCGCAAGATCTCGGTGAGCAAACGATAGACTATGCTCAACTAAAGAAAGAATTTGAAGGCATGGATCTCAGTGATGTGGCCAAGAAAAAGAAAGAATATGGTGAGTTCAATCATATCGCTGAAATTAAGACATTCACCAAAACAGTACTTTCTCCTACTGGATCCTTAGAATCCATGGAATTTGAAGAAGTACAAGTGAGCGAGGAAGAAGAGGAATCTCAACAGGTCTTTCTCCCTGACTCTAAGGGCATTGAAACTGTAATTGAGGTTCTTAACTTTTATCAAAAAGATGAAGTTCAGATTTCATCTATTTATAACTTTATTACAATGAAGCTCGATTTCCTCTTCAAAGGAGATCTGAGCCTCTATATCGTTGATGAAAAGAATGCCTTAGATTTAATCCATATTGGGGCCGTGATGAGACAAGCTGGAATCGCTCCGAAAAGACCATTAGAAGAAGATGCTATGGATAAGAAGGATTTTAAGCTTCTTATGAAAGAGTATGATGAAGAAGATAAGGAGTATAGAGCAAATGCATTGATTTTTCAAAACAACTGGAAGGAAAAATGGGAATCCAGACTTCCCCAATGGCAGGCCACACAAACTCCAACGTGGAGAGATCAAACTTTTCAAGAGGAAGATAATGAATTTATTTTTCCATTCTATGAAGGAGTCTCATTACTCGGTCTAGCGATATTTACTCCTCACACAAAATTTGATGAATCTAAATCAGGAGCACTTGAAGTTGCCATGGAGTCATTAAGGGCCCCGATATTATCGGAGTATCATGCAACTCGAGGTCAAGGAAAGCAGAGAACAAAAACAGTAGCTGCACCACAAGAACCAAAGGGAGTAAAAGGCTTCTTTAATAAATGGTTTGGAAAGAAAGCAAGTTAATAAGTAGAGAAGTAAAATAGAAAGGAAAAGAGAAAAGAAATGCAAAAAGAATTCTTTAATATAGATATTCAATTATTGCCCTCTGACCAGGAAGTGACACTTCCCTTTCACCTCTATGTCTTTCACCCTATTAATAAAACTTATACGATATTTCTTCATGCGAATTCACCTTTGACAAAAGAAAAATTCGAATTTCTCTCCTTTATTATCAGTAAAGGAGGAGAGATTTCCGTTTCAACAAACCAGAAAAAAACCTTTCTTCAATCAATGAATATAGAGGAGTCAGAAGTTCCAGATCTTCAGATTCCGCAGGAGCATGAATTGATTGCCCTGCACAGAGAAAGGAGAGAGAAATGGGAGAAGGAGCAGGCCAATAATCCGAAGTTTCATTTTAAAGAATCTTTGGCCGCCGCCAGTGAGTCAAATAACTGGATGCCTTTAATTTCTCAAACAAGAAATGAGGCCATGACCCTAAGCTTTACCATCTCTCATACTGTGAGCCTTGCCAACTACTTGGCCGAGAATCTTCTTCATGAAGATAATCACACCAATAGAATTGTGGCCATGAGTTTCCTATTGGCCAAGGGATGTGGGATGGAAGACCCTCAGGCCCTAGGCGATATTATTTGCGCAGCATTTTTGGCCCATATTGGGCACACTCAAATGGATCTCCTTTATACTTCAAAGGCCCAACTTGAACTCGTCGCCTCTCAAAGAAATGAATATAAGAAGCACCCTGGTCTGGCCCAACACTTGATTAGAAAGTCTGAGCTCATTATTAGTGAGCGTTGTAATAAAATTCTCTATCAACACCACGAACGCTTCAATGGTTCAGGCTACCCTGAATATAAGCAAGGACAATATATTGAGCCCCTCGCCCTAGTGCTAGGAGCTTCGGCCCATATCATTGAGTATATGAATGGAAAAATAACGGGAAGCCCTGTTCATTTAAGTACTATCTTAAATAATATAAAAGAGAAGAATCTTAGCCCCGGACTTGAACTAGATTTTGGTGACACAATTTATGAAAGTTTGATATACTTATTAGACAATAATAATCATTCACAAAAAGCAGCATAAAGTGGCATGAGGTTTAAATTTATGGCCTTAAAATCAAGTATGAAAATTCTTTTAGTAGACGCAGCGGCAACAAACCGCCAATCACTAAAGAAAGTTTTTACCAGTCTTGGATTTAAAAATGTAATCGAAGCAATTGATGGCGAGAATGCTTGGACTAAAATTGAAGAATCAGATTCGCCAGTTGAACTTATCGTTGCCGATTGGGATCTTCCCAAAGTTTCAGGACTAGAACTTCTTCAGAAAGTGCGAGGTTCTGAAAAGTATAAGACCACAAAGTTTCTTATGATTACTGGTGAAGCGGCTCAACAAAATGTTATCATTGCAGTAAAGAATGGCGTCAATAATGTTTTAGTACGTCCTTTTTCTGCAAATGCAGTTACAGAAAAGCTCGCTAAAATCTACAATCAATAAACTGATCGCTTTAATTGGTGCTATAGCAATTTTGCATCCTTGGTCTCCTAACACCATCAATCCTCTGATTATG